>DHQL01000002.1 GCA_002408085.1 Spirochaeta sp. UBA5339
TCATTCCGGCAGTCAGATCTTCCCCGGCCTCTTCAAGCTCTTCAACTGCCTCGGCGTCATCAAGCTCTTCAAGCTCATCGACTTCCTCAACCTCAACAGGCTTCATGCCGGCAGTCATGTCTGAGGTGGCCTCGGCAAGCTCCTCTACAGCCTCAGATTCATCGAGCTCTTCCAGCTCATCTACTTCCTCTACCTCAACAGGCTTCATACCCGCTGTGAAGTCATCACCCGCCTCTTCGGCTTCATCGAGTTCCTCTACTTCATCAAGCTCATCAACATCTTCCAGCTCATCAAGTTCCTCAACCTCAACTGGCTGCATTTTCTTTACTGAAGTAGATGCAGGTGCTGCCGCGGCAGCAGAGGCAGAGATATTGCGGACATCTGCGTTCTCAACGGTGAAGTGGGCAGAACTAAGTGCAGATTTAATCATTTTTTCGAGATCAGAGATCGAAATAGTGGGTTCTTCTTTCTGCTCTTCCTTCTTGCTTACAAGAAAACGGATGATCTCATCCCAGCTCTTGTCCAGGAGCCGGTCGATATCTCCCAGTCTGTTTTTCTTGAACTTGTCGGAAAGGCCCTTGAGGAGTTCTCTGCGGACTTCATCCTTTCTGGACTTGAGCTCAAGTTCATACTTCTCCCAGTCCAGCTCCTCTTCCGCATCCAGAAGATCTCTCATAAAACTGAGCTGAAACTTTTTGATCTTCTTCTTGAGGATAAGCTCCTGATTCTGTCTGAGATTCATCAGGAAGAATGAGATAAGGAAGATAGTGACAAGGAGTGATACAAGAAGAAGTATCCTGTACTCTCCGTCCAGGACAAGCTCAGTGCCGGGAATGACTGTTACCGCTACACTCCCCTCTTCATCAACGGTCTGAACCAGATAGAGTTCCTGTTCTTCGGCTTCCGCCGCTTTCTGTATAAAGTCTGACCGGCCGGCAGCTTCTCTAAAGGAAGTAATATTGTCACTGAGCAGATCAAGCTGTTCACCGCTGAGGTTATAAATCAGAACATCAGACTCCAGAATATGAAGTCTGTTAACATCGGAGAGTCCACCCTGTCTGTAAAGGTAGTTCTGAAGCCCCGAAATTGAGAAGTCCGCGATTACGGTTCCCTGAAAGAGACCGTACTGGTCTACTGCGGGAAAGGAGTAGAATATCCTGCTCCCCTCCACATCGTAGCTGTAAACAGGGACATCATCTTTTGATTCAAGAAATTGAATTGGCGCGCCGTTGTCGGGGCTCTGTCCCCATCTTCTGTAGAGTATTCTTGTATTACTTCTCTGCGAGATATCACCGTCCAGGGTGCTGTAGAGAACATTCTGACCGTTGCGGTCTACGATCCTGATATTCTGAAAACCCGAAAGCTCATCGGACAGACGGCCGAACAGGTTGGCTCTAGCTATAATATCGGCTCTCTCCTGACTCGGATCGTATACATTGCGCATATAATCCAGTTCAAGAAGGCCCTGAAGGCGGGCAATATTAGAGTCATGATAGTTTTTTACAAGACGTCCGTTGGCAATCTGACGTTCCTGCTGCCCCTGAAGGACTCTCTGGCTGAAATACTGGGTTTCAATCTGCTTGAAAGCACCGGTAAATGCCAGATATCCCAGGCCGCTGACCAGGACAAGAGAGATCAATAGTGATGTAAAAACTTTAAATATGCTCCGCATTCAGTTAGTTGTTTACCCAAAAAAATAAGGAAGAGTTGTCCAAAAGCAGACAAACCTTCCTTATTAATATCGAAACTTATTAAACTTTACATTAGGTGATTCGCTCAATTCTTTGATAAAGAATTTACCGAATACTCCTGAAGCTTACTGTCAGATTCCTTGAAATGAATCTTACTTTTCAGCGTCGCCCTTTTCAACCAGTTCAAGGATTACCATTTCAGCGGCATCTCCCTGGCGGAATCCCATTTTCAGGATTCTTGTGTATCCACCGGGTCTCTCGGTGAAACGGGGTGCGATTTCAGTAAAAAGTTTATTCAGAACATCCTTATCCTGGATGTTCTTGGCAATGATCCGACGATTGTGTACAGAGTCTTCTTTGGCTCTGGTAATCATCTTCTCAGCTGTTTTTCTAACCTCAAGCGCCTTTGCTTTAGTAGTCTGGATTCTCTCGTGCTTAAAAAGAGAAGTGACCATGTTTCTGCGAAGAGCTTTTCTATGACTGGACTTACGTCCGAGTCTGTTAAAACCAACTCTGTTATGCATGATTATTCTTCCTTATTATTCTCAAGTTTAATTGTTTTTTTCAAAACACTGTAATCAACCATACCCAGAGAAAGATTCCATTCCTTCAGCTTTTCCTTGATTTCCATCAGGGACTTCTTACCGAAGTTTCTGGTTTTTGCAATATCTTCTTCTGTTCTTCTGGTCAGATCACCAATGGTCTTGATGTTGGCGTTCTTCAGACAATTACTTGAACGAACTGACAGTTCGAGCTCTTCAACCGGAGTATCCAGAAGAGCTTTTACTCTTTCTTCTTCTTCGTCAACTTCGTCGTCTCCAACCACATCGTCTTCATCAAAGTTGATAAAGATGGTGAAGTGATCTTTAGCGATCTTGGCCGACTCGGCAAGAGCGTCTTCAGGAGAGATTGTTCCGTCTGTCCAGATTTCAAGGATTAATTTATCATAATCCGATCTCTGACCAACGCGTGTATTCTCTACCTCATAACGTACTTTCTTGATGGGAGAAAAGATCGAGTCAACGGGAATAGTACCCACAACGTCGATGTATTTCTCGTTCAATTCTGAAGGAACATAACCTCTTCCAAGGTCAATCTGAATCTCGAATTCGAGGTCAGCATCTTCCATCATAGTACAGATTTTCAGATCTTTATTGGTAACTGTAACACCGTCTTTCTCAAGATCGGCTCCAGTCATTTCACCAGCGCCTTTCCACTCGACGAGAATTGTTTTCTCTTCGATATCTTCGGGAAGGCTCAATTGCAGAGATTTTAAATTGCTGATCAGTTCGGGTGTATCTTCTACAACCTCGGGAATTGATTCGAACTCACTGGTGATAACATGGGCGTTTCCGTCCTTGTTGTAGCTTGTAATCCGTACGGCAGTAACAGCATATCCCTGAATAGAGGAGAGCAGAATGCGGCGTAATGAGTTACCGATTGTTGCTCCATATCCTCTTTCAAACGGATAAGCGATGAATTTACCGTAACCGGATTCCTGCTCACCATGTTCAAAGGTGATTCCTTTTGGTCGTTTAAATCCCTTCAATAGGTTTTTACGTGCCATTTCTGCTCCTTACTACAAATAAGCGAACAACCGGTTTGAGAACTTCAAACCGGTTATGTTCAACCTGTTATGCGAGTATTATACTCTTCTGCTCTTCTTGGGACGGCATCCATTGTGGGGGATAGGAGTAATATCCCTGATGGATTTAACCCGAAGACCAAGTCCGCCGAGAGATCTGATAGCAGATTCTCTACCAACACCAGGACCCTTAACGTAAACGTTAACTTCCTGAAGCCCGAAATCAAGGGCTCTGTTGGCGGCAGTTTCAGCAGTAGTCTGAGCTGCATAAGGAGTAGATTTTTTAGCTCCCTTGAAACCAAGAGAACCGGCGCTACTCCAGGAAATTGCATTTCCCTTCAGATCAGTGATTGTAACGATAGTATTATTGAAGGTTGCCTGAATGTAGACATTACCTTCAAATATATTCTTCTTTTCTTTTCTTTTCTTTGCCTTAGCCAATTTCTAAAACCTCCAACCGCTTACTTTTTCTTCTTAGCAACGGTTTTGACCTTACCCTTACGGGTACGGGCGTTTGTTTTGGTTCTCTGTCCGTTAACGGGCAGACCTCTTCTATGGCGAAGACCCCGGTAGCAACCGATATCCATCAGACGCTTGATATTCAGAGCGACCTCAGATCTCAGACGACCTTCTACTTTATATTCATTTTCGATCAATTTTCTCAGTTCGTTAACTTCTTCTGCTGAGAGATCATTGATTCTCTTTTCCGGATCTACACCTGTCTTTGCACAGATTTCTTTAGCAGAGGTTCTACCAATACCAAAGATATATGTCAGTGCAATATCAGTATGCTTGTTGGGCAGATCGATACCTGCAATACGAGCCACTTATGGACCTCCTACTTCTGTCTCTGTTTGTGTTTAGGGTTTTCACATACGATTCTCAGGACACCACGTCTCCTGATTACCTTACATTTATCGCAAATAGGTTTAACACTTGCTCTAACCTTCATAATTTCACCTCTTATAGGTTCCTTGTTTTCAGTTT
This sequence comes from Spirochaeta sp. UBA5339, assembly GCA_002408085.1. Lineage (GTDB taxonomy): Bacteria > Spirochaetota > Spirochaetia > DSM-2461 > DSM-2461 > Oceanispirochaeta. The sequence continues at coordinate 4,264 of DHQL01000002.1, forward strand.
CCCTCGTTTAACAAGTCCATCATGGTGATGCATCTTGAGGTGACCCTCAATCTGACTCATGGTGTCAAGGTCAACACCTACCATGATCAACAACGAAGTACCTCCCATTAAGTACGCAACCTGCTGCGGGAATCCAAACAGGTTAATAATAAAGGAAGGAATCAAAGCTATCAATGCCAGGAACATTGAACCGGGCAGAACGATACGGTTGAGGACCTTAGTGAGATACTCTTCCATATTTTCAGACCGGATTCCGGGTATTGAACCGCCATTTTCTCTTATTTGCCGTGCAATTTCAATAGGATTCATGGAAACCTGGGTATAAAAGTAGGCAAAAAAGATAATTAACAGCGTGTAAAGCATCAGATACGGTCCGCCGTTAGGTCTCAAGAAACTTGCTACCGAGGACCATGCCTTACTACTGCTTCCAAGGGTCCCTGCTATCTGAAGGGGGAATGTCAGAATAGAAGAAGCAAAGATTACAGGGATAACTCCACTGGGGTTGATCTTAATGGGGATGTAGGTGCTCTGGGCACCGTAAATCTTCCGACCAACGATTCTCTTGGCATAATTCACAGGGATTTTCCTCTGCCCCTGCTGTTCGTAGATCACCAGCATAATGATTCCAACGAACATGAGCAAAGCAAAAATAACAAATACAGGGTTGAGATTTCCGTTACGGATCTCTCTTCCCAGAACGCTGAATGCCTCGGGCATTCTAGCTACAATACCAGCAAAAATAAGCAATGAGATACCATTTCCGATACCTCTGGCGTTTATCTGCTCACCAATCCACATGAGGAACATGGTACCGGTAGTTACGGTTAACATAGCTACAACGGTATACTTCCAACCGACCATGGAGGGGATGATTGCATCAGGAATTCTGCTGGCATAAACGGTTACTGCATAGGACTGAATAATACAGACGATTACAGTTCCGTAGCGGATCAGTTTCTGAATCTTCTTCTTTCCGCCCTCTTCCTCGGAGATTTTCTTCAACCGGGGAAACACCAGCAGCAGAAGCTGCATGATGATGGACATGGAGATGTAGGGCATGATACCCAGCATGAAGATGGAGAAGTTTGTAAACGCTCCACCCGCAAAGAAGTCCAGATATTCTGTAATTCCCATTCCCGAACCGCTTGAGGCCTGATTCAGAAAGTAAAGTCTGAGAGCAGATGCATCGATGCCCGGAATGGGCAGCACTGCACCAAATCTGAATACTATCAGCATTCCCAGAGTAAAGAAGATCTTATTTCTAAGCTCCTTTATCTTAAACATGTCGTAGAGTGGATTACCAGCCATAAATTACCAACTATTCCTGATTTGAATTTTTAACTACTTTACCGCCGGCTTTTTCGATTTTCTCAACAGCTCCGGCAGAAACCTTCTCAATCTGAACGTCAAGCTTCTTAGTCAGCTCGCCGTTACCAAGAATCTTAACATTCTTCTCGGATTTTTTAATAAGGCCTTTTTCAACCAGAGTTTCCAGAGAAACAACTTCTCCGTCACTGTAGTTAGCTTCAAGCAGCAGAAGGTTAACAGGAACATAGGTCTTCTTAAACATGTAGTTTGAGAATCCTCTGGCTGCTACTCTTCTGTAGAGAGGCATCTGTCCACCCTCGAAACCGGGACGAACGTTTCCGCCTGATCTTGCCTTCTGACCTTTGTGACCCTTACCGGAAGTCTTTCCGGTACCGGCCCCATGTCCTCTACCGAGGACTTTTTTATTTTTATTGGCGCCCTTGGGGGCTTTGAGTTCAAAAATGTTACTCATCTTAGATCTCCTCAACTTCAACGAGGTGGGAAACGGTCTTAACCATTCCCAGAATAGAGGGGTTAACCTCTTTTTCTACTACGGAGTTGAGCTTACCAAGGCCGAGAGCCTTAACAGTTTTTCTCTGCTCAGGTTTACGGCCGATTGTGCTGCGAACGAGCTTAATACGAATCTTTCCAGCCATAATTAACCCCACAGTTCGTTAATAGATTTTCCGCGACCGGCCGCAACGGTTTTGGCATCAAAGAGATTATCCAATCCGTTGAAGACGCTCTTTACAATATTCATGGTGTTCTTGGAACCAAGAGACTTGGCCAGAATGTCATGAATACCAGCTGCTTCCATTACCGCACGTACGGGTCCTCCGGCAATAATACCGGTACCGGGTGCAGCAGGTTTCAGCAGAACGGAAGCGCTCTTGTACTCACCCAGGATTTCGTGGGGAATAGTTACGTTCTTGAGGGGAATGGTTCTAAGGTTACCCTTAGCCTTTTCAACACTCTTTCTGATTGCTTCCGCAACATCGTTGGCTTTACCGAAGCCGTAACCGACCCGGCCTTTACCGTCACCGACAACCATCAGAGCCGAGAAAGACATTTTCCGTCCACCCTTTACGGCTTTGGAAACGCGATTCAGTCTGATAAGTTTTTCGGTAAATTCTTTTTCTTCTTTCTGTCTTTTTTCAAACGCCATTGTTTACCTCTTAGAACTGAATGCCTTCGGCTCTTGCTGCTTCAGCGATTGCCTTGACAACACCGTGGTACATATAACCGTTACGGTCGAATACGATGGTGCTGATTCCGGCAGCTTTCATTCTTTCACCGATGACTTTACCCAGCTGAGCTCCGCCTTCAACATTAACCTTGATAGCGGCAAGATCTTTTTCCAGGGTAGAAGCGCTTACAAGGGTGTGACCCTTGAGGTCGTCAATAACCTGAAGACTGAGATTCTTGTTGCTCTTGAAAACAGTGAGTCTGGGTCTTTCAGCAGTACCGGAAATTCTCTTCCGGACATGTTTTTTTCTCTGCAGTCTTTTGGACTGTTTCTGTTTAATTCTATCCATAACTTACAACCTACTTAACACCAGACTTACCGACTTTACGTCTGATATGCTCTGTTTCGTACTTGATTCCCTTGCCCTTGTAGGGTTCGGGAGGTCTGAGACCACGGATTTCGCTGGCGGCAAGACCAACCAGTTCCTTGCTGATGCCGGAAACGGTAAGCTTGTTGCCTTCTACTGCGGCAGTAATGCCTTCAGGCAGAACATATTCAATCTGGGTTGAAAATCCCAGGTTCAGAAGGAGGCTCTTGCCCTTAACTTCCGCCCTGTAACCAACACCATTGATGATCAGAGCCTTGGAAAAGCCGGCGGATACACCGGTTACCATGTTCTCCAGAAGCTTTCTGTAGAGTCCGTGCATGGACTTGGCTCTCTTGGAATCATCTTTTCTGCTGACTGTTGCAACGCCGTCTTCAATCTTGAAGCTGACTTCGGACTCGAAGGGCTGCTTCAGCTCGCCCTTGGAACCTTTAACGGTCAGAATATTGTCGTTAACAGTAACAGTAACACCACTGGGTACTGTTACCGGTTTTAAACCGATACGAGACATTAACTCTCCCCCTTACCAGACCTTACAAATGATCTCACCGCCAACTTTGCTGACAGCGGCTTTTTTACCGGTTGTCACACCAGTTGAGGTGGAAACGATCAATGTACCGAATCCGTTCAATACACGGGGCATATCCTTGTAGCCTGTGTAAACACGTCTACCGGGAGTAGAAACAGACTGGATACCGTGAATAATCGGATTTTCCTGTTCATCGTACTTCAGGAATACGCGGATAACGGATTCGTCATCCTGGGTTACCTTCTTGAAGTTCTTGATGAAACCTTCATTCTTAAGAATCTTTATAATTTCCAGCTTAAGCTTGGAAGGAACGATGTCGACCTTCTCAAATTTCGCCCCGCTGGCATTTCTAATTTTTGTGAGCATATCCGCTACAGGATCTGAAACACTCATAACACTCTCCTACCAGCTAGACTTTGTAACGCCGGGGATCATTCCCTCGTTCGCAAGCTTACGAAAACAGATTCTGCACATTTCAAACTTTCTCATGTATCCGCGGGGTCTACCGCAGATTCTGCATCTATTGTACTCGCGAGTACTGAATTTCTGCTTTCTATTACATTTGACAATCATTGACTTCTTAGCCATTTATCAACTCCTATTGCTCTTACACCAAACGCCTATTTCTCAAAAGGCATTCCGAACTTGGCAAGAAGTGTTCTTGCTTCATCGTTCGTTTTGGCAGTGGTTACAATGGCTACGTTCAGACCGTTGATCTGTTCAATCTTATCGTAGTCAATTTCCGGAAAAATAATCTGCTCAGTAATTCCCAGTGAGTAGTTACCTCTTCCGTCGAAGGCCTTCTTGCTTACGCCTCTGAAGTCCTTTACACGGGGCAGGGAAATATTGATCAGACGATCCAGGAACTCATACATCTGGTTTCCGCGAAGGGTAACCTTTGCTCCGATTTCCTGTCCCTCACGAACCTTGAAGTTCGCGATAGATTTTCTGGCTCTTGTCTTCATAACCTTCTGACCGGTGATCAGAGTCAGTTCTTCAACAGCAGCCTCAAGAAGCTTCTTGTTGGCGATAGCCTCACCAACACCCATGCTTACAACAATCTTTTCGATCTTGGGAATCTGCATCTTGGACTTATAGCCAAACTCAGAAAAAAGTTCCTGAGCGATTTTATCTGTGTATACAGTCTTTAATCTCGGTGTATTCGCCATTATAACGCTTCCCCGCACTTCTTGCAAACTCTAACTTTACTATCTCCGTCAACCTTAATGCCGATCCTTGTGGGTCCGCACTTCTTGCAGAGAACCTGTACATTAGAGAGATCGAGTGCAGCTTCGATTTCCACGATGCTGCCTTTCTCGCCCTGGGCTTTAGGTTTCTGGGCTTTCTTAACCATGTTAAGACCCTCAACGATAACCCGGCCGGAATCTCTCTGGATTTTAAGGACACGACCGGTCTTACCGCTGTCTTTACCAGCCATAATCTGAACCTGATCGCCCTTTTTAATCTTATACTTCACTTCAGCCATCCTAATTACACTCCTAAAGAACTTCGGGTGCTAAAGATACAATTTTCATGAAATCGGCATCTCTAAGTTCTCTTGCTACGGGGCCAAAAATACGCTTTCCGACAGGCGCGTTGTTAGCATCGATAATTACACAGGCATTGTCGTCGAAACGGATGTATGTTCCATCGATACGTCTGTACTCTTTATGAGTTCTTACGATAACCGCCTTCTTAACGTCACCCTTTTTGATAGGTGCGTGGGGGATAGCGTCCTTAACAGCCACTACAATAATGTCGCCAACGCTGGCGTACTTTCTCTTACTTCCGCCGAGAACCTTGATACACTGTACCTTTTTAGCACCAGAGTTATCAGCTACATTCAAATATGTATTATCCTGAATCATCTATTTCCTCCGATGCTTATTTGGCTCTCTCAATTACTTCTGTAAGAGTCCAGCATTTATCTTTACTTACAGGTCTGCACTCTTTGATGCTTACTGTATCTCCGATGTGCGCATCGTTCTTTTCGTCATGCGCTTTATACTTTACCGAGCTTGTCACGTACTTCTTGTAAAGAGGGTGCAGCTTCTTAGTTGTAATCTTAACTACGACAGTCTTATCCATCTTGTCGCTGACAACAACGCCGGTAAAAACTTTCTTTCCAGTTTTCTGGTTTTCCATCACTACGCCTTCCTGATTCCGAGATCAAACTCGTTAATCATTGTGTTCAAACGGGCAATGCTTCTTCTCAGACTTCTCTTTTCCATCCGATTCTCAACATGACCCAGAACCATATCAAATCTCATTTTCTGCAGCTTTGTGCTGAGCTCATCGCGCTTGGCGATCATCTCTTCAACTGACAGATCATTGAAACGTTCTTTCATGACTATTTCGCCTCCTTGTAGACGAACTTAGTTTTGATGGGCAGTTTGCTGCCGGCAAGTTCCATAGCTCTTCTGGCCAGGTCCTTGTCAACACCGCCGATTTCAAACATTACAGTTCCGGGCTTAACTTCAGCAACCCACTTTTCGGGGTTACCTTTACCTTTACCCATTCGAGTTTCGGCAGGCTTCTTTGTGTAAGGAATATCGGGGAAAATCCTGATCCATACCTTACCGCCTCTCTTGATGTGTCTTGTCATGGCAACACGGGCAGCCTCAATCTGTCTGGCCGTAATCCATTTGTTATCAAGAGAAACCAGTCCGCATTCGCCGAAAGCTACTGTATTTCCTCTGGTGGCGTTCCCTTTGAGAACACCACGCATTCTCTTTCTATGTTTCGTTTTCTTAGGACTCAGCATCTGTTAGCTCCTTGAAGCCTTGTCTCTCTGGTTTCTGGAAACCAGAAGTCCGGCATCGTCTTTCTGCTCGTTCCCATAGACTTCGCCTTTGAAAACCCAGACTTTGACACCGATAACACCAAATGTTGTGTTGGCTTCAGCAAATCCGTAATCAATGTCGGCTCTCAGAGTGTGAAGGGGGATTCTTCCCTCTTTCACTTCCTGGGTTCTAGCCATTTCGGCTCCACCCAGTCTTCCGGAAACCTTAATCTTGATTCCTTTACAACCGGCTTTCATAGCATTTCCGGCAGTCATTTTCAGAACTCTTCTGAAAGCGACACGTCCCTTCAGCTGACGGGCAATGTTCAGAGCAATGATCTGTGCGTCAGCCTCGGGCTTCTTCACTTCTTTGATCTTTACCTGAATCTTCTTGTCTGTCAGTTTCTGAAGTCTCTGACCGATTTTTTCAATATTGGCACCTTTGGTACCGATAATCACACCGGGTCTTGCAGTGTAAATCATCATGGTGATCCGCTGGGGCTGTCTGATGATTTCGATATCACCAATTTCAGCACCGCGAGCTTCGGGAGAGTCCATCAGGGCTTTCCGAAGAGCCAGATCTTCATGCAGAGAATCAGCATAATCTCTGGGGTCTACATACCATTTTGACTTCCAAGTCTTATTAATACCCAGTCTGAGACCGTAAGGGTTTACTTTCTGTCCCATTTATTCCCCCGTGCTTCCTAATTCATCTACTACTACAGAAATATGTGAAGATCTCTTAAGCAGTCTGTCAGCTCTACCTCTTGATCTGGGCCACATTCTTTTCTGAATGGGTCCGCCGTCTACCATCAGTTCGGCAATGAACAGTGAATCTTCATCAAGCATGTTGTTCTGATTCAGTGCATTGGCCGCGGCTGACTTAACTACTTTAACCAGCAGTTTGGCACCCTTGTTGGGCATGTTCTCAAGAATAGCTACAGCTTCTGAATAAGGCTTCCTTCTAATATTATCAGCAATAGGTCTGATCTTAGTGGGAGACATAGGCAGATTTTTTGCTACTGCTTTATAACCTTTCTTTGCTTCCATCACTTACCTACCTTTTCGACTTCTTGTCGGAACCAGCATGACCTCTGTACATTCTGGTCGGAGCAAACTCACCAAGTTTATGACCAACAAGATTTTCTGTAACATATACAGGAACCCATGTTTTACCATTGTAAACAGACACTGTTAAACCGACCATTTCGGGAATAATAGTGGAGGTTCTGCTGAAGGTCTTAACCATACCTTTTTTAGAACCGGACTTATTCTGTTCAACGATCTTTTTATACAGGCTTTTAGCAATAAACGGTCCCTTTTTAATTGATCTAGACACGTTTTACTCCTATTTCCTTCTCTTGACAATAAAATTGTCAGAGGTCTTGTTTTTCTTTCTTGTCTTGAATCCCTTAGTCGGTTTACCCCAGGGGGAAACAGGATGACGTCCACCGGAAGTCTTTCCTTCACCACCACCATGGGGGTGATCAACCGGGTTCATTACAACCCCTCTAACCTTGGGTCTTCTACCCATCCATCTTGATCTACCGGCCTTACCGATTTTCACGTTCATGTGATCCTCGTTACCGATTTCACCGATGGTAGCCATACACTTGTTGAGAACCAGTCTCATTTCACCGGAAGGCATCTTAAGAGTTACATACTTACCTTCTTTAGCGGCGATCATTGCTGATCCACCGGCTGTTCTAACAAGCTGTGCACCGCGGCCGAGCTGAAGCTCGATACAGTGTACAAGACGACCTACGGGAATGTTCTCCAGGGGGAGTGCGTTTCCTACTTCGATAGGAGCGTTGGGACCGTTCATCAGAACTGTTCCTACTTCAACACCCTTGGGGGCTACGATGTAGCGCTTTTCACCGTCGGCGTAGTTAATCAGAGCGATGTTGGCAGATCTGTTCGGATCGTATTCGATCTGAGCAACCTTACCGGGGATGTCAAACTTGTTCCGTCTGAAATCGATCTCTCTGTATTTTCTTTTGTGTCCACCACCACGGCGGCGTACACTAATCCGTCCTCCAGCTCCGCGACCGGCTTTTGAAGATTTACCGGTTGTGAGTGACTTTTCAGAAGTGGATCTTGTGATCCCGTCGAAAGTCAGGCTCTGTCTGAATCTCTGGGACGGTGTTCTAGGATTATACGTTTTTATACCCACAGAAATACTCCTACCTTAAACGCCTTCAAAAGCATCGATCTTCTCGCCTTCGGCAAGAGTTACAATTGCTTTCTTCCAGGATGCAGTCTTACCGTAACCTCTTTTGAAGCTGGCAGCAGAGATAGGAACGTTGGCCTTTACTTTGCCCTTTACGTTCACAATGTTGCAGCTTACAGGATTAACGGAAAACAGTTCTTTAACTGCTTCAACTACCTGGATCTTGTTTGCTTTCTTATCTACCTTAAAGACATACTTCTTGGATTCTCCGTCACGGAGAACGTTAGATTTTTCTGTCAGAACAGGTTCAATAATTACTTTATACGCTTCCATACTTACGCTCCGTAAAACTCATTCAGCTTGGAAGCAGCGCCCTCAAGTACCAGAACGTTCTTTCCGTAGAAAAGAGTGTGAGCACTCAGTCTGTTGTAGGAAAGAAATCTGACATTGGGGAGGTTGCGTCCCGCCTGTCTGATCATCTTGTCGTCGTCCTTAAGAACAACAACAGTTTTCTCATCATTTACCAAAGCTGTCAGAATGGCTTTAAAATCTTTGGTTTTTCCGGATTCAACCGTGAAATCTTCAACAATCTTAAATCTATTCTCATCCTGGGCCTTAAGGCTCAGTATGGATTTCATAGCTAACTGCTTTACTTTTTTGGGAAGTGAATAGCTGTAGTCCCGGGGCTTGGGCCCGAAAACAATACTTCCGCCAACCCATACGGGAGATCTTCTTCTACCTGCTCTAGCGCGGCCGGTACCTTTCTGTCTCCAGGGTTTTGCTGTTGTTCCTCTTACTTCACTTCTTGTAAGAGTGCTGGCTGTTCCAACTCTTCTATTAGCAAGCTCATTATTGATGGCGTTGTAAATGGAGCCATCGCTTACTTCACGTGCAAATACTGAATCTTCAAGAGTTATTGTCCGCAGCTCTTTTCCTTCAATTGAAAAGACTTTTCTGTCCATAATAATCCTCTATTTCTTCTTGGCGTTGCGTACAAAAACAACACTGTCTTTCGTACCGGGTACAGCACCCTTCACCAATACAATATTCTTTTCAGCATCTATTTTCACGACTTCCAGGTTCTGAACAGTCTTCTTCTCGCCGCCCATGCGGCCGGCCATTTTAGTTCCCTTAATTACTTTTGAAGGGTAGGCAGCCATACCGGTTGAACCGTTGGCCCTATGGAATTTTGAACCGTGTGTGGCACGGCCTCCACTAAAATTGTGACGTTTCATTACACCCTGAAAACCTTTTCCCTTGGATGTACCAATTACGTCTACATAGGAAAAATTTTCAAACAATTCAACACCGAAAGAATCGCCAACATTACATTCTTTCTCAAACCCGCGCAGTTCCATAACATGTTTCTTAGGGGTTACGTCGTTTGTGAACTGACCAGCGTAAGGCTTGCTTACATGGCTGGACTTCATTTCGACGGAACCGAGAACTACGGCGCTGTAGCCATCTTTTTCTACAGTTCTATTGGCTACGACAACATTAGGCTCAACTTTAATAACAGTTACAGGAGTCAGAGTTCCTTCGGAGTCGAACACCTGTGTCATTCCAGCTTTCTTGCCAATTAAACCAATCATCTAATACCTCAACAATTCTTACTTACTGTTTGATCTCTACATCCACTCCAGCGGGCAGCTCGAGCTTCATAAGAGCATCCATAACAGCAGAGGTTGGCTCTAAAATATCTATAAGTCTTTTGTGCGTTCTCATTTCGAACTGCTCTCTAGACTTCTTATTAACAAAAGTTGATTTCAATACAGTAAACTTATTGATCCGTGTAGGCAGAGGGATCGGTCCAGAAACTTTACTTCCCTGTTTCTGAACGGCCTGTACAATAGCCTTCGCACTCTGGTCAATCAACTCAACGTCAAAACCTCTTAATCTGACGCGTATCCGTTCCTTACCCATTAGTCCTCCAGAAAATCGCCCTGCCAGTCAGCAGGGCGACTCTTCAATTACTCTTATTCGATAATCTCAGTGATCTGTCCGGAAGCAACAGTTCTACCACCCTCACGGATAGAGAATCTGAGACCTTCGTCCATAGCGATCGCGTGAATCAGCTCAGCAGAAATTTCAGTGTTATCACCAGGCATTACCATCTGCTTGTCCTCGGGGAGGGTAACAGTTCCTGTAATGTCAGTTGTTCTGAAATAGAACTGAGGTCTGTATCCAGAGAAGAAGGGATTGTGACGTCCACCCTCTTCTTTTGTCAGACAGTACAGAGTTGCTTTGAACTTTGTATGGGGGTGAATAGATTTGGGCTTACAAAGAACCTGTCCTCTCTGAACTTCTTTCTTATCAACACCACGGAGCAGAGCACCGATGTTGTCACCAGCCTGACCTTCGTCAAGCAGCTTGTTGAACATCTCAACACCAGTACATGTAGTTTCCTGAGTGTCTCTGATACCAACGATTTCAATTACATCACCTACGTGCAGGATTCCCTGCTCGATACGACCGGTAACTACTGTACCACGACCGGAGATAGAGAAAACGTCCTCGATGGGCATCAGGAAGTCTTTATCAACGGGTCTCTCGGGGAGGGGGAAGTAGCTGTCCATGGCGTCCAGGAGTTCCTGGATACATGCAGTCTTTTCACCGTCTTCGATGTTGGACATAGCTTCGAACGCAGATCCCATGATGATGGGTGTGTCGTCGCCGGGGAAGTCGTACTCGCTGAGGAGTTCGCGAACTTCCATTTCTACCAGCTCAACCAGTTCGGGGTCAGCCAGGTCCATTTTGTTCATGAAAACGATCAGCTTGGGAACGCCAACCTGTCTAGCGAGCAGGATGTGCTCTCTAGTCTGGGGCTCGGGTCCTGAGTCTGCAGCTACGAGAAGAACTGCACCGTCCATCTGTGCGGCACCGGTAATCATGTTCTTGATGTAGTCAGCGTGACCGGGACAGTCAACGTGAGCGTAGTGGCGCTCGGGTGTCTCGTATTCAACGTGACGTGTGTTAATTGTGATACCACGCTCTCTCTCTTCGGGAGCGTTATCGATATCATCGTAGTTCATGACCTTTCCACCGTTCTTAACAGAACAATACGCAGAGATTGCTGCTGTCAGAGTGGTTTTACCGTGGTCAACGTGACCAATTGTACCGACGTTAATGTGCGGTTTGGTTCTTTCGAATTTTTCTTTAGCCATTTCTACCTCCTAGGCTTTAAAAAACAACTCTTCGGATATTACCCTTTATATTTCGGGCACCAGCGTGATATTAGCAAAAAGGGCCAATCCACGGCAACATCCAAATAACCTAAAACATACCTAATGACGGATTTTTACGCTAAAGAACAGATAGTAGAACGAGATAGTCTCAATTGTTTGCACGATAACTCTTTCGTCCACCTGTCCGCACTAGTGCTGACGGTTTGGAACCGTTGAAAGTCTTGCAGCCGGTTCAGGCTGATTATCGCGTAACCTCTGTTTCCGCAGCGGCCTTACAGGTTCAAAACCTTAAAGGCATTCCGTCGAGGGGCCTGCCGCCGGGCGACAGGCCTTAAGTCACAAAACTTAGTTAGCTTTTCTTACCACTTGTAGTGGGAGAAAGCCTTGTTGGCTTCAGCCATTCTATGGGTATCTTCTTTCTTCTTGAAAGCAGAACCTGTAGAGTTTGAAGCATCCATGATTTCTGCACTCAGCTTTTCAGCCATGCTTCTTCCACTTCTGCTTCTTGCAGCAGCGATCAGCCATCTCATGGCCAGTGCTTCTCTTCTGGACTCGCGGATTTCCACGGGTACCTGGTAAGTAGAACCACCAACTCTTCTAGACTTAACCTCTACTGCGGGTTTTACATTTTCAAGAGCTTTCAGGAAAACCTGAAGCTCATCATCATTGCCTTTTTCTTTTACAACGCTCAGAGCACCGTAGAGACATGCGGCAGAAGTAGACTTCTTACCGTCGTTCATCATTCTCTTGATAAACTTCTCAACAGTGGTATTGTTATATTTTGAATCGGGCATTACCGGTCTTACCGGAGCCTCTCTTCTTCTTGCCATAATCCCTTACCTCACGCCTTGGGTTTCTTGGTTCCGTACTTAGAACGGGACTTCTTTCTTCCATCCACACCGAGTGTATCTTTCGCACCACGGATAATTCTATAACGTACACCGGGAAGGTCTTTTACCTTTCCACCACGCAGTACAACAACAGAGTGTTCCTGGAGGTTGTGACCGATTCCAGGAATATAAGCTGTAACTTCGATACCATTGGTAAGTCTTACCCTGGCAACTTTACGAAGCGCTGAGTTCGGTTTTTTAGGAGTTATGGTCATAACCCTTGTACATACACCTCTTTTCTGAGGACAAGCCTGAAGGGCCGGGGCTTTGGTCTTCTTGATAGAAGACTTACGTCCATTCCTGACTAATTGATTTATTGTAGGCATTTATACTACATTCTCCCATTCACTAATAAATTAAATGCATAGGGACTCTAACAATTCTAAATTATTGAGTCAAGCAAAATTTCGTTTTATATATAATTTTTTCCAAAAAAAAGGAATTTTCCTCAATTTCTTCAAAAACCGGTTATCGGAGAGTTCAGCATATTCCCTCCGGTAGGTCCTTAATGATCTTCGCCTTATCAGCGAACACCTGTCCGATCACTTTCACTAATACCGGACAGCTTTTTCATTTACTGTCTGTGCCGTCCGTATTAGCTCCGGTTACCGGACTATCAGGATTCCGCCTTCTCGTCGTAGGACTCGTCGAAGGGTTCCTTATTCAGGCTGGCCAGCTCCTGTTCTTTCTTTCTGTTTTCCAGAATCATCTGAACATGGCTGTCCAGATCCTGGCTTTCCTGGTTGAACAGTTTCATGTTCCGGTATTTTTTCATACCGGTACCCGCAGGAATAATGTGACCGATAACAACGTTTTCCTTCAATCCTCTCAGATGGTCGGTATCTCCGGCAATCGCTGCATTGGTCAGAACCCTTGTTGTCTCCTGGAAGGAGGCAGCAGAAATCCATGAATCGATGTTCAGAGAGGCTCTTGTGATACCAAGGAGCAGAGGCTGTGCAATTGCGGACTCTCCACCCTCTCTCTTAACTCTCTCATTTTCCTTGCGGAAATTGTATTTATCGATCTGCTGACCGTAAATAAAGTGAGTATCACCCACGTCGATGATTTCGATTTTTCTCATCATCTGGCGGATAATTACACCGATATGTTTATCGTTAATGTTTACACCCTGCATGCGGTAAACTTCCTGAACTTCGTCAACAAGGAACTGCTGCAGTGCGTTTTCACCGAGGATATCCAGAATATCGTGGGGATCCTTGGCTCCTTCACACAGAGGCTCTCCGGCTTCTACAAAGTCTCCGTCTCTTACCAGCAGGTGCTTGCCCATGGGTACAAGGTGCTTGAACTCCTTCTCCCAGGGGTCAACTACTGTCAGAACCCGGCGGCCTTTAACAATACCGTCGAACCGGACTGTTCCGTCGATGCGGGACATAACGGTTGCTTCTCTGGGCTTTCTGGCTTCGAAAAGCTCGCCGACCCGGGGAAGACCCCCTGTAATATCCTGAGTCTTTGCAGACTCTTTCAGCATCTTGGCCAGTGTTCTACCGGCCTTAACCTCTGTGCCGTCCTCAACATTGAGGTAGGCGTTACCGGGGAGGTAGTAGCTGGCGATCTCTTCACCCTTCTTGTCAAGCATAACAATACGGGGCTGGAGGGCTTCCTGAGCATACTCGGTAATCTTCTTTTCGATATTACCTGTATCCTCGTTAACTTCCTCTCTCAGGGTAGTACCGATAATGATGTCTTCAAACTTAACGGTACCGTCCTGCTCGGCAATAATAGGATCAGAGAAGGGGTCGAAGTAGGCCAGAGCCTCTTCGGCGGGGACAACCACGCCCTCTTCAACCTGTACGGTAGAACCGTTTCTGATCTCAAGTTTCTGATCCTGAGCAACCAGGAGGAGTTTGCCGTCAACGATGGCCGCAAAGGCGATCTCCTTTGCAACAACCTCTTCACCGCCCTTCTTGAAGATGGGCTCTTCCTTGATCACCTTCTGACCGTCCTCAACGAGAAGCTCGATGTCTTTAGTCAGTTCGAAGGAGTCGAGGACCTTGGTTACCACCAGAGATCCCTTTCTGGTAAACAGCTTGGAGCCGTTGTCCAGTACTACGTGTGTTCCGGTAATCTCTCTTACAAGAGCGGGGTAACGCAGGGATACTCTGTTATCCTCGGCGATGGTACTCGCGGTACCACCGACGTGGAAGGTTCTCATGGTCAGCTGTGTACCGGGCTGTCCGATGGACTGTGCCGCGATAATACCTACAGCTTCACCGATATTAACTGTTTTCTTTGTAGCCAGGTCTCTACCGTAACACTTGCGGCAGACACCGTGCTTGGCTTCACAGGTCAGTACTGTTCTTACCTTAACGGACTCAACACCGACCTCTTCGATTGCACGGGCAATCTCGTCGGTAATTTCCTCGTTAACGTCGATAATTACTTCACCTGTAATGGGATGCTTAACTCTTTCCAGAGTAAATCGGCCCTGGATTCTGTCGGCCAGAGATTCTACAACTTCCTCTCCGTCCTTCAGAGCGTGGGTCTCGATACCGTTGATGGTACCGCAGTCCTCTTCGTTTACAACCATGTCCTGAGCGATATCTACAAGACGTCTGGTCAGGTAACCGGCGTCCGCAGTCTTCAGAGCGGTATCGGCAAGTCCCTTACGGGCACCGTTGGTTGAGATAAAGAACTCGATTACCGACAGACCTTCCTTAAAGTTCGAACGGATAGGCAGCTCGATAATGTCACCGGAAGGCTTGGCCATAAGACCACGCATACCCGCCAGCTGTCTGATCTGGTTTCTTGAACCTCTCGCTCCGGAGTCGGCCATCATATATACGTTGTTGAATCCGCCCTGATCGTTTCTCAGGCGCTCCATCATCACGTTGGTCAGCTCTTCGTTTGTCTTGGACCATACCTCAACTACACGGTTGTAGCGCTCTTCGGAAGTAATGTGACCGGAGAGGTACTGGTTCTGAATCTTCAGAACTTCGTCGTTGGCTGCGTCAATCAGTTCCTTCTTGTTCTCGGGGATGATGATGTCATCCATACCGATGGAGGCACCGAACTTGGTCGCGAACTTGTAACCTGTGTCCTTGACGATGTCGAGCATCTTTACGGTGATAAAAGAACCATGGATTTCATGGGTTCTTGTGATCAGCTTTCTAATCTGCTTGTCACCGAGTGTTTCGTTAACATAGGCAACTTCTTCGGGCAGAAGCTCGTTGAAGATAACCCGTCCGGGAGTTGTTTCAACAAACTCGCCGTCGATTTTTACCTTGACCATTGCCTGGTAGGCAACAGACTTTGAGTCGAGAGCCATGTAGATCTCGTTGGCACCGGAGAAACAGCGTCCCTCACCCTTGGCACCGGGTCTGTTTTTGGTCAGGTGATACAGTCCGAGAACCATGTCCTGCGAGGGGAATACAACGGGCTCACCGTTGGCGGGGTTCATCAGGTTTGTATCGGAAAGCATCAGTGTCCAGCACTCGATCTGAGCCGCATGGGTCAGAGGTACGTGAACGGCCATCTGGTCTCCGTCAAAGTCGGCGTTGAAGGCTGTACATACCAGGGGATGGAGGCGGATTGCCTTACCTTCTACCAGTACGGGTTCAAAAGCCTGAATACCGAGTCTGTGGAGGGTGGGAGCACGGTTCAGAAGAACGGGGTGTTCCTTAACGACTTCGTCAAGTACGGCCCATACTTCGGGAGTTTCCTGCTCAACCAGAGTTTTTGCTTTTTTAATATTGTAGACAATGTCCTTGTCTACCAGTTTTTTCATAATAAAGGGCTTATAGAGCTCCAGAGCCATCTTTGAAGGCAGACCGCACTGGTGCAGCTTCAGGTTGGGCCCTACAACGATTACAGAACGACCGGAGTAGTCTACACGCTTACCGAGAAGGTTCTGTCTGAAACGTCCCTGCTTACCCTTGAGAAGGTCTGAAAGCGACTTGAGGGGTCTGTTGGACGCACCCTTGACGACTTTCTTCTTCTTGGAGTTGTCGAAGAGAGCATCCACGGCTTCCTGAAGCATTCTCTTTTCGTTCCGGATAATAATATCGGGAGCGTTGAGAGACATCAGTCTCTTGAGACGGTTGTTTCTGTTGATAACTCTTCTGTAGAGGTCGTTGAGGTCGGAGGTCGCAAAACGTCCGCCGTCCAGCTGTACCATGGGTCTCAGCTCGGGGGGAATTACCGGAATTACATCCAGAATCATCCACTCGGCGCGGTTTCCTGAGTCTCTGAAGTTCTCAACGATCTCGATTCTCTTGAGGAGTCTCTTGTCGGCCTTGGCACCCTTCTCCACCATCTTGGCACGAAGCTCAACAGACAGTGCGTCCAGGTCCAGTCCTTCCAGGAGGCTTCTTACCGCTTCGGCACCGATTCCAGCGGAAAAGGACATACCATAACGGTCCTGGGCTTCCATAAACTCCTCTTCAGAGAGGAGCTGCATCTTCTTGAGGTCAGTATCTCCGGCTTCGATTACAACGTACTTCTCGTAGTAGAGAATGGAACGGAGGGCTGCAATGGACAGATCAAGAAGGAGTCCCATTCTGGAGGGTACTGAGCGGTAATACCAGATATGTGAAACGGGAGAAGCCAGCTCGATGTGGCCCATTCTTTCACGACGGACCTTGAAGTGAGTAACCTCAACACCACAGCGGTCACAGATCACACCCTTGTAACGGATGGATTTGAATTTACCGCAGTAGCACTCCCATTCCTTTGTTGTACCGAAAATCCGCTCACAGAACAGACCGTCCTTTTCGGGACGAAGTGTTCTGTAGTTGATTGTTTCGGGTTTTTTGACCTCTCCGTAAGACCAGGCTCTGATCTGCTCCGGAGAAGCCAGTTTTATCATAAGACTGTCAAAATCTTGAATTTCTTTCATCAAAAGTCCCCTCCTTGCCTAGAACCGGCTGCCCTGTCTGTTAATCAGTTCCTCATCACGCTCGGTGAAGGGGATCTGCTTACCTTTTGTGTCGTAAATACGGACATCAAGGGCCAGTCCACGCAATTCCTGTACCAGTACGTTAAAGGATTCGGGAATACCGGCAGCGGTAGTCGCATCACCCTTAACGATGCTTTCATATATCTTGGCTCTTCCGTTCATGTCGTCCGACTTGATCGTCATAAGCTCCTGGAGAGTGTTGGCAGCACCATAGGCCTCAAGGGCCCATACTTCCATCTCTCCCAGTCTCTGACCACCGAACTGGGCTTTACCACCCAGGGGCTGCTGTGTTACCAGCGAGTAGGGACCGGTTGAACGGGCATGCATCTTGTCATCAACAAGGTGATGGAGCTTCAGATAGTACATATATCCGACAAATACATCGTTAACAAAGGGTTCACCGGTGTATCCGTCATAGAGGGTGATCTTGGAAGATCCGGCGATTCCGGACTTTTCAAGTTCCTCTGCAATCATCTCAGTAGAAGCCGAGTTGAAAACGGGTGTCTCATACATCTTGCCCAGTCTTGCACCGGCCATTCCGAGCATGGTTTCCATGATCTGACCGATGTTCATACGGGAAGGTACACCAAGGGGGTTCAGACAGACTTCCAGAGGAGTTCCGTCTTCCATGTAGGGCATGTCCTCTTCGGGAAGAACACGGGCGATTACACCCTTGTTTCCGTGACGACCGGCCATCTTGTCACCCTCTTTCAGCTTACGCTTGGTGGCGATAAGAACCTTGACAACCTCGTCCACGCCGGGAGACAGGTCATCGCCTTCAGATCTTTTCAGTCTCTGAATGTCAATAACCGTACCCTCAACACCGTGGGGAAGCTTCAGTGATGTATCCCTTACTTCTTTCGCCTTCTCTCCGAAGATGGAGTTCAGGAGCTTGAATTCGGGAGTAGTCTCGGTTTCGGACTTGGGTGTGACCTTACCAACCAGGATGTATCCTGACTTGACCTTGGCACCGACCCGGATGATTCCTTCTTCGTCCAGCTGCTCCAGTGACTTCTCCGATGTGTTGGGGATGTCGCGAGTCAGCTTTTCGGGACCGAGCTTTGTTTCGCGGACTTCTGTTACGAATTCCTTGATATGAATAGAGGTGTAGTAGTCGTCCTTAACAACCTTTTCGGAGATAAGTACGGCATCCTCATAGTTGTAACCGTTCCAGGGAACGAATCCCACCAGAAGGTTTCTACCCAGGGACAGCTCTCCGTTCTTTGTGGAGGGTCCGTCGGCCAGTACGGCACCGGCTTCCACCTTCTCACCCTTCTTTACGATGGGTTTCTGGTTGAAACAGGTATCCTGGTTGGTTCTCTGGTACTTGATCATGGGATAGTGATCCATGACCTCACCGTCACCGCCGTCGGGGGCGATAATAACTTCCTCGGAGGTAACCTTAACGATGGTTCCCGCGTTCTTTGACTTGATACATACACCGGAGTCATAGGCGGCCTTCTTCTCCATACCCGTACCAACAAGGGGAGCCTCGGGGAAGAGAAGAGGAACAGCCTGACGCTGCATGTTACAACCCATGAGCGCACGGTTCGCATCGTCGTGCTCAAGGAAGGGAATCAGGGACGCAGCGGTAGAGATAATCTGCCGGGGTGAAACGTCCATGTATTTAATATCTTCGGGGTTCTTGATGGTATAGTCACCGGACTTTCTTACGGCAACCATATCTTCAACGAACTCACCCTTCTCACTCAGCTCTGCAGATGCCTGGGCGATGAAGTATTTCTCTTCGTCCATGGCGGACAGATACTCAACATCCTTGGTTACTCTTCCGTCAACAACCTTTCTAAAGGGTGTTTCCAGGAATCCGTAGTCGTTTACACGGGTAAAGTTCGCCAGTGAAACGATCAGACCGATGTTGGGACCTTCAGGTGTCTCGATAGGACACATCCGGCCGTAGTGAGTATAGTGTACGTCTCTAACCTCGAATCCTGCTCTGTCTCTTGAGAGACCACCGGGTCCGAGAGCGTTGAGTCTTCTTTTATGTGTCAGCTCGGAGAGGGGGTTAACCTGGTCCATGAACTGTGAGAGCTGTGAGGAACCGAAAAATTCCTTTACAGCAGCCACGATGGGCTTGATGGAAACAAGGTCCTGGGGCTTGAGAGACTCAATTTCCTTCAGGGACATTCTTTCCTTGGCAATTCTCTCCATTCTGGAGAAGGCTGTCTTCAGTGAGTTGGAGAGCAGCTCGCCCACGGAACGGATACGTCTGTTTCCGAGGTGGTCGATATCATCGATGGAGGCGTCTCCGTCGTATACCTTGATCAGGAAGCCCATGGTGTTGACGATATCTTCCCTTGTCAGGACATGTACGTCCTCGGGATTCTCGTAGTCGAACTTCTTGTTGAGTTTGTAGCGTCCCACTCTTCCCAGGTCATATCTTCTGTTTGAGAAGAACATGGACACCAGGTCTTTCTCGGCGCTGTCTACGGTGATAGGCTCACCGGGCATCAGCACGGAGTAGATAGAGGAGAGAGCATCTTCTTTTGTGGGTTCGTCCTGATCAGGATCATCCTGATTGTACTTGGCTTCTTCACGTTCAAAACAGTTGAGGATAAGGGATGAGTTCAGAGATTCGGGGTGATCAAAATCCACAACTTCGATTGTTTTGATTTCAGAGTGTACAAGTTCGTCCGTATCATGGGGATGAATCTTTTCACCGGCGCGGTAGATTTTCTTCTTCACACCGTCTACTTCTGTATATACGGCGCGTCCGAAAACCATTCCCACCAGGGAGCCGGCTCCGTCTCTTTTATTGTTTACTTTGACCTTCTTGGTCTTATAAAACTGATCTATAATCTTTTCCCGGGTATCCAGCCCCAGAGCTCTGAGGAAGAGGGAACCGAGAATTCTTTTCTTTCTGTCAATCTTTGTAAAAATCAGTTCTTTCTTGGGATCAACCTCGAATTCGAGCCATGATCCGCGGTAGGGGATAATTCTTGAGGAATATACACCTTTTTCCACTGAAAAAATAACACCGGGAGATCTGTGAATCTGGGATACTACAACCCGTTCTGCTCCGTTGATGATAAATGTTCCTCTGTCAGTCATAAGAGGAATGTCGCCCATATAGATTTCTTTCTGTCTGATCTCTCCTGTGGACTGGAAAATCAGATTGATGCGGGCCTTAATGGGAACGGCATAGCTGAGACCCTTCTTCTTGCATTCGGCCTCTGTAACCTTTACACCGTT
This sequence comes from Spirochaeta sp. UBA5339, assembly GCA_002408085.1. Lineage (GTDB taxonomy): Bacteria > Spirochaetota > Spirochaetia > DSM-2461 > DSM-2461 > Oceanispirochaeta. Next base: position 24,824 of record DHQL01000002.1, read on the forward strand.
ATAATCCAGGGTATAATAGTCATAGTCAAGAACCAGCTCACCGTTGGCACTTTCGATAGGGAATGTAGCCTGAAAAACTTCCTCTAATCCCTGGCTGACCATGGACTGATCACCCTGAAGGGCATTGGTCTGCAGAAATTTTTCGTATGAAGAGAGCTGGATATCAATCAATCCAGGCAGATCTATTACTTCTTCATATTCATTACCGATATAGCTTCGGCTTTCCAACTTATCCCTTTCAAACACTCAAAACCCCCTGATATACACTAAACCACAAGGGCAGAGCTGCCCCTGTGGTCAAATGAGAAAAAATTAACTCTGTATATAAACGACAGAATTATTTAATTTCAATAGTAGCGCCAGCAGCTTCGAGCTGCTCTTTAATCTTGGCTGCATCTTCCTTGGAAACGGCTTCCTTAACTACTGCGTCAGCAGTTTCTACCATTTCTTTGGCTTCTTTCAGACCAAGACCAGTAATTGCTCTTACTTCTTTGATAACACCAATCTTCTTGTCACCAGCAGCCTTGATAACTACGTCGAACTCAGACTTTTCTTCAGCAGCGGCAGCATCACCACCGGCAGCGGGGCCAGCAGCTACAGCTACGGGAGCAGCAGCAGTTACGCCGAATTTATCTTCCATAGCTTTTACCAGCTCGGAAACTTCAAGTACAGTCATTGATGCGATTGCATCCAGAATTTCTTCAGTTGTCATATTATCTTCTCCTTATAGAATATATTTATTTTGGCGACGATAGCAATAACAACTATCAGAAGACTAACGCCGCCCTATAATAACCCCTTAACGGTGTTAAGGATATATTATTCGTTTCCCTTCTCTTCGGCAACTGCCGCGAGAGTTCTAACAAGCTTTGTAGTAACCGCATTGAGTACAAGTGCAACGTTGGTTGCAGGTGCATTCATTGTAGCCATAAGCTTGGAGATAAGCTCGATTCTTGTGGGGAGCTTACTGAACGCCACAACACCGGACTCATCATAGATATTTCCGTCCAGAAGACCACCCTTCATTACAACGGGGGCATCCTTTCCGAAATCAAGCAGTGTTTTTGCAACGGGACCGGCTTCGTCGTGAGCCATAGCAACCGCTGTGGGACCTACGAGAAGTCCGTCAACACCTTCGTTACCAAGATCTTTCATGGCGATCTTCGCCAGATTGTTCTTGATTACGTGATATTCAGCATTCTGCTCGCGCAGTTTACTTCTCAGCTCAGTCACCTGAGTTACAGTCAGACCTCTGTAGTCTGTAAAGAAAAAGCTGTTAACACCGTCGAACTGCTCTTTAAGAGCATTAACGGCATCGATTTTACTCTGCTGTACTTTCTTTTCTGCCATTTTTTACTCCTTTACCACTACTTTGACACCGGGGCCCATAGTAGAGGACAGTGCAATTGACTTAACGAAGTCACCCTTCACATCGGCGGGTCTCTTCTTTTTCAGGTCATTGATGAAAACTTCAAAGTTCTCAGCAATCTTGGCAGCGTCCATGGATACCTTACCAACAGCCAGGTGAACAACACCGGTTTTGTCAGCACGGTACTCAACGCGTCCCTGCTTCAGTTCAGCAAGAGCGCCCTTGATGTCCATAGTAACTGTACGGGTTTTGGGGTTGGGCATCAGGCCTCTTCTACCGAGAACGGGACCGAGCTTACCAACCTCTCTCATCATATCGGGGGTGGCAACACAGATATCGAAATCCAGCCATCCGCCTTTGATCTTTTCTACCAGGTCGTCGTCACCAACGTATGCGGCACCGGCTTCCTGAGCTTCTTTAGCCTTGTCGCCCTTGGCGAAAACCAGGATCTTCTTCTCAGCTGTAAACTGATTGGGAAGACTGACGGTATCGCGGACAGAGTGACTCTTTTTGATGTTGAGCTTTACAGAAGCTTCAACAGTTTCGTCGAATTTTGCGAAAGCTGCTTCTTTCACCAGATCTACAGCTTCAGCTGTTTCGTAGATCTTGCCGAGTTCAACTTTGGCAGCGGCAGCTTTGTAGTTCTTACCTTTAGCCATCGATTAACCCTCCACCTTGATACCCATAGAGCGGGCAGTTCCGGAAATGATATTGATTGCAGCATCGATGTCGTTGGCATTGAGGTCAACCATCTTCAGCTCTGCAATTTCCTGAACCTGAGCGCGGGTTACGGTTGCAACCTTTACCATGTGAGGTTCAGCAGATCCCTTGTCAATCTTTGCAGCCTTCTTCAGAAGAACCGCAGCGGGGGGAGTCTTTGTAACAAAAGTAAAACTTCTGTCAGCGAATACTGTAATTACTACAGGAATGGTGAGTCCGGGCTCGAAGTTCTTTGTTCTGTCGTTAAACTGCTGAACGAACTGGGGAGCAGGAACACCGTGAGGACCGAGGGCCGGTCCTACAGGAGGTGCCGGAGTCGCTTTCTGCGCGGGCACCTGGAGCTTAATATAAGCTGTTACCTTTTTCTTGGCCATTTATATCTCCTTGTGGTATTAACGTCCCCGTTTCTTACAGAACAGGGACTCCCATCTATTAAAAAACGGCTTAAGCCGTTTCTTTAGATCTTTTCAACCTGAGAAAAATCAACTTCCACAGGAGTACTTCTCCCGAAGATGCCGACCATAACTCTCAGCTTTCCCTTCTCCTGGTTAATCTCTTCGATATTCCCGGAGAAAGACTCAAAGGGTCCGTCAATAACACGAACCTCTTCACCAATTGCAAAATCCTGCTTGGACTGATAACGCTTCTCAGCCTTGATCACTCCGGTCTTCTGCAGAATCGCTCTGGCTTCATCCTGACTGATAGGCTGGGGCTTCGCTCCTGAAGCATAACCCACGAACCCTACAACGCTCTGAATCCGTTTGATCTCTGTACAGATCTTTTTCCAGCCTCTGTCAGGAAGATCCATTTCAAGCAGCACATAACCGGGTAAAAATTTCTTGGACACTGTGCGCTTCTTTCCGTTACGCACTTCCACAACGTCTTCGGCAGGAACTTTTACATCAAGAACGGCCCCATCCAGAGTTCCATCCTCCATATAGAGCCGAATATACTTTTCTACTTTGTTTTCATACCCTGAATAGGTATGAAGAACGTACCATCCCTTTGCCATTACACATCCTTGCCGTAGAGGCTCTGCTTAAAAAATAAAGAAAAGTCCTTTAAGGAGAACAAAATCAACAACACCGAAGAACACAGCAAATACAGCTGTAGAAACAAGAACAACCTTGGTGGATGAAGCAACAGAGTCTCTTCCGGGCCATACAACCTTCTTGAGCTCTCCATAGCTTTCAGAGAAAAACGCTTTAATCTTCTTCATAAACAACTAGCTCCCCGACAATAAACAGCGGCGAATTTTTCGACCGCCTCTCTAGACAAACAAACTCCGACGCAAAGGCCGGAGGTCTATCCAATCAGAAAAAAAATTAAAAAAAACAGGCCAGGTAGGACTCGAACCTACAACATCCGGTTTTGGAGACCGGCGCTCTAGCCATTGGAGCTACTGGCCTGTATTAAAAACTTATTTAATTTTGGTCTCTTTATGATCAGTAGACCCTTTACACCATTTGCAGTACTTCTTCATTTCCAGCTTACCCTGGATGTTTCTTCTGTTTTTGGTAGTGGTGTAATTTCTACGCTTACAGGTTGTACACTGCAGAGCAATCAGTTCAACTGCTCCCTTTTTAGCTTTAGCCATAATATATATCTCCCGCTTTAAAGCCGAATCAATTGATCAGCAAATTATCCAAGTAAAAAAACAGCCTCCGACCGGACTTGAACCGGTGACCCCAACCTTACCATGGTCGTACTCTACCGACTGAGCTACAGAGGCATGTCGTGAAACGCTCATGTAAACTACCAAAATGCCCTTTCTTTGTCAACTCTTTTTCAGAAAAAAAGAAATATAAAATTACTGCAAAAATATATCCCTATCCTGAAAACAATTATCCGATCAGACACTCAAATGTTCAATTTACCGGAGGATAGTTCCGGTAAAAGGAAACTACCGTAGAACAGGCTTCCCTGTAGCGTCTGTACTTCCTGTCATAGATTTCATAGAAATCCTTTCTGGGAGCTATCCGGTGCTTGATCTTCACCAGGGCTTCCGAAGCCTCTTCCACACTTTTGTACCGCCCCAGGGCTACCGAGGCCAGACAGGCGCAGCCCAGAAGCTCCGCATCCTCAATCTCGGGTATCAGCATTGTTTTGCCTGTAATGTCCGCCTTCATCTGGTTCCAGACCCGGCTCTTGGCCTGTCCTCCGGAGATACGGAGCTCCTCAACAGGGAGTCCCAGCTCCTCAAAGATTTCAAGCCCCTTGCGTACCGCAAAGCCTATGGCTTCCATTACCGCCCGTCCCAGCTCGAATTTCCCCTGAGAGGGATCAAGGCCCGTAAACAGGCCGTTGGAAAACTCCCATAGGTTCTGTCCCTTCATGGAAGGAAAGAAGAAGGGATGATCCTGGGAGGCGGGAATGGCCTCCACACCCTTCATTGTTTCATCGTAGTTGTTCTTCTCCTGACCCGTCAGGGAGCGGTACCACTCAAAGAGGGCTCCTGTGGACGAGAGAATGGCCGAGATATTGGTATATCCCTCGATGGCGTGGGGCAGTTCACGGACCCGCCTGTCCCCGGTGGGAGCAGTGGCGCAGTAGTTGATTCCCTCACTGGTCCCCGCCCTGTCGCAGATCCGGCCCGGAACGGTAGCCCCGGCGCCGATCAGAGAGACGATAAAGTCGCTTCCGCAGGCCACCACAGGTGTCCCCGGTTTCAGGGAGGTCTTCAGAACGGGGTTTTCAGCCACAGGAGCCACAACACTCCCCATCTTAACAAGGGGCGGAAAGGCTTCCTTCCTCAGTCCCTGCTTCTCAAGCTCACTATCAGACCATATAAAGGGAATATAGGCCTCCGAGGCGATGGTCATTACAGAGCATCCGGTCAGCTGTGTGTAGATAATCTCGGGACAGGAGAGAAAGAGGTCCGCTTTATTATAAAGAGAGGGATCGTTCTTCCTGAGCCAGTTGATCCGGGACAGATAGTAGGAGCTGCTTTTAAAGTCGGGATCACTGAAGTTGTGATTCCACATCAGAGCAGGTGAAAGGGGACGGCCCGCACTGTCGCAGGCCGCCATGGTGGGGCCGTTTCCGCTGATGGCTACGGCGCTCACCCTTTCGGTCCCCAGGGATTCGACAATCTCACGGACCCCGTCGGTCCAGAGGTCCGCGGAAAACGAGAGGTTTCCCTTAAGTGATTCGGAGGGGAATTTCACCCTGTGATAGGAGAAGAGATAACCCTCATCCGAAATGAGTCCCCCCTTCATTGAAGAGGTTCCGATATCAATTGCAAGTATCACTGCATACCCCGGGACAGAATAATTATTTCTTCTTAAGCATTCTCTGAATCATCTTGCTGTTGTCCAGCAGGGGTGAAACAGAGCGGTTATGGTGAACTCTTGAGATGGCACGGGCAAAGAGGTTTGAAACACTTGCCGAGAAGAACCACTCCTTCTCAAGAATCTCCTCGGAGAGGGTTACCGCATTGGTTCCGACGATGTAGTCGAAGTACCCTTCCTTATAAGCTTCGTCGAAGTGCTTGACCGCGGCGCCGGAGAACATGGGCAGTGAGACGGAGCAGATAATCTTTTTTGCACCCATCTCCCTGAGCATTTTCATGGCCTTGATCATGGTTCCTCCGGTACCCAGCATGTCATCAGCCATAAACACTGTCTTTCCGGCAACGTCTCCGAGAAGGCGGGCGGAGGTGATGTTTGAATCGGCTGCATTTCTGGTCACCTTGGAGTAGTCCCTCTCCTTATATAGAAGGGCAAGGGGCTTTTTCAGGCTGTTGGCGTAGAACTTGTTCCGTTCGATGGCTCCCGTATCGGGAGACACAACAACCAGGTCCTCCTCCAGAAGATCGATCCGGCTGTTCAGCTGCCTGAGAATCTGGTAGGAGGCGTGAAGGTTCTCAAGAGAGAGATTGTGGAAACAGTGGGCGATCTCCTTGGAGTGAATATCCAGGGTGATAATCCGTTCCACGCCCATGCTTTCAAACATGCGTCCCAGGGTGGAAGCGGTCAGTCCCTCACGGCCCTTGGCTTTATGCTGACGGCTGTAGGGATAGGTTGGCATAACCAGGGTTACCCTGCGGGCTCCTGACTGCATGGCCGCGTCAATGGTAACAAGAAGACTCATAAGATGGTCATTGACGGAGCAGACGCTTTTTTCATCGGAACCGGAAAAGCGTACCGGTGTATTGTTGGCAAGATCCTGTACAATGTAGATGTCGGCTCCTCTGATGGATCGGAGGATCTCGGCCTTTACTTCTCCGTTGGCGAACTTCGTAACCTTGCAGGGTATCTTGAAGGAGGGACTCCTGTAGTTGGAAGAGTCACCTACGGCAGAAACACGATGAGCGATAATATCGTTGGCGAAATTGGCTTGTTTGCAAACTTCCTCTCTATCCATATTATAGAGACGGGAAATATAGCTTACTTTCTTTTCGAACCTAGTCCTGTAAATCGTCTTAAGATGGGAGGTAATTTCATCGGCAAACTGCTCCCCACCCGGACAGGCGATCACCCCAAGAGATGTGGGCTTGGAAAAACTCATCTGGTATCCTTATTTGTTTATTTGATTATGATTAAAAAGATATCACACCCTTCTTTCCGGGGTCAACATTCAGGGTTTACCAGACCCGCCTAAATAAGCTAAATTGGCTCAGGTCTATCCTTTTTACTATACTGAAATAGAAAGACATAAACATGAGACACTGAAGACCATAAAGACCAGAAATCTCAAAGGAGATAGATAATGAATATGTTAACCACAAAAAGAGCACTCCCCCTGCTGATTGCTTCAGCGCTGCTGCTGATATCCTGCGCACCCAAGGCGGAAAAAACCGCCGATTCCGGAGAGAAAACAGTCTCCCTGGCGGTTTTTGTGCCGGGAGTCCTGGCAGGGAGCCCCACCTACGAAATGATGGATGAGGGCGTCAGAAAGGCGGCAGCCGAAAAAGGCGCCGAAGTAAGAACCGTAGAAGGCGGATTCAACCAGGCCGAGTGGAAGCCTCAGGTACTGGCTCTGGCTGCAGAGAAGAAATATGATCTGATCATAACCTCCAACCCATCAATGCCTGAGATCTGCCGGGACATCAAGAAGATCTATCCCGACCAGGAGTTTCTTGTTCTCGAGGGAAGCCGCATCGACAACGACACGGTGGCTACCTTTCTGTTCAGTCACCTTGACCTCTCCTACATGCTGGGATACTTTGCGGGTCTTGTTACCTCAAGCACCGAACTGGACGGTTCCAATAGCGATCTGAAGGTCGGACTGATTGCCGGACAGGAGTACCCCGAGATGATGCAGAAGATCAAACCCGGATTCGAACAGGGTGTAAAAGCCGCCGCACCCGGCGGAAGTGTTGATTTCAGGGTTATCGGAAACTGGTACGACGCAGCCAAGGCCTCGGACCTTGCCATGGGCATGTTCGATGAAGGTGTGGATGTGATTCTGACCATTGCCGGCGGCGCCAACCAGGGCGTTGTTTCCGCGGCCAAGGACAAGGGCCGATATGTCCTGTGGTATGACACAGACGGTTACGACATTGAACCCGGAGTAATTCTGGGAAGCGGAATCATCCGTGAGGATATCGCCGCCTACGAGCAGACCCACCTCTATCTTGAGGGCAAACTGGAACAGGGCTCCTCGGTCTATGCCGGAGCCGCCGAGGGCTATGTGGACTTTATCGAAGAGAGCGAACTCTACAGAACCCATGTTCCCGCTGCGATCAGGGAAGCCCTGACCCTTGAAGCCGACAGACTGAGAAACGGCAGCCTGAAGCTGGACTGATAACGGAGTACCCTTTTTGTCTGATAATTCAAAGATTGTCCTCGAACTTAAAAATGTGACTCAGATCTTTGCCGAAAGCGGAGTACGCGCCTGTCATGATATATCCATGCAGGTGCAGGGTTCCGAGATTCTGGCGGTAATGGGAGAGAACGGGGCTGGAAAATCGACCCTGATGTTTCTTATCTCCGGGTTTATGGAGCCCGGGAGGGGTGAAATCCTCTGCAGAGGCGGGAAAAACCCGGCGGACCTGCGGGCCCTGGTGGGCATGGTCCACCAGAAGCCCCTTCTTGCGGGAGATCTGTCGGTACTGGAGAACATTATCCTCGGCCCCGAAAAGGGGCTGTTCCGTAAGGATGTTCTGAAAGAGGAGATAGCCGCTGTTCAGGAACGGTACAATCTGCCTCTGGACCTCCATCTGAAGGCAAAGCAGCTGACCGCACCCCAGATACAGCGCTGTGAGCTGATCCGGGCCCTCTGGAAGAACAAGGAACTGCTGATCCTCGATGAGCCGACGGCCAGTCTCTCCACCACCCAGAGTGAAGAGCTTTTTGAACTTCTCCTCCGCCTGAAGGGCGAAGGGAAAACGGTGATCTTTATCAGTCACAAGATTCACGAGGTGATGAAGGTGGCCGACAGAATAGCCGTTATCCGCCGGGGTGAGCTTCAGGGGATCGATGCAAAGGGGAACCTCAGCCCCCGGGAGATCTCCCGTCTGATGATCGGTGAGGACACTCTGCCGGGAGAGGAGCCTGCTGCTGAAAAGAGGGGCGAAATTGACCGGACGGGAGTCCCCGTACTGGAACTCTCCAACCTGGGATACAGCGAAACCGGCACCCGCCGCCTGGACTCCATCAACCTCTCCCTATATCCGGGAGAGATTCTCGGCATGGGAGGGATCAGGGAGAACGGCCTGACCCATGTGGAGGACATCCTCTGCGGCCTGGAACAGCCCGACACGGGCTTTATCCTCTTAAACGGAAAGAACCGGATGCCCCTGACCCCTCTGAAACTGCGGCGAAGCGGCATCTCCTATATTCCCGCGGACCGTCTGAAACGGGGGGCCGCCCCGGAATCCACCCTTGCCGAGAACCTTTCGGTTCTGAAACGGCAGGCCGGCTTCGGGAGCTACCGGAAGCGGCTCTTCTCCTGGGCGGGTCAGTTTATCTCGGACCACGCCATCAAGGGCGAAGCGAAGCAGAAGGTAAAGACCCTCTCGGGAGGTAATATCCAGAAGATGATTGTGGCCAGGGAGCTGGAGAACAACCCTCCCCTGCTGATAGTCTCGGAACCCAGCTGGGGTCTGGACTTCAAGAGCCGGGACCGTCTTCACAGCCAGCTTGTGCAGGCCAGGGAGGAGGGAATTGCCATCCTCCTTCTGACAACCGACCTGGATGAGCTGTTAAGCCTGAGCGACCGGATCTGCGTCCTGACCGAGGGCAGACTTACGGAAATAGAGAGAACCGAAGAACAGTGGAACAGATACTATATAGGAGAGAAGATGACAGGAGCCGACAGAGCATGAAGAAGTTCAGAATACCCGCCGCCCTGCCGGTACTGGCCCTCTGCCTCGGGGTCTCGGCGCTGATCATCTTTCTCTTCAGCAGTGCTCCCGGGGAGACCCTCTACTACTTCTTCCCCGCGGTGCTGTCCAACAGGCTCTATACGGGAGAGATGCTCAATACAATGGTACTTCTCTCACTGACGGGGCTGGGAATAGTACTATCCTTCAGGGCGGGCTCCTTCAATCTGGGAGGAGAGGGACAGGTCTACACCGGCGCCATCTGCGCCGTACTGGCGGCCCGGCTTCTTCCCGATCTGCCCGGTGCTCTGGGAATTCCGGTTCTCCTGGCCGCGGGAGTTCTGGGAGGAGCTCTGCTGGCCTTTATCTCGGGAATACTGAAAGCCCTGTGGAATGTGGATGATCTTATAAGCACATTTCTCCTCTCATCGGGGGTGAGCAAGGTCATCGACTACCTTATCTCCGGCCCCTTAAGCGATCCCGACAGCTATCTGATGACCACGGTTCCCCTTCCGGAGAAGTACAGACTGGCCTCACTTATGATTCCCAGCCCCTTTAATATCTCCTTTATACTGCCTCTGCTCCTTCTGCCCCTGTTTCACTGGTTTCTGAACCACACCCGGCAGGGCTACGAACTGCAGATTACCGGAAGCAGCAGCAGCTTTGCCCGGCACAGCGGCCTGAACACGGGAATCTACCAGACCCTTCCTCTGACGGTGAGCGGCGCTCTCCACGGACTGGCGGGAGCCCTGGTACTGACGGGAACCTACTTTGCGGGAATCCAGGGGCTTACCTCGGGACTGGGGTGGAACGGCATCGCCGTTGCCCTGATTGCGGGAAACAAGGTGCCGGGACTGCTGCCGGCGGCCCTCTTTTTTGCCTGGATCACCCAGGGATCAAGGATTGCGGTGCTTCACTCGGACCTCTCCCTTGAACTGGGTGCCATCATACAGGGTGTTCTTTTTCTGCTGATCTCCTCGGCGGTACTTCGTATTAAAATAAGGAGGGGCAGATGATACTCGCGATTTTCGGCAGCGCCACACCCCTGATTCTCGCCGCCCTGGGCGGTCTTCTTACCGAAAGGGCGGGAATTCTCAATATAGCTCTTGAAGGAATGATCCTGGGTTCCGCCTTTGCCGCGGTAATTGTCGGCGGAATGACCGGCAGTCTGGCCCTTGCGGTTCTGGCGGCCATAGGTGCGGGAGTTCTTGCAGCCCTGCTCTTCAATCTGGGAACCTTCACCCTCAAGGGTAATCCCTTTATAACGGGTCTGGGAATCAATGTGCTTGTCCCCGCCCTGACTGTATCCATCTCCCAGAGCCTCTACGGAAACCAGGGGATTATCCGTCCCGATGGACTTTCGGGCATCTCACGGATCGGCGGTATGGATATCTTTATCCCCCTGGCCCTTCTGCTGGCGGTCCTGCTGCAGATTATCTTCTTCAGGACCCGCAAAGGGCTGATTATCCGCTCCTGCGGTGAACAGGAGGATCTGCTCCGGGCCAGGGGAATCAACCCTGTAAGCATAAAAAAGGAGATGGTCATCTACTCGGGGCTCTTCTCGGGCCTTGCTGGTGCGGCCCTCTCCCTGGGCCTCGGGGTCTATGTTCCGGGCATGTCAGCAGGCAAGGGCTGGATCGCCCTGGTGGCCATCTATCTGGGATACCGCAAGGTGCCCGGCGTTGTGGCGGCCTGTCTTCTTTTCAGCCTGGCCGAGTGGGGCGCCAACAGGGCTCAGGGCTTCCTGGGAGTTCCCCCTACCCTGATCCTCAGCTTCCCCTACTTTATGACCATGGCCGCCCTCTGGCTTTTTTCTGTCAAAAAAAGAAAAAAAGTCGACTGTTCCGGTGGGTTCAGAGTGAATTAATAGGATGTTTTGTGTTAATTTTCTAACACAACTCTTGCGTTCTCCCCCCGTGGCCTATACACTTTGGGCGGATTACGGAATCAACCGTTTGCGTTGATTCACCTATGATTAAGAAAGTTATCAAATCTTATTACTGACATATACAGGAGATATAAAAAATTATGGGTATAGTCATGAATGTACTGCAGGTCATCGGTGCCCTCGGTGTCTTCCTCTTCGGAATGAAGATCATGAGCGAGGGGATTCAGAAGGCTGCGGGAGACGGACTCCAGAGCGTTCTGAACCACATTACTTCAAACAGATTTATTGCCGTACTGACCGGTTTCCTTGTGACCGTTATTATTCAGTCCTCATCGGCAACCACCGTAATGGTGGTCAGCTTTGTAAATGCGGGACTGCTGAGTCTGGTCCAGTCCATCGGTGTTATTATGGGTGCCAATATCGGTACCACCGTAACAGGATGGATCGTCTCTCTGCTGGGATTCAAATTTTCCATCAGCGCCATGGCCCTGCCCATTATTGCGCTGGGTCTCCCCCTCTACTTCTCCAAGTCTCCCAAACGTAACGACTGGGGTGAGTTTATGATCGGTTTCGGTATCCTCTTCCTGGGTCTGGACTTTCTTAAGGACGCCATGCCCTCTATGGATGCGGGAATGGTCGGATTCCTGGAAGGCTACACCGGCAAGGGTGCCTTCTCTTTGATCGCCTTTATTCTGGCAGGAGCCTTGATTACCATTATCGTTCACTCCTCCAGTGCCTCCATGGCCATCACCCTGACCATGGCCCATAACGGCCTGATCCCCCTTGATGCGGCGGCAGCCATGGTAATGGGCTCAAATATCGGGACCACCGTGGATGCCTTCCTTGCCTCCATCGGAGCCAATGTAAATGCCAAGCGGGCCGCGGGAGTCCATATCTTCTTCAATATTGCCGGTGTTGTGGTCTTTTCCTTTGTTTTCACTCCCTTCCTGAATTTTGTTCAGAGAGTTGTTCCCGGAGATGAGATTACAACCAATCTGGCTATGTTTCACACCCTGTTCAACCTTTTCAGCACCTGTGTATTTATCGGATTTGTTCCCCAGATAGCCAGACTGATAGAGAAGATTATTCCCTCTTCAGAACCCGAAGAGATTCTGGGCAAGTACAAGCTCACCTATATGGAACCCACCATCCAGAGCATGCCCGAGGTCAATATCATCAACGCCCAGAAAGAGGTCTCCCATATGACCAGCATCGTTGAGGATATGTTCAACATCTATCTTGAAGTCTTCAGGCATCCCGACAAGAAGATGGGAGCCCAGGTGAAAGAGATCAAGGATATGGAGGACTTCAGTGACCAGATGCAGGAAGAGATCACCAAGTACCTGATTGCCTGCTCCGGTGAGAGCCTCAATGAACACGGCCGGAACAATGTGAGCGCCATGATGAGAATCGTCAATGAACTGGAGAGCATCGGCGACAGCTGCTACAACCTGATTCTCCTTTCAGAGCGCCGCTTCAAGAAGGAGATTCCCCTTCACGATACGGCCATCAAGGATCTGGAACCCATTACCTCAACGGTTCAGAAATTCCTGACCCTTATCAAGTCCCATATCAACGAGCATGTGTCCAAGGAGACCCTGAAAGAGGCCTATGAGATGGAGGAGAAGCTCCAGACCTATAAGAAGAGCCTGAACAAGGGAATCCGGAAAAACATTAAAAAGGGTGCTGATATTAAGGGAGAACTGCTGTATCTTGATATTGTCGCCCATATTGAGCAGATCGGTGACTACTGCCTGAACATTGCTCAGGCTCTGAGGGCTTACAACTAAAGCCCCTGCAGGCGGTCCTCACGGGCTGCCTGTACGATACTATCCGAAACGCAGGAGGAAGCATGCTGGTCGAGATACAGAATGTCCGCCAGATTCCCGGGGAGGATTTCCGCAAGTGGTATGTCGATGAAAACACGGACCTGATCGTCTGGTTTGACACCCCCCGGGAGAATATCACCGGCTTCCAGTTCTGTTTTGACAAAAAATCGGTCCAGCGCTGCCTGACCTGGCAGAAAAGCGGGGACGGCAGACCCGTTCTCAGCGCCGACGGCCGCTACAGTAAAACCCGCGTTCTGCGGATTTTCAACTCCATATCAGAAGGGCTTCCGGAAGATCTCAGGGATCTTGTAAGGGAAGCCCTTATTTGACTGCTCATCAGGACAGGTATTCCATGAAATCATTTATCAAATCCATTGCCCTTCTTCTTATCGGCGCCCTTGGTGCGGGAGGACTGCTTCTGGGCTACTCACTAATCGTAAAAACTATTGACAGCGACCCTCTCAGCTTTGTTGAGATTGAACCGGGGGATGCGGTTATCTCCCATATTTCCGGGGAGGTTTACCTGATCCGCGAGGAGAAGATGATCGTTCCCAAACCCGGAGACGCCGTCCGTCAGGGAGACATCATCAAGGTGGTTGACGACTCATGGTGCCAGGTCCATTTTGTGGGTAAGGCGACCATGAGCCTGCGCAGCAACACCCTGGTTGAGATCCAGCGTCTTCTGACCAACAGCCGGGACATTGATGTAAGGACTGAGCTTCTTACGGGTTCCATGCTCTATAAGGTGGACCGCTTGAACGCCACGGACAATCTGGAGGTCAGGGCCCAGGAGAGGATCTACCGTGTTGAGGGTACAGAGTTCTATATCGAGTCCCACGCCGGCGCCGGAAGCCGTGTGGCAGTCCGGGAGGGTACCGTTGCGGTACTCCGTTCCACCGCAGGAGGTGAGGAGGAGGTTCTCAGTCAGGTTGCTCAGGGTGAGTCCCTGGATCTGGAGGGCTGGGAGCCCGGTGCCGCCGTCCCCGAGAAGGGTAGTCTCAATACCCTGGATAGAGAGATCTTCAAGAAAGAGAGTCTTGAGGTTTGGGAGGAGCAGGCCGAGCTGGTCTATCTGGAGATTACAACCCTCCCCGAGGGGGTTCAGCTCTATCAGAACGGCAGGCTCAACAGGAGCGGCCGTCTGTCGGGTCTCTTTGATGCCGAAGTCCCCCTCACCCTCCTGGCAAGGAAGCGCGGCTACGAGGACCTGAACCTGAAGGTGATTCCCGGAGAGCTGGAATCATCAAAGATCGTACTGAGGCTGGAGGCCCTTGGCCTTGAGGAGAGCCTGAAGGAAGAGGCAGGCAACGAGCCCGAAGAGTCCCTGGAAGAGATGAAGGAGCGCTATGACCGTGAGATGGAGGCCCTTTCCGAGGACTTCAGCGAGCAGATAAGAGTCAGCAGCACCCGCCTTGATGAGCTTGAGAACCTGAGCAGCGGCCTTCAGAGTGAAATCGGCAGACTGAGCGGCGACAACAGCTCTTTAAGCACCGAAAAGGCTGAGCTGGAAAAACAGCTGGCAGAGAGTCTTGAGGAGCAGAGGAAGCTGAGAGAGCTCCTTCTGCAGATTCAGGAGCTCTCGGCGGATCAGTAGACCCGCCGGAGCGGCGGCTGAGCATGGAGTGGCTGCCGCCGGCACGGGGCCGATGCCGGTCCGCATCAGCCTGCGGGGGCGGGGAACCTTCAGCGGATCAGCAGATCCACCCTGGAACCCATCAGGGACTCAAGGGCACTTTCAATCTTCTCTTCCCGCTCTGCGGCGGTATTCAGAAGAGCCTCCAGACGGGCAGCTGCCTGGTCGAGACAGAGTTTTCCGCTGGTTCCCGTATAGAGACGGGAGCGGATGGACTCGTCGGGGTTCTGGTCCTCAAGCTTGTCAAGAGCCAGTCCCACCTCCTTATAGGCATCCCGGAAGCTCTTTCCGGAAGCCACCAGCTCCAGAGCCACATCGGTGGCGTAGATATCCTTTGAAAAGCCCTTGCGCAGGGCGTCAACCTTCACCTTCAGTTCCTTAAAGGTTAGAGTCATCATTCTAAGTGAGATGGATGTGATGTCGCAGCCCTTGAGAAAGGGCTCCTTGGTCTCCTGGAAGTCCCTGTTGTATCCGCTGGGCAGGGAGCGGAGGATATTTCTGATCTGAGTGCCGCAGGCACTGACTGTACCCGCCTTGGCCCTCATCAGCTCCAGTCCGTCGGGGTTCTTCTTCTGGGGCATAATGCTGCTTCCGGTACACAGCTGTGCGGGAAGGCTGAAGTAGCCGAACTCGGGGAGGGAGAAGAGGATCAGGTCCTGGGCGATCTTGCTCAGGGTCAGGGTTATCTGATCCAGCACGTCCAGCACCATCAGCTCCATCTTTCCTCTTGAGTTGTTTACATAGATTACATTGTTCTGGACCCGGCTGAATCCCATCAGCTCTGTGGTCATCTCACGGTTTAAGGGGAGGGGTACGCCGTATCCCGCGGCGGCTCCCAGGGGGTTCTGATCAAGGATCTCCCAGACCGATGAGAGAAGGGTCATGGAATCGATCAGCTCCTCGGCAAAGCTTGCCGCCCAGAGGCCCACCGACGAGGGCATGGCGATCTGCATATGGGTCCGGCCGGGCATGGGGCTCTCTTTATGGGCCTCCGCCAGCATCAGAATTGCCTCAGCCAGTTCACCGCACTCTCTGATAATGCCCAGGACCCTGCTTCTGCCGTAGACCCTGAGGGCGGTAACAACCTGGTCATTCCGGCTCCGGCCGGTATGGATCTTCTTGCCCGCCTCGCCGGCGAGTTCCACAAGACGGTTTTCGATGGCCGTATGGCCGTCCTCATCGGAACGTCTGATCTCAAATTTCCCCTCACCATGTTCGGCCAGGATCTGCTGAAGGCCCTTCTTAAGGGCGGCCAGTTCATCGGAAGTGAGAATATCGATGGACTGAAGCATGGTCGCATGGGCCAGTGAGGCCGCGCAGTCCGAGGGAATCAGTTTCTGATCCAGCACATAGTCGATACCCACTGTGAACTCTTCTATCAGTTCGTTTACATCGTAGTCTTTGGCCCAGAGTTTACTCATTTTACAGCTCCTGAAGAGGGGAATTTGAAGGCATCCTAGCACAAATAATAGAGAACCGGAAGATCAGTTCTCATCAGGGAGCGTAATACCAGGTTTCCGCCATTGGACCGATCAGATCGTAGTCAGGCCAGGCGGCCACTGCCTTGATGACAACGGTATCACCGGACAGGGGATAGACCTCAACAGGGCCTTCATCCTGGTAAAAGACGGAGTAGTTTGTCAGGGTGGGATCCGTTCCATCCAGGGTGTAGTAGATGGTCTGGTCGTAACTGTCTTCATACCAGAACCATATATAGATAACACCCAGGGAGGAGTAGTCATAGTCCTCCCAGTAGACCCCGGGCATCTTCATGTCATCCAGCAGGAAGGGGTATCTGTCGAAGCAGGAGAGGGTTGAGAGTAAAAGAACAAGGAGTGCTCCCCATTTCAAAATTGCCCGATACCTTCTAAACACCTCATTCCCTCCGTAAAAGCCTTAGAACTTTCTTAAATTAAACGGCCCCTATCAGGAGGTCAGAATCAAAAACAGGCAGACCGATCTTACTTTTATTATAATGTAAATTAACGGCTGAAACAGTGGAAAAATCGAGTTCCCCGCCAATTCCCCGTCATTTCCACGGGAAATTCCTTTCGGAAAAGAGAAACGGTGAACCATTTTTCGCTCATTGTTTTAAGGCAGTATGCAGATAATAGGATAAGGGACAGGTCTGTATATTTTTACAAGTTCTGTCTCAATCTCCTTTGGAAGGTGAGAAGGGAATGACTCAGAATCTAATACCCTATTTCAAGAAGAACCTGGCAGCTCTGGAAGAATTGATTTCAGGAACGGAAGAGCTGATTCGCCAGCCCTCCTCCAGCCGCAGTGCGGGAACGGGACTGATTCATGCCTTCTCGGAGATTCACTACACTGCGGGCTTTATGAATCTGATGGCCCTCAGCCGTCTGGGATTTCTGGGGGGCGTCTATCTCAGCAAAAAGGCGGCAGCCGCCGGCCGTTTGGGAAGCAGAGACAAATCCCTTCTTCTGACTCTGACCAAACAGATCCGTCAGGTATATGAGAGCATTGCGGTTGCCGAAGACTACGGCAGCTTTATCACCCCCTCTCAAAGCATGATCTACCCCGCCGTTGAGCGGGTCAGCGAAGAGGCCCTGACGTGGACGGTCCGCCGTTTTGCCCGGGAAGGAGTCAGCCTGCCTGTACCCTTCCCTCTGCGTCCGGTATCCATGGTCCTTACCGACGGAGGCGACTGGAATCTGAAGGTTCCGGACCCCGTTTTCCATCAGGCCGGAAGGGGTGAGTTTCTCTCCATTGCCTATATAGATCTTCTGAACTGGGAGAACCCTCTGGCTCTGGTAGAAAATATGAGACAGCTGAAGCAGGAGGGACGCCTTCAGTTCCACGGCCCCCTGGAGCTGCCCCTTGAGGATGAGCCGGACCCGCCGGGTCTGCCCTACTACTTTATTATCAAGAGCCCTGAGCAGCCGGAAAGTTTCTGGGAGAAACAGAGAATCCCCGTCCGCCTGCTGACCACCCTGTCCGGACCGGATCAGACGATCCAGCTTGTCAGAAATGCCGAGCCGCCGGAGAGCAGACTGGATTTCAACCCCGAAGAGACAAGCAATCTTGACGAGGAAACCCTGCTCTTTGATCCCGATACCGTGGAAAGTCCCGAATTCCCTGTTGTCCCTCGGACTCCAAAAGAGAAAGCCGATGAGGACAGGGTTGATCAGCTCCCGGAGGAAGAGGAGAAAGAGCGCCGTACAAAGAGGGAGCCCGGAACCGCCATCCTCTACCCCATCGGTATGAAGATGAGTATCATCACCTCACTGATTCTGATTCTTGCCCTTTCCGGGATGATTATGCTGGCCACATTCTTCTTTCTCCAGGACTCACAAGTCCGGGTGGAAGAGAGCAATCTCAAGATCTCGGAAACCATAGCCGCCCAGGTTGAAGGAACCCTTCTGACCATAGGGAACAGTGCCTCACTCCTCCTGCTTGGAGCGGGAGACGGAAGTACGGGCAGCCAGAAAGACTTCGAAAGCTACTACTTCAGAAGCGAACGAAGCATCCTCTTCGCCGGAATACCCGAGGAGAATCGCCTTTTCTACAACCAGGGCCTGCTGGGAGAGTTGGATGTCTCGGAGTCATTTATCAATAGTGTAGTGGAAGACTATGATGAACAGATCAGGCTGGCCGAGGGCGGAACTCCCTCGGTATTCAATGTGTCCACCTACTTCGGCATTCCCGTTCTGGGGATTACCATTCCCTACAAGCAGGAACAGGGCATAAAGACCCTTTTTATACTGGTTGAGACAAGAGACAGCCTCCAGAAGGCGGTCCAGTCCAGGGGTATAACCAGCACCTTTATCGCCGACTCGGCGGGTGACCTGATGGCCCATCCGGATAATACAATACTCACTTCCGGGGTCAATATGGGAGATCTTCCCATCGTCAGGGAACTCTTCAGCTCCGCTGTAAACACCGGACAGATCCGCTTTACCGCCAATGACGGGGAGATCTATCTGGGCTCCTACAAGAAGGTGAGCTTCGGACGTCTGGGGGTGATCACCACGGTACCCGAAGCCCTTGCCTTTGAGGCGATCTACCGGATTCAGAGGCGTAACATCCTGCTGATGGTCATGTTTGTCGCCCTTGCTGTGCTGATCATCTACTACTACTCAAAATCACTCTCAGGCCCACTTAGAAAACTGGTGGGTGCTACCAGGGAGATTGAGGAAGGGAACTACGCCCTTAACCTGAAGCCCCGAACCCAGGACGAGGTGGGTGTACTGACAAGAGCCTTTGTCAACATGGGCACAGGACTGGAGGAGAAGGAGAGGATCAAGGATGCCTTCGGCCGTTTTGTAAACAAAGAGGTAGCGGACCTTGCGGAAAAGGGCGCAATTCAGCTGGGTGGTGAAATTAAACCTGCCACAATCTTCTTTTCGGATATCCGTTCCTTTACGGCGATCAGCGAAAAGCTGACTCCAGGGGAGGTTGTAAGCTTTCTGAACGAGTATATGACCCTGATGGTAGAGTGTGTAAACCAGACCTACGGGGCCGTTGACAAGTATATCGGCGATGCCATTATGGCCATCTGGGGGACTCCCATCTCCCATGGCAATGATGCGGAGAATGCGGTAAACGGCGCCCTTCAGATGAGAACGGCCCTGAGAAAGTTCAATCAGGGACGGGGGGGCGACCGGAAACCGATAATCCGCATCGGATGCGGCCTGAACAGCGGTGATGTTCTGGCGGGTCAGATCGGTTCAAACGACCGGATGGAGTATACCGTAATCGGCGACGCCGTTAACCTGGCCTCCCGTATCGAGGCCCTCAACAAGCCCATGGGGTCCGACATTCTGATATCCCAGGGCACCGCGGATATTGTGGAAGGAATCTTCGACCTTGTCCCCATGAACAAGATTATGGTTAAGGGAAAATCAGAACCCCAGCAGATCTACGCTGTACTGGGGCGAATGGATGACCCCGACCGTCCCCGTTCGATGCATGAGCTGCGGGAGTATGTGGGCATTCCCGGCGATTTCGACAACATCGCCGATGTAGATCTGGAGAAAGAAGAAGTCAAATATGAAATCATTGATTAAAGATTTCTTTCTTACAGCACTGCTTCTCTCAATTTTCGGATGGGCGGGTTATGAGTTCTTTCAGGACCTCAATGGAGAGATCCGGAACGAGGGCGGAGAGGTGATCGGAGAGATCAGCTTTATTGAGAACACCGCCCAGCGGAAATTCTCAAGACGGGCAGTCTGGGGAGAACTGGAGATCAGTTCCCCCCTCTACAACTACGACAGCCTGAGAACCATTGAAAACTCCCGAACCTCTCTGACCCTGATTGATGGAACCGAGATTACCATGAACGCCAACAGCTATATCGTTCTGGAGTGGGGAGAGGAGTCCAAAAACATAGAATTCCTGGGCGGCGATATATCAGCTGCCGGAAGCGAAAGCAGCGAAAACCTGCAGATCCGGTCGAATAACACGGTCATAGCCCTCAACAAAGCTTCAGTCTCCCTGAACAAGCTTGATGGAGAGGATATCAGCCTCTCTGTTGACGAGGGGACCATCGATGTCTCCCGGGACGGCAGAACCACCAGCATTGAGGAAAACTACAAGGCCAGCATCAGCGACGAGATTACCGTGGAACAGGAGGCTGTAAAGCTGAGAAGCCCTCAAAACAACCGCCTTATTGTGACGACCTCCGCATCGGTTCCCATGGAATTCACCTGGGACACCATCCTCCCCTTAAGAAACACCCGCCTTGAACTGGCGGAATATAAGGATTTTATCAGTTTCAGCGATTTTGAAGCCCCCGGCAGCAGCGCAGCAATGGATATCATTCCCGGAACCTACTACTGGCGGATCAGCGGAACCTTTCCCGACGGCACTGCCTACAGCAGCCCTTCAAACAGGGTTGTTATTATCAGGGACAATGCCCCGAGCCAGCAGGTTCCCGTTCCCGACGAGGTCTTTGAGTACCGGAACATCCCTCCCGACATGGCCTTCTCCTGGGAGGCCTCGGCCCTGGCCAACGGATCGGTCCTGCAGGTTGCTTCCGATGCCGGATTTACCAGTGTTGCCCGTGAAATAAGCGGACCCAACAACTTCAGCACACTCCAGGGGCTGACAGAGGGAACCTGGTACTGGCGTGTTCTGCCCCAGTACAGCTCCGCACGGCTTATCGCCTACTCCTCCCCCGAGATCAGACGCTTCAGCATCGTCAAAAACGACAGCCTCGAACCTCCCCGGCTGATTCTTCCGGCCCCCGATGAGTCGGTGAATCCTCTGAAACTGCGGGAAGGGCTCAGGTTCAGCTGGAAGGCGGACAGGGAGATCGGCAGCTACCACCTGGTAGTAGCCTCGGACAGTGAGATGAACGCCCCCATTGTGGACCAGTGGCTCAGCAGAAACTCCTTTCTGATGGAAGAACTTCCCCCTGTAGGAGACTACTACTGGATGGTTGAGGGACTGGACCGTGAAAACAGGGCCGTTCCCCCCTCCCCGGTGCGCCGTTTTGATGTTCTTGAAGCGGTTCTCTCAATCAACACACTCAGGCCCGCAGCAGAGAGCCTGAATATTGTGGAGAGCTTTGACAATATCCCCTTTGCCTGGGAGAGCACCCTGGAGGGCCCCTACAGGGTAGAGGTATTCCGGGACGGCAGCGGCGGAACACCCCTGTTCAGCCAGACATCCAATGCCCTGTCCATGAATCTGGTTCTTCCGGGAGCCGGAAAGTACTCCTGGCAGGCCTCTGCAGTAGACAGCGGCGGAAACACGGTTATTGCCAGCACACAGACCCCCTTCGAGATGGTCTACCGTCTGAGCACCCCCCGGTTTACCGAGCCCGATGAGGGAGAGGCTCTATCCCTGCTTGGCTCAACACCTCTGACAATAGAGTGGCAGCCCGTGGGCGGGGCTCAGTACTACAGCGCCGAACTAATCCCCCGGGACCCTGCGTACCCGACTCTTACAAGGGAGGCCTCCCCGGATACGACCTGGACCATCAGTGACAAGAGCCTTCTGAATACAGGGGTGTATACCCTTCAGGTCCAGGCCCACCAGAGACTTGAAAACGGGGTAATCAACAGCAGCGCCAGTGCCATCCGCAGCTTCAGCCTGGACCGGCTACTGGACTACCAGGCTCCCCGGCTGACCTATCCGGCCAACGGACAGAGACTCTCGAAATTGGTGCTTATAGAGAACCAGCCCTCCTTCCGCTGGATACAGACACCGACCCTTCCCAGACAGAAAATCCGGCTCTCCCGGGACCCCAACTTCAGCAGCCTGATTCTCGATGAGGAGAGAAGCGTCTTAAGCCGCCGGATTCCCGATCTTGATACGGGGGTCTACTACCTCCAGCTCAGCTCCAGGGATGATGAGGGAAACAGCTCCCCAGACTCGGCGATCTACTCCTTTGAAGTAACCCCTGTCCCGCCCCTCCCGGCGGTGACCTCCTTCCAGCCCCTGCCCGGGGAGACTCTGGATATGCAGACCCGTGACTCCCTGGACTTCAACTGGTCCGCAGTACCGGGTACAAGCTACTATCGGATCACCCTCAGCTCTGCGGAAACCGGAAAAACGGTATTCAAAGAGGATAAGTGGTCCGGAACGAATTATAATTTCAGTAAGCTGGAGGACCTTGATGTGGGGGCCTTCCGCTTTGATGTTCAGGCGGTAAGAGAGCTTGACGGCAGAGTCTTTCAGGAGAGCTCTGTTCTGTCTGTTCCCTTCCAGCTGACCCTGCCGGAAATCGATGAGATTCCGGACATTCTTTCACCGGAGCTGCAGTATGCGCGCTGATTTCAAAATCATTTTCCTCCTTCTGCTCACTCTTCTGGGGGGAACTCTGCAGGCGCAGCTCAGCCGTGGCAAAGAGGTGGAGCAGTACCTCTCATGGGAGGCCATTGAGGGCGCATGGGGCTATGAGCTGACCATACGCCAGGGAGACGAGGAGATCTTTAAAACTACCGTAAACGAGTCGGAAATCAGTTTCTCCCTCCTCCCCGGAGAGTATGAGATCCAGATCGCCGTACTCAATAAATTCAAAAAAACCGTAAACACCACCGGATGGAGGCCCCTGATTATCAAGGAGGCCCTGCAGCCGGTGATCAGGGAGTTTTCCCCCGGGGAGGCCTACCTTCTCCCCGGTGAGGAGATTACGCTGGAGGCTGTAGTCTTCCAGGCCCTTGATGAGAGCCTCTTCACCCTCGTCCCGGAAACTGGATCTGGTTCGGAATCTGATTTGGAAGAGGAGGTTAAGCTCTCCATAATTCAGATCGACGGCGAAAGGGTCGAACTGTCCTTTCCCTCAGACTCCGTTGAGGCAGGAGAGTACACCCTGAAGATAAAAAACCCTTCCGGACTGGAGGACAGAAACAGTGAAACAGTTCTGACCCTTCACCCCTCCATGTCCCCGGATGTCAGATCCATCGACACGGTGGAGCTCTTCCAGTATCTGGACTACGACGGAGTGGAGATCAAGGGAAAAAACTTCCACCCCGATGCGGAGATAAGAATCTTCGGCCAGGACCGGGTGATCAACCCCTACACAGCCGAATGGGTGAACGAGGAACTGATCCGGATATCCTTTCTGACCAAGGACAGCCCCATCGGAGAGTACAGCCTTGAGGTCACAAACCCGTCTGGAGAGTCGGATACCCTTAAAAACGATATCTATATGGCCGAAGCCCCGGAGATGGTACCGGTACGCCGCTACCCTCCCAGGAACAATATCACCTTTATTGCCGCCTACGGACCCTCCATGCCCGGAGATAGCGAAGTGGAGGATATGGACGCCATGCCCCTGGGATTCTCCCTCAAGGTCCGCCACGAGCTGGCAAACGCCCGGTTCTTCAGTGCACCGGGACTCAGACCCCTGGGAATAGAGCTGGAAATTGAGAACGCCCATATGAAACAGCGGGATACGGACTATGTGTACAGCCATCTGATAATGAATTTCAAACTCTTCTACCAGCTGCAGCTGAAAAAGGGCTGGTCCATTATCCCTCACTTCGGTACGGGAACCAGCTTTCTCTGGGTCAACCGGGACAGCCTGGATGGGGAATTGCTCCAGGGGGACATCGGCTTCAACCTGACCCTGGGAGTCAGCGCCCAGAAGATGTGGAACTCGGGTTTTCTAATAGAATTCGGAATAGATTTTATGCCTGTATACTATCCCAGCGCGGAATTTACACTGACTCAGCCCTGGATCGGGGGAGGAATCAGACTATGAAGAAACTTCTTACCCTGCTATATATTCTACTGATTACCTTTGCGCTGGCCGCCCAGGAATCTCCATCGGAAGAGACCGGCAGCAGTGAGAGCCGGATGGAACGGGAGGCAAAGGAGAGAGAAGCCTACGAGAAGACGGGTTTTGAACTCTATACCTACTTTCCCGTTTCCACCCACTGGCCCGGCTGGACCTGGGGCGTTCGTAAATTCGAAGCCGGTCCCGCCCATATCTGGCTGCCCACACCCAATATCAGTTTTGGTCTGGGTATGGGCTGGGAGGCCGATCTGGGCAGCAGAAGGCCCGTTCTTCGCCGCATGGGGGTTGGCGGTGTTTTGGAAATGAGCGCCGTCAGCGGCCTGAATATGAAAAATGGTGAGGGCTTCGGTATCACCATGCTCTATCCCTATCTCTACTACACCACCGACAGGGGCAGGAAGCTGGACTACAGCTTCAAACTGGGAGCTGGAATGGCCTTTGTGAACGGTCTGGAAGAGCTCTTCGACAGCCGCCAGGAGAAGGACAATGAATCGGGAAATGTTTTTTCCCTTGAGGGAGATATTATCTTTGCCTCACCAGGTAACTGGCGTTTCCAGGCGGGTGCAGCCTACCGTTTTCTGGTCTACAACAGCAGAGACATCCACATTGTAACCGCCCTGATCAGGGCCGGCTACCGGTTCTGAAGGTAGTCCGCAAGCATCCTGCCGGCTATACTTCCTGTATTCGGAATCTCAGGCATCGTTTCTCTTGTAAACCAGCGGGCCTCATCTATCTCCTCCCCGTCGGGTACGGGCTGAGCATCGTGATCGGGGCATTCTGCGGTAAAGGCCAGCATCAGTGAGTGGGGCATGGGCCAGGACTGGGAGCCGAAGTACCTGATATTCTCCACCTCCAGCTGAACCTCCTCCATTACCTCCCGGCGGACCGCCTGTTCCAGGTTCTCACCGGCATCAACAAAGCCCGCCACATGGGAGAAAAAGCCTTCGGGGAAACGGGCATTATGGGCCAGAAGGATCTCATCCCCCCGGGTGATACGGATAATAACAGCAGGTGCAATCACCGGATAGCGCAGCTCGCCGCAGCCCGGGCAGCGGCCGGCATGCTCAGTTTCTGAAAGCTCTATCTCAGCCCCGCAGGCTCCGCAGAAACGGTGGGTCCGTCTCCACTCCAGTAGAACCCGGGCTCTTCCGACGGGAAACTGGTCCTCTTCATCCAGATCACGGTAAATGTCCCGAAACTCCTCCCAGCGTAGTCCCTCGGGTAGTGCACTCCCCTCCTCCAGACTGACACAGCGGCATTTTATGCCGTCAAGGGAGCCGATGACCAGGTTTTCAGCCTCATCTGCGGCAGAAAAGGGCTTCAGAAAGGGAGATCCCTGTGAATCCACCGCAATAAAGCGCTCATCGGCAGCAAAGACCACCAGCCGGGCTTTATCCGAGGGCCGGACGGTTTTCATGCTCTCAAAAAGGGGAATGAATTTCATTTTATCTCTCCATGCACTAAACTGGTATTGTAGAGGAAAGCCGCTTCGGGAGCAGCTTCTCTCAGGATGAGGTAAGAAAGTGTCAGACCCCGTAAGCAGTATAATACAGGACAACCTTGAAAAGACATACCGCCAGGCCCGGAGGATCAAAATAGACTCTTCCAGCAAAATTGTGATCCTCAGCGATTTTCATCTGGGAGGAGGCAGAAGCCGGGATGAGTTCAAAAAGAATGCGGACCTGGTACTGACGATGCTGAGACAGTGGTATCTCCCCGGGGGATACACCCTGATCCTGAACGGTGACATTGAGGAACTTCACCGGGTCAAGCTGCCCAGCATCAGCCGGGCCTGGGAGGAGCTGTACGAGCTTTTTCTTGAGTTCAAAAAGGGTCCGGGTCTCTACAAAATCAGGGGAAACCACGACAGCGGCCCCTCCTTCGGGCGCTTCTCCGGGCGCTGTGAGGCGGAAATTGCTGTAAATGCGGAGATCCTCCCCTCTCTGATACTGGAACACCAGAACGGAGAGTTTCTGGTCCTTCACGGTCACCAGGCCTCCCTCTACAGCTCTCCATTCAGACACAAGCTGACCCACTTCTCCCTGCGCTATCTGGCCCACCCTCTTCATATCAACAATATCAAAAGGGATTTTCTAAGCGAAAAGCTTCTCAAGGCCGAGCAGAGGATCTTCGAGTATGCCAGGGGCCGTGGAATCATAGCTCTTGCGGGGCATACCCACCGGGCTCTCTTTGAGGGACACTCGGAAGAGGAGTATCTGAAGATCAGAATTGACAAGATGATCAGGGACTATATGGATCAGGAGGAGAAGGACCCGGAACTGGTGGGGGCCATTCACAGGACTGCCGACATTCTCTATAAGCTTCTCGAGAACGAGGACTACAAAAGCCGGGGCAGCCTCTATGATCCCCTGGCCGTTGCCTGCCTCTTCAACTCGGGCACCGTAATTCATAAATTCGGCGCTACCTGTCTGGAGATTGCGGAGGACAGAATATATCTGAATGCCTGGTATGAAAACGATAATCCACAGAGCCGGATTTTTCCCTATGAGTGGGACAGCCCGCCTATGAAAGAGTTCCCCCGAATCAGGAAATACACCCTCAAATCGGATGATCTTGATTATATTTTTACCAGACTGCAGCTGTTGACCGATAAGAAATAAAGAAAGAGATGTAAAAGCATTGCAGAAGTTACGGATTTATTCTAATTATTAATACAGGTTTCCAAAGATGAAAGTATGCAAACTATAGAGAATCAAGTTTTTAAAACATCCATTGCGGAAGACATGCAGGATCTGCTCTCAATTTCTTCAGGACTCAGTCAGTATAGGGCAGAGGAGGTCAACAGACCCCTGCTTGGGCGGCTGAATCTTGAATCATCCCGCTGTGAAGAGCTTCTGGATGCCTACGGGGCACAGCAGAACACCCAGTGGAGCCCTCTGAGGAAGATAACCGCCGTTATCAAGGCCTTTTCGCGGATCGGCTACAGCCTTCTCCATATAAAAAATGCCGCGCCCTCCTACTCTCTGGTGCAGCTGGATGAAGATTTCGAGCTGTCAACGGACAATATGATCGCCTCTATCTTTGCCATTCTGATAAAATCATGTAATGAAATATGCAAACTGAACCAGTCCCTTGATATCAACCATGATCTGAAACCCATGGACAGTTACCGTTTCGGAGAGAATGAGGTACTGGGACGGCTGCTCTCGGACAGAGTCAGAAAAGAATCCAAAGCCCCCGGAAAGACCGCGGTCTATCTGGCTACCTCCTTCCTCAATCTGGCGGAAGAGAGCATTATGCTGAAGATCTACAAGAAACTGAATGAGGAGGAATACTCCTCAGCCATTCCCGAAGAGGTTTCCGAGGAAAAACTGAGGCTTCTGGAGAACAAGTTCCACAACCTTCAGTCTCTCTATGATACCTACCTGTCCGGTTCGGATGTGGCAAAAAAGGACCCCAGTCTTCCCGTACTGCGGGGCCATATTTCAGTCGTCTACCACCTTCTGGAGTGCGCCACCAATCTGACCCACTACTATGAGCGTCACAGCCTCTACTTCCATGAAAAGACAGTTCTGGAGCCTCCTGTTCTGGATAAGGATCTCCTGAGCTACCTGATGAAGTACTTCATCTCCTTTCCAGAGCGTTATATTCTGGCCTCCCAGAAGCTCTGCAAGGAGATCCTGAAACACTATGCCGAGATGGGAGAGATTGAGGTTCCCATTCCCAACTACCGTGGATTTCATGTCCGTCCTTCCACACTTATCGCCAAGATTGTCGTCCACTACGGAAGCGATGTGACCATGACCCTCGGAAGCAACGACTACAACGCCTCCATGCCCCTGGAACTCTTCAGGGCCAACGAGGAGATCAACCAGGTGAAGCGCAAAAGCGTCTCCGAGTGCCTGGTCAACCATAAGCTGATCGCCCAGGACATCTCGGCACAGTACGACACTCCCCTGATGAAGAAGATTCTCCGCATCGTCTTCCTTGACCTTCTGGAAAAGCAGAAGATCATGATCTACGACAACAACTTCTCCTTTGAGGATCTGACCCCCCTGGAGAACGAAACTTTGGGAGAGTTTGCCAAACGGGGAATCGCCCTCTATCTGGCCATGGGAAAAATCGATATTGTCAGCGATACCAAGGTAATCTTCAAGGGAGATAAGAGAGTCCTTCAGGACCTGGAGACCCTGGCCAACCACGGATACGGAGAGGACAAGTTCGGCAACAACATCGTTCTCCCGCCCTCCCTCTCGTATCTGAGGCGTTAAGGTTCACGCCTGAAGCAGGAGATCAAGGATTAGAAAAAGCAAAGCCCCCGGATGCCCGGAGGCCTTTTTTTTGTCTGTTTTCATATGACGGAACCGGGCAGCTTCTCAGGAGCCCGGCTGCCCTGAAGGCAGTCCTGGTATTAAAGGGTCGAAGAGAAAACCAGTCCCTCTGCTCCCTTGCGGCAGTAGATGGTGTCCCCCTCATTGAAATGTCCCGCCAGAAGTTCTTTGGAAAGAGGGTTCTGAATCAGGTTCTGAACCGCCCGACGCAGGGGCCTTGCTCCGAATACGGGATCAAAACCCTCCCCGGCCAGCCAGTCCAGAGCCCCGTCATCGATATCAAACTTGATCTTCTTCTCCTCAAGACGCTCGGTCAGGGTGCTTACAAGGAGCCGGACAATACCCCGGATATGCTCCTTCTGCAGGCTGTTGAAGGTGATGATATCATCGATCCTGTTCAGGAACTCGGGCTTGAAGTTTTTCTTAAGCATCTCCCGCAGCAGCTCATCGGTCTCATCCCCGGCACCCCGCTCCAGAATAATTTCGGAGCCCAGGTTGCTGGTCATAATGATAATGGCGTTCCGGAAGTCCACCACCCTTCCCTGGCTGTCCGTCAGACGGCCGTCGTCCAGCAGCTGCAGAAGGATGTTGAATACATCGGGATGGGCCTTCTCGATCTCGTCGAAGAGAACAACCGAATAGGGCCTGCGGCGGACCGCCTCGGTAAGCTGTCCCCCCTCCTCATAACCAACGTATCCGGGAGGCGCTCCCACAAGGCGGGAGACGGCAAACTTCTCCATATACTCGCTCATATCGATCCTGGTCAGGGCCTTCTCATCGTTGAAGAGAAAGTCCGCCAGGGTCTTGGCCAGCTCCGTTTTTCCCACACCAGTGGGTCCGAGGAAGATAAATGACCCAAGGGGACGTCCCAGGTCGGAAAGGCCGCTCTTGTTGCGTCTGATGGCGTCAGAGACCGCCTGCACCGCCTGCTCCTGCCCGAGAACTCTCTGTTCCAGGGTCTCTTCGAGAACAAGGTACTTCTCCTTCTCTGAACTGAGCATCTTGCTCACCGGAATTCCAGTCCAGGTGGAGACGACCCGTGCGATGTCCTCCTCCCCTACTTCCTCCCGCAGAAGGCTGCGCTCGCCCTGTATGCGGTTCAGCTCCAGACTGGCAGCTGCCAGTTCGGCCTGGGCCTGGGGAATGGCGCCGTGTTTGATCTCGGCGGCCCCGGCCAGATTGCCCTCTCTCTCATACTGGGCCTCCTGACGCTTCAGCTCCTCAAGCTTCGACTTCCCCTCTCTGATGCCGTCGATCACGCCCTTCTCGTTCTGCCACTGCAGATGGAGGGAGTCCCGCTCGGCCTGAAGGTCTCCCAGGGTCTTCGAGATGACGGCCAGGCGCTCTTTGGAGCCCTCGTCGGTCTCCCTGGAGAGGGACTGCTTCTCGATCTCAAGCTGGAGAATCTTCCGCTGAAGACGATCCAGCTCCACAGGCTGGCTCTCGATCTCCATCTTCAGACGGCTTGCTGCCTCATCCACCAGGTCGATGGCCTTGTCCGGCAGAAAGCGCGAGGTGATATAGCGGTCAGAGAGGACCGCGGCGGAGATAAGAGCCTCGTCCCTGATCCGGACACCGTGGTGGACCTCATAGCGGTCCTTGATCCCCCTGAGAATGGTGATGGAGTCCTCCACACTGGGCTCGGAGGTGTAGACCTGCTGGAAGCGGCGCTCGAAGGCCGGGTCCTTCTCGATATGTTTGCGGTACTCGTCCAGGGTGGTGGCTCCGATGGTGCGGAGCTCTCCCCTTGCCAGAGCCGGTTTCAGCAGGTTCGAGGCGTCTGTAGACCCCTCAGCGGCACCTGCACCCATAATGGTATGAAGTTCATCGATAAAGAGAATGATCTGTCCATCGGCCTTGGTGATCTCCTGGATGACTGCTTTAAGACGTTCCTCAAACTCCCCGCGGAACTTGGCTCCCGCTACCAGAGCTCCGAGGTCCAGGGCCAGAAGCTGTTTGTCCTTCAGGGAGTCGGGAACGTCGCCCTCGACGATGCGCCGTGCAAGGCCTTCGGCGATGGCGGTCTTACCCACACCGGGCTCACCGATAAGAACGGGGTTGTTCTTGGTCCGTCTGGAAAGAACCTGCATCACCCGGCGGATCTCCTCGTCCCGGCCGATCACCGGGTCCAGTTTGTCCTTACGGGCCAGGGCGGTCAGGTCCCGGCAGTAGCGGTCCAGCACCTGGTACTGGCCTTCGGGGTTCTCACTGGTCACTCTCTGGGAGCCGCGGATGGAGACCAGGGCCTTCAGCACCGCATCCCGGGTCACCCCGTGGTGCTGAAGCAGACGTCCGCCGCTGTCTGATGAGGCGGTCATGGCCAGAAGCATATGCTCAGTGGAGATATACTCGTCCTTTAGGCCCGTTGCCTCCTGCTCGGCCTTCTGAAAGATCTTTCTGATGGCCGGTGATGCGGAACTCTCCACGGAGTCCCCGTAGGCCCTGGGTTTGGTCTGAAGGGTGCGGCTCAGTTCCTCCTTCAGGGACTCCTTATGGATGCCAAGGCGGTCCATAAGGGGCGGAATAACACCGTCAGCCTGCTCCATCAGGGCCAGGAGGAGGTGCTCCTCGTCAATAAGGCTGTGATTATATCTCTGTGCCAGTCTGGAAGCATCGGCTACTGCTTCCTGGGCTTTTACTGTAAAATTCTGCGGTGCCATAATTCCTCATCCTCCGACCTTTCTATAGGGATCTGCCGGCCTGTCATACCGCCGGCTCCTTCAGGTCAATAATGAATTTTCTATAACCATAAAATACTGCCCGAATCTCCGCCGGTCAAATCTGAACAATCAAATTAATTGGAAAGAGGAAATAAAAAAGAGTACATTGTCTGTATTCCCCATAGGAATGACAGACCAATAGAGAAAGGATCAAAGATGCTGCAGGAATTGTGCTTATTCAGAGGATTTACAAAAGATCAGGCAGGTCAGGCCCTGGAACTGCTTAAGGCAGAGGGCGGAGAGTTTAATACAAGTTTTGCCCCGATGACAGAGAAGATGCGGGACATGAAGATGCAGGAGATTCTGGAAACCATGTTCGGAG
Organism: Spirochaeta sp. UBA5339; assembly: GCA_002408085.1. Lineage (GTDB taxonomy): Bacteria > Spirochaetota > Spirochaetia > DSM-2461 > DSM-2461 > Oceanispirochaeta. Next base: position 56,075 of record DHQL01000002.1, read on the forward strand.
GCTCGCATCCCGGGGGAGATCCCCTGCGGGAAGGCCACAGGGTCGTGATTATGGCAGTCGGGTCCAAACAGCGGGCGGTATCGGTTATGAGGAGTATCAAGTCCGTCTCCCCGGACCCTCAGGATATTGTCTTCGCCATGGTCACAGAGACAGCCATGAAGTGGACCCTGCAGGAGTACATTGACCATGTTTCAGAGGAGCATGAGTATATGAAGACCCACAATCCCGCCGATGATCCGGATATGAAGAAAATCTGATACTTTTTCATAGAGCGCCTGCTGCCGTGGAGAACAGTCTCCAGGCAGGGCGGCTACTTCCAGTCTGGTACTATCAGACGGATCACAGCAACACCTTCCATATCGGCGGCATAGATCCAGTTCCCCGCAAGGACTGCATCAACTGCAAAAACATCCTGACAGACCGAGACCTTCATCAATTGTCTGTCGCTGCTCAGGCGGTAGACCGAAATCCCGTTGATCCCTTCGGACAGACAGAGGAGATCACCCTGAAGCTGTATGCTTTCGGCCTTTACGCCCTGTATTTCCGCAACAAGGGAGGGACTCTCAGGATTCCTGACATCAAGAAGTGAAACTCCCCGGTTGTGCAGAATAAAGAGATCTTCACCTGCAAGAAGAATCTGCCGTATCCCCTTATATTCGCTGAAGCGCTGAATCTCCTGAAACTGCCCTCCTATCCGCTCTGCTATAATCAGACCGTCTCTGTTGTCTCCCAGAAAGAGAGTACTGCCGTAAAAGGCTGCATCCCTGAGATCGGAGGAGTAGAACCGGGAGGCGTAACTGAGCTCACTGCCTCTGTTCAAAAACAGCAGTCCCTCCTGTGAAGAGACAACCGCCAGCTGTCCGCCGTAGGGAAGAATCCGCCGGGTCCGACCGTTTACACCGTAACTGCCCACAGGTACCGAGCTCTCCTCATCCAGATTGAATATCTTCACCCCGCCGGGACCGTCTGCCACATATAGGGTGCGGTCCATAATCAGAATATCCTCGGCGAATTCGCTTTCAAAATGTCTGACCGGAGGGGCCGTTCCCATTCTGTCGGGACTCTCAGCGCTGTAGAGGGCAACACCCCCCTGCCTGTCCGCGACCCAGAGATCATTTCCGTCACTGAGCAGCCCGTAGGCCCGGCCCGGAGTCTCCCAGCGCTGCTGAACAAAGGACTGGCCGAAGAGATAGGTTCTGACCACCTTCATGCCCGTCACATCTGCCAGCAGGGCATAATCATCAGCCATAGCCACAGCCCTGATATCGGTACCTCCGAATATGCCGTAACTTGCAGGAGCTTCAGGACGGCTGATATCCACCACCTTCATCCCCCCGCGGCCGTCGGCGATCATGGCAAAGTCCTCCCAGATCTGAATCATCCTGGCATCCACTGAATCAAAGCGGCTTACCTTCCTCCACTCACCGCTTTCCAGAACCCTGTAGATCTGCATCCCCTCTTCACCGCAGGCCAGATAGGCATAGCCCTCTCTGACCAGAACATCATAAACAGGGGTTTCATCCAGCACATTCACTGTCCGGGGGTTATAGGGGTTGGATATATCAAGGAGGGACAGACCTGAATCTCCTCCCGCCGCGTAGAGCAGGTCCCCCTCCAGTTCCAGCTGAGAAGCCTTCAGTTCCAGCAGGCTGCTCAGGCGCTGTGGATTCTGCCTGTCGGTGATATCAAAGATCTGGAGCCCCTGAAGGGAGTCGGCCAGATAGACAAGGTTGTCCCGACCGGCGATGGAAACGGCAGCGGGGGTCACCCGGGAAAGAACAGTATAGGGACGGGTCGGTTCCTCAATATTGACCAGCTGAAAGCCCTCTGCCCCCGAAGCAAGATAGAGGTAGTCCTCGCCCTGATAGACATCCACGACTCCCTTCTGGTCCAGAAAACCGATGCTCTGGGGCTTCTGGGGAACCGAGATGTCCATTATATGGAATCCGCCCTCACCGGCTGCCACATAGGCATAGGAGCCGGAAACCCTGATCTGCTCGGGAACAATCTGCCTGTAGTGAGAAGCCAGAGTGATCTTCTCTGAGGGAGACTCTACGCTGGCCGCAGGAACCTCATAACTCAAGGGGCCCGGTACATCCGCCGGCTCAATGCGGTAGTAGTAGCCGGTTCCGTAGGTGGCTGTGGCATCAATATACTCACTCCCCCCGGCTTCACCGATAAGAGTAAACTCATCTTCCTCCTCTGTACGCCTCCAGATCCGGAAGCTGTCGGTGCCGGGAATTCCGGCCCAGCTGAGCCTGACCTGCTCGAAGCCCCCCTCGGCCCGAAGCTCCAGGGTACCCGGTGCAAGGGGAACCGCTTCAAGAACCTCCGACCAGAAACGGCCCTCCTCAGTGAGGATCTCCAGCCTGGCCCTGTAGCGCCTGCCGTTGACCGTCCGGTCCAGCACCAGAGGAGCCTTGACCTGATTGAAAACAGTACCCTCTACGGGATCACCCGAGTCACTGAGGTAGAGATTCTGCTCCAGGCTTTCCGGAATCTGGTCCCAGTTGAACATCAGACGGCCGTCCTGGGGTGTCATGGCAAAACTGGGGATATCCCCCTCTCCCGGAACCAGAGAGAGCCGCAGTTCCGAGGAGGTTCCGTTGTTCCCTCTGGCTGTCAGCTGCAGCACCTGAACACCCTGCCTCTGTCTCATATCCAGTACAAGCTGAAAATCACCGATTGAAGTGAAATCGATGGGGCCTCTCAAGACCTCCTCACCCAGGCTCCTGTCCTGAGCAACCAGTAGATAGGAAAGGGACTCAATCCCTTCAAGACCGTCGATCCCCCTGTAGCTGTCCTCCAGAGTTCCCTTTACTGTAAAAAGAGCACCGTAACTCCGCTGCTCTTCTTCTCTGTCCGGTATAATCCGGGGAGGTATGCTTCCGTCCTCCAGCACCAGAACCAGCTGCCTGGTTCTGCCGGCAAAGTCTTCGGATTCCAGAATGAGTTTCTGGGTTCCTTTCAGGCCTCCCGTCATCAGGTCCATCTGAAAGTATCCGTCCTCATCCATAAAGACAGTATTGGAGTAGTCGCCCAGAGCCGGGATCTTCCAGCTTAAGGAGCGTACTCTCCCCTCTTCATCGGCACCCTCTGCAGGAAGGCACTGTCCCTCAAGAAGGACCGAGGAGCTGTAATAGCCTCCGGATACGGGGCTTGTCAGGGTGATAAAAGGACCTTCGGTCGGCTGAGCCTCGGGCTCCTGAGGGGGATCAGCAGGCAGCTCTACTGCCGGGGGCTCCTCTTCGGGAGCAGCTGTGATAATCGGGGCTTCCTCTGCTGTAGGCTCCTCTACCGGTACAGCCGCGATAACCGGAGCGTCCTCCGCTGGAGGCTCCTCTACCGGTACAGCCACGATAACCGGAGCTTCCTCCGCTGGAGGCTCCTCTACCGGTACAGCCACGATAACCGGGGCTTCCTCCGCCGGGGGCTCCTCTTCGGGAACAGTCTCCACGGGGACTACAGCGATAGCCGGCTTATCAGAGAGATCTTTCTTCGGAGGATCAATTCTCTCCCCTATCTCGGGAAACAGACTCCGCCAGTCATCGGGAATAAGAGCGTACCGGTTTTGAATTAGAACAGGATCATCCGCAGGTTCGGAATCATCAGGCTGCTCCGCCGTATCCTCAGACACACCCGGTGGAACTGCCCGAAAATCATCTCTGCCGTAGGGAATAAGAGAGTTGTCGATAACAAAGACCAGATCTTCAAGTTTCAGGGATTTCTCAGTCCTTGAATAAACAGGTTCCCCGGTATCTCCACCGGTAAGAGGTGAAACGGTGCTTGCCGGCGGAGTACTTTCCATATCGCCCTCCGGGGGGGGATCTTTCAGGTCAGATGGTTCAATCCCGGGAGAACTGATCTGCGCGACTTCGGGTTCTGCGGCCTCCAGGATCTCCACTCTGGAAGGAGGAGACTGAGGGACGTCCTCCGGGCTCCGTACAAGAAGGACAACCCCGCCTATGATCAGGACCGCCGCCGGAACCGCAATAAGAGCTTTCTTCATCATGGCCTGTTCAGCTTTCTCAGAATCTGTACAAATCCCAGAGAGAGACCGATAACCGACAGTACCAGTACGGCCTGCAGAAGGATCTTCAGAACAGCCTCACTGCCTTCCTGATGATCATTGATCTCAACCTCCACCACAGGTCCTGCAAGCAGCGGTGTTGCCGAGACCTCAAGTACCTGAGCACCTGCAGTCTTACCTTCACCGGCAGCAGGCTTTTCCGGTTTAATATTTATCACAGGTTCCGTGTCCTGCTCTAAAAGAGCTTCATAGAACTCATACCTGCCGTTGACAGATTCCGAGGACAGGCTGCTTACTGCCGCAACCTCAGAGATTTCCCTCTCCTGAACTGCCGGAGTCTCAGCAGCTCTGCTGGTGAACACATAGTCCCGGCGGGAATAAACAGCCGGCGAAGTATATTCGTTCTCGTTCTGTTGAGAAACGGGAGTATCGGGTCCCTCCTTCAGATCATCGAAGGCGCTGCCGAGGGTCGATCCGGATATAAACCGGGAAGATGAGCCTGATGAGCTGCCGGAATACCCCGAGGAACTTCCGGAAGAGGAATCGCCGGACTGTGCTGCTTTGGTAAGGGTGGCAGTAATGGTTGTTGAAGCCCCTCCCCCGGAACTACTGTATGGGTATGATTCTCCACCGCTGTTACTATTACCAGCTGCATCCTCAAAGGATGAGAGAGTAAATCGGTAGGTACCGTCAATCAGGCCTGAACCGATAGTAATTGTACCTGTTTCCGATTCATCATTCGGATTTACTGTATAACCAGTAACCGTAGTTTCTGACCCGAGATCAGGAGTATGATAAAGTATGAGATTGCCGGTATTAAAGCTGATATTTTCACTGAATGTAATAATCAGTTCAGTAGTACCATTATTGGTAAAAGTATCAATCGTCGGCAACGTCCTGTCCACGGTAAAACTGAAAACATCATCTGCGCTGCCGCTCTCATTACCGGCATAGTCATAAAACCTGGTGATTGAAAAGGTGTAGTCATCTTCAGGCAGACTGGAAATGCCGCTCCCAAGACTATTTAGATCGACGGTCAAAGATGAACCGCTGACGGTACCTGATACTGAATAACTGCTGCCCTTATCTCCGTCTATTGTCCCCTCATAGCCCTTAACATTATCATCCACACTGCTGTAATTGATTGAAATTACCTCATCACCGTCGGCATAACTGTTCACATACAGACCGTTGACTCCTGATGAATCACCGGCAAAGAGACTGTATGAAGCACTGTCTGCAACAGGCGCTTCAGAATCATACTTTATTGAGTTCCCGGAACTGTCAACAGAGAGACTGCTGCCGCTGTTACTCCATTCATTCCCTGACCGGTCTTTAAAGTAGATATAGAAGGACTGTGTACCGTCACTGTCTGAATCTGTCATTGTATGGGAGAATTCGACGGGCCCGGCAGTCCAGGTTTTTACATCCGGTGCAGCCGTGCGTGTAATGGAATAATCGCTCATATCTCTTGAACTGTTATCCGCCTGAACTACAATTGATTCACCCTCCATGACCCAGTAAGTTGATCCATCCAGGGTTTTATCTTCGTCGGAACTGTCCTTTGCCGAGAAAGTAAGATCCATGGTATTCGCGAGGCTTTCATAGTAATAGTAGATACCGGTATTTCCGGTTACAGTCCTTTCATTGCCTGCTTTGTCGGATACTGTGATTTCATAAGGAATGAGGCTATTGTCTGTACTCGGTGCAATACCGTTCAGCTCCAGTTCGAAGTCAAAGCTGGTATCTCCGTCTGAAATAGAACTCTTTGAGTCTGCGGAAGTCGCCAGTATTGTGACCTCCGTTGCAAGGGAATCAACATCGGACTGTAGATCACTTACAGAAAAACCGAGATCCACAGTATGGGTTTGATTTACATAATTCTCATCACCGCTATGATCACTACCGGAAGTTATGCCAGAGACTTCAGGAAGAGTTCTGTCCACGATAAAATCTTTTTCTACACTGTCCGTATTTCCGGCTGAGTCATAAAAAGTGAATTCTGCCGTGTAGGTTCCATCATCAACTCCGCTCAAGGATGAGGAGTTCAACAGACTGTCCACAGTAACGGATACTGAGCTTTGAATTGAACTCTGAACATTGCTGAAAGAGTCCGGGCCCGTAACCGTATAGGTATAACCGATATAGTTATCATCAATTCCATTGTCTGTAATTTTCAGAACTTCGTCGTTTCCCGTGGCAGACAGGTTCAGGTACTCCCCTTTGACCCCGGTACCAGCTGTTGCAACCAGCTCAATATCAGCGTTGTCTGCATCCGGACTATCCGAATCGTAAGAAACAAGAGAAACAACAGGCGTACTGTCTTCTTCAACGGTAAGCTCATTGCCGGCCATATCCCTTAAAGTCAGAGTAAAAGGAACTACCCCCTGAGACAGGGAGTAACTGCTTAAATTGGAAGTCGTCAGAGAGTAGCTGCTCAAACCCTCTGTTTCCCCGGATATATCGAGACTGCTGTTTCTGACCTGAAGACCTGTAATCTTCAGATCTCTTCCGGAATCTATATCGAAGGTCATGGTATGACTGCCGTTTGCAAATTCGCCGTCAACTGAATTGCTGCTTTCAAGAGACACCCTGACCTCATTTCCGGCAGGAACAGCATTTGCCGATAGTTCAGGATTCCCGCTGTAATAGGTAACTTCCTCACCTGGCGGAATTGCTCCTGCAACCGAATCATCACTGCTGTATACGGTGGAGTTATCCAGACGGTCCATAAGTGTAATTGTGACCGGTATAACTTCGTCGTTAAAAGAGGAATCTCTCCAGACAGATCCGGCAATATTAGTGACATATTCATATCCGTCAGAGACTGAACTTTCTGAATCTGTGAACCCGCCTCCGACAACAACATTGATGCTCTCAATAGTCTCACCAAGCTCATCATCTGCCTGGAAAGTCAGGTCCAGACTGTGATCATCACCTGCATACATTCCGCTCAAGCTGTTGCTGCTTTCCAGGGAATACCCGGAGATGGCCGGCCCGTCATTGTCCACCACAAGTCCCAGAGCAATTGTACTGCTGTTCTCGGACCCTGCTACTGTGGCGGAAATACGGATTGATACGTCATCACCGTCCTCATAGATGCTGGCAAGGCTGGCTGCTCCGTCACCCAGATCAATTATAAAGGCCTCGGAATCATCAGCCGAATCAATGGTGACCGAGACGGGGGAGTCTTCTGTGTCATCGGTACCGCTGGTAAAGTAGTAGCTTACATCAAGGAGATTAACAGGAGTGTCTGTACTGACTGTGATCTCATCCCCTATCCCTGAAACAGTAGAGATATGTCCATAGGAGTTGTCTGACAGCTGATTCGCCACATTCATCTCGGCAAGTCCCAGATCCCTGGCCACCAGAACCAGCTGCTCCGTGTACCTTCCGTTCCGGTCTGTTACCGTCAGAATAAAACTGAGAGATCCCACATCGGTATAGGTGCTCTTCATGGGAAAACGGGAGTACAGGGCACCGCCGTTCTCATCGGGAGTAAGAGTGAATGGATAAACATTGGATGCTCCCGCGTAACCGGTAATAAAGGACTGATAGGAGCTGCTTTCTCCATCATCATCGATAATAATCTCCGCGACTATATCATTTGCTCCGATTGTCCACTTAACAGACTCTATCTCATCTATCGAGATCTGATTGCTCTGGGAGTTACCGACATATCCTTCCAGGGTGAGATAATCATCGATCCCGCTGAAGATATTTTCCTGGCCGTTCTCATTTACCAGAGTGAAATCCAGATAGGGGCCGTTACTCGGATTGAGAGTAATTCTCGTCTGAGTCTCGTTACTGTTCCTGTCGGAGACATTTACCGTTACATAAACTGTACCGTAAAGGCTGGATGCATCAAAGCTGAATTCGGCGATACCCGTTTCCGGATTATAGCTGATATCACCCTCACCATAGGATTCGTCCCTTGTAACTGCTCCTGTTGAGGAAATTGTAATCTTGCCCCCCAGAATAGCATCGTTGGAAACAGAGAAAGAGATCATGGCAACATCTCCCCTTGAGTCACCGCTGGTAACAGCATCATCCGTAAGATCCAGTTCAAAGAGAACCTCAGAATAATAGGTATCATAATTTGAAGGAGTTACGATCTTTATTGTAGGGGGAAGGACATCCGAGGCCGCCATAACAACATCCTCCGTCAGAGGAGTCGGGCAGGATATCAGCAGCAGACCTGCTGCTGCCAGTAGAATTAACAGTAAGGTATTTTTCATTATCGGCTCTCCCCTGCTGCTTCGGATACCCCGTCCCGGATCAGGTAGGGATACTCCTGCAGCAACGCCGGATTCAGTTCCTGCAGCTGACCGGCATATTCGGCGGCTTGATCAAAGTTCTGCAGTTCGTAGTAACATCTGGAAAGACTGAGAATCACACGGGAGAAGGCGGCGGAAGAGGTTCGTGAACGGGATAGATAATCCTGCTCCACACTGTGATACAGGCGAAGGGCGTTCTGGTACTGCCCCTTGAGAAACATAATATTGGCAAGATTCATTTTGGAGGGCAGATAGTTTCTGTCCAGGGCCAGAGCATAGTTAAAGGCCTGTTCGGCTCTGTTATACTCTCCGAACTGCGTACAGATGGTCCCAAGAGTATTATACCCGCTTTTGCTGTCTTTTTCACGGGCCACCTGATCATAGTGGGCAATTATAGTGTTCACATGATCCTTTGTTGCCTGATTTACCGAACGGGCCAGGGTGGCTCTCTCTCCGTATTGAAGTCCCAGGTCTGTCTCCTTCAGTCCCACAGGACGGTAGATCTGCTGGGCATCACGGGTTCTGTAGAAAGCCCGTTTCTCAATATCATCGTCATACTTACTGAACTCGTCGGCTCCCACCTTCCATGCCTGGTCAAAGCCCAGGGTACCGATGAGAGTAATTTCAACGGGGACCCACAGCTCATCATCGATGGTTATGGTCCGGGATTTATCGGGATGAATCTGCTGATAGTTTCTCACCTGCTCCTTTGTGTTGAAGGCGGCATAGATATGTCCGGGAGTGGTGATAAAGGCTGTCTCAATACCCACTGATTCGAGAAGGCTGCAGTACAGGGCCGTCAGGTCGTCACAGTCACCTGTTCCCCGTTTCAGGGTGCTCCGGGGCAGGCTGACCTTGTCTATGACCAGAGGGTTCTCCTGAGCCGCATCAAAGGGGGTTGTGGGGTCCTTCTGATAGATGCACCCGATCTCTGTGAGACCGTAATAGATCTGCAGTCCCGCCTGAAAGGCTTCATTGAGTCCCGGATTCAGTACATCTCTGGCACTCTGTCTGACGAAACTGGCATAGTTTCTCAGCGCCGAGTCCGAGGGGGTGATGTAGGCAGCCATCTTTTTATCGTCATCCCAAGTCAGGGCTTCCTTGTCATGGAGGTCATAGGAGACGGTCTGAATCTGGCTTCCCGCATTTCCTCTTGCTGTATAGGACACAGAGAGTTCAGCGGTCAGCGGTGCAATTCCTTCAATGGAGAAGACCTCCTGATTATAGGCGGCATAGATATCCAGGGTTACTGTCTCACCGGAAGGAATTTCGTCAATAGCTGCGGCCTTTGTGGGAGCATCCATATAACCGGCCTGCATAAAATTGACATTCACATCATATATAGGGAACTTCTCAATATTGGTAAGCTCAATCTGTCCTATGGCATTCTTCGAATAGAAGCTCTGCATGGACGCAAAAAGAGGAGGAAGGTCAAACTCTCCGAAACGAATGCTCCGTATCTCAGCCCTTGGATCGTCAGGATCTGTCCCCACTCTGTAGGCAACTCCGAACCCCAGACCAAAATAGAAACCATTGAACCGTTCCAGAGGAGAGAGGGAACGGGAGTACATCAGAGAGGGAGTTACATTCAGGCTGAAATTGTAGGAGATGTTGAAGGCGCCCCTTACCCCAGCCCCTGATATAAACTCAACAGCCCCCCGGGACTCTTCATCGATAAGGTCAATATTGGGAAAAACAGATTGCCCTATGCCCAGATAGAGATCGCCGCCGGCTTCAAACTGCTTGTTGAATTTATGAACATATGAGATTCCGGCAAAACCGTAGAAGGTATTGTTGGCAAAACGTTCGGCATCTCCCGACTCCACAGCCTTAAGAGGGCTCATCAGTTTTATACCCAGTCCTGCATAGGGCTGAAGCTGGGGCAATGATTTGAAGGAGTAGACTCCTTTCAGACGGAAGTCGTTGATCCGGTACTCCTCTTCATAGGAGATGGTAACAGGAGACAGGCTTTGGTATTCCAGTCCGATGGAAAAGGGACTGCGGTACTTCTCGTTATAGTCGATGCCGTATGTTCTGGTGACTCCGGAAAAGGTCTCCTGAGCTTGAACTGCCTCCTGAACTTGATCTGTCTCCTGAGCAGAGACGGGTGTAAGGGAAATCAGAACAAGGAAGACTATAAAGGGCATGTGTTTCAAGTAAAATCATCTCCACCTTGGATTAAAAGCGGATATATATGGTAAAAGACGAGAGATTAAATGAACATCTGCTTCTATGATCATTCTAATATTATAAAAAGCCTTAGTAAACCGAGGATTCCCAAGACTCACAATATTCTGATAAACTAATTGGCATGATTATAGATTTTCTCGGAACAGGAACATCTCACGGCATACCTGTGGCAAGCTGCAGCTGTGATGTGTGCAGCTCACAGGCACCGGAAAACAGCCGCTACCGCAGTTCCATAAGCATAAGGCAGAACGGAAAGTGTCTGATTATCGACACCACTCCGGAGTTCAGGCTTCAGACGGTTCGGGCCCGGATCAAAGAGATTGACGGCGTGCTGATCACCCATGCCCATGCCGATCACCTTCACGGCATTGATGACCTCAGGCCCTTCAGCTGGAAAAAAAGGACTCCCATCTGGGCCAAGAATGATGTCTGCAGGGAGATTGAGGAACGTTTCCCCTATATCTTCAACCCGCCTGTGCAGGGGGGTGGAACGCCGCAGATCTCTTTACACAAAATTGAACCTTGTTCAGAAATATCGGTTTCCGGTATAAAGGTTCTGCCTGTTCCCATATATCACGGAAATCTTGAAATACTCGGATTCAGAATCGGCGGATTCGCCTATGTTACAGACTGCAGCAGAATACCGGACTCATCCATGGAACTGTTGAAGGGAGTTGAAACACTGGCTCTGGGCGCCCTGCGCTACAAACCCCATGAAACACACTTCTCCATCCCCGAGGCTCTGGAAGTTATAAAAAAAATAAGCCCTCAACGGGCTTATCTGACACATCTGTGTCATGATGTGGATCACTTTCAGTTAATGGCTGACCTCCCTGAAGGGGTTGAACCAGCCCGGGACAGTCTACAACTGACCATCCCCGATTAACTGAATATGAATAATAGCAAATTAAGCTTTTACTACTTTTCCTGCCTTAAGACAGCGGGTACAGACTTTCATGGACTTGGGTGTACCAGATACAAGGGCTTTTATCTTCAGAAGGTTAGGCTTGAAAGTTCTTTTGGACTTTACACCGATATGCTGACCGGCTCCACCTTTCTTCTTGGGAAGACCCTTTCTGGGTACACTGTGTCCCGCAACAGTACCTTTTCCACAGATTTCACATTTTCGAGACATATCTATCCTACCTTTGCTTTCATCTTAAATGAGCGACCTGAAATATATCAAATAGAAAAAACTATGTAAAGCCGAATTCTTCAGGTTTCCAGCCTGAATTCGTAAATTCAGAGAATTTAATGCAATTCCTTATATAGCGGGAAGAAATTTCCTGCTCTCATCCCCCATTTTTCGTAAATCCAGTCCTCCAGGATCTCCGCCCAGATCTGAAAACCGGCACTTCCGGCACCGGTCCCCCTCTCAAGACTGGACCGCTCACCGGGATAGCTGTTGGCCAGGGACCCCATTCTGGGACCGAAATAGGCGGGAGCCGCAGAAGCTCTCTGCTGCAGCAGATAGGCCTGAAATTCGTTGATCATCAGATACTCATCGGCGGGATCATATCCGTACCAGCTGAAAAAGAAGCGCCACATGGCCCGGTCACGGGAGTCCAGGGAGTTCCAGAGCTCGGTAACAAATTCCCTGAATTCGGGGGAGGTAAAGAAGATGCCGTGTGCCCCCTCATGGACAAAGAAACGGTACCTGAGGGCATCGGTAGACTCTTTGGAGATGGAAAGCACCGCTCCCTCACCGGGGTGCAGTACACCCTCGTCATCCTGAATCAGAATGCCGTGGCTTATCAGAATTGACCGGAGCATGGATTCCTCGGGGTAGATGGGAAAATCCCTTTCGGCCACCAGATTGAAGAAACGGGCAAGATCTTCGGCCCTGTAGTCGTGGGCATTCCAGGCATGCTTCCCCTTAAGTTCGCTGTTGGTCAGCAGCTGCCCGACATAGCCCTTCTTCTCAATATAGAAGGCAAGGCGCCTGAAAAGGCGGTTCTGAATATCATAGTTACGGCAGTCAAAGACCAGCACAGAGGGAAAGGAAGCCCAGCTGTAAACCTCAAAATCCCTGTTTCTCCACTCATTTATTTGATTGTCCAGAATCTGAGAACCGCTGCGGGTCAGGGCCCGGGGAAAGGCGGGAGTCTCTTCGATGGAGAAGCTGAGATACTCAAGCTCCCTGTCGGCGCTGATGCTCAGGGATGAACTGCTATCTTCATTCAACGGAAAACGGAAGGTCCGTCTGCCCTGAAATCCCTCCAGAGTATATGCATCCCCAAGGGTTGTCTTCACGGACACGGCATTCGGGTTCTCCAGGGAGATCTTCAGTTCCCGGTTCTCTCCTGGAAGAGACGGCAGCACCAGCTGATACCTGTCGGGAGTCTCCAGAGAGAGGCTCAGCTCAATAGTCTGTCTGCCTGAAGCAGACTCCTGAAGGGAGTATTTCTGATTGTAGGCCATGGTGATGGACTGTACTGAACGGTCAGCGGGTATCTGCAGCAGCAGGCTGAGGCTGTCACGGGACGCCGGCAGAGAGATCTCCAGGGGTCCCTGATCCGTATTAATAACAAGTTCGGAGCTTTTCTTTTCAGGCAGTGAGAAAACGAGATTCTGTCCCTGAAGAGGAGGAAAAAAGTTCTTAACCTTCGTCTCATTACCTGGGAAAAATTTACTGCTGTCCTTCATCAGAAAGGAAGCGTCCTGAAGAGAGCTGTCAAAGACCCTCTGCTCCCTCTTCAGAGAGTAGGCTGATTCCTCATTTCCAAAGAGAAACGGGGCTGTCAGCAGTAAAAAAAATATACAAATGTCAGTTCTATACTTTGGCATGGCAACCTTTATAATATAAGATTATCCGGGGGGTAAAGAAGGGCGGCCTTATGAAAATGTGTTATTTATGTGGGATAATTCCTCCCGAAGGCGGTGAGGGTGAACTTAAAAAATATCATTCTGACTGCAGCGGACGTCTTGGCTGGCACTCCCCCCTCCCCCTGATGATTCCTCTCTTTCTCTTTAATAAGTCTTTTCCAAGAGACCGTGTCGATCCGCAGGGACTGAAAGCCTGCCCTCCTCTTGTTCTGAAAGGCCCCGTTTCAGATAAGGGCAATATCATTCTATCCCTGGATCAGGCGGATGCCTATTCACAGGATCTGATTTTCAGAGAGATCCATGGAAAACAAATTCCTCCCCCGGAAGATGAGAATTTTCTGAACTGGAAGGGAGTTCTCCTCTGTCCCGCAGATCTGCCCGGGGCAGCTCCGACTCACTCTGCCCCTATTGACCGTCCGAAGGACTTGAAATGCTTCAGCTTCCGCACCTGGCAGCTTGCCCTCTACCGTCTGAAATACGACCGGAACAGAACCTGGTGGCAGGACTTGAGCCTCTCTCTCCTGTGGAAAGTCCGGAAATCTTCCTGAAAAATGAAGCAAACCGGCCCAAACACCTAATATTATTAGACTCACCTCATACATTTTTCTTGCCAATTTATCGCCTTTCTGCTAAAAAAGATATATGGAAAATAAAATCAACCTGACCCCAAGCCTTGAAGACTACCTGGAGGCCATCCTCCAGCTTGAAGAAAAGAACAGGGTAGCCCGGGTAAAGGACATTGCCGAAAGGCTGTCCGTACAGATGCCCTCTGTAACCGGTGCACTGAAAAACCTGAAGTCAAAAGGTCTGATCGAATACGAAAAGAACTCCTTTATCAATCTGACACCCCAGGGAAAGGAACTTGCGGAAGCGGTACTCAGCAAACACAAGATCCTTCTCAGCTTTCTGGAGAATTCTCTCTTTCTTGGAGCCGAAAAGGCAGCCGACGAAGCCTGCCGTATCGAACACTCCATCGACAAGGAGACAGCCCGACGCGTCGACAATCTGAACAGTTTTCTGACCAAGACCTACTCTGAAAAAGAGCTTGAAAAGATCATTCTGGGATAAACATGAAAAACTTTAAATCAAAAATACTCAGCCAGAGATCCATTGCCGACGGGTACATGGAGATGAGTTTTCTCTGGCCCGAAGATTGTGAGACACCCCGGCCTGGTCAGTTTCTCACCATCAGGATTCAGAAGCAGCCGGTTCCTCTGCTGCGCCGCCCCTTCGCCCTCTCCGGCTTTAACAGAAAAAACGGGACTGCCTCAATCATCTATCAGATTCGCGGAACGGGAACAGAGATTCTCTCCGCCCTTGTCGACGGCGCTGACCTGGATGTACTCAGCCCCCTGGGCAACAGCTTTACCTTCCCTGCAGTCAATGAAAAGCCTCTGCTGATCGCCGGCGGTATCGGTCTGGGCCCCATTCTCTTTTTTGCCAGAGAACTGGATGCGGCGGGACAGAAACCGGTACTTATCTTTGGATGCAGAGACAAATCCCTTATCCCCGATATTGCCCCCCTTAAAAACGGCAGAATCCAGTTCTGTACCGATGACGGCTCGGTCGGATTTCACGGAACCTCAGTGGACTATATGAATACAATGGAAGCCGAAGAGTTTGAACATGCAAGAGTCTACAGCTGCGGCCCCCATCCCATGCTGAAGGCCTGCCACAGCTTTGCCGTTGAGAAGAACATCCCCTGTGAAACCGCCATGGAAGAGATGATGGC
>DHQL01000027.1:0-10292 GCA_002408085.1 Spirochaeta sp. UBA5339
GACGGATCATCAGCAGACGGATTATCAGCAGACGGATCAACAGCAGACGGAACTGCCGCAGATGAGGAGCCGATTGTTGAAACCGAACGCCGCCCCGTAACAACAGCAGAAGCCCTTGCCTATCTTATTATCGATGATATTGAAATCACTCTGGTGGACATCCACCTTGTCTCCAATGATATTGCCGTTAACAGCGGATACCGGGATCTGGACTACAGGGTCTTTGAAGGAAAGAATCCAAATTGGATCTATGCAGGGAACGAACTCATTATGCCTGACGGATCCGTCTATGTGGTCGAGAGGGGTGACTCTATCTGGTTCATTGCATCAAGGCTGATCAGAAGGGAGCTGGAGGTCGACCTAAGAACAGTTGCTGAGCTGAGAGAGGAACTGAAGGATACTGCAATTTCCTCTTCAGAAAAAAAAGTGATACTTGATAAATTGACCGAAATTGCCGAAAGAACTAAGAGTGAAAATCTTAGAAAGATGATTACAAATCAATACCTGAATTGAAAATGAATGTGAAAAAAAACGATGAGAAAACTGTAAAAAGTGACACTTTTTTATTTTTGTAGCCTTAGTACCCCAAAAATGATTCAGTAGAATTTTGAAAAAGGGGTATAATGTAATATAATTGTTGATACTGAAACAGGTATTTCCAATTTGTTTGTTAGATTAAAACGAGGAGAGTATTATGGCTGGTGATCTTCCTAGAAGTCCTAATGTATTTCACCCGACAAAACCGTCAGCAGTAGGTTCAAGAAACAGTCTTGCCCAGGACGGCCGTCAACAGAATGAAGAGTTTGATCGTGTTATACAGGAAGAATCTGAAAAGGTTCTAAAAGAAGTTCAAACTAAACTGCCCCAGGAAGTTCTGAAAGAACTCGATGTAATGGGTGGTCTGAAACAGAAACTGTACAACTATTACAACCAGAACTACCAGAACATGTTCAACCGTTACGTTGTAACGACTGAAGATGAAATGGTGAAAAAGATTCGCGGTTTCATTGATAAAGAGGAAAACAAGGCGCTTGCCCGGTACACTCCCAAAGAAATCTCTGAAATGCTGGATCAGATTGGTGGTGCGGACAAGTTCAACACCGGTGAGATTGAAAAGTCCATCGTCAACATGTACGGTCACCTGCAGGGACATGTCCAGAGAGGTCTGAACGATCTTGAAAACGAGACAAACGCCCTCTTGAGACAGAAGACTGATGTCGGCGCATTTATCCGTGGTGAAAACGCCTACTCAATCATCAAGTGTTCCTTCAAAGACAACGCAATTAAGCCCAAGGTGGTTTCCGACGTTAAGCTTTCAATTAATATTCTGGAATCCGAACTGATTTCTCCGATTATTCAGTATCAGGCTTCCGTTGAATACATCATCAAGGATCAGATTTCCAAGACAATTTCCGAGTTTATCGACAGAGAAATTGAAGCCCTTCAGGACCAGCTGGTTGACGAAGGAAAAGAGGAACTGACCGACAGCGAACTGATGTTCGAAAGAATCAAGAAAGTTCCCGATTTTACAGATGATGAAAGAGATGATGAAAACTCCAGACGCTATGCCTTTATGGCCAAGAATCTGGTTGAGAAAATCGAAGGACTCCGGGCTGAAATTCCCAGAGATGAATTCGACCCCCAGAACATCCGTGAAAACATCAAACGTATCGTTGATGATGAGAACATCAGAAACAGAGGTTTCAACACCGCTGTCAACAACCTGACCTCCATCCTCGACACATCAAAGATGGGTTATCAGTATATTGAAAACCTGAAAAACGCCCGTGAACTGATTGTTAAAGAGTATGAGGATACAGATCCCCTGAGACTGCCTGATGAAAGATATCAGATCAGACTCAAATTCTTCGATAACGATCAGCTTGAAAATCTGAGAAAGAACTATGACCAGCAGATTGATGAGTTCCGCAAGGAAGTTCTTCATCTGTGGGACGTTTGTGAAGTTGTCTACCAGGGCAAGAAGGCCAGAGGAAAGGTCAATGATTTTGACGACCTGAGCAAGAAAGTTTCCGGTCAGATAAAGAAACAGATCAAAGACGTTTCCGGTGATCCGGTATACGAAGAGCAGGAAAAGAACTGGAACGAGATCATGTCTCTGAAGATCGAAGATACAGATGTAGAAAGACTCAACCAGACCTATATTTACGAGAAGGAACTTCTGAAGAAGATGCTCAGAAGATCCCGTGAGAAAGTGGCCATCACCTTCGGTTATGAAAACCCCAAGATGAGAGTGGTTACCGATCAGAGAATCGACTTCCTGGAAAAAGAAGTGGAAGAGTTTGACTATGAAATCAATCCCTACCATGTTCAGCCCGGTCTGATTCTGGATGTGGATATCACCAGCATCAAGAGAAAGAAGTTCACCCTCAACGGCATGGCCAATGTACTGAACGAATTCCTCAACGGTGTTTCCAAGGGCTTCCAGGATGCGGCTTTCGCTTCCTTCAAGCGCCGCCGGTCCACTGTCCGTGATGATATAAACCAGACTTTTTCCGATGTTAATACTGCGCCTGTAGAAGGTCCCAGTGGTGAGTATGCCAACAAAATCAAGGAATTGAATGAGCAGGCTGAAGCTCCCAAGGGAAAGGCTGATGTGACACCTAAAAGGGCACCCAGCAGAAGAAAGAAAGTAAATCTGGATGAATTAAGCGAGATCTGATATGACTCAAAACATCAGTGATAATAAATATAATTTGTTATCCACCAGAGCGGGATTCAACCTCGCTCTGGGGCATTTTAAAACGGCCCTCTCCTTCTCTTCGGATGTAGAGGAGGGCTATAATCTGGCTGATGTACTAACCGAGGCTATTGAGGAGGGAGGAATCTCTCCTCAGCAGCTGAGGCCTGTACTCAACATTTTACTGGTTGATAAGTTCTCTTATCAATTCAAATCTGAAAATCTTAGAGACACAGTTGATTCGGTGGACAAGGTCGTTGAAGCTGTCAGTCAATGGACCGCACTGGATGTCGTAATGGCATTCTACAACTCAAGCGGAGACCTTACGGTCATTAATCCTGCCGATGAAACACACTGGGCTCCCATTCTGCCCCTTAAACGTGACGAGTTGATGGTCTGTTTTGTTAAAAGTCGAAAAGAAAACGATCAAAAAACCGAAATAGCAGCATGCAGTGATCTGTTCAGTCTCTTATACGGTAAGAAGGTCAAGGTCAAGAAAGCCTTTGTTGACCCTGATGTGAAGCCGGAAGAGAGGGCGGAGATGAAAGCTCCCGAACCTGAAAAAGAAGCTCCTGCCGAGGCATCTGCTCCGGCTGCAGCTGAAACCGAACTGCCTCCCGCAGTAGGGATCAACAGAAGCAATGCGTCAGCGAAGATCTCAGTCCAGGTTACCAATGAACTCTTTCACAATGGAAATGTGGAAGCCTGGAAGAAGATTATCGCCAGTTACAGAGCAAAACATCCGACTCTGGATGTAAACATCTGGTATGACGGTGAAAAGATTAATGACATAAACACGCTTTTCAAATGGGGTAAGGTTAAACACGGAACACCCATCGTTTTTAATGTTGTCGGTGACAATATCAAAGACGTTTCCAAGCTGAAAAAGTACTTCTTTGAAGGGGCAAGTCCCCGGTTTGAGGTATTTCTGCGGGGTGCTGTAAACAGTGTTCTTGATCTCTTTTGACAAGTCTTGAAGAAAGGAAAGCCCTTTATGGATATTTATTCATTCAGCAGTGAAGTTTATACCCAGGACGAGGAAGTTCTGGATGCTTTGGGATACAGAGGCCGGCGTCTTATGCATCTTGCCGGTCTGGGAATCCCTATTCTGCCGGGATATGTGATAACTAATGATTCTCTTCTGGCGGAACTGGAGAGTCCCGGGACCAACGACAAACTGGTCAGAAACTCCATATCCAATATGGAGGAGGTTGTCGGCAAGAAATTCGGAGAGGCCGCCAATCCGCTGCTGATAAAGCTGGTATTAAGCCCTCAGCTGAATATGATAGATACCTTCTCCAGTCTCCACAATGTGGGGCTGTGCAGCAGTACCCTTGATGGTTTTGCCTCCTTTGTGGGGGAAGAGTTCGCCTACCATGAATACAGAAACATGCTCAGAAGGGTCATCACCCTTGATCTTGAGATTGAGAGTGACAACAACAGAAGAAAGCTTCTGGAGAAACAGGCCGCTTCTCTGAAAGCCTGCAAGAATGTCTCCCAGACAAAGAAATCTCTTCTGGAGCTGGAAGGACTCTATCCCCCTGAGTTTTTCTCAGACTCCTGGGCACAGCTTGAATATGTTCAGAATCTTTATACCAAGTATCTGAAGGACTCCGAGTCCATCAACGACTCCTCCCTGCTGATTCAGGCGATGACCTTCGGAAACTACGGTAAGAAGAGCTATTTCGGTTCCTATTTCTCAAGAGATATTGTTGACGGAAAGAACGAGCTCAGCGGTGATTTCTTTATGAACTCTTTCGATGCAACCACCACTGAGGGGCAGCCCATCAAAAAGATCACCAAGGCTATCTATACCGAACTGGACTCCATTGCCCGTCAGCTTGAGAAACACTACAAGGAAATCAGGCAGATCAAGTTTACCGTGGAAGACGGAAAGCTATGGGTAATCGATCAGCAGGAAGCGGAAGGGAAGTCAACACAGGCTCATATCCGCACCCTTCTTGATCTGAATAAACAGAAGATTGTATCCGATGATTATATGATCAACGATATTCAGCCCGGAAGACTGGCCGAGATTCTTCACCCCGTAATTGATAAACGTACGGCGAAGACCATGGAATCCGTTAAGGGCGGTATTTCCGGTTCTGTCGGTGCCGCAAGGGGACGTGTCTTCTTCTCCACAGAAGCTTTGATGCAGGAGTTTAGAATCACCACCCAGCGTGGTTTGGATTCGGACCTGATACTTATTATGAAGTCCACCTATGCCGAGGATGTAAAGGCCATTGAGGTCTGTCAGGGTGTTGTTACCTGCGAAGGCGGTTATGCCTCTCACGCACCGGTAGTAGCCCGGAGTCTCGGAAAGGTCGCCATGGTTAATCCCGATCTGAAGATCCTGAAAACGGGAGTGAAGATCGGAGACAAGACAATCAAAGAAGGGGACTACATCTCTCTGGATGTTCCCTCCTACGACAAGCCCACCATCTACTTCGACAAGGTTGATCTGATCAAACCCAGTATCGAAGAGAGTGGTGTCATCGAGTATCTTGATGTGGTGCAGAAGTATATCGGTGATTTTGATGTTCATGCCAATGCCGATCAACCCAAGGATGCTCAGCTGGCAAGACTCTTCAAGGCCGACGGAATCGGTCTCTGCCGGACGGAGCATATGTTCTTCGATGAGGAGAGAATCCCTCTCTTCAGATCTCTGATTATTACAGATGATATGAAGGACCGCTATAAGATTCTGGACAAACTCGGCAAGATGCAGACTTCCGACTTCTACAATCTGTTCAAGATTATGGAAGGCCATCCGGTGACAATCCGTCTGCTGGACGCACCTCTTCATGAATTCCTGCCCCATACAAGAGAGAGTATGCAGGAGTTTATCAACTACTATCGCAAGGGGAATCCCAAGGTCACCGAGGCGGACATCCGTCTGCGCTGCGATATGATGGGCGAGGTGAACCCGATGCTCGGTCATCGCGGTATCCGTGTGGCCATCTCCAAGCCCGAAGTCTATGCCATGCAGATCCGCGCCATCTTTGAAGCGGCCTACAAACTGAAGGTCGAGGACAAGATTGAGAGTGATGTGGAAATCATGCTTCCTGTGGTTATGTCCCACCGTGAGGTAAAAACTGTCCGCTTCGGAAAAAGGATTGAAGGAACTGAAATTCTCGGTATCCGGGATATCGAAGAGGCTGTAAGACAGAAATTTGATGTGAAGCCCATTGAATACAAGGTGGGTACCATGATCGAGCTGCCCGGTGCCGCTCTGAATGCCGATAAGATTGCCCGGTATGCGGACTTCTTCAGCTTCGGTACCAACGACCTGACCCAGACGACAAACGGTATTTCAAGGGATGACTTCAACTCTTTCTTTACCGATTACAATGAGTATGACCTTCTGGAGAGAAACCCCTTCAAGTATCTGAATGAGCCGGTTAAGGAACTTGTTTCCATTGCCTCCGAGAGGGGCAGGATGGTAAGACCTGATATGAAGATGGGGCTCTGCGGTGAACACGGTGCTGAACCTGAGAATATCAAGTTCTGTATGGAGACGGGGCTGAATTATGTTTCCTGCTCTCCCTATGGAATACCCATTGCCAAACTGGCGATTGCCCAGTTCAATCTGCAGAGTAAGAAGTAGACTGAAAAAACAGTGAATAGAAGCTGTCCTTCCGGGGACAGCTTTTTTTTCGTCCGGAATTTTTCAGGAAGGGCCGCATGTGAGGCGGTGGGGGACGCAGGTCAGGGGTTACTGAGGAAAGAAGTGCATCTGCCGGTCATACTCTTCATTTCTGAGTTTCAGGAAGCTGTCGGCAAGGTTCTGAAAGACCAGAAAGGTTCTGTCCTCTGTCAGCTGGGGAAAGCGCTGCTTAAGGTAGTTCAACTGGTTCCAGCAGTGATTGAAGCTTGTGTTCCATCCGATCTTCCGGTAGTTCTGCATCAGATGAGGGACCAGGTAGCTTTTAATGGCCAGAAGGAGGTAGTCCTCCATTGAGTCCCAGTGGCTGTTTATCAGGGGGTGGTCGGGGATATCTCTCTCGTTCAGCTGGGTGTAATTGATAAAATTACCCGTAAAGCGGATAAAAAGATTAAGGGCAAAGCGGTCATACTCATGTCTGCACACATCTTCCAGTTCAAGTATTTTTTCCATCGCCAGATTCAGGTCTCTTAAGGACTCTCTATAACGAAACCGGCGGACCCCTTCATATCTCATTTTTCGCTTTTCCAGTCCGTATTCAAAGTATTTTTCAACGCCTTTTATGAAATTCATGGAAACAATGGTGATTTGACTGTATAATTCAGATGATATATTTAGGTTTCTTGATTTATCGCGCTTATTAATGGTGGATTTTGTATCGAATCCCTGGAATTTGTTTTCATAGCCTTCTTTTTTTTGGCTATTTTGATGATTGTCTTGATTTATTTCTGATTTTGATTCTAAATGTTTACAACAAATTTCATAAGCCAGATTGATCTCAGTCATTTTTTTATGAGACCAGTCCTGGTTTTTTGGGTTTGAGTCGGGGTGGTATTTTTTTACCAGTTTTTTGTATGATTTCTGGAGATCTTCCTTGGAGTAGTTTTCCTTTAGTTTGAAGATCGTCAGTGATCGGTGTAAGTCAGGCATTTCGGTTTATTATATTCCATTATACGGGAGGTGGAAATATGGGAAAGCTTATTTTTAAAACTCCTGTTTGCAATTTGGAACATTATAAATATAATTGAGTTCAATTTATTATTTTCAAGGAGGAGCAGATGAAGAAAGGGCGAACCTATGGAGCTAAAGCACTGGTCAAGACATTGGAAAAACTTGGCGTTGAAGTCATCTTTGGCTATCCCGGCGGCGCCAATCTGCCAATTTATGAAGCCCTGGCGTCCAGTTCTATCAAGCATGTTCTGGCACGTCATGAACAGGGTGCCTCACATATGGCTGACGGCTATGCACGGGCAACCGGCAAGGTCGGTGTCTGTCTGGCAACAAGCGGTCCGGGGGCAACAAACCTGGTCACAGGAATCGCAACAGCCTATATGGATTCTGTTCCCGTCCTTGCCATTACAGGACAGGTCCCCAGTTTCAATATCGGAACCGATGCATTTCAGGAAGTTGATACCACAGGTATTACCATCCCCGTTACAAAGCATAATCTACTGGTTCAGAATGTAAGGGAGATCCCCAGCCGTGTGGAAGAGGCGTTTCATATCTGCTCCACGGGTCGTAAGGGACCCGTCCTGATAGATATTCCCAAGGATGTCCTGAAACAGGATTTCTCCATGCCGGAACCAAAGGAGATTGTACTGGAGGGTTACAAGCCCAACACCGACAGTCATCCGGGTCAGATCAAGAGAGCCGTAAAGCTCCTTGAACAGTCCAGAAGACCCCTGATCATTGCCGGAGGCGGTATCGCATCCTCCGACTCCTATAAAGAACTGAAGCACTTTGTTGAAAAGACCGGCATTCCCCTGATTTATACTTTTATGGGAAAAACCGCTCTCTCAGACAGTCATCCTTTGAACTTCGGTATGTGCGGTTACCATGGAAAGGTTGTTGCCAATCAGGCCATTGATCAGTCCGATGTTATTCTGGCCCTGGGTGCCCGGTTCAGCAACCGTCATACAATCAACCTGGAAACCTATCCGGGGCACAAAAAAATCATTCATGTTGATATAGATCCCGCGGAGATTGGAAAGAATGTTGAAACACTCCTTCCAATTGTCGGGGACCTGAAGAGTACCCTCCATAAACTTACAGATCATATTCACCAGACAGCTAATGAGGACTGGGTATCACGGCTCAGGGACATTGATTCCAGGGCGCTTGTCACCCCGGTTCCCGAAAAGGAACTGAATCAGCCAGCGGTAATGCGCATCATGCAGGAGTATCTTGAGAACCCTCTGGTTATTACCGATGTAGGCCGTCATCAGATGTTTGCAGCTCATGAGTTCAAGCTGGAGGCGGGGCGGAACTTTCTCAGTTCCGGCGGACTCGGTACAATGGGTTTTGCTCTTCCAGCCGCCATTGGTGCCGCCATGGCCTGTCCTGACCGGCAGGTCGTTGCGGTGGCCGGAGACGGTTCCTTTGTAATGAACTGCCAGGAGATGATTACCGCTGCAGAACTGGATATCAATATGATCTGCTTTGTTATGAACGACCAGAGGCTGGGTATGATTGTTCAGCTCCAGGATGAGTTCTATAAGAGCGGTTTTGATATCAGCAATCTCGGCAGCCATACTGATTATGTGAAGATGGCAGAGAGTATGGGCGTTGCGGGGCACAGGGCGGTGACAGCCGAAGAGCTTCACAGTCTGATGAAAGACAAGTCCCTCTATCAGGGTGTTCATATTGTTGAGTGTATTGTTCCTCCCGGAGAGAATACCTACCCCATGGTAAACGGTGAATCCCTGCTTGATATCGTTGAAGAAGGAGGAAGATGATGAAAAAACATACCATATCAATTCTCTGTGACGACGTTCCCGGCGTTATGACCAGAATCTCCGGTCTTTTTTCCCGCCGTGGTTTCAATATTGAGAGTCTCTCGGTAGGAACAACTGATCAGCCCGGAAAGAGCCGTTTTACCATCGTTGTCAACGGTGATGATACCGTTCTGGAGCAGGTGCGGAAGCAGCTTCAGAAGCTGATTAATGTGATAAATGTCTGGGATTACAAGGAAGAATCCATTGTTGCCAGAGAGCATGCCCTGCTGAAGGTCAGGGCCGAAAGAAAACACCGGGGAGAGCTGCTGCAGCTTGTTTCCTCAATTCAAGCCCGGATTATCGATGCTTCAAGCGATGTCTGGACCCTTGAAATTACGGGTGATACCGATGATGTGAGCAGTTTTATTGATCTTTTCCGTCACTATGAGATCATTGAATCCATAAGAACTGGAAAAATTGCTTTGAAAAGAGGCTGATATCTCGTTATAATGAACATGGGGAGTTTTCATGATTCCCCATTTTTTTATGCAGAAGCGGTACCCGATAGTTTGTACCTCTAAAGGAGATTTTATGGCAAAAATTCTTGATCTTTTTGATGCCTTTGAAAGTGGAGATCTGCCCAATGAGGGTGGTTATATAATCAGTAACTTTTTTCAGAACAACAGCTCTTATACCCGATTCGAGATGATTTCCTATGGGAATGTAAAAGATATCTACAAGAATGAGGAGGGGATCACCTTTCAGGCCGATGGTCTGAAGCTCTTTGTGCTTGTGGAGCCGCCTTCCTATCCCAATAAGCATGTGGAGCCCTGTTACAGGGATGACGCCCATAAAATACCCTACCGGTTTAAAGAGGTGGAAACTTATACCACTAAAAGACAGGAAAAAATAATGGTAGGCAAGGAACCCGTAGAGACCTATACGGCATTTACCATTATGAATGAAACCGGGGAGAATCAGTCCTTTATTGTTCATAAGGGCGAGGGTATTATTGATTCATTGAAGAACTACTTCTCTCAGGTTTTATGGAAGAATGTAAATATCGGACGTAATGATGCAAAATCTGCCTCGGATATGATCGGCAAGGTTCTGCCTCAGATTATCAATCCCTTCGGCTGATCTCTCTGAATTTTCTTGCGCACATTATTAGACAATACTGTTTGGCTTATAAAAGAAAAACCCTTCCACGTGGAAG
>DHQL01000027.1:10487-208995 GCA_002408085.1 Spirochaeta sp. UBA5339
AACCCTTCCACGTGGAAGGGTTTTTCAATTCTGGCAGGGCCGGGGTGCCGCGCACCCTAAGGCCGCTGCACAGTCAGGCTGCAGCTGAATCACATCGCTAAAAGTTGAACAGGCCGCCCGGACCTGCCTTGTCTCCCAGTCCCATCATTCTTACGGTCTGCTGAAGCTCCTGAATCTTTTTCTGCTGAATCTCGATTACCTCCAGAAGCTGGTCAACATCATATCCGCCGTTATCCGGCTGGCTTTCGGCGGCTTTGATCTGCTCGTAAAGTTCGAAGTCATTGTCAGTCTCGATCTGACTCAGCTCAAAACTGTCTCTATATTCTGAGTAGTCCAGGGGCAGCTCAGGGAAGTTTCTGGATTGGGCAATCTTCTGGCCGATCCGGAATATCTGCTGGGCCGTCAGGGTCTCCTGAAATTCCAGAATAAAGGGGTGGCGGTTGTGGAGGGAGTCATCGATATTTCTGTCAAAGAGGATGGCTCCCAGACACTCCATATCCACCAGAAGATCTTTTTTGACCAGTCCCGCAAGGTTGGCGGCCATCTGGAAGTCCTCCTTCTCCTCCATCATATTAAGAATCACCTTGGGCTGGAGCACTTCGAGGTAGGTGAGGGCTTTCTCCATGGTCTCGGGCTCCTCCTGGCCAATCTCATGAAGCAGATGGGCCAGGGTCAGATTGGTTCCAGGGAGCATTCTTTTAATATTTTTCTTCAGATAGGCTTCCATCTTCTTATTTGAAGCAAAGGCCTTCTGAAGAAAACGGATAGTCAGGTTTTTGAGAAAGGTATAGGCATTCATTACCGCCCCTGCCTGGGGTGTGGTAACAATCAGCCCCGAGTTGGAGATCAGAAAGAAATCGATGGTGTTGAAGCTGGTTCCCGCACCCAGGTCGATGATGACGTAGTCCGCATCCAGGTCCTGAATCTCGAAGAGAATCTCCTTTTTCTGCTTATCGGTGATGTCTGCCATTCCATAGGAGAGGGTGTCTCCCGGTATGAACTGTAGATTTTTGAAGGGTGTATCCAGAATCAGGGACTTGAAGCTTCTGTTTTTGTCCTGCAGGTAACTGGCAATTCCGGGGTTGGTGTTTTTCATTCCCAGAACCGTGTGGAGGTTGGCTCCTCCCAGATCCAGGTCGATTATAATTGTCTTTTTGTCGGAAACAGCAAGGGAGAGGGCAATGTTGACTGAAAGAACAGACTTTCCAACGCCCCCTTTTCCTCCTGCTATGGGAATGATTTTTTTATCCAGGCTTTCGTTCAGAACCAAAAGTAACTCCTTTTTGTCAGGGCTAGTCTGTCTATTATACAGCCCTCGGTGAGCCAATAACAGGATCAAGTTGAAATTATTAAGAAAAATCACTGATTAACAACAGGTTCTCAGGTATAATAATAAATATCGTTTCCAGTAATACTTATGAAGGGATCATTGAAGAATGAATGAGACAGGCCGGTCTGCGGAAAGTGTTAAGATTGATGATGAACAGCTGAGAAGGGACATTGAGAGATTTTATCTTCCCAGGCATCTGGTTAATGCGATAACTGAGATCGGTGCGATTCCAAATGATTCGGAAGAAGCCATTGTGGGAATCGGTTTTCTGGATATCGCCGACTATACCTTCCTTTCAAAGTTCCTCAGTCCCAATGAGAATCAGACCGTTTTGAATGGTCTCTACTCCGCCTTTAACTGGGTACTGAACAAGCATGGAGGCTACCTCAACAAGCTTGAGGGGGACAGCCTGATGTTTCAGTACGGCGGTCCCATCGATCCCAATGTACGTGGGCTCAATGACGCCGAGGCTGAGCATTATATCGCCAAGGAGCTGTTCTACACCTGCATAGAACTTCAGAGGGTCTGTATTCTTTTTAATCAGGCCAATGATAAATTCCTCTACTCCGAAGAGGAGGGGACTACGAAGGAGGAGATACTCAAGGCCTTCGATATTATCAGGGGACTCAGAAACAATGAGTTTCTCTCTCCCTCCATAAACGCATTATTTCAGATCAGGATCAGGATCGGAGCATCCATCGGCAAGGTTATGATAGGAAACTTCGGGCCCGAGGGTTCCAAGCACTGGGATGTTATAGGTATGCCCGTAATCAATGCCAAGAGGATGGAATCCACCGCACCCATCGGAGGGGTCAGGATCTCCGAAGAGTACTACAGGCAGCTTGAGAAGCAGGGAATTGTTGACTCCTACTACCACCGATTTACCAGGGAGGCGTCGGCCCTCTTTTCGGTTTACAGGAATATCAAAAAGGAGGAGCTCTTCCGGTTTAATTCGGTCTATATAAAGGAAAAAAAGAATGCCGGCTACAATACCTACAGTGTGCAGGTAGAGCCTAATCTTCCCGAGGAGATTGTCTCCCAGGTGGAGCTGCTTCTTCAGAAGGAAGAGCCCGGTGCACAGAGAATTATTGATTTTCTGAAGTACTACAGAGGTAATCGGTATGTCCTTCAAAAGCTGGAAGACCTCTTTATAAAAATTAATATCAATATCCGCAAGGGAGCTCTCTATAAGATTCTGCTGCCCCGCAGATATGACGCACTCGTAGAATCCCATGGCGGTGACAGTGCAGCTGCGGACCGGGAGATCTCCGATTCCCACAGTCTGAAGGATCTGATGGATATCCTGGGGGATATTCAGGATGCCGTAAAACACGGCTATGGGGATGAAAGGGGCCCGGCTTCCGATTTCAGGGACTATGAATCCTATATTAATGTGGAAGAGGAGAAGCTTGTCCGTCAGTATGAGTCCCTTAAGGACTCCATCGCCCATACCAGCTACTTTTATAATCTGATCTTTCCCATGTATTTTGCCCATATCAAGACAAGTATTCTGGAGTATCAGAATGATATAGATGAGCTTGATGAACTGGAGGAGCTGTGACCCGCAGATCTTTGTTTATCCGTTGTCTGTTCCTCCTGTTCTTTTCTCTCTTTCTTCAGGGGGCAGGGGCTCTGGAGCTGGTAATGATAAATAAAACCGACAGTCCTCTCTTTGAAATTTACGCCGTTCCCGGAGATTCAGAATCCTGGGGCTATGATAAACTGCCCTATGATGTCATACTCCCGGGAGATTTCGCAGTTCTGGATCTGGACCTTGATCCCGAGAAACCTGTTAATTTCAGGATGGTGGATGAGGACGGAGATATCTATCTCAAGTATAATGTGGACATAAGCAGCCGCAGGAAGATCCTGATCTCACCTGAAGATCATCAGGTTCTCTCACAGGACGGCCTTTTGAGGTTCACCCTGGTCAACAGAACAGGGTCGGTCATCAGGGGCCTCTATATCTCGTCGGAAAAGGATGAAAGCTGGGGTGATAACCTTTTGGATCAGTACCTGCTGGATTCGGCAGAGAAGGTCCTTGAACTTCAGAATTCCGGCAGCTTCTATGATATCAGACTGGATCTGGCTGCGGAGACTATAGTAAAAAAACGGGTATTTATATCCGACAGAGCCAGAATCCTTCTTACTCTTTTTTGACAGATCAAGGCTCTGATCCTGATAAGGGTGCGGGAGCATTTTTGAATAACAGATTTTTACCGGTAAACAGAGACGATATGGCCGAACGGGGCTGGGACGAGTGCGACTTTGTCCTGATCAGTGGTGATGCCTATGTGGATCATCCCTCCTTTGCCGCCGCCATTATTTCCCGTACACTGGAACACGCCGGCTTCAAGGTCGGCATTATTGCCCAACCCGACTGGAAGAATGTTGACGATTTTCGCAGTCTCGGCAGGCCCTCTCTGGCCTTTCTTGTCTCCCCGGGGAATATCGACTCCATGGTCAGTCACTATACGGTAAACAGAAAGATCCGCAGTCAGGACGCCTATACCCCCGGCGGCGCTGCCGGAAAACGTCCCGACCGGGCCTCCATTGTCTACTGCGGCATGGCCCGGCAGGCCTACAAGGGTGTACCGGTGATTCTCGGGGGTCTTGAGGCCTCTCTCCGCCGTCTCAGCCACTACGACTACTGGTCCGACAAGGTACGCCGGTCCATCCTCCTGGACTCCAAGGCCGACCTTCTGATGTACGGCATGGGAGAGCGTTCCATGATCGAGATAGCCGAGGCTCTGAAAGAGGGGAGGGGGATAAAGGAGATCAGGGACATCAGGGGGACTGTCTATGCTCAGAATGCCGGTGAGCCTCTTGATGGCGATGCCATTCGGCTGCCATCCTATGAGGAAATCTGCACCGACAAGACAGTCTATGCGAAGAGCTTTGCCGCTCAGTACAGAAATACAGACCCCATAGCCGCAAGGCCCCTTGCCGAGGCTTCGGGGCAGAGGGTTGTGATTCAGAACAGGCCCAACTTCCCCTTGAGCCGGGAGGAGATGGACCGGACCTACACCTATCCCTATACCAGAAAGGCCCACCCCATGTACGACGGGGCCGGAGGAGTTCCCGCTCTGAAGGAGGTGGAGTTCTCTCTGGTCCATAACAGGGGCTGCTACGGCGGCTGCAACTTCTGTGCCCTGACATTCCATCAGGGACGGATCATCTCATCCCGCTCCCATGATTCGGTTCTGAATGAGGCTGAGAAGCTGACCTCCGCGAAGGGCTTCAAGGGCTATATCCACGATGTGGGCGGTCCCACGGCCAACTTTCGTGCTCCCGCCTGCGCGGCTCAGCTGAAGCGGGGGGCCTGTCCCAACAAGCAGTGTCTGACTCCCGAGCCCTGTAAGAATCTCGAGGTGGATCACAGCGATTATCTTGAGCTGCTGCGGAAGCTCAGAAGCCTTGACCGGGTGAAGAAGGTTTTTATCCGCTCTGGAATCCGTTTCGACTATATGCTTCAGGAGAAAAACGACGAGTTTCTGAAGGAGCTCTGTCAGCACCATATCAGCGGTCAGCTCAAGGTCGCTCCCGAGCATGTCTCTCCCCGGGTTCTTTCGATGATGAACAAGCAGAAGCACCCGGTGTACCGGAAGTTTATGAAGAAGTACAGCGATATGAACCGGAAGCTCGGGAAGAAGCAGTTTCTTGTTCCCTACTTTATCTCCTCCCATCCGGGAAGCACCCTGAAGGACGCTGTGACTCTGGCCCTCTTTATGAAGGAGACAGGATTTATACCGGAGCAGGTCCAGGACTTCTATCCCACTCCCGGAACCGTCAGTACCTGCATGTACTATACGGAGATCAATCCTCTGACCATGCAGAGCGTGGAGGTTGTGAAAAAGGAGAGGGAGAAGAGGCTGCAGCGGGCGCTCCTGCAGTATAACCGCCCCGAGAACTTCGCACTGGTCCGGGAGGCCCTTGTGAAGGCAGGGCGCCGGGATCTGATAGGCCGTGCACCAGGCTGTCTTGTTTCAGAGAGAGGCGGCTCCGGGGGCAGGACGGGTTCCGGCGGCTCCAGGGGCGGAAACAGATCCGGCAAGAGAAGGCCGAAGGGCTGATTTCTGGAAAATCGTTCATAAAACATTCATATTTCTTTGCTTTACCGTAACGGTAGGAATTGTTAGTTTATTATAAAGAGTATTACGGGACCTTTTGTCCTGATAACTAAGGAGATATATTGTGTACGGCTTTTCTTTGATCGGAGGATTTCTTGGATTTCTGCTGGGGTTCTCTTTCGGCGGACCTCTATTCGGATTTCTGGGAGCCTGGCTCGGCAGCCGGGTGGCGCGGGAGCTTGGAGGCGGCAGTGCCAGCGCAAGACGCCGGTACAGCTTTTTTCACAGTTCAGGTGGAAGTGCACAGAACTCCTATTCAGGAAGACTGAACACGGGACAGGTCTTTTTCCGCTCCGTCTTCTCCATGCTTGGAAAACTTGCCGTTGCCGACGGTTCCATATCGGAACAGGAAAAGCAGACCATCTACAACTTTATGAGAACTGATCTCCGTCTGGATCCTGTAAGTCAGCAGTCGGCCATGGAGATCTTCAATGCCGCCATCCGCTCGGGGGAGAGCTTTGAAAGCTATGCCCGGGAGTTCTATCAGAGTTTCAGAGGCAACGCCCAATTTACAGAGCTGGTTCTGGATATCCTTCTCCGTGTGGCCTCGGCCGATGGAAATATTCATCAGGAAGAGGAGAAACTGATACAGCAGGCCGTGGGCATCTTCGGTTACAGCCAGACCTCCTATGACAGGCTGAAAAGCCGCTACGGCTTCGGCGGCGGATATTCCGGCGGTTCATCGGGAAGTTCTGCAGGAACTGCTTCCTTCGGGGGTTCATCAAACAGCGCCGCCTATGGTATCCTCGGCTGTTCTCCATCGGATTCAGATGACGTTGTCAGAAAGGCCTACCGCAAGAAGGTGAATGAATTTCATCCCGACAAGATCTCAGCAAAGGGCCTGCCCGAGGAGTTTACTAAATTTGCGAGTGAGAGATTTACGGAGATCCAGAATGCCTGGGAGAGCATCCGTAAAGAACGAAACATTTAATGAGAAAAAAACTTCTTAGGGAAATCCCATCCTATCTGTTTATCTTTCTGGGCTGCCTTATAATGGCCCTGGGGATGAACCTCTTTCTGGTTCCCAACAGGATCGCCGCCGGCGGTCTGTCGGGTATCGGTATTGTTGTATATACCCTTTTTAATTTTCCCGTCGGTATGACGGTTCTTATTCTGAATATTCCCCTTTTTCTGATCTCCTGGAAGGTTCTGGGGACCTCCTTCGGTGTAAAGACCCTCTTTGCCACCCTCTGTTTCTCCTTTGCCGTTGACGGAACCGCCTTTTTGGAGGCCCTGACCTACGATATGTTTCTGGCAACCCTCTTCGGCGGTGTCTTTGTGGGAGCCGGTCTGGGACTGATCTTCAGGCAGGAGGCCACAACCGGGGGAACCGATCTGGCCGCCGCCATTATTCACAAGTTTGTTCCCTCCTTTTCGGTGGGACAGCTTCTTCTGGCCATAGATGCAGTGGTCGTTCTTATGGCAGCCGCCGTTTTCAAACAGTATGAGATTGCCCTCTATGCCTCGGTGTCCATCTTTATCACCGCCAGGGTTATCGACTTTGTTGTTGTGGGTATCAACTATACAAAGGCCGCCTACATTATCTCCCACAGGTCCGAGAAGATCAGCGGCCGGGTTCTCAAGGAGCTTAACCGCGGTGTAACCGAACTCAAAGGACGGGGGATGTATACGGGGATGGACCGTCCTGTGCTGATGTGTGTACTCCGGAGCCGTGACATACCCCATATGAAGAAGATCGTTCAGGAAGAGGACCCCGAGGCCTTTATCTTTATCTCCGATGTAAGAGAGGTTCTGGGAGAAGGATTCAGTTATGAACAGAAAAGATAAGGTATTTGAAGATAACGACCCTGTTGTCAGGGCATTTGAGTTTAACGAGACCGTAGCCCATGTCTTTGACGATATGGCCCAGCGGAGCATTCCCCAATACAAGGAAGTCCAGTCCATGGTAAACACCCTGGCTCTGACCTTCTTTCAGGAGGGGAGCCGGATCTACGACCTGGGCTGTTCCACCGGAACATCCATCGCCCTTCTTCTGCAGGGGCTGAAGGAGCATGGCCTTGAGGACTACTTTATCCGGGGAATCGACAACTCCGCTCCCATGTGCCGTGAGGCAAGAGAGAAGCTGTCTGCCCTGGATTATGACAGCTCAAGGGTTCAAATCGAAGAGAAAGATATTCTCGATGAACCCATTGAGAACGCATCGGTGGTAATTATGAACTATACCCTGCAGTTTATCGATCCCCTCCACAGGGAGAAGCTGATCCGGAAGATCTACAAGGGCCTCAACCACAACGGTGTCCTTCTTGTAAGCGACAAGACCCTGCAGACCAACACCGATATCAGCCGGATCTTTGTGGATAACTACTACAATATGAAGCGCAGAAACGGATACAGCGAACTGGAGATAGCACGAAAGAGGGAAGCCCTCGAAAATGTGCTGATCCCCTATCCCATTGCCGAAGAGGAGCAGCTCTTCAGAACCTGCGGGTTTGAGGCGGTGGACCTCTTCTTTACCTGGTATAACTTCTCGTCCTTTGTCTGCCTGAAGAAAGGATAGGAAAATGGCACGCAGAAAAAAACAGAAAGTTACCCCTGAGTTTGCAACCCCTTCCATGAAAAAAGCCTATCTGGAAGACAGGTACTTTGCGCCCTATCCCGGAGAACTGGATGCAGAGCGCCTTGAGGCCCGCCGTCTGGAACAGTCCTCTCTCCTGGAAAAACCGTCGGCCCGTGTCTTTCAGACCCCCCTGGAGGCAATTGAGCAAAGGGACGGGGACAGCTTTGATTTTGACTCGGATATGGTCCGCTTCGGGAAAGCCGGAGATTTGAATCCCGAGCAGGAGGAGGCTCTTGCCGCCTCTCTGAAATCCCTGATTCCCTGGCGGAAGGGACCCTTCAGCTACTACGGCACCGACATCGACTCCGAGTGGCAGAGCAATCTGAAGTGGGACCGTGTGGCCCCCTGGCTCCCTGACCTGAAGAACAGGAAGATCTGCGACATCGGCTGCAACAACCTCTACTATATGTACCGCATGCTCTCACAGGACCCCTGGTTTGTTCTGGGGATTGATCCCATGGTGCGCTACTACTTCCATCATCAGCTGAACCGGAAGTTTCACCGGGATCCCAGGATTAACTTCGACCTTCTGGGTGTGGATGATCTGGAAATCTTTCCGAAATTCTTTGATGTGGTTTTTTTTATGGGGATTATCTACCACCGGAGAAATCCCGTGCAGACCCTGGATATCATCAACAGCTGTATGAAACCCGGCGGAACCCTGATTCTTGAGACCAGCGGTATCCCCGGTGATGAACCCTACTGTCTCTTCCCCGACGGCCGCTACATGAAGGCACCTGGATACTGGTTCCTTCCCACCGCGTCGGCCATGAAGAATATGCTTGCCCGTACTGGATTCTGCAATATTGAGATTTTTGAGAATTTCAAGCTGGAGAATTTCGAGCAGCGGCAGACTCCCTGGGCGATCTATGAGTCGCTGGAACACTTTCTTGATCCCGATGATCCCTCGAAGACTGTGGAGGGCTATCCGGCTCCCACACGTATATACATCCGGGCGGAAAAGCGCTGATTTCCTCCGGCCTGGCCCTGATAGACAGTTTCGGGTCCGGCTTCCCCCTGTTTCACCTTTATAGAGACTTTCCGATCTCTGGACAGCATCATTAAATAGGCTTATAAATGAAGGGCCCGGCAAATACCGGGGTGCTTCAGGTGTCGGGATTTGATGGTTGTACCGGATGTTGTATCGGATGGTTATAAATAAAACTGCCCCGCCGAAGCGGGGCAAACCGACTAAATGGAACAACACAGGAGTATTCGTTGGGAGGGGAATATTGATCCCATGCCGTTGCCATTATAATCTTCGGCAGAATACCGCTGATATTAAGAAAAAGTTATAAACTTGGGAGAGTGCCGGAATGGATGTACGTGAAAGAATTGAAGCCCTCAGGGGAAAGATGAAGGAGCAGGGGATGAAGGCCTATGTTGTCTACAGCTCCGATCCCCACGGCAGTGAGTATGTGTCGGACCACTGGAAGAGCAGGAGCTGGCTCAGCGGGTTTACCGGAAGCGCGGGGACCCTTGTGGTTACCGAAAAAGAGGCGGGACTCTGGACCGACTTCAGATACTTTATTCAGGCCGCCGAAGAGCTGGAAGGCAGCGGTGTCGATCTTTATAAAATGGGAGAGCCCGGTGTGCCCGAATACCTGGAGTGGATCGTCTCCCGTCTGGGAGCGGGGGATGTTCTGGGTATGGACGGACGGACCCTTACTCTGAAGGAGTGGGAGGATATGGCCCGCCACTTTACGGACCCCGGTATTCTTATCAACGGCGAGAGGGATCTTGCGGGAGAGATATGGACCGACAGACCAGCTTCAGCCGGCGGTCCCGTCTGGATGCTGAGTGATGAAGAGGCCGGTGAGAGCGCCGCTTCCAAGATCGCCCGTCTCAGGGATGAACTTAGGATGCGGAAAATCGGCGCTACCCTGATTGCCTCTCTGGACGACATTGCCTGGGTTCTTAATGTAAGGGGGAGCGATGTTCCCTATAATCCGGTAGTTCAGAGTTATCTCTATGTCTCCGGCAGTGACCTTGTCTGGTTTGTGGACCGGGCCAAGGTAGGGGGGGGGGTAAGCTCCTTTCTCGCCTCCCTTGGTCTGGAGCTTCGTCACTATGAGGAGGTTTCAGATTATATGGCCTCCCTGAGAGATCAGAGTCTCTACCTCAGTCCCGAAAGGATCAACTCCGCCGTTATGTCGGTTCTGTCAGAGACCGTACTACCCCTTAAGGGCGTGGAT
Organism: Spirochaeta sp. UBA5339; assembly: GCA_002408085.1. GTDB lineage: Bacteria > Spirochaetota > Spirochaetia > DSM-2461 > DSM-2461 > Oceanispirochaeta. The sequence continues at coordinate 20,721 of DHQL01000027.1, forward strand.
CTGACAACAAGAATGAAGGCTCAGAAGAACGCCGGTGAACAGTCCAGGCTCAGAAGCTGTATGGAGAAGGACGGCGCTGCCATGGTCCGCTTTATCAGATGGATCAAGGCAGCTGTTGCATCGGGTGAGAAGATCACAGAGCTGAAAGCTGCCGCGGTGCTGAGAGATTTCCGCGCCGGACAGGAGGGCTTTCTCTCCGAGAGTTTCAGCACCATTCCCGGCTACAGGGCTCATGGTGCTCTCTGCCACTACGAGGCGGAAGAGGAAACACAGGCCCTGCTGAAGCCGGAAAGCCTCTTTCTGGTGGACTCTGGGGGACAGTACAGAGAGGGAACTACCGATATTACCCGGACTCTCAGTCTCGGAGAGCCCTCGGTGCTGGAAAAGAGTGACTACACCCTGGTGCTCAAGGGCCATATTGCCCTCTCCCGGGCCGTCTTCCCCGAGGGGACACGGGGGTATCAGCTTGATCTGCTGGCCCGTCAGCCTCTCTGGAATGCCGGACTCAACTACGGACACGGCACAGGTCACGGAGTGGGGTACATTCTCAATGTTCACGAAGGTCCCCAGAAGATCAGTCCCCATCCCATCGACGAGGCCCTGCTCCCCGGTATGGTCAGCTCCAATGAGCCCGGAATCTACCGAGAGGGAGTTCACGGCATAAGGATTGAGAACCTGATCCTGACAGCCGAGTGGGATGAGTGTCCCGAGGGTGCAGGATTCCTGAACTTTGAAACCCTTACCCTCTGTCCCTATGACCCCTCTCTGATCGATCTCTCCCTCCTGGACTCAGGAGAGAAGGAGTGGATCAACAACTATCACGCCATGGTGCTGGAGCGGATATCCCCTCTTTTGAATGAAGAGGAGAGAGCCTGGCTTGCGGAAGAGTGCCGTGAAATCTAAGAGTTCCCGTCTGCTGGCTGTGTTCGCCTGCTTTCTCTGGTCCACCGCCTTTATGGGAGTAAAGACGGGGCTGGACTCCATGCCTCCCATGCTCTTTGCGGGGGTAAGGTTCACTCTGGCCGGACTTGCGGTGGCCCTCTTCTACAGGAAGCCCGGCAAGATCCGTCAGCTGAAGAGCCACTGGAGGCAGCTGCTTCTGGTGGGCTTCTTTCAGACCTTCAGTCTCTACGCCCTCTTTTTCTACTCTCTGACCATGATGAGGGCCTCCACCGGGGCCATTGTCAACGGAATCGGGCCCATGGTTGTTGCCCTGGGGGCTCACTTCTTTCTGCCCGGAAGCAGGCTGAGGGTCAGGCAGTTTCTCTGTCTGGTTCTCGGAGCGGCCGGTGTGGTTCTTGTGGCCGTATCCGGCACAGCTTCGGGCAGCGCTGAGCCCGAGTATGCCGGGATACTGCTCATGTTTATGAGCCTGCTGGTGGGGGCTACTGCCAGCATCCTTGTGGCGAAATCCTCAAGTGATCTGGATCCCTTTCTTCTCAATGCGGGGCAGCTGACGGCAGGGGGGCTGGGGCTTCTTCTCTTTGCCCTTATTCTGGGGGACAGGCCCTATGATGGTATTCAGGTGTTTCACTTCTCTCTGGCTCTTGGCTGGCTTGTCTTTGTCAGTGCCGCCGCATTCTCCATCTGGTATTACCTGCTGAAAGTCAGAAAGGAGGCCCTCTCCTCAATGGCCGTATGGCGCTTTCTGATACCGGTCTCCGGGGCAGCCCTGAGCTGGATTTTTATGGCCGATGACAGCCCGGATCTTCTGTCGGCGGCTGGTATGGCCCTGACTGGTTTTTCAATCTATCAGTTCTACAGGGTTCCTGAAGGGAGAAAGGAGACTGTGGGGGAGTCCTGATTCCCTCTGCTTCTGCCTTTCCGGACAGGCCTGCGTCCGGCAGTTGTTTCTGATAAAAATACTATTATAGTCAAAGTTGCCATATAAATTTTTATCGAGTTTTAATTTCCAACCGTCCTGCATTCTGCGGGACGGTTTTCCTTTTATAAGGTGTTTTTCCCGCCTCACTTCACGCAGTCTTGACAGTCTCTACGTTTTTGTATAATTTTTATGGCAACACGTTGCCGTAAAAACTGTTGAAGTGTCCGGCTGTGAAGGAGAATGTCTATGTTGAAGAAAAGGGGTCTCTATGATCCGGCCTATGAACATGATGCCTGCGGTGTCGGTTTTGTTGCCAGAATCGATGGAGTAAGAACCCATAAGATTGTTGAAGAGGGTGTTCAGATCCTCTGTAACCTGGAGCACCGCGGAGCTGTCGGCGGTGATATGAAGACCGGTGACGGAGCGGGTATGCTCCTCCAGATACCCCACGATTTTTTCAAAAGGGTTCTCCCCTTCTCACTCCCCGAAGAGGGCAGCTACGGTGCGGGGATGATCTTCCTTCCCGCCAACCCCAAGCAGGCCGCCGAAGCCGTGGCCATGACCGAGCAGGTTATCGCCACCGAGGGCGGAACTCTTCTGGGTTGGAGAGAGGTACCCGTAGATCCCGAATGCCTGGGTGAACTGGCCCGCCGGGTTATGCCCTCTTTCAAGCAGGTCTTTGTCTCCTTTGATGGACTGACAGGCGAAAAGCTTGAAACAAAACTCTTTGTACTGAGAAAGTGTCTTGAGAATGCAGCAGCCGCAAAGGGAATGGAGATTGACGACTACTATCTTCCCTCCCTCTCTTCCAAGACAATGGTCTACAAGGGAATGTTTGTTGCACCCCAGTTTGTAACCTTTTACCCCGACCTTGCCGAAGAGGACTTCGTTTCCGCCATGGCTCTGGTTCACCAGAGATACTCCACCAACACCTTTCCCTCATGGCCTTTGGCGCAGCCCTTCCGCTACATTGCCCACAACGGTGAGATCAACACCCTAAGAAGAAATAAGAACAATATGAAGGCCAGAGAGACCTCTCTCTCCTCTGAAGAGTTCGGCAATGACCTCCAGAAGATGTACCCCATCGTTCAGGAGGGAGGTTCCGACTCCGCAGCCTTCGATAACGTATTCGAGCTGGTTTCAAGGGGCGGACGCTCCATGGAGCACTCCATGATGATGATGGTTCCCGAAGCCTTCGGTACCAAATACCACATCTCCGAAGACAAGAGAGCCTTCTTTGAGTATCACGCGGCCATTATGGAGCCCTGGGACGGTCCCGCGGCCCTGGTATACACCGACGGATACAAGATAGGAGCCACACTGGACAGAAACGGTCTCAGACCAGGACGCTACTCCATCACCAAGAGCGGCAAGGTTGTTCTGGCTTCAGAGGCCGGTGTTATCGATATCGCCCCCGAGGATATCCTTGAAAACGGAAGACTCGAGCCGGGTAAGATGTTCCTGGTTGACCTGAAACAGCACAGAATCATCCGTGATAATGAGATCAAGAGTATTATCAGCCGTCAGAAGCCCTACAGAAGATGGCTCAGCGAGCAGAAGATAGAGATGAAGGGACTCCACGGTGCTCCCCGTAAGATCAAACACGATCCCGAGACCCTCCTTGAGAGAATGAAGTCCTTCGGCTACTCCTTTGAGGATGTTCAGAAGGTCATCGGACCCATGGCTACAAACAGCCAGGAGCCCATCGGCTCCATGGGTAACGACAGTCCCCTGGCGGTTCTCTCCGAGAAACCCCAGCTCCTCTACGAGTACTTCAAGCAGCTCTTCGCTCAGGTAACCAACCCTCCCATCGATCCCTACAGAGAGCACCTTGTTATGTCTCTCATGAGTTTTGTGGGAAGAGAGCGGAACCTCCTCAAGGAGACCCCCGAGCACTGCCGTCAGCTGAAGCTGACACACCCCGTACTGACCAACGACGATATCAAGAGCCTGAAGTCCGTAGACCTGGATGACTTCAAGGTCGCCACTGTTCCCATGATCTTCGAAGTAACAGAGAAAGAGGGACAGCTGGAAGCAGCCCTGGACAAGCTCTGCAGCGATGTTGAGGCGCAGATCGATCAGGGTAACTCCCTGATTATCCTTTCCGACAGGGGAGTGGACGAGAGAAACGCGGCGGTTCCCGCCCTTCTGGCCATCAGTGCCGTTCACCACTACCTGGTACGCCAGGGCAAGAGACATCTGGCCGGTCTTATCATCGAGTCCGGAGAGGTCCGGTCTGTACACCACTTTGCCACCCTGATCGGTTACGGTGCCAGCGGTGTAAACCCCTACCTTGTATTTGAAGCACTTTCAGATCTGAAAGAGCGCGGCTACCTGGGTGATGATCTGACACTGCCTCAGGCCATTGAGCACTACATTACAGCCGTCAAGAAGGGACTCCTCAAGGTAATGTCCAAGATGGGTGTTTCCACAATAAGAAGCTACAGAGGTTCACAGATCTATGAAGCCATCGGTCTTTCCGAGTCCTTTGTAGAGAAGTACTTCTCAGGAACCGCCTCAAGAGTCGGCGGTATCGATATCAAGGTTCTTGAACACGATGTTCTTGCCCGGCACAGAAAGGCCTGGGAAGAGAATGACGTATACAGCCACCGCCTTGTCTCCGGAGGCGAGTTTGCCAGCAGAAAGAATGCCGACAAGCACCTTTTCTCTGCAGAGGCAGTTGTGGATATGCAGAAAGCCGTCAGAACCGGCGACTACGCCACATTCAAGAAGTACTCCCAGGGCATCAACGATATCAGCAGCAACCTGAACACCCTGCGCGGCCTGTTCAAGTTCAAACCCGGCAAGTCCGTTCCCATTGAAGAAGTTGAAGCCGCTTCGGAAATCGTCAAGCGCTTTGTCTCCTCCGCCATGTCCTTCGGTTCCATGAGTAAGGAAGTTCATGAGACCATGGCCATCGCCATGAACGGTCTGGGCGCTAACAGCAACTCCGGTGAGGGTGGTGAAGACATGGCCCGCTACTCGGTAAGAGAGAACGGTGATAACCCCAGAAGTAATATCAAGCAGATCGCCTCGGGACGTTTCGGTGTGGACAGCCCCTACCTCTGCAACTGTAACGAGCTGCAGATCAAGATGGCCCAGGGAGCCAAGCCCGGTGAGGGCGGACAGCTTCCCGGACACAAGGTTAACGAGGTCGTTGCCCGGGTTAGGCACTCTACTCCCGGTGTAATGCTGATCTCACCTCCCCCCCATCACGATATCTACTCCATCGAGGACCTGTCGCAGCTGATCTTCGACCTTAAGAACGCCAACCCCAAGGCCCGTGTTTCTGTAAAGCTGGTTTCCGAAGTGGGAGTCGGTACGGTAGCCGCCGGTGTTGCCAAGGGTAAGGCCGACATGGTTCTGATCTCCGGCGGAGACGGAGGAACCGGTGCATCACCCCTGTCCTCCATCAAACATGCAGGATCAGCCTGGGAGATCGGACTGGCCGAAACACAGCAGGTACTGGTTATGAACAAGCTGCGGTCCAGGATCCGCATCCAGTGCGACGGTCAGATGAAGACCGGACGTGACGTTGTTATTGCCGCTCTCCTGGGTGCCGAAGAGTTCGGTTTCGGTACCGCCTCTCTCGTCTCCCTGGGATGTGTGATGATGAGAAAGTGTCACACCAACGCCTGTCCCGTGGGAATCGCCACACAGGACCCCGAACTGAGGAAGAGATTTGCCGGTAAGCCCGAGCACCTGAGAAACTTTATGACCTTTATCGCTGAAGAGGTCAGAGAGTATATGGCTGAACTGGGATTCAGAACCTTCGACGAGATGGTCGGACATGTTGAACGCCTCGAGGTGAACGACGCCATCGACCACTTCAAGACAAAGGGTCTGGACTTCTCCAAGGTTCTTATGGCCCCCGATACATCAGGCGGAGAGTCCCTCTACTGCACAAGCAGTCAGGACCATGACTTCTCACTCTCCCTGGACCAGGGAATGATCGAGAAGGCGAAGGACGCCATTGAGAACAGGAAGCCCGTTGTTATCGAGCAGCCCATCAAGAACTGCAACAGAACAGTGGGTGCCACACTGAGTTACGAAGTTACTTCCCGCTACGGCGCCGAAGGACTTGCGGATGACACCATCCATGTAAACCTCAAAGGATCTGCGGGTCAGAGCTTTGGAGCCTTCCTTACAAAGGGAATTACCTTTGAGCTGGAAGGGGAGAGCAACGACTACCTGGGTAAGGGACTTTCCGGTGGACGGATTATCCTCTATCCCCATGCCGGTTCAACCTTTTCGGGATACAGAAACATCATTACCGGTAACGTAAACCTCTTCGGAGCAACCGGCGGTGAAGTCTTTATCAACGGTAAGGCCGGTGAGCGTTTCGCCGTAAGAAACTCCGGTGCCATCGCGGTTGTCGAAGGTGTGGGAGACCACGGCTGTGAATACATGACCGGTGGTAGAGTCATTATTCTGGGTAAAACCGGTGTGAACTTCGCAGCGGGAATGTCCGGAGGTGTGGCTTATGTCTACGACGAGACACAGCTCTTCGATACAAGATGTAACCTGGAAATGGTCGATATTGAGCCTGTTGTTGATGCAGAGGATATCGAGTTCCTCAAGACCATGATCGGACGTCATATAGAGTACACCGACTCAAAGCAGGGAAAACTGCTTCTCGAGTCCTGGGAAGAGTCTCTTCCCAACTTTGTAAAGGTTATGCCCCTTGACTACAGAAAAGCTCTCGAGCGGATCAAGGAGCAGGAGACCAAAGAAACTGATGAAACAGCTATTACCGAGGAGGTATATGCGTAATGGGTAAGGTTCTCGGATTTGTTGAATATGACAGGACTGACTTCAAGTACCGTCCTGTAGAAGATAGACTGAAGGATTACAAGGAAGTGATGATTCCCACACCCGTGGAATCACTGAAGGATCAGGGCGCCCGCTGTATGGACTGCGGAACCCCCTTTTGCCATAACCTGGGCTGTCCCATCACCAACCTCATCCCCGAGTGGAATGATGCGGTGTACAGAGGGCAGTGGAAAGAGGCCTTCGAGCGTCTTGAAATTACCAATAACTTTCCCGAGGTGACAGGCCGTGTCTGTCCAGCACCCTGCGAGACCTCCTGTACCCTGAGCATCAACGATGCTCCTGTTACCATCAAGCAGATGGAGCTGGGAATCATCGAGAAAGCCTGGTCTGCGGGTTGGGTGAAACCCCTTCCTCCGAAGTTTGAAACCGGCAAGAGCGTTGCGGTTGTGGGAAGCGGACCCGCCGGTATGGCTGCCAGCCAGCAGCTGCGCCGCATGGGCCATCAGGTCACTCTCTTTGAAAAGAGCGAAAAGATCGGTGGCCTCCTGCGCTATGGAATCCCCGACTTCAAGCTGGACAAGGGTGTTCTTGACAGAAGAATCGAGCAGATGAAGGCCGAAGGAGTGAACTTTGAGACCGGTGTAGCCATCGGTGAGGACCTCTCCATCCGCTATCTTCAGAACAAGTTCGATGCCGTACTGATTACCATGGGCGCCGGTGCTCCCAGAAACCTTCCCGTACCCGGAAGAGAGCTTGATGGCGTACACTTCGCCATGGAGTATCTGAGTCAGTCCAATAAGAATGTCTCAGGTGAGATCTATGACGATGCCGTTATCAACGCCAAGGGTAAGACTGTTCTTGTAATCGGCGGTGGAGACACCGGTTCCGACTGTGTGGGAACAGCTAACAGACAGGGAGCCAAGAAGGTATATCAGGTTGAGATCATGCCCAAGCCTCTGGAGTGGAAGGAACCTTATAACCCCAACTGGCCCGACTGGCCCGCTATTCTGAGGACCTCCTCCTCCCACAACGAAGGCTGTGAGAGGGACTGGAATGTGACCACACTGAAGTTTGAAGGAAAGAACGGCAAACTCAAGGGCGGAAGCTTCCAGAAGGTTGAGTGGAAGGCTGATCCCGCCGGCGGACGTCCCCAGATGGTTCCCGTAGAGGGAAGCGAGTTTGACCTGAAGGTTGACCTGGTCTTCCTGGCCATGGGATTCGTCCATGTTGAGCACAACCGGATCATCACAGATCTGAACCTTGAGCTCGACGGAAGAGGCAATATCAAAACCGACGGCAACTACGGCACATCCATTGACGGCGTATTCGCCGCAGGTGACGCCGAGACCGGAGCCTCCCTTGTGGTAAGGGCTCTGGGTCACGGAAGAAAGGCCGCCGAGGCCGTTGATGCCTATTTGAATTAAGAACATATCGAAAGTAAAATGAAAATATCGGGGGCCCCCTTGTGGAGAGGGGGCCCCTTTTTCTTTGCCCTGCGAAGCTGGCCGGCATTCGGTGGGGCGGGTAACTGGCATGCCCTTTTATACCAAACGGTCTATTCTTCTTATACTCATATTCACCGACAATGATGTATCAACGATGAAAATCAAGGAGAATAGAAATGTACGAGCTAAAGGAAGCCACCTGCGACTGCTGCCGGACGGTATACAGAGCGATCAGTAGAAGACATTACTGTGCTCATTGCGATAAATACTACTATGTCTGCAGCCGGTGTAATGAAAATCATCCCTCCTGTCCCATGTGCGGCGTACCCCTGAAACGCAAGTCCGCTCCCCTGAGCATGATGAAGGAAGAGCTTGGAATTGCAGAGTCCCTGAGGATTCACAATCTGCGAAAGCAGCGTTATTTCGGAAATCAGTGAAGATAACTTCGCTACTTCATAATATGCACCAAAGGCTGTCCCTTCTCCCGGGACAGCCTTTTTTTCGGAAAATCAGGGAGCTTGCTGGCGGTTCTCCCGGGGGGCTAAGCGGCCGGGGGCTGCCTCCTGGAGCCTTTCAGTATATTTTTTCAGGGATTATACAGGGCTTTTTCAGTTAATAAACATCTGATCCGATAAATAGATGTATGAACAGGATCATTCCCGTAGCCAGCGGAAAGGGCGGGGTAGGCAAATCATTTTTAACTGTGAATCTGGGAGTGACCCTTGCCCGTATGGGAAAGACGGTTATTCTTGTGGATCTCGATCTGGGAGGTTCCAATCTCCATACCTTTCTGGGGATTCGGAACACCTCGTCGGGTATAGGCAACTATCTCAATAAACAGTGCGGTTCTCTGGAGGAGCTGATCATACCCACTGACGTGGACAGACTCTATTTTATTCCCGGGGACGGTCTCTTTACAGGGGCAGCACAGCCTCACTACTTTCAGAAGATGAAGATTATCAAGGAGCTGCCGTCCCTGGTTGCGGACTACATCCTCCTGGATCTGGGGGCCGGTACGGGAAACAATATTGTGGACTACTACATTCCCTTTTCAGAAGGTCTTATAGTTACGGTTCCCGAAACCACGGCCATCCTCAATGCCTACTCATTTCTGAAATCAGCACTTTCAAGATCCATTTTCAGGTCATTTCCTCCCCACTCGGAAGAGAGAGAGATTGTCAGGAATTTCTTCAAGGAGAGGCTTGAGGGCTCCGGGGAATCTCTGGAGGCACTGGCCGGAAAGCTTTCTGCCATCAATCCTTCGGGCAGTCAGTCCGTCAGGGAGCTTATCGAGGGGTTTTATCCTGGAGTTATAATAAATATGGGGCGCTCTGCCACAGACCGGACTCTCGGTTCAAGGCTCAGAAGCATCAGCCGGAAAAATCTGGGTATTGAGATGCAGTACCTGGGCTATGTGGAGTGGATGCCCGGTGTTTCCAGATCTATTACGGGCCGTCGTCCCTACTGTCTGGATAACTCTGACAACCTGACAAAGTCCCTTGAAGGGATCTGCCGCAGGCTTGAAAATATGGGGCCCGGAGGAAGGATTCCCTCCTTTGAGGGGGATGGTGATCTTGACAGTCTGAACTGGAAGGAAACCCTTTAGAACTGCATCGGCTTCAGTGAACACTGAAACTTCACATTCCCGTATTATTTCATATTTATACAGTCATGGCCCTGTGGGGTTTGAATCTGTTAAATTTTTCTGTTGGAAGAAGATATGCTTACTGTTTTCTGTTCACCCTTTCTCCTTGCCCGCCCCACCTATTCTTGACATTACATTTTTATACAGATATAAATAACAGATCATGGAAAAAAGCGATTTAACTGTTACGGCCACCCTGGCAAGCCTCGTTCTGGATGAGGCGGAAACTCAGAAACTGGGAGACGAAGTATCCCGCATGCTGAGCTATTTTGAAAAGATGAGTGAGATTGATGTTGACGGGCTCGAACCTACGACCCACGCTCTTCAGAAGGAGAACCGCCTGCGGCCTGACCGCGGGCTTTCTAATGAGGCCCAGCCGGATGAATTGCTTGAATGCGCGCCGGATCTGGAAGACCGGTTCATCCTTATCCCCAACGTTCTCTAATTTGCTTCCAAAACTGATCACTAAAAGGTAAATCATGTCTGATTTTGAAAAAAAATGGTCCGGTGTACTGACTCAGTCCCAGACCCTGAAAGCTTATAAAAACTATGTCGACGGCTGGGAAGAGAAGATAGGGAGTTTCCTTGAGTTCGATCCCAACCGGAGTCTCAGCGATGAGGTTCCCGAGGGACCCCTGTCGGGAATACCCTTCGGAGTTAAGGACAACATCGCCGTTAAAAACTACAAACTGACCTGCGGTTCCAAAATGCTGGAGCATCTGGTCTCTCCCTATACTGCCACTGCGGTAAAGAATCTGCAGAAGGCGGGGGCCCTTGTTGTGGGCAAGACCAATCTCGACGAGTTCGGGATGGGTTCCTCCACAGACAACTCGGCTCTTCAGAAGACAAACAACCCCTGGGACACAGAGCGTGTCGCCGGAGGTTCCAGCGGGGGAAGCGCCGCGGCAGTTGCTGCGGGTCTGGTTCCCTTCGCCCTGGGTTCCGACACCGGCGGCTCGGTCCGTCAGCCCGCATCATTCTGCGGTGTATACGGCCTGAAGCCCACCTACGGTGTTGTCAGCCGCTACGGTCTGACCGCCTATGCCTCATCCCTTGAGGTAATCGGTGTTCTGGCCAGAACCACAGAGATGTGCAAGGTGGTCTTCGAAAATATGAAGGGAAAGGATCCCATGGATCACACCTCCCTGGACCATACACCCTCTGGAAAAGAGGTAAAAACAGTTGGAGTGCTGAAGCTGGAAGAGGGTGCTCTCAGTCCCGAAGTGAAAAACTCCTTTGATACAAGCGTGGAGCGCCTGAAGAAGGCGGGGTATGAGGTTATCGAGATCGAACTTCCCACCCTTGAGTATGTCGTTCCCGCCTACTACACCATCGCCACTGCTGAGGCCAGCGCCAACCTGGCACGGTACAACGGCATCCGCTACGGACATGCTCCTGTATTTGCCGAGAACCCCACCGAGCTGATGCGCAAGTCCCGTCACGAGGGATTCGGCGACGAGGTGAAGCTGAGAGTCCTTCTGGGAACCTATGTACTCCGTTCGGGATTCCAGGACCAGTACTATGTAAAGGCACAGAAGATCAGAACCGCCATCCGTCAGGATGTGGAGAGATGGTACGACAAGTGCGACGTGCTGATGATGCCCGTATTCCCCACACCCGCCTTCCATCACGGTTCCAGCGATCTGGACACCTTCCAGCAGAAACAGGCGGACCTCTACACCTGTACCGCCAACCTTGTGGGACACCCCGCACTGTCGGTTCCCTCAACATTGGAAAACGGACTGCCCGTGGGCGTTCAGTTTATGGCCCCTCCCTTTGAGGAAGACAGACTCTTTCAGGTCTCTTCCGCTCTGGAGAAGGAATTCCAGGCTCCTGAAGCTCCTGGATATCATACGGATTGGAGTTAAGTTTTGTATCAGTCATTTATCGGCCTGGAAATTCATATACACCTTGCCGCGGAAACAAAGGCCTTCTGCGGTTGTAAAGCAAACTTCGGGGACGAGGAGAACACAAACGTCTGTCCTGTCTGTATGGGATTCCCCGGAGTTCTGCCCACACTGAATGAAAAAGCCATTCAGATGTCCTATGTTGTGGCCCGTGCGCTGAACTGTAAGCTCAGCCCCAACACAAAGTTTGAAAGAAAGAACTACTTCTACCCCGATATGCCCAAGAACTATCAGATCTCCCAGTTTGCCGAGCCCGTCGGCCGGGACGGGTATATCGATATCGAGATCGGGGACTCCATCAAGAGGGTCCGTATACACGATGTCCACTTTGAAGAGGACGCCGGAAAGATGATCCACGCCGGGGACATGTCCCTCCTGGACTACAACCGTGCGGGATACCCCCTTCTTGAGATCGTAACAGAGCCCGACCTGGTTATCGGTGAGGACGCAGAGGCCTTTCTGAAGAGCTTCCAGCGCCTCGTGCGCTACCTGGGTGTCTGTGACGGAAACATGGAAGAGGGGTCCATGAGATGCGACGCCAACGTCTCCATCAACCCCGTAGGCGTGGGACTGGGTGAGAAGGTTGAGATCAAGAACCTCAACTCCTCAAGATTCGTCCGCAAGGCTCTGAACTACGAGATCGAGCGTCAGTCCGGTCTGATGGATAACGGAACAAAGATCATCCAGGAGACACGTCTCTGGAACGAGAACCGCGACCAGACAGAGGGCATGAGAAAGAAGGAAGACGCCAACGACTACCGCTACTTCCCCGAACCCGACCTTCCTCCCTTCAGACCCTCCGATGAGTTTATGAAGGAAGTGGAAGAGGGCATCTGCGAGCTGCCCCTGGTTCGCAAGCAGCGTCTGATGACAAGCTACGGACTCGGTTCCGACCAGGCCGAGTACATCCACGACGAGAAGTTTATGGCCGACTTTTTTGAGAAGGCCGTCTTTCTCGGCGCCGATGCGGTTCAGGTCTACTCCTGGCTCTCTTCGGATGTAAAGAAGCTTCTGAACAGAAACAGCCAGTCCCTTGAAGACTCCAACCTGAGTGCCGAGCGTCTGGCCAGGCTGATCTCAATGATCGAAGACGGTCAGATCAGCGGTAAGATTGCCAAGAGGGTTCTGGATCATATCTTTGACGAGGATAAGGACCCCGATGTGATCTGCGATGAGCAGGGACTGGTCCAGATTTCCGATCCCGCCGCCATTGCAAAGTTTGTCGATGAGGTCATGGCTGCCAACGAAGCGGTTGTTGAGGCCGTAAGAGGGGGAGACCAGAGACAGATGGGCTTCCTTGTGGGGCAGATTATGAAGGTTTCCGGCGGAAAGGCCGCTCCCGCGGTGGTTCAGTCGGTACTGAAGGAGAAGGTTCTGGGGTAAGCCCCTCCCTCTGATTTAAAGCCCGGTGAAAAAACCGGGGAAGGTAAAATGAAAATGCGCGTTTTAGCAAAAGATATTAAAGATTATGCAGGTAAAGAGATCTCCCTCAGCGGCTGGATTCACAGAGTCCGTGAGCTGGGAGGAGTCAACTTTATTATCCTGAGGGACCGCAGCGGCATGGTGCAGCTGGTAACAAACGATGAGATCGACTTCAACCTGGAGTCCGTTGTCACTGCAACCGGTGATGTTCATGAGAACGAAAAGGCCCCCGGCGGCTATGAGATCCAGCTCAAAAACATCGAGATGCTGGCCCCCGCGGCAGGGGATCTTCCCTTTCCCGTAAACCAGGACCCCGCCAATATCGGTCTTGAAAATATTCTGGACAACAGAAGCATCTCTCTGAGAAACCCCAAGATCCGCTCCATCTTCAAGCTTCAGGCCGACCTGATGCGCTACTTCGGAGAGTACCTGAGAGGAGAGGATTTTACAGAGATCAAGTCAAGCAAGCTGGTAGGGGGAGCCACCGAGGGTGGAACCAACCTCTTCCGTGTTGAGTACTTCGACACCTACGTCAACCTTGCCCAGAGCCCTCAGGTCTACAAGCAGACCATGGTTTCCAGCGGCCTTGAGCGGGTATTCGAGATCAGCCACGCCTACAGAGCCGAGAAGCACGAGACTTCCCGTCATATCAACGAGTATGTATCTCTGGACGTGGAGATGGGATTTATCCAGGACGAAATGGATCTCATTGAGCTGGAGAGAAACCTGATCAAGTATATGTTCACCAGAGTCAAGGAGAACAACCAGAAGGAGCTTGAGGACTGGGGTGCCACGGTTCCCGATCCCGAGCTCTGCGACAAGATCCCCGTGATTCCCCACGAGCAGGCCAAGAAGATCGTCTCCGAGCGCATCGGCCGCCGTGTATTCGAGATCAACCCCGAAGCAGAGGTTGTTATCTGTGAATGGGCCATGGAGAACTACGGAATCGACCTTGTCTTTATCAACGAGTTCCCCCGGAAGAAAAGACCCTTCTACACCTATCCCAAGGGACTGAAGACCATGAGTTTCGACCTGGTGTTCAGAGGTCTTGAGATTACCACCGGCGGCCGCCGTATCAATGAGTACAAGATGTTCCAGGAGGCTCTGCCCAAGTTCGGTCTGACAGAAGAGTCGCTGGGTGCCTACGCCACCATCTTCAAGTACGGCTGTCCTCCCCACGGCGGATTCGCCATCGGTCTTGAGCGTCTGACCCAGAAGATTCTGGGGCTGCACAACGTTAAAGAGGCCTCTCTCTTCCCGAGAGACAGAAAGAGGGTTACTCCCTGATCTCTTCTACGGCTGCATCCCGGCAGCCGTTCAATACCTGCCGGATTGCACCGGCATAGAAAAACCTCCCGCCCGGGAGGTTTTTTTGGGGGGCTCGAAAGGCCTTAAGTAAAAATCTCGACCTGAGTTTTCAGGGTGTCGATGGTTTTCTGCAGGTCTTCCAGACTGCCTGATACCTGTTCCATATTGCTGACCTGAAGGGAGCTGCTGCTGTTGATTGTGGAGATGCTTCTCTCCATGTCTTCACCGATCCGTGTCAGTTTCTCGATAACCCTGCTGATAAGAGGCAGCTCCGTTCGGGTAATCTCAACTGCCGAGCGGACCTCGTCGGCGGAGTCTGCAAGCTCGCTATTGTTCTTTCTCAGTTCACTGAAGCGCTTTTCCATGGATTCCGCGGTGGCATTGGTCTGATCAAGGCCATTGTTTACCTGTTCAATATCCTCCAGGATGGAAGAAAAACTCTGTTCTGTCTGGTGTCCGGCCTCAGACGCTTCCAATGCCTTCTTTACAACATGACTGATCTTGCCTTCGATGCTGCCGGAACTCTCCGCAGTCTGTGTGGCCAGTTTACGGATCTCATCGGCTACTACGGCAAATCCCTTTCCCGATTCTCCCGCATGAGCTGCCTCAATGGCAGCGTTCATGGCCAGAAGGTTTGTCTGGGCCGCGATGGAACGGATAATTTCCACCAGCTCCATAATCTCCTGAATGCTTCTGTTCATATCGCCGATGACTCTGTTGGTGTCACCCAGCAGCCCCTTTCCGTTCTCCGCCTCAACAACCAGGGAGTCGGAAAACTCCTTCTGTCTTGTCATGGTCTGAGTAAGACTGTCCAGCTCTTTGCCCACACTCTCCATCTCTTCAATGGTACGGCTTACGGTAGTTTTCTGGGTATCCGCTCTGGATGATAGACTTTCCACCTGTCCCGATATCTCATCAAGGGAGTTTCCCGAAGCCTTGATCTGTTCATTGAGTGTAACGATGCCCCCGTTAATCTCTCCAGTTTCCCTGTCGATGCTGGTCATCAGGTCGGAGGTTCTGGAAACAACCTGGGACAGTTCATCCTTGACCTTTACCGTCTCCCGGCGGGAGCTGATGATGCCGGAGATTATCTCCTGGAGCCTGCTTGTAAAGGAGTTTATATTGGCTGCGAGGGCGCTGACCTCGTCTCCTGCACCGGTACTGATCCTGTGATCAAGATCACCCTTGAGAATCAGATCTGCATGATCGGAAATCCCCTTGAGCCTTTTGACCAGGGAGTTGATCACCATAATTATGAATAGAAACATAATTACCGAAATGGCCAGTATCATAAGACTTATGCGGCTGACAAAGTGACGGTATCCTGCATCACGCTGCTCCACTGAGATGTAGTAACCAGTGTACCAGTCCCAGGGTTCATAGTAGCTGATGATCAGCCAGTAACTTCCGGCTCCGGTGTTGACGGTATATTCACTTTCAGCCTCGCCCACCGAGAAGGCTCCAGCCGGTGCGGCGGAGATAATGTTCTGAAGAAGTTCGGTTTCCAGGGAGAGGATAAGCTCTCCATGGCCATTGACGATAAAAGGAGCCAGGTTCCCCTGATCCGCCCGGATATACTTTTCGTTGAGTTCATTCAGCACATCATTCTGAATGCCCGAGACATCTTCCGAGGCGGCGGAGACAGCATCGGCTCTGGAGTAATCAGTTTCCACCAGATGAAGTCTGTCCTTCAGGTCCATCCTGTAAAGATTGGATACTTCCTTCTTGAAGCTGTAGGAGGCGAAAATCAGGATGGACAGAAGAATGGCCAGAATGGATAAAACCAGCAGTGAGATCAGTTTTATTCGGAGAGATATCTTCATTAATGGTTCCTTAACGTCATATACATGGGGTAATAGGTTTTATTATATTATATACTGGATATTTATTTCGATGTTTTAGTCAAAAAGACAAAAAAACTGTTCCTGATAGGGTAAGAGCTTGTCCGAGGTTCGGGTCTTTTCTATTGCCTTACAGTCCATCCCGGATTATACTGCCGTCTATGATAAAAGACACCATCAAACAGATTTTAACAAAAACCGAATCAATCGGTTCTGAAATAACCGTAGAAGGCTGGGTGCGCACCAAGCGTGATACCAAAGAGATCGCCTTTATCGCTTTGAATGACGGTTCCTGCATGGGAAACCTTCAGGTCATTGCCGAAAAAAACAATATTTCCGAGGAGACTCTTCACCGTCTGACAACAGGAGCAAGCTGCGCCGTAACAGGTACACTGGTGGAATCTCCCGCCCAGGGACAGGCCGTTGAGCTTCAGGCTTCCGCCATTGAAGTCCTGGGAGACTGTCCTTCCGACTACCCCCTGCAGAAGAAACGCCACTCCTTCGAATTCCTCAGGGAGATCGGGCACCTCAGAGCCCGGACCAATACATTCGGCGCCGTAGCCCGCGTCAGAAACGCTCTGACCATGGCGGTTCATAACTTTTTTCAGGAGAACGAATTTTTCAACGTTCACACACCCCTGATTACCGCCAGCGATACAGAAGGGGCGGGGGAGATGTTTCAGGTAACAACTCTTCCTTTTGAGACCTTCGACAGCTCCAGGGGCATCGACTACTCAAGAGACTTCTTCGGTAAGAAGGCCTCCCTTACAGTGAGTGGTCAGCTATCGGCCGAGACCTACGCCACAGCCATGGGCCGTGTCTACACCTTCGGTCCCACCTTCCGTGCCGAAAACTCCAACACCTCCCGCCACCTGGCGGAGTTCTGGATGATCGAGCCCGAGATGTCCTTCTGCGATATCAACGGAAACATGGACCTGGCCGAAGACTTTCTGAAGTATGTTCTCTCCTACGTTCTTGAAAACTGCAAAGAGGACATGGAGTTCTTCAACAAGTTTGTACAGAAGGGCATTATCGACGATCTGAAGGCGGTAATCTCATCGGAATTTACCCGTATTAGCTATACAAAGGCCATTGAGGATCTGGAAACATCGGGCAAGACCTTTGAGTTCCCCGTATCCTGGGGAATCGACCTGGCTTCGGAGCATGAGAAGTACCTGACCGAAGAGGTCTACAAAGGGCCCGTGATCATCACCGACTATCCCAAAGACATCAAGGCCTTCTATATGAAGCTTAACGATGACGGCAAGACCGTCCGGGCCATGGATGTTCTGGTTCCCCGTCTGGGTGAGATTATCGGAGGTTCCGAAAGAGAGAACCGCCACGATGTGCTTCTTGACAAGATCAAGGCCATGGGCCTGGAGCCCGAGGATTACTGGTGGTATCTGGACCTGAGAAAGTTCGGTTCCGTTCCCCATGCGGGGTTCGGTCTGGGTTTTGAACGTCTTGTTCAGTATGCAACGGGTATGACCAATATCCGTGATGTAATCCCCTACGCCCGCTCCGCCAAAAACTGCGAATTCTAGAGATTTTCCATGCTTGACCTTCTCGGAATGACCCGCCCTGAGCTGATTGCCTATGTGGCCGAAAAGTTCGGGAAGGGTGAGTTCTATGGCGACGCCCTCTTTCGCGAACTTTACGGCAACAGCGACAGAGGGCGGGAGCGCAGCTCCAGCCCGGCATTTGTAAAATTCTACAGTGACCTAACATCATCACCTCTCCCGGAAGTGGTCCGGAAAGAGGAGGAGGCGGGGACTGTCAAATTCCTGCTGGAGATGGACAAGTTCCCGGGGACGACTCCCGGTAACTCTCCTGATACCATAATCGGCAGATCCCGATGCAGTGAATCAGTTCTTATTCCCATGAAAAACTACAGCACCCTCTGCCTCTCCTCCCAGATCGGCTGCCGTTTCGGCTGCCGTTTCTGCGCTACCGGGCAGATGGGTCTTGTCCGCAATCTGAGTGCCGCGGAAATCATGGCCCAGGTATGGACGGCCCGGTTTACTCTGGGTGCCTCGGACCTTCAGAACATCGTCTTTATGGGGATGGGCGAACCCTTTGACAACTTCGACAGCATCTTAAAAGCCATTGATATTCTCTCTGACGAGAGGGGACTGGGGATTCCAAAACGGAGAATCTCCGTATCCACCGCCGGTCACTGCGGCGGCATAGAGAAGCTTTCTGCCCTCTGTGCCCGGGAGCCGGGAGAGAACTACCATACCCTTCATCTCAGCCTCAGTCTCCACAGCGCCATCCCGGAGGTCAGAAACTCCCTTATGCCCATCGGGAAAATCTATCCCCTTAAGCAGCTCCGACAGTGTCTTCAGGCCTCTCCCTTCAGCCGGATCAAGGACGGCCTCTATATTGAATACCTGATTATTCCCGGTGTCACCGACAGACCCTCGGATATTGATGCTCTGAAGAATTTTCTGGACGGGATGCAGGTAAAGATCAATCTGATCCCTTATAATCCTGTTAAGGGGAGTTCCTGGCGTGCTCCCTGCCCTGAAGAAATAAACAGCCTATGGCTTAATCTTAAGGAATCAGGGTATTATTGCAGAACAAGAACCAGCAAGGGTGAGACTATGATGGCTGCCTGCGGGCAGCTGGGCAGCAGGAGCAGAGCATAATGAGTGTACAGGATAATTCCTTTAAAAAAATGACACAGCGTATCAATCCCGGTGAGGCGGTTTTCCGTGAAGGTGAACCCGGAAGTGTTATGTATGTTATTGTGGAGGGAGAGATAGAGATCAGAAAGAAGACAGGAAAGGCCTCTTTCAAGACACTCGTTACCCTGCGAAAGGGGGACTTTTTCGGTGAGATGGCGATAATCGAGCAGAAACCCCGTACTGCTACCGCCATTGCCAGGACCCAGTGCAACCTTATTATGCTGGATACGGACGCCTTCTATACAATGGTTGAGAAGAGTTCCGATTTTGCGGTTAAGATGATCAAGACTCTCTCGTCCCGCCTGAGAAAGGCGGATCATCTGATAGAGTACCTTCTCGGTTCTAACGATGAGAAACAGGTCATTATGAATCTTTCCACCTACGTTAAAAGCAATCCCGATGCAGATACAGGGGGCGGTGAGTATAAGATTGACTTAAGAGATTTTATGCGCTGGTCATCCCAGAACCAGGGGCACAGCGATCAGATGGTTCAGGAGGCAATCAAGCGCCTGATCGCCCGGAGGGTTCTTACCGTATACGATCCCCCCGGAAAAATCAGTACCGTTTATCTCTCCCAGAGTCTTCTGGCCAGACTCTAGATCCCTTAACAGACCTCAGTTTCCCAGATAACTGCTCTGAATAAACTTCAGCTGGTCCCTCAGCATTGAGATCGACTTCAGGGTAGCTCCCTTTATGGCCGCTTCGGCCAGGGGTCTGTCGTACATATACTCGATTTCCATCTCTCTGCCGTTTTTATAGTCCAGTTTCATACTGGGCTCATAAGGAATCATCTTGTCGGTGAAGATCATCATCTTCTCAACGGCTTCGGCTTCGATGGTGCATCCACAGGCGGCGGCTCCCTCTATCACCTCTTCCATCAGAGTCTTTATAAGTCCCCGGGAGGAGGGGTGGGACATTATTTTGTCGGTGCTGCTGTCAAGGACCACTGAGAGGCCGTTATAGGGGATGTTCCACAGGAGTTTTCGCCACCGGGCTTCATGGAGGTCCTCCACAATGGTAACGGGTATGCCTGCGGCTTCCATAATACGTCCAGTCTCATCTCTTAAGGGGTTCTGTTTCGGATCAAGGGCTCCCAGGGTTATCAGGCCGTAGTCCTGATGCTCAATAGTTCCGGGTCCGGTCTTCCGTGAGCAGATAAAGCACATCCCTCCCAGTACAGGGTTGTCCGGAAACCACTCCTGAAACTCCTGTTCCATGCTCAGGCCGTTCTGCAGGACGATCAGAGCCGTGTCCTTATGGATCAGGGGAGCGATTTTCTCCTTAAGGCCGGCGTTGCCGGTGGTCTTAAGGGAGATCAGCACAGCATCGGAGGGGGGGATGTCCTCGGCTCTGTTGAAAACCGATACATCATTCAGATGCATATCTCCCCGGGGGGAGGTGATTTCCAGGCCGGATTTTCTGATCTCACTGTAGTCGCTCCGGGCCAGAAAATGGACTGTGTTTCCCGCCTCCGCAAGGCGGCCTCCATAGTAGGCGCCCACGGCGCCGGTTCCAAATACGGTAAAAGTCAAATTATTCTCCTTCAAGCAGTTCACAAAGACTCATATTTTCAGGGGACATCAGCTGATAGAGTGACTTCTCCATAAGCACGCCCTCCCTCTGGGGGGTGTTGTGTCCGAATGTATTTCTAATGGCATGGATAACAAAGTGGACCGCCCTGTCCATGGCGGCGGGAAGGCTGTCTCCCAGCAGAAGCCGGCCGGTAATGACGCTGGCAAACATATCTCCCGTTCCCGGGTAGGAGACGGGGATGTGGTCTGTTTCAACCTTCCAGAGGCGGTTGTAGTTCTTCTCGTATCCCAGAACCGTATTACTGCCCTTCTTAAGGGGGAGGCTGGTTACAACAACCTTGTCCGGTCCCATTTCGGCCAGAAGACGGGCAATCTCCCTGGCCTCACTCAGTTCCAGTTTCTCTTTAAAAGGTCTGTCCAGAAGGAAGCAGGCCTCGGTGTAGTTGGGTGTAATGAGGTCGGCCCGGGTGACCAGTGTCTTCATACCATTGAGCATCTGCCTGTCCATGGGGCCATAAAACTGACCGTCATCACCCAGAACCGGGTCAACCGCAACAAGCTGTACGGGGCTTCCGAAGTGATTTAGAAGATCCTCCATTATACGGATCTGTCTGGCTGATCCCAGAAATCCCGAGTAGATACTGTCAAACTCCAGGGGAAGGGTTTTCCAATGGGCCAGGGTCTGTTCCATCACATCTGTTAGATCATGAAAAACATAGTCTTCAAATCCGTCGGTCTGGGTGGAAAGAACTGCCGTGGGAAGGGGGCAGACGTTGATTCCCATGGCTGAAAGCACCGGAAGGATAATGGTCAGTGAAGAGCGCCCGTATCCTGAAAGATCATGGACCGCGGCTACTCTGGGAATTGGATTCTTCATGATTTTATTCTAATCAATTGATTAAGGATTGAGAAGATATTAATAAAAACTGAATTAGGTCGATTATAAGATTATAATAATATATATCGGAGGGATTATAAATTGAGGATGACTTTAACAGCTGAAGAACAGCGGGCCTTTTTTCTCCTGATGGGGATTCCGGGACAGGGGGTGGACCTCTGTGACGAGGACTCCCTGAAGAAGGCCTTCCGCAGCAAGGCAAAAAAATCTCATCCCGATCTGGCAGCCCGTATGGGCAAGGACCCCCGGCTTATGAAGCTCCGGTTTCAGGAGCTGAACGATGCCTTTAATATACTTATGGAGCGGGTCAGAAAGGAAGCTCCGGGAGGTCAGTCTGCCGGAACTACCGGGACAGCCACCTCCGCCTCTGCCGCCGCTGCTGGTTCAACGGCCGCAGGAGCTGCCGCAGCCGCAGAGGCAGCCGAAGCCTCCGGAACTGCAGAGCCCCGCCGGAAGAGCGGAAAAAAAACCGGAACCTCTGCAAACCGCCGTCCCGCCCGGACAGCGGAAACCCGGAAAAAGCCGGAAAAAGATATCTTTTACAAGGGAAAACTTCCAGCCCGCCATCTCCGTTTTGCAGAGTATCTCTACTACTCCGGAAATATCTCATGGACCGATCTGGTACAGGCTCTGGTATGGCAGTACAGAAACCGCCCCAAGCTGGGAGAGCTGGCTATGGAAACGGGATATCTTGATTTTGCAGAGGTTCTTGAAATAATCAGACAGAAGAACCCCGATGAACTCTTCGGTGAGGCCGCCGTCAGGCTGGGGTATATAACATCCTCCCGTCTGAATTCCCTTGTTCAGGAACAGAAGCGGATGAACCTTCCCATCGGGAACTACTTTACCTCAAAAAGAAAGATGAATGAGGAAACCCTCAACCGAAAGCTTGCCGAACTGCGACGGCACAATATCACTTCCGGCCGATCAGGCTCATAAACTCCTCTCTCGTAGCCAGGGAGGAGTGAAAGCTTCCCAGCACCGATGAGGTGAGCATGGAGGAGTTCTGCTTCTCCACACCCCGCATCATCATGCACATATGACGGCACTCCATGACAACGCCGACACCCTCTGCGTCCACCTCATCCTTGACAGTCCGGGCAATCTGGGCGGTCAGTCGCTCCTGGATCTGGAGGCGGCGGCTGTAATAATCGACGATCCGGGCCAGCTTGCTGACTCCCAGGACCTTGTTTTTGGCAATATAGCCGATATGGCAGGTGCCGTAGAAGGGGAGCATATGGTGTTCGCAGAGGCTGTAGACCTCGATGTCCTTGCAGATAATCATGTTGTTGGCTTCCGATTCGAATACGGCGTTGTTTATGACGGTTTTCAGGTCCTGTGAATAGCCGCTGGTCAGAAAGCGGTAAGCTTCTGCAACCCTGTCGGGGGTCTTCAGGAGTCCCTCTCTGTCGGGGTCCTCTCCAATTTCAACCAGAAGCTCCCTGATCAGGGCGCTGACTCTCTCTTTATTCATTAATAATTCTCCTCAGCTCTGCGGTAAATCCGGGCAGGGCCTGCATATTTTCTGTCAGGCCGGTGTCTACAAGACTGCTCAGCCTTTCACCTGAGGGTGTTTTCAGCTTCTTATCCAGCTCCAGCAGGGGCAGATAGATAAAATCTCTGCACAGGACATCACTGGAAATATAATCTTTCATAAGTAGAATATCCAGATCAATGGTTCTGTCAGCCCACTTGTCGCTGGTGCGGACCCTTCCGCAGTCAGCCTCTATCTCTTTGAGTATACTGTCCAGTCTGGACTGGCTTGTTTCGGGGCTTGCGATCTTCCATACCCCGTTTATATAGGAGGGATTATTTCCATGCCCGATGGCGGCAGTCCGGTAGTGGGTTGAGAGGGCAGTAATAGAAATACCTCTCCCGGCCGTAAGCTTCAGAGCACGGATAATATTCAGTTCCGGTTCTATATTTGACCCTGCACCAAGATATACATCCATGGATTCTATACCTTCTCAGGGCTTTCCCGGAAAATTTCTACTCCAACGGAACGGGCAAAGCGCAGGGCTGTCGGTTTTTCAACCATGACCCGGGCTGCTCTGACACCCTTCTGTTTCAGACAGCAGCTGGCAACGGCGGCGGCAAGTTTTTCAACCAGGAGGTATGAGGAGTTCTCCACAAGGTCCATTATCTCCAGCTTCAGTTTCTTGTAGTTTACGGTGTCTTCAATATCTTCGGTCTCTATAGCCTTTGAGAAGTCCGTATAGAGGGTCAGATTGATCAGAACATCCTGTTTGTTGACTCTCTCCTCGGGATTGATGCCGATAATACAGCGGAGGAGGAGGTCTGAAATGACAATCTTGTCCATCCGGTCATAGTCCATAAAAACTTCCTTTCAGGTGGCGGCCACCGTCCACAAAGATGACCTGTCCCGTAATAAATGTATTGGTAATCAGAAAGAGCATGCTGTCGGAAACCTGTGTCAGGGTCCCGATTTTCTGAAGGGGGTTGGTGTGGATTCTCTCCTTCAGGTACTCCTCAGTCATTCCCGGAGGAGGTATTACAAGGCCGGGGGCCACCGCATTGACCCTGAGACGGGGCGCCAGCTCCTGACTGAGGATACGGGTCATGGAGAAGAGCATTTTTTTGCTCAGGTGATAGGCAAGATGTTCCCTGTCGTAGTCTACGATCCTCGTATCCAGAAAGTTGACCACGCACTCGGCATTCTTCGACATTGCAGCAAAACTGCGGGTCAGAAAGAATGGACTCAGGGCATTGATCTGCAGATTCTCCTCAAAGTTCTCGGGAGTCACATCTTCATAGGAGCTCTTCGGGAAGATCGAGGCAGAGTTGACCAGGTAGTCCAGCCCTCCGGTTATGTTCAGTCCCCGTTCCATCAGGCTTTCGGCGCCTCCCTTCTCGGAGAGATCCTGGCAGATGGTCCAGGCCTTGCCTCCGGCCAGACGGATGGACTCGGCCAGTTCTTCGGCTTCAGTTTCCGAGTTGTTATAGTGAATAAGAATAGATATCCCCTCCCTGGCGAGACGGAGGGCGCAGGAACGGCCGATCCTTTTGGCACTTCCGGTAATTAGGGCTGTTTTTCCTTTCAAGGGCATGTTTTATCCTTTCTCAGTTGTGGATGGTCTCCTGTTTCAGTTCTTCCAGTACCCTCAGTATCTCGGGGAGAAGCTGCTTTTTTCGTGAGAGGATTCCAGGCAGATCATAGAGCTGATCGGATATCTTCTTGTAGATCAGCTTCTTCTCTATTCTCTCATTGGATGTGACAAGGAGACAGCTCTCGCTCTTGATTACATTGGTTATGAGCAGCATGACGCAGTCCAGTCTATTTCTGGTCTTAAGGCTTTCCATGGCTTCAAGATATCTCTCTTTTACAAACTCGATGTCTTCCAGAGTGACCACCTCGGCCTGGGATATGCCGATATTCAGCTCCTCCCGGTAGATCTTGAAGTCTGCGGCAAGGACGTCCTTCGGTTCGCTCTCCTGAAGAGAGGAGTTCTGGCTGAAGAGTTCCTGGCCGAACTCCTCCAGTTCCAGTCCCGCAATATCAAGAAGTTCTGTCACAGCCTCCCTGTCCAGATCCGTGGTGGTAGGAGATTTCAGGAGTACTGTGTCCGAGAGTATCCCCGACACAAGAAGGGCCGCCAGCTGGTGGTCCACATCCTGCTGATACATCCTGAAGTGGCTGTAGACGATGGTGCAGGTGCTACCCACGGGGCGGGCATAGACGTAGATCGGTTCCTTTGTCCTGCTGTTGCCCAGGCGGTGGTGGTCCAGGATCTCCAGAATTTCAGTCTGATCGGCTCCGGGCACACTCTGGTCGATCTCGTTGTGGTCCATCATGATCAGGTTTTTCCGGGGTTTTTCGATAAAACAGCGCCTGGTCACGATGCCGTTGAACTGCCCGTCCTCAAAAACAGGGATACCCCTGACATTGGAGTTGACCAGCATCTTTTTGGCTTCATCATAGCTCTGGCTGCTCTGGAGCCTCAGGGGGTTGCTGTTCATTACGTTTCCCAGGGAGGTGCTGAGCCGGAGCAGACGGATTGTCTCGGCAGTATCGGTGTGGCTGATAAAGAGAGTCCCCTTGTAGTTTGAGAAATCGACCCTGATCTCCTCGTCCTTATCCATTCCCGTAAGGATAATGGCGGGGAACTGCTGTTCCACTGCAAAGCTGAGGATATCCTCGCGCATTCCGATAACAAGCAGGGGCTTCAGGGGGAGCATTTCCCTGATTCTCTCCTTGCTGATCTCATAGGGCATGGCGCCGGTCATAATGGGCGCATCAAACTCCTGGACCTGCCCCCTTCTGTAGAAGTAGCCCGGCAGGACCCTTTTGAAGTTGTTGACCCTGAAACGGTAGGCAGGGCGTTTCTCCAGTGTATCGCTCATCAGAAATCTGGTAATCTCATGGATGCTGATGGTTCCTTTGAACTCAGCGTCATCTTCGAAGACGGGAATCATGGAGAGGTTGTTTTCATCCAGGGTTTTTATGGCCGTAAAAACCGGGTCCTTTACGTCCAGGGTAGGGATGTCCCTTCTGGCAACGTCTGAGACCTGAGCACTGATGCTGGCCATAAGCCGTGGAGGGGTGATTCCCAGTCTGTTGAAAATCATCTTGGTCTGTGGATTCATATGACCGCAGCGTATGGGGATGTAGCGGTTATCGGGATCAATTCTGTTTTTAAGTACACTGTAGCAGTAGGCGCTGCATACAGAGTCCATGTCCGGGTTTTTGTGTCCGCTTATGTAAATGTCAGCCAGAATAAACTCCTTGGTTAAGAGTGGTACTATGCGGCTGATTATAATAATAAAAAACTGACCTGTCCATGAGGAGTTAATCTCTATAGATCCAACAGTTCATAACCCCTTGCCGCATCCCTCAGAAGATGGCTTGAGAGCCAGCGGGGGGCATGGCCGCTTTCGGCATACCGGGCGCGCATGGGGGAGTTCAGGTCAAGGTTGTCCGGATCCTTCAGATTCATCTTCTCCAGAACGATACCGCGCCGGTAGTTGTGGTGGATGTACTTCACATTACCCTGTTTATCCACTGAGACAACCATTCCCATATGAGTAAGAGAATCGTTTATCTTCCCGTCTTTGTTTCTGTCGTAGGTGTCGTCCCAGAAGAGCATGTCCCCCGGAGCCAGCTGAGGCTCCCTGTAGAGCAGTGCCTGCTCATCCATCAGGGAGTAGAGCCGCTGAACTCCGCCCCCGGAGTAGGAACTCAGCAGAGGCTGAAGGTCGATGCCGGCACGGTAGTAGAGAGCCATAACCACACCTGAGCAGTCCAGGTTGAACTTCTTGCCGTCCACCACAAGACGTTTTCTTCCCAGAGCCCAGTTTGCCGAATCCACAAGGTCCCTCTGAATATCGCTTAGATCATCAGTCTGCCGGACAGGGTCATCGGCAAAGTAGTCTGTTGTGGCACAGGACCACAGCAGGGTGCTAAGGAGAATGAGGACGGCTGTCTTATGGATTGTACCTTTCATATATGACTCCGGTCTTGAATAATAGCAGATTGATACTACAATGGTAATAGATCGGCAGCGGGAGAGTATAAAATTTAGTCCATCCTGCCTGATACAGCCCTTTAGGAGAGTGTTAAGTGCCTTGGATTGAAATCAGAAAAATGAGAACCCGTATGGATTCCCCCATCCGTTATGAGACCGATTCCTCCGAAGGATTGCTGGAGATAAATCCCCTTATCGGCAAGAACATACGCATAGCCTTTGAGGGGGAGATACACTGTGTGGTCTGCGGTAAGAGGATCAAAAAGACCTTTGCCCAGGGAAGCTGCTATGACTGTTTCCGCAATGCCCCGGAGAACTCCGAGTGTATTATCCGCCCCGAGCTCTGCCGGGCCCATGAAGGGAAGGGGAGGGACCCCGAGTGGGAACAGATCCACCACAACCGTCCTCATTTCGTCTATCTGGCCCTCTCCAGCGCCGTCAAGGTGGGGGTGACCCGGGACGATCAGATACCCACCCGCTGGATCGATCAGGGGGCCAGTGAGGGGCTTGTCCTGGCCAACTGCCCCAACCGTTTTCATGCCGGCGAGATGGAGGTATTTCTGAAGGATTTTTTTACTGACAGGACAAACTGGCAGCGGATGCTGAAGAATCAGATAGCTCCGGACTCCCTGTCCGAGGTCAAGGAAAAGCTCCTGCCCCGGCTGCCCGCTGGATTCAGAGAGTGGATCACTCCCGAATCAGATCCTCTGGTTCTTGAATACCCCGTTGTGAAGTACCCTGAAAAGGTTAAATCCCTTAAGCTTGACAAGTCTCCTCTTATAGAGGGGGCTTTGGCTGGAATCAAGGGGCAGTATCTTATTTTCGATGGCGGCAGGGTGATGAACATGCGGGCACACAGCGGCTATCGAATATACCTTGAACCTCTTTCATGAGTATCTGTATGAATTCAGGCAAATATTTCTAATTATATATAAAAAAAATATTTTACTTGACCCTGGGCCTCTATCGGGGAGATTATTACAGTGATGACGGGAGTGACCGCTAATCTCAACACATTTAATAATCCGCCCCCCCTCTCTTCGTCTCTTCTGGAAGCAGTACGGCCCCGGTCCGAGCAGGTTCCACTGAAACTGCCGATGACTCTGGTCCTCAACACAACGGGTCTGGCCATACTTAAAAATACCTCAGGGGAGAAGGGTATATCGGGTTATGAGCTGCCTGTAAGCACATATAAGCCCGATGTGATCGGTAAGCTGATCATGAAAAACTGCCTGAAGCGGATCGATATCTCTCTGGACGATGTTATCTCAAATCGAAGAGACATCATTGACCTGTCCAAGCTGCTTTATTTTACCGTCCTCTACAAGCAGTTTAATCGGGATATTGTTGAGAAGACCCTTAATACAAAACTGATCAAACAGTGGAACCGGGAACATCCCCGCCAGAAGATGGAAGTCGTTGCAGGTCTGTCCCCCTCATGGGTGGAGAAGGCCCTGAGTACAAGACAGGAGGAGCTGGCCCTCTTCCGCAGAAATCTGCTGATTACTCTCTGGAAGGAGCACTATGAGCTCTTTCAGGACGAAGAGCAGCAGAAAAAGATGGGCCTTGCAGAAAAACTGATCCGGGAGATGGACTCACTTACCAAATACATCCTTATGGGCTTCCGTAAGCTGGATGAGATTAAGCTGCTGCAGCATGAGATTGTCTCCTCCATTGCCTCCTATATACGCCGTTTTAATCTGCCCGAATACAATGCCCTCGTTCTTCTGGAGTACCTTCAGTGTTCCGAGAGGGAGAACCTTGTCACCCAGTACAGAAGGATTCTTAAGCAGGGGGGGAAGGAGTCCGTGGACTATCCCATAAACGATCAGATCCGGCAGGCTCTTATTCAGAGGAAAATCTCTCCCATTACCAGGCTCAGCTTCTTCTTTGAGATGAAGAACACCAGCCGGGGCATGGTCAACAGAATAAGAACCATCGTTATCAGCGGTGAAAAAGAGAACCGTGAGATCAACGACATCCTCTTTCACAGGGATAACAGCCGTCTGGGTAAGCTGAAGGTTAAAGACTATCTTGAGCAGGACGGCCGCTGCGAC
The DNA here is from genome assembly GCA_002408085.1 of Spirochaeta sp. UBA5339. GTDB lineage: Bacteria > Spirochaetota > Spirochaetia > DSM-2461 > DSM-2461 > Oceanispirochaeta. The sequence continues at coordinate 49,544 of DHQL01000027.1, forward strand.
GAAAACTACAACCCTGAAATTCTATTCTACTACCTCAGCAATCTTGAAGATGCCTGCCGTGAGACGGGATGCAGCTTCTCTTCCTTTGTAAACTGTTCTGATAACCAGCTCTCCATGACCCACCTGATCTTTGATTCCTGAGGGATTTCAGCTTGTCCCTCTACGCTGCTCTGTTGATTCTGTACAAGTACCTTCTTCTTTTTATCAGCGGTACTCTTGCCGGCTGGGGTCTTGAGGTCTTCTGGAGGCGTTTCTTCGGTCAGGCCCGGCGCTGGATCAATCCGGGATTCCTGAGCGGGCCCTGGCTGCCCCTCTACGGGTTCGGTGTAATTATTCTTTATATGCTTTCGGAGCTGGATCTGATTCTCCCCCTCAGAGCCCTGGTTTTTCTGGTCTCTCTTACGGTACTGGAATACACTGCAGGAGTGATCTTTACAGGATTCTTTAATATCAGACTCTGGGACTACAGGGATAACAAGTTCAATATCCAGGGGGTGATCTGTCCCTTCTACAGCCTTCTCTGGATGATTCTTGGTCTTCTGTTCAACAGGTTCTTCTATCCCTTCTTCAGGGATCGGGTTGATTTTCTCTACGGCCATCTCTATCTCTCCTTCTTCCTGGGACTCTTTGCGGGCGTTTTTGCCGTTGACCTCTGGCAGTCCTTCGGTATTGCCGGCAGAATCAGGAGCTTTGTCCAGGAATCGGAAGAGAGGTGGCAGGTTGATTTTGAAAAATTCAAACTTGAACTTCGGGACAGAGTCCAGGAAGGCCTTATTAACAGGACCCGTTATCTGCTTCCCTTCAATGGCGAACTTGGTCACTCCCTTCGGGAACAGCTTAAGAAACACAGGCTGAACCGTCCGGGGCCGGCAGACAGAATCCGACGGGTGATTGAAAAAAGGAAAAGTAAATAATCCCTTAATTATCCTTCTCAGATTTTCATTTTGCTGATAATCTTGTCGGGACATCTCAAACAGGATCAGGTAATGAATAATAAAAGACTATTATCGGTTATCATGCTAATTGCTCTGGCTGCGGTACCCGTTTTTGCCAATGCGCCGGAAGCAGCGGATGAAGATATTCTTCATAAGATGACAATTCTGATGTTTCAGATAGGTTTTATTCTTTTTGCCGCTAAACTGGGCGGTTTTCTGATGAAAAAGATCAGCATGCCCTCGGTTCTCGGTGAGCTTCTGATCGGAATCATTATAGGTCCCTATCTTCTGGGAGGCATTCCCTTCTGGGGATTCCCCCACGGTCTTTTCCCTCTGGTAAACCCTGAGTTTCCTGTTACCCCCGAGCTCTATGCCATATCCACCATAGCCTCAATCATCCTTCTTTTTCACTCGGGCCTTGAGACGGACCTCAGTCTCTTTCTGCGCTTCTCTGTTAAGGGTGCCGTTATCGGTGTAGGGGGAGTGGCAATCTCCTTTCTCGCAGGAGCCTGGGGAGGAAGCATGGTCACGGGGTTGTCCCTTTTCAGTCCTGTCTGTCTCTTTCTGGGTGTCGTCAGCACCGCCACCAGTGTGGGAATTACCGCGCGGATTCTCTCGGAGCAGAGAAAGATGGACTCCCCCGAAGGGGTTACGGTTCTGGCCGCTGCGGTAATCGATGATGTACTGGGAATTATCCTGCTGGCCATTATTCTAGGTCTTGTCTCTGTAATGACAGGACACGGCGGGGATGTCAACTGGGGAGCCATAGGTAAGATTGCCCTGAAAGCCGTCGGGGTCTGGCTGGGATTTACGGCCCTGGGACTGCTTTTTGCCCGTAAGATCGGCAATACCCTGAAGGTGTTCCGCAGCGAAACCTCAATCTCCATTATGAGTCTCGGTCTGGCCCTGATTCTTTCCGGAATCTTTGAGAAGGCCGGTCTTGCCATGATTATCGGCGCCTATGTTATGGGGCTCTCCCTCTCAAGGACTGACCTGAGCTTTGTGATTCAGGAGAAGATTCACCCCCTTCAGGAGTTTTTTGTTCCCGTCTTCTTCTGTGTTATGGGAATGCTGGTTGATGTAAATGAGATTCTTGATCCCAGGGTTTTTGCAGCGGGTCTCCTCTTCTCTCTGATCGGTATTCTTTCCAAGATTATAGGATGCGGTCTTCCCTCTCTCTTTCTGAACTTCAATATTCTTGGAGCGGCGCGGGTCGGTATGGGGATGGTTCCCAGAGGGGAGGTGGCTCTGATTATGGCGGGTATCGGTATATCATCGGGGATTCTGAACCCGTCCCAGTTCGGTATGGCCGTTCTGATGACCCTGATAACCACCCTTGTTCCGCCTCCCTTCCTGACAGCGTTGCTGAAAAAGGACAAACTGGGGACAAGAACCGAGATGAAGGGATCAAGCACTGTTGTCAACTCCTGGGATTATCCCTCCCATGAGATGGCCCAGCTTGCCTTGTCAAAGGTGATCGAAGCACTGCGGGAGGAGGGATTCTACCTTCATGAGATGGAGCTGGATCATCGGATCTATCAGGTCAGAAAGGGAGATGTCTTTCTGACAATCAATGAGTACTTTGATTTCTTTGAGGTTGTTTCAGACCCTGAAGATGAACTTTATGTAAAGACTCTGGTCTACGAGTCCCTTATTCTGATGAACGATACCATCGAGAAGCTTAAGACTCTGAGCAAGCCCGAAGAGATGAAGAAGGAACTTGCCGGAGATAAGACAAGAATACAGAACAACTTCTTCAAGCTGATCTCTGAGAACTGCATCTCTCTGGATCTTCAGGGGAACGACAAGGACAGTATTATTCGTGAGTTGATCGGTCTCCTTGAGGCAGACAGCAAGCTTCGTGATCCTGAGGACTGCCTGGCCGCGGTTTTTGAGCGTGAAGCATCCATGAGTACGGGTATGCAGAGGGGGATAGCCATTCCCCATGGAAAGTCCGATGGGGTGGATGATCTGGTTGTGGCGGTGGGTCTCAAGCGGAATGGAGTGGATTTTCAGTCTCTGGACGGCGAGGACTCCACAATCTTTATTATGACCGTATCCCCTAAACAGGCGGCGGGGCCCCATATCCAGTTTCTCTCTTCAGTCAGCGCCATTCTGAACAAGGAAAACATCATCGATGAGATGCTTGCCTGTTCCTCCCCTGGGGAGATCAGGGATCTTCTGGTAAGGGAAGCAAAGGAAAAGAACTGAGCTTTTCCTTGCTGGAAAAAAAAGGGACAGCTCCCCATCGGGTTCTGTCCCTTTCTTATACCCGGACCGGCAGCTTGTGGGCAGCCGGATTCCGCAGTGGTAAATCAGATCTCTTCGGGAATCTTCCCGTTCCTGAACATCTTTGCGGAGAGGTAGATGAAGGGAGTATCCATTGCCGCCACAATCCATTTAAGGATGTAGGTGGAGAGGAATATCTCAAAGAGAACCCCTGAGGGGAACTCGCCCAAAAAGGCGATCAGGGTGAATACCACCGAGTCGATCAGCTGGCTGACCATTGTACTGGCATTGTTTCTGAGCCAGATAAACTTGTCTGCAGGCCACTTCTTCTTCCAGAATGAGTAGGCCCATACATCGTGGAGCTGTGACAGACCGAAGGCGGTCAGACTGGCCAGAACGATCCTGGGCATAAAGCCGAAGATGTTGACCAGGGCTTCCTGGGCCCAGTCGTCGGCGGAGGGTGTAAACCAGAGGGCCGCCTGAAAGAGAAACATCGATGCAATAAGGGAGAGAAAGCCGACAAATACCGCTTTGGCGGCGGACTTCTTACCATAGTTTTCCGACAGAATATCTGTAACCAGAAAGCTTGAGGCATAGACGATGTTTCCGAGGGTTGCGTTGATTCCGAAGAGGTCAACCACTTTCAGTACCTGGATGTTGGCCACAATTGAGGCGATGGGAATCCAGATAAAGAGTCCTGTCTTTCCGAAAAGTCTGTAGAAAAGAAGGATAAAGGCGAAGTTTGCCAACAGCATGGCAAACCAGAGGAGTTCATTCATTGTAATCTCCCAGTTTTGATTCTTCGAAAAACCCGATGTATATTAATAAGGGGTCTTTCGAGGGTGGGTTCGACACTTCAAAGAGATGAGGTCTTCTGGCACCACCCTTGAGGCAGTTTAACAAACTGCGGAGGACATAATAGCGATAACTCTCCTGTACTGCAAGAGATAAAATACCCGATCCGGAGTTCTTTTGAAAAAATACAAGGCCGTGGTCTTCGATCTTTTTACGACTCTCACCTCTCTCCGGCATCTCCCGGACGCTCCCGGGCGCTTTACTCATGAGATTCTGGATATACCCAAGGAAGCCTGGAACGATGCCCTGTTCAACAAGTCCAGACAGAGGCTGACCGGTGTTATCTCAGACCCCGTCGAGATTATGAAGGATGTGGTCTGGAAGATCGACCCATGGATTCCCGTTGAGCTGCTCCGGGAGGCTTCTGATGAGAGACGTATCCGATTCCGTTACTGCCTGGAAAACCCTCCCGAGGGTGTTGTAGAGAATTTAAAGAAAATCAGAGATGCCGGATACAGAATGGCCCTGGTGAGCAATGCGGATGTTTCCGAGGTGGAGGCCTGGGGGGACGGACCAATGGCTCCCTGCTTTAATGAGGTGATTTTCTCCTGCCATGAGGGGGTAATGAAACCGGATCCCGGGATCTTTACTCTGGCCTGCAGCCGTCTGGAAGTGGAACCCGAAGAGTGCCTCTACGTGGGTGACGGAGGGAACAGCGAGCTGATCGCCTCGGCTGAAGCCGGGATGACGGCGGTTCTGACCAGCCAGTTTCTGAAGGATATCTCTCCAAAACTTGTTGAAGAGCGAAAAAAAACAGTAAATCACCATATTCTTCACCTAAAAGATATACTTCCCCTGATAAAGACACTGGAAGGGTGATTCTGCCCTTTGACTTTTACTCCCCACATCTCTATGCTTCACAGCAGCAAGTCCTGTAATAACGACCGGTAAGTTATTTATGTTTCAAATACAATTCATATCCGGTTAAATTTATAGAGACAATTTTTAAGGATATTTATTTGGAATTTAAAGAATTACCCTTGAGTGAAACAACTCTCAAGGCCATCGAGAAGATGGGGTTTACCGAACCGACTCCTATTCAGGAAAAGGTAATCCCCGTTCTCCTCGACACACAGCGGGATGTCACCGGTCTGGCACAGACAGGTACAGGAAAAACAGCGGCCTTCGGTCTGCCTCTTATTGAAAAGATCGATACTTCCAACAGAGACATTCAGGGAGTCGTTCTCTGTCCCACAAGGGAACTCTGTCTTCAGATCAACAGAGAGATGGAACTCTTCTCAAAGTATACAAAGGACCTTGATATCGTTCCCGTCTACGGCGGAAAGGACATGGGTTCACAGATCCGTTCTCTCAAGATGAGACCCCAGGTTCTGGTAGCCACCCCCGGCCGTCTGGTGGATATGATCAAGCGGGGCATTGCGGATATCAGCAAGCTCAAATATATGGTTCTCGACGAAGCGGACATTATGCTCAATATGGGATTCCGGGATGAACTGGACTTTATTCTGGGTGAGTCCCCCGAAGGCCGGCAGACACTTCTCTTCTCTGCAACCATGCCCCCGGAAGTGGCGAGGATCGCTTCAGAGTATATGGATGATCCCATCGAAGTACAGGTGGGCAAGAAGAACAGCGGAACCGAAACCATTGAGCACTACTACTACCTGGTTAACGCCCGGGACCGCTACAAGGCCCTGAAACGGCTGGTGGACTTCAATCCCGGCATCTACGGCATTATCTTCTGCCGGACCCGTATGGATACCCAGAACATCGCCGACAAGATGATGAAGGACGGCTACAGTGTGGATGCCCTCCACGGCGATATGACCCAGCAGCAGCGGGAATATGTAATGAAAAAGTTCCGGGATCAGAGCCTGCAGCTTCTTGTTGCCACTGATATTGCCGCCAGAGGTCTGGATGTAAACAACCTGACCCATGTTATTCACTATGAGCTTCCCGATGATATCGAGTCCTACAACCACAGAAGCGGCCGTACCGGTAGAGCCGGGCGGAGAGGAACCTCCTGTGCCATTGTCAATATGCGTGAGCGGTACAAGATCAAGCGGATCGAGAAGATTCTGGGCCGAAAGATTCTTGAAGCACCCGTTCCCCTTGGAGAGGATATCTGCGAGCAGCAGCTGATGGACCTGATCGACAGGGTCAGAACCGTCGATGTGGACGAAGATCAGATCTCTCCCTATCTGGGGGTTATTGAGGATAAGCTCCGGGATCTTGACAGGAACACCCTGCTTAAGCACTTTATCTCCATGGAGTTCAACCGTTTTCTGGCCTATTACGGCGAGGAAGAGGATCTGATGCCCGTTAAGCAGGAGCGTCAGAGAGACGGACGGGGCCGGGAGAGAGGTCACAGAGAGCCTGTGGACAGAAGCAATGTCCGTTATGTTCATATGAACCTGAACCTGGGACATCGTGATAGAATCACTCCCCAGCATATTATCAGCCTGATCAACAGAAGTACCAAGGGCTCCAAGGTGCCCATCGGACGTATCGATATCGGTCCCACAAGGAGTTCGGTACAGATTGATGCCAACTACGGCGAAATTGTTGAGGCGGCTCTGAGCCGGGCACCCTTCGGCGACAAGAGGCTGAAGGTGGATCTTCAGAAGGGCACTTCCTCCTATCAGGGCAGCGGCCGTCGCGGCGGCGATCGCGGAGGTGAGCGCTCCTACGGAGACCGGGGCGGAAACTTCAACAAATTCAAGGGTGGAAAAGGCGGCAAGCGCCGCAAATTCCAGTAAAGTAAAATTCTCCTCTTCCGATGATAGAGTAAGAGATTGTTTATAATCTCTGATCCCCCGGGCTTCCGGCCGAAAAGGCCTCCCCCGGGGAATACCGGAAGGGGAGAGTTTATGATCCGTGGACTTTACACCGCAGCAAGCGGAATGCAGGCGCAGCAGCACAGACTGGATGCCCTGTCAAACAACCTGGCCAATGTCGACCTGACAGGCTATAAGAAAGACACTTCCGTCCACAAGGCCTTCCCCGAAATGCTGATCCGCCGCTTCAATGATGACGGCGTTCATCAGTTCCCCATCGGTTCGGTAGATTCGGCCCCCATCGTCGGCAAGCTCGGTATGGGAGTGGAGTACAACGAATCCTTCACCGTATTTGAGCAGGGCGCCATGAAGGAGACATCCAATCCCTTCGACATAGCCCTGGATGGAGACGGTTTTTTTACCATCCAGACCAACGAAGGCGAACGCTATACCCGTAACGGTTCTTTTATCCTCGGCAAAGAGGGCTACCTTCTGACCAAGGAAGGCTATCCCGTCCTGGGTGAAGAGGGACCCATCCAGATAAAACTCAACAACTTTACAATTGATGCCAGGGGCCGGATCTTCCAGAATGGCGAGCTCTCGGACAACCCCCAGCGCCTTGTCTCCATGCAGGAAAACGACTGGGCCGACACCGAGCTGGTGGATACATTGAAGATTGTCCGCTTCGAGGGCAACGGCAACCGCTTTATCAAGAAGCAGGGCAGCAGCCTCTGGAAGGACACTCCCGAATCGGGCGAGGCCTATATGACCAGTCTTGAGGAGCGTCCCAAGGTTCTCCAGGGTTTTCTGGAAGCCTCAAATGTGAATCCCGTAAGCGAAATGGTTAATATGATTGAGGTCAACAGAGCATACGAGGCCAATCAGAAGGTGATAACCAGTCAGGACTCCCTGCTCAACAGACTGATTAACGGCGCCGCCAAATACGGCTGATCTCCGGTGACATCGGAGTCATAGAGACTTGAACAGATAGAGAAATGATGAGGGTCGGCGGACCCGAGGAGTAGATAGATATGATGAGATCACTGTGGACTGCAGCCTCCGGAATGAACGGGCAGCAGTTTAATATCGATACAATTTCCAACAATCTTTCCAACGTGAACACCACAGGATACAAGCAGGTGAGGGCGGATTTTGAGGACCTGATATATCAGACAAGCCGCATCGCCGGTACTCCCGCCACCGAGGAGACTGTGGTTCCTACGGGTATCCAGGTCGGTCACGGTGTTAAGGTCGCAGCATCCCAGAGGATGTTCACCCAGGGATCTCTCCAGAATACAGGCAATATCTCGGATATCGCCATTCAGGGAGAGGGCTTTTTCCGGACCCTGCAGATTGACGGCAGCTACGGCTATACCAGAGACGGTGCCTTCAAGATCGACAGCAACGGCCAGCTGGTTACATCCAATGGAAATAAAGTCCTTCCCGAAGTGATTATGCCCGAGGGCTTTATCCGTGAGTCCGTGGCTATCAGTCAGGACGGCCGGATTACGACCAAGCTCCCCGGTTCCGATGATCCCGTTGATGTGGGGCAGGTTCAGCTCTTCCGCTTTGTTAACCCCGCGGGGCTGTCGGCCATTGGTGAGAACACCTTCAAGGTATCAAGCGCCTCGGGAGATCCCATAGGCGGACGTCCCGGATTTGACGGCATGGGCAAGGTCTACCATAAGTTTCTGGAAAACTCCAATGTCTCCGTTGTACAGGAGATGGTTAATATGATTGTAGCCCAGAGAGCCTACGAGCTCAATTCAAAGGCAATCCAGACTTCCGATTCCATGCTGGGAATCGCCAACAACCTGAAACGGTCATAATAGGGGGACTCTAGATGGATATTAGCGCAACAGGCAGTTTTCACCTTTCCAACAGTTCCTCGGCGGCTCTGGAGGATAAGTTGAGTTCGTCCGGCGGTTCTATGGCGGGTTCTGCCGGAGCAGCATCGGCGAACAACGCCGAAATGGCCAAGCTGAAGCAGGCCTGTGAGGACTTTGAGGCCATATTTATCAAACAGATGCTGGACTCCATGAAAAAGACCATAAACAAGTCGGAGCTGACAAAGAAAAACATGGGTGAGGATATCTTCGAGGATATGCTCTATGACGAGTACGCCAAGAAGATGAGCTCCACCGCCGGACTGGGTGTGGGGGACATGATGTTTCAGCAGCTCTCCAGACAGCTTCCATCGGATATTCTGTAGAAAATCCTCAAATAATTTAGTTAACACATAAGACCGGCTTTTTAAGCCGGTCTTTTTTTGTATTAGATCCCGGGCGGTCCTGTTCAGCCACTTAAGAAGCTGTCCGAAGCCTCGGGAGGAGGCTGCGGAGGAGGCTGCGGAGGAGGCTGCGGAGGAGGCACAGAGCTCCGGAAAAGGGTGAAATGTATCAGAATCATACTCTTTTTTGAGTTATATAATATGATGGTGTATAAAAAAACATACACTATTTGCCTGTGATCAGAATTGAACACAACTTTCGTTTATTTCATAAATCCTTATCCAGTAGTGAAATGTGTATAAATGGCTGTTTTGTAGAGTATATTGGCACAGAGTTTGCATTACATTCAGCAGGGGGTGTAATGCCATGAAAAGAAAGACAGATACATCATATGATTCCAGTTTGAAATTTTACCTGGATGAAATTTCCCGTTACCCTCTTCTCACATTTGAGGAAGAAGTAATGTTAGCTGAAAAGATTGCAGAAGGGGACGAAGCAGCCCGTCAGAGAATGATTAACTCAAACCTGAGGCTGGTAGTTAAAATGGCCCGGTCCTATCAGATATCAGGCGTCAGCCTTATGGATCTGATACAGGAAGGTAATCTCGGTCTTATTAAGGCCGCTGAACGATATGATTTCAAAAAAAATGTCCGTTTTTGTACCTATGCCGCCTGGTGGATCAAACAGGCCATAACCCGTTTTCTGACAGACAGAAGCCGTTCCATACGTCTTCCCTACAGAAAGGAAGAGTCTCTCAGACACATCCAGGACTTTATGCACAACTTTAATATTGAGCATAACAGGGCACCTTCCCTGAAGGAGATTTCCGAAGGGACCAAGGTCAAATACAATGATGTTGTATCGATTATGGAGTTTTCATCAAATCCCGTTTCCCTCTATGCGGAAACCAATGTTGAGAACGGAACCCTGATCGATATCATTGAGGATGACAGCTACAATCCCGACGGCGAGCTCTTTAAAAAGTGTGCTGAAGAGGACACCAGGAATTCTCTTGAAAGACTGAAGAAGAAGGAGAGGGATATTATCCGCTACCGCTACAACTTTGTGGACGGAGAGAAGTATACCCTCAAGACAATCGGCGAGAAGATGGGAATCTCTCCCGAGACGGTTCGTCAGATTGAGATCAGGGCTCTGAAGAAACTGAAAGAAGAGGCTCCTGAATTAAGAGAGTATATGTACGCCTAGCCTTGACCAAGCCGTGAATCCGTCCTAGATTCATTTCTATGTATGTATTAGGAATAGAATCATCCTGCGATGAGTGTGCCGCCTCCATTGTAAAGGACGGAAAGACGGTCTTGAGCAATGTTATTGCCACACAGATTGAACTGCACAAACCCTGGCAGGGTGTTGTTCCGGAGATTGCCTCCCGCCTTCATACCAGATGGATCAGGTCGGTGGTGGAAGAGGCTCTTACCGAAGCGGATATAGATAAAAAAGATATTGACGGCATCGCCGTTACCAACAGACCCGGTCTGGTTGGCTCTCTTCTTGTGGGGCTCTCCTTCGCCAAGGGTCTCGCCTGGTCCCTGGATGTCCCCTTTGCAGGGGTGGATCATATCAGGGCCCATCTCTACGCTCCCCATCTGGAAAATGATATCGCCTATCCCTATCTGGGACTTCTCGTGTCAGGCGGACACAGTGTAATCGCCGTGGTCAAGGGCTTTGACGATATTCAGGTTCTGGGGACCACCATCGATGATGCCTGCGGAGAGGCCTTTGACAAGATTGCCAAGCACTATGAGCTGGGATATCCAGGAGGACTGGCCATCGACAGGCTGGCGCAGAAGGGAGATCCCAGGGCCTTTCGCTTTCCCTCTCCCAATCTCCATAAGGGAGATCATCAGTACGATGTCTCCTACTCGGGGCTGAAGACCGCTGTAATCAACCAGCTGGATCAGTTTATCAACCCCGGTTATGAACCGACCAAAGAGAATATTGCCGCCTCCTTTCAGAAGAGGGCTGTGGATATTCTGGTTAAGAAGGTAAAGAAGGCCGTTACGGATACGGGGATCAAACGCGTCGTCGCAGGGGGCGGTGTGACCGCCAACTCCTATATGCGCTCCTCTCTGGCTGCCATAAGGGATGTGGAGTGCTACTATCCCTCTCTTGAGTACTGTACAGACAACGCCGCCATGATTGCCGGAATAGGCTATCACTATCTGAAAGAGGGGGCTGTCTCCGGCTGGGATGAGAATGCCCGGGCCCGGGTTCCATCCTTTAAGAGGGGCTATCCCTGATATTTTTTCCCGGCGGGGTTGATCCCCGCCGGTAAAGTCGCTTCCATCCTCTAACTCACACTTGATGATTACTCCCTTTTCAGGTTATTTTATTAAGTCGGCTCTTTTTTATTACAAGGAAAAGAGTATTAATCTGTAACGGAGTTTTTCATGTCCAAAGAATTCAATCTTGATGATTCTATAAGAAAAATTGAGGACTTTCCTCACAAGGGTATCCTGTACTTTGATATTACAAGCATCCTGACCAATCCCGAAGCCTTCTCCTGGTGTATCGATGAGATGGTGGCGTTTTATAAGGATAAGAAGATAGATGCCGTTGCGGCTGTTGAGTCCAGAGGTTTTATCTTTTCCGCTCCCTTCGCAAAAGCCCTGGGGATTCCCCTTATTCTTGTAAGAAAGGCGGGCAAGCTTCCCGGTGTTACTCTTAAGAAGTCCTATCAGCTGGAGTACGGCAAGGCCGAGGTAGAGATCCATCAGAGCGATGTACCCCAGGGTGCCAATGTTCTTCTTGTTGATGACCTTCTTGCTACAGGCGGTACAATGGCTGCGGCGGCTGAGCTGCTCAGAATGGGCGGTGCTGAGGTGAAACATGCCTTCGGTGTGATCGGTCTTCCCTTCCTTAAGTACGCTGATAAGCTTGAGGGGATCGATATCAAGACCCTGATTGAATACCACAGTGAAAAGGTCGGTGAATAGGGCGCTTAAAAACAGCTAAAGATTTTGCGGGATATGGTTGACAATAAAAGTCAATTTTTATATTATGCCCGCAGATCAAGCGACTGCTTGGATGGCTGCCTCAAGGGGCTGCTGAAGAGCTGAGATTGATTGGAAAATATTTCCCGATAGTGTAATTGGTAACACTGCAGATTCTGGTTCTGCCTTTGGGGGTTCGAGTCCTCCTCGGGAAGTTTCTTAAAAAATGCAAATCTTAAGGTACCCATGGGGCTTTGGTTTTGCGAAAATATTTTTCCCGATAGTGTAATTGGTAACACTGCAGATTCTGGTTCTGCCTTTGGGGGTTCGAGTCCTCCTCGGGAAGTTTAAACAGGGGTTCCTTGGTAATGAATATCAGCACTGGATTGTTTGACTTTTTCATTAATATCGATTTTTGAATTCCAGGGGACTGAAAGCCGGCTTTATGCCGGCTTTTTTTTGAAAAACGTGGTTTTAACAGATGTATATTTATTAAGGAATATTGTATAAATATTTATCTAAGGGGTGGTTTATGCAGAAAAAAGCTTACCTGGTTCTTGAAAACGGTTCTGTTTATGCAGGATACGGTTTTGGAGCCGAGGTTCCGGAGATCAAAGATCTGGCTCCGGGGAAAGGGATGGCCTTTGGAGAGCTGGTTTTTAACACGGGAATGTCCGGTTATCATGAGATCCTGACGGATCCTTCCTACACCGGTCAGATTGTCACTATGACCTATCCTCATATCGGCAACTACGGTTGTGAGGATATCTGGTCCGAGAATGGACCCGAAGATGAGAGCCGAAAGGACGTAAAAGTCTCGGCCTTTGTTGTCCGCGATCTTTATGACGGACCCGTGCCCGAGGGACGTATTACTCTCTCCGAGTATCTTTCAAGAAACGGTATCTGCGGAATCACGGGAATTGATACCAGAAAGCTGACCATCGCCCTCAGGGACGAGGGCAGCTGCAATGCGGTAATTGTCAGATCTGCCGGAGCTTCCCTTGAAGAGGATGAGCTGAAAGCAGTACTGGATTATCTGAAGTCACTACCCTCCATGGAAGGTCAGAACCTGATCGGCGGTGTCGGTACAGGGGAAACCGTTACCATCGAAGGCGGGGGAACCCATGTGGCCCTGCTTGACTGCGGTATCAAGGCCAATATTATAAGAGAGCTGAAGCAGCGCGGCTGCAAGATCTCACTGCTTCCCTCCAATGCTTCTCTTGCTGAGATAGAGAAGCTGGGTCCCGACGGACTCTTTCTCTCCAACGGTCCCGGAGACCCCGGAGTGCTTAAGGCTCAGGTTGAGCTGGCAAAAAGCGTTATCGGAAAAATGCCCGTAGTGGGTATTTGTCTGGGCCACCAGATTCTCGGACAGGCCATCGGCTCTGATACATTCAAGATGAAGTTCGGTCACCACGGCTGCAACCATCCCGTAAGGGACGAGGAAACAGGCCGTGTATTTGTTACCAGTCAGAACCACGGATTTGCCGTAAAGGAAGAGAGTCTTCCCGAGGGTGTTACAGTCCGGTTCAGAAACGCCAACGACGGCTCGGTCGAAGGGCTGGAGTGGAAGGAAAAGGATCTCCTCTGCGTTCAGTTTCATCCCGAAGCGGCGCCGGGTCCGGTGGATTCATCATGGATCTTTGACGCCTTTCTCGATGTAGTCAATAAGAAGGATAAGGAGTAGGCATGCCCGCCAGGAAAGATATAAACAAAATACTGATTATCGGATCAGGTCCGATTATTATCGGTCAGGCCTGTGAGTTCGACTATTCGGGGACCCAGGCCGTAAAGGCCCTGAAGGAAGAGGGTTACGAGGTTATCCTTGTAAACCCCAACCCCGCGACGGTGATGACCACTCCCGGTATTGCCGACCGGATCTATGTTGAGCCCCTTACTGTAAAATATGTAACGGAGATTATCCGCAAGGAGCGTCCCGATGCAGTCCTCTCCACCATGGGCGGTCAGACAGCTCTGAACCTGACCCTTGATCTGGCGGAAGAGGGCGTTCTGGAAAAGTACGGCGTAGAGGTAATCGGCGCCAGCACCGACTCAATCTTCAAGGCCGAGGACAGAGGGGAGTTCAAGAAGGTTATTGAAACTCTGGGACTGGAATCTCCCAGGTCAATCACCACAAAGACCGTGGCAGGAGCTCTGAAGCTTGAGAAAGAGGTTGGACTTCCTCTGGTTATCCGTCCCAGTTTTACCCTGGGCGGTATGGGCGGTTCCATCGCCTACAGTCATGATGAGCTGAAGAGCCTGGTTGAGAAGGCGCTCCTTGAGAGCCCCGTAGGAGAGGCCCTGATCGAGGAGTCCCTGATCGGCTGGAAAGAGTTCGAGATGGAGGTTATGCGCGACAAGGCGGACAACGCCATCATCGTCTGTTCCATCGAAAACATCGACCCCATGGGTGTTCATACCGGTGACAGTATTACCATCGCCCCCATTCAGACCCTGGATGACCGGGCCTTTCAGAAGATGAGAACCGCCTCCATCGATATCCTCCGGGCCATCGGTGTAGACTGCGGCGGTTCTAACGTACAGTTTGCCGTTAAACCCGATACAGGCAGAATGATTGTTATCGAGATGAATCCCCGTGTATCCCGGTCCTCGGCTCTGGCTTCAAAGGCAACAGGATTCCCCATTGCCCGGTGCTCCGCCAAACTGGCCGTCGGCTACACACTGGATGAGGTCCTTAATGAGATTACCGGCAAGACGGCCTCCTGTTTTGAGCCAGCTCTGGACTACTGCGCCGTCAAGGTGCCCCGTTTTGAAACAGAGAAGTTCCCCACCGGCTATGGTGCCCTGGGAACACAGATGAAGTCTGTCGGTGAGGCCCTGGCTCTGGGGAGAACAGCCCTTGAGGCCCTGAATAAGGCCCTGAGAGCCTCCGAGGCCGGATTTGACGGTCTGACAGAACTGAGAATGAGCGAGGCCGAGCTGGAGACCATCCTGACAACGGCTCATCCCAGACGCCTTCTCGGCGCCTATACATGGATCAAGTGGAACCCCAAGGGCTCTCTCGAGGAGCTTTCCGAAAAGACCGGCTTCAATATCTGGTTCCTCTATCAGCTGCAGCAGCAGGTGAAGCTTGAGAACCGGATCACCGCCGCCGTGGAGCTTGATGCAGAACTGATGCTTGAGGCAAAGAAGTACGGCCTTTCGGACACCAGAATCGCCGAGCTCCGCTCCGAAAAGACTGAGGATATCGAGAAACTCAGACTCTCTCAGGGGATCGAAGCAAGCTTCCACTTTGTGGATACCTGTGCCGGAGAGATCGACGCAAAGACTCCCTATTTCTACTCCACCTGGGGTGAAGTGGACGAGGGAACTCCCACCGGGAATGACAAGGGTGTGATCATCCTCGCCTCAGGTCCAAACCGGATCGGTCAGGGACTTGAGTTTGATACCTGCTGTACCCTGGCGTCCATGAGCTTCCGGGAAGAGGGCACCGAGACCATTATGGTCAACTCAAACCCCGAAACCGTGTCCACCGACTTCAATATCTCCGACCGCCTCTATATGGAGCCCCTGACTGCTGAAACGGTCAAGCAGGTTATGAAGAAGGAACAGGTGAACAGGATTGTTGTTCAGCTGGGCGGTCAGACACCCCTGAATATGGTAGAGGAGCTTGAAGAGGCCGGTGCCGAGGTGATCGGTACAGCCGTTGAGAATATCAATAAGGCAGAGGACAGAAAACTTTTCTCCGAAGCCATGCAGAAGCTGAACCTGGCACAGCCCCGGAATATGAGCGCCTATACAAGAGAGGAGGTGGCCCAGTACTCAAGAGAGATCGGCTTCCCCGTACTCTTAAGGCCCTCCTTTGTTCTCGGCGGACGGAGCATGTTTATCGCCTACGCCGAGGAAGAGCTGGAAGTATTCCTCTCCAAGGGAATCCCCATCTCCGCCGACAGGCCCGTTCTGGTAGACCAGTTCCTTGAAGATGCATTCGAGTACGACCTGGATGCCGTATCAGACGGGGAAAATGTCTATATCGGCGGAATCATGCAGCATATCGAGGCAGCGGGTATCCATTCGGGTGACTCGGCTTGTGTGTTCCCTCCCTATAAATCGACTCCCGAGGTTCTGAAGGAGATGGCCGATGCCGCCGTCGCCATTGCCAGAGAGTTTCAGGTTAAGGGATTTCTGAATATCCAGTTTGCCGTAAAAGACGATGTTCTCTACATCCTCGAGGTAAACCCCAGGGCTTCAAGAACCGTACCCTTCCTCTCCAAGACCTCCGGTGTAAACCTTATTGAGGCTGCAGTACGTCTCTGGAAGGGCAGGGATCTGAAGGCTCAGGGTCTGGTTGATCCTGAGACCGGTGTGGGACAGGGCTACTGTCAGACCGGATGGGCCGTAAAAGAGGCTGTCTTCTCATTCGACCGCTTTGCGGGACTCGACCCTGTTCTCGGACCCGAGATGAAATCCACCGGTGAAGCCATCGGTATCGGAGAGAGCTACGGTGAGGCCTTTGCCAAGGTACAGGCCGCAGTGGGCTGCTACCTGCCCACATCGGGCCGGGTATTCGTAACCGTCAGCGACAAGGACAAGCCGACGATCCTTCCCATCATAAAAGAACTTTCCGAGATGGGGTTTGAAATTGCCGCCACCAGAGGAACGGCTGACTTCCTCTATAAGCACGGCATCTTCAGCGAGGTTATCCTCAAGCTCCACCAGGGTCACCCCTCTGTAGTGGACCATATGTCCAGTGGAAGAATTGATATGCTTATCAATACACCCTTGGGCCAGTCTTCACAGATTGAGGATGAGGAGATCAGAACCGAAGCGGTGAAGCGGAAGATTCCCTACACGACCACCACCAGTGCTGCGGCTGCCGCAGTTGTGGGTATCAAGTACCTCAGAGGAGAGACTGTAAGCAACAAGCCTCTTCCCGGAGGAATTGAGCTGGCCGAATAAGCCGGACCAGTCCGGGGCGGAGAGCGGACTCTCCAATCCGGGCGGAATAAACAGTTTGTAAAATTATAAATAAAGCGGGGCTGCCTTTCCTGTCCGGATCGGCAGCCCCTTTTTTGTCAAAACTAATCTATAAAATAAGCGAAGGCCTCACTCTTCAAGTACATCATTATTGTAGTAGAAGTTTATTGCATCGATCAGGGCTTCCCAGGAGGCTTCGATGATGTTTTCAGATACTCCTACAGAGTCCCAGTCGGTTTTTCCGTCGGTAAATGTGATAAATACTCTTACCTTGGCGGCGGTAGCCTCTTCGGGGTTCAGAACCCTTACCCTGTAGTCCGTAAGATGGATATTTTTCAGAAAGGGGAAGCTGGGGATCAGGGCATCCCGGATAGAGGCATTCAGAGTGTCCACAGGGCCTTCACCCACTGCGGCGCCCATATGCTCGATTCCTCCGGCGTTCAGAAAGAGGCGTCCCACGGTCTTGCTCTTGCTTGTCATGGTCTTGTAGGACTCAAGATGGTAGTTCTGGAGCTCGAAGAGGGGTGTAAACCGGTCCAGGGCTTTGCGCATAATCACATCGAAGGAGGCCTCGGCGGCCTCGTACTCATAGCCTTCCATCTCTTTCTGCTTCAGGGTGTTTGTCAGCTGGGCCACAATTTCAGAGTTTTTATCAAACTCACCGTATTTGGCCAGTTTTCTGACGATGGTGGATTTTCCGGCAAGCTCCGAGAGGAGAATGCGGCGTGAATTCCCCACCAGGGAGCTGTCGATATGCTCCATCAGGTATTCCGCCTTGATGATCACATCGGTGTGCTGTCCGGCTTTGTGGGAGAAGGCTGTCTCTCCCACATAGGCCTGGTTTTTTTCGGGGATTATATTGGCCTTCTCCGCGGTGAACCGGGAGAGCTTTGTCAGGTCTTTCAGGTTTTGTCCGCAGTAGATATCCTTTTTCATCTTCAGGGCAAGGTTGGGGATTATGGCGCAGAGGTTTGCGTTTCCAACACGCTCTCCCCATCCATTGATGGTTCCCTGTACATGAACTGCACCGGAGTCTATACACTGGATCGAGGCGGCTACCGCACAGCCCGTATCATTATGGAAGTGGATTCCCAGGGGGGCATAATTTCCACGGCCAAGATCTTCAACAATTTTCACAGCTGTCTGGGGAAGGGTTCCTCCATTTGTGTCGCAGAGAACAAGGCAGTCGGCCCCCGCGTCTGTAGCGGTCCGCAGGACCTTTTCTGCATACTCCCTGTTGGCAGCATAGCCGTCAAAGAAGTGTTCCAGGTCGAAAATTACTTCCCGGCCCTCAGATTTCAGGTGGCTTACGGAGTCGGATATCATGTTAAGATTCTCTTCCAGGGTAGTGCCTATCACCTTTTCCGCATGAGCGTCCCAGGCCTTGCCCACAATAACCACAGTGGGAGTCTCAGCCTGAAGCAGAGCATTGATATGGGCATCGTGGGAAGCCTTTCCCCCGGGTTTTCTGGTGGAACCGAAGGAACAGATCTTTGAGTGCTTCAGGTTCAGGGAGCGGACCTCTTTGAAAAATGCTGTCTCCCGTTCTGATGCAAGAGGAAAGCCGCCTTCGATATAGTCAATTCCGAAACTGTCCAGCATTTCAGCAATTTCCAGTTTGTCTTTCAGGGTAAAGTTAATTCCAGTGCCCTGAGTTCCGTCTCTCAAAGTGGTGTCAAAAATGGCAATTTCAGATTTTGGCATTGTTTCCCCTCGTTTTGATCTTTTTAATAACTCGTTGCTAATACTTATAAATAACAATAAAATGATTTTTATGGATAAAGATAATGTATTTGACGGCCTTGTGAAAGACCTTTCTTCTGAAGAAAGGCGAAAAATGATTGAAAAAATGGAACAAAATATCCATGTCAGTCACGAACCTATGGGAAATGTTGTTGAAAATGAGTTGTTTCAATCCATAGATGATGTATATGCATCTCTTTCGTGGTTAGATAAGCTTATAATATTTATTCAATCTCTGTTTTTGGCCAAAGAACGTAATGAATTGACGAAAAAGCATATGGTCAAAGGCCTTTCCAGGCAGGTCGAAACTGTTTCTTCTGAATTTTTTGATGTAAAACACGGTGCTGCCAACGGAGAGTTCTGCAGGATAATACGAGATCTTTATAAATCAGCCGAAAAACTCAAAGCTCCCCTTACAGTTTGCTTTGGAGTTGATAAGGTTAAGTTCTATTCTCTTATGGGACAGCTTGAATTTCCTGCTATATATGATGAGCTTGTGGAGAAGATTGATCCTCTTAAGCGAGGGACACTCTTCCCCAATATGGACTCCCAGGCCATACGAAAAGCCGTTTCAGAGGATCTTGAATCTCTTTTGGCCATGATCAGCCGGGAGAACCGTCTGAGGATGATGGAAACCACAAGGGTTCTGAACAGCCTTTATCAGCTCAGTGTCTTTCCCTATCAGCAGATCCTGAGTCAGTTTCCCGACTCCCCGGACGGCTCTATTCTGGCGGCGGGTTTTTCAAGTATTAAGGAACCCCTGTCGGAGCTGGCTGTAATTCTGAAATCCTTTATCAATCCTCCTGGAATAAAACTCCTGGAGGCGGTTTTTCTGCTCTACTATTCCAGTGAGACTGAGGAGGGTGCCCTGTCTCTGGAAGAGAGAGTGAGCAGGGGTATTGAGAGCTGTGAAGTTCTCTTTCAGAAGATAAGAGAGTTTAATTCCAGGATTCCCTTGTCGGATCTGCTTAGGGTAATGCATGAAGATCCCTTTTACTCGATTCCCAATTCAGGGGGAGGGGAAGACTGGTTCTACCACTTCCGCCAGTACTGGGTGGACAGGCAGACGGATCTTATGCATATATTCAGCAGGGAGAAAAAGCTTGAAGAGTTTATTTCAGAACTGAAGCGCTACTGGGATCTCCCGTCCCTTGAATTTATTCCCGATTATACCCCGGATTCAAAGCACTCCGCCTTTGCCTGGTCCCTTGGGGTTCTGAATACATTTTATAATGAGAATTATCAGAAGAAACTCTATTTTCCCATGAAGATTATTCTGGTGGACGGTAATTTTTATAAAAAGAATAACCGTGAGGATTTTGAAAAAACATTTCAGTCCCTGGTCAAGTTCGGCGACAGGATCAAGTGGTTTGCATCCAAACTTGTACCCGAGGGTGAAGCCGGCCGGCAGATCAGAGAGCTCAGCCATGAGTTTAGAAGCAATCCCGAAGAGCTTGATAAGCAGGTTCTGGGGGTTCACAACCGGCTGAACAGGGATGCTCAGATTTTTCTGGAAGATGCGATTGACACCCTTGTTCTTATGGGCAAGCTGATGAATGGTATTGTAATGGGAAACGGCGGTACCTATGATACTCTGGCCAACTTTTCAGAGCTCGGGGGAAGGAATAATGAGGATCTGAGAAAGTCAGTTGCCGAGGCCGCGGATGATATTCATAAAATCAACCACTCCCTGCAGGATATCTTCAATCTTGAAAAGGAAAAGATGGACGAACTGGTGCAGGAGGAAAGAGGGTAGTACTACTCCCCCGGCTGTTGAGGATTTATTGACTATTCCCCCCGATTCTGGTTAAATCTTTCCAAGCGAGAAACATGCGAGGCGGTTATGGATAAACAGAAGAAACAGTGGCTTGAGCTGATGGCTCAGGCAGTAGATAAAGCAGCTCAGGCAAAAGGTCTGGAATCAGCAGACTATACATCACGGATTGTTGTTGAACATCCGCCCCGTCCTGAAATGGGAGACCTGGCATTTCCCATGTTCCCCTTTGCCAAAGATTTCAAGACGGCTCCCCCGGTTATTGCACAGGCGGTGGTTGAGGCTCTGGGTGCCGGCCTTCCGGGTACGGCAAAGACAATGGGTCCCTATGTCAATGTATTTCTGGACCGAGCGGCTCTTATTGAAGATCTTATCAAAGACTGTGCATCAGAGGAGTACGGGAAATCCGATCTTCTGTCGGGTCAGAAGATTATGGTGGAGTTCTCCTGTCCCAATACAAACAAGCCCCTTCATCTGGGTCACCTGAGAAACGATGCCATCGGTGAGAGCATCTCCCGTATTCTGATCGCTTCGGGCGCCGAGGTTCAGAAGGTGAACCTGATTAACAACAGGGGTGTTCATATCTGTAAGTCCATGCTGGCCTATCAGAGGTTCGGTAACGGTGTCACACCCGAATCATCAGGGATCAAGGGAGACCACCTCGTGGGTGACTTCTATGTGAAGTTCAATCAGTGGTCCAAGGAAGACGACACCGCCGAAGCCCAGGCCCAGGATATGCTTATCAAGTGGGAAGAGGGTGACAAGGAAGTTGTGGCCCTCTGGGAGCTGATGAACAAGTGGACCATCGATGGAATCAGCGAGACCTACAAGAACACAAATATCTCCTTTGACCGCTACTACTATGAAAGCAATACCTATCTCTCCGGACGGGATGAGGTAGTAAAAGGCCTCGAAGCAGGGGTCTTCTATAAGGATGAGGACGGAAGTATCCGCCTTGATCTTTCCGAGATCGGAATGGATACCAAGGTAATGCTCCGGTCCGATGGAACCTCCGTCTATATGACACAGGACCTGGGTACAGCCATTGCCCGTCACGGGGACTTCCCCTTTGATCGCCTGATCTATGTTGTGGGCGCTGAGCAGGAGTATCACTTTCAGGTGCTCTTCCATGCTCTGAAGAAGCTTGGCTACTCATGGGCGGATATGCTCTTCCATCTCTCCTACGGAATGGTGAACCTGCCTGAAGGAAAGATGAAATCCAGAGAGGGAACCGTTGTGGATGCCGACGACCTCCTGAAGCAGCTATCGGAGATGGCTGCCGATGAGATCCGGAGCAAGGATCGCGCCGAGGCTGTGGGGGATGTGGAAGAGACAGGCCGGAAGATCGCCCTTGCGGCGCTTCACTACTTCCTGCTTCAGGTCTCCCCCTATAAGGATATGATTTTCAACCCCAAAGAGTCCCTCTCCTTCAACGGAAACACAGGACCCTATCTCCAGTATATGAGTGCCAGAATCAGCAGTATGCTTGAGAAGTTCGAAGAGAGAAAGGGGGAGTTTGAAGGGGTCAGTCCCGACTACTCTGTGATGAACAGCGATGCCGAGTGGGAGCTGGTCAAGGCCCTGAGCTCCTTCCCCGCGGCAGTACGTTCGGCAGCAAATGATCTTAACCCCTCTGCCGTGGCAGCCCATCTTTATGACACTGCCAAGAGCTTCAGCCGTTTCTATCACGACTGCCCCATTCTCGGCAGCGACGACAAGGTTGTGACAGTGACCAGAATCGAGCTGGCCGGAGCGGCTCTGCAGGTTCTGAAGAAGGGATTTGAACTGGTCAACATTCCTTTCCTGTCGAAGATGTAGGTATCGTTCCAGTATGCAATTACCGGCACTTGACGAAGGTATCTCTTAAATGATATACACATTGAGTGCCAAAATAATATATGTTGAGGTTTACCAAAATGTACGCACTTGTAGAAATTAAAGGCAAACAGTATAAAGCTGAAAAAGGTGCTGTGTTGAAGGTCGACAAATTTAACAACGAAACCGGTGACAAAGTGGAATTTGATTCCGTACTGCTCATCTCCGGCGAAGGCGACACCAAGGTTGGTGCTCCCTACGTTGAGGGTGCCAAGGTTACTGCCGTTGTTAAATCCAATGTCAAAGACCCTAAAGTCAAAGTATTCAAGTTTAAAAGAAGAAAAGGCTACAAGAGAACACAGGGACATCGTCAGAATTATACACTGCTGACGGTAGAAGAGATCCTGGGAGCTTAATTAAGGCTTATCAGTGATCACGATTGTTCTAACCTTCGAGGATTCCGGTCTTCTAAAGACCCTGACATCCCAAGGTCACGCAAATAGGACAACAGATCTGCCGAGTGAGGCCTGTGCCGGTGTATCAGTATTGCTGAGAACCGCTGCCAGGCTCTTCAGTCATACCGACGGTATTAAGACCGAAGGGACGGCTGAAAGTGAGGGGCATCTGGAACTTGAGGTTCTGGAAGTTGTCCCGCGGTGCCGTGAATGGTTCAGAGGCGCCGTAGACATGTTAATGTTAGGGCTGCGGGATCTCTCTGAGGAGTATCCCGGCAGCATTCAAATCAGACTAAAGACGTGAGGAAGCGATAATGGCTCATAAGAAAGGTGGAGGAAGCTCCAAAAACGGAAGAGATTCCAATGCTCAGAGACTGGGTGTAAAGAGATTCGGCGGCCAGCTGGTTAAAGCCGGTGAAATTCTTGTTCGTCAGAGAGGAACTAAAATTCACCCCGGTGAGAACGTAGGTATCGGAAAAGACGATACTCTGTTCGCAACAGAGGCTGGATCAGTTCTCTTTCATGACAAAAAAGGCAAAAAAAGAGTTTCTATCGTCACTTCAGGCGAATAATAAGGTCCTATGCAGGGTTTTATTGACGAAACTCGACTCGAAGTGTATTCCGGAGAGGGGGGCGCAGGCTGTGTCTCCTTTCGCCGGGAAAAATATGTCCCCCAGGGCGGTCCGGACGGTGGTGACGGAGGTCGTGGGGGCAATGTCGTTTTTCAGGTTAAGAACAATCTGAAGACGCTTGTCCATCTCAATCGAAAACATGTTTACAGAGCAAAGAACGGTCAGGGCGGCATGGGCCGCCGTATGCACGGAAAGAACGGAGAGGATATAATCATCGAAGTTCCCCCGGGTACAATTGTCC
Organism: Spirochaeta sp. UBA5339; assembly: GCA_002408085.1. GTDB lineage: Bacteria > Spirochaetota > Spirochaetia > DSM-2461 > DSM-2461 > Oceanispirochaeta. The sequence continues at coordinate 73,078 of DHQL01000027.1, forward strand.
GTGATTATCAGACCTCCGAGGTCCTGAAGGATTTCTCTGAAAATGTGGACGGTGAGCAGTGGGTATTTCTGCGGGGCGGAAACGGCGGCCAGGGGAACTGGCACTTTCGCACGGCACGTCGTCAGACACCCCGTTTTGCTCAGCCCGGTACACCCGGGGAGTACGCCGAGATTAAACTGGAACTGAACCTGATTGCGGATATCGGCTTTGTCGGTTTTCCGTCGGTGGGTAAGTCCAGCCTTCTCAAGGCTCTGACAAATGCCAATCCCAAGGTGGCATCCTATCCCTTTACCACAAAGATTCCCAATCTGGGAATGCTGAGGATCGGTGAGAAGGATATTGTCCTTGCGGATATCCCGGGAATTATCGAGGGAGCCTCCCACGGTCTTGGACTGGGTTTCAGATTTCTGAAGCATATTGCCAGAACTGCGGGACTCGCCTTTATGATTGACCTGGGTGAAGAAGATTTTCATGATACCTATGCCAAGCTCCTTGTGGAGCTGAAAGAGTATAATCCCGATCTCCTTGACAAGCCACGGCTTCTGCTGGGTACCAAGATGGATCTGGATGTTGCAAAGGATAATCTTGTAAAACTTCAGGAACTCTATCCTGAGGAGCATGTTATTCCCATTTCGGTTTTTTCCAGAGAAGGTCTGGATGAGCTGAAGATGGCAATGCTTAAAATGGCGCATAAATAATGAAACTCATTATGCTGGGGGGGACCTTCAATCCTCCCCATGTCGGCCATCTCAAAATTGCCGACGAAGTACGCCGTCACTTCGGCTACGATAGACTTGTTCTAGTCCCCTCCTACAGACCGGCTCACAAGAGTGTTGACCAGGAAGTCAGTTTTCATCATCGGATGAAGATGGTAGAGCTTTCGGTTCAGGGCTGGCCGGACACAGTTGTTTCAAGCTGCGAGCATGACCGCGGCGGAGTCTCCTATAGTATCGATACAATACTCTATCTCAAGGAACTCTATAAAGTGGAGGGGCGGCCCGGTCTTATTATCGGGGATGATCTTGTTCCCGGTTTTGCCGGATGGCACAGGGCTGAAGAGCTTTCGGAGCTTGCAGATATTATAATCTGTCACCGGGGCAGGCCGGAAGATTTGGATTTCCCCTTCCGCCACAGGTATTTTCAGAACACCATGGTGGAGGCCTCATCAACAGATATAAGAGAAGCCGTAAGGGCGGGGCAGGATGTTGCAGATCTGCTTCCTACTGCAGTCCTGGATTATATTCGCAGGGAAGGTCTATATGGAGCTTGAAGAGAAGCTGATCAGAAGGGGTGAGAGAAAACTGAGTCCCAGCCGCTGGAGTCACAGTCTCAGAACAGCCGAGTATGCCCTCTTTCTGGCGGACCATTACTCTCTGGAATGTCCCGTTCTCCGCTGCGCCGCTCTGGCACACGATCTGGCAAGGGAGCAGAAGAGTGAAAAGGTGCTGAAGAAGGCTCTGAAGGATCAGGGAGATCTCCCGGTTTTTATTCTGCAGAACCCCGTTCTTCAGCACGGCTTTGCAGCCGCTTGGATTCTCCGGAAGAAGTACGGCGTCACCGATCTGTCTCTTCTTAATGCGGTACGCTATCATACTACCGGTCATCCCTGCCTTGATGAAACAGGGCTTCTCCTCTTTGCGGCGGATTATATGGAAGCCGGCAGGGAGCATCTGGACGATGCAGAAAGAAGCAGGCTTCTCGGTCTGTCTCTGAAGGACATGGTTCTGGAAATTCTCAGCGCCATGGAGAAGCATATTCTGGAAAAGGGTCTGGAGCCTTCGCCGGACAGCAGGGAGTTGTCGCATTACCTCTCCACAGGATACAATAGTCCCGCATGAAAGATAGAAGAACCCCCGACTTATCCCTGCTTTTGCTGATTCTGGTATTTCTCATTCTCTCAGGCCTGGCGGTCTATGTGCTTCTGACAATGAAGATCGATGACTATAAGGAGATGGTGAATGAACACAAGATGATCACCACTCTTATTGTTATTGAGGATGATGAAAAACCCCTGGTTACAGAGTTTTACTTTTATCATCCCGAGACGCGAAAGGGAGCTCTTCTGAATATTCCTGAGGACACCGGAGCTATTATCCGCTCTCTTAACAGAGTGGACAGAGTTGATGCTCTCTATAATACTGAGGATCCGACATACTACCTTCAGCAGCTGGGGGTTCTCACAGGTATTGTTCCTGACTTCTATATACAGATCAAAAAGGACGATCTGGTCAAGTTGGTGGATTTTCTTGAGGGGGTAGAGATCTTCCTGCCCAACCCCGTTGTTTTTGAGAGTGAAACACAGCAGATCCTCCTGCCCTCGGGCAGTGTGACCCTGGATGGGGATAAGGCATCGGACTATCTGAGCTATACTCTGGAGGGGGAGTCCGTTGATGACGGAATCAAAAGAGAACATGATCTGGTTTTCGGAATTCTCAGAAAGATGCATCAGATGCACGAAAGCCGTTTTGTCTCAACTTTTCTGGAACACATCTTTCCCCTTGTGAATACAAACTTTGATACCAAGTCTTTTGAGTCCTTTATGCACGAACTCTCTCTTCTGGAGCTGGACAGGGTTGTTTTTCAGCAGGTTCTGGGTACAAGACGTATGGTGGACTCCCAGCTCCTCTACTTTCCCCATTATGATGGAAACCTCCTGAGAGAGACGGTCAAGCAGATGCAGGACTCTCTGGCAGACTTTGATGTGCTTCGGGATGAACAGCTTGTTGTCTCTCTTGAGATTCAGAACGGTACTGCAAGAAACGGACTTGCCGGACGGACGGCACAGATTTTTAAAAGTTACGGTTATGAAATCGCTTCAATCAAGAATGCCGATTCAAACCGTTATGAAAACACGGTTATTCTGGACAAGAAGGGTGATCCTGCTGCAGCCCAGCGGGTTGCGAATCTGATAAAATGTCAGAGAATCCATACTGATGTTGATCAGAACAGAGATGAGACTGTAGATATAATAGTAATTTTAGGAAAGGATTTTGATGGACGATACGTTAAGTAATAAGAAAGGATTTGAATTCTGGGGTAGGGCCCTGGAGGGAGCTCAGGAGGCCAAGGGACAGGATGTTGTTGTTCTGGATCTGGCGGGGCAGTGTTCCTGGACCGACTATATGTTGATTGTTACGGCAACAAGCCGGATGCACCTGAAAGGTATCAAGCAGAAGGTTCTTGAGCTGACTAAGGATGATGAGAATGTAGTTCTCAGAAACAGTAAAAATTCAAAAGATGAGGATCAGTGGATCCTTATGGATATGGGTGATCTGGTTGTTCAGATAATGACAGCCGAGGCCCGTGAATATTATGACCTCGAAGCTGTCTGGTTTGAAGCAGATTGTCTTTTCCGGGAGGAAAAGGTCTAATCCTCAAGTTCGTCGTAATCGGCGAACTCGTCATTGTATTCGTAGGGGATGATATTATCTTCATCGTCCCCGTCATCCTCTTCGCTATCATCTTCGAAGGGGTCTATATCAGACTTCTCTATTCCGTCGTCATCATTGTCCATTTCCGCGTCATAGGCGTCAATGTTTTCATCAAAGATTTCATTCTCTTCTAAGGGGAAAAACGACAGGGGGTCGCTGTCCAAACTGCTTTCGAATTCGTTATCCGATGGAATCATTCAATTCTGTCCTTGCTGGTTTTGATGTTGAAAAAGTAATCAACTAATATCATTTTTTGCTTTTATTGCCAACCGTAGTTTTAGCATTTAAAATGAATTTGGCCTTGAAAAACTGAATTTGTCCGGATCATGAAACTGACTGGCGTTCAGTACCGAATCCCTGAACTTCGGTCCGCAGTTCAGAACGGTGAATTATGCATTCTGCAGAGGGAAATATACCTGTGAAAAAAATACAAATTGAAGCTCCCGCCAAGATCAATCTTCACCTTGAGGTGGGGCAAACCCGTGATGACGGGTTTCATGAAATTACCAGTCTCTTTCAGGCCGTCAGTGTCTTCGATACCCTTGTTTTTTCTGAGAACGGCAGAGAAGGAAGTATAGAGATCCGGGGAGATTTTAACTGTCCTCCGGAGAAAAATCTTATCTATAAGGCTGTACAGCTCTTCAGAGAGCATGGTGCTCCTGCCAATGGAGTCCTTGTGGAAGTGGAGAAAAGGATTCCGAGTGAGGCCGGTCTGGGTGGAGGCTCCTCGGATGCCGCCGCATCTCTTAAGGCTCTTTCCCTTCTACTGGGGTATACTCCCTCTGATAAACAGATGATGGAGATGGCCGGAAGCCTTGGAAGTGATGTTCCTTTTTTTATGAAATATCCTGCGGCAGCGGTAAGCGGGAGGGGTGAAATCCTTGAAGAAATTGAATCCCCAGGCCGCTACTGCGGACTGCTTATCAAGGACTCCGGCACGGGTATCTCTACGGGTGCTGCCTACAGGGCCGTGGATGAGGCCATGGCCCGGGGAGAACTCTCTCAAGGTATTCTGACAAAAGAAGATATGACAGCTCTATTTACTGAAAAAGAACCGGGTGAATGGGACTTTTATAACAGCTTTATGGAAACTTATAGAAATAGTATAAAACCTCTTGAGTTTATTTCCAAACTTCTTTATGATTCAGGAGCTGAATTTTTCGGATTGTCCGGAAGCGGTAGCGCAATGTTCGGAATATTTAACGATTCTGAAAGACTTGCGGAAGCAGAACGCATTTCAAAAAAGCGTTTTTCTTTTGTGGAAAGATTTGAATTCCTTCATAGCATTCCGTATGCTCATGTAATATAATAAATATATATTGCATTAAAGCGGTAGGAGGAGCTGTATGGAAATTACTGACATCCGCATTCGTAAGGTCAATGCAGACGGTAAGTTAAAGGCATACGTTACAGTAACTTTTGATGAATCTTTTGTTGTTCACAACGTAAAGATCATTGAGGGAGACAGCGGGGTTTTCATTGCTATGCCCAGCAGGAAAACAAAGAATGGTGTTTATAAGGATGTTGCCCATCCCATAAATACCGATTTCAGGACTGTTCTTCAGGACAGAATCCTGGAAGAATATAACAACCTTGGACCCGATGCCGAAGTGGTTGACGAACACGATGGTTGATATTTAAATAAAGAAATTAAAATTTGGACGTCGGCAAGCGGTAAGCCACCGGGTTTTGATCCCGGCATTCGCAGGTTCGAATCCTGCCGTCCAAGGTATCTGTTATCGGAAGGAGTAGATAAGATGGAGCAGAAAACCCTTTCTGTTGTTGAGAGAACAGAATTCAAGAAAGGTCCTGCCAAAAAGCTGAGGAGCGAAGGGTTTATTCCCGCTGTTGTTTACGGCCACACAGATCCTCTTCATATTGCGGTAAATGCCAATGAATTTGCTAAGAAATTCAAAGTAGTAACTGAAAATACAGTAATCGTCCTTGAACTTGGAAAAGAAACCCGCGAGGTTCTTGTAAAAGCAATCGACGAAGACATCGTTACTGACACTGTAAAACACATTGATTTTTATGAGTTTGAAAGAGGTAAGGCTCTTAAGACTCACGTTCCTGTACACCTGGTTGGTAATGCAATCGGTGCAAAGGAAGGCGGAACACTCGAGCACATGCTCCACGAGTTTGAAATCGAATGTCTCCCCAAAGATCTGCCCGAAGCAATCGAAGTTAACGTCGATGCACTGGGAATGGGTGAATCAATCCATATCGGCGACATCACAGTTGCTGAAGGAATCAAGGTTCTTCACCCCGAAGATCAGACTGTTGTAGTCGTTTCTGCACCCAAGGCTGCTGCTGAAGCATCAGACGAAGAGGAAGAAGAAACTGAAGAAGCAGCTGCTGAATAAGACTGAGCAGAGTCAGTTTTCTGATCTTATGATCATCGGCCTGGGAAATCCCGGGACCGAATATGAACAAACCCGGCATAACGTCGGGTTTGATCTTATTGAGCTGCTCGCCGGGCAGCTCAATCTATTTTTAAAGAAACCCCTTTTTAAAAACTACCTCTATGCCTCGACTTTTGTGGGCAACAGGCGGCTTCATCTGGTCAAGCCCTTGACCTTTATGAACCGTTCCGGTGCAATTCTGCCGGGACTGAGGGCTAAATACGGTCTTGAGCCCGATGATATTATCATTGCCACCGACAATATGGACCTCCATCCCGGACGCAGCCGGATGAAACCCGGCGGATCATCGGCGGGGCATAACGGTCTTAAATCTATAATTCACTATCTGGATACGAAAGATTTTTACAGGCTCTATCTGGGAGTCGGAAGACCTGAAAAAGGTATTTCCGTTGTGGAACATGTTCTGGGGCGCTTTTCAGATGATGAGTACCCTCTTGTGCAAAAGGCGATAGGGGAGGTTGCTGATTCCATAATCTCCCATGGCGATGCCCCTGTTGAAAAGCTGCTCAATGAAATCAATTCTAGAAAAAGTAAAGACTGAATTCTCCTCCGCCCTGAAGCGCCAGCTCACTCCCCCCGATGGGCAGTGGAAAGTCTGCTGTGCCCTCTCAGGCGGCCCCGATTCCACAGTCCTGTTGCTGCTCCTTAAGGAGTTCAGTTCCGAGTTTTCATACAGCCTGGAAGCAGCCTATGTGGACCATGGAATAAGAGATGCCGCCGAGATGGAGAGGGAGAGGGCTCATGTGAGCTCCCTTTGCGAATCCCTGGAAGTACCTCTCCATAAAAAGAGTCTCGATTCCGGTTTTCTGGAACACTATGCCCGTCAGAAGGGATGCGGTATTGAAAGTGCTGCCAGGGCCTACAGGTATCATTTCTTTGAGAAAATCAGTGGAAACAGCCCTGTGCCGGTCTTTTTTGCCCTGGGTCATAACCGGAATGATCAGGTTGAAACCCTTCTGATGCGCCTTTTTTCGGGGTCGGGTCCCGAGGGTGTGAGGGGAATCCCCGAAACCCGCGCCAACTACTTCCGTCCCCTTATTGATACGGACCGATCGGATATTGAGGCCTGGCTCGGGGGGCTTAAGGTGGAAACAGTCTCAGACAGTACCAACGATGAGATCGAATACCTTAGAAACAGGGTTCGTCATAAGATCCTGCCGGCTGTCCGGGATTCCTTTCCCGCCTGTGAGGACTCTATCCTCGGTTTTCAGAACGATTTGAAGGATCTGATGGATCACTACAGTTCTCTTCTGGGCAGTGCCTGCCCCTGGGCCGGCTCCGCTGGAGAGGGTTTTTTCAGCTGTAGGGAGAGTGACTTTAGTGAGCTGCCCTTTGTAAGCAGAAAATCGCTTCTTCTGGAGAAAATCAACCGGCTGCAGAAAGGGCAGAATCCCGGTAGACGGATTCCTTCGTCCTTTTTTACACCATTGAAGGATCTGAGGGGGAGGATACTCCTCAAAGGCCATGGAATCCTTTTTAAGAAGGAGAAGGGACGCCTCATCCTCTCTCTTAATCGTCCTGATGAAGCTGACTGCCGTTTTTTTCTTGTTTCAGCGGGCCGTGACTACCGCCGGGAAGGGCTCAGGCTCTGTGTCCTTAAGGGATGCGATATCGTTTCTGAGGCAACTGTTCTGGCAGAACTCAATGATCCTGCCGATAGCTTTGTTATCAGAACACCTTTCGGTGCAGGGGAGGTCAGGTCTTCAGGGGTACTTCACAAAGGGGAAGAACGGGTTATTGAAGCTCTGGTTTTCAGAGGAAATAATCTGCTCTGCGCACTTGGGACAGGGGGCTTTATTCTGCCCGAAAAGGCCGCGGGGAAAAAAATAGAAAATATTATAAGTGAATGCTACTACCTTTGTATTATAATTAAAGGGAGAGGTCACTATGCCCCAGGACGACAGAAACGACAATAACAACGATAATTTCAACTTCAACAACAACAGAAGCGCCCTTATGTTTCTTGCTGTTCTCATCCTGTTCTTTATGTTCTTCTTCTCCTTTTCTCCACAGACAGAGGTAAGTGAAATCCCATATTCCATGTTTCTTCAGTATGTGGACAGCGGAAGAGTTTATGATGTGAGGATACTGGACCAGAAGGAGATCGAAGGACGCTTTGTAAGTCCCACAGATGCAGAAAGCAGCGGTATGTCCTTTAAAACGGTCATTCCCTACTATGATGACAATCTGATAGAGATGCTTGTCAATAACGGTGTTGATGTGGCCGGAGCGGACAAGGCGGTCTCACCGGGTGTGATTCTGCTTCAGATGCTTCCATGGGCCATCAGTTTTCTCTTTATCTGGTGGATGTTTCGGTCCATGCAGGGGGGAGGGGGCAACAAGGCCTTCAGCTTCGGCAAGAGCAAGGCCAAGCGTTACGATCACGGAAAGGACAGCATTACCTTTGAGGATGTAGCGGGTCAGGAAGAGTCCAAATATGAACTGATGGAGGTCGTGGACTTTCTTAAAAATCCTGAAAAGTTTACCAGCATAGGTGCCAAGATCCCCAAGGGGGTTCTTCTGGTGGGTAATCCCGGTACCGGGAAGACCCTTCTTGCCAAGGCTGTTGCCGGTGAGGCGGGGGTTCCCTTCTTTCATATGTCAGGTTCCGACTTTGTCGAGATGTTTGTCGGTGTCGGTGCAAGCCGGGTCCGGGATCTCTTTGAACAGGGCAGGAAGAATGCTCCCTGTATACTCTTTATCGATGAGATTGACGCGGTGGGCCGTACAAGAGGCGCCGGTTACGGCGGCGGACACGATGAGCGTGAACAGACCCTGAACCAGCTTCTGGTTGAGATGGATGGTTTTGATACGGACCAGGCTGTTATTATCATTGCTGCTACAAACAGACCCGATGTTCTTGACCCGGCTCTTCTGAGACCGGGCCGCTTTGACCGTCAGGTGGTGGTTGATATGCCCGATGTAAAGGAGCGTGAGGCCATTATCCGTATTCACTGCAAGAAGATAAACCTCTCTCCCCAGGTCGACCTGGGTATCGTTGCCAGGGCAACTCCCGGAAGTTCCGGTGCTAATCTGGCCAGTATTGTCAATGAGGCAGCCCTCTTTGCGGCCAGGCGGGGATCCAGGGTTGTTGAGCATGAGGATTTTGAAGAGGCCAGGGACAAGGTTATGATGGGTGTGGCCCGCAAGTCACGGGTTATGACCGATCATGAACGGGAGATGACAGCCTATCATGAGGCGGGACATGCTCTGCTTCACTATTATCTGAAAAATGCCGATCCTGTTCATAAGGTGACGATTGTGCCCAGAGGTAGGGCTCTGGGGGTGACATTCTCCCTCCCTGAAAACGATAATTACGCCAGAAGCAGTTCCTGGATTGAAGATCGTATTTGTATATGCTACGGTGGTTATGTTGCGGAAGAACTGATGTACGATGTAACTACCACAGGAGCGAAGAACGATATTGATCAGGCTACGGGTATGGCCCGTAAGATGGTCTGCGAATGGGGTATGAGCAGTGAAATCGGCCCGATCGCCCTTGGGAGCGATGACGAACCGATCTTTATCGGAAAGGAAATTGCGCAGCATAAAGACTATTCTGATGATACGGCATCCCTGATTGATACAGAGATCAGGCGCATTCTGAATGACAATCTGGGAAAGGCCCGGGGCATTCTTGGTGAGCACAGGGATCAGCTGGAAAAGATTGCCCGGGGACTTCTGGAGTCAGAAACCCTGGAAGATCACGATATCAGAAATCTACTTGGACCGGAATTTTTGATTCCTGAATAGACAAAGTGAAAAAACAGCTGAATTTAATCTTCTTACTTCTCTTTTCTGCCGCGGCCTTTGTTACGGCTCAGTCTCAGGATGAAGAGCTGGCAAGGCTTTATGCCCGACATGCATGGGATGCCTACAGATCTTCCCGGCTTTCGGATTTTCGGGACCTTCTTGATACGGGTCTTGAGTATGACGATGAAAACCCGGATCTTCTCTGTCTGAAGGGACTGGATGCCAGGTCTTCCGGACGCTACGGTGAAGCGGGCAACTGGTTTACCCGTGCCTTCTACAGCGGTAACCAGCCTGAACAGATTGATACCGGTGATATTCTGGGCTGGCTTTTTGAAATGCAGTACCGTCTTGGTAATGATGAGGACCTGGAGTCTCTCTTTTTTACTGTCAATGAGATAAGCCGCGATACGAGCGATATTCTATTTTACACTGTTCTCTCTCTGCACCGTCTGGGTAAGAAGGACCGGGCCTTCACCATGGCAGAGGAGGGGGTCTACAGGTATCAGGATCAACGTTTTCTGATTCTGCTGAGCTCCTGGAGTTCCGAAGAGTACTATCCCGGAGTTCTTGCCGAGTATGCCGACCGCCAGGGGCTGAGATATCCTGACCTTCTTTCAAGAGTTGTTATGCTTCCGGAGTCTGAAAACAGGGAGGCCCTGGCTTCTTTATATCTGACTCAGTATAACGATCTGAACAGCTGGTATTTCAGGAAATATGTTCTGGGTTATCCCTCGGGAAATACAAGCATTCCCTACCTTTCAGATACTAACCGGGTCTGGCCTCTGAAGGCTCTGCAGCACTATTTGAATGACTATCCCGATATGTCCTATATGATGTCCAGAATGCAGAACGTAATGCTTGACGGCAGCGGCGATGGCATTACGGATCTCAGAATCTATAGAAAGGGAAGCAGGGTTTTATGGGAGTATGATCGTGATCAGGACGGTATTGCCGACACAGTCCTTGTCTGGAGCGGTCAGAGCCTTCTTGAATCAGTGACCTTTCATGACAACGATCTTTCCCGCACTTTTCACTACTATGATTACCCCTTTGTGGACCGTGTTTCCATAACCGGTGCCATGAGAAACCACAGAGAGTATAACTTTCTTCCAGGCAGTTTCGGATTTCCATTGACCAAAAATACAAATGATCTTCATGTTCAGATCTTGATGGATCCCAGACAGGGTGACAGTATCTACATACCTGAATCGGAGATCCTGGGGCACAGTTTTTCTCTCATTGATTCTGTAACGGGAGAAGAACCTGTACCTTTTAGAGAGTATACTGTAGTAGACGGGATGATTAGACGATTCCGTGAAGATTCAAATTTTGACGGCCGTTTTGACAGGACTGTACTTCTGGATAACTGGCTCCCCTATGAAGGGTATCGTGATATCGATAATGACGGAGCCGTTGATCTGAAAGAGAAATATATTGACGGCCGTTTTGCCGGTTTTATCTATGAAGGCAAGGAAAGCAGAATGGAGGAGTATCAGGATCTCTGGAGCAGAAGGAAGTATCAGCTCTGGGATTTTACCCGTAACGGGTTCTATGATGCCCTCCTTGTCAGAGAAGATGACGGCAGCTGGAAGGAAATGTTGATTACACAATGAAGAGACTATTATTCACCGGCACTTTGCTGGTTTTCATATTTACACTCTCCTGTAAGAGTTCAGAGGGAATAACTCCTGGTGATCCGGAACAGTTCAACCCCCGGACAAGGGCAAAGAATCAGATTGACGGACTTCTGGATGAACATAAGCCCTCGGAGGCACTGCAGTGGATCTATCACTACCAGAGTCTGGAAGAAGCTCCGGATCTGGATTATGAGGGCCTTGAAAAGAAGGCACTCAGGGAGATCGGTTCCCAGCTGGATCAGTCTGTTGAAGACCGGGAATATCGGAAGGCACTCTCTCTTTACAACTCCCTTGATGTGGCTGAAAGAACTGATATTGCCGGAGACTTTGACGAAGAGAGTCTTAAGCTTGAGTATGTGAAGAATCTTCTTGAGTTCAGAAAGTCCGGAGCCGCGGCTGTTATGGTGACCCAGGGTTTTATTCCCCTAGAGGCGGCTTCCGATGAGGACCTTCAGTACTTTGCCCGGCGCTTTACCGCCGGGGAGAACCGGAAGGCTCTGCAGGCCGTTGCCTCTGAGATTAGAGGCCGAGGTCTCTCCCTCGAAAGCTCTGCCGTTGAGTTTCTCAATACCCCTGTAACAATGGAAGACCTTTTGGAGGGAACCGTTACGGTATGGGTTGACAAGGGACTTCGCATCGACCGTGGTGTGGGGTATCCCGATCGGAGCATCGGTAGCGGTTTCTTTATCGATAAGGACGGCTATATCCTGACCAACTATCATGTTATCGAAAGCGAGGTCAGCTCCGAGTACAAGGGCTACTCCCGTCTGTTTATCAAGCTTTCCGATGACAGGGGAGAGAAGATTCCCGCCCGGGTTGTGGGCTGGGACAGACACTTTGATATAGCCCTTCTCAAGACTGAAATAGAGGCTCCCTATGTTTTCTCCTTTGCGGGAAAGGATAAATTTAATCTGGGTGAGCAGATTTTCGCCATCGGATCTCCCGGCGGCCTGAATAATACAATTACCTCGGGTACAGTTTCCGCCCTCAGGCGTCCCCTGCAGACAATGGGCGAGGCCATTCAGGTGGATGTTCCCATCAACCCCGGTAACAGCGGCGGACCTCTGATGAACAGTAATTCTGAGGTAAAAGGTGTTGTCTTTGCAGGAATTACGGGTTTTGAGGGCGTCAACTTTGCCATCGACGGTGAGTATGTGAAGAAGCTTCTGCCCCAGCTCTATGAGGGTGGGCAGCTTGAACACTCCTGGATTGGAATAGGAGGCTATCAGGCCTACAGGAGTCTCGAGGTCCTCTATGTGAATCCCCGTTCTCCCGCCGAAGGGCTGGGCTTGAAGCGCGGGGACAGGATTCTCAGTGTTAACGGACAAAAGGTCTACCGGAATCAGGATGTGAGAGATATTGTTCTGGGACTTCCAGTGGGAACCATGGTGGATATTGAGTGGGAGAATGCCGAAGGCGAGGTGAATCATTCACCTGTTGCTCTGGCTCTTCGTCCCGATGTCCCCCTGAAGGAAGCGGTAAACCGTGATACCAGGGAGAATCTGATTCCTCCTATGTTCGGAATGGTACTGAATCTTGTGGGAAGACAGCAGTACACCGTCGATTATGTCTACACAGGCGGCAGCGCCGATGAGGCAAGCATTTCCAGGGGAGACACCATTACTCTGCGCCGCTGGCAGGTGAACGAGAAAGAGGGCTATGTGCTGATGCAGTTTGTCTTCAAAGGGGTCAAGGCCGGTTATCTTGAATCCGCTGTTCAACTCGGGGCGGGCCTGGAGTCGGCGATCTTCTTCTAGGTTTCTATCGGCTCCAGACGATTGATGAAAAACACTCTTTAATATATATTTCTCAGTTATGAAATACGAACAGGATAAAATCCGAAACTTTTGCATTATTGCCCATATTGACCATGGTAAATCCACTCTGGCGGACCGTTTTCTTCAGAAGTCCCACTCTGTGGCTGACCGTGATATGAAGGAGCAGATGCTCGACTCTATGGATATTGAACGGGAGAGGGGGATTACCATTAAATCCCAGGCCGTTACCATAGAGTATCCGTCACAGGACGGCAACACCTATCAGCTCAACCTGGTTGATACTCCGGGGCATGTGGATTTTTCCTACGAAGTTTCCAGAGCCATCAGTTCCTGTGAAGGAGCCCTGCTGCTGATCGATGCATCCCAGGGTGTTGAGGCTCAGACCCTCTCCAATATGTATATGGCCCTTGATCACGATCTGGATATCCTTCCCGTTGTAAACAAGATGGACCTTCCCAGTGCGGACCTGGAGCGTGTATCCGAGCAGATCGAGCATGACCTGGGTCTGGAACGGGAGATGATCTATCCCGTATCCGCCAAGACCGGAAAGAATGTTGAGGAGCTGATTGAGGGACTTATCCAATGGATACCCGCTCCCAAGGGCTCTCCCGATGCTTCCCTGAAGTGTCTTATTTTCGACTCCCACTACGACGCCTACAGAGGTGTTATTATTCATATCCGTCTCTTCGAGGGAACCATCAGGGCGGGAGATGAGATTCTTATCATGTCCAGCAACACCAGATACAAGGTGGAAGAGGTAGGTACCTTCAAACTCGGTCTTATGCCAGGGAAGGAACTCAAGGCCGGACAGGTCGGTTACATCATTGCCGGAATCAAGAATATCTCCGACATCCGTGTCGGTGATACCATTACCCTGTCAAAAGATCCCTGTGAGGCTCCTCTGGAAGGCTTCCGCGAGGTTAAGCCAGTCGTGTTCTCATCCATCTACCCTGTGGACACAAACCAGTATGAAGAGCTTCAGGCAGCCATCGACAAGCTCAGGCTCAATGACGCCTCTCTGGTGTACGAGAAGGACGCCTCGGCGGCCCTGGGATTCGGTTTCCGCTGCGGTTTCCTGGGACTTCTTCATCTGGAGGTGGTTCAGGAGCGTCTGGAGCGTGAGTTCGGTCTGAATATCGTTCTTACCTCTCCCTCTGTACGGTACAGAATTACCGGTCAGGATGGTGAGGTAAGCTATCTGGACAACCCCGCCGAGTTCCCAGATCCCGGTACAATCGAGATGAGCGAGGAGCCCTATATTTCAGCCGATATCATCACTCCTACAGACTACCTGGGCTCCATAATGACCCTCTGTATGGGCAAGCGTGGAATCCAGACCAGCATGAACTATCTGGATGAGAAGCGTGTTGAGATAAAGTTCGACATGCCCCTGGCGGAGGTTCTTTTTGACTTCTACGACAAGCTGAAGTCAATCTCCAAGGGTTATGCCTCCTTCGACTACGAGGTGATCGGCTTTAGAGCCACAAACCTTGTAAAGATGGATATCCTGATCAACGGAGACAAGGTTGACGCACTCTCCCAGCTGGTGTTCAAGGACAATGCCTACGACCGCGGAAAGATTGTCTGCAAGAAGCTGAAGCAGGAGATTACAAGGCAGCAGTTCAAGATCCCCATTCAGGCTGCCATCGGAAACACCGTAATTTCCAGAGAGACTATCTCCGCTCTGAGAAAGGACGTTACCTCCAAGTGTTACGGAGGGGACATCTCCAGAAAGCGGAAGCTCCTTGAGAAGCAGAAAGAGGGTAAAAAGAGAATGAAGATGGTCGGCAACGTTGAGCTGCCCCAGTCCGCATTCCTCTCTGTTCTCAAGACAGGAGACGACGATTAGATATTAACAGAGGGTGTGTATCACTCTTTATAAATAAAAAATATCTGTTATTGACACTGGGCCTCCTTCGGGAGGCCCTTTTTTTCTGTTCTGCCTGCCGGGAAGGAATGTTGGAGCAGGAAAAAAGTCCGCCTCTAAGTTTCAGATCTCTGATACAATGTTCATGAGTCTTCTGCCGAATGCCTGCCCGGGAGGAAAGCCCTGTGAGTGAAAAAAAAGAGATCTACCTGCTGCCTTATGCCCATCTTGATACACAGTGGAGATGGGAGTATCCGACAACTATAAAGAAATATATTCCCAAGACCATGGACAGGAATTTTGAGCTTCTGAAGAAGTATCCGGGCTACTGTTTTAATTTCACAGGAATGATCCGCTATGCCATGATGAAGGAGTACTATCCCGACAAATATGAGGTGGTGAAAGACTATGTGGAGCTTGGACGCTGGTTTCCTGCAGGAACCTGTCTGGATGAGACAGATGCCCTTGTTCCCTCCATGGAGTCCATGGTCAGAAACATTCTCTACGGCCACAGGCAGGCCGTCAGGGAGTTTGGAAGGAGCAGCAGTGACTACCTTCTGCCTGACTGTTTCGGCTTCCCCGGAAATATGCCCACCGTGCTGGCCCATATGGGGATTAAGGGGTTCTCAACCCAGAAGCTGAGCTGGCACTCTGCGGTGGGGATTCCCTTTCAGCTCGGTTTCTGGAAAGGCCCCGAGGGCAGTGAGATCCTGAGCACCCTGAATCCCGGAGCCTATACCTCTCACCTGAGACTTCCGGTCCATATGAGTCCAGGGGCTAAAAAAATGTTGAAAGAACAGGGTGAGAAGACCGGAGTCTGGAAGTCGTTTCAGTACTATGGTGTCGGTGATATGGGGGGGGCTCCCAAAGAGGGCTCTGTTAAAAAGGCCCTTCAGGCCGTGGAGAAGGGCAGCGAAGGTGAACTGACCGTCAGACAGGGATCCCCTGATGATTTCTACGGCTCTGTTACCCCGGAGGAACGTTCCCGGCTGGAGCGCTATGAAGGGGATTTTCTTCTGACCCTTCACAGTGCCGGTACCCTGACTTCGGCGGCGGTTATGAAACGCTGGAACCGAAAGAATGAACAGCTGGCCTTTGCCGCAGAGGCGGCGGCAGCAGCAGCTTACTACACTAAAGGAGCTCCCTGGCCCGCGGAGAAGATTCAGGCTGCCTGGACACGCATTATAGGCAGTCAAATGCACGATATCCTTCCGGGGACATCTACGCCCAATGCGTACAGATATGCTTGGAATGATGAAGTCGTTGCCCTGAATCTCTGGAACTCTGTTCTTGAAGATTCTGCACGATCCATAGCTCCCTCTCTGGCTGGGGACGGACCTCTCCTGCTTTACAATCCTGTCCCACAGGAGAGGGAGGATATGGTAGAGGTTCAATTACCCGAGGATCTCACTTTACCCGAAGGGTCCGTGGTGATTGTAAGCTCCGAGGGAGAACGGTATTCCGGGCAGATTACCCCGGACCATGGTAAGAACGGTCTTGTACTGCGGTTCCATCCACAGCTGGGCTGTTTGTCCTGGCAGCGCTTTTCCGTTGAAGCCGTACCGGTTCCGGCAGAACCGGAAGTCTCCCTTGTGAGAGGAGAGAGGGGCTGGATACTTGAGAACAGCCGTCTCAGGGCTTCAGTTTCTGCAGAGGGGGTTCTGTACTCCATCTATTCAAAGACCCATGACAGAGAACTGCTTAAAAAACCTCTGGCCTATGAGTTTCAGAAGGAAGTCCCGGGGATGTTTCCGGCCTGGAATATGAACTGGTCAGACAGGAAGCAGCCGCCCTTCGCCCGCCTTGAAAAGGGAGAGGTAGAGGTTCTTGAGGAAGGACCTCTCTCCTGTGCCCTTGCTGTTACATTCCGTTACGGGGATTCGAAGATGGTCAGGGAGATCCGTCTGAACGGGGAGGCTGATCTTCTGGATTTCACAGAAAGAATTCGCTGGAGAGAGAAGGCCTGCTCTCTGAAGCTCTCCATTACTGGAAATCTGAAAAAGGGGCAGTTTACTACCAACTGGGAGAGTTCCAGAGTCCGGCGGGGAGTAAACAGTGAAAAGGTCTATGAGATGCCCTCCCGTTACTGGGCCGATCTCAGTGATTCTGAGGGGTGGGGATTCAGCCTTCTTGAGGACTGCAAGTACGGTTATGATCATCCTTCAGAGGATACTCTCAGAATGACCCTGCTCTTTACGCCGGGTATAAAGGCCCTGGATGCCTTCAGAGACCAGGGAAGCCTCGACTGGGGAGAGCACACCATAGGCTATGCAATTCGTCCCCACTCCGACGGATGGGAGAGCAGTGACCGGTTCGGAAGGCTCTTCAATCAGCCGGTGCGCCCGTTTATTCTGAAAGACAGGGGCTGCGGAACTGGAGTCGGGGCTGTGGAACCGGAACTCTCTCTTTTCAGCTTTCCCGGAGATGATCTCTTTGTCAGTGCAGTCAAAAAAGCTGAGGAGGGTGATGGACTTGTCCTGCGCCTCTACGAACGGAAGGGCCGTGAGAGTTCGGGGCATTTCAAATTCAGCCGGAAGATTGCCAAGGTCTGCAGAATCAACGGTCTTGAAGAGATCCTGGAGGAACTCCCCCATAAAGAGGACAGTTTTGATGTAACCTTAAAAGCGGATTCCCTTGCTTCCCTGCTGGTTGAGTTTGCCGATCCTGTAAGGGTGGAGCTTCCCCGGCAGGAGAACCTCTCTCTTCCCTATAACTGCACGCTGATCTCACCCAATACGGCTGCAGGGGAGGGTATCATTCCGGCAGAGCAGATTCCCGTGGACCTGTATTCCGGAGCAGATAAATACCGGCTCTTTCCGAAGGCTAAGAAAAATGCACTGCGCTGCAACAGTCAGGCACTGAGGATTCCTTCGGGAACGAATACTCTCCTTCTGCTCTGTACGGCCAGGGTGGAGAGGGAGTCGGCCTTTATCTGGCGGGATGATGCCGGAAAGATACTGAACTCTGAGGATGTAGTTATCCCTGTGTATAAGGGATTTGCCGGACAGTGGGACAGGCGGATCTGGAAGAAGGAGCCTGAACATGAGGAGAAGCAGAAGAGCAGTTATATCTGGAAGAACAGCTGCACCGGGATCGAAAAGGGTTATGTCAAACGTGACAGGATTGAGTTTTTTACGACTCATACCCACAGGAACGGTGAAGATCAGGCCTATAAATTCGGATACCTCTACACCCTGAGACTGTCTGTGCCCGAAGGTGCGGTGACTCTTCAGCTGCCTTCGGAAAGCTCTCTCTATATTGCGGCTGTTACGGCTTCCAGGGAGCATACAGAGGTCAGAAGTGCTGTGTATCTGAAAGACAGGTTCGACTACTAGGACTTACAGTTCTCTATATAGTTTTCTGGCTTCCTTTATTACCCTGAACAGAAAGGCCGGGTTGGTGTCCGGAAGTCTGTAGCTGTCGGGGAAGTGGAAGTAGAGGTAGTCGCAAGCTTTAAGCAGGGGAAGGAGCTCTTCTTCGGATTTCTCTTTCCGGCAGACTTCTTCCCAGCAGGAGATCAGCTTTTCCAGTCTCTCCTTTTCACCGGTAATAAAGGTATCTATTTTCCCCTTTGAAGAGATCCCCTCCGGCAGTTCCGGTTTTTCAGACATGTTTGCCGAAGGGATTCCGGAACCATTACCACTGTCATTCAGTATAAGGGGGAACTCCTTCTTCCCTGCAGCGGGGATGGACAGCCGCATTCCCTGCTCTGCCAGATTAAAGACATCATTGGGCAGGGAGGCTGCAATCTCCTCCAGCTGCCGGGCATAGCTTTCCAGTATCCTGTTGGTAACTGATCTCTCGGGCAGGGCATCGGCGGGTACAGAGGGTCTGCTCAGGGAGAAACTGTACCACACATCGCCTGCTGTCCTGTTCTCCTGAAGGCTGCACCAGTCATGAAAGGGGGTGCCCCGGGCATGGGTTTTTCCTTCGACATAGGAGAAGTCCAGGCCTGTGAGAAAGATCGCATTTCCGGTGATCATCCCTGCCAGTTGAACAGCCGCCACACCGACGGAGCCAAGGGGCGGTATTTCGGTTGGAAGGAGCTTTTTCTCTTTGAGCCTTCTGTGGAGGGCCGTCTCATGGAAGGATGATGCAAAGAAGTAGGGGCAGTGTTTCTCCCCCCTCAGGGAAGGAGGGTAGGCTGTTATATCGGAAAAAAGATCAACCTTTGCTCCCATCAGGGGATAAAAGTCCTTGAGGTTGTAGAACTGGGCTTCCAGATTGACCACTCCGTCCGGCAGTATCCCGAACCGTGTCAGGCTCTGAACTGCCGTGTCAACGGCCAGGATATAGATGCTGTCTCTGTATTTACTGATCAGGGGAAGGGTGCCCTCCAGAGACTCTCCCGCCCCGCAGACGACAACGGCTTTGTCAGTTGAAAAATCAGCGATATCACCGCTGCCGATGGAGTCGAGGTTGCGAATCAGGTTTTTGATCCACAGAGGACCCATTTTCGCCATGGTAAGGCGGTTCTGCCAGTAGTTTTTCAGAAAGTGCTGAAGTCCGGCCAGCAGGGAGTCGTAGAGATTTTTGTTCCGCGAGTATCCGCTGTTCAGGGGGACCAGGCGGCAGTGTCGGTATCCCTGATCCTGAATCCCCTTGAAAACCTCATAGAGAGCCCCGGGGCTGTCCAGGCGGTAGCAGAGGAACCGGTCATCCTTCAGGTTTTGCAGGTAGGCTGAGGTTTCGGCCATCAGGCTCTGATCTGTCTCAATACCGATAATGCAGGATGAGTCGGGGATAATTTTTTTAAGTGAATCGATCCCGTATCCCAGAAGGGGAGACGGGATCATATAGATGCAGTTTTCTTCTGCCTTGATTTGTGCGGCAGCTCTTTCCGCAGCTGCGGAAGGAGCATACCGTGAATAAAGCGGTTTTCCCTGACACAGGATGTTAAGTTCGCCGTTGGAGCTCTGTGTCAGCTGAACCGGATTGATCATTTCAGGACTCGAACAGGCCGCTGTAAGTCTTGTTGAAGTTGTCCTTGAATTTGGGAGAAGAGAGGAAGACGCTCTGGAGCTCTCCCAACTTGTACTGAGACAGCTCATTGGTCAGCTGGCTGCGGATGTACATTTCGTACTCTTCGGGGTATTTGAATCCTTCCTGTTCTCCGATCAGTGAGAAAACAACAACCGAACGATCAAGGATCATGGGCTGAGATGTTTCACCGGGAGTTGTAAGTACAAAAGCCTTCTCGAAGAACTCATCACTGTAGGCAGCAGCGCTCAGGAGGCTGTCGCTTGTCTTGTTGCCGGGGCTGTTAACCAGGAAGGGGACGCTTCCGTATACGGGAGCGATAAATCCGGTCTCCCCGCTTTCAGCACCCATTGCAGCGGCAGCTTCGGCGAAGGAGGTGTTATGGGCTGCCAGAGGCAGTTCCTGAGCCATTGTCATCAGGTAGTCTTCGATAAGCCCGACCTCTTCTCTTTCCATATAGGAGCGGATAGCCGCAACAGTTTCTGTGCTGTTGAAATCGGGAGCAGAGGCGCTCTCTTCGGCCTGGAAGATGTACCAGCCGCTGCCGGAGGCGATCAGTTCGCTGTGCTGACCTGCTGAGAGGGACATTACTGATGATGCCTGATCTTCGGTCAGGAAACCCAGGAGTGTGTACTTGTAGGTTTCACCCATGGAACCGCCGTTTTCGGCATAGGCATCTGTGGAGTAGGTTTTAGCCAGGTCTGCAAAAGACTGCTCACCGCTTTCCAGCTTCTGAAGGACGGCATTTGCGTCATTCTCTGAAGATCTGACAGTGATTCTGTTCAGGGTGATCTTGCTAAAAAGATTCTCGTTGCCCTTGGCATAATCAACAACTTTTTCCTGTGGGAAGGAAGAGTAGTTCAGGCGGGCATAGGCAAAGTTCTTTTCTGTTTCACCCATATCCAGAAGGAAGTCAATCATGGCCTGTGAGCGCTGCTGATTGTAGATAACGTCGGAATAGAAGGTCTGGACCTTCATATCCTCTTCCAGTGATTTTCTTATCTCTTTGATTCTTGTTCCTGAAGCAGACAGGTAGGCTTCTTCATCAAAGCTTCCGTTGTTGGTAAAGATGCCGCTTTCAACGATTGCTCTGTCGATTCCGGAGGAGGAAACTCCCACACCGGCTTCGGTGGTTTCGTCGAGAATAGCAGTTCTTACTACAGTCTGATTAAAGGCAGAACGCCAGATCAGCTGTCTCAGGAAATCAACATTGCTGTTGTTGCCCAGTGAATCTCTATACATATTGTTTACAGATTCAACCTGCTGTGCGAAATAGTTACCCTGCTGGAAGGTAATCTGCTGATTTCCATATTTTCCAAATACAAAAGAGCCGGCGCCGCCGCTTCCTATTCCTGAAAGTGCGGGAACCAGTACAAAACTGACAACGACAATTACCAGTATTATGATAGTTCCTACCATCATGTTCTGCTGTTTTTTCTGGTATTTTCTCTGTTTGTCGTTCACTGCAGATTTGATGTTTGAAACTTTTTTTCCATCTTGAGACATAGGTAGTCCTTTATACAAAATAAATTCTTGGAGCATCGAAAAATTACCATGAAAGGGTATAGCTGTCAACGCAGAACCTCCAATAAATAGCCCCTCTGGGGCTGCCTCCAGAGGCTTCCCTGACAGGGCTGTTCAGCATGCCTGGAAAAATATTTTATCTTTCGACATAAAAGTGTTGACAATCTTATTTAAGATCATTAAAGTACGCTCAGTGAACGGAGGCGTAGCGAAGATGGTTATCGCGCCGGCCTGTCAAGCCGGAGATCGCGGGTTCGAGACCCGTCGCTTCCGCATATTTTTTTTTATATGGAAATGCCCTTGAAAAAGGGCATTTCTTGTATAAAGCCAAATTCGGGCTGTAGCGCAGGGGCTAGCGCGCGCCGTTCGGGACGGTGAGGCCGGAGGTTCAAATCCTCTCAGCCCGATTACTTTTATCTAATTGCATATCTAATAATACATATTAAATCAGTTAATTCTTAAGCCTATGTAGCTATTGAGAGGATTTGAACCTGCGGTTCAAGGGTTTGCTTGTCCTACCAAAGCAATAACATTGCTTTGGTGTGTTGTCCTCATAGGGCCTAAGGGTATGGCCGAAGGCGGAAAAGGGATACGGACTGCCCGCAAGGGGCCCGAAGGGCCGGAGCGAGAGCGGAGCAGGGAGCAGCCCGATCCCGGCGAAGTCGGGATTTCCCAAAAAACAAAATAATTGATTCAAAGAGAGTTTAGTTGCCTTCTTTTCATGCCGAATCTGTTAATATGCAAAAGTACAGTATCACCATTTTCATTCTACTGACATGTCAGATTGCTGCTCTATATGCCCAGCCGGCAACCCATACTCTTCAGAGGGGGGAGACTCTGTACAGTCTGTCCAGAACCTACGGCGTCTCGGTTGATGAGATTATGGCAGCTAACGGAATTACCTCTCCCGAGAATCTTTCTGTGGGAAGTGAGCTGATTATTCCCGGTCTTTCTTCAGGAACGTCGTCAAATAATTCAGAAAAAAGCGAGTATATTGTCCAAAAGGGTGATACATTTTATAGGATAGCCAGAAACCATGGTTTGAGTGTCCAGGAACTTCAGGAGCTGAATGACCTGAGAGGTCTCGGGATTCTTAAGCCGGGTGAGACTCTGATTGTTTCCGGATCTGCTGGAAGTTCACAGCCTGTTCAGTCTCCGGCCGTTGTTTCAGAAACTCCGGCTGCAGTAGTTGAAAGGCCTGCGGCTCCTGTACGGGAGAGCTATTCTGACAGTGTTCAGTGGCCCGTAGATGGAGACAAAGAAACTCTTACCGGCAAACTGAGGGGTGTGAGAATAGAGGCGGTTGAAGCCTCTCTTGTCCGCTCAGTTGCATCGGGCAATGTTGTGTGGACCGGACCGTACCGGGGATTCGGCCAGGTAGTCCTGATTGATGTGGATGAGTACATATATCTGTACGGCGGCAATGAAGATGTGTTTGTTAATGTGGGCGAATATGTCCCCGCAGGAGCAAGAATTGGCAGATTGGGCCATTCAGGTCTTGCCACTCGAACAGTAAATATGTATTTTTCTGTATTTAAAGACGGTATTCCCGTAAGTGTGGTATCAGCACCCCGGGGATAACTAATCAACCCGGTGGTAAAATGAGACAATACGATAAGGACATGAAAGAAAGCTTCAACAACGAGACCGATCCGCTGGCACTCTATTTGAAACAAATTTCCAAATATAATCTTTTGACAATAGGCGAAGAGCAGGATATCGGTATCCGCCTGGAAAAACTTGCCCTGCAGATTGAAGAGCTTAATAAAGAGCTTGAGGGTGAGGAGATTTCCGCGGAGGACTATGGTGTCCAGAAGGGTCTTTTCGATGAGCAGGTCAAAACATTAAAGAACAGAATGATTCAGTCCAACCTGCGGCTGGTCGTTTCCATTGCCAAGAAGTACCAGCACCGGGGCATGTCCCTGCTGGATCTGATTGATGAAGGTAATATCGGGCTCATTGAGGCGGTGGACCGCTTTGACTATACAAAGGGATGCCGCTTTTCCACCTACGGAACCTGGTGGATAAGACAGGCTATAATCAAGTCCCTTGCAGACAAGTCCCGTATTATACGTATTCCCATCCATATGCTTAATACAATCAAGAAGAGCTACCTGGTGTCCAAACAGCTGACCCAGGATCTGGGCCGTGATCCCCTCCCTGAGGAGATGGCGGAGTATATGAACCTTCCCATTGAAAAGGTAAAGGAGATTATGTCCCTCTCTCAGGAGACTGCATCCCTTGATACCACTGTGGATCAGGATCATATGACCCGTTTAAGCGATCTGATCAAGGATGAGCACAACCAGGAGCCTCTGGAGACGGTTTTCAATCTCTCCCTTCAGGACACCATCAACGATGTGCTGAAGCAGCTCTCGGAGCGTGAGATGAAGATCATTCAGCTCCGTTTCGGTCTGAACGGCAAGAACCCTCTGACCCTGGAAGA
Source organism: Spirochaeta sp. UBA5339 (assembly GCA_002408085.1). Classification (GTDB taxonomy): domain Bacteria; phylum Spirochaetota; class Spirochaetia; order DSM-2461; family DSM-2461; genus Oceanispirochaeta. The sequence goes on from DHQL01000027.1 coordinate 96,917, forward strand.
GACCGGCAAGGTTCTGGGTATTACCCGAGAGAGGGTAAGGCAGATCCAGGAGATGGCCATTTCCAAGATGCGGAATTTTAAAATAATTAAAGATTTAGAGGATTATGTCTGAGATTACTCTGTAAATTTCTGACTTATCTCCGATACTTTAAATATGGAAGCAATTCAGCCTCTCTTTTACGTTCAGCTTAAAGATGATTTTGACGACGACTGTGAGGTCCGCCAGATGTCTCCCTCCTTTCCCGGAATGGCGGATCCCTTCCTGGAGGCCCGGGGACATGTCTCTTCGGGCAGGGTCTATCCCGTTCTGCAGATCAAGGGAGACAGGGAGTTTCTGATCCTGGACGACAGGGGCTTCCTATACGAAACGCCCCGGCAGTTCTTTAAATATGCCGACAAGATTATTCTCTAGACCCGCGCCCCGCAATGGAGCCCAGGAGGCTGTCAAAGCGGGGGATTATCCTGTCCCATGAATACTTTTCAACCGATTTTGACAGAGCCGTTCTGAGGCTCTCTGCTTCCGGTCCTTTCTCCAGCACTTTCTTCAGAACCAAAAATCTTTCCATCATTTCATTCTCATTCCTGTAGAGACAGTGTCCGTGAAACTCGGGAGAGAGAACCTCCGGGTAGGCCAGACGCCGGGGGAGCAGGGGCAGGCAGCCCGCGCTGACCGCTTCCACAACGGAGATTCCGAAGTTCTCCTGTACTGCCGTACTGACAACAATATCAGACTGTCTTAGGAGATCCTCATAGACCTCGCGGCTCTCGGCAAAGCCCATGTGGATAAGCTCTTCGTTAAACTCCTCTTCTGCATCGGAAAAACAGGAAGGGCTGTCCTTATAGCTCTCTCCCGCAACGATCAGGCGGAAGGGTGTCTCTCTCTTTTTAAGCTCCCTTAAGAAGCGGAAGAACTCTTCTGGATTCTTGTCGTGTTCCCATCTCTGGTTCCAGAGGATTACGGGAGCACTCTCCCTGAGACCGGCTCCGATTTGCGATTCCGAGGCAGTTCCGGACCCGGCGGGGTTGACCAGACGGCAGCCCGGTGGGATGATCTTTGATTTTGCTCTAATGACATCAGAGGGATCGGAGGGTCTTGAGTCCGGCAGACGGGCGGAAAAATCCCTGAACTTTTCAAGGAAGCTCTCAAGATTGTAGGCGGAGTTGAAGATCAGTCCGTCGGCGGCAAGGAAGTTGGTATAGTCCTTCCATGCGTAGTGTAAGTCCCTCTTCTCTCCTGCTTTGATGGGGTAGTCCAGCTGGTTTTCATGGACATAGAGAATGTGGGGCAGGTCGGGCCAGGGGGTGAAGGCCTTGAACTGGGCCAGGTCCATCAGGTTCCCCGCCAGTATCAGGTTCGGTTTTTCAAAATCTCGGCCAGTTTCAGTATCTGCCTTCTCCATGAGGCGGCGGATCATCCGGGCGAACTCCAGCCCCGCCGACTCCATTCTCCACTTCCAGAAGCGTCCGGGAAGGGTCAGTACTTCGATGGTATGGGAGGAACGGGCGGCCAGGCCGTCGGCAAAGTATTTGTGGGATCCTGTATAGAAGGGTTCAAGAAAGAGTATTCGCACCATAAAAACATAATAATAGGATTTGTTGTATTGAAAAAGACTATGTACACGTGTTGCAAATGACAGGAGCTCCGGTCTATTATCAGCTTATGAGAGCAGGTAGATACAGGGCGGTTATGTTTGATCTGGACGGCACCCTGGTGGACACCATGGGGGATATCGCCGCATCAGCAAACCGTGTACTGGAAGATTTTGGACTGGATACCCTTCCGGTGGATGCATATCGGAGCCGGGTGGGCTGGGGGCTGAGAAGAACCCTGGAGCTTACTCTGCCCGAAGGGATGCTGGATCGTCTGGATGAGGCTGCAAAGCTGCATCTGGAGTACTACCGGGCGGCGCCGGCCGACCTGACCGTACCCTACGGCGGCATTTCTGAGCTCCTTGAGGATCTGAAAAACCGGGGACTCAGGATCTTTGTCTATACCAACAAGGATGAGGTCACCGCAAGGAAGGTTACGGACAGCCTCTTTCCCTCAGGAACCTTTGAAAAGGTAATCGGCGCCAGACCCGGTGTGCCTCTGAAGCCAGATCCCGAAGCCGCCGCCTCGGCAGTATCCATCACGGGTCTCAAGGCCGGGGAAATCCTCTATATCGGGGACTCCGAGGTGGATATGGAGACAGCGGAATCCGTGGGCATGGATGCTCTGGCGGTGCTCTGGGGTTACAGAAGCCGGGAGGAGCTTGAAAAATACAAGGCTCTGGCTTTTCCTGGAACTCCGGATGAAATCAGAGACTGGATACAGTAAACTATAGGTTAATCAGACCTCCCTGCCGGCAGGAATAAGACAGGGCAGAGAGGATTGAAGATATTATTATGTGGAATTTAAACTCATATAGGGGATGAATATGGACAGGGAAGAACTGATTTCCAAAGCAAAAGACTATATTGCCAAAGAGGATGATGCCCGTTTCAGCGAGCAGGTGGCTGAGCTCTTAAAGAAAGAGGACTGGGAGGAGCTGAATGACCGCTTCTACACAGACCTTGCCTTCGGTACGGGAGGACTCCGGGGTGTTATCGGCGGAGGGATGAACAGAATGAATCCCTACACCGTCAGAAAGGCCACCCAGGGACTTGCCTCTTACATCGTCAAGAATGTGGAAGAGGGAAAGAGAAAGGTCGCCCTGGCCTATGACTCCCGCCACTACTCAGACCTCTTCGCCATGCAGGCGGCTCTGGTCTTCGCAGGCAACGGAATCGAGTGTTTTCTCTACACCTCCTTAAGACCCACACCCCAGCTCTCCTACACAGTCCGCGAACTGGGATGCTGCTCCGGTGTTATGGTCACCGCCAGCCACAACCCCGCCGAGTACAACGGCTACAAGGTCTACTGGGAGGACGGAGGCCAGATCACCGCTCCCCATGACACAGGCATTATTGCCGAGGTAAGAGCGGTCACCGACCAGATCAATGTAATTACCGAAGAGAAGGCAAAGGCCGACGGCCTCCTTCATATGATCGATGAAGATGTGGATAAGTCCTATCTTGATATGGTTATTGCCCAGTCCCTCCGCCCCGAACTGGTCAGGGAGAAGGGCAGGGACCTGAAGGTTGTCTTTACACCCCTTCACGGCTGCGGAACCGTACCCGTCGAGAACGCCCTGAGCCGCATGGGAATCACCGTTGTTACCGTTAAGGAGCAGAGAGAGCCCGACGGAGCCTTCCCCACGGTTGCCTTCCCCAACCCCGAGATCACACCCGCCATGCAGATGGCCCTGGACTACGCCGCCCGTGAAAAGGCTGACCTTGTAATGGGTACCGACCCCGACGCCGACCGCCTTGGAATCGCCGTACCCGAAGCAGGCGGCTACACCCTGATCACAGGAAACCAGCTTGGATGCCTTCTGGCGGACTACATCTTCGCCTCCCGCAAGGAGATGGGTACTCTTCCCGACAACGCCGCCTTCGTCAACACAATCGTAACCACAGACCTCCAGCTCAGAATTGCCGAGTCCTACGGCGCCGACACCTTCAAGGTCCTTACAGGATTCAAATACATCGGTGAAAAGATGAGAGAGTTTGAAGCCTCCGGTTCCCACACCTATATCTTCGGAGGAGAGGAGAGCTACGGCTTCCTCGTGGAGCGAGAGGTCCGCGACAAAGACGCCGTATCCGCCGCCACAATGGCCGCCGAAATGGCCCTGTGGAATGTGGCCCAGGGACGCACCGTTCTGGATCACCTGAACGACATCTACGCCCGCTTCGGCTACTACGAAGAGACCCTGATCAGCCAGTACTTCAAGGGCCAGTCCGGTCAGCAGGTGATGGCCGATCTGATGACAAAGCTCCGTCAGGAACCGCCCGCACAGCTCGGAGGCGTCACCGTTTCCGCACTGAAGGACTACAAGGACGGCACAACCCGCAACCTTCTCACAGGCGAGATGGATACGGACATCGACCTGCCCTCAAGCAATGTGCTGCAGTTTGTTCTTGAGGACGGCTCCCTGATTACCGCCCGCCCCTCTGGAACCGAGCCCAAGATCAAGTTCTACGCCTCCATCTGCGGGGACAAGGCCGACGATCTGCCCACGGCAAAGACCAAGGTTTCCGCCAAAATCAAGGCCATCGAAGCCGACATTATGGCGATGATGCCCGAAGCCTGATTTTTATAGGAGCTTTCGGGGGGGCCTTCTCCGCAGACAGGTCTGCGGAGAATCGGGCTGCTCCGGGCTCCGTTGCCGCTCCGGCCCGCCACGGCGGGCTGCTGCGCACCCTCCGTATCCCTGGCCCTTTTCGGTAACTATTCCATTCTATCCTTGTTATTTAAATTGTTGTTTAAAATATTCACATTTCGGAGATTCCAATGAAAAAAACAGTATCTCTCTTTTTCCTCAGTCTCATCTTTATGGCCACCAGTCTCTGGGCCATTACACCGGGAGAGTATCTCTGCCGGGTCGAGCTGATGGGCGAGGTTCATGAAGAGGTCGTGGTACTTGATTCGGACTCTATTTACTATCCCGAGGGGACAGGTTCCGATAAAGCGGGTTATCTTGTTGACGGGGATATGATGATTATCAACGACGGTGCTGAGAATATGGCCTTGAGGATGGCCGATACGGGTGAGGGGTTTCAGCTCTACTTTACCCCGGAGCTCCTGAAGGAGGCCCTGAAGCTGGATGATGAGAGTTATGAAACCGCAAAGGACAGCTTCTATTTCAAGGCTATTCTGGAGCGTCCCTTTATGACTTTTATTCTGCAGTAGTGTGACTGGACCGCGGAGCGGTTATCAGAATCCCTGGCGCCGTCTGCGGCTGGCTTCCATCTCAGACAGAGTGTCCCTGAGATGAGCCTCGTCCAGGGTTTTCTCGTCCAGCTGGTCCTGGAGGGTGTGGAGGAAGCTCTCCTCCATATTGTAGAGTTCATCGCTCATCTCTCCGGACCAGATAAACCGGGTAATTTCATCGGGATTTTCCTGCATAGAGGAGAGTCTCTGGCACATCACTTCGCTCAGATACCATCTGACATCGTCAATCTCCAGGTTGTACTCTTTCAGCAGTGCTTTAACATTCATCCTCGATTCCCTCCGGTTCTGCCAACCCTAGCAGAAAATTAAGCTCTTCACTATCCCGGACGGGAAAAAAAATGTAATATTGGGCCATGAGCAATGAAGTTACTATTTATACAGACGGCGGATGTACCGGGAACCCCGGACCCGGCGGATGGGGATGTGTGATTCTTTCCGATGGAGAGGAGCACCACTATTCAGGGGGAGACGCCTCCACCACAAACAACAGAATGGAGATGACCGCGGTTATCACCGCTTTGAAAATTGTCAAGCAGATGGGACTTCCCCTGAAGGCGAGCATCTACACCGATTCCCAGTATGTTAAAAACGGTCTGACCCAGTGGATTCACGGGTGGATCAAAAACGGCTGGAAGACGGCAGCCAAGAAGCCTGTAAAGAACAAGGAACTCTGGATCGAGATGAAAGAGCTCTGTGATCAGTTCGACCTCTCCTGGCACTGGGTCAAGGGACACTCGGGAGACAAGTACAATGAACTCTGCGACTCCCTTGTAGAAGCCGAACGGATGAAGTTCAGCTGATAATTTCCTTAAATAAAGTGCTTTGAAGGGCTGTCCCATGATTTGTGAGACAGCCCTTTTACTATTTCAGTGCCTTCAAGGCCTCTGTCAGTTCAGCCGGTTCCCTTCCCAGCAGCTCTTTCAGATCTGTAGACTCTATATCCAGGCTCCCCCGGGCAATGGACTCATCCAGCAGAGTGTAGAACCCCGCACTTCCCTCATCCATACCGGCGTCAAGGAGTCCCGCTTTTCTTTCATCTCCTGATACTGGGGTATAGTTGATCTGATTTCCGTATACAGAAGCGGCAGATGCTGCCAGATCGTTGAAGGTCCAGGGCTTTCCCGAGAGCTCCAGGGTTTTGCCCCTATGATCCTCTCCTGTAAGCACATTAACGGCGGCTTCCGCGTACTCCGATCTAAGGGCTGAGGCAACCCTTCCATCTGCTGTGGCAGTGGCCAGCACTCCAGTCCGGGCTGCGTACTGTACATCGGCCAGGTAGTTCTCAAGGTACCAGTTATTTCTTACAATTGCATAATTGATTCCCGACTCCTTCAGGGCTTCTTCGGTCTGTTTATGCTCCGGTGCCAGGGGATTTTCTGATATATCGGCCCTGGTCAGGCTTGTATATACAAGGAATTTCACTCCAGTGCTCTTTGCAGCTTCAATCACATTACTGTGCTGTTCAAAGCGTTTTCCAACTTCTGAACCCGAGACCAGCAGGACTCTGTCTACACCTTCAAGGGCCTCAAGAAGGGATACCCTGTCTCCATAGTCGGCAATACGGACATCCACACCCCTGGTCTTCAGTCCTGCTGCTTTCTCCGCACTCCGGGCCAGGGCGGTAATGTCAGAGGGATCAATCCCTTTCCCGATAAGATGATCCACAGCTGCAGATCCGAAACCTCCGGTTGAACCGGTAATTGCATATTTCATCTCAATACTCCTTACTATATGTTAGTACTTACTATAATATACCACTAACATATGGTAAGTGACAAATTAATTTTTATATATTATATTAAAAACAGATATGAATAAGAAAAATATACCCTATGATGTTTTTGCCGCCCGCTGCCCGTCCAGGACAGTCTTTGAACATATATTCAGCAGATGGGGGGCTTTGATTCTGGCCAGGCTTTCAGAAGGTCCCGCCCGGTTCGGTGAACTGACCAGGGGAGTGGACGGGATCAGTGAGAGAATGCTCTCCAAGAGCCTCAAAGTGCTCGAAGAGGAGGGGTTTGTCTACCGGAAGGAGTATGATCAGAAACCTCCCCGGGTTGAATACGGTCTGACCGAATCCGGGAGCCGCATCTCCCTGTCCATCACTACTGTGATCAACCAACTCTACAATGAACTTGAGGACCGACGCAGTTGATCAGGAATATTAAGAAATCAGACCTTCCTGAGATCCGGAAACTGGTTGCAGCCTGTCATCCTCTGGGATTCCATACCCTCTATACCTACTGGGTGCTTCAGCACCACTTCGGGGATCTCTGTTTTGTCTCGGAGGAGGAAGGAAGACTGGCGGGTCTGATCACCGGTCTGGTCAGTGGTTCTGAAGGGGATACTGCCTTTCTCTGGCAGATCGGAGTTCGTCCGGACTTTCAGGGTCAGGGCATTGCCGGTCATCTGGTTGACTGTTTTGCATCGGCCGTCCGGAATAAAGGACTGGGCCGCATTCAGCTCTCAATTGATCCTGAAAACCCTGTCAGTATAAAGACCTTTGAAAGCTTCGCCCGGAAAGAGGGACTGGTTTTCAGGAAGATAGAACGGATCTCCCTCTCCGACGAGTTTTCAGATTACCCGGAAGAGGAAGACCTTTATGAGATTTTTCTATAGTTCCTCAAGGAGGTATTCAGGGCCTGACACCGGAGCCGATCCCGTGGTGCCGGCCTCTCTTACCTTGAAGTACTGAACCATTCCAAGGAGGGCTTCGGCCTGAGCGCTCAGCTCCTCGGAGGTTGCAGCCAGCTCTTCGCTGGATGCGGAGTTCTGCTGGATTACAGTATCAAGCTGGTTGATGGATGCGTTTATCTGATCCACACCGACCCGCTGCTCCTGGCTTGTGGCACTGATCTCCGAGATAAGCTCAGCCGTTTTCTGAATATCCGGAATAAGCTTATCAATAAGGGTGCCGGCTTCCTCGGCAATCCCTACGGAGTTGTGTGAGAGATCGCTGATCTCGCCCGCTGCCTTACCGCTTCTCTCTGCCAGTTTTTTGACCTCAGAAGCCACAACGGCAAATCCCTTGCCCTGTTCTCCGGCCCTGGCTGCCTCGATGGCGGCATTCAGGGCAAGCATATTGGTCTGCCGGGCGATCTCCTCGATAATTGTGATCTTTTCGGCAATCTCCTTCATGGCCTCCACTGTCTGGGAGACGGAGCTGCCGCTTTTCAGGGCATCTTCAACCACCTGTTTGGTTATTCTCTCTGTGACAACGGCGTTGTCATTGCTGTTCTGTATGCTGGAACTCATCTCCTCCATGGAAGCCGACACCTCTTCGGCTCCTGCAGCCTGTTCCGTTGCCCCCTGGGATAGCTGCTGTGCACTCTGACTGATCTGACCGCTTCCCGAGGAAACATTGCCCACAGAGGTGATGATATTGTTGATAATACCTTCCAGATTGTCTGACATGGAGGAGACCGAATCGGCGAGTCTGCCGATCTCATCCCTCCTTTTTTTCATCTCCAGTGTACTTCTCAGATCTCCGGCTTCGATCAGTTCCGTATAATCGGAGAGAGCACGCAAAGGTTTGCTGATATTCTCGGAGATAATAAGAATAAGGGTTATCAGGATCAGGATTACGATGAATATGGCTGCTATAATTGTTTTTACCAGACTGTAGGTTGAGGCCATATACTCTCTGGAGCTTATCACCGCTCCCAGGTCCCAGCTGGGAGTCAGTCTGATTTCCGAGGTGAAAACCTTCATGCGGCTGCCATCGGGAGTGGTGAACTCATTAGTGACGGTGTCCTGATCCATAATCCGGTCAAGTCCCGAAAAGCCCGCCTCGGAAGACTCGCCGATTTCTAGATTCATCACATAGCTCTCATCGGGGTGAGCGATAACAGTTCCGTCGCTGTCGATGATAAAGCCGTATCCCGAATCACCGATCCTTGTTGAACCGGCAATTTCCGAGAGGGTATTCAGGGATACTGAAACGCAGAATACACCAACCAGTTCTCCTTTGCTGTCTTTGACTGCCCGGGCTATTACAAAGATGGGAATGCCCATGGATTTGGATACAACAGGGTCACTGACTACAGTATCAGCCTTCCCTGACCTTACATCGAGAAAGTAATCTCGTTCTGAAACAGAACCTCCTCCTCCAAGGCTGGTAACATATCGGCCTGTGGTATCCGCAAAGAAGATCATGGCAAAGTTGCTGTTGATGGAATTATGACGTCCGGTAAGGTAAGCGGATATTTCTTCCATTTCGGCTCTTTTCATCACATTGAGGTTTGAGTAGGAGTCCGTTTCGTTAATCAGACCCTCAATCCAACGACTGAGTTCGGAGCTCTTTGACTCCACCAGAGCCGAGCTGAGGCGATCCGTATTTCCTGATAGGGAGTTCATTGAAATTGTGATAACCAGTATACCCAGAACAAGAAAGAGGACGAGAGAGGTGCCGCCGAAACCGATCAGGAGACGGCTTTTAATTGTCTTCATAGTTTTACATCCTTTTACAATATATCTAAATATTAAGTTCTTGGTTCCATAAATTCAAATATCTGCGCATCTCAGGAATCTTAAAGGCTGGTGGAGGTCCCATTCCACTATTCATTGAATCAGAAATAGTGTTCCTTCCCTTATGCGGTAAAAGGAGGAACCGATGAATGTTTTCAGTTTTGTAGCCGCAGGATTTGAGGGCCATCTGATACAGGTAGAGGTCTTTATCAGACGGGGTATACCGGCAGTTGATATTGTGGGGCTGCCCGATGGTGCGGTTCGTGAGGCCAGGGACAGAATCCGGGTGGCCATTCTGCAGTCGGGGTTTCAGTTTCCCGCTGGCAGAATCCTTATCAATATGGCCCCGGCGGATATTCGCAAGGAGGGAGCCTCCTTCGACCTCTCCCTGGCCCTTGCGGTTCTGGACGCATCAGGGCAGCTGCCGTCCTCCCTCAGTTCAAAAAATGACACTCAGAGGTGGCTGGTCCTGGGGGAACTTGAACTTTCGGGCAGGCTCAGGCCGGTAAAGGGAACCCTTTCAGCCGTCTCCAGGGCCCTGAAGGAGGGGATCACCAGGATCATGCTGCCTGAGGCAAACCTGGGAGAGGCCCTGTCCGCCGGGGCAAAAGAGATCTGGCCCCTTAACTCTCTCGGTGATCTCGAGAGACCGGATACAGGGGATGCCGGCGTTCATAAGGTCTATGCTGACCAGAACGCATCTGATGGTGAGGACATTCCCGGGACTGGTGAGAATTATCCGGATATAAAAGATCTAAAAGGCCAGGCCGGGCTGAAACGGGCCATGGAGGTAGCTGCTGCGGGGGGCCATCACATGCTGATGTTCGGACCTCCAGGATCGGGGAAGACACTGGCGGCTACTATGATGGAGGGCCTTCTGCCGGAGCTGGATGATGAGAGATCATTTGAGGTTTCCCGGATCTGGAGCCAGGCGGGAAAGCTTGGAACTGCCGGCGGTATCCTGAAAAATCCTCCCTTCCGCTCTCCTCACCACTCGGCCACCATGGAGGGGCTGATCGGCGGGGGAGTCCACCTGACCCCGGGGGAGATTTCCCTGGCCCACGGTGGTGTTCTCTTTCTGGATGAGACTCCCGAGTTTCAGGGGCGGATACTACAAAGCCTGCGGGAACCCCTTGAGAACGGCCGGGTCACTCTGATCAGGGCGGGAAAGTCCTACTGGTTTCCCTCGGACTTCCAGCTGATAATGGCGGCCAATCCCTGTCCCTGCGGTAATATGGGCCGGGGGGATTCCAGGTGTATCTGCTCAGAGCTGGAAATCAGCCGCTACTGGAAGAAGATCGGAGGGGCCCTGATGGACCGTATAGATATCAGGATGCCCGTGGAGACGGTTCCTCCCGAGGTTCTTCTCACTGAGAGCCCTGAGAGCAGTGCAGACCTCAGGGAAAAAATCATCGAGGCTGTTGAGCGTCAGAGGCTGCGGTATAGAGATCTGCCGATCTACCGGAACCGGTCTTTAAAGGGGAGTATGATTGCTGAATTCTGTGGATTGAACGGGGAGTTGCAGAACTACTTCTCCCGGATGGCTATTAAGATAGGTCTCTCCTCCCGTGCCTGTCACTCGGTTCTGAAGGTCGCAAGGACCATCAGCGATTTGAAGGGGGATGAGAACATCTCCCTGGAAGCTCTTCAGGAGGCGGGGCAGTACAGGCGCTACGGAGATTCCAGCCTCTATTGGGATGAGGTCCGCTCATGACTACCCTTGGGACGATACAACCCTGTTTCTGCCGCTTTTCTTGGCCTTATACAGGGCTCCATCGGCCTTGTTCAGGATGGCTGCGTAATCCAGATCTGTATGCTCTTCGGTCGCATTGAAAACTCCGATGGACAGGGTCATATGTATGGTATGACCCTCAGTAACAAGGGGGGAGCCTTCAACACTGCTTCTTATCCGTTCTGCTATAGTTTCAGAGGCTACGGGAGAGTCATTCTGCAGCAGTACCGCAAACTCTTCTCCTCCGAATCTAGCGGCAAATTCTCCCTCACGAAGAGTGCCCTGTACAATCCGGGTCATATGCTTAAGTGCCTGATCACCGATATCATGGCCCCATGTATCGTTTACCTTCTTGAAATGATCAATATCCAGCATAAGAAGGCTGAATGGGATGCCCTCATTCTGAAGCCGGTGGATCATCAGCCTGAAGCGGTCATCAAAGGAGCCGCGGTTGGCTATTCCAGTCAGCGGATCCTGGGTAGCCTTGCGGTAGAGCTCTTCCTCTTTTTTCTTCCGTCCCGGAATATCGATAATAATCCCAGCCACTTTTTCCATCTGCCCTTCGCAGTCCCTGCTGATCCGGGCAATCACCTCGCTCCATACATATCTGTTGTCCCGCAGTATCCGAAGGTCCTGCCGAAGAGTTGAATCTCCATTATTGAGCCTGTTCCGCAGATTGCTGAAGGTCTCTTTCAAATCATCAGGGTGTATATACCTCAGGACTTGAGGCAGGGGCTGGTGATAGTTGTCGCTGAGGCCTTTTGTGGTGCTGATAATCTTTGAATCGAACCAGCAGTATCCGGTGTTGATATCCAGCTCCCATGCACTGGACTCAGTCAGACCCGAGAGAATTTCAAACTGCCTGTTTGTGGAGTTCAGACGATTGTGGAGGACCGCTGTAGAGATAAGGTGGGCCGCCATCCGCAGCAGGGCGATCTCCTCATCCTTCCATATGTAGGGTTTGGTACAGTCATCCAGTCCAAGAAGTCCCCACCACTCTCCCTGTACCATAACAGGAATACTGATGGTTGACTGTACCCCCTGGGCGCTCTGATACTCTTTGAAGTCACACTCATCCAGTTCATGAATCATTGAGCACTGCCACTCTCCCCGCCGCCTGCTTTCCACAAGATGGCGGTAGGTAGGGGAGCAGGTTTCGAATTTCCAGTGTTTTGTAATAAAACGCGGTCTTTTCTTAAGTGCATATTTCTGATCATCCACCCATTCAAAGGGAAAGTTCATCAGCATATGTTTGTCGCTGAGTTCCAGAACCTGAAAAAGCCATACCCGGTTGACCCCGGTAATGAGACCAAGACTGTCAATCAGATCGGAAACCCCGTCGGGCCAGCCGTTGGCACTGTTGAGTTTTTCAGCACTCCTGGCAAGTGCGGGCAGAAGATTTGAGACCTCTTCCGATTTATCCAGGGATAGTTCATTTATGTTGCCCGTACGTACACCGGGAATCTTTTCGTTATTATTCATGTAAATCTCGCGTAGATATATTTCAGTCTCTGACTATGTAAATATAAGTATATTTTACACGGATTGAAAATGGTAGAAAAACCGGGATTTGATCCTGCTGGGAATTATTCAAGGCATGATACCCGGTTGCGTCCGGACTCCTTTGCCTTGTAAAGAGCCATATCGGATCTCTTTGACAGATCTTCCAGAGACTCATGTTCTTTAAGCTGAGCTACACCGAGACTTATGGTTATATTCAGTGTATTTTTGTCATGATTCACTTTCATCTCAGCTGTTTTTAAACGTAGGCGTTCGGCAATAAGTAGAGCCTTGTCCAGTTTCGTTTCAGGAAGGAGGACGGCAAATTCATCACCTCCTATCCTTGCCGGATAATCAATTTCACGAAGACAGCTGTTGACCGTTTCAGCAAGAGTTATAAGAATAAGGTCACCGGCAATATGCCCATAGGTATCGTTTATCTCTTTGAAATGATCAACATCATATGTTATATAGCTGGCAGGCTGTCCAGTTCTTCGGCTTCTTTGGATCTCTGCTTCCACCAGTTCATAAAAACGGCGACGGTTCATAAGCTTCGTCAGCTCGTCGGTAGTCGCCAGCCTTGCCATTCGTTTTTCATCGTTTTTTCGTTCTGTAATATTCTGGACGAAGGTGATGATATACTCCATGCCCCGGTGATTCAACAGGTATCCATGGACTTCTACAGGAACAAGAGTCCCATCTTTTCTTCGGTGAACTCTTTCGTTAATCTGGGTTCTCTCCCTGCCCAGTAACTCTTTGATATTGGGCCATGACTGATTGTCGGCTTCAGGATCAATGTCTTCAATAGTCAAAGCTTCAAGCTCTACTTTGGGATAACCGAGTATATCCGCAGCTGTCTGGTTCACTTCTAAGATACGGCCATCAAGTGAAATTGTGTAGATACCGATATTGGCCTTGTCAATAATGGAGCGGGCCAGAAGCAGGTTGTCCTCTATCTGTTTCCTCTCGGAAATATCCTGGACAAAGGCTATATGATAATCAACTCCCTCGAACTGTATCAGTTTTTCAATTACATGGACCGGAAAGATTTCTCCATTCCTTCTCTGCTGCTGAGCTTCAACATCCCGGAATCCCATTTCCCGAAGACTGGAGACTCCTTCAGCCCATGTTTCGGTAGTAAACCCCGGAGCTATATCAAAAAACTTTTTCCTGCGGAGCTCATCCAGAGAGTAATCCAGACTTCTGCATCCCTCTTCGTTCACATCGATAACATCACCGTTCAGACCCATTCTCAAGATACCGATGGGAGCATTATCGAAGATAAACTGTGTCAGTTTCAGATTCTCTTCAATATGCTTATGTTCGGTGATTTCCTGAACCAGCCCTTCAATCTGGGCGACACGGCCGTCAACCAGTTTTGCATGTCCGAGAACCCGTACCCATTTGCGGATACCTTTGAGGCTGATCAGCTCAAGCTCCAGATCAAAGGGAGTTCCATACTCAACGGTGTCCTGCAGGGCTTTTTCAATTTTTTCCCGGTATATTCCATGATAGCAGTTCAGTCCGTTCTGGATATTTCTTTCTATATCCGGGGGAAAATCATGGATTCTGTAAATTTCATCGGTCCATGTCGAAATGCCAGTTTTAATATCCAGTATCCATGCACCCAGCTTGATCAGTTTGTTGATATCGGAAAGAAGGTCATTTTCAGTCCTTATGGTGTCATTTCCTTCAAGTTCAGATACTTTTTTCCGCATCTCCCGAACTTCTTTGATCAGTTGAGATTTGGTTTTATTCTCATCATTCAAATCAAATCCCCTCCTGTGGACCTATGACCTGTAATTAATTATATGGGAATATGGAAAACTATCAAATCGGTCCTCCCGGTGCTATGATGTCCGGTAATAACCATATCGCCGGAGGAATATGAATGGGGAATCTTGTGTATATAGCAACCAGCATAGACGGTTATATCGCTGATAGAAACAGGGGACTGGAGTGGCTGGAAACAGTTCCGAACCCACAGCAGAGTGATCTGGGTTTTCAGGACTTAATGAACCGGGTTGATGCTCTTGTAATGGGGAGGAATACCTTTGAGACAGTTCTTGGTTTTGGAATTGAGTGGCCCTATATAAGACCGGTATTTGTCTGTTCAAAGAGCCTGAAGAGTATCCCTGAAGTTCTGAAAGAGAGGGTTTCCCTTATCCAGGGAAGCCCCGAAAGCATAGTGGAGGAGCTGAACCGCAAGGGGTATAGGAACCTCTATATTGACGGCGGACTAACAATTCAGGCCTTCCTGAGGGCAGACCTGATTGACGAGATGATTATCTCCACTATACCCGTACTCCTGGGCGGGGGAATCCCTCTGTTCGGCACCCTCCCTGAGATTAAAACCTTCGATTTGATTTCCTCAGAGGTTTTGCTGGGGCAAATTGTTTCAAGCAGGTACGGGAGAGTACGTGTCGATAGTTTGTAATGATTGTTGTCAATTGCTATTAACTGCTGTATTCCGGGATAGCTCCCGGAATACAGCGCATTATATTACTGTTAATTTATCCTAAACAGGAGAGATTCCTGCCTCTTCCATCAGGGCTTTTCCATAATCAATGGATACGGCGTAGCTGAAGTTGGTATCAAAGTCAGGACGCTCGCCCCGGACAAAATCTCCTCCCTCATCTTCAGGGGAGAAGCGTCCTGTCAGGATACCGACAACTCTTCCGTCTTCCAGGTTGACCATGGGGCCTCCTGCCATTCCATCGTGAAGGGTTGTATCGATCAGGAAGAGCTCGCTCTGTTTTCTCAGTTTCACCTTTGAACTGATAATGGAGCTCTGAACTGCCAGGTTGAACATATCCCGGTGACCGAAGGGAAAACCGAAACAGAGCACGGCGCTCCCTAAAAGAACGGAATCGGAGCTTCCCAGCAGGTGGTCGGGGGTCTCAATCAGGATCTTTCCGGCAAACCGGAGGAGTGCCGTATTGTGGATTGCATCGGTTTTTATCACTTCAAGGGGCACTGCCGGAACATCTTCCATGGAGAGAGCCGAGAAAGCCTCCGGGTTGGGAGGTCGAACAGCCATCAGTCCCTCTCTGTCACCTTCAAGAAGGTGGCAGGAAGTGAGGAGATATCCCTCCTCGTGGACTACAAAACAACTTCCCAGAAAAAGAACACTCTCTTCCTTACGTCGTACAAGGAGATAGCAGCCTCCGCTGAACTTCTGACTGGCCTGTTTATACATCGGATTTCTCCTCTCTCTTTTTCTTTTTGAATGTGACAAGGGGAGCCTCTCCGCTTTCTATCTTGAATATCCGGGGTTTCAGTTTTCCTGTTTTCAGGCTGAAGGTCTGAACTCCCGTATACTCGTTGAGTCCCTTTTTCAGGCTGAAACAGAGCATAATGAGAACCATACCGAAAGGCAGTCCAGTTGCGATAACAGCTGACTGCAGTGCTGCCAGTCCTCCGCTTAACAGAAGGGCCGCTGCAACAACACCTTCAAGGATGGCCCAGAAGAGTCTTTGAGGAATAGGAGGGTCGGGATTGCCTCCGGCGGTTATAATATCTATGACCATGGAACCGGAATCGGAGGATGTGACAAAGAAACTGATTACCACAAGCACACCCAGTACAGCGGTAATATTGCTGAAGGGGAAGTGTTCCAGCAGCAGGAAGAGGGAAAGGGGAACGTTTCTGGTGACCTCCTCGGCCAAACCGCCGC
Organism: Spirochaeta sp. UBA5339; assembly: GCA_002408085.1. Taxonomy (GTDB): domain Bacteria; phylum Spirochaetota; class Spirochaetia; order DSM-2461; family DSM-2461; genus Oceanispirochaeta. The sequence goes on from DHQL01000027.1 coordinate 113,105, forward strand.
CTCCGAAGAGTTCAATATAGAGGGCCGAGTTTCCAAAGACCGTCATCCAGAGAAAGGTGACCAGTGTAGGAATGGCCAGAACTCCCATCAGAAATTCCCTGATAGTTCTTCCCCTTGAAACCCTGGCAATAAACATGCCCACAAAGGGTGACCAGGCGATCCACCAGGCCCAGTAGAACACGGTCCAGCCGTTCTGCCATTTGCTGTTCTCAAGTGTTTCATTCCATGTGGCAATCTGAGGAAAAGACTGGAAATAATTTCCGATATTCTCGATAAATCCATTCAGGATAAATAGTGTTGGACCGGCAAGAAATACAAAGGCCAGGAGGGCCATGGCAAGCCAGATATTGAGTTCAGAAAGTTTCTTGATACCGGCGTCCAGGCCGCGGACTACGGAAATTGTGGCTATTGCAGTAATTCCAGCAATAAGGAAGAGTTGAATAATCTCATTCTGCTCAATTCCGATAAGATGACTGAGACCGGCATTGACCTGCTGAACTCCGAACCCCAGAGATGTCGCCACCCCGAAGAGAGTCGCTATGGTGGCAAGGATATCAATCAGGTTTCCCCAGGGGCCGTTGATTTTCTCTCCCAGAAGGGGGTAGAAGATTGATCTGATTGAAAGGGGCTGTCCCTTGTTAAAACTGAAAAAGGCCAAAGCCAGGGATACAAGAGCATAGATTGCCCAGGGGTGAAGTCCCCAGTGAAGAAAGGTGAAACTCATGGCCATACGAGCCCGTTCAACGGTTCCCTCCACAGGAAAGGGCGGGGTCTGGAAGTGAAACATCGGTTCGGCAACACCGTAGAATAGAAGACCGATTCCCATACCCGCCGAGAAGAGCATGGAGAACCAGCTGGCTGTTGAGAATTCAGGTTCCGCATCATCACCGCCAAGACGTATATTGCCGTATTCGCTGAACATCAGATATAGGATAAAAATCAGTATGATATTAACGGTAAGGGTGAAGAACCATCCGGCCTGGGTGGATATCCCGTCCAGAAGGGGATTGAAGAAGTTTCCAAGATACTCATTAAAAAAGATGGAAAAGATGACGAATCCAATTATGATCGATGCAGATGTGTAGAAAACAACAGGATGGATGTCCAGAAAAGGTTTTTTATTCAGATCTTTTTTCTTAAAAGTGATAAAAATGCTCCCAAAACGTAGAATTTAATATTTATCAGAATAGAAAAGCATAGGAAACATGTCAACCTTGACTGACTGCTCAAAGAGGTATGGTTTCGTCAAATCAAAGATAAATCATTTTTTATTACTCAATATGTCTACTGGCATAGTCCTGCCTGAGATGTAACCGTTACAGACCCTTTCAAAAGACAATTTTTTTGTATTGCCGAACTGTATAAATTAACCTTTATATACGGAGGCAATACATTGAAAAAAAGCATCAGTATAAAAACAAAAACCCTTTATCTCTCCATAGTGATCCCCATTCTGCTTGTCCTTCTATTTATGGGCGGTCTCTTTTCCTTTCAGTACAGAGATGCCTATCATGATGCCCGTCAGGACCTCTTTACAGACTCACTTGTTATGAGGGATACAATCTCCCTGGAAATACAGGAGAGTTTTGAACTTCTGAGAAATCTGTCGGTCAATCCTATGGCTGTGCGGGTTCTGAACAGAATGAATACGGTTCCCCGGGGACTGGATAATGATGATTTCCTTGATCTGGAAGAGGCTCAGGAATTGAGCGGCCTTATGAACAGGGTTTCAGCCGGAACAAAGGCTGAGCTTGTTTACACCGCCACAACGGGTTCTTCAGGAATCCTTCTCAGCAGAGATGTGCAGCTGGGAGAGGGCTTCGATGTCCGTGGCCGTGATTACTACAAGGGAGCCCTTGCAGATCCCGGTAGAGTCTTTATCAGTGAGCCGAGAGTCTCCGCTGAGAAAACTGCCGAGCCCAAGATTGTTATTACGGCGGCCCGGGCCGTGGTTAATGACTCCGGGCAGAATGCAGGTATTGTTGCCCTTAACTACAGTTTTGATCCCATCATTGCCATTATAAGGGAGCTGATGGCGGAATACTCAGTCGCTATAACCCTCTTCGATACGGAAGGGAGATATGTACTCTGGAATGAGACTCCCGATAACACATACTTCTTCAATCCCGAGAGAATTATCGATCTGGAGGCCCTGGCCATGAGTCTCGGCTATACTCAGGAAGAGGCAGCTGTTCTGGTTTCCGGCGCCATTGACAATGACAGCTACTATTTTGAGGGAATGACAGTTGCAGGTGAGGCAATGATACAGAATGTTCATATTCCCGGAACAAGATGGACCCTTATGGTTGCTTCCCCCGTTTCAGAAATTTCCTCCTCCCTGATCGCAACCATTCTTCCCCCCCTTCTCATCTTTGTTGCCTTCTTCATTGTCCTTCAGGCCTTTGTCTACATCCTCTATACCCGTTTCATAGTTAAACCACTAACAGGAATCGGCGGAAATCTGAGGCAGCTTGCCGAGGCTGATGCGGATCTGACTGTTACCATTCCCATACATACGGGGGATGAGATCGGTCAGGTTGCCGACTCTTTCAACTCCTTTGTAGGGAAACTCCGGGATCTGATGACCGAGGTGAAAAAGGCCATTGAGGGAACCGATACCATCGGTATGAGTGTAACAAGTTCCACCGAAGAGACCTCCACCGCCATTGAACAGATAAGCGCAAACCTCAATTCCATTAACAAACAGATCGAGATCCTGGACAGCAGTATTGATGATACTGTTACGGCCATTGAGCAGGTGACTCAGAATATTGCTTCCATGGATGATCAGATTATCAACCAGTCGGCCATGGTGGAAGAGTCTACTGCGGCCATTACACAGATGATCGCCTCGTTGCAGAATGTAAACTCTGTAGCCCAGAATAAACGGGGCACTACTCAGGCCCTGTCACATGTCGCAGGGGAGGGTAAGCTGAAGATTGAAGAGACCGCCCGGACCTTCAAGGCTGTTGTGGATCATATCAACCAGATTCAGGATATGGCATCAGCCATAAACAGCATCGCGTCTCAGACCAATCTTCTCTCCATGAATGCCGCCATCGAGGCCGCCCATGCGGGAGAGTCGGGCCGGGGCTTTGCTGTTGTTGCCGAGGAGATCCGGAAGCTAGCCGACTCAGCGGGAAAGTCCTCCCAGTCCATCAGTCAGATTATCAAGGATATTACTGAGTCGGTCACCGAGACCGACAGGAATGTGGCCGATACTTCCAGTGCCTTTGAAAAAATCTCCACCGAGGTTCTTGATACGGTCAATGCCTTCAGTGAAATAGAGCAGTCCGTATCGGAACTCAACACCGGTGGGCAGCAGATTCTGGAATCCACAAATCAGATCAACGAGGTGACTGTTACCATCAGAAACGGTTCCGGTGAGATCAAGTCGGGAACCCGGCTGATGCTCGACCGCTCTGCACAGATCCGTGAGGTAACCCAGAGGGTTTCAACGGGAATGGCCGAGTCTACCACAGGTGCCGGAGAGATCGTTACCTCAATGCAGCTGATGGTCAGCCTGTCCCAGGATTTAAAAGAGATTGTAAGCCGGCTGAAAGAGGATTTCGGTCAGTTCAGAACCTGATAGAGCCCCTTGTCCAGGGTGTCGCAGTATCCGTCCAGAAGGTGCTGAGGAATCCACAGCATGGTTCCCGAAATCAGGGGATTGGGTTTAGGCCCAATTCTGTGAAAGATTCCTGTATGGGTGTATCCCATGCTTTCAGGGGGAACCGTTGGGATCATGTCACTGCCGTTGACAATACGGTGGCACCGGGCATTTGAGTTCTCTATCAGTGCTTTCAGGCTGTGGTTGCCGGGACGGGGAGTTCCTCCCGCCACAATATAAAGCCGGTCATCGATTCCTCTGTTGGTTATCAGATCAGCCGCGCAGTAGATGGCGGCTGCTCCCCCCGCACTGTGGCCCACAATGTATATGGTACCTGAGGCACCCCCGGCGAGGTAGCTGTCCAATCCTTCCATAACCCGGTCTCTTACTCCTTCATAGTTATGGAGGAACCCCGCATGAACCTTAATATCCCCCGGCAGAAAGTCCGTTGAAACCAGATCAATAACAATATTGAAGTAGAAGTCTATAACCTTGTCACTTCCGAAGAACATGATATATAAATCATCCCCTGTTTCGAATACAGCTCCTGCACTGGAGCCGGCGGAAAAAAAGGGCTCAGGAGCAAAATCTGTTTTCAGCCCCTCTTTCCGTTTATCGTTCTCTAGATAGAGCAGCCTGATCTGTACCTCCTCCAGAGGGTAGGAAATCTCCTCATCACCATCGAGAAAGAGCTTTATGCTGCAGGACAAAAAAACGCATGGGAGGAGGAAGAGCAGGAGAAGATGAATTCTCTTCATAAAATTAATAGTAGTTCTCTGGTATATGGATTTCAATAGATCTAATCTATAAACATGGGCCGTTCAATATTGATTATCCTTATGCTTGCGGCTTCTCCTCTCTCCGGGGCCGCCGAGAGCTTTTCGAGACAGGTTGATATCAATCCTCTGCCCTTTGGTCTGACTGTTATGAAGGGCTTCGGCATGGGAATCGGTTATGAGCAGATCATCTCCGGCTCACTCAGTTGGAGGGTGACTTTTGCCGGAGGAACTGTCCCCCTGGATGACTATGGAGACGATATCAATATTGCCTTCTTCATCCCCCAGGCAGGATTTAGATGGTATCCTCTCCGGCAGGGACTGAAGGGCTGGTGGATCGGCAGCAACTATGGTCTTCTGCTTCTCTATGGCTCTGCTGAGGGTAACGGCATGGATAACCGTTCCCTCTATCTACTGCACGAACTCTCTCTGGATACGGGGGTGAACTTCGGTTTCGGCAGAGACAGTCACTGGTACGGGACGGTTTATCTCTTTCTCTCATGGGTCCCGGGTGGGGAGTACTGGGGAGTGGTTGATGGAGAGTCCTCTCATTTGAAGATGAGGGGAAGCCGGTATCTGATGCTTATTCCCGGATTATCACTGGGATACAGATACTGAGGAACCTGACACTGGTGATTATTATTCTTCTCTTCTTCCAACAGCTATATAAATACAATAGAATATTCAGGTATCACTTAAGCCGGAGCTGCCGGCTTAAAAATGAGGAATCTATGGACAAATCAAAAGTATATTTCACCAGTTTTAAGGCAACTGCCCACGAAAACCTGCTTCAGAAGCTTCACCGGCTGATGAAGAGCGCCGGTTTTGAGAAGATCGACTTCAGTGACAGCTATGCGGCAATTAAGATTCACTTCGGAGAGTATGGAAATCTCTCCTTCCTGAGATCAAACTATGCCAAGGTTGTGGCTGACTATGTGAAGGAACTGGGGGGCAAACCCTTTCTCACAGACTGCAACACCCTATATGTGGGAACCAGAAAGAATGCCCTGGACCATATGGATACGGCCTATGTAAACGGCTTCTCTCCCTTTCAGACCGGCTGTCATGTGATTATTGCCGACGGACTTAAAGGGGCAGACGAAGTGCTGGTTCCAGTAAAGGGTGAGCATGTAAAGGAAGCAAAGATCGGACGGGCCGTGATGGATGCGGATATTTTTATCTCCCTGACCCACTTCAAGGGCCATGAGATGGCGGGGTTCGGGGGAGCCATAAAAAATATCGGCATGGGGTGCGGTTCCAGAGCCGGAAAGATGGAGCAGCACTGTGAAGGCAAACCTCTGGTAATTACCGACAAGTGCATCGGCTGCGGCGCCTGTCTGAAGATATGTGCCCATGATGCTCCGGTAATCGAGGCGAAAAAGGCTGTGATTGATCATGAGAAGTGTGTGGGATGCGGAAGATGTCTGGCCGTCTGTCCCAGGGACGCCATTGTAGGAGGTTCCGGGAACAGCATTATGATGCTGAACAAGAAAATGGCCGAGTACTCCCTGGCGGTCTGTCAGGACCGGCCCCACTTCCATATCTCTCTGATCTGCGATGTGTCTCCCAACTGTGACTGTCACTCGGAAAACGATATTCCTATCATCCCCAATGTGGGTATGCTTGCCTCCTTTGATCCCGTTGCACTGGATGTGGCCTGTGCCGACCTCTGTAACGCCGCGCCTGTAATGCCCGGAAGCATTCTGAGTGATCATCTGGAAAAGGCGGGAGGGGAGCACAACGATGGCTGCGACCACTTCGCCATGACCCATCCCGATACGGAGTGGGAGTCCGCTGTGGCCCATGGGGTGAAGATCGGTCTGGGCAGCAGGGAGTATGAACTTCTGAAAATTTGATCACTTATTAAGAACCTATTGACCCCACGGCCCCGGGGGGTGTTAAATAAAGATGCCGGGTCGATTCATTTTTTGGACGGTACCGGCTGAAATAAAAACTAATCATAATCAATTCAGACTTGATTCTTGGAGGACAGGTTCTGATGACTTTGACACTTGATGCAGGCAGTTCCCGTATATTCGGCGGAATCCTATCAGAGGGCCGCGTGCTGGGAACATTCCGGAAAAACACATCCACAGGCTTAACCGCAGACGAGCTGGGACTCTTTCTGATCCAGTGGCTCCAGGCGAAGGGATTCGATGCTTCAGAAGTTGAGGCATTTGTCTTCTGTTCGGTGGTACCCGAACTCAACGCTGTTCTGGAGGAGTGCAGCCGCAGCTATTTCGGACTTGAGGCTCTGACCCTCAGGGCGGGAGTGAAGAGCGGTCTGCAGGTGAAATACACCAACCACCAGGAGCTGGGGGCGGATCTGATCGCCAACGGCGTCGCGGGAGTAAAGCTCTTTCCCGGCAGAGATCTTATTATCGTTGACTTTGGAACGGCCACCAGTCTGTGCGCCGTAAGCAGCGGCAGAGAGTATCTGGGAGGGACCCTTGTGCCCGGAATTGAAATCACAATGGAGGCTCTTGCCGAAAGAACGGCCCGTCTTCCTGTGGTGGAGATTCAGCCGGTAAAGAGGGTGTGCGGCAGAGACGCGGTCAGCGGTATTCAGGGGGGCCTTTTCTATGGGACCCTTGGTATGCTGAAAGAGCTGATCAAACGGATGAACCGCGAGTGTTTCCCCGATAAGACGGCTCTGGTGATCGCCACTGGAGAACATGCCGATCTGTATGAGAATTTCAAGCTATTTGATCACATAGTTCCCGAACTTGTCCTCCTTGGTCTCGAAGAGATCAGACTCCTCAATCTGAATTAGATTACAGGCTGGAGGACGCGATGAGCGAACAGACCTGGTCTGCACGGCAGACCGCAACATGGAAGAGCAAGACAGGTTTGGCAGAGATGCTGAAGGGCGGAGTTATTATGGATGTAGTGACACCGGAACAGGCACGAATTGCCGAGGACGCCGGGGCCGCTGCGGTGATGGCTCTTGAGAGGGTTCCTGCGGATATCCGCAAGGACGGAGGAGTAGCCCGGATGTCGGACCCCGACATGATCGAAGGGATACAGAAGGCCGTGACCATACCCGTAATGGCCAAGTGCCGGATCGGTCATATCACCGAGGCCCGAATTCTTGAGACCATGGACATCGATTTTATTGACGAGTCAGAGGTTCTTACCCCGGCGGATGACCGCTACCATATATGGAAAGAGGATTTCCGGGTTCCCTTCGTCTGCGGATGCCGGAACCTGGGAGAGGCCCTGCGGCGGATTGGTGAAGGGGCGGCCATGATCCGCACCAAGGGGGAGGCCGGCACCGGTGACATTCTGGAAGCCGTCCGTCATATGAGAACCCTGAAGGAGGATATAGCTCTGATACAGGCCCTTCCCAAAGAGACCCTGATGACCCGTGCAAAGGAACTGGGGGCACCCTTTCATCTGCTCCAGGAGGTGGCCGCCACAGGAAGACTGCCGGTTCCCAACTTTTCGGCAGGAGGCGTGGCTACCCCGGCGGATGCGGCTCTGATGATGGAGCTTGGAGCCGAGGCGGTGTTTGTGGGTTCTGGTGTATTTAAATCCGAGAATCCTGAAAAGCGGGCCCGGGCCATTGTGGATGCGGTGACCTTCTACAATGATCCCGGAAAACTGAGGGATATCTCCCGCAGCCTGGGAGGCGCAATGACGGGGATCGGCATGGATGAGCTGGCTCCGGAGCTGCGGATTGCCGGCAGGGGCTGGTAGTGGCCGTCGGGATTCTCGCCCTGCAAGGGGGATTCGATGCCCACAGAAAGACAGTGGAGTCTCTCGGCTTTGAGGCTTTTTCTGTCAGGAGTGCGGAAGAGCTGGAGAGGGCGGAGCGCCTGATCATCCCGGGAGGGGAGAGCACTGTAATGACCCGCCTCTTAAGGCGCTTCGGACTCCTGACTCTCCTGCGGGAAAGGATAGCCGCCGGCATGCCCGTGTTCGGGACCTGCGCCGGCATGATCCTTCTCTCCTCCGGGGTGGCCGGTTCGGATCAGGAAACCCTGGGTGCTATAGACATCGAGGTTGCAAGAAATGCCTACGGCCGGCAGAGTGAAAGCTTCGAAACACCTCTGAACTGGGGGGACAGGGTTTTGTCCGCCCTCTTTATCAGGGCTCCCAGAATTACCTGCCGGGGGAAGGGGGTGGAGGTCCTTGTTTCCTTCGAGGATGCTCCCGTACTGGTGCGCCAGGGCAGCTGTCTGGCTGCCAGCTTTCACCCTGAACTGACAGGGTATAAGGGTGTTCATCGCTACTTTCTGAATGAGATGGACTCGGAACCGAGGACCAATGAAGAGTGACTGGCAGGTCCGGGAACTTTCCCTGCTGCCAGTCTTCCTTACTTTTACGGTGACAGAACAGAAGCCGGTTTCTTTTGAGTTTCTCAATTATGGCAAAAACGTGAATTTATTTTTGAAAAGATTTGATCCATCTTCTATAATCTCAATGTAAATAAACTAAAGAACCTTCGGGTTTAATTTAAGGAAGTCTTTTTAATGAAAAGTAAAACCAAGTCAATTTTTGTCCTGATGATTGCCATCACTGTCACCCTGGCCGCTGTATCCTGTAAAACAGTGGATATTGAGAGCGCCAGGGACAATGTATCCATTGTAAGTGAAGAGGGACAGACTAAGTTCATTCTTTCAAATCTGCAGTTTGAGGCAAATTCCGCGGAAATTACTCCCGAAACGGCCAATACACTGGATTACCTGAAACTCCTTCTTAAGAACTATGATGGAGAGGAGGTCATTATCACAGGACATGCCGCAAATATTGGTGATGAAAGTGCCATTATGGCCATCTCCCAGGAGAGAGCAGAAGCGGTTGCCGCCTACCTGATCAAGAACAAGACCTTCAAGGCTGACGCTATTACCACCGTCGGAAAGGGCGCATCCGAGCCTGTTGGCGATGATGATACAGCAGAAGAAAACAGAAGAGTTGAAATTGATGTTGTAGGATATCAGATGGAAGAGTAATTCCGGTTATTCCGAATTGCTGATTCAATGAAAAAGCCGCCTGGTGAGGGCGGCTTTTTTAATCGATTCCCGATCAGGGTTTTATTTCAGAACAACCCACAGGGCATGGATAATACCCGGAATGTAGAAGAAAATACAGAGTATGATGTTGATCAGCAGATCCTTTCCCACCCCTTTTTTAAGAAATACCGCTACAAAGGGAAGCAGTATTGCCAGAATAATCAATAAGAGATCTGCGCCTTTACCTTTTGCCATTCCTGTTCCTTCCTTACTAAAATGAATTACCGGGCATCGAAGAACACCCGTTCTCTTAATACTAACTCTCCGGAACTGCATAATCAAATTTCTGCAGTATTTCAGGAAATGTTTCCCCCTCTGAATAGAATGTTAAAAAAGTAATATTTTTATAAATAATTTTGGTTTAATACGAATTAATAAACTATGGTATTATTAAAAGGTATCGTTAATCGCGAGACCTCTTTGGATAGCATGTAATCTGTTTTTCGCTTATGACCCATAGTAAAAGGAGGAGACTATGAGCAAGACAGGAAGATGCCCCGTAACAGGAGCTACCAGCCGTACCACCGCAGACCGGGGTACATCAAATATGGATTGGTGGCCGGATCAGCTTAATCTCAAGATGCTGCACCAGAATCCTGCCAAGGGAAACCCCATGGACGGGGATTTTAATTATGCAGAAGAGTTTGCCAAACTGGACTATGAAGGGCTGAAGAAGGATCTCTATGCCCTTATGACCGACTCCCAGGAGTGGTGGCCCGCAGACTGGGGTCACTACGGCGGTCTGTTTATCCGCATGGCCTGGCATAGCGCCGGAACCTACCGTCTGGGAGACGGGAGGGGAGGTGCCGGATCGGGAACCCAGAGATTTGCCCCTCTGAACAGCTGGCCCGACAATGTGAACCTCGATAAGGCTCGCCGCCTGCTCTGGCCCATCAAAAAGAAATACGGAAAGAAAATCTCCTGGGCGGATCTGATGATTCTGGCGGGAAACTGCGCCCTTGAATCCATGGGCTTCAAGACCTTCGGTTTCGCCGGAGGCCGGGAGGATGTCTGGGAACCGGAAGAGGATATCTACTGGGGCTCTGAAAAAGAGTGGCTGGCCACCAGCGATAAAGAGAACAGCCGATATTCGGGCAAGCGGGATCTGGAAAACCCTCTGGCAGCGGTTCAGATGGGTCTGATCTATGTAAACCCCGAAGGCCCCGACGGCAATCCCGATCCCGTTGCTTCCGGCCTTGATGTACGTGAAACCTTTGCCCGCATGGCCATGGGAGACGAGGAGACTGTTGCCCTGGTAGCAGGGGGGCACACCTTCGGAAAGTGCCACGGTGCCGGTGATGCGGCTCAGGTCGGTCCCGAGCCCGAAGCGGCTCCCCTTGAACAGATGGGCCTGGGCTGGAAGAGCTCTTTCGGAAAAGGAAAGGGCGGTGATACCATAAGCAGCGGAATTGAAGGTGCCTGGAAGCCGAATCCCACTACCTGGGACATGGGATATCTGAAGGTCCTCTTCAAGTATGAGTGGGAACTGGTGAAGAGTCCCGCCGGAGCCAACCAGTGGCTGGCAAAGGATGTGGATGAGGAGGACATGGTTGTTGATGCCCATGATCCCTCTAAAAAGAACAGACCCATGATGACTACCGCGGACCTCTCTCTCCGCTATGATCCCGTATACTCTCCGATCGCAAAGGACTATCTGGAGCACCCCGAAAAGTTTGCCGACGCCTTTGCCAGGGCCTGGTTCAAGCTGACTCACCGGGATATGGGACCCCGCTCCCTCTATCTGGGACCTGAAGTGCCCGAAGAGGAGCTGATCTGGCAGGACCCCGTTCCAAAAGCGGACTATAAGATGATTGATGACGGTGATGTGGAATCCCTGAAGAAGGAGATCCTCGGAGCTGGACTGGACGCATCTGATCTGATCTTTACCGCATGGGCTTCGGCATCAAGCTTCCGGGGCTCCGACAAGAGAGGCGGCGCAAACGGTGCCAGAATCGCCCTTGCTCCCCAGAAGGACTGGGAGGCCAATGATCCCAAGCTTGTGAAAAAAGTTATCTCCAAGCTTGAGAAGATCCAGAAGAGTTTCAATGCCTCTGGCGGAGACAAAAAGGTCTCTCTGGCGGACCTGATTGTTCTGGGCGGAACTGCCGCCGTCGAAGCGGCCGCAGCCAAGGCGGGAAATTCCCTTAAGGTTCCCTTCAGCCCCGGCAGAACCGACGCCCTTCAGGAGCAGACAGATGCGGACTCCTTTGCCGTACTGGAGCCCTGTGCCGACGGTTTCCGGAACTACCTGAAGAAGGAGTACTCGGTGCCGGCAGAGCAGCTCTTTCTGGACAAGGCCCAGCTTCTGACCCTGACGGCACCGGAAATGACTGTTCTGACCGGTGGACTGAGGGTTCTGGGAGCAAACTACAAGGGCTCTTCCGACGGCGTTCTAACTGACAGGGTCGGTGTTCTGACCAATGATTTCTTTGTGAACATCCTTGATATGAACACCGAGTGGAAGGCTGTTCCGAAAGACTCCAACCTCTATGAGGGCAGGGACAGGGCCAGCGGAAAGAAGAAGTGGACCGCCACCAGAACTGATCTGGTTTTCGGTTCCAACTCCATCCTCCGCGCCCTCAGCGAGGTCTATGGCAGCAGCGACGGTGAGGTGAAATTCCAGAATGACTTTGCCGCTGCCTGGAGCAAGGTTATGAATCTGGACCGCTTTGATCTGAAGTAAGTTTTCTTGTTGAACTGTGTTCTTACCGGGGCTCCTGTCCGTAATGGACGGGAGCCCCGGTCTCTGATAGACTGGCTTGAAACCGGTCGAGTCCCGTCCGGAGAGAGTGTCCCCGGAGGAATTGGACTATGATTAACCAGATCAGTGTGGAAGAGTTTGTGGAAATGAAGGCCGAGCTTCAGATGGTGGATGTCCGCTCTCCCGGGGAGTTTGACCACGCCCATGTTCCCGGATCTGTCAATATTCCCCTCTTTACCAATGAAGAGAGGGCCGAAATAGGCTGGACCTACAAACACAAGGGGCCTGAAGAGGCCACAGGTCTGGGCGAGTCCTTTGCCAATCCCAGAATCCCCGAATATCTGAAACAGGCCGAACCTTTAGCCCGGGACGGCAAAATTATAATTCTCTGTGCCAGGGGCGGCCTCAGAAGTCTGCGCTTCTCACAGCTTCTGGAAAGCCATGGATTTCAGGTCTACAGGCTGGAGGGCGGATACAAGAGCTACAGACGTGCCGTTCTCTCTTCCTTTTCCAGGCCTCTGCCCCTGGTCATTCTGGGAGGCAGAACCGGCTGCGGCAAGACGGACATCCTCAAGGAGCTCGAAAAAGCGGATGAGCAGATTATTGATCTTGAGGGAATTGCCGTTCACAGAGGTTCCGCCTTCGGAGGAATCGGGATGGATGAACAGCCTTCGGCGGAGTTCTTCGAAAACCTTCTTTTTGAAAAGATCCGGACCCTGGATCACGCAAGACGGATCTGGGTTGAGGATGAGAGCCTGAATATCGGTATGGTCTTTATGCCTAATGATTTCTATGAGGTCATGAAGGCAGCGCCCCTTGTCTTTGTGGATACATCCCTGGAAAACAGGGTGGAGCGCCTCTGCCGCGAGTACGGCGCCGCGGGAATGGCTCCCCTGAAGGAGTCCCTGGACCGGATTAGAAAGAGGCTGGGGGGGGAGAATCATCAGAAGGCCCAGAGGGCACTGGAAGAGGGGGATATGGAGACCGCCGCTGCCATTGCTCTCGGTTACTACGACAAGTGCTACGACTACTCAATGAAGGAGAAGGGGAGGACCCTGCTGGCCCGGATTGAGGCGGAGACCGATGATCCTGTGAAGACTGCGGGGATGATCCTGAGTAAACTGCCCGAATGATTCCTGATCAGATGCGTTTAAGAGTTTCCGGAAATTCCTTTGAACTGAATATGTGATCCAGTATCAGGGTGCCCGCTCCCATGGGGCCGGACATATCCTTGAGTTCAGAGAAACAGACCCTGAGCTCATAGGTCGCCAGATGGAGGGAGCGACGGATAATAGCCTCTCTGATGGCTCCGATATAGTGATTTCCGAAATTTGCCAGGCCTCCTCCTATTACAATGGATGAGGGGTTTAGAAAACTGACCAGTTTCTCCGCTACCTGCCCTACGGCCTTGCCGGCATCCTGTACAAGTTTTATACAGGACAGATCTCCCGCTATGGCTCCATCGTTGATATCCCGGGCGCTAAGCTCACAACCTTCCTTAAGGCGTTGTGCAAGAAAGGGACTTTCTCCGGACTCGGCCTTCTCCTTTGCCAGACCTGTCAGAGCCTTGCCCCCGGCAACCGCCTCAAGACAGCCCTTGTTGCCGCAATGGCATAGCACTGTGCTTCCGTCAATGGGGATATGACCGATATCCCCTGCGCAGCCTTTGGCTCCGCGGTAGATCTTTCCGTCGATAATAAGACCGGCACCGATTCCCGTACCCGCCTTGATAAAAAGAAAATCAGCCTCATTTCTTGTGCTTCCCATATAGCCCTCTCCCAGGGCCATGACATTTACATCGTTTTCTATAAGAACGGGACAGGAGAACTCTTTCTCATAGAGCTCCTTCAGGGGATAGCCGTGCCAGAGGGGGACATTGGGAGGTGAGTCGGGCTTACCCTCGGTGAAATCAACGGGAAAGGGGAAGCCGAGACCAATGCCCCAGAGCCTCCTTACCCTGTATTGATCACACAGTTCCTTCAGTATCTCAATGATTCTGCTGTTGGTCTCTACAGGATCGCTGATATTTTCAAAATGATATTCCTGTTCACAGAGGATACTCATATCAAGATTGAATATGACTGCCTTCAGTTTTGTGGTTCCCAGAAAAATCCCTGCCACCTGACCTATTCCTTCCCGTATTTTAAGCTTCAGCTTTCTCTGTTCGCTGTTTTCCGGAGAGATCTCCTCCACAAGACCCAGGGAGATCAGCTTGTTTATCTGAATGGAGATTGTCGATTTGGATACACCGCTGAGGCGGGTTATACCCATTCTGTTAATTTCGCCGGCAGTTCTGATGATGTTATAAATCTGGGCCGTTGTGTTCTGTGTTATTAGCTCTGAAGGTTTCATCTGATTATTCCACTATATTATTTAGACTCCAAAATATCAATAATTGTATTCTAAAACAATTATGTCTTATTGTAAAACATAATTGTTGACAGATAGTACAAGTGGGTTTAGGATCTACTTAAATAACGAAAAAGGACTGATGAATGAGAAGGTTAAAAGTTGCCGTGATCGGAACCGGTTTTATCGGACCCGTTCATGCGGAAGCCATCAGACGGAACGCAGGTCTTGCAGATCTTGTGATGGTTGCCGGCATCTCGGAAGAGGAGGCAAAAGAGGCCGCCCTGAGGCTGAATATACCCGGATACACATCTGACTACAGGGATATTTTAAAAAGTGACGCGGATGTAGTGCATATCTGCACCCCGAATCATCTTCACTACTCCATGGTAAAGGAGTGTCTGGAGCATGGTAAAAGCGTACTCTGTGAGAAACCCCTGGCTATGAACTCTGCCGAAGCCGCAGAACTGGTTGAGCTTGCTGATGCGAAAGGGCTTATGGCGGCGGTCAACTACAATCTACGCTACTATCCCCTTATTCAGGAGATGAGACAGAGAAACATGGAGAAAGAGGGCGGAGAGATCTTCTCCCTTCAGGGCTCCTATCTTCAGGACTGGCTCCTCTACGATACAGACTACAGCTGGCGCCTTGAATCGAAGCTCAGCGGAAAATCCAGAGCCGTGGCAGATATCGGGACCCACTGGATGGATATGGCCCAATATGTCACCGGAATGAAGATCAAATCGGTGTTTGCTCAGTTCGGAAGAATGCATGAAACAAGAAAAAAGAGCTCCGACGGGAAGGATCTTACATTTTCGAAGGCTGAAGATACGGCCGGATATATCAGCTATGACGTCGATACCGAGGATTATGCACAGATTCTGTTCAAAATGGAGAATGGAACCCTGGGGACTCTGACAGTCAGTCAGGTTATCGCTGGATATAAAAACTATATGGAGTTCAGGCAGAGCGGTACGGTAAGTTCCTTCACCTGGAATTCCGAGGCACCCAATCAGCTGACCATCGGTCACAGGGACAGGGCCAATGAGATCCTTGTGAAAGATCCCTCTCTCCTTCACGGCAGAGCGGCTTCCATGTCCGGATTTCCCGGCGGCCATCAGGAGGGATACGGCGAGACCCTGAAGAATCTGATCAGAGAGTTCTATTCGGATATTCTCGGAGTCTCAAGCAGCGCCGAATATCCCTTACTGAAAGACGGGGCTTCGGAGATGTATCTCTGTGAGGCCATAATCAGAAGCGCCGAAGAGAATCGCTGGGTGGAGGTGGAAGCATGAGAAATCAGGTATGGATGATGAGTTCTGCTTATCCCCATTACTCCCTGGAAAAGCTGATGAGTACAGCGGGCAGTCTGGGGCTGCAGGGGATCGAACTCTGTGTGTTTAGAAAGGACGGCACCAGACAGGACCATGTGGCAACCCATCTGGACTACGAGGGATTCGACTCGGACCGGGCGAAACAGACAATAGAGATGTTCAACCGTTCGGGGCTTCACCTCTCGGTAGGCGCCTTTGAAAATGTTATCGGTGGAGATCCCGGTCAGAGGATACACAATCAGAACCACCTTTTGAAACTTATCAGAATGGCTGCCCTCATGGGGGGCGATGAGAACGGCATAACCGTGGGGACCTTTGTGGGGTACAACCATGAGTGGGATCTGGAAGAGGGAGCCTTTGAGAAGAACCTCTACGAATACAAAAGAGTGTTTACTCCCATCATCCGGTATGCGGAAGACCTCGGTGTAACTGTTATCTATGAAAACTGTCCCATGGAGGGATGGCAGCCCAAGGGAATGAGCAGCACCATGAACAATCTCTCTTCCACACTGGCTGCCAGAAAGTTTATGTATGAACTGATTCCCTCAGATGCCCACGGGGAGACCTACGATCCCAGCCACGATGTGTGGCAGTTTGTGAATCCCGTTGATGTTGTGAACCACAGCGATATGAAGAGGATCAAGTCGGTTCATCTGAAGACCTCCCGTATGAACTGTGATGCCGGCTCCATTCACTGGGGCAATGTCTTCGGCAAACAGGCCGTGTCCGCCGAACTTGCCCGGGCTGCGGGTGTTCCTGTGGCTGAAAATGAGTGGGATCGCTTCTCCTATGAGCCGATGGTTCCCGGTTTCGGCGGTTCCGATTCCATGGACTGGCGGGCCTTTGTCTCCTGTCTGATGGAAAAGGGTTTTGAAGGAGCTTTCTCCATCGAGAACGAAGGAGCCAACTCCCGGGGGACTGGAATTGACAGCGCAACAGAGCAGGGCTTTGCGGCCTGCCTCGGCTTTATGAAGCCCATGATCTGGCCTCTGGACAGGGAACGCGGATATGTCTATGGAGAGGTGGAAGCCCTGAAAGAGCCTTCGGCCGGAGAGCTTCCCCTGGTGGATATAAGTGATTTATCAGCCTGAAAAGGGCTGATGAAATAGATTCTGTTTTAGAAAAAGTTTTTTTTAAAGGAGCGAATTAATGAAAAAACTAATCGTGTTATTACTGGTGATGCTTGCAGCTTCTACATCAGTGGTTTTTGCCAGCGGAGGACAGGATGATGATGCCAAGTTTATGGCGGTTATTATGCCCAGCGCCACCCATGGATTTCTCGGTGAGAGTATCAAGCATGCAGAGAATGCAACAAAGAAACTGGCCGAAGAGAATGGATACAGCTATCAGTTTCTTACTTCCGACGATATTGTAAAGCAGTCCAACCAGATTGACACTGTTGTTGCAAGAGGCGCGGATGTTGTGGTTCTGTGGCCCTTTAACGGTGATGAGCTGAAATCCGCCGCCCAGACCATCCTGGATGCGGACATCCCCCTGATTGTCTACGACAGACTGATCAGCAACTTCAACCAGACAGCCGAACTCCCTGGTGACAACGATACCATCGGAGAAGAGATGGGCAATTATTTCAACGACTACTTCAAGAGCGAACTGGCAGCCGGTCCCGTTAACATCCTCGAGTTCAAGGGAGACAACTCAAGCGTTCCCATGCAGAGATCCAACGGATTCTGGTCAACTGCTGATTCCAACTTTGTCGTTGTAAACGAGTTTGTTACAAACTGGAGCAAGGACACAGCCCAGATTCAGATGGAAACCTTCCTCTCCTCCAATACAAAAGCTCAGGTTGAAAGCATCCAGGGAATTTTCACCCACGATGCGGAAGTGGCTGCGGGTGTTCTCGCCGCTCTGGAAGGATATGACGGAGCCTATGACCTCAATGTAAAACTGGTTTCCGGTGTCAGTGCCTCAAGAGAGATCCTCGGACTCTACGATCACTATCAGGCCCAGGGAATCGATCAGGTAATGTTCTCCTTCTCCCCCGCCATGGTTGTTGATGCCATTCAACTGGGGATCGATGTTCTGAATGGTAAAGAAGTTTCAGGTCGCTATCTTGTTGAGACAGAAATGGTGGACAACTCCAACTATAAAGAGTTTATGAAGGGACCCGTCTATTCACTGCGCTACTCTATCTACTGAGACTTAATTTAAGGGTTATTATGTAAAGTGCCGGCGGCCTCCGGGCTGCCGGCTTCAATATTCAATATCAGGTAGAACAATTCATGCAACTTGAAATGAAAAACATCCATAAGAGTTTCGGAGCCGTTCATGCGGTCCGGGACGTCAGTTTTTCCGTGGGAGAAGCGGAGATTCACGGTCTTCTCGGGGAAAACGGAGCGGGAAAATCAACTTTGATGAATATTCTGGGCGGCATCCTCAGGCAGGATTCCGGACAGATCTATATAGACGGGGAGGAACACTCCCACCTTACCCCTGTAAAGGCTTCCCGGCTGGGGATACGCTTTATCCACCAGGAGCTCAATCTGGTAAACGACCTGAAGGTCTATGAGAACCTGTTTCTTAATAACGAGATCGTAAAGTCGGGAATCCATCTGAACCGGAAGGAGATGATCCGCCGGTCCAGAGAGGTCTTTGAACGGATGAATCTGGATATCGATCCAACAGTCTTTGTCCGGGAGCTGGATACATCCCGAAAGCAGCTTGTGGAGATCGCCAGGGCACTGCTCTTTGAGTGCCGTCTGATCATTATGGACGAGCCCACTACGGCCCTGACCAATGAGGAGATCGATAACCTCTTTACCATTATGCGGGGCCTCAGAGATGAAGGCATCAGCTGTATCTATATCTCTCACAAGATGCCCGAGCTCTTTGAAATCTGCGACAAATACACCGTAATGCGGGACGGTGCCTATATCGCCTCGGGAAATTTTGCAGATATCAACGAGCAGCAGGCCACCGAGATGCTTGTGGGCCGTAATATCGATGATGATGTTTTTGACAAGACCGACTGTGTTCAGGATGAGGTGGTCTTTGAGGCGGAGAACCTCAGCTGTGAAGGATATTTCAGCAATGTCAGCTTCAAGCTCCGAAAGGGGGAGATCATCGCCTTTACCGGCCTCTTCGGCGACGGCCGGGGAGAGCTCAGTGAGTGTCTCTTCGGTGCCAGAAAGGCCACCGATGGAGTGATCAGACTGAACGGGGATGAGCTTAATACAAAGTCCATCGCCAGCGTTATCAGGTCCGGTGTCTCCATGGTTCCCCGTAACAGAAAGGAACGGTCCATCATCAAGGACATGAATATCCGGGACAATATCTCCATGGCTTACTTCACCTCCCGCCACAAGGGCATTCATATCAGTCCCAAAAAGGAGTACAGGCGGTATGAGGAGAATCGGAAGGCAACCAATATCAAGGCCGCCGGCCCTGACCATCTGATTACCTCCTTAAGCGGCGGAAACCAGCAGAAGGTCATCTTCTCCCGATGGTTCGGCCTGGATTCCGATGTCTACATTCTTGATAACCCCACCCAGGGGATCGATGTGGGTGCCAAGTTTGAGATCTATCAGCTTATAACAAGGCTGGTGGACCAGGGAAAGAGTGTTATTGTGTTCAGCTCCGAGTTTCCGGAGATCCACAAGATCGCCGACCGCTGTATTGTCATGTACAAGGGCGAAATTAATAAAGAATTCACCAGGAAGGAACTGGATGAGGTAGAGGTCATGTACTATGCCACCGGTTCCAATAAAAGATCCTGAGACGGAGAAGGAATATGAGCACCAGTCTTGAATTAAGTATGAATAAGAAAAGCAAAGGTTTTGATTTTAAGAGATTTATTATCAACCACAACTATATCCTGTCCCTGATTTTGATGCTGCTGATCGGGAGAATCGCCAGTGACCAGTTCCTCTCCTTTCCCAGTCTGATGAACCTGATGCGGTCTTCCGTTTTTATCGGCATCATCGCCCTGGGGATGTCTCTGGTAATTATTTCGGGAAATATCGATCTGTCAGTAGGGTCTATTCTGGCCCTGTCCGCAGCCATAGGGGTCGTTGTTTTCAACACCACCCAGAATATGCTGCTGACCCTTGTTATGTGTATGTTTCTTGGGGCCCTGATGGGATTCTTTAACGGGATCTTTGTGGGTGTGGCAAAGGTGGCTTCCTTTATTGTGACCCTGGCTACACTGACGGCCTTCCGCTCCATTACCATTCAGTTCGGAGACGGAGGTCCCCAGATCGTCAACCACGAAATCTACTTCGATACCCTTAGAAAGCTGGGATACGGCAAGCTCGGACCCTTTCCCTACCTGGTTCTGATCTTTGTGGGCATCACCTGCGCCGTATGGTACCTGATGAACCGGACAAAGTTCGGCCGTTATGTCTATGCGGTAGGCTCCAATGAGAAGGCCGCCAGGCTGACTGGTATCAAGGTGGAGTATATCAAGGTGATGATCTTTACAATCACCGGGCTTCTGACCGGAATCGCCGCCTTCCTCTACATTGCCCGTTTCGGTTCTGTTGATGTGGCCACGGCGGGTAAGGGATTTGAGCTGGATGTTATTGCCGCCGTTGCCATCGGTGGAACCTCCATGGCTGGTGGACGGGGATTTATTCAGGGAAGCTTCTTCGGAGCCATTATCCTCTTTGCCATCGACGCCATCCTGTCGGCCTTCCAGGTTCCCGCCTTTGTAACTGACTTTATCAAGGGAGTGCTGATTCTGGGCGCCGTACTCCTGCAGAAGGCCCTGGACAGAAACGCCGAATAAGTTTGATAAATGCAGTTAGGGCTGCTGCAGTTCTGGCTGCTGGAGTCCGACAAAAAAGACCCGGAGCGATCCGGGTCTTTTTGCTTTCTGATTATACACTTACTGATTCAACAGAATTAAAAACGGAGAGGGGGGGATTCGAACCCCCGGTACTGCAAGCAGTACGCCTGATTTCGAATCAGGACCGTTCGACCGCTCCGGCACCTCTCCATCTGTTTAAAGGCCTATTATAACCCCGCTTTCGGGGGTATCTCAACTACAATTTTAATCTGTGAAAATCTCGTTATACCGGCCGGCCCAGTAGGAGATGATGATATCCGACCCCGCCCGGTCCATGGCGGCAACAGACTCCCTGACCATGGCCTTCAGATCTCCCCATCCCCTCTCGGCGGAGGCGATCATCATGGAGTACTCTCCGCTTACATTGTAACAGGCCAGGGGGAGCTCAGTTCTCTCTCTAATCTCTTTTATTATATCAAGATACATAAGAGCCGGTTTTACCATCAGGATGTCCGCACCCTCGTTTTCATCAAGAAGACTCTCCCTGACAGCCTGACGCTTGTCGCGGTAGGATTGCTGGTAGCCCTGGCGGTCTCCCTTGCCCGGAGCGGACTGCTCGGCATCCCGGAAGGGGCCGTACATGGAAGAGGCGAATTTGGTGGAGTAGCTCATCAGCAGGGTATCCTTAAAACCCTCACCGTCCAGGGCGCTCCGGATGGCCTGAACCTGACCGTCCATCATGGCGCTGGGGGCCACACAGTCGGCTCCCGCCTCGGCATGGGAGAGGGCTGTCCGGGCCAGCTGCTCCAGAGCCCCGTCATTGTCCACATCTCCCGACCCGGTAAGAGGGCCGCAGTGGCCGTGGGAGGTATAGGCGCAGAGGCAGACATCGGTCATCACCGTCAGTTCAGGGAACTCCTTTTTCAGAACCCTTACCGCCTGCTGAACGGAACCGGTGGAGCAGCAGGCCTCGGTGCCGCTGCCGTCCTTCTTCTCCTCCTCAGTCAGACCGAAGAGAAGAACGCCTCCGATTCCGGCCTTGACCGATGCTTCCACCTCACGGCAGAGGGTGTCCGGGCTGAGGCGGTACTGTCCGGGCATGGCGTCGATGGCCTCTCTCTTTCCGGAGCCTTCTGCCACGAAGAGGGGCCAGATAAACTTCTCGGGTCCCGGTAGGGGGGCATCAAAGAGTCTTCTTATGGACCGGCTCTGTCTGAGCCGTCTCATACGAATATCGGGATAACCTTTCATACTGTCTCCTTCAGTTTTCTTTCAACAAGGTCGGCGGCCAGGGTCATAAGGGCCGAGGGAATATCAGCTTCCCGGGCGGTAAGCGGTTCGATGGTAGAGAGCTCTCTGATGGTCCGGGCCGTGGGTTCTCCGATGGCAAGGAGAATCTTTCCCTTAAGGGCAGAGCTTCCCCAGTTCTCTATAAAGGCCTTTACTCCAGAGGAGCTGGCAAAGAATACCGCATCGGCTTCGGGACAGTTCTCTTCTGCGGGAACCGGTCTGTTATCGTAGAGAACAGCGTCGGTCACCGCGCAGCCCAGCTCTTCCAGAGTCTCTGTGATTTCAGGGCCCGCCATGGCGGATCTGAGGCGGAGTATCTTTTCTCCCTTATTCACGGCGGAAGCGGCGGCCTTCTTCAGCTCTTCGGCTCCATAGGAGGCGGGAGGGCAGAGATCGGCGTGGATGCCGTACTCAAGAAGCTTCTGTTTCGAGGGATTTCCGCAGACCATAATCTTCGGCAGTTTTCTCAGGTCAATTTTATCCAGTTTCACAAGTTCCATAAAGAACTCGATCGCCGCCGGGGAGGTCAGAACCACCCAGTCATAGCCTTCAAGAGTCAAAGAATCAAGAGTCCGCTCCAGACGGATCAGGGACGAGGGCAGGGGAGTGCCTCCCAGTTCCTCTGTTATCCGGCAGGCCCGGTCCATCATGCGTTCGCTGCAGGTCAGAAGGATCTTCTTCCCTTCAAGGGCTCCCAGGGCAGTGTCAAAGCCGTAGGATGTGATCTCCCCGGCAATCAGAAGACCAGGTTCGCCGTAGCCCTCTTTCTCTATCAGGCCGGGGATGGTTTTCAGGGTTCCCTTTACAATCTTCCGGTTCGGGGCTCCGGCGTTGTAGACCACAGCCGCCGGTTCATCGGGGCTGCGTCCCTCACTTATAAGGGTGTCTATAACAGCAGGAGCGGCCTTCAGTGACATAAAGAAGACAATTGGCAGAGCTGTTCTGGCGGCGGCACCCGTGTCGGCAATTCCCCCGTCCTTTACCCGGGAACTAATGGCGGTAAATCCCCTTGAGATCTCCCTCCTTGTCAGAAGCATGCCTGTCCCGGTGGTGGCGGCGCCAAGGCTGCTGACTCCGGGAATGACCTGGTAGGGGATCTTCAGGGATTCCAGCTCCTCTACCTCCTCGGCCAGACGTCCGAAGATGCCCGGGTCTCCTCCCTTGAGGCGGACCACTCTGATTCCCTTTCTGGCATACTCAGAGATCAGGGCGCTGATCTTCTCCTGGGGAAGGCTGTGACGGCCGCTTCTCTTGCCGGTATAGACCTTTTCTCCCGTCACGTAGTCAAGGAGCCTGTTATCCAGAAGGGAGTCGTAGAGGCAGACATCACAGTTTTTCAGGGCTACCAGACCTCCCGCCGTGCAGAGGGAGGCAGATCCGGGACCGGCGCCCACAAACTTTACTGCCTTAACAAAGAGGCTCCGGATGGCCTGGAAACGGGGGTCACCTGCACGAAATGTCAGGCAGAGTACGCCCTGGGCCTCGGGGGCGGGCAGCTCTTCCAGGGAGAGCTCCTCTGTGATTCTGTCTGCAAGTCCCAGACGGTTCAGGGCGGCCTTTGCCATAAGGATCATGTCAAAGCGGCCCTCATCCAGCTGGGCCAGACGGTCTTCGATATTGCCGCGGATGGGGCTGCGGGGAACATCGGGGAAGCGGGTCTTGCAGTACTCCTCCCGCCGTCCGCTGGAGACCCCTATCAGATGTTCCGGTCCCAGATCATCGGGGCGGAATCCGGGGCGGCAGATCAGGACATCCTCCCGTTCCTCCCGCCAGGGGAGCCAGACCCAGTCCAGCCCCTCTCTCAAGGGGTATTCCAGATCCTTGGCGCTGTGGGTGGCGCAGTCCAGCTCTCCCGAGAGGACAGCGTCATCCAGGTCCTTTGAGAAAAAGTCTCCGGGACTCTGCATCAGGTCGGTCTTTCTGTCCCTGTCTCCGGGGCTGGACAGATTGACCTGCTCCCATGTGATGGAGGGGATTAGTTCTGCTATTTTTTCAAGGGCCGAGGCTGCCTGCAGCACGGCCAGCCGGCTGCTTCTGTTTCCTGCCCGTAAGAGTGTTTGCGATTCTGTCATAGCTGTCTCTGTTCTCCTGTATTGTGCGGCGGCATTGGGTCATTACCTGCTCCATATCGGCCAGTTCCCGTCTGTACCAGTGTTTCAGATCATCAAGATCCCGGACGGGCAGTCTCTCTTCATAGGGCCCGTCCTCATCCCGGCACTCCCGTCCCCTGTCGTATCCGCTTCCCAGGGAGGGGGAGATATTTCTGGGCAGTGAGAGGTCTATAAGCAGGGTGGTTCTCTCTTTTGAAAAGAGGGGCTCGTCTCCGGACTTCAGAAGGTATTGGGGACTTGATGTGGCCGCAATGACCACGTCGGCCCCGGCTATTCTGGTCTTGAACTCCGTCAGTGGGATAAGTTCCATATCCCACTCCCAGGAGGGCTTGTTTCTGTGATAGCAGCAGATAAGGCGGTATCCGGCAGCGCTCATTCTCCGGGCCATTCCCTCGGCGATAATTCCCGTTCCCAGTATGAGGGCCGTTTTTCCACTGCCCGGAAGTTCACCGGTGGTGCCGGCAGTCAGGGTCTGGCGGATATTTTCACAGGCCACATCCTCTATTTCAAATTCCTTGAGCAGTGGGGAGACCTTCCCGCGGATCTTCTTGGACACCCCAAGGGTCCGGGCAAACCAGTCGTTCAAAATCGTGCCGGTCCAGCCCCTCTCTTCGGCGGTCTGCCGGGCTTCCTTCATCTGGGCGACGATATGGTTTTCGCCGGGGGTCTGAGAGTAGAGGCCTGCAAGAAGGGTAGAGCTGTGTTCAAAGGCCTCCTCCCCCTGGAGAAGGTAGTATTCATCCTCACTTAAAGAGTCGAATCCCAGAATCCTTTTCAGGAGGAGTCCGACGCTCCTCTCTCCGGATACAACCGCATGAACCTCAATTCTGTTGCAGGTGTTGAGGATCAGAAATTCGTGTACTCCCCAGACATGGCTCAGCATCATCCCTGTGGTCTCAAAATCCTCCGGTCCCAGGTGGAAGGGCTCCCTTCTTTCCAGAGCAAGCTCCCGGTGACTGGTACCGATCACCATCAGATCAAGGGAGTCCATCATCTCGATATGCTTTTCCAGGTTCTGTTTGATCAGTTTGGACCGGCGGCAGGAGGCTCCTCCCGTGGATACGGCCACCGAAAGCTCCTCCTGACGGAAGACCGCAGGGGTTGTGAAGTCTCCTTCGGGCCAGTTCTTGTCTATGGGACAGCAGAGGATGCGCCTTTTGCGGCACTCTTCCAGAATGCTGAGATTGAGGTCCGAGTCTGAGGTGCCGCAGTAGACGATATCGGCGTCATTCAGGTCCGACAGTTCGAAGGGCCGTTCCTCCCAGTGAAAGCAGCCCTCCCTGTAGAGCTCCTCCACCCTTGGGCAGAGACCGGGGCTGACAAGTATCAGCTCCGCCCCCGAGGGAATCAGGTTTTCCAGCTTCCGGGCAATTCCGGGACCGCCCCCCACTATCAGGCAGCGTCTGCCCTCCAGAAGGAGGCTGACGGGAAGGGTCTTCTTGACGACGGGACCGTACTTCATCAGGCCTCAGATCCGTTTTTCATCTTTTTCAGGGCCCTGTAGCCGGCCTCAATGGTCTTTTCAATATCCCCGGGGCTGTGTGCCGCAGAGACAAAGGCCGCTTCGAAGGCCGATGGCGCCAGATAGATTCCCTCTTCCAGGGAGGCTCTGAAGTATCTGCCATAGGCATCGGTATCGCAGGCCGAGGCGCCGTTCCAGTCAAGGACTTCCGAAGCTTCAGTAAGGAAGAGGGTCATCATGGAGCCGACTCTGTTGCTTACGGCCTTGATGCCCAGGCTGCGGCAGTTCTCTTTCATCCCCTCTTCCAGGGCAAGGGCCCGTTCCTCCAGAGTGGTGTAGAATCCGGGAGTGGTGTCAATAATCTCAAGGGTGCTCAGACCCGCGGCTGTTGCCAGGGGATTCCCCGACAGGGTTCCCGCCTGATAGACAGGGCCAGCGGGGGCAAGATGATTCATAATCTCAGCCCTTCCGCCGTAGGCTGCCAGGGGCATTCCTCCGCCTATAATCTTGCCGAAGGTGGAGAGGTCCGGTTTTATTCCGTAGAGCTCCTGGGCTCCTCCCCGGGCCACACGGAATCCCGTCATCACCTCATCGATAATCAGAAGACTTCCCTCCTGTTCGGTGATGGCGCGGAGGCCTTCCAGAAAACCTTCAGCAGGAGGGACGACTCCCATATTTCCGGCTACAGGCTCCACTATCAGAGCGGCGATCTCTCCCTTATGGGCTTCAAAGAGTTTCCTTACAGATTCAAGATCATTGTACCGGGCGATCAGGGTCCCCGAGGCGGTGCCGGATGTTACACCGGGGCTGTTGGGGACACCCAGAGTGGCGGCTCCCGAACCGGCGGCGATGAGAAAGCTGTCGCCGTGGCCGTGATAGCAGCCCTCGAATTTGATAATCAGATCTCTGCCGGTAAATCCACGGGCCAGGCGGAGGGCGGACATTGTGGCTTCTGTTCCCGAGTTGACCAGTCTGACCTTCTCCATGGAGGGAACCATGGATCTGATCTTTTCGGCCAGAAGGGTCTCTGCTGTGGTGGGGGCTCCGTAGCTGAGGCCCTTTTCACAGGCTTTCTGCACCGCCTGAACCACTTTGGGGTGAGTATGACCCAGTATCATGGGTCCCCAGGAACCCACATAGTCGATAAACTCATTGCCGTCGATATCTATTATCTTTGATCCTTCCGCCCTTTCGATAAAGAGAGGATTTCCCCCCACTGACTTGAAGGCCCGGACGGGAGAGTTGACTCCTCCGGGAATAAGGGCTTCAGCTGATCTGAATTCTTTTTGACTGTTATCTGTTTTCATGGAATGGGTCCTTTGGCAGAGCTGTTCACTATTATCATAGGTATATGTCAGTGAAAATGATTTTGAATATATACACAGTTCTGGTAAAAAATTGTCATTCTTTCCCTTTATATCAGGATTGACATATGCTTCTCTTTGATACCATGATGACTGGTACATAATCAATCTTTCAAGGGCCCCCGCAGTGACAATTAGGGGGTAAAAAGGGAATCCCGTGAAACCCGGGAACGGACCCGCCGCTGTAACTGAACCGGCCCTGTCGGGCTCCTCCCTGCTCGAAGACCACTGCCTTATAAAGGCGGGAAGGGGAGCGAGGGAGTTGTTCAGGAGTCAGAAGACCTGCCCTTGAAAATCCTAAAGACCCATTTAACGAGGTTAAATTGAATGAGTTCCAGAAAAGCGCTGCTGGTTGTCAGTTTCGGCACCAGTCATGAAGATACTCTAGAAAAAACAATCCAGGCCTGTGAGAACTCTCTGGCCGGGGCCTTTCCCGGCTACGATCTGAAGCGGGCCTTTACATCCCATATTATAATCCGGAAGCTCGCCAGGGAGAGATCCCAATATATCGACACTCCCGCCATGGCGGTGGAGCGGCTCCTTTTGGAGGGATATGAGGAGGTTCATATTCAGCCCCTTCATATCATTCCCGGTGAGGAGTACCACCATAAGGTTCTCAGCCCGGTTCTTCCCTTCAGGGAGAAATTCCGCTCCTTTACAATAGGTGAACCTCTTCTTTTTTCCCATACCGACTACGATCTTGTACTGGATGCCCTGGAGGATCAGATGCCTGATCTGGGCGAGGGAGAGGCTCTGGTTCTTATGGGCCATGGTACAGAACACCCCGCCAACGCCTGCTACAGCTGTCTGCAGGTCAAGGCCGATGAGAGGGGACTTCCCGTTGAGATCGGCTGTGTGGAGGGATATCCCGAACTGGACCGGGTTGTGGATAAGCTGAAGGAGAAGGGGTATAGACGCCTTCATCTGATGCCCCTGATGCTGGTTTCCGGAGACCATGCTGTCAACGATATGGCCGGAGACGATGAGGAGAGCTGGAAGAGCGTTCTTGAGGCCGAAGGTTATGATGTGAAGTGCTACCTTCAGGGTCTGGGTGAGAATCCTCTGATTCAGAAGATTTTCAACCGCAAGGCACTCTCTGCGCTCTCGGCTCTCTCGGCTGAGAAAGCCGTTCCCGGGGGCAGGGACCATTGAAGACCTTTATGATTGCCGGGACATCCAGCGGCTGCGGAAAGAGCACCGTGGCCATGGGTGTAAACCGCCTCCTCTACAGAAAGGGCTACACCCTCCAGTGCTGGAAGTGCGGTCCTGACTATATCGATCCCGGCTTCCACTCCCTGGCTTCCCACGGCATCTGCCGCAACCTGGATACAAGGCTTATGGAGCGTTCTCCCCTGATCTCCCTCTTTCACCATCACGGCGCCGGGGCGGATCTCTGTCCCGTTGAAGGGGTTATGGGCTACTACGACGGTGACGCCGGCCGTTATGACGAAGGAAGCTCCTATGATCTTTCAAAGACCCTGGGAATCCCTGTTATTATTGTTATTGATGCCTCCTCTGCGGCCCAGAGTGTCGGCGCCACGGCCCTGGGATTTCAGAAGTACCGTGAGGATGCTCCCATTGCCGGCTATATTCTGAACAGAACCGGTTCCGGGCGTCATGCCTCCATGGTTCGGGATGCGGTTGAGGCCGCCACAGGACTTCCTGTGATCGGGGAAATTCCCAAAACAAAGGATATTGAACTTCCCTCCCGTCATCTGGGGCTGAAGATGGCCACTGAGGCGGGCATCCGGGACGAGGTGGACGGGATTCTGGAACGCCTTGCGGATCTGATGGAGGCCCATCTTGATCTTGACCGGCTGATTGAGCTTAGCCGGACCGCTTCCCCGGATCAAAACGCCGGTGCTGCCGAAGCTGCCGGAGCCGGGGAAGGCTTGGAGATTTATACCGGAACTCCGGTGGTTGAAGAGAGCCCTATTATCGCTGTGGCCAGGGATGATGCCTTCAGTTTCTACTACCAGGACAATCTGGATCTTCTGAAGGACCGGGGCGCCCGGCTGGCCTTCTTTTCTCCTGTCCATGATAAAAAACTCCCCGAGGGCTGCAGCGCCGTCTACTTCGGAGGGGGCTACCCCGAGCGATTTGCCCGGGAGCTCTCCGAAAACCGGAGCATGATGGGTGATATCCGCAGAGCCGCAGAGGACGGAATGCCCGTCTACGGCGAGTGCGGGGGGTATATGTACCTGGCCGAATCCCTGAGAACAAGGGACGGAGAGCTCTACAGGATGGCGGGACTTCTTCCCGGAGAGATCTCCATGACCTCCTCCCTCAAGGCCCTGGGCTACGGAACCGTCAGCTGGAGGTCCGATAACTTTCTGGCTCCCGCGGGCACGGAGGTTCCGGGACACCTTTTTCACTGGTCCTGTCTGGAGAATGCTGTGGATCAGAAGACGGTGTTTTCCATGGACCGGAAGGGAGAGATCCTTCTAGAGGGATACAACTATAAAAACGTTCTTGCCAGCTATGTTCACTTTCACTTTATCAGCCGTCCTGAGCTGGCGGAAAACTTTGTAAGGGCTGCCGCGGCCTGGAAAATGCGCGGCCAATAATCAGATTTTATCTGAGTACGAGAGGCAGTTATGAAGAAGGACAGACAGTATATAGAACCCGATGAGATCTACAGACGGAGCTTCTCCCTGATCAGGGAGGCATTCGGCGACCGCTGGCCCGATGAGCCTGAGCGGGAGATTATCAAGCGCATCGCCCACACTACGGCGGATGTGGACTTTGCCCTGACCTTTCAGATGAGCCCCGACGCCATCGTAAAGGGAGTGGAGGCCATCAGGGCCGGAAAGGGCATCGTAACCGATGTCTCCATGGTTTTGGCGGGGATCAGAAAAGAGCCTCTGATAAAGTACGGCTGTCCCCTGAACTGCCTCCTCTACGATGAGGGCGTGGCCGAAGAGGCTGCGAAGCGGGGAACCACCAAGGCCGCCGTGGCCATCGGCAAGGCGGCGCCCCTCTATGAGGGCGGCATCGTCTCCATCGGAAATGCGCCTACCGCCCTTTTTGAACTGATCGACCTTGTAAAGGCCGGAAAGGCCGCTCCCGCCCTGATTGTGGGAGTCCCCGTGGGTTTCGTGGGAGCAGCGGAGTCAAAGATCGAACTGATCGAGTCGGGGATACCCTTTATCTCAAACCCCTCCAAGCGTGG
The DNA here is from genome assembly GCA_002408085.1 of Spirochaeta sp. UBA5339. GTDB lineage: Bacteria > Spirochaetota > Spirochaetia > DSM-2461 > DSM-2461 > Oceanispirochaeta. The sequence continues at coordinate 143,033 of DHQL01000027.1, forward strand.
GGGGAGTCCTATTGCCGCTACCATCGTTAACGGACTCTGTACCCTGGCGGCACGCTCTTGAGGGATTACCGAGAGGTCCTGGGCAGGGTAGAGGGACTGCAGCGCGGCTTTACCTCGGGAACCGCCGCCTGCGCCGCCGCCCGGGCCGCCGCACTGGTGCTGGTTCGGGAGTCCGCTGATCTTCCCGGTGAGTCCCTGAAGGTCTCCGTGGAGCTGAAAAACTCCATGGTCCTGGATATTCCCGTGGAGAAGGCCCGTCTGGAAGGGGATGAATCCGGAGGCTTCTGCGGTGAGGCAGCGGTGAGGAAGGACAGCGGTGATGACGATGATATCACCCACGGTCATCTTTTCTGCGCCCGTGTCTCCCTGTCCGACTCTCCCGGTGTCGAGATACGCGGCGGACATGGCGTCGGCCGGGTAACTCGGCCGGGGCTGCCGGTGAAGGAGGGGGAGTGGGCCATCAATCCCGGCCCCCGGAAGCTGATCAGATCCAATCTGGAACCCCTCTGTCCCTCTGGAAAAGGTATGATTGTAGAGATCTCCGTTCCCGAGGGGGAGGCCCTGGCCCGGAAAACCTGGAATCCACGCCTCGGCATCGAGGGAGGCATCTCCATAATCGGCACCTCCGGGATTGTGGAGCCCCGGTCTGAGAAGGCCTATAAGGCCTCCATGATCCTTAACTGCAAAACCATCAGGGCCTCAGGCTCCGATGATCTATATATGACCCCCGGCTATGTGGGGGAGAAGTTCTACTCCTCGGAAAAGAAGCTGGACGAGAAAGAGATCTTCCGCTTCGGCGACGCCGCCGGATTTGCCCTGAACCAGGGTGTGGTTCGCGGATTCAAGAGGGTCCATCTGGCCTGCCATATAGGCAAGATGGCCAAGATCGCGGCGGGCCTCTTCGATACCCACTGTAATAACGGGGATGCCCGGCTGGAGACGGTGGCCGCCCTGGCCGCAGCCGCAGGTGCCTCCCGGCAGCAGGTTCAGACCCTTCTTGAGATGAAGATGGCCGAGGAGGCTGTCTCTCTGCTGAAGGAAGGCGCTTTGGATGAGGCCTTTGATCTTATGGCAGAACGGACCGCCTGGCGGGTCTTTAAACAGTGGGAGAAGGATCATGATGAACTTCCCGAACTCTCTGTCTATGTGCTGGATCTCGAGGGACGCTGTCTGAACTCTCCCTCTTCCGTTAATTACAGTCCTGCTGAGTACAGTGACTACGGGAAGGAGGATACTCAGTGATCTCCATTGTCGGAATGGGCCCGGGGAGCGCCGAGTATCTGACCCCCCAGGCACGAAATATCATTGAGTCTGCTGCCCTGGTATACGGCTATCCGAAGCATCTTCAGGAGCTTCAGGTGCCCGAAGAGAAGGCAAGAAATATTTCAGGCGCCCTGGACTCCCTGGTCTCGGAGCTGGATGCACTGGACCCCTCTGTCGAGGCAGCCCTTCTGGTCTCCGGCGACCCCTCGGTCTTCAGTCTGAGCCGGAGGGTTCTCGGCGGTATCGACCCTGAAAGGATCAGAATCATACCCGGCCTGGGAAGCTACCAGATTCTCTGCAGCCGTCTGCAGCTGCAGACACCCCTCCCCGAGAGGGTCTCGGTCCACGGCCGTGATATCAGAAACCTCGATCCCCTTCTGCTGAAGGGGAGGGCAATGATGATCTACACAGACAGCCGCAGCAATCCCCTGGAAGTGGCCCGGTTTCTGAAAGAGAGGGGAAAGGGGGAGTGGTCCTTCAGTGTCGGCGCCCGGCTGGGCACCGATGAGGAGGAGATCTGGTCCGGAACCGCCGCCAAAGCTGCGGAGGGACTCCCTGACTCCCTGATGGATCTGAACCTCTGCTTTGCCGCGCCGCCGGTTCTCTCAGCGGCCCGGTCCGGTAAGGCAAAGATCTACGGCATCGGCCTGGGCCCCGGAGATCCGGAGCTTCTGACCCTGAAAGCACTGAGGATTATCGAATCCTCGGACCTGATTCTCTGTCCCCGAGCCAGAATCAAGTCGGACTCCCTGGCAAGGTCCATTCTGGAACAGGCCGCAGGCTGCGATCTTCCGGTTCTGGAGATTGAATATCCCATGGCCCCGGGCAAGGAGGCCCACGGCTCCAGGTGGAAGGAGATTGCCGTCCAGACGGCGGAGCATCTTAATAAGAAGAAGCGCGTCAGCTTTGTGACCCTGGGTGATCCTGGAATCTACTCCTCCTTCTCCTACTTTCTGGAGGCCCTTCTTGAAGAGCTTCCCTCACTGGAGTGGGAGATTGTTCCGGGAGTGAGCAGTATTCAGCTGGCGGCCTCCCGTTCCGGGATTCCTCTGGTTTCCGGACGGGAGAGCTGCGTAATTCTTCCGGCCCCGGAGACGGCGGAGGAACTGGACTCTCTCCTGGAGGCTCACCCCTCCCTTGTGCTGATGAAGGTTTATAAGAAGATCGCCTTTCTGAGGGACTACCTGGAGAGCCGGAAGCTTCTGGAGAGGGCCTGTTTTGTCAAACGGGCGGGTCTTGAAGGTGAGAGTGTAATAACTGATTTTTCCATGGTGGAACCCGGTGAAGAGGGCAATCTGTCAATTGTGATAATTAAAGCAGGTACAAAGAAATGAAAGTATATTTTATCGGGGCCGGTCCCGGAGATCCGGAACTTATTACAGTCAAGGGAAGCCGCATTCTCAGCGAGGCTGATGTGGTTATCTACGCGGGCTCCCTTGTCTCTCCTGAGGTCCTCTCCTGGTGCCGTAAGGATGCAGTCATTATGGACTCCGCCTCCATGGACCTCGAGGAGGTCTGCCGGGTCTACGGTGAAAAGAAGGATCAGGGGGGGACTATTGTCCGCCTCCATACGGGAGATCCCTCCCTCTTCGGCGCCATTCAGGAGCAGATGGAGTACCTCAGGGCCGAAGAGATCGACTATGAGATTATTCCCGGTGTCAGCTCCTTCCAGGCCGCCGCTGCGGCCCTGGAGCAGGAGTACACTCTGCCCGGCGTCAGCCAGTCCCTGATTATCAGCAGGGTTGAGGGACGGACCCCTGTTCCCGAGAAGGAGGACCTTGAGGTTCTGGCAAAGTCCCGGGCGACAATGGCTCTCTTTCTCAGCATCGCCCATATCGACAGGGTCTGTGAGAAGCTGCTGACCTCCTATCCCGAAGAGACCCCCGCGGCCATTGTCTACAGGGCCTCCTGGCCCGACCAGAAGATCCTCCGTTCCCGTCTCGGCGAACTGGCACAGACGGTAAAAGAGAGCGGCATCACCCGTCAGGCACTGATAATTGTGGGGGATGTGCTGGATCAGAACTTCGAGTACTCCAAACTCTACGACCCCGCCTTCAGCCACGGCTGGCGGAAGGGGCGCCTGGACGAAGGTGCAGAAAACGGCGAAGAATCCGGTGCAGAATCCGGAAAAGGCGAATAGCCCCATGGGAAGCATGTCCATTGCCGTCCTGGCCGTCACCGACAGCTCCGAAGAGACCGCCCGGAAGCTGAAGGAGCTCTATCCCGGAAAGGCCGATGTCTACCGTCCTGGAAAGGGTGAGCTGGAGTCTCTAGTCCGGGAAATCTTCACAAAATACGATGGCCTTGTCTTTATTATGGCCTCGGGCATTGTGGTCCGGATGATCGCCCCCCTGATCACAGACAAGTATCACGATCCCGCGGTGGTCACCGTGGACGATGCCTGCCGCTATGCGATAAGCACCCTTTCTGGTCACGAGGGCGGAGCAAACGGTCTGACCTGGAAGGTGGCCTCCCTGCTGGGATGCGAACCGGTGATCACAACCGCCTCCGATACAAACCGGGACCTGATTCTGGGAATCGGCTGCCGGAGGGGAACCAGTGCTGAACTGATCAGAGCCGAAGTGGAGACCCTCCTCAAGGAGCAGGAGATCACCCCTGACAGAATCCGCTGCGCCGCCACGGTCTCCATCAAAAGGGACGAGGCCGGTCTGATCGAGGCGATGGACAGCCTTGAAATCCCCCTGGTCTTTCTGGAACCCGAAGAGATCAGACACTACAGCTTCCCGGGCATGTCCGAATCGGAAGCCGCAAGAAAACATTTTGATATTCCCGGGGTCTGCGAACCCTGCGCCATGATCACCGCCCACCGCGGTTCGGTGATGGTGCCCAAGAGAGGGAATAACGGGGTCACACTGGCCCTGGTTAAGGAGAATTTATGTCACTGACCATAGTCGGAACCGGCCCCGGAACAGATGAGCTTCTGGCCCCCATGGCCCTGGAAGCCCTGAAAACGGCGGACATCGTAATTGGATACAAGAGTTATATAGAGCTGGTTAAGCACCTGATTCCCGAGGGGACGGAAGTGGAGTCCTACGGGATGATGCAGGAGGTGGAGCGGAGCCGTATGAGCATCGGGAAGGCCCTCTCCGGACGCAGTGTAGTTATTCTCTCCGGTGGAGACGCTGGGGTATTCAGTATAGCCGGTCCCGTTCTGGAACTGCTTACAGAGGAGCAGCAGGAGGAGCTGGATGTCAGGATTATTCCCGGCATTACCTCGGCCCTTTCGTCGGCTGCCCTGCTGGGTGCACCCCTGATTCACGACTTCTCCGTGATCTCCCTGAGCAACCTCCTGACACCCACCGAGCTGATACAGAAGAGGCTTAACCTTGCGGCGGAGGGGGACTTTGTCACCGTACTCTACAATCCCGCCAGCAAGAAGCGGACTCAGCTGATCCGGGAAACCCGGGATATCTACCTGAACCACCGGAAGCCTGAGACCCCCGTGGGGATTATCCGCCACGGCTTCAGGGCTGACCAGGAGGTCGTGATCACCACGCTGGATAAGATGCTGGATCATCAGATCGATATGAACACCACCGTGGTCATCGGCAACTCCATGAGCTATGTGAAGGGCCGGTTTATGATCACCCCTCGGGGCTACCGTATCGAGGATTGACCGGTTACAGGCCGGCATAGAGGATATTCAGAATTTCCTGTTAATAATCATCACCGGTGTAGTATTATTAAGGGACAGGAGATTTTTATGGCCCGATTTCTGAAAAACAGATCCGCCGTCCTGGGCAAGGCCCCGGGGGATCTGGTCTTTGTGGGTGACCGGAAGGTCGACAATCCCACCATTACCCTTATCGAATACACCCCCGATTCCCTGGAAAGGACTGAAGTCGGGAATATACGGGATGTCTTTCCCGTGAAGGAGAGTCCCGCTGTCTCCTGGATCAATATCAACGGTCTCCACGACATGGATCTTATCCGTGAGACCGGCAGGGGCTTTGATCTTCACCCTCTGACAATGGAGGACATTCTCAATACGGGACAGCGTCCCAAGCTGGAAGAGTACGACAACTATCTCTTTATCTCATGCAAGATGATGAAGTATGACGAGGAGAAGAGGATTGTCAGCTCCGAGCAGCTGGCCCTTGTTCTGGGTGAAAACTTTCTGCTGACCTTTCAGGAGCGGCCGGGAGATGTGTTTGATCCGGTCCGGGAGAGAATAAGAAAGAAGAAGGGGCGTATCCGTACCTCCACCGTGGACTATCTGGCTTACTCCCTTCTTGATACAATTGTGGATAACTACATCTATATTATCGAGAGGCTGGGAGAACAGATCGAGGACAACGAGGAGCAGATTCTTGAAGGCCCCGGCAGAGACTCACTGGAGAAGATCAACAACTATAAGCGGGAGCTTATCTACCTGAGAAAGTCCATCCGTCCCGCCCGTGAGTTTGTTCTTCAGATGAGCCGTCTTGAGTCCGAACTGATCAGGTCGAATACTCTTCCCTTTATCAAGGATCTGCAGGATCTCTGCACACAGGCGGTGGAGACGGTGGATCTCTACAGGGATATGCTGTCCGACCAGCTGGACCTGTACAACACCATGGTAGGGAACCGCCTGAACGAGATAATGAAGATTCTGACCATCTTTTCAGCGATTTTTATTCCCCTGACCTTTATCGCCGGAATCTACGGCACCAACTTCGAGTACCTGCCGGAACTGGGCTTCCGCTATGCCTACTATGTGTTCTGGGGAGTTCTTGTTCTTGTGGCGGCTCTGATGCTGCGGTTCTTTAAAAAAAAGAAGTGGCTCTAAACGCCCCGGGGGGCAGCAGAGAGATAAAAAGGAGTTTAAGCAGATGAAAAAGTACCTTCTTATAACAGCCGGTTCCATTACCCTGGCTCTGGGAGTGGCGGGAATCTTTCTGCCGGTCCTTCCGACAACCCCCTTTCTGCTTCTGAGCGCCTGGTGCTATCTGCGGAGTTCCATCCGCCTCTATAACTGGCTCATCAATCACAGGGTCCTGGGACTCTATATCTACTCCTACCTTACATACAGAGCCATAACCCTGAAGGCCAAGGTCACCATGATTCTGACCCTCTGGCTTGTAATGGGATCCACAATAATCTTCTTTATCGATCCCCTCTGGCTCAGAATACTTCTGGCAGTTATAGGCTGCGGTGTGACGGTCCATCTTGTGACCATAAAGACCCTCACAGCCGAGATGAAAGAGGAAATCAGGCAGGAACCGGACCGGGAGGCCCTTTAGGAGACCTGTTTTACCATCACCGGCTCTTCAATCCCGTTCCACATCTTTCGGTTCTTATAAGTGTATATGATGGCCGACATAATCAGTGAGAACATATCCGCCACAGGCTGAGCCATTATGACTCCTGTAAGTCCAAAGAGGCTGTTCAGGATGATGATCATAGGAACAAAGACAAATCCCTGCCTGCTTATGGATATTATCAGAGACTCCCTTGCGGCGCCGATGGCCTGGAGTGAGTTGATATAGACAAAAAGGATTCCGATAACCGGTCCTGTTAGCAGAAGATATCTGGTAAAACTTATTCCGTGGCTGTAGACCTCACCCGAGTCGATAAAGGCTCCCACTATTCCCGAGGCGCCGACCCAGCATCCCAGGGTCAGGACCGATCCCAGAATCACAGTATAGATAATAGAGGTCCTCATTATGGCATTGAATCTTTTGTGGTCTCCGGCTCCAAAGCTGTAGCCCAGCAGGGGCTGAATACCCGCGCCCAGACCGATCTGGAGCAGGGCGACAATAAGGACAACCTTCATGGCCACACCCATGGCAGCCACCTCTATATCGCCGTAGGCGGCCAGGTAGTTGTTGAGGAGGATGGAGGAGAGGCTCATTAGCACATTGTTCAGAGCCGCGGGGATGCCGATAGCCATAACTCCCGTAAAAACCTTATCCTTTATTCGGAAATCCCGGGGCGCGATGGATAGAATGGTTTTTCCTCTCAGAATATAGTTGAGGTAGTAGATGCTTCCCGCCATGTTTCCGATCAGTGTTGCCAGGGCCGCGCCGGCCACTCCCATATCCAGGGTGAGGATCATAATGGGGTCCAGGATGATATTGACGATGGTACCCAGCATGGTTCCCATCATCGCTTCCTTTGCCTTACCCTCGGCCCTGACAATATTGCTGAAGGCTATGGAGATAATGACAAAGGGGGCGCTGGGGGCGACGATGGCGAGATAGTCTCTGGCAAATCCGATGGTCTGTTCGCTGGTCCCGATGGCTTTAAGAATAAAGGGCATCAGAATCCAGAAAGTCAGAGTGAAGAGCACTCCCAATAAAATGGATGAATAGAAAACAAAGGAGGAGACCTTCCGGGCATGATCCTTGTCTCCGGCTCCCAGAGAACGTGAGATCACCGAGGTTCCCCCGATACCAAGCAGGTTACCGGTGGCCATAAAAAGGAGGAACACCGGCATGGCCAGGGAGACGGCTGCCACCTGAAAGGGGTCGCCGGTCTGACCCACAAAGTAGGTATCCGCAATATTGTAGATCAGAACCACAACCATTCCGATAATGGCTGGGACCGCGCTTTTCAGTATGGCCCTGGGGACGGGCATCTTTTCAAAAATTTCCTTATCTATTTCCAATGTTCAGAGTCCTTGTTTAAATTTCTGTATACTCTTTCAAGAAGGACGCTCAGGGTCTCTTTCTCCTCATCCGTAAAACCGGTAAGGAGGACTCCGTCGGCCTCTTCCTTGAAATCCTTCATTCTCCGGTGAATCTTCTCCTCTTCGGGAGTCAGTTCAACAATCTTGTTCCGTTTGTCCTTCTCGTCCATTCGGGTCGCTATCAGTTTTTTCTCTTCCAGTCTTTTAATTATCCCCACAGTGGTGGGGTGGGAGATCTCAAAGTGTTCCTGTATCTCCCTCTGGCTGACGGTTTCGGATCTTCTTTCGTTGAGATAGCCAAGGAAACGTCCCTGTTTGGTTGTAATCCCGAAGGGTTCCAGCTCCTGGTTGATCTTTCGGTCCAGTTCCTTGCCGATAAGCTGGATCAGCAGCCCCGTATCGTGTTTGTCAGGCATTCTCAGTCCTTAGCTTGAAAAAAGTGTAGCACGCTACATTTAATAATTTTCCGGAAAAAGAGTCAATAATGAAGGATGGAAAACAGGAATAATTGACATTGATCTCTCCTTGCGATTCACAGCTCAGGAGTTATACTTTATTGAATGAGTAGTATATTTTTAGTGAACTGGCTGCCTCTGGTAACAGGTGTTCTCTGGTCCCTGATTCTCGGGATGATCTGGTACAGTCCGAAAGTCTTTTTCAGGACCTGGCAGAAGGCTGTCGGTTTGACAGATGAGATGATGAAAGAGGGGAGTCCCGGCAGGTCCATGGCCTTTGGTCTTCTGGCAAACTCTTTCTCGGTCTACGGCCTTGGTGTTCTGATAGGAGTTTTGGGTGCGGAAAACCCTGTGGCCGGAGCCCTCTTCGGAGCCTTTATCGGTCTCATTATTGTGACCGCATCGGAGATCAATAACGGCTCTTTCCGGATGACAAAGCCTGTTGTCTATCTTATTGACGGCGGATACCGGACCCTTATGATGGCGGGAGCTGGTGCCCTTTTCGGCCTCTGGCAGTAGGAGTTTGTCTCTCTTTCCGTTATAATCGGGACCATGCTTTTTGTATTTGACCTCGATTTTACCCTCTGGGATTGCGGAGGAACCTGGTGCGACTGCACAAGGCCTCCCTACAGGCGCGATGGGCAGGCTGTTGCCGATGCCGCGGGCCGTGAGATTACCCTATATCACGATGTACTGGATATTATCAGAGACCTGAAGAGTCTGAATCATCAGATTGCAGCCGCCTCGAGGACCCATGAACCTGCCTGGGCACGGCAGCTTCTTATACTTCTCGATGCGGATCACCTTTTTGACTATATGGAGATCTACCCCGGGCCGAAACATCCTCATTTCAAAAGCCTCAGGGAGAAGAGCGGTCTGGATTACTCCGAAATGGCCTTCTTTGATGATGAAGAGAGAAATATCAGGGATATTTCGGCACTGGGTGTTAAATCCGTTTTTGTACCTGACGGTCTTCACCGGGGACTGATCAGAAAGATCCTCCCCGATTTCTAGACTTCCGCTCCTCTACAAACAGAGACTGTAGACTGCCCGGATATCACTGTCGCCGTAGCCGCCTATGCCCCAGAGCTTTGACAGGGTTGTAACCTGTTTCACCAGCTCGTCCATATCGGGAGAGACGATACCAGCCTCTTTCAGGGTCAGGGGGCAGCCGATGGACGCAATAAACTCCTCGAACCGGCCGATCACAAGGTCACAGGCCTTCTCTTCCTTTGACGTGTCCAGTCCCTCCATTCTGAGAATCTTCTGCCCGAATTTGATGATCCTAGGAGCAATCTCCATCTTCCTGTACTTCAGCCAGGCCGGCATTACTACTGCCAGTCCCGCTCCATGGGCCACATCGTAGAGAGCACTCAGGGGGTGTTCAAACATATGGCTCGGGATGGCTGCTCCCTCAAGACCCGCATTGGCAAGGCCGTTCCAGGCAAGAGCACCGGCCCACATGATGGAGGCCCGTGCGTCGTAGTCCTCGGGATTCTTCAGGACCCTCTCCAGGGAGTCGATGACTCCCGTGGCCAGTCCCTCTACAAAACCATCCTGTACGGGACTGAAGGACCCGGTGGTGGTAAAGTACCCCTCCAGAAGGTGACTCATAATATCAAAACAGGCATAGGCCGTGTATTTCAGGGGGATGGAGAAGGTAGTCTCGGGGTCCAGAAAGGCGACTTTCGGTACATTGTGTGGGGAGCGGAGGCCGAACTTCTCATTCCTGTCGGGGTTGGTCAGGACTCCCACCATATTCATTTCGGAACTGGTGGCCGGCTGGGTCTGTACGGCGATAATGGGCAGGGACTTCTCAACTGCCTTCTTTCCGGAGTAGTAGTCCCATAGATCGTCTTCTGCATAAACCCCCGAGGCGATGCCCTTGGCCTCGTCTATAACGCTGCCGCCGCCTGCGGCCAGAATAAAGTCAACTGACTCCCTTCTGGCAATCTCAACACCCTCAAGGGCATGGGGCAGTACCGGGTTGGGCTGGACCCCCTGGTGCTCGACTACGGCTATACCCTCCTTCTTCAGCCGGGATATTATCTGGTCATAAAGACCGCTTGTCTTCAGACTCTCCTTTCCGTAGAGGAGGAGGGCTTTCTTTCCATAGGGACGGCACTCTTTGCCGATCTCCGATAAAACGCCTCGTCCGAAAAGGACCTTGGCCGGTGAGTAGAACATAAAATTATTCATCTGTCTGGGTGTCTCCTGGTACTTAGTCCCTTCTGCGGCTGACGCTCGGGGAGCTGGATATTAACAGTGTAGGGGAACAGAGGGGCTTGTGAAAAGGAAAAAAACAGCAGCATCGGGGCATGGGGGGATTTCTGCAGTAAGGAAAAGAAAATATCTGACCCCGCATATTTGAAAAAACTCTGATTTTTGGGTATTTTACTAAGGATATACCGGAGGATTTACTTTTATGAAACTATACAGCAGAAATCAGGTTGTTTTGTACTCCCTGGGAACGGCCCTGGTGGTTGTGCTTCTACTCTTCGGCTTCGGTCTGATCTCCTTCTCATCGTCCGGGAAATCCTCCGAATCCTCCGAAGTCACGGAAATTGTGCTGCAGCAGGATGTACTGCCCACGCAGTTTACTCCGGCAGTCAATACAAACGGCGGCGGTGCTGAGTATTCGGAAGATGAACTCACCAATATCAGAATATATGAACAGTACAATCCGGCGGTTGTCAACGTTACCACCGAAGTGGTGGGATACAACTGGTTTCTGGAACCCATTCCCCAGGAGGGGTCCTCCGGCTCCGGCTCCATCATCGATAAGCGGGGCTATGTACTAACCAACAACCATGTGGTGGACAAAGCCTACAAGGTCTATATCACCCTGGCCGACGGAACCCAGTATGAGGGGGAGGTCGTGGGAACGGACTACGAGAACGATCTCTCTGTTCTGAAATTCGATCCCGGTGACAGGGACCTTGTGACCATTCCCTTCGGTACTTCCAGTCAGCTCAAGGTGGGGCAGAAGGTGATTGCCATCGGCAACCCCTTCGCCTTTGAACGGACTCTGACAACGGGGATTGTCTCCGGTCTCGGACGGCCCCTGAAAAACGCCTCGGGTCTTGTAATCCGTGATATGATACAGACCGACGCCTCCATCAATCCCGGTAATTCCGGAGGGCCCCTGATCAATACCAGAGGGGAGATGATCGGGATCAACACGATGATCTACTCTCCCTCGGGAGGCTCGGTGGGAGTGGGATTCGCCATTCCCGTGGACACCGCAAGACGGGTCGTTCCGGATCTTATGAGTTATGGCATGGTTCAGAGGGGCTGGATCGATATTGTTCCGGTGCAGCTCTTTCCCTCACTTGTCCGCTATGCCCGGCTGCCCGTATCCCAGGGGATTCTTATCTCCCGGGTAGTCAGCGGTGGAAATGCTGAGGAAGCGGGTCTACTGGGAGGGAAATCCAGCCAGTCCGTGCGCAGCGGCTCCTCAGTTATCTATCTGGGAGGAGATATCATTACCGGTATAAACGGAGAGAAGATCGCTACCCTCTCGGACTTCTACGGTGCCCTTGAGGCTTCCAGGCCGGGGGATAGCGTTGAGGTGGAGGTCCTTCGGGATGCTCAGTACAGGACCTTCAAGGTCACCCTCTCCGAAAGGCCATCAAATCAGTAGATCCTGCCCCGGGCAGGATATTGGAGAAATATGGAACAATTCAAGGTCGTCTCCCCCTTCGATCCGGCGGGAGACCAGATCGATGCAATAGATAAACTTTCAAAAGCCTTTATGAACGGTGAACCCAGGGCCACCCTCAAGGGAGTCACCGGCTCAGGGAAAACTTTTACCATGGCCAAGATTGTGGAGCAGATTCAGAAACCCACTCTGGTTATCTCCCACAACAAGACCCTGGCGGCTCAGCTTTTCAGGGAGTTCAAGGACTTCTTTCCCGACAATGCGGTGGAGTACTTTGTCTCCTACTACGACTACTACCAGCCCGAGGCCTATGTGCCATCCCGGGACCTCTATATCGAGAAAGACTCTTCAATAAATGAAGAGATCGACCGGATGCGCCTGTCGGCCACCATGAGCCTTATGGAGCGCCCGGATGTGCTGATCGTCTCCACGGTCTCCTGTATCTACGGTCTGGGAAATCCCTCTTCCTATAAGGATATGAGAATCCAGCTGATGAGAGGTGAGAGCTATGACCGGGATGGGATTATCCGGAATCTTATCTCCCTTCAGTACGAGAGAAACGACATGGTTCTGGAGCGGGGGAAGTTCCGGGTCAGGGGAGATGTCCTTGAAATCTACCCTGCCTATATGAAGGAAGCCTACAGGATCAGTTTCGACTGGGATGAGATTGAGAGCATGAAGCGCTTCAATCCTGTCTCCGGTGAGATTATGGAAGTTCTTCCCATGTGCACCATCTATCCGGCAAAACACTTTGTCATGCCCGAGGACAGGATACAGAAGACCCTGGGTGATATCCGGGAGGAGATGACCCATCAGGTTGAGTTCTTCGAGTCCCGGGGGCAGATCGTAGAGGCCCAGCGTCTGAAGACAAGAACCGAGTACGACCTTGAGATGATGGAGGAGATGGGCTACTGTTCCGGGATTGAGAACTACTCCCGACACCTTTCCGGCCGTGAAGCCGGCGAAAGACCCGAGGTCCTACTGGACTACTTCCCCGAGGATTTTCTGACCATCGTGGATGAGTCCCATGTGACTCTCTCTCAGATCAGGGCCATGTATGAAGGTGACCGGTCAAGAAAAACAAACCTTGTAAACTTCGGCTTCCGTCTGCCCTCTGCCCTGGATAACAGACCCCTTGTTTACTCAGAGTTCGAGGCCTTTAAAAAGCAGATGCTCTATGTCTCCGCCACCCCCGGCAAGGAGGAGATGGAGAAGTCCTCCCTTATGGTGGAACAGATTATCCGTCCCACAGGACTCCTTGATCCCCTGGTGGAGGTCAGGCCAACGGAAGGACAGATGGAAGATCTCTACGGCGAGATCCGCAGGAGGATCGCTCTGGAGGAGAGAGTTCTGATCACCACCCTTACCAAGAGGATGGCCGAGGACCTGACCGACTATCTGTCGGAGCTGGGACTGAAGGTGAACTACCTCCACTCGGAAGTGGAGACCATCGAACGGGTTGAGATTATCCGTGACCTGCGTCTTGGCAAGTTCGATGTCCTTGTGGGCATCAACCTCCTCAGGGAGGGACTGGATATTCCCGAGGTCTCCCTGATTGCCATTATGGATGCCGACAAGATAGGATTCCTCAGGTCCACCACTTCTCTGATTCAGACCATAGGCCGGGCCGCCCGTAACGCCAACGGTGAGGTTATCATGTATGCGGACAGGGAATCGGCGGCCATGAGAGAAGCCATAACCGAGACAAACCGCCGCCGTGAGATTCAGCAGAAATACAATGATGACCACGGCATCACTCCCGCTACCGTCAAGAAGGCGGTTCAGGATATACTGATCCGCAAGACGGATCAGAAGAAGAAGGCCGAGGAGATGAACGTTCATATGATGAAAGAGAACGTAAACCTCCTTGACCCCAAACAGAAAAAGAAACTGATCAAAGCCCTGGAGAAAGAGATGCTTGAAAAGGCCAAGAATATGGAATTTGAAGAGGCTGCGGTCCTTCGTGATGAGATTGCCGAACTGAAGGGGGAGGCTAAATGAGACGTCTTCTGATTCTGGCCGCCGCAGTGCTTTTTTTCGCTTCCTGTGCACCCGAGGAGGAGACTCCCGAGATTCATATGCCCGCCACCCCCATCCTTGAGGGAACCAGCCAGTGGGGCGTTGTAAACATCTCCTATCTCAAGATCTGCCGGGATCCCGGGGATGATCAGAGGATCGTGACAACCCTCAGGCAGGGCGACCTGGTTCAGATCGAATCGGTCCATATTATCAGAGAGGGGCGGAGTGCAAATATCTGGTATAATATCAGCAAGGGCAGGATTCAGGGCTGGGTCAGAGACAGTTTTCTGGACAGTTACTCCACCAGAGAGAAGGCGGAGACTGCCTCCGGGATAATGCTGCGCTGATTTCCCCTAAAAAGGTTAGGGACATTTTCCCGGCGCTGTGGTAGGTTGGATCTATGAGTGTTCCCACAATTAAAGACAATCTGGAAGCCGTCCGGGCTTCCCTTGAAAAGGCTGCCGAACGGGCGGGACGAAAGGCTTCCGAAGTTTCCCTTATGGCCGTCAGCAAGACAAAGCCCCTGGAACTTGTCCGTGAGGCCTATGACGCCGGACAAAGGCTCTTCGGAGAGAACCGTGTTGCCGAGGCGGTGGAAAAGTTCTCCCTTCTTCCCGGGGATGCGGAGGTCCATCTTATCGGTCATCTGCAGAAGAACAAGATAAAGACGGCGGTTCCGGTGTTCCACTGCATTGAGTCTCTTGACTCCATAGAGCTGGCCCGGAAACTGGCTGCCGCCTGTGAAAAACAGGAGCGGATGGTGGAGGTCCTGCTGCAGCTGAAAACCGCCGATGAGGGCGGTAAGACAGGCTTTGCCGCGGAAGAAGAGATACTGGAAGCCGCCGGCTGGGTCAGAGAGCAGAAGTTTCTCAGGATCCGGGGGCTGATGACAATTGCTCCCTTCACCTCCGATGAGTCTGCCGTACGCGGTGCCTTTGCACGGTGTAAAACCCTGCAGGAGAAGCTGATGTCCCTCTACAGGGATGTGGATTTTTCCACCCTTTCCATGGGAATGTCCTCGGATTACGAGTGGGCCGTGCAGGAAGGATCTACCCTGATCCGAGTGGGAACGGCAATTTTCGGAGGACGTTTCTGAAATCAGGCCAAATGCGCTTTACAGCTCTTTTCCTTTTGCTTGTCTTCTGTCATAGTCTGAACGCTCAGGAATTTAACGGTCCCTATAAGGATGAAGAGCTCCCTTATCAGGATGTGGATTTTCCAGACTGGGTGTACGATGTCAGGCGCTTTGAAGTCATCATGTTCGGCTCCTTTCCCATTACCTATATCATGTCTTCCGCAGGATTCGGTCTGGCGGAACTGGCCAGGAGCAACGGGAGTTCAGAGTTTTCGGTTTTCGGTGAGTCTGATAGCGACAATCTCAAGTACGTTCTGCTTACAGCGGCGGGGCTTTCGGTGGGTGTCGCCTTGGCTGACCTGATTATCGGCAAGATTAAAAAAAACAGAGCTTCGGAGAGAGATTCCGAATGAGGATATAATGGAAAGAAAAAGTCAGGAAGTAACAGTAGAGCTGCCGGCAGGTGAATCGGTCAGAGCCGACCGCTATATTTCGCGGCTGGAAATTATGAAAAGAAGTCAGTTTGAATCTCATAAGCTGGCTGCCGAAATCGGCGGAAAGGAGATTAAGCTCTCACGGAAACTGAAAAACGGCGAGATAATCACCGTCAGCTGGGAGAGCCCCGAAGAGCCCGATTATCTTCCTGAGAAAATGGACCTGGATATCCTCTTTGAAAACGATGAGGTTATTGTGCTGAATAAACCCCAGGGACTGGTTGTTCATCCGGGTGCCGGAAATCACAGCGGCACCCTGGTCCAGGGGCTTCTCTACTACAATCAGCAGCTGGGGAACCATTTTGAGGATGACCCCTTAAGGCCCGGAATTGTCCACCGTCTGGATAAGGATACATCTGGACTTATTATTACAGCCAAGAACCAGGACTCCCTGGAGGCCCTGTCGGAACAGTTCCGGAACAGAAGCACAGAAAAATACTACCTTGCCATGATCAAGGGCAGACTGCCCCGTCGTCATGGTGATATTGAAACCTATATCACCCGGGATGAAAAAAACCGTAAGAAATTCACCACCCACGAGAGCAAGGGCAAGTATGCTCTTACCCGGTACTCGGTAATCAAGGCATGGGAGAGGTACTCTCTTGTTCAGCTGAAGATAGAAACAGGAAGAACCCATCAGATCAGGGTTCATCTTCTGTCCATGGGCTGTCCCGTTCTGGGTGATCCCATCTATTCAAGAAAGGACAATGTGGTCGGGGATGTACCTCTCATGCTTCACTCCTGGAAGCTGGGGATTGTACTTCCCGGTGAGACCGGGATGCGCCACTTCGAGGCTCCTGTTCCCAAACGTTTTGATGAGCTGACTGCCCGTCTGGATCAGATGGAGAAGTCCTGATTCTACCCGGGAACTTTCTCGTTTAGATGAAAGAGGGCCTTTTCCGCCATAATGGTGCTGGGGGGGCCGTGTCCGGGGAGCAGTATACCGTGTTCGTCTCGTGAGAAGATCTTCTGCTCCAGCTCCAGAAAGAGGACTCTTCTGTTGATCTCATCGGGAGTTGTCCCTGTACGCCCCGCCGAAATCACATCGCCGGTAAAGTAGAAATCTCCCACTTTGAACACAAGGGAATCATCGGTATGCCCCAGGACTGATATTACTTCAATCTCCAGACCGCAGATTCTGGTGTTTCCCTCTTCCAGACGGTAACCGGGGATACCGTCCAGTTCCGTATGGGCTGAGTGTACCTTCGCGTCATAGAGTTTCAGAAGAGTTCTGATTCCTCCGTAGTGGTTGCAGTGACTGTGGGTAATCAGGATATCCCTGATGTAGTAGTCATTGTCCTCTATCAGCTCAAGGAGCTGCACATCCATCTTTCCCGGATCGATCAGAATGGCATCCCCTGAGTCTTCGGCGGCAAGGAGATAGGTGTTGCTGAAGCCTACGGCAGCAAAGTGATTAAACAGATTCATTCCCGTTTCTCCGTCTGAAAATAGGCCTCTTCGGTGTTGGAATACTTCATATTGACCCTTTTCAGACCCGAAAGGCAGAAGTCAACCCGCTTCAGATTGCAGTCAACAAAGTTTGAGTCCTTCAAAGAGGCGCCGATAAACCGGGAGTAGTAGAGGTCTGACTCACTGAAATCACAGCTTTGACAGCGTATTCTGTTCCAGTTAACCGAAACCAGCTCGGAACCTCTCAAGCTTGTATCCTGAAGCAGCGACTGTGCAAAGACACAGTTGATCATATCGACCTTCTCCATTCTGCAGTTTTGAAAAACAGAGTCATCAAAAAAAACCATCTGGAACCGGGAGCCGTCAAAGATGCAATCCTCCCAGCTTGTATGGTGGAAAAAACAGTTTACAAAGTGCTTGTTCCTCAGATCCAGACCGCGGAACTTGAGTCCCGGACCCATGATATTCTGAATCTCGTCATTGTCTGTGAGATAGGTCTCAATCTCCTTCTGCCAGTCGGAGTGACTGTGTTCAGAGCAGAGGCGTTCTCCATTCAGGGGCACTCTGCTGCACCCCGGCCAGGCACATAATTCGGGATCAAACATATAGAAATTTGTAGTTTATTGCCTTTTTTTTTACAAGGGGTTAAGATCCGTTTATGAGTAAATGTTATTTCTGCGGGGCCGGGAGCTCCGGGAAAATTTACAGGACGACTATCTGCTCTTCCTGCGGAAGAGAACTGAAGGTCTGTAAAAACTGTCTCCATTACGATTCGTCATCCTATAATCAGTGCCGTGAACCCCAGGCCGAGAGGGTGGCCGATAAGGAGAGGGCCAATTTCTGCGACTATTTTGAACCTTCCGGGGAGGGCGGTTCTTCCACCGGCTCTGACAAGGCAAAAGAGGCCCGCAGCAAGTTAGAGGACCTTTTTTCCTGATGTCTGTGCTTTTCTTTATGGATTCAGGACTAGGAGGCATTCCCTATCTGGACCGGGTCCGCAAGAGCAGGCCAGCCGACACCTATATCTATCTTGCAGACCGTGTCGGATTTCCCTATGGAGACAAGAGTTCTGAATTTCTGATTCACAGGCTGAACCATATCGCTGCAGGAATAATTGATCTTTATAATCCAGATCTTATGGTTCTTGCCTGCAACACCGCAAGTGTAACGGCCCTTGGTGAACTCAGGAAGAATTTCGACACCCCCTTTGTGGGGGTTGTGCCGGCTGTTAAACCGGCGGCTGAGCTTAAAAGCAGCGGTACCATCGGAGTTCTGGCTACCGACAGAACCGTGGCCGGAGAGTATCTGAAATCCCTGATCTCTGATTTTGCCGCTGGTCACAGCGTGGAGACTCTGGGTGCTCCGGATCTGGTGGACTTTGTGGAAAATACTCTCTACAGGGCAGATGATGATATGATTTTTAAGATTCTGAAGCCCTATGTGGATCATTTAGTCCGGAACGGCTGGACTACTGTTGTTCTGGGATGTACCCACTTTATATTGCTTAAACCCTGGCTGCAGAAATTTCTACCTCAGGGGGTTGGCATTGTGGACTCCACCGAGGGGGTGGGGAAACGGATACTCGATCTTTTAGGGGATAAAAACAGTGACCCGAATCCGGGGAAAGGAGTGTTTCATATTACCGGAACCGATTATAATACCGAATCATACAGGCATACGGCTATGATGCTTGATCTTGAGTTTTCCAGACTGGAGGATCTATAGATGAAGGGACTGGTTCTCTGGGGGATCAATAATATTTTCTATGTAAAGGGTCTGGAAGACGGTCTGCAGCGAGAGTGCCGGATCAAGGGAAAGAAGATGGATTTTGAGACCCGCTTCTACAATCCTCTTTCTGCCGGTGACTTTGTGGAGTTTGAGGATATCCGGGGAGAGGAGGGGAAGGCCCTTCTTTTAAGCCGTTATGACAGGCGCAACTACTTTGCCAGATGGAACAAGAAGGGCCGGGCCCTGCAGACTCTGGCGGTCAATATGGAAACCCTCTACTGCATCGTCTCTCCCGAGACTCCTCCCTTCCGTCCGCGCTTTATTGACCGGGCCCTGATTCTTGCGGAACAGGGGAACCTTGATGTGGCCATTATTATGAACAAGTGCGATCAGGAGATTCCCGACTGGGTGAATGAGCGTCTGGATGATTTTAAATCCATGGGCATGAAGGTCTACTACACCTCCTGTGAAAACGGACAGGGAATTGAAGAGCTCAAATCGGTGATACACGGAAGGACTGTCGGTTTTGCAGGACAGTCGGGGGTGGGAAAGTCCACCATTCTGAATCTTCTGATTCCCGAAGCCGGACAGAGGACCGCTGAGGTCTCAGAAAAGATGTCCCGGGGACGGCATACGACAAACTTTGCAATTATGATTCCACACTCCGACGGGGCGGGGTATATCATCGACACTCCCGGAATCAGAGACCTTCTGCTCTGGGGAATTGAGAGCGCCGATCTCTCCCACTGGTTTACCGATTTTTACCGGGCTGAGGGTGAGTGCTCCTTTAACGGCTGCCGTCATCTTCAGGAACCGGGCTGTACCGTTAAGACTGCGGTCAGTAAAGGTCTGATTAATGAAGACCGCTATGAAAGCTATGTCCGGATGATGGACGAGCTTATGGAAAATGAGCAGAAATATTAAGAATTATCGCTCCTGGAAGAATTTGCAGAATATTCATTCATGAACGAAAAATATGAACAGAAGGTTCATGGTCCAGAGAGTTGATTTATACGAGAAAATTTTATAGAATGAGGTTCAATTATGAAATCTGGTCTGTTACGGCTTTGTATATTACTGATATTTACAGTTGCTTTTTCATCCTGTCTCAGTCTCAACAGTTCTGTTAATCATCAGCGTTCGGGAGCCGGATCTTTAAACCTTGATTACCGCCTGAACAAGAAGGCTGTGGGTATACAGAAGGACTCTGTGACAGGCAGCAATCTGATTCCTCTTCCACTGAACGAAACTGACTTTCAGCAGATCAGTTCGGCTGTTCCCGGGATAACCCTTCGTTCCTTTTCCGAAACCGAAGACAGTGACTATGTCTATATCACCGCTGCTCTCGATTATCAGAGCCTTGACGATCTGGCCCGTCTTCTGGGAATTTCCATCGATTATGAATATGAGGGTACCCGGGGGACCATGACTCTGCGGATTTATGAGTCCGACAGTCCTGTGGACTCCAATACCATGGCAGTTCTGGATTCTGTCTTTGCCGATGACTCTCTCGAATTCGAATTTACCCTCCCTGCCGCCGTGGATTCCAGCAATTACGGAACCATCAACGGCAGGACTGTCTCATATAAGGTAAATCTGCCCGATATCTACAGGCAGGATGACTTTATATGGACCATGGAATGGTAGAATGTATCATCCGAAAACCGTTGCATGGGATAAAAAACTGAAGGCCATCTGTGACCGTATCGATCACTGGCTTGAGGATAACTACGGCGGCGTCTATCCCCTTAGACCCAACCGTCCGGTAAAAGGGGCAACTTCCAATCCCGAAATGGATGGTCTTTTTAATATTCAGGCCGTATTTACTCCCGGCTACGGCAGTGAGAAGGGACGAGGATATCTTGTGGAGATAGAGATGTCCACTCTGGATGATGTAGACCCCAGACTGCGGAAAGAGATCGAAGATCTGGTCCTTATCAAGTTTAAAAATGAACTAAAAGCAGAATTTCCTGAAAGATTACTGGAAATTGGCTTCGACGGGCATATGATTAAAATATGGGGCGACCTGAGTTTAGGGGCCGTCTGACAGCATAAAATTGAGGTTTGAGCTGCACTTTTAAGAAGGAGGATAGTTGTGTCTGACAGGAAAGAACTGTTTCTGAAGGTCTTCAAGATGGAACTGGAAGAGATCCGGACTGATATCGCTCTGCTCTCAAAACTGTATCTGGAACGCTATGAATCCCGTGAGATTACTCAGTATGTACAGCGGGAAAACCGGGCACTCCTGGAGCATGAGATCCACTGTCTGGAGAAGCTTGTTCCTGAATTAGATAATTTTGCATCGAATGAGTATCCGGATATGGATTCGTTTGTTAATGGTTTAAAAGTCTTTCTGAAAGCATATGTTGAAGAGCATCAGTATCCAAAGGCTGTGTATCTTCTGGCAGAACGTAAATTGCAGAAAGTGGAAAAATATATCTACTAAAGAGGTTTAAATCGCATGGATGTTCAGGTAAAAGAACTTATTGAAAAGATCAAGAATGACGGCGTGAAAAATGCAGAAGAGAACTCTTCCCGCATTATCAGCGATGCTGAAAAGAAGGCTGCCTCCCTTATCGAAGCTGCTGAAAAAGAAGCTGCAGAGATAAAGAGCCAGGCTCAGAACGAAGCCTCCCGCATGGAACAGGCCGGTAAGGAAGCTCTCAAGCAGGCCGGTCGTGACCTTCTGCTGGGTGTGAAAAAAGATGTTGAAGAGCTCTTCGACAGAATTCTTCAGGCAGGCACAGCTGATGTCCTGAAAGGGGACAGCCTGAAAGAGTGCATCGTTTCTGTACTGAAGTCCTGGAAGGACGACGAGGCCGGAGACCTGACACTTCTTGTGGCACCCGAAACACTCAAGTCAATGGAAGCTGAGCTCAAGGCCGAGCTGAAAGGCAAAGTTGACAAGGGAATGGAGATCAAACCCTTTTCCGATCTGGATGCCGGATTCAGAATATCCGTTAAAGACGGCCGTGCCTTTTATGATTTCTCCGACAAGGAACTGATGGAACTGTTGTCCAAGTATCTGAACCCCGGACTCATGAGTATCCTCGATAAATAAAGGAGTCCGTTTTGGGTCAGTTTTACTATACAGTCGCTTCACTTCCCATGCTCAACTACGAAGAGCCTGTGGACCTGAAGCACAGCGATTATCTTGATGACTGCCGAAAATGGCTGGGTCCCAAAGAGTGGGAGATCCTGGAGTCATCACTGATTAATCCTGAAACAGAGAAGGAATTCCCCGGTATAGCCGAAGCGTACCGGAAATGGGAGATCAGTCTCAGAAATGAACTGGTGGCCCTTAGAGCCGGAGCCCTGGGGCTTGAAGCGGCGGATTACACGGTAGAGGGAGAACGATTCGCGGACACCGCAGCCCTTGCCGCCGCCGCGTTCAAGCAGGAGTCTCCCCTGGCCGCCGAAGACACCCTGAACAAGGGCCGTTGGGAATATATCGAAAACCTGAAGGTCGGTCATTTTTTTGACCTCGAATTTCTTGTGCTTTACTCACTGCAGCTGCAGATCCTTGAACGGAAGCGCTGCTTTGACGAAGAGACAGGATTCGCCCGGTATCAGGAAATCTATAAAAATATCCTCTCCGGAATGGATGATGTTGCAGTTGGAGAAGAAGCATGAAAAGCAGTGGTAAAGTAGTTGGTGTAAATGGAAATATGGTCACCGTAGAGGTGACCGGCGCCGTTCAGTTGAACGAAGTAGGTTATGTAGTAACCGAAGGAAAGCGTCTGAAGTCCGAGATTATCCGTGTAAACGGCGACCGTGTTCAGATGCAGGTATTTGAAATAACCAAGGGAATCGGTATCGGAGACCCCGTTGAGTTTACCGAAGACCTTCTGGCCGTAGAGCTGGGACCCGGACTTCTGGGACAGGTTTACGACGGTCTGCAGAACCCTCTCCCCGACCTTGCCAAAGAGGCGGGACACTTTCTGGAGAGAGGATTCTACCTTGATCCCCTGAGCAAAGATAAGGAGTGGGAGTTCACACCTTCAGTCAAGGAAGGAGACTCCGTTGTAAAGGCCGATGTAATCGGTTCTGTTCCCGAGGGACCCTTTACCCACCAGATTCTGGTTCCCTTCTCCCTTCTTGATACATATACAGTAAAAAGCGTTAAACCCGCCGGAAAGTATAAGCTGACCGATACAATGGCAGAAATCGAGGACTCAAAAGGAAATGTCTTCCCCGTTAAGATGAGCTTCCAGTGGCCCGTAAAAAAGGCAGTTACCTGTTACGCCGAGCGTCTTAAACCTGTAGAGCCCATGGTAACCCAGGTTCGTCTGATCGACACCTTTCTTCCCGTTGCCAAGGGCGGTACCTACTGTATTCCCGGTCCCTTCGGTGCCGGAAAAACCGTACTTCAGCAGATCACTTCAAAGTTTGCCGACGTTGACATCGTAATTGTCGCGGCCTGCGGTGAGCGTGCCGGTGAGGTTGTAGAGACCCTGAAGGAGTTCCCCGAACTTCTCGACCCCAAGACAGGACGTTCTCTGATGGAGCGTACCATCATTATCTGTAACACCTCTTCCATGCCCGTAGCCTCCCGTGAAGCCTCCGTATATACGGCGGTAACTCTGGCCGAGTACTACCGTCAGATGGGACTGGACGTTCTGTTGCTGGCGGACTCCACATCCAGATGGGCACAGGCCATGAGAGAGATGTCCGGACGTCTTGAGGAGATTCCCGGTGAAGAAGCTTTTCCCGCATACCTGGAGTCCACAATCGCCGGATTCTACGAAAGAGCCGGTCTGGTTAAGCTCAGAGACGGCAGACAGGGATCGGTAACCATCGGAGGTACCGTATCTCCCGCGGGGGGTAACTTTGAAGAGCCCGTAACCCAGGCGACCCTGAAGGTCGTAGGGGCCTTCCACGGACTCTCCAGAGAGCGTTCGGATGCCCGTAAGTACCCTGCCATCCACCCCATCGACTCCTGGAGCAAGTATAAGGGGATTATCGATGTCGACAAGACCGAATACGCCTACAACATCCTGTTCCGGGCCAACGAGATCGAGTCAATGATGAAGGTTGTCGGTGAGGAAGGAACCTCCCTGAATGACTTTATCCAGTTTCAGAAGGGTGAACTTCTTGACGCCGCCTACTTCCAGCAGAACTCCTTCGACCCTGTCGATGCTGCCGTATCTCCCGAGCGTCAGAAATATGTGTTCAATCTGATGATGGAAGTTCTCACCGCCGAGCTTGACCTGAGCTCCAAGGAAGAGGCCCGTGGATGGTTCAACAACCTGAGACAGCTGATTCTGGACTACAACGGTTCCGAGTGGGAGAGCGATGGATTTAAAGACTATGAAGCTCAGATCAAGAGCTTTATTGCGGACAAGAAGATCCGTGTAGATGAAAAAGCCGCCGCACTTATGGCCAAGAACTGAGGGATAAGATGAGAAAAGTTTACAGCAAAATCGATTCAATCGTCGGAAACGTAATTACCGTTAAAGCCGACGGAGCAAAGTACGGAGACCTGGCTGAAATATCCACTTCCTTCGGGGACTCTCTGGCAGAGGTTATCAAACTGGATGACGACAATGTGTCTCTCCAGGTATTTGCCGGGGGCCGCGGTATTTCAACAGGTGACGAAGTCCGCTTTCTGGGACACCCCATGATGGTTTCCTTCTCGGACAACCTGATGGGACGGATCTTCAACGGTTCCGGTGAACCCAGAGACAACGGACCCACCCTGAATGAGAACCTGATCACCATCGGTGGTCCCTCATTCAACCCCGCAAACAGAATTATTCCCAAGAACATGATCAGAACCGGTATCCCCATGATCGACCTGTTCAACACTCTTGTGGAATCCCAGAAGCTTCCGATCTTCTCCGCTTCAGGAGAGCCCTACAACGAACTGCTGGCGCGGATCGCGATGCAGGCGGAAGTAGATATGATTATCCTCGGGGGAATGGGTCTGAAGTACGACGACTACCTCTTCTTCCGTGACACACTGGAAGAGGGCGGCGCCCTGAGCCGTACAACCATGTTTATCCACACCGCTGCAGACCCCGTGGTAGAGTGTCTTATGGTTCCCGATATCTCCCTGGCTGTGGCTGAGAAGTTCGCCCTCCAGGGTAAGAAGGTTCTTGTTCTTCTGACAGACATGACCAACTTTGCCGACGCCATGAAAGAGATCGCCATTACTCAGGAACAGGTACCCTCAAACAGAGGTTACCCGGGAGATCTCTACTCTCAGCTGGCTTCCCGCTACGAGAAGGCCGTTGATATCGCCGGTTCCGGTTCCATCACCATCCTTGGTGTTACAACAATGCCCGGTGACGATGTAACCCACCCGGTTCCCGACAACACCGGATATATCACTGAGGGGCAGTACTACCTGAAGAACGGAAGAATCGAGCCCTTCGGTTCACTCTCCCGTCTGAAACAGCAGGTTAACGACCGGACCCGTGACGACCACAGAGCCCTGATGGACGGTATGATCAAACTCTACGCCGCCTACAAGGACTCTCTGGAGAAACAGTCCATGGGATTCAATATGTCCGACTGGGATACAAAGCTTCTGAAATACGGAGCCCGGTTCGAGGCGGAGATGATGGACCTTTCCGTAAACACACCTCTGGAAAAGGCCCTGGATAACGGATGGTCTATTCTGGCAGAGTGCTTCAACCGGGAGGAAACCGGTCTGAAGACATCTCTGATCGACCAGTTCTGGCCCAAGGGATGATGCATGGCTAAGATTAAACTGACAAAGAATGAGCAGAAGAAGCAGAAAGACGAGCTGAAGATGTACACCCGTTATCTGCCGACCCTTATTCTTAAGAAACAGCAGCTGCAGATTGAGATCCGTAATGTGGAGATCAGGGAAGCTGAGGTTCGTCAGAAACAGGAAGCTTTGAACGATGAGTTCCGCAAGTGGATCGGTGTCTTCGGTGAAGATGTCGGTCTCGACGGATCTCTGATCAGAGTGAAATATATTAAAACCGGTACCGGAAATATTGCGGGTGTGGAAATACCCGTATTTGAAGGCGCCGAGTTTGAACCTGTTTCCTACGACCTTTTCCAGATGCCCCTGTGGGTGGACAAGGCAGTTGAGAAGGTAAAACAGATTATTCTTCTGGATCTTGAGTTTGAAGTGCTGGAAGAGCAGATCAAGCGTCTGGCCAGAGAGCTCAGAACCACGACCCAGAGGGTTAACCTTTTTGAGAAGGTTAAGATCCCCGAGGCCAAGGAGAATATCAAGAAGATAGGTGTTTACCTGGGAGACCAGCAGACCGCTGCGGTTGTCCGGGGTAAAATGTCCAAGAAGAAAATGGTAAAGGCAGGCTGATATGATTGTAAAAATGAAAAAGGCCTCTTTTATCTTTCTGGATTCTGAAAAGGACGGGGCCCTGGAAAAGATACGTGAGGCAGGTGTTGTTCATCTGGAGCAGGATTTTACCGGTTCCAGCGACACCCTCACTTCCCTGACTGCAGCCTGTGACAGGCTGGAAAAGGCTCACGCCGCCCTGGATGCCAAGGTAAAGGCCGATGAGGTTAAGTACTCAGCAGAAGCTGCCGAGAGCCTTGCCGATTCGATACTTGGAAAGCTTGAGGCCCTTAAAGAGGCTGAAGAGAGAAGACACGCCATTGCTTCGGATCTGGTGAAGTGGGAGCCCTGGGGGGATTTTGATCCCTCGGAGATCTCCATCCTGAGGAGCAGGGGAGTGGATCTCCGGTTCTATGAAATGAGCAGGGCCGACTGGGCCGGGCTCTCCTCTGATTACAGAACCTTTGAGGTTTCCGCCTCCAAGGCTGCGGTATATGGAATCGTGGCGGCAACCGGTGAGGAGGATTTTCCCGAAGCCGAAGCTGTTCAGCTTCCTGAATTCGGAATTACCGAGCTCCAGAAGCAGGATCAGATAGAAGAGAAGAAAATTGCAGATATTGAGGCGGAACTGGTTAAGCTCTCCCCTCAGAAGGGTCTTCTTGAGAAAAGACTGGCCGTTCTGACACAGGATGTGGAGTATGAAAGCCTCCGTTCCGGTCTCGGAAACGAGGACCTGCTGGTCTACTTCAACGGTTTTCTGCCGGTACGTGAGGCGGAGAAGGTAAAGGCACTGGCTGCGGAAAACGGCTGGGCTCTGATCCTGAGCGATCCCACCGAAGAGGATGTTGTTCCCTCCCTGGTGGAGAACAACAAGGTTGTGGGGCTTATCAAGCCACTCTTTAATATCCTGGAAGTCCTTCCCGGCTACAGGGAAATGGATATCAGTCTCGACTTTCTGATCTCCTTTACCCTCTTCTTTGCCATGCTGGTGGGAGATGCCGGATACGGAACCCTCTTTCTGCTGATCACTCTTATCGTGAGAATCAAGGCGAAAAAGGGCGGTCCCGGCTACAACCTGATGTTCCTTTTGAGTTCGGCGGCCATCGTCTGGGGTGTGCTGACGGGCAACTGGTTCGGTTCGGTGGCTCTGGGCAGCTGGGCACCCCTTAAGGGTCTGGTTCTGCCGCAGATCGCGGCTTTCCCGGAGCTCTTTGACGGTGTGGGCGACAGCAGCGACAACATCAAGTTTATGTGTTTCGTTATCGGTACTGTTCAGCTCTGTATCGCGCGTCTGAAGAACTTCTTCTTCAAACTGCCCTCACTGGCGGCCTTCGAGCAGCTGGGTTGGCTGACCATGCTCACCGGGATCTATCACATCGTGCTCTTCCTGGTTCTGGGTATGGGACCCATTCCCGACTATGCTCTGAAGCTGATCGGCGGCGGTCTGATCGTTGTTATCGTCTTCAGCAAGCAGGAGAAGGGTGTGAACTTCTTCAAGGGCGTTCTTCGTGGACTCAACCCGATAGGGCTCTTTACCCTGTTCCTTGACTCCATCGGTCTTCTGTCGGATATTATCTCCTACATCAGACTCTTTGCGGTGGGACTGGCGGCTCTGGCCATCGCGGTCAGCTTCAACGCCATGGCAGCGCCCCTGATGGTATCGGGATCGATCTTTGCCATGGTCGGCGGAGCCCTGATTCTGCTGCTGGGACATGCTCTGAACATTGTAATGGGAGCTCTTTCACTGATTGTACACGGTGTAAGGCTCAATATGCTTGAATATTCGGGTCACCTCGATATGGAGTGGTCCGGTTTCAAATACAAACCCTTCAAGGCTGAACAGCCCTGATAAGGTTTCCTTCCGGACCTTCCATCGGGAGGGGCCGGGAAAAATAAAAATGACCCTGATGGGTCTATTAAACTGAAAAAACCGTAACCGCAGACGGTTCGGCAAATAATGAGGAGAATTGGTATGGATATTGGATTAATGGGATTTGCTGCTGCATTGGGACTGGCTGGATTTGGATCTGCCTTCGGAGCTGGATTTGCAGGACAGGCTGCTATCGGTGCATGGAAAAAGTGTTTTGCTTCCAACAAGCCCGCACCCTTCCTTCTGGTTGCGTTTGTTGGTGCTCCTCTGACACAGACTATTTACGGATTCATTCTGATGAACCAGATGCTGGCTTCCAGTGCCGAGGGATATAAGCTTCTCGGTATGGGAATCTTCGGTGGTCTGGCCATGGGTGCTTCCGCCTTTGCTCAGGGAAAAGCCGGTGCCGGTGCTGCCGACGCCATGGGTGAAACCGGAAAAGGTTTTGTAAACTACCTGATGGTTCTCGGGGTTATTGAAACTGTAGCCCTCTTTGCCATGGTATTCCTGATGGGCGCCCTCTAATACTCGTCTTTTATATATTCAAAGCCCCCCGCTGCCGACGGCCCCGGGGGGCTTTTTGAATTCAGAACAGTCAAAATACTTTTCGTCTTTGCCTCCTATCCTCTATAATGGGGATGAGAAATCATGTTTTGCGGAGGCTTTATGTCATTATCCAGAAAGGTTCAGGTCGGTTCAGTACCCGTGGGAGGAGATGCTCCGGTGAGCATTCAGACCATGTGGGACAGGCAGGTTGACCGTGTGGACCAGGATCTGGTTTCAGCGGTAAACAATCTTCATGCCAAGGGCTGTGATATCATCCGCTTTGCCCTTCCCAATATCAGGGCCGTCGATACACTGGCCCCTCTTCTGAACTCTACTCCCATGCCCCTGGTCGGGGATATTCACTTTGACTATAAAATTGCCCTTAAGGCTATTGAGGCGGGGTTTCACAAGATACGGATCAATCCGGGGAATATCGGAGAGTCCTGGAAGGTGGAGGAGATAATCACCGCCGCTGCCCACAAGGGTACTGTAATCCGGATCGGCGCCAACGAGGGTTCCCTTGCGGACAGCGACCACAGCAGTCCCGAGTCAAGAAGCACCGCTCTTATCGAGGCGGCAGAGCGGAATCTGGAACTCTTTGAGAAGAAAGGGTTTAAGGATATTGTTGTTTCCCTTAAATCGTCCGATATAGAAGTAACATACCTGTCCAATAAAGAGTTCAGGAAACGTCACGACTATCCCCTTCATCTGGGGATTACCGAGGCGGGCCCCCTGATTCCGGCGATTGTGAAGTCCACAATCGGTCTGTCGGACCTTCTGAGAGAGGGAATCGGAGAGACTATCAGGATTTCCATATCCGACAGCCCCGAATACGAGGTCCTGACGGCAAAGGAGCTGCTCTTCAATCTGAAGCTCCGCAGCGGAGGGATCAGGATTATCGGATGTCCCAAGTGCGGACGGACCCAGTTTGATACCCACGGCTTCCTTGAGTCGGTCCGGGAGGAGCTGAACACCCTCCCTGTGGATCTGACGGTTGCGGTTATGGGCTGTTCTGTTAACGGTCCCGGTGAGGCGAAGCATGCTGACCTGGGTATTACGGGCAACGGAAAGCAGGTTCTCCTGTTCAGACGGGGAGAAATTATACGGAGGGAAGACATTTGTTCTGCAAAAGAAGCGTTTTTGGAAGAGTTGGATCAGCTGCGGCGGGAATTTTCCTCCTGATAACCTCCCTTGCCGGGGCACAGACCGCAGAAAGCCTCCCCGGCTGGGTTCTCTTTGAAAAGGGCAGGGCCCTTTATGAGCAGGGAGATCCCGGAGGTGCCCTTGAGATGTTCAATCTCTCCGCCGGAGACGGTGTGCTGACACCCGAGGCAAAGTACTGGATCGGAAAGGTCTATCAGGCTGAGGGAGACTATCTTCTGGCGGAGCAGCGCTATGAGGAGGCTCTGGAGGATGCCCGGTTCCTCTATGTTCCCGGCACCCGCTGGGATATCTATTACAGTCTCTCAGAGATCTATCTGAACAGGAGGGAGTTTGACCGCTACGAGCAGACTCTTCTCTCCGTTTTTGACAATGAAATGCAGCGGAACAGCGATATTATCCGCCGGGAACACAGCTATGTACAGGTCCTCAAAACCGACGGTCTGGACAAGCTCCTTCTGCTCTACAGGCTGAAGCTGAGCTACTCCCTTGAGGCTGCCTCCCGGCTGGGGCGCCTCTACAACTCATCGGAACTCTGGAAGAGCTCTCTTATTAAAAACCTCTATGTCATGCTGACTGTCTTTTCCGCGGGAATAGAGGAACTGATCACCATATATCCCGACTTCTCCTTTCCTGTAACCATGGATGAGGTCTGGGAGAGTGATCCGGAATTTCTCATGGATACCTATGAGGACTACTGCCTCCGGGCGGGGGAAGAGTTTCACTTCTCCCGGGACCTGAGAACCTTTGAAGCTCTGGACCTTGAAGGGGACCGGCAGAGAGCGGAGAGTATCATCAAAAAACGCTTTGACTCCTTTTCAATTACCCCCTCAACCTATACACTGTTAAAGATTGAATCCGGGGACAGGGGTTTTCTTGAAATGGACAGCCTCTACAGTTCCCTGTTCTTTCTGGGGGAAGCTCTATACAGGGAAGGGAGCAGCGACTCTGCTCTGCAGATGTGGTCGCTTCTTGGTATGAGCAGTATCGATACAAACTGGAAGAAGCTAGCCTTTGGTAAAATATCCGATCCCGAAATGGAGACCCCTTTCTTAAAGTACTGAACAGGAGTATAGTACCTGAATGAAGAACTTAATTATCAAGGGTGCCAGGGAACACAACCTTAAGAACATCAATCTGGAGCTTCCCAGGGACAGTTTTATTGTTATTTCGGGCTTGAGCGGCAGCGGGAAATCCTCCCTTGCCTTCGATACGATTTTTGCCGAGGGTCAGAGACGCTATGTGGAATCCCTTTCGGCCTATGCCCGTCAGTTTCTCGGGCGCATGGACAAGCCCGATGTGGACTATATCGAGGGTCTGTCCCCCGCCATATCCATCGAACAGAAAACCACTCACAAGAACCCCCGTTCCACGGTGGGTACCATAACGGAAATATATGACTACCTGAGACTCCTCTTTGCCCGGGTGGGGACACCTTACTGTCCCGACTGCGGTGTGGAGATCAAGGAGCAGTCTGTTGACCAGATAATCGATGCTGTCCGTTCCAGAGAGGAGGGGAGCAAGCTGGTTATTCTGGCTCCCCTGGTTCGGGGGAAGAAGGGCGAGCACCGTAAAATCTTCGAAGACGCCCTGAAGTCCGGTTTTGTCCGGGTCAGGGTGGATGGTGAGATCCTCTCCCTTGAGGATGAGATCAAGCTGGAGAAGAACAAGAAACACTCCATTGAGGTGGTTGTTGACCGGGTGAAGCTCAGTGACGAGACCATCAGCCGTCTGACCCAGTCCATTGAGACCGCTCTGAGCCTCTCCGAGGGACAGGTGATTATCCAGGACAGGAGTATGGACACTGAGCAGTTCTTCAGCGAAAAGAACTCCTGTCCCACCTGCGGATTCTCCATGCCCGAGCTTCAACCCAGGCTCTTCAGCTTCAACAACCCCTATGGAGCCTGTCCCGATTGCAGCGGTCTGGGACAGACCCTTGAATTTTCCAGGGACAAGATCATGCCGGACCTCTCCCTCTCCTTCAATCAGCATGGAGTGGCTCCCTACAACCCCAAGGCCAATTGGCACCGCAGCTGGTTTGAGGCTCTGGCCAAGTTTTACGATTTCTCTCTGGATACCCCCCTGGGGGAGCTGGACCCCAAGATCCTGGACATCATGCTCTACGGCACCGATGACGCCATCGAGGTGCTCTACGAGAACAGGGAAGGAACCGGGCGTTTCGAGTACAAGTCCCAGTACAAGGGGATCATAGACGACCTGAAGCGGCGGTACAAAGAGACCGGTTCCGACTCCATGAAGGAGTGGATCGAGGACTTTATGGAGAAGCGTGTCTGCCGCAGCTGCGGCGGCAAGCGGCTGAAGAAAGAGGCCCTCCATGTGCTGGTCCATAAGAAAAATATTGATGAACTGACAAAGCTCTCCATCAAAGACGGCGCCGAGTTCTTCCGGAACCTGGAACTCAGCGAGACGGAGATGCATATTGCAAGCCAGATTATGAAGGAGATCAGGGACCGCCTGAGCTTTCTCGAGTCCGTGGGACTGGAGTATCTGACCCTCCACCGGGAGGCCGCCACTCTGTCAGGAGGCGAGGCACAGCGGATCAGACTGGCCACCCAGATAGGATCCTCCCTGGTGGGGGTTCTGTACATTCTCGACGAGCCCACCATCGGTCTCCATCAGAGGGACAACGAAAGGCTTATTAATACTTTGAAGCACCTCAGGGATATCGGCAACACCCTTATTGTGGTGGAGCACGATGAGCAGACCCTGCTTACAGCAGACTATATCGTGGATATCGGCCCCGGGGCCGGGGTCCACGGCGGAAAGATCGCCGCTCAGGGCACGGTACAGCAGATTATGGACAACCCCGACAGTCCCACAGGACGCTTTTTAAGCGGTGCGGTCACCATAAACCACCCCGGTGAACGGCGAAAGGGAACCGGCAAGGCCATAAAAGTAACAGGCTGCACCGAACACAACCTTAAAAATCTGGATATCTCTGTACCTCTGGGAACCATGACCGTTATAACAGGAGTTTCGGGGTCCGGAAAATCCACCTTTCTGACGGATATTCTCTATCCGGGACTGAACAATCACCTGAACAGGTCCAAGCATACCGTGGGAGCCCATAAGGAAATTACCGGTATGGAGGAGATCGACAAGGTTATCTGTATCGACCAGAGCGCCATCGGCCGGACTCCCCGGTCCAACCCGGCAACCTATGTGGGTCTCTTTACCCCGATCCGGGAGCTCTTCTCCTCCCTTCCCGATGCCAAGGCCAGGGGCTATAAGCCGGGCCGCTTCTCCTTTAATGTAAAGGGCGGACGCTGTGAAAACTGTCAGGGTGCGGGAACCCAGAAGATCGAGATGCACTTTCTTCCCGACGTCTATGTGACCTGTGATGTGTGCAAGGGGAAGAGGTTCAACCGGGAGACTCTGGAGATCCGGTACAAGGGTAAGAACATCCACGAGGTACTGGATATGCCCATCGATGAGGCGGTGGAGTTCTTCTCGGCCATCCCGACAATCGCCCACAAGTGCCGGACACTTCAGTCCGTGGGCCTGGGGTATATAAAGCTCGGCCAGTCAGCGCTGACCCTGTCGGGGGGAGAGGCGCAGCGGGTGAAGCTCTCTCTGGAGCTCTCCAAGAGACAGACGGGAAAGACCTTCTACATTATCGACGAGCCCACAACGGGACTCCATTTTGCCGATGTAAAGCAGCTCCTTGAGGTTCTTCAGACCCTGGTGGACAAGAAGAATACCATCTGCATGATCGAGCACAATATGGATGTAATCAAGGTTGCTGATCATGTGATCGACCTCGGACCCGAGGGAGGTGACAAGGGCGGCTATCTGGTTGCCTCGGGAACACCCGAGGAAGTGGCCGAATGCCCCGAATCCTATACGGGAAGATTCTTAAAAGAAATATTTGACTGACTATGAGGACACCATTCTGAAGCGACTGACTGCCATACTGTTTTTCCTGCTCCTGTCTCCGCTCTTTGGTCAGGAAGACGCTGAAGATCCGGCTCTATCCGAGGAAATTGCCCCGGAAGAGTCTGCAGGTGAAGATTCAGTCGATGAGGAGTTGGCGGGCGAAGAGTATGCTTATGAAGAAAGCGCCGGAGAAGAGGAGCAGACTCTTTTTGAAAAGACCCTTGCCAGGGATATTGAAACGGCCGCCTACTATGAACTGGTTGCCTGGTGCCGCAGTCTGGGGCTTTCAGAATCAGGAGATGCCGCCGCCCTGCGCAGCTCCCTCTATCAGTTCTACTCTCTGACCCCTGCCGCCGAGAAGCACAGCAGTTCCCGGGTCTCTGTAATAACCGTTCGCTCCGCCTACAACACCGACTACTTTACAGTGGAGGAGAATGATCAGCAGATGATTGTCCTCAAGGGGAATGTGGTGGTTGAGATGGAGGAGGGGGGCGGCAGTGCCCGGCGTCATATTATTGAGGCCGAAGAGCTGATCTTCAATCAGGCGGAGCAGCTTATCACGGCCCGGGGAAATTTGAAATATACCCTTGTGGGGAATGATTCGGAGGATATTTTCTACGGTGACAGCCTGGACTTCTCGGTTTCTTCCTGGAACGGGCTTATTTACAAGGGCACCTCTCTCCGGGAGGAGGAGGTGGACGGTTCGTCTCAGACCTTCTACTTCAGCGGTGACGTTCTTCGGAAATCCGGCAGCGGCAGTATATTTATTCTGGAGAAGGGTGTGATCAAAACCCAGGCCGTTGATGATCCGGACTTTCATCTCAAGGCGGGAAGACTCTGGCTGATGGGCCCCGGAGAGTGGGGTGTACTGAACGGAGTTCTCTATGTGGGGCATGTCCCCCTGCTCTATATTCCCTTCTACTTTAAGCCTGGAAATGAGATGATTTTCAATCCCGTTGTGGGTTCCAAGACGGGAAAGGGGATGTTTATTCAGACCACAACCTATCTGATGGGCCAGAAGGACTCTGCCAGCAGTTCCCTCCTGGACTTTGGAGGAACAACCGGAAGCTACGAACTGGTGCGGGAGGGGCTCTATCTCTTCAAGGAAGAGGCCTCGGACAGCACAGCGGGCAAGGATACCCTGAAGGTTATGACAGACTGGTACTCAAAGATGGGGGCCTATACGGGGATCAGCGGCAGCTTTTCTGACAGGGGCTCCCTTTCCAGTCTTGATTTTACAGGGGGATTGGGAGTCAGCAGGGATGTGGATGACAACAATAATATCTACTTTCCCAACGACGACGGAGAGTATGTTTCCAACTGGCACTCCAGCTATATGGGGACAGCGGAGATTCCCTTTCGCTGGGGTAGCAGCCTGAGTTTTAACTGGGGTGACCTGACGGGGGACTTCAGTTTCTATTCAGATCCCTAC
Source organism: Spirochaeta sp. UBA5339 (assembly GCA_002408085.1). Classification (GTDB taxonomy): domain Bacteria; phylum Spirochaetota; class Spirochaetia; order DSM-2461; family DSM-2461; genus Oceanispirochaeta. The sequence continues at coordinate 177,954 of DHQL01000027.1, forward strand.
TTCAACAGGGACTTTCAGGACAGAGAGGAGAGTTTTGACTGGCTCAGTTCTCTTCTCACCAGTGCTGACAGTACCGACCGCATTCCCGATACGGTAACCTCGATGAACTGGACTCTCTCCTACTCAAAGACCTTTCAGCCCGAGTTCCTTAAGCCCTATGTAAACTCCATCGCCCTTAATCCCGTAAAACTCGGTCTTGAATGGGGCAGAAGGGTGAACTCCGATGAAAATATCAGCTCCTACGATCCTGCACAGTATTTCTTCTATCCCGAAAAGATTAACTTTCCCTATATATCCCTTTCCGTGTCGGGACAGCCGGTAAGCTACTCCACAGTCAGCGGATGGGGCTGGGCTGTCTCTGCCCTGGATGAGGAGGACGACAGGGATGCTCTGGCACCTCCCTGGGAGAGTTCCCCTGAAGAGGATGAGCCTGAGAGTCAGTCCTTTGACATGGGAGCTACCAGCGCCCTCCAGCCCGGTGAGTCCTGGTCAGCGCTCTTCAGCAGCAGCGATCCTGTCTACTACACAGGGGCTCTCAGCTACAACCTGAAGAGCACCTTCAATATTGAGGGCTATACCAGCGGCAGTGAAGACGATGTCTGGACAACCCCTTCGGATGTGGATTTCAGCATGCAGGAGGCCTATCTGGTAAGCAGCAACAGACTGACAACCACACTGGACAACAAGTTTTTCGACAGCCGTATGACAGTGACCAATACCAATACCTATACAAACAACTACAGGAATCATCTTGCGATCCTGGGGATAGATGAGAATGACATTTCCGAGGCTGACCGCCTGAGCGACTATCAGGCCACATCGGTTGACTGGAACAATACCTTCCGGACAACGGTCTATCCATTCAAGGACAGTCCCGATTTCAGTTCCAGTAATATCACATACACTCTGGACAACAAGCTCTATCAGAAGAGTTTTTCCTATTATGAAGACGGATCTACACCTGTTTTTGATGAGGTCTGGGCGGCATGGGACAGCGATACAATCAACCAGCACCGTGTGTCCATGCTGGTAAAATACGATCCCGATTACTACTATCTTTCAAGTGAAACCACTTTGAATCTTCCTCCCCTTGATCCCAGGGAGAGCTACACCCATTCGGCAGGTGTGGATGTGTTCAACTGGAGCACAACCCTGACTCAGACAACGGTTCATGAGGATGAGGAGTGGACTTTTCAGCCCTTTATCCTGAAGTCAGTCTATGAGCCCTTCGACAGACTTGCCCTGGAGCAGACCCTGGAATACGATCCCGAAGAGCCTGGAATGACTAAGAGCATCTCTACCATCAGGGCCTTCGGCGCCTATGTCAGCTATACCCATGAGATGACAAATACCTACGATTGGGTAAGCAATGAAGAAGAAACCTACTACTACTGGGATGAGGGAGATGAGGCCTTTGTTCCCTCAGAGCTCTCCATGGGCTATGACTTTGATCTGACAAAACACAGCTTCTGGGAGGAGCGAATGAATATCAGCTCAACCCTGAACGTGGACTGGACTGCCAATCTTCAGCAGGTAAGCGAAAACTCCCTGGGCCTGAGCTGGCAGTTTACCTGGTTTGTAGACCAGTTTCTCGATCTCAAGTTCAAAATGAGTTCACGAAATGACAATATGTATCTCTACTTTCCCTACTTCCGGGATAAACTGGGGATTCCGAATAATTACAGCTTCTGGGAGGATTTATTCAACTCCTTCAATATTTTCAGTCCCGGCCAGCAGGCCCGGTATGACTCCCGTTTCAATCTGGAGCAGATCGACCTGGAGCTGGTGCACCACCTGAGAGACTGGGACCTGAGTTTCGTCTATTCGGGCTACCCCAAACTGGAGAGTTCCGACAAGAGGTACAAGTGGTACTCCGAGTTCTCCATATCCCTTGTATGGAATCCCATTCCCCAGATCAAATCCCTTGTTCAGCGTAAGGGAGAAGAGTGGACAGTGGACAACCGCTGATGCACTACGAGTTCTTGACTCTGCCGCACCTCCGGCATTAAAATATCGGCTATTAAGGATTTAAATTGATTAACACAAATATGATCGTCATTGAAGATCCGGAGTATCTCGGTAAAGTCTGCGGTGCTAATGACCGGAACCTTAAGCAGCTTGAAGGGCTGCTGGGTGACAGGATCTATACCCGGGGAAACGAAATCCATTTTTCATCCCAGAATGAAGAGAAAATTCAAATATTCAACTCCATACTCAACGATCTGCTCTTCTCGGTAAAGAGGAACAGAATTCCCGATGCCTATATGGTTGATACCCTTTTCAGCGCATTCGGTCAGGAACCGGACAGAAAAAGCAGCATGGAATTTCTTGAAAACGAACTGAATATACCCGGAGGTACAGGCAGAATCCGGGCCAGAAATCTGAATCAGGCAAGGTATATGTCCCAGATGCAGTCCCATGATCTCTGTTTCGGGATCGGACCTGCGGGAACGGGAAAGACCTTTCTGGCCGTGGCCTTCGCCCTGAATGAAATTCTTAACCGCCGGTACCGGAAACTGATCCTTTCCAGGCCGGTAATCGAGGCGGGGGAGAGCCTCGGCTTTCTTCCCGGGGATCTGACCCAGAAGCTGGATCCCTACCTGAAACCCCTCTTTGATGCCATGGAAGACCTGCTTACGGCCCCCTCTTTTCAGAAAATGCAGGAGATGAACCTTTACGAAATCTCTCCTTTGGCGTATATGAGAGGACGCAGTTTGAAAAACTGCATTGTTGTGCTTGATGAAGCGCAGAATACGACACGGGAACAGATGAAAATGTTTCTTACCCGCCTGGGTGAGGGATCCCGTGCTATTATTACGGGAGATCTGACACAGATTGATCTTCCCTGTAAGGAAAAATCCGGTCTGCTTGAAGCAGAACGTCTGTTAAAGAGTGTGGAGGGAATAGGTTTCTCCTCATTCAGCCGGGGTGATGTGGTTAGACACCCCCTGGTAAAAAAAATATTAGAGGCTTATGAACAGGAACATACGAGCTAATTTTCTTGAGCACCCGCTGCTCAGGGAAAACAGTACGGTGAACCGCAACAGGATAATTATCTACTATCTGCTGTTTGTGTTTACCATCTTGCTGATGACCCAGTTTGATAAAATTTTCCTCCGGGAGTCATTTTATAACTACCGTGTGGGAGAGACAGTGACCGAGGATATCGTCCTCAGCAAGTCCCTGACCTTTATCAATCAGGAAGCAACAGAGAAAAAAATGACCCTGGCAATGGATCTGATCCTGCCGGTCTACGTCCTTAAGGATGACATTACCTTAAGAATTTTGAGTAATTACGATGATTTTTATAACCGTCTGGTTCAAATCGACAAGGACGGGGGAAGCTACCGTACGGTGCTTGAGTCCATGGAAAGTCAGTATCCGGGTATTCAGTATCTGAGTCATCTGCAGGATATGGACCCCGTCAGAGTCAATCTGATGCTTAATGGTGCCAGGGGTGCCATTGAGATAGTACTCGAATCGGGGCTTATCAGTCATCTGAATGAATCCCGCTCCGGTGTGACCGGGCTTATCGAGATTCTTCACTCCGACTCCGGTGAAAAGACGACCCAGATGTCCGAACGGACCATAATGATTGACAACTGGCAGGGATTTGTCAGGGAGTATCTGAGTAAATTCGATTTTTCTTCGGCAGAATCGAAGTTTATAGAGATGATTGTCTACTATTTTCTGGAACCCAACTGTTTCTTCTCCTCCGATCTGACGGATCTGAAGCAGCAGGAGGTTATGAAAACCATGACTCCTGTCTGGGTCTATCTGGAAGCCGGTGAGAAGCTGCTTTCCAAAGACACCATCATCACATCACTGGAGATGGACAAGATCAATGCCTATCTGGATCTGAAGGGGAGAATCAGTATTCCGGCGTTAATAGCGCCCTTTTTCTACACCCTTTTGATATTTCTACTACTCGTTGTTCTTCTTATTGCCTTTCCAGGGACTTCAGGTCTTCTTGTTAATCCGAATCTTCTCTTCTTCCTCTCCTGGTTTCATATTGTTACCACCCTGATTCTCTTCCGCTTTCTTTCGGCCCCCGGAGAGGTGCCGGCGGTAGTTTTCATGCCCACGGGGCTGGTCTGCATTATGCTGGCCCTTCTCAGGAACCGACGGGAAACCATCGTCTTTGCTGTTGTTCAGTCGGTATTTATCTTTCTGGTTCTAAGTTTCAACTCCCAGGCCCTCTTTATGACACTTTTCAGCGGCCTGGCCTCCTGTCTGGTTATTGAGGGCGCCGAGAAGAGGATTGACCTCATCAAGGGCGGTCTATTTCTGGCAGCCACACAGATGGTGCTGGCCCTGCTGATGATGCTGATCCTGCCGCCGTCCCTGAAACTTCTGCTTTTTACGGTTCTGGTGGCCGGTATAAACGGAATCTTAAGCGGGTTTCTGTCATTGACAATCCTTCCGCTTTTTGAGCATATTCTGAATCCCTGTACCACATTCCGGCTTCAGGAGCTTTCGGACCTGAATACGGCCATCATCAAGAGGATGCTGGCCCTGGCTCCCGGAACCTACTCCCACTCCCTGAATGTGGCGAATCTGGCGGAGACAGGGTGCCGGAATATCGGCGCCAACGCCCTGTTAGCCAGGGTGGGAGCCTACTATCACGATATCGGAAAGATCGATCAGGCAAAGTATTTCAGTGAAAACCAGAAGGAATACAACAAGCATGACGATATGAAGACAACATTGTCCGTTGCAGTAATCAAATCCCATGTTAAAATCGGAGTTGAGATGGCGCGGAATCTGAACCTCCCTGAGGGGGTTATTGATATTATCTCCCAGCACCACGGTACCAGTGTGATAGAGTACTTCTATCAGCAGGCTGTAAAGGAGAAAGGCGCGGAAAATGTGTCTCTGGAGGACTACTCCCACGGAGGCCCCAAGCCCCAGACCAAGGAGGCCGCGGTTGTTATGCTGGCGGATATGGCCGAAGCCGCCACAAGAAGCATGGTGAAGCCCACTGTGGGAAAACTGGAGAAATTTCTCTGGGATCTTATCATGATAAGGTTCAAGGAGGGGGAGCTGAACGAGTGCGGAATGACGCTGCAGGAGCTTGAAACGGTTAAAACTTCTTTTGTTCATGTACTTACAGGCCATTATCATACTAGAATAGAGTATCCCGACAGGGAGGAAAGGAACCCTAAATGACAGAAATAGACATAATATCACAGCTGAAGGAGGAGCCGGAGTGGCTGGACGGGTATAGATCCTTTGCAGAAGCCGTTCTGGTGCTTGAAGAGCTTTCGGACTGGGAGATCTCTTTAACCCTCTGTCATGACCCCTTTATCAGGGAACTCAATGCCTCCTACAGAGACAGGGATGAGCCCACCGATGTGCTCTCGTTCTGTCAGAATGAGGGGGATGAAATAGTCAGCTTTCCCGGCCAGCAGCTCAGTGCCGGTGATATCATAATCTCCATGGATACTCTGGAAGCCCACTCAAAAGAGTTCTCTGTTCCTCTGGAAGAGGAGCTGAGGCGGGTTACTATACATGGAATCCTGCATCTCAAAGGGATGGATCATGAGACCAACGATCCCGGAGAGGAGATGCTCAAGTATCAGGAAGAGCTTCTGAAGAAGACTTCCGGAATCAAGGTTTTTTAAAGAAGTGAAGACACTCAGATCGCTGTTCAGAAAAAAAGAAGACCGCAGTTCCATTGTTGACCATGAGGCTCTGACCGACCTTAATGTGGATGAGAAAGGAATGATCAAGGGGATCGTTGAACTGGCCGAGACAAAGGTCAAGGAAGTTATCATCCCCAGAATCGATGTTGTATTTATTCCCTCTGATATCGCCGAAGAGGAGCTCTATGACATCATGATACAGTCGGGACACTCCCGCTTTCCTGTCTATGAGGACACCATCGATAATGTAATCGGCGTACTCTATGTTAAAGACCTTCTCGGCTATATGGTCAAAAAGAGAGAGTTTCAGATCAGGGAGCTTATGAGGAAGGCTTATTTTGTTCCCGAAAGCATGAAGCTTGACTCTCTGCTCAAGGAATTCAAGCAGCGCCGTATCCATATTGCCATTGTTGTGGACGAGTACGGCGGAGTTTCCGGTATCGTCTGTATGGAGGATATTATCGAAGAGATTGTCGGTGATATTCAGGATGAGTTTGATAACGAGGATGATGATCTTCTGGAAATCGGGGAGGGCACCTACCTCTGTGATGCCAGAATGAATATTGAGGACCTCAATGAGAAGCTCTCCACCGCCCTTCCCGAGGAGAAATTCGATACCTTCGGGGGCTTTGTCTTTGACCTTTTCGGAAAGATTCCGGTCCGTTATGAGAAGGTCAGCTTTGAAAATCTGGATTTTATCATCCAGACCATGGATGGTCATAAAATAAAAACTGTCAAAATTATATTCAGGGAAGATGAACAGGAGTAGAAGAGCCTTAATACCAGTTTTATTGTTCTTCTCGGCTTTTCTTCTGCATGCACAGAGCTCACCCGTTGAGCTCTATGAGAACGGACGCCATGAGCTGCGCTCCGGCGACTACTATTCCTCCATAGATCTTTTCAAGCAGGCTCTGATGATCAACCCAGCCTATGTGGATGCCAGAAAGGGTATGGCGGAGGCCTATTTTCTTCTTCAGGAGTACGGAGAGGCACTGAACCACGCCCAGGCGGCCCTTCGGGGAGCGGGGGGCCGGGTGGATATTATGACTCTGATGGGCCGGATCTATCTGGGACTTAACGATCTTCCCGCTGCAGATGCCCGGTTTCAGCAGGCCCTGTCCATTGAGCCCAATAATACCGAAGCAGCCTACGGCAGGGCGGAGATCGCCGTCTTCCGGGGGAACTATTCCGAAGGAACCGATCTCTTTGAGCGGAGTCTGGCAGTCAATCCTGACAGCCGGAGGGCCCTGCTCTCCCTCTCCCTTCTTCACGAGGATGCCGGTGATGGGGACAAGTCCCGATATTATCTGAACCGCGCTCTTGATCAGTACCCTCAGGACTCTCAGGTTCTGGATTTTGCCATACGTTACTTTGACCGGACTGAAGACTGGGTTCATGCCGAAGAGACCGCCATGAAGTGGAAGGCCCTTGATCCTGACAACGACAGTATCCCCGTTCTTCTGGGAACCATTTACAACAAGATGGGCCGGAATGATGAGGCGGTGGAGGCATTCAGTCAGGCCGTCCGAAGCCGTCAGGAAGATCCCCTGGTCTGGTACCTTCTGGGCCGGAGTTATGTGGATCTGGGACGGAATACAGAGGCCCTTTTAAGCTTTAAAACCGTAAATATTATCGATCCGGGAAATGAGATGGCCCGTATTGCCGCCGAGGATCTTCTGCTCCGGGAGTATCCCATTGGTCATGAGGAGCGTGTAAGAGCAGGCCGGTATCACTATGATCAGGCACGGAACCTTCAGAGATCCTATCAGTATGAGAAAGCTATGGATGAGTACAGGATTGCCCGAATCCTCTCGCCTCTGGATCTGGACATATGGTGGGACTATGCCGAAATTCAGAGCCTGCTGGGCTATAAGAACCGCTACCGCGAAGAGATGACCGCCCTGAAGCAGCAGGGTTATGACAATGAACGCTTCCTGAGGGTTATGGAGCTTCTTGAAGCCTCGGTGGATGACTCCTTTGTGACTAACTGGAGGGCTCCCATGACAAGAAGCCATACACCGGTGACTCTCTCCCTCTACTTTGACAGAAAGAAAAGCGACCTGATTCACAGCGGCATGGAGGAGGCCCTGACCTCCAGTCTTGCCTCCCAGATAGCCCGGGACCCTCATTATGATATTATCAGTCAGCAGACCATAGCCGATGAGGCCGAGGCCTACCGCAGCGGCTATGGCAGCGGGAGCGACTTTTATATTGTGGTTTCTGTTGTTGAGACTCAGCGTACAATAGGCTTAAGCTGTTCAGTCCGCCTCTCCCGAACAGGTTCCGAAATGTTCAGTTTCAACAGCCTGCGTTCGGGAAACCGGCGGGTATCGGATGTTCTTGTTATGGCCGGAAAGCAGATTCTTGATCTGCTGCCATTAAAGGGCTTTTTGCTGGGAATCGACAAGGACCGGGTCCTTGTTAATCTGGGCAGTTTTGATGGACTGGAGGAGGAAGCTTCCCTTGTTCTGCTGAGAAAGGATTCGGGACGCTGGATCAGTCAGGCTCCCTGGCTTGAGTTCTCCACGGAAGATCTTCTTGGCACAATTGATCTGACAGATTTTCAGGAATCCTACTCCCTTGGTACTGTGACCAGGAACTCACCCTTTGATCTCATCAATGCAGGGGACGAAGTCTATCTTCTTACCGAGGAGATGGAGCTGCCTGACCCGGGCTTCACCAGGGTGAATGAAGAGCTTAAATCACAGCTCCTGAGGCTCTTCTAGTTATTGACCTGACCCTCCTATTTGTCTATAGTAAAATCAATAAAATTTTAGAGATACTGGAGGCATTCCCTTGAAAATCGCCATCAACGGTTTCGGCCGGATCGGACGTAATGTATTTAAAATCGCCATGGAGAGAGAGGGGATGGAGATCGTCGGAATCAACGATCTCACCGATGCCGCCACGCTGGCCCACCTGCTGAAGTACGACTCAACCTTTGGTGTATACAGCCGCGAAGTAAAGGCTGAAGAAGGTAAAATCATTGTAGACGGAATCGAAATTCCCGTGTTTTCCATCCGCAATCCCTCACAGCTGCCCTGGCAGGACCTGGATGTGGACGTAGCCATCGAGTCTACAGGAATCTTCAGAGCCGCCAGAAGCGAGAAGGGCGGATATATGGATCATATCGATGCGGGAGCAAAGAAGGTTATTCTGACTGTACCTGCAAAGGATGATATTGAGACTGTTGTTCTCGGTGTCAACGAACAGATGATCTCCGAGCAGGTAAATGCCTACTCCAACGCCTCATGCACCACAAACTGTCTTGCTCCTCTGGCAAAGGTCCTGAATGACGAATTCGGCATTGTAAAGGGTCTGATGACCACGGTGCACGCCTACACCAATGACCAGGTAATTCTGGATACTCCCCATCCCGACCTCAGACGCTCCCGTTCGGCCGCACTGAATATCATCCCCACATCCACCGGGGCTGCCGCTGCTGTGGGCAAAGTTATACCTGAGCTCAACGGCAAACTGAACGGAGGGGCCATGCGTGTTCCCACTCCCACCGGTTCCGTTGTGGACCTGACGGTTCAGCTTGAAAAAGACTGCAGTGTCGAGGAGCTGAATGCCGCCGTGAAAAAGGCGGCCGAGGGTACACTTGAGGGAATTCTTGAGTACACCGAAGACCCCATCGTTTCCATGGATATCAAGGGAAACCCCAATTCATCGGTTTTTGATGCAGGATGCACCATGAAGGTGGGCGAGGGCTTTTTTAAGGTGATCTCATGGTATGACAATGAGATGGGATACTCCACAAGGGTTGTTGATCTGGCTCAGAAGCTGGTCTGAAGAAGGCCGGCCGGAAGAAAATGTATATCAGAGACTTTGCACTCCAAGGAAGGCAAGGTTCAGGAAGAAGATATTTAGGAGAACTTTATGAGTGTTATTACCGTTAAAGATCTGGATCTGAAGAACAAACGTGTTCTGGTCCGTGTAGACTTCAATGTTCCTCTCAAAGAGGGAAAAATTACAGACGATACAAGAATGCAGAGAGCACTGCCCACCCTCAAGTACATTCTTGAGCAGGAAGGCGCTTCCCTTATCGTAATGAGCCACCTCGGCCGTCCCTCTGAAGAGAGAGAGCCCCAGTTCAGCATGAAGCAGCTGGAAGCTCACCTGGCTGAGATTGCAGGTGTTCCCGTAACAACAGCTCCCGACTGTGTAGGTGCTGAAGTGGAAGCCATGGCTGCCGGACTCAAGGCAGGGGAGATTCTTCTTCTGGAGAACACACGCTACCACAATGCTGAAAAGAAAAACGATCCCGCATTTGCCGAGCAGATGGCAAAGCTGGCCGACGTTTATGTAAATGACGCCTTCGGTGCCGCTCACAGAGCCCACGCCTCTACAGAGGGAATCACAAAGTACCTGCCTTCCTGCGCCGGTTTCCTGATGGAAAAAGAGTGCATGTTCTTTGACAAGGTACTGGAAGCTCCCGAGAAACCCTTTGTTGCCATCATCGGCGGTGCCAAGGTTTCCTCCAAAATCGAGGTTCTCGAGTCCCTGATCGACAAGTGCAACACATTTGTTATCGGCGGCGGTATGGCCTACACATTCCTGAAGGTTCAGGGATACGAGATTGGAAACTCTCTCTTCGAAGAGGAGTTTATGGATACAGCAAAAACCTTCCTGGCCAATGCAGAAAAGGCCGGTGTTGAGGTTATCCTCCCCATGGACCATGTTGTAGCCGATAAATTTGCCGAAGATGCAGATGCCGTTTCCGTAGATGAGATCAACATTCCCGCCGGAATGCTTGCCATGGACGTCGGACCCAAAACAATCGCAGCTGTCAAGGACAGAATCGCCGCAGCCAAGACCGTTGTATGGAACGGACCCATGGGTGTATTCGAGTTCGACAAGTTCGCCAAGGGTACAGCGGAAGTTGCCTCCTTTGTTGCAGACTGTGCCGGAACAACCGTTGTGGGCGGAGGAGACTCTGTAGCTGCGGTTAACAAGTTCAAGCTGGCAGACAAGATCGACCATGTTTCCACCGGTGGTGGAGCATCTCTCGAGTATCTGGAAGGTAAAGCCCTCCCCGGTGTTGTTGCTCTTAGAAAATAAGTGAAATACGGCGGGTTGCCCCTTTGAGGCGACCCGTATTTTTTTGCATAATGAAATTCTGAAAATAATCCATTAGGAGAGAATCGATATGAGAAATTACCTGATCGCAGGAAACTGGAAAATGAATAAGACTCCTTCCGAGGCGGCAGCCCTGGCCAAGGAAATCGTTCCCATGGTAAAGGACGCGGACTACAGAGTAATGGTAGCTCCCTCCTTTGTATGTATTCCCGCCGTTATCGATGCGGTAAAGGGAAGCAACATTATCGTTGCCGCTCAGAACATGGCCAACACAGAAGCCGGTGCCTTCACAGGTGAGACTTCCGTACTGATGCTCAAGGACCTGGGTGTTGAGATGGTAATCCTCGGACACTCCGAAAGACGCCACATCTACGGTGAAACAAACGAAATCATCAACGAGAAGGTAAAACTGGCTCTGGCTAACGGAATCACTCCCGTTCTCTGTATCGGTGAGCTTCTGGAAGAGAGAGAAGCCGGTAAGGCTGAAGCCGTATGTTACGAGCAGCTCGAAAAGGGGCTGGCCGGAGTATCCGAGGCGGATCTGGACAATGTTGTAATCGCCTACGAACCCGTTTGGGCCATCGGGACAGGTAAGACTGCAACTCCCGATGACGCTGACGCCATCCACGCAGCATGCAGAAAGAAAATTGCCGAACTCTATTCCGATGCGGCGGCTGAAAAGATCGTTATTCAGTACGGCGGTTCCATGAACCCCGGAAATGTAAAGAATCTGATGGCCATGGAAAACATCGACGGCGGACTCATCGGCGGTGCTTCACTGAAGGCTGATTCTTTCGGTGAACTGGCTAATTTCAACAAATAAGTTGTAAATTAGTCCTTGCAGGGCTCAGTCCTGTATGTTATTTTATGGAGTCTGTTTATCAGATACATAAGAAATAATCCTTTCCCCCAGGGGGAAGGATTTGTTTATTTCCCGGGAGAAATATAAAAATGGGTATTATCGGAACGTTATTGATCGTCCTTTTCGTTATTGTCAGTCTTCTGCTGATACTGATGGTTCTTTTGCAGGATGATCAGGGTGAAGGCCTGGGAGGTCTTTTCGGTGGTTCTAGCGGATCACCCTTTGGCGGAGCTACAAACAATGCTCTAGTCAAGCTGACATCCATTTTGGGTACCATTTTCATGGTCAGCGCCCTGCTTGTAGCAGTGGTTGTTAAAACACCCAACAGCAGCGATGTTATCGGTGAAGCCAGAAAGATGAGCGCTGAACAGAGCGACGGAAACTGGTGGGAAGCCGATGTACAGGAAGCTAGTGAAGGCGACGCCCTCATTATTCCTGAAAACTAATCATAACAGAATGGGAGATCTCTCCCATTCTGTACTTTTTTAGGGGGAACTCCAGATGCGGGTTGCAGTGCTTTACTTCAGGAACGGATCTGAAAAAGTAAAAAAAATAGCTTCATATATGGCCAGGGGAATCGAATCTCTGGGACATCAGGTGACGCTTGTGGACGGTGAGACCGAAAGCGATACCAAGATGACTATTTTTGAATATATTGTTGTAGGCACAACAGCAAACTCATTTTTCAGCGGAAAAATCTCCGACAGTGTCTCCACTTTTCTACAGAATGCCGGAAGGGTCTCCGGAACGAAAAGCTACGGCTTTATTGTTAAAAACGGCCTCTTTTCTTCAAAATCTCTCCATCTCCTTATGAAAACTATGGAAAAAGAAGGTATGTTTCTGAAAATTTCCGATATTCTTGCCACTCCGGAAGAAGCGGAACTGATTGGAAAGAAACTTAATATAAAATAAGTTGTTATTAAGGTATCAGGCATAAGCCGCTTCGGCGGCATTATGCTATTCCATTCGAGGTTATAAATGTTTAAAAAAAGATTAATATCAGCAGTGCTTCTCCTTGTGACTGCGGGCCTTTTTGCCCAGCAGGCCTTTGTAGATAAACCCGTAGCCATTGTCAGGCTTACCAGAACAGATGTAATTTCCCAGAGAAAGCTCGCTCAGAGTGTTATGTTTTACGAGCAGCAGACAGGCCGCACCCTCAATCTTGATGAAAAACAGGAAGTTCTACAGACTCTGATTAATCAGATGCTGGTTCTTCAGGCAGCCGAAAGAGACGGTGTAAGCGTTACGGAACAGCAGGTTCTCCAGATGGGTATGGGGCAGATGATGCAGCAGCTGCAGCGTCAGATTACCGAAGCTCAGTACAGACAGATTATTGAAGAACAGTCTGGAACCGATTTTGAAACATATCAGAACAGCATCAAAGAGCAGATTCTTCTGGAACAGTATGTCAGCGAAAAGAAGCGTGACTTTATCAGAACCACATCCATGCCCACTGACGATGAGATCGAAACCTTCTATATGCAGAACGAGGACAAGTTCATCAATCCCGAAATGGTGCGTCTGAGTCATATCTTCTTCAATACAAGGGGAATTGACGCTGCTGCCAAGGCTGAAATCAAGAAGAATGCCGATGCTGTCTATCAGCAGATTGTCAGCGGAGAGGCCACCTTTGCCGCAATGGTAAGGGAGCACTCGGATGACAAGGAAACCATTGTCAGAGACGGAGATCTGGGAACCTATATCGACCGGTCCGATCAGAATATCGCCGTTTTCGGACGTGACTTTCTCAATACCGTTTTCAGAATGAATGTGGGTCAGGTCAGCGAAGTTCTGGAATCAAGTCAGGGTTACCATATTGTGAAGCTCGATGACCGCCAGAGTAAGCGTTTTCTTGAGATTGACGATCCCGTCTCCCCCGTAGAGACAGTAACAGTACGTCAGTATATCGGAAATGTGATTACCTATCAGAAACAGCAGATGGCCTTTCAGCAGGCGGCTGCCCAGGTTGTCCAGGAACTGATGGATGACGCTGATATTCAGTACTTTACAGAGAACATCGAATAAGAAAGATGAAAGTGTCCGGTACCCGGAGAAAAGCCAGGATTCTGGCTTTTCAGGCCCTGTACAGCTATGAGATGACTTCGGCGGAACTGGATGACCTCTTCCGCTTTGAATGGGCCCGTGAAGAGACTCTTGAAGATGATGTAATAACTTTTGCCAGTCTCCTGATAAAGGGGACTGTCGAAAATCTTCAGGAGATTGATTCTCAGATCAGGGGAAGTCTCAGAAACTGGGATTTTAACCGTTTGGAAAAAGTAAGTCTTGCGATTCTGAGGATGAGTATATATGCTCTTATATATCAGAGGGATATTCCGCCAAAGGTTGTGATCGACGAAGCCGTCGAGATTACCAAGGAATTCGGCACAGACGATTCATACCGTTTTGTAAACGGTATACTGGATACAATAAAGAAAAACTATGAGCAGCCCGCAAGAGGATCACAGGTATAAAAGACGTTTAATCACCAATGCTGCTGTCCTGTTCCTTCTTGGGGCCCTGATATCCCTCTACCTTCTATTCTCCCCAGCGGAGGATTATTTTCAGTTTTATCTTGATCAATCCGATAAATTCCTGATTCAGGAACGCTATTCCGATATGGAGGAGCAGCTCCTGAAGGCTTCCCGTCATGCCAAAACCAGACAGCAGTGGTTCAGCCTCTTTAAACGCTCCTACATGTCCGCAGAAGCCCGGGAGGACTACAGTGACTTCCAGGGGCTTGTGGAGCGTTCCAGGCGCTTTCTCAAGGGCGGAGCGGATCATGAGGCCATTAATACGGCGGCACTTCTGTGGACCGGTCAGTATGAAAAGGCTTCCGCTTCTCTCTACTCCATACAGAATGAAAAATACAGTTCTCTTATTGCAGAGACACTTCTCTCCTACGATGTGTTCAGAAACTATGACCTTGAGGGAATGACTCCTCTGGCGTTTATCAAGGAGAAGATACGCTATCAGGAGGACCCGGATTTCTTCTATTCCATCGGGACGAAGGCGGACAATCCTGTTCTCCTCTACAACGCAGCCCTTCTGAGTATGGAGGCGGGCAATACCGATCTGGCCGGAGCCATCGCATCGGGACTGCCTGTAAACAGAATCAGCCCCTATCATCTGGCCGTTCTCTTTTATGATCTGGGGTTTTACGACAGGGCCTTTGACTCCTTTACCGCCCAGTCTCTGCTGGATGAGATGAACAGCAATCAGCGTTTTTCGGTGCATCAGCAGATTGCCGACATCGCCTTTGCGCGGGGAGACCAGAGGGAAGCTCTTAACCAGTATGCCAAGGCCATGACAATCAGTCCCTCGGGGAGCTGGAAGAACTTCCGGAATATGGCCAGAATCTACTTTGATCAGGGCTACTCCAACAAGGCCAGGGCTGTTCTCAGGGAGGGAATCGGAATTTTCCCTGACTCACTGCCCCTGCTGAAGGACTATGTTATCTACTACCATAAGGATTACCCCGTAGAGGTTCGAAGTGAGCTTGATGCCTTTATGAGAACCCATCCGGACCTTACCGAGGCAAGGCTGATCAATATGAGGTACTTCCCCCATCAGATGTCCGCGGTAGTCTATCAGGCGGAGCTTTGGGATCTTTTTAACAGTGATGAAAGCAATGAGGCTGTAACCCGTTTTCTTCTATGGTATCTTTCTGGTATAAATGATGCCGACGGAATGAGAATAGTGCTGCAGCGCTTCAAGTCAGGGGAAGAGAAACCCTTCTGGTACCACTTCTATCAGTCGGTTATTGCCCTGAATGAAAGAGATATTGACCGGGCTGTCAAAGAAATTGAGATTTGCTACAGCCTGAAGAAGGACTGGATCTTCAGCTACAACAGGGCTGTTCTGGCACAGCTGAAGGGGAACGATACCCTGGCCCTGACTTATCTGGAGCAGGCTTCGAATGAGCTGGAACTGAGGCTGAACCTTTTTGGACGGGAAGGCTACCTTTCCAGAATCAGCTATGAGAGAGCTCTTATTCTGGTAGAGCGGGAAGACTTTGACGCCGCAGTCTCTCTTCTGGAACGGGCAGTGGCTCTGGATGGTACAAATGTCCGTGCTGCTGCCGTACTCAATAGAATTAAATAGCAAGGATTAAAAATTGATCAGACTGAAAAATGATATACAGATAGAAGGTATCAGGAAGTCCTGTAAACTTCTGGCACAGCTCTTTGAGGAGCTGAAAGTACAGATTAAACCGGGTATGAGCACCTGGGATGTTGACAGGATTGCCGAGGAGTTTATCCTGGACAACAAGGGGATTCCCGCCTTTAAAAACTATGGAGGTTTTCCCGGTTCCGTCTGCACTTCGGTTAACGATACGGTTATCCACGGCATTCCGACCAAGAAGGAGATCCTCAAAGAGGGGGATGTCTTCGGCTGTGATATCGGAATCAATCTGGACGGTTACTACAGCGACCGTGCCTACACCTTTCCGATCGGCTCTATTTCCGAAGAAGCCTCCCTTCTTCTGGAGAGGACCGAGGAGGCCCTGATGCGCGGTATTTCTGCTGCGGTCTACGGCAACAGAATCAAAGACATCGGCAAGGCTGTCACATCCTACATTGAACCCTTCGGCTATGGAATTGTAGACTCCTTCTGCGGCCATGGGGTGGGGCTGGACGTTCATGAGGAGCCGCAGGTTCCCAACAATTACCCCTCAAGAGGGATGAATCCCCGGCTGAAACACGGTATGGTTCTGGCCATCGAGCCTATGATCAATCTCGGCAGTCCCGATGTGGATGTTCTTGATGATGACTGGACTGTTAAACCCGTGGACCGTTCACTTTCGGCTCACTTTGAACATACCATTGTGATTCTTAAGGACAGAACTGAAATTCTGACTACTCTGTAAAAAAATGTAACCCCTTAATTTCTCTTTCGGTTTATTAGGTAAGAACATCTAACTAAAAGTATATAGGAGTGTATTGTATGTCCTCAGACAGGAAACAGCTTGGAAAAACAATCGCCGTAGCATTTTTCAGTACTATTGCAGGGTTTGCTCTCTGCTTGACTTTATACTCATTCCTGCCCTCCAGAATGGCACCCGCCCAGTCTGTGATGGCAGCGCCCAATGAGAGTGAAATCGCCACAATGGAGAACTTTCAGAACTCCTTCCGCAAGGTGGCCGCAGAGTCCCTTCCCTGGGTTGTGGAAATCGATGTTGTGGAAGTGACCACACGGTCCACGACTCCCTTTGGAAACGGAGCTCCCTGGAATTTTTTCTTTGGAAATCCCCAGCAGGGAGAAGAGGGTGAGACCACGGAACGGGAGTTCAAGACTCCAGGCCTGGGTTCCGGATTTATCGTGGAGCAGGACGGTAACACCTACTACGTGGTCACAAACAACCATGTGGCAGGCAAGGCCGATGAGATCTCCATCAAGATGGATAACGGAGACGAGTATGAGGCCGAGCTGGTCGGCGCCGACGAGAGGAAGGATCTGGCTCTGCTGAAGTTTGAAAGCAGGGAGACCCTTCCCGTTGCCAGACTGGGAGACTCAGACGGTCTCTATGTTGGGGACTGGGTTCTTGCCATCGGAAGCCCCTTCGGATACAAATCCTCGGTCTCTGCGGGTATTATCAGCGCCCTGGGCCGTCAGAACGGTCCCGATGGTAATATAAACGACTTTATCCAGACCGATGCTGCCATCAACCAGGGTAACTCAGGCGGACCCCTTGTGAATATGAAGGGCGAGGTTGTGGGTATCAATACCTGGATCACCACCTCCACAGGCGGCAGTATCGGTTTGGGATTCAGTATTCCCATCAACAATGTAAAACAGACTGTCCGCGATTTTATCGATAAGGGTGAGGTGCAGTACGGTTGGCTAGGTGTGAGCATAGGCGACCTTCCCGAGGATGTTGCCGCTTCCATGGAACTTGATGAAAGGACCGGTGCCTTTGTCTATCAGGTATTTACAAACTCTCCCGCCGATGACGGCGGAATTCACCCCGGAGACTACATCCTCGCTGTTAACGGAAAGGAAGCACAGGACAAGAATCATCTGACCAGAATGATTGGTGATATGCGCCCCGGAGATCATGCAGAGTTTCTGCTGATCCGTAACGGCCAGAAGATGTCCGTAACGGTGAAGATCAAGGCAAGAGCCTCGGAAGAGGATGTGAAGCAGATGAACAACCAGGCCTGGCCCGGTGTGTCCGTTTTCCCTCTGATCGACAGCCTGAGAGAGCGTATGGATCTCGATGAGGAAGTACAGGGCGTCTTTGTCGCAGAGGTCTATCCCAAAACAACCATGCAGGTGGCGGGTATCCAGTCCGGAGACATCATTACCGGTGTAAACGGTGAGACCGTGGAAAGTCTGAAGGAATTCTATACTGCCATGGCCGAAATCGGCAGCGGTCAGTTCTATATCAGCTTCTACAGAGAAGGTCATGAGATGGAAACGGCCAGAATAAGAAAAAAATAAGGGCTCCCTGAGCCGATCATACTCCCGCCGGGTGGAAAGAGGCGGGAGTTTTTGTTTATAATCAGAAAAGTAAAGAATTGCCGGTTCTCTTCCGGATATATTAAAAAAAGGATTAATCATGAATAAACTGTTTACACCCTTCGATCAGATAAGAAACAACGCCCTGAAGCTTGCCTACCAGGTCTACCGGGACGGATTCGTTCCCGATGTTATCTACATCCCCTTAAGAGGCGGCGCCTATATGGGAAATGTGTTCAGCGAGTTTTTCAAGCTGGTCAGAAAGGATGAACGTCCCGTGTTCTACGCGGCAGTGGTCGCCCGATCCTATACGGACATTCATGAACATGACAGGGTAATGATCGACGGATGGACCTACAATCCGGAGCATCTGAGAAACGGCGACAAGATTCTTTTTATCGATGATATTTTCGATTCGGGCCGGACTCTGAATCATTTGGTTGAGGTTATACTGGAGAAGGGTATCCCCCGGAAAGATGTGAAGGTGGCTGTCCATGACTACAAGGACGTGAAGTACAAGGAGCATCTGCCCATCCAGCCCGACTATTATTGCCGGAAGTTTGAGGTGAACAGCGAGGAGGATCAGGTGTGGATCCACTACATGAGCCATGAGCTGGTGGGATTGACCAAAGAGGAGCAGAACCACCAGTACCTGGACAAGGATTCCAGTCTTCAGGAGATCTTCGACTTTATTAACGGTCTTCCCTCCTGATCTTTAAGGTTCCTCATAGAGGGGAGCTGAAGGCAGAGTCAGGAGAATAAAAAAAAAGCCCGTCGCGTGACGGGCTTTATTGCTTCAAGTCAAATTATTGATGATTATTCACGGGACCATTTACGGTCGCCGTCATCATCGGGAGTATTCAGCCAGAGGCCCTCTGCACTGGTTGTGATATAGAGTCTGTCGCTGTTGCTGTCGTAGTAGATGTCGTTGATGGTGGCATCTCTCAGGTCGGTACTGCTGTAGTTGGTGGCAATGCTGTCAACATTGCTGGTGATGGTCGGACTGCTTCCGTTGTCAAAGTTCATCAGGTAGTAGCCGTCACCGTAGTAGTAGCTGTTGCTGCTGCTGTAGGTGTCTGCTCTGGTTCCCACCATAATATAGTTATCGTAGGTTCCGTCTCCCAGACCGTTAAGACTGTAGAATGCGGAGAACTGAACGTCACTGCTGTCGTATCCTATTTCTTCCCAATCACCAGCGCCCAGTTTATAAAGGATATTATGGTATCTTCCTGACTGACGCAGTGAGATAAGTATCAGCTCGCCGTCATCAATCGTAGCATGGTAAATCTGGTTGAAGGTGGCATCCACATCGGGAGTCTCATCGGTATAGCTGCCAATAACGGTAGGAGTTCCCGATGTGAGGAGGACTCCTGCATTGTATGTATCTGTGACGGCAATATTGTTCAGGATCACATAGTTGACGCCCCCGACAGATACGGCGCCCTGCACAACAAATCTGCTGTAGCTTCCGGTGTCAATCAGGTTTGCCGCATCCAGTCCGTTCTCAAAGTTTGTATTTTCATAGTAATAGAGTTCGGTTTCCTGGAGCACCGCACCGCTGCTGGTAGTATCGCTCCAGCTCCTTGTCTCCTTTGCAATATATAGACCGTTACCGTCGTTTACCGGATGAAGGGTGTAGCGGTAGAACTGAAAGTCGTCATAGTCGGATGAGTCTTTTGTATCGTAAAAGAGCTCTGTAAAAGTTCCTGTTGCAGAGTTTGCCTTCAGAATACCCGATCTGTAGTTCTTGTCATGGTCGATAACCGACACATAGACGCTGTTGTCGTAGAGAGCCATAGAGGGCACGGTCGCCTCGCTTCCGTATCCCGAAGGAAGAGCCTTCTTTGACCAGTCATAGGAGCCTCCGGCCATGGTGACCCAGACATTCTTTCCATGAACCAGGTAGTATTCGTTGGGTGATCCGTATCCTGCAAACTTAACGGTAGGTGTGCCGTCTTTAAAGTTATTGTTGTCTTCAATTTTCTCTTCATTCTCAAGAGTTTTGAAAATAGCGTCACCGGTACAGGCGGAGAAGAGAAGAATTGGAAGTATTAAAAAAATAAGTTTTTTCATCAGTTCCTCTTAAAAGTGGTAAACCGCTGACAGGGAAACGTCCAGAAAGTTGCCGAATCGGTTGTCATCGGGGTCGGAGTAGAGCTGGGGAACCCACCAGTAGGTTGTGTTCACACCAAAAGACCAGCTGGCCGACTGGTTCCAGAATACACCGAAACCGGGTTTGAAGATCATCTCAACATTGAAGTTATCCTGATAGGAGGTCATGTTGACTCCATATCCGATATACAGGGGTACGGATATCAGATTGTTCAAAAACTGCAGCTCATAGGTCGCCCTGAGGGTGATGGGAATCATATAAAAGTTGTTATCGTTGGGGCTGCTGGAGAACATGGCTCCGATTTCCATTCCCACCTGAAAGTTGTTGTTCAGATAGGCACCGTAGTAGAGAGATCCGTTACCTCCCAGTGAGAGGTTTGTGGAGGCTATAGAGCCGTCATTGGGGTTCTGGAAAAACAGAGGGATAAAAAAACCTGCGTTAATTCCGAAAACCTGGTCACCCATGGAGTGATAATCAATTTTACGCGGCTTTGCAATTTCCTCTTCTCCTTCCTCCTGGGCGAAGGCCGGCATTGAAAAAAATGTAAAAATCAGCATAAATAGTACAAACGGGGATGAAACAGTGAGTAGCTTTCTATTCAAATTAGTTCCTCATTCTCTAATTTTGATTGATAATATCATAGTAACAACAAAGCTTCAACGAGGTTACGCTGGCTTGTAATCTTGTAATAAGGGGATAAACTAATGGCAACAATCATTGACGGAAAGGCAGTCGCACAGGACCTGAGAGGAAAGCTGGCGGAAAGAGTAAAAGATATGAAAGCATCCGGTGTTGTTCCCGGTCTTGCGGTGGTGCTTCTGGGTGATGATCCTGCAAGCCGCTCCTATGTCACGGCAAAGGAGAAAAGCTGTGAGGAACTGGGAATGTACTCCCGGGATATCCGGCTTCCAGCTGAGACTTCCGAGGAAGATCTTCTGAAGCTCATCGGAGAGCTTAACGGCGATGAGGCCATCGACGGAATTCTGGTTCAGCTGCCTCTGCCTTCTCATATCGACGAACAGAAGATTATTGTGGCCATTGATCCTTCTAAGGATGTAGACGGTTTTCATCCCATGAGTGTGGGACGGATGCTTCTGGAGCAGGATACCTTTCTTCCCTGTACTCCCCATGGTATTCTAAAGCTTCTTGAGTATTCAGGCATCAGTGCCAGGGGCAAGAAGGTTGTCGTTGTAGGGCGGAGCAATATTGTGGGCAAGCCTATCAGCAACCTGATGTTTCAGAAGCAGAGCTGGGGAAATGCCACGGTAACCGTCTGTCATACGGGTACGGCGGACCTGAAGAAGGAGACCCTGGAAGCGGATATTCTGATTGCCGCGGCGGGAAGACCCGAGATGATTACAGGTGATATGATTAAAAAAGGTGCTGTTGTTATCGATGTGGGTGTCAACAGGGTGGAGGACAGCTCTAAAAAGAGGGGATACAGGCTCTGCGGAGACGTTGCCTTTGACCAGGCCTGTGAGAGTGCATCCTTTATTACACCGGTACCCGGCGGTGTGGGGCCCATGACCATCACCATGCTGCTCTTTAATACGGTCAAGTCCGCCGAAGCCAGGCTGGGCTGACTGAAACTTTTACTTTAGAAAATTAATAACGGAGATAACTCTTTTTTATATGAAACGTATTCTTTTAATTTATGTACTGCCTTCCATTCTTATCCTTACGGTGCTTCTGGGATTCTTCTTTTCCAACAGGGCTCTGAAGAAACAGGCCGAAAATTATGAGTCCCAGATCCGCATTAACAGGGAGGAACTGGCTTCCATGCGGGAGACCATGGAAATTCTTAAGCAGAATTCCACTCAGGTCAGACAGTATATGAATCTGCCGGCCCTGAATTTCAGGGATGATCAGGTTGCTTCATCGGATGATTCAGGAGCTCCCATGCAGGGTAACTTTGAACTGGCCGCCTACAGCGCTGTGGCCTTCCTGGATGAACACAACAGGAATATCGAGATCCTCGGGGAGCTCAGCGACTTCCTTGAGTCCGATTCCTTTGTCTCTCTTTTAAGAGAACTCGGTCTCAGTTACAGAAAGGCGGGAAGCTTCAGAGGGCTCCTGTCCGATTCGGATGAGGATTTTTTCAATCTTTCCTACAGGGCCGAGAGTCATGAGATTACCATTAAGCCTCTTCTGGGAGATGAGTCTCTGACCTTTGTTCTCGATGACTTTGAAGATGGTGCCGCTTTTGTCCGTTCTCAGACCGCTGCCATGAGGGAGCTTTACTCCCGTCTGCACAGCCGGAACAGTGAGTTGATGCAGATCTATTCCGACAGGGAACTCAGAAACAGTCTCAGAGAGTATGATCTGACCATCGGGACTTCCCGGTTCGAGGGAAATGTCCGTGTCGTTCCCGTATACAGGATCGACAATTCTCAGCTTATCACCATCAGGCCCGATGTGCTGACAGGGGAGTACCGGATGGGGACAGAGAGCAGTTCCTCCCTGGCAGACCTGAAAACAGCCCTGCTGGACTTTGTGGAGACGGGAGATATCAGAACCGATTCAAAGATACAGGATGATCTTGTGGAAGAGGAGCTTAAGGCGCTTCTGGCGGATGAGGCCTTCCTGCAGAGGCTGAAGGACCTTGGCTTTACTCCTGCAGGAACCACCCGTGAAGACAATGACTACATCTACTACGATCTTCTCGGCCCCTCCGGCGTCGTTAAAGGCTCACTGGCCCTGCAGAAGGATTTCGCCGAAGTCTATCTTATGGATGCAGATGACGTTTCTGTCCGTTCTCTGAGGACCTTTACCTCCGATCACAGGCTGACCTTCAACTTTCAGCTGGAAACAGCGGCAGAGCCCGATGAAATGGACAGCTTTATACCCGCCGAGGGATCTGAAACATTTCTGTTGATCGGCGCCCACGAGCATAACGCCGATACGATGATTCTCCTGCATGCGGACAGCAACTCCGGTGAGCTCCGGATGCTCAGCATTGCCCGGGATCTCTGGTATCAGGGGCAGAAGATCAATGCCATCTTCCGCCATCAGGGACCCGAGCAGCTTATGTCCGCCCTGTCCAACATTACGGGACTTAATATAAGAAACTACATCGCCATCGATATGTATGCCTTTATAGATGTGGTGAATATTCTGGGCGGGATCGATGTAACCCTGGATGAAGCTCTGGTGGACCCGACCTACAAGGTCCGGGACAACGGCCGCTGGTCCACACTCTTTTATCCTGCAGGGACTCATCATCTGGACGGGATCGCCGCGCTGCGGATTGCCCGTTCCCGTCATACCTCTTCGGACTTCGAAAGAGCCGTTCGTCAGCAGAAGGTTATCTCTGCCCTGAAGGATACGGTAACATCCCTGGATATTACTGATATGGGCAAGATGTATGAAATCATCCACACCAGCGGGAAATATGTTCAGACCAACCTGAATACCGCCGATATGTTTAGGTACTTCATGTCTTATAAAGACTATGATGTAACAGGTCAGAACGTTATGAACACCGACAACATTCTCTATGCCACATACACCAATCTCTACAGATTGAGTGAAGAGGAGCAGGAGAAGGCTCTGGAAGATCCCCGTTTTTTCAAGGGGGGATGGATTGTTCTTCCAAAGAACAACGATTGGAGTATAATTAAGTCATATGTCCGTTCTGTTCTTACGTCTTAAAAGCGCTAATTAGAGGAGTAAACCATGCCCCTGAAACTTATCTGGTATATTTTGATTCTTATCTGTCTGTTTACCTTTGTCGGTTTAAACCTTGGCAACCAGTCGGATGTAAATGTCTGGTTTGGTGAAGAGGGGCATCTTAAGGATGTTCCCATTGTTATCAGCTTCTTTATCATGTACATACTCGGAGCCATATCTGTGATTCCCTATCTTATCGGTAGCGGCTTGCGTCAGAGACAGAAGATGAAGAAAAAGAGCGAAACCATGGCCGACACGACTGTTGCAGTTTCAAAGAAGCCCCCTAAGGAAAAGGGTAGAAGAGGTTTGAAGCGGAAAGTTGAAACTGAAGAGACAAAACCGGAAATTATCTAAATTCCTCCTCTGGCTTTTTATCGTCCTTTCTCCCCTCTCTCTGCCTGCTGCCGAACTCATAGATGATGCAGGGGCTCTTGAGAGGGAAGGGGAGACCGAAGAGGCCAGATCCCTCTATATCAAATGGCTTTCTCTTCCCGACAGTGCGGCATCCGACCGGTTTGGGCGGATACTGATTCATGCCCTCAGAATGCCGGCTCCTCTGAATGAGGATCTGGATCTGATTGAAAGGCACCTGGATCGTCTTGGTCCAGGCAGCGACCGTGATCAGGTTCTGGAGACAGCTGTGATTATTGCCGAGCTGGCGGGGCGTTCTGAGCTGAAAGAGAAGTACCTGAAGCTGCTTTCTCCAACCAGCGCATCTTCCAGGGACAGTGCCGTGGTACGCCTTAAGAAACTGCCGGGAACAAAATACGGTATTCTTGATAGTCTGAAGTCGACGGATTCTTCAATTGATCTTGTTTCGGAAATTGAAGCGGTTCACAGGGAGTACCCTGATTTCCTTTTTCAGGCTGACTGGCTCTTTGAGGTGCAGAAGCTGCTTTCCGACAGGGGGTATGGCTCCGAAGCGGCGGTGTACAGAAACCGGCTGAAGTCCAGCTTCCCCTATTCCATAGAGGCTTCTCTGCTCAAGGGAGAAGTCTCCCTGCTTCAGGGACCGGAAGCCTATCTTGGAGGTGATTTTTCAGATACCGAAGTTATAGCTGTCAACGGGTCTCAGGATACAGTGGATGAAGGGGCATCTGAACCCGTACCGCTGACCCTCTATCAGGCCGGAGCCTTCAGTTCTCCGGTCAATGCAGATCTTCTCAAAAACAAACTGCAGGCGGCGGGATTGAGTGCCTCGGTCCGGAGGGAAGGCAGTGCCTATAAGGTAGTTGTAGAGAGCCGTGACGATCAGAGGACTCTGGACATACTTGAATCCATGGATATCAAGGGTTTCAGGATTGCTCCCTGATCTCAATCTGTTCCAGATGAACGCTGTCGCCGGGCTGCTGGAGGAATCCTCCCGCTGAGAGAATGCCGGGAGTCAGGGTCAGGGTCCTGATAATACGGCTGCTGTCCTCGGTCAGCTGAAAGGCGGCCTCATAGCTGGCTCTGTTTTCAAGGAGCCCGTTATCCCTGCGGTAGCGCAGCTGAAGCACGTTTGTTCCATAGAGGTTCACAAAGTTATAAACCCCCTTACGTTCTCCGCTATCAGTCTTTTCAGTGAAGAAGGGGTAGTCCAGGTAGATCTCGTTACCCTGACTGCTCCGGAACAGTCCGCTCAGCTGATTAAGCTCATCAATCGGTTCCAGTCTGTCGCTGTTCACCAGGCTCTGCTGAACCGTTTTGCTTACAGGCTCATAGAATCCGCCCCACTCTTCGGAACCGAGAATTCTTACATGAATTGAATCGATATCCTCAACTGATATACTGATATTTCTCTTCAGACTGCTGATCAGGAGGTTTTCCGTCTGTATATGGATACCCTTGAAGATAGTTCTGTAAGTATCCTCCCAGATGTATATTTCCTGAACATCATCGATGGTGAATATGACATTGTTCTCTTCGGGCTGAAAGTAGAGAATCTCTTCAAGATAGGGCTGTTTGACTCTTTTCAGGTCAGTGACCCTGTGCCAGGGACCCTGAAGAAACTCCTTGAAGTCATCCACATCGCCTCTGTATAGTTCCTTCAGGTTCTCCTCACGAATGGAGGAACCGGGGATTTGAACAACGGAGGCCGGTTGATAGCGGGAGGCTGCTCTGTTCCAGCTGTAGATGGTCCGTACCAGGTCCAGGTTGTCGCTCTCAAGACTGCCGGTCTCTTCTGTTGATATGGGGAAACTCTCCCAGGTGGTTACGCCGCCCTCATAGTTCTCTGAGCGATCGGCGGTTTGAATTTCAATTGTACCGTTTGCAGTGAGCTGTACAATTCTTGTGTAGCTCAGCATTGAGCCGCGGGAGTTTATGGTAAAGGCGTCCAGTGTCTGATTGTTCTCGGCGTTGAAGCCGGTAATGATCAGTTCACTGAGGTGGTTTCCTGTAATGTCCTGCTGATATATGCTGATTCCATCGGTTCGAACGGGACTGATTATCTCTTCCAGAGCTCTCTGGTAGCGGATCTGGTCGTTGTCGTAGTCGGCAACATAGATTTTAAGGCGCTCTTCTCCCTCATCTGTTGTGAAAAGAGTCAGAATGATCTGCTCCTCTTCTGTATCTGTATCCAGATTGATATCCTCAACCCTGACAACATGTTCATTCTCGGGAATTTCTATCATCGGAATAAGGTAGCTGTTCTCTTCACCTTCCGCAGAGCTCTGGGCGGTGTTGATTCTATCCTCTTCGTTCATCCAGGGGTTGATGATCCGGGGGCCATTGTCGGTTAAAGGGGTGTCTCTTTCTCCGCAGGAGCTGAGAAGCAGGATAAGGGGCAGAGAATATATCAGTCTTTTCATGATGCCTATTATGTAAAGAAGGGAGCAAAGAAATCAAGCACTTCGGCCTTTACTTCTTCAACTGGTCTGGTCAGTTTAAAACCTGCTGCCGTGGGATGCCCGCCGCCGCCGAACCTTGAGGCAAGGGGGAGACAGTCTATCTCGTTTTTGGTTCTGATGGAGCAGCGGGTACGGCCGTCCTTGTCTTCTTTTACAAATATGGAGACCCTTACGTCGCTGCACTGTAAAGGAATATTGACAATCTCTTGTGACTCTTCATACTTTGCTCCGGACTGGATCAGTGTCTCCCTGTCCATGTACTGGTAGGCCACATGGTTGTTAAAAACCAGTTCCATGGACTTTCCAACCATGGTTCTCAGCCTCAGTGACTCTGTAGTTTTGCTCTCATAGAGATTGGAGTAGACAAAGTTCGGTCTGGCGCCGTTCAGGACCAGATCGTGGGCTATGGCAAAGGTTCTGGCTGTGGTTTTAGGGTAGATAAAGGAGCCTGTATCGTAGACAATTCCTGAAAACATCGCCTCCGTAAGTGGCTGGAAGTAGGGAATCTTGAAGTGCTGCTGAACCTGATGGAGAATTTCACATGTGGATGAGGCGTTTGAGTCGAAAAAACCGTCGAAGGGCAGGGATTTATCATAGTCATGGTGATCGAAGACATATACCTTTCGGGTCGTATCACTGTTGAGCCTCCTGCTCAGATGTCCGATATTACCCGGCTCCGTATCCACAACGATAAGGGTCATCTTTTCGGGGTCCAGGGGGAGCGGGGCATCGGGAGCCACATGGTCCACGGCATTATCCGTGTCCATATAGCGGTATTTGTTTTCAATGGGATCGGAGTTCAGTATAAATACCCGTTTCTTAAGATATTTGAGGATGGAGTGAAGAACAATCTCCGCCCCTATGGCATCTCCGTCAGGAGCTTCATGGCTTGTGATTATGTAATCATCCCCCTCTGCGAGGGTTTTACATATCTCGTTTATTGTCATTGAATATATATTTCCCTATAGATTAATATAGTCTACGGGGCTTAAAAAATCTAACTGGTAAATTTTTTTTGAGGAAAACTTTATGCTTGACGTCAGCTGTGTAATACCTGCCGCAGGATTTTCATCAAGGATGGGAAGCTGGAAGGGCAGACTTCCGGTAAAATCGGAAGAGGGGGAGGAGGTGCCCCTCCTGCTTAATACCGTAAGAACGGCCCTGTCCGTATGTTCAGAGGCTGTTCTGGTGGCAGGAAGGCAGGCTCATGAGATTCAGGAGCTTACAGTCGGGCTGGATAGACTCAGGGTGGTTGAAAATCCCGATGCAGAGAAGGGGATGCTCAGTTCCATTCAAAGGGCACTGACCATTGTAGAGGGAGACTTCTTTATTGTTCCCATGGATATGCCCCTGATCCGAGCGGATCACTACAACAGACTCTACAAAGATTTTCTGGACAGGGGAGATCGGAGGATTCTCAGGCCCCGGTTTGAAGGGGTATTCGGTCATCCGGTGCTCTTTCCAGCCCGGTATATAGAGAAGATCCTGAATATGGAGGGAAGGGCTCTGAAACCCCTTCTGAATCCCCGGGAGCTTGACTTTCTGGACTGGGAGGATCGATCGGTGATATTTGATATGGATACGGAAGAGGCCTACAGGGAGTATCTTCAGATATCCGGCTGAAGGACCCTTTGTACGGTACCGGGAGTATAGGCATAGCCTATAGACAGCATGTAAGCGAGTTTTCTTTCCAGATGTCTGTTTCTGGAGTCATAGGAGGCACTGGTAAATTCTATTGTATCGATATACCCGCCAAGGCCGCCATAGAGAGAGCTTTTCCTGTTTAAGTAGAAGAGAAAGTTACAGCCCAGAGAGAGGCCGAAGGATATCATATGATTGGAGTTGTCATTGTCAGAGGGATCTCTGCTTAAAAAGGTATAGGCCGTGTGAAAACCGGCATAGGGCATAAAGCCGAAGTTCCCTGCCTTCAGAGTCCAGCCGACAGCTCCCGTATAGTCAAGAATAAATCCTGTATTGATTTCCCATTCTTCACCCTCCTGCTGTATTCCAAAGGGGAATGATGCCGACAGCTGTGAGAAGAACCCGATTCTGCTGCCCGTAAAATTGGTATAGGTGATTCCTATGGCATCGGTCCTGTATTCCTGTTTTCCGGAGCCAGAGCTTTCTGAGATGGTTCTGTATGAGCTGGAGAAGGAGAGTCCTGCCATATTGAAGACGTTCCAGTCGATGCTTGTTTGCTCTAGGGCAGGGAGTTCCTGAGACAGGAGAATAGATGGGGACAGAATAACCAGGAGGGTAATCAGTAATCGGAACTTCATGGCACTAATAATATATTCCAGTCCAGTATATTTCAATGGGCAAAAAAAAGCCCGTAAGTCTGGACGTTGAACCTTACGGACCTGAAATAGCATACCCCCTTACGGGGATATTGAAACTGTTGAACACATAGTGTGCTGCTATATTAATATTCGGTGTCATGTAAAAAACCTTTAGGATAATTATTGATTTTTCTGTTTCAGGGGCTATCGGCCTGTTTAGAACAGCTCTCCCTGGCCCCCTCTCAGTCTCTCTTTTATCAATGATACTATATTTTGCAGATCACTGCTGTTCTTCAGAATGTCATAGTCATCAATGTTGAGGATCAGTTTTGCCGAGGTGTCATACCTCATTGTCCAATCCTCATAGAGGCTGTTCAGCTGCTTCAGATAGCCCCGGGGGATGGAGCTCTCAAAGTCTCTGTTTCTCAGAGCAATCCGCTTTTCAAGGGCTGGGACTGAGGCCTTCAGGTACACCAGAAGGTCAGGAGGCTGCAGCAGGGAAACGGCGGCTTCGTAGATTCTCCAGTAGGTATCAAAGTCACGGCTGCTGATCTGTCCCTGAAGGTAGAGGTTTCGGGCAAATATCTGAGCATCCTCGTATATGGAACGGTCCTGAACAACGCAGCCTCCCTGATCCTGGAGTTCCCTGTGCATGGTCATCCGGTCACTCAGAAAGTAGAGCTGCGACTGGTAGGCCCATCTTCCCATATCTTTGTAGAAGTCTTCCAGGTAAGGATTTTCTGATACGGGCTCATAATAGGGTTTCCAGGTAAGGGCTTCACAGAGGTGTTTGACCAGGGTGGATTTCCCGGCGCCGATATTTCCGGCGATAATTATATACTTCTTCACAATGACTAATACTAGCACTGAAATCAAATTGAATAACAGAGTGGGCGTTAACATTTAAATTTCAAAAAGTTAATACGCATGAACTTTACTTGCGCGTGAATATGAATTAGTATTTTGGATAACATATTTCTATGGAGACTTATTTTATGGATTACAACGTACTTTTTGCTTTTATGCTGACCCTTTTTGCAGGTCTCTCTACCGGAGTAGGCAGCCTTCTGGGGCTGATGTCCAAGAAATTCAATCCCAGGGTTCTGACGATCTCTCTGGGATTTTCCGCAGGTGTGATGATCTATGTTTCGATGATAGAGATCTTCGTAAAGGCTCATGATTCACTGGCTTCCGAGCTGGGTGACAAGCCGGGATATATCTGGACTGTAGTGGCCTTTTTTGTGGGGATGTTTGTTATAGCCCTGATAGACAAGGTTATTCCCAGTTATGAAAACCCCCATGAAATGACTACCGTGGATAAACTTGAGCACTCCTCGGTGGACAGTGCCAAACTGAAGAGGATGGGAGTCTTTTCGGCCCTGGCCATCGCCATACACAACTTTCCCGAAGGTCTTGCTACCTTTATGGGCGGTCTTGCCGATCCAACACTAGGTGTGAGCATTGCCGTTGCCATCGCCATTCACAATATCCCTGAGGGGCTTGCGGTGTCGGCTCCCATTTTTTATGCGACAAAGAGCAGAAAGAAGGCTTTTGTTCTTTCCTTTATGTCCGGTCTTGCTGAGCCGGTGGGTGCTCTGATCGGTTACTTCCTGCTCAGACGGTACTTTACCGATGCCACCTTCGGTTTCATTTTTGCCGCCGTTGCGGGGATTATGGTCTATATCTCTCTGGATGAGCTTCTTCCCACCGCTGAAGAGTACGGTGAGCACCACTTTGCCATCGGCGGTGTCGTTGCCGGTATGATTGTAATGGCCATAAGTCTTGTGATGTTTTATTGAGGTGCAAATATGCAAAAAAAGCCCGCCTGTCAGATTCCAGTTGACAGGCGGGCCGGGTCCTCTTTTTTTAACAGGATATCCGCAGCAAAGCGCGTAAACATGCCGCGAAAAAAATCCTGTGTCATACATTATAAATAATAAAACCGGCTTTTAGCCGGCTTCAAAGAGCGTCTGACGGGAATCGAACCCGTATCATCAGCTTGGAAGGCTGAGGTAATAGCCATTATACCACAGACGCATGTTTCATTTAATGTTACTTTTCAAGGTGCTTACCCTAAAAGGTAAGCGTCTGACGGGAATCGA
>DHQL01000016.1:0-16429 GCA_002408085.1 Spirochaeta sp. UBA5339
ACATAACATTCAGTTTATTTGCATTGGTGGCCTGGCCTGCCAGGCATTGGCAACAATGTTGCCAAAACTATTCATTGCGTTATTTTCACACTCATTCAAAAACCAGTCAAACATAATCGTTATTGTCAGCAACATTGATGACAATAACCAATGACAATTATAACTGCATGTTCTACAGCCCCATGGTTCTGATCCCAGGGCCATATCAGGGTCAAACATGTTTTGAGGAGCGGCCCCCACAGTAGGATAACCAAACTGACCCATGAATCAAAGTCTTTATCAGGGGTCGTACCAGAAGCAGGCTCAAGCATGATACTGAAATCAATCAGGGTAAAAGAGCAGCGATCACGTCGAAGGCGAATTCCACATACCTCTACCCCTGCCAGCCGCAGCCGAAGGGTCACAGCATATACTTTGATTCAGGCAATAAGCCCGATAAATGAATCCCAAAATATCCATCTTTTCATGAGCCTGTAGAACATAATTTCTTCGTTGTTCTATATAATTCCTGTTTTCCGACTTAATTGTTCCAGGATTAGTCTGGATTCAATGATATCCTGCTGATAATTCAAGGATAAGCTGCTATAGCCCCTGATATACTGAATCGGTATAAGCCTTTAATACAGTGTTCAGTTTACTATACACCACAGTTTCAAATTATTAAATTATTTTTACTTTTTCTTTGAATCAGTGCCGTAGACTGGCACATTACACAGTTATTATTCATTATGACTTTTACAGAGTTCCTTACAAACAAGGCTGGCTTATCTCCTAAAGCTGTTCCCTACTACCAGAACTGGATTGTCCTGTATCAGCGGTATCTGAAGGAGCATGGTGATGACTCCTCGATGATCGGCTTTCAGAAATCCCTGATGCACCGTTATCAGCCCTGGCAGATAGATCAGGCTGCTGACGCTGTTAAGTACTACAAGTTTTATCAATCCAATACTCATAAGGTAAATAGTGAGGGGAAGGCTCCATCACTTAAGTGGGATGAAGCTAAAAAGCTGATGCAGGATGTTTTAAGGATGAGACAGAAGTCTCTGCAGACCGAGAAAGCCTATCTTCACTGGCTGCAGAGGTTTAACGTGTCTACGGGGAAGGAACCTTCTGAGCTTTCCTCGGAGGATCTGAAGAGTTTTATCTCCCATCTGGCTGTTGAAAAACATGTTTCCGGTTCTACTCAGAACCAGGCTTTTAATGCACTTCTCTTCTTTTACAGGAATGTTATTGAGGTTTCTGTTGAGAATCTTCAGGAGAGTGTTCGCTCCAGAATACCGGCAAGGCTGCCTGTTGTTCTTTCAAGGGAAGAGATATCCCGGATTCTGCCTTATCTGGATGAGCCTTATTTTCTGATGGCTTCTCTGATCTACGGGGGAGGTCTCAGGCTGAATGAATGTCTCTCATTGAGGATCAAGGATATAGATCTTGAAAAGAATACCATCCATGTCATTCAGGGAAAGGGCGGCAAGGACCGGATGACCCTGCTTTCGGAGAAGCTGAAGCCTTCACTGGAAAAGCATATTGATAAAATCCGGGAAGTATACTGCTCGGACAGGAACTCAGGAAATCCCGGTGTCTCCATGCCCCCGGGACTGGAGAAAAAGTATCCGAAGGCATCTGTTGAGTGGAGCTGGTTCTGGATCTTTCCCTCCAGGGACTTCAGTCTGAATCCCTACACCTCTCTGCCGGCAAGGCACCATATGCACGGAAGCAGTCTTCAGCGGGCATTCAAGCAGGCGGTACGACTGTCGGGGATTACAAAAAGGGCCACCGTGCACACCCTCAGACACTCCTTTGCGACCCATCTTCTTGAGGCGGGATATGACATCAGAACCATTCAGCAGCTTCTGGGACATGAGTCCGTAGAGACCACGATGGTGTATACCCATGTGGCGGAGAAGAACAGGCTGGGTGTAATCAGCCCCTTTGACAGATAGATTTGAGAGATAGAGAAAAAATCCCGGCCTGCAGGAAGTGTGCAGACCGGGAAGAGAGGTATTACTCTTTGTCGGCCTTGAGCACGGCGTTCAGAAGCACTGTGGCTCCCGAGGTGCAGTGTTCAGGGGTTGAGTACTCGGGTTCACAGTGAGAGAGTCCGTCTTTGGACTGGACGAAGATCATGGTGCTGGGCAGCATGTAGGCTGCGAACTGGGCATCGTGTCCGGCTCCGGAGTGAAGAACCATATGAGAGACTCCTGTCTCCTCGGCGGCTTCCTTCACATATGAGAAAAGGGTCTTGTCCCAGTAGACGGTGTCGCGGTTCCACATCTTTTCCACTTCACAGCGGCATCCGGCCCACTCTTTCTCGGCGCAGCCTTTTACGATGGCCAGAACCTGGTCAAGGACCTTGGGGTCCTCATGGCGGACATCGATACAGAAGTCCACATAGTCGGGCACGCAGGTGTGAACGTTGGGGTGGCAGACTATCTCACCTGTGGTGTAAACCAGTTCGGGGTAGCCGAGCTTGTCTATCTCCTGGTGGAGGTGGCAGATGGTCTGGGAGGCGGCAAAGAGGGCGTCCTGACGCTTGGGCATGGGGAAGGTTCCCGCATGTACGGTCTGGCCGTAGAAGCGGAAGCGGTAGTTGAACATGCCGAGAACACAGTCGACTACTCCCACATCCTTTCCCGCATCCTCGAGGATGGGACCCTGTTCGATATGGATTTCGAACATACTCTTGTATGTATCGGGGTTCAGGCGGAACTTCTTGTCCCCCTTGTAGCCCGAGCGGTCCAGGGCGGCGCCGAAGGTGTCCTCACCGTCCAGTACGCTCTTTGAGACCATCATATCATCGTATTTGAATTTGCCCTTGATCGCTTCGGGAAGCCAGTCCCAGCAGACGATTCCGGAGACCATCATGGCGGGGGGATAGAGAGAACCCTCTTCGTTGGTCCAGATCATGGCGGTCAGGGGGTGTTTGTGTTCAATTCCCTCGGCGGCTACGGTTTCAAGAACCTCCATTGCCGACAGTACTCCAAGGATTCCATCGTAGTTTCCGCCGTTCTTTACACTGTCCGTATGGCTTCCCATAACGATCCGTTTCGCATCGGGATCTGTTCCGGGCAGGGTGGCATACATATTGGCCACGTCGTCCACCTCGATCACGGCGCCGATGGCTTCCATTCTCTTGACGAACTCCTTGCGGGCCATGATGTCCTCGGGGCTCAGGGTGTAGCGGGTGATCCCGCCGTGTCCGGCATCACCGAACTGACTGAAGGTTTTAATCTTGTCAGTCATTCTCTCCAAACTGCATGTATTCATATTGATTTCTCCTTACTCTTTAACAAGTGTGTCCGTGTACTCCAGAGCCTTGCTGATGGCGGCTACGGAACGGTCGATCTCCTCTTTTGTGATAATGAGAGGGGGTGCCATAAAGATGAAGTCCCACTTGCAGAAGCAGTAGAGACCGTTTTCAAACATGATCTTCGAGAGCTCTCCGGAAACATTGCGCTTTCTGTCGGTAAAACCGGCAAGCTCCGCCTTTGTCTCCCTGTTCTCAGTCAGTTCGATACAGGCCCAGAGTCCCTTGATCCTCACATCTCCGATGGAGGGGTGTTTGTCCTTAAGTTTCAGAAGCTCCCCTTCCAGGTAGTCGCCCTGTTTGGCGGAGGCTTCGATCAGGTTGAGTCTCTTGTACTCTTCGATATTGGCGATGGCCGTGGCGCAGGCCAGGGCGTGTCCGCCGTAGGTGAGACCGCCCATAAAGGGGTGATTCCAGAAGAAGTCCCAGATCTTTTTAGTCCAGATCATACAGCCCAGCTGCACATAACCAGAGGTGATTCCCTTGGCGGTGGTCATAATGTCGGGGACAACATCGAAGTGCTCGATGGCGAACCATTTTCCAGAGCGTCCCCAACCTCCCATGGTCTCATCGATAACCATCAGGATGCCGTACTGGTCGCAGAGTTCCCTCACTCCCTGCATAAAGCTTTTGGAGGGAATGATGATGCCGTTGGTTCCGACGATGGGCTCCATAAAGATTGCGGCGATGGTATGGGGACCATCAAGCATAATCTGGGTTTTCAGGGCCTCAAGGGCCCTGTAGTTGGCTTCCTCCTCTGTGGTAGAGCCGAAGGGACAGCGGTAGGGATAGGGACCGAAGAATTTGACGGCTCCCGAGATTCCCGGCTCTGCAGCCCAGCGGCGGGGATCACCTGTCAGGGTGATGGCTCCGGCTGTGGCGCCGTGGTAACTTCTCCAGCAGGAGTAGACCTTATGACGGCCGGTATAGGCACGGGCTGCCTTGATGGCGTTCTCAACGGCCTCGGCTCCGCCGTTTGTGTAAAAGACGTAGTCCAGATCACCGGGAGTGACCTCGCTGATCATCTGTCCCAGCTTCGCCTTGGGCTCGGTTCCGAATCCTGTACCCACATAGCAGACCTTGTCCATCTGGGCCTTCATGGCCTCCTTTACATGGGTGTTGTTGTGTCCCAGGTTTACATTGAGAAGACCGGAGCAGAAGTCCACATACTCCTTGCCGTCGGTGTCATACATCATAACCCCGTCGGCGCGGTCGATGATCAGGGGGTGTGCATCTTTCTGTGCTTTCCAGCTGTATACGGTGTGTTCACGGTCCAGTTTTTTCAGTTCATCAGTTGTCATGTTCAGCATTCCTTATTCAACAAAGCAGGTGCTCAGGATGTAATTCAGATCCTCTTCTGAGGGTGCAGGCGTTGTATTGGCAATATTTCCGGCCTTTATGGCGATGGAGGCAAATTTGGAAGCCTCTTCTGAACTCAGTTTTTCTTTGCCAAGAAGGTCTTCCATCACCTTTTCGAAGGCGTCCACACTGTCAAATCCCAGGGCGGAGAGAACTTTGGCAACCTCATCGGGTCTCTCTTTCCCGACAAAACGGAAGTACTCAGACATCAGCATTCCGTTGGCCTTTCCGTGGTCAATGTCCTTGAAGTAGGTCAGGGAGTAGCCCATGGCGTGAACAGCTGTTGTACCCGACTGGGCGATAACGATCCCCGCCAGGGTGGAGGCATAGAGCAGGGCTCCCCTCTCCTCGATGGTCAGGGTCTTCTCCTTTGCCAGTTTGGGCAGTATGGGTCCCATAATGGAGAGAGACTCCAGGGCCAGGGACTGTCCCAGGGGAATGGCCCGAACCGCAAGATAGGCCTCGGCTGAGTGGCTCAGTGCATCCGCTGCAGTGGCTGCGGTGATATGGTAGGGAAGATCCTTTGTATACTTTCCGTCAAGATAAGCGATCTGTGGGAAGAGCTGGCCAGAGTTAAGATTGCTCTTTGTCTGAAGCTTGTTGTTGGTCAGGATGGAATAGGGAGTAACCTCGCTTCCTGTTCCCGCTGTAGTGGGGATGGCCACAATGGGGAGAACCTTGTTGAATGTCCGCTGAGAGAGAAGCTGATCATCTGTGACATCTTCTGCAGCCAGTACGGCAACAGCCTTGGCGGCGTCCATGGGAGATCCCCCGCCAATGGCCACGATAAAGTCGGCTCCCGCCTCTACGGCTTCTGCGGCGGACTCTCTGACCTCTTCCAGTGAGGGGTTGGGTTTTACCTTGTTGTGGTAGACCCAGCTGATGCCCTGACTCTCAAGAGCTCCGGTGATATCTGAAAGAGCACCGATTTTTTCGGCAGAGCTCTTTCCGGTCATTATAAAGGCTTTCTTTCCCAGGGGAGCCATAAGCCCTGCATTTTCCGCCACACAGTCCGTTCCGGACACAATTCTTGTGGGCATGTAGTAAGAGAATTTCATTGTTACCTCAAGTCTTAAAGAATTTCGTTATCTGCATCTCTGGATACGAAGGCGCCGTATCCCTCTTCACCGAGCCACTCGCCGTCTTTGACAAGGGTCTTTCCCCGGACCATAACCTGTTTGGGCCAGCCCTTAACGGTCATCCCCTCGTAGCAGTTGTAGTCAACATTCATATGATGGGTCTCGGCTGAGATTGTATGCTCCATTTCGGGATCAAAGAGAACCAGGTCCGCATGGGCACCTACGGAAACTGATCCCTTCTGGGGATACATTCCAAAGATTTTGGCGGCATTGGTGGATGTCACCTCAACAAAGCGGTTGGGAGAGATCTTTCCGCTGTTAACTCCCAGGTGCCACATGACAGGGAAGCGGTCCTCGATGCCCGGTACACCGTTGGGAACCTTTACCCAGGACTCCTTACCCAGTTCCTTTCCGGGAATACGTCCGTCCTTGCCGCCTTCAAACCAGAAGGGGCAGTGGTCTGTGGCCACGGTCTGTACGGTCCCGTCCCTTAGGGCCTTCCATACGGCGGCCTTGTCATCCTCGCCCTTGGGGGGAGGAGAACAGATGTACTTGGCTCCCTCGAAGTCCTCTGTGTCAATCCAGTCATCGGTGATATGGGTGTACTGCACGCAGGTCTCACCCATTACAGGAAGTCCCTTGGCACGTCCCTTTCTTACCGCTTCCAGTCCGTCTTCACAGGCGATATGAACGATGTAGAGGGGGGCATTTGTCATCTCAACAAAGGAGACGGCCCGGGCTGTGGCCTCGGCCTCGATGGCCGCGGAATGGGCCACATTATGGTATCCCATTGCGTTCTTTCCCTCTGCCAGGAGTTCTTCGGTCAACAGGGCGATGGCGTCGCCGTTCTCTGCGTGGACCATGGTGGTCAGGCCGTGCTCTGCGCTTTTCTTAAGGGCCTTAAGGAAGGTAGTGTCATCCACCTGAAAGGCTCCCTTGTAGGCCATAAAGATCTTGAGGCTGGACACACCCTCTTTCAGAAGCTCGGGGATCTCTTCGATGGAACTGTCGACAGGATCCGTCAGAGCCACATGGAATCCGTAGTCCACGGCGGCCTTTCCGACGGCCTTCTTCTTCCACTCCTGTATGGCGTCCACCATTGTCTTACCCTTCTGCTGTATGGCGAAGTCGATATGACAGGTGGTACCTCCAAAGGCGGCTGCCTTGTGTCCTGTAAAGAAGTCATCAGAGGAGGATGTTCCTCCAAAGGGCATGTCCAGGTGGGTATGGGGGTCGATTCCTCCGGGCATAACAAGGAGTCCCGCGGCATCGATGACCTCGTCCGCTCCCTCTTCACTCATACCCTGGGCCATGGATGTAATGACACCTTCCTCGATAAGGAGGTCGGATTTAAAGGTTTCTCCCGCCGTAACGACGGTA
Source organism: Spirochaeta sp. UBA5339 (assembly GCA_002408085.1). GTDB lineage: Bacteria > Spirochaetota > Spirochaetia > DSM-2461 > DSM-2461 > Oceanispirochaeta. The sequence goes on from DHQL01000016.1 coordinate 7,123, forward strand.
CCGTTTTTAATCAGTGTTTTCATTCTTGGTCTCCATATGGTTTAGTTGCTAAAAATTAATACTTTCTTTAAGACTCTCAGCGCCATCAGGCCGGCAGTTCCTTTACGGGAAAAAACAGTGCCGACTCGGGGCAGACAAAGGTACACAGGGCGCAACCGTCACAGCTGGACTCCTCAATGCTGACCTTTCTGCCAACAAGGCTGATGGCCTGATAACCGCCGTCACGGCAGGCCACAACACACTTGCCGCATCCGGTACAGGCTTCAAGATCAATCCCGGGGACAAGATCGGCCTTCTTGTTCAGTGACTCATGGGTGGTCAGCTTCTTAACGGCAACCCCTCTTAAGTCATCCAGAGAGTTGAAACCCATCTCCTTCAGATAGGACTCTGTTCCGGCAATCATCTTTTTGACAATGCCGAATCCGGAGACCATTACCTCTGTACAGACCTGTACATGGTTGGCTCCCAGGGAGATATACTCCATGGCATCGGACCAGTTGGAAACACCGCCCATTGCTGACAGGGGAAGATCGATCCCTCTGGCAAGCTGTGAGATAACCCTCAGTCCTATGGGTTTTACGGCGGGACCGGAGTATCCTCCCAGGGTGGAAAATCCCTGAACCATGGGATAGGGTGTCAGGGTCTTCAGGTCCACTCCGGAGAGGGACTCAACTGTATTGATTGCGGCAAGAGCATCAGCTCCCCCTTCTTTTGCGGCTTCGGCAATCTCAACCACCGAGGTCACATTGGGTGTCAGTTTGACAATAACCGGAATGGAGACGGACTTTGTGACCCACTCGGTAATAAGTTTTGTTATATTTTTGTTCTGACCGATGGCGGCGCCCACACCCTTTTCGGGCATTCCGTGGGGACAGGAGAAGTTCAATTCAAGAGCCTGGGCTCCGGTTTTTTCCGCCCAGACGGCAAGGTCGCCCCAGGACTTCTCATTGCTGTCTCCCATAATGGAAACGACAATAAGTTTTGAAGGCCACTTCTCTCTGAGCTCTTTGATTCCCTCCTCCCAGTACTGGAGGTTCTGTTTGCTCACAAGCTCAAAGTTCTCAAAACCGATAACCCGTTTACCCTCTTTAAGGGCATGAAAACGGGGTTTGGCATCTTCAATATCCATATAATCGGGCTTGATGGTCTTTGTAACGACTCCGGCCCATCCGGCCTTGAAGGCCCGATCAATCATATCAATGCTGGCTGTAGGAGGAGCCGAAGCCAGCAGAAAGGGATTTTCCAGAGGTAATCCGCAAAAAGTGCTTTTTAAATCCATAGTATTTCTCCTTAAGAAACAGTTTCCAGGCTGTTCCGGTCTGATGAAAATAAAAGAGGATCAGTACAGGTATCCGGAACAGAGACAAACACCACAATGCACAGACTGTGCCAAAATTGACAAAAATGTTAATTTCTCTGGTCTTTTTATACTTCACAGTACTTCTATACTGATTTTGCCCGATGGGTGAGGACAGAAAAAGGTAGATTCACATCTTATTTCTCTTATTGAAATGTAAAAAAGCAGGCCCGAAGGGGCTCTCTAAATGGGGATCTCATATTTTTCATACAATTTTGTAATTTGGTGATTCTTTTTTACCCATAGGTAAAATCCCGGTATTTTTTATAGTTGAGAGTCTCTTTCTCAAGTCGATTTTCACCAAAAAGTCATAATCATTAAGTTTCAAGACCCTGAAATCTGTCCACATAATTGTCAGGAAAAGGTCTGACAACTCCTCGAATCCGGGATTTTTCCCTCTGAACAACAGGACTGATCAGAGCAGATCTTCTAGAGGTCAGTATAAATACTCTTTGAAAACCTTTCGAAATCCCCTTCTCCCTATACCTTTTATAAGGGGAAAAATTTCCTGAAATTATTTTCCAGACAATGGAGTAATATGGCATGGACCTTGCATATATAATTTGCATCAAAAAAGAGATTTGAAATCACCGATATTCCGCCCTGCAAGTGACAGAGAGCAGGAATTTCGCTTAAGGATGATGCAATGCAGACAGCTGAAACAGAGATTAATATCAAGGGACTGTGCGTAACCTTCCCTGACAAGGACGGCGGCGAGGACATCCACGCACTGACCGATGTAAATCTTGATATAAAGCAGGGAGAGTTTATCTCCCTTCTGGGTCCTTCGGGATGCGGAAAAACTACCCTCCTCAGATCCATTGCGGACCTTCAGAAGCCCTCATCGGGAATTATTTCCGTAAAGGGCAGAACCCCCCATGAAATCAGACTGAGTCAGAAATACGGTATAGTTTTCCAGAGTCCCGTACTCTACGACTGGAGAACCGTAAGAAGGAACATCTGCATGCCCATGGAGGTGATCGGTCTTCCCAAGAAGGAGAGAACCCGCCGTGTGGACGCCATGCTGGAACTGGTGGGACTGACCAAGTTCGGAAAGAAGTACCCCCATCAGCTTTCAGGCGGTATGCAGCAGAGAGTCGGTATCGCCCGGGCCCTGGCCCTGGATCCCGAGATCCTCCTTATGGATGAGCCCTTCTCGGCACTGGACGAGTTCACCAAGGAGAAGCTCCATATGGACCTTCTGGATATCTGGAATAAGACAAACAAGACCATCCTCTTTGTTACCCATAACATCCAGGAATCTGTATTCCTGTCAGACAGGGTCGTTGTACTCTCCCCCCACCCCGGAAGAGTTTCGGCTGTTGTGGACATTGACGTACCCCGTCCCCGTGATCTTTCAAGCAAGGGAACTCCCGAGTTCAATGCTCTGGTCAACAAGGTCAGAAACAGCTTTGAGGGAGTCTAGTATGACAAGAGCACAGAAAGACAAACTGACCGACATTCTGGTTATACTGGTATGGGTTCTGGGTCTGATCATCCTCTGGGAGATCGGAGCATCCATTGTAGCCCAGACAAAGCGGACCCCCGCCAACGTACTGCCGCACCTGTCTCAAATAGTTGAGTCCGTTTTCAGCGATAAAATGGTAAGCAACAAGCAGACCGCCTGGCAGATCGTTATGAGCAACGCCGGGATTACCCTCTGGAGAGCGGGTCTTGGTTTTATGATCGGTGTGATTGTAGGATTTATCCTGGCCCTCTTTATGCGTTACTTCAAGGCCGTTGAAAAAACCGCCTTTCCCTACCTTATGATGATACAGATGATCCCCATTCTCGGAATGGCACCCATCGTACTGGCCATCACCAAGGACATCAACAAGAGCCGGATCATGATCGCGGCAATCCTGACCTTCTACCCCGTTGCTACAAACACCCTTGCGGGTCTGAAGTCTGTAGAGAAGGAGAAACTTGATCTGATGCACTCTCTGGCGGCGAGCAACTGGCATATCTACACCAAGCTCCTCCTCCCCTCCTGTGTTCCCTATCTCTTTACGGGACTGAAGATTGCGGCCCCCATGGCCATCACAGCCTCCATCCTGGTGGACACCCTCCAGGGAAGCGGAGGTCTGGGAACCATGCTCAGCCAGTCATTAAAGCATGCCATAAGCATCTATGTTTTCTGGCAGATTGTATTTGTAAGCGCCTTTATCGGAATCCTGAGCTATAAACTGATGTCAGTTATCGAAAAGCTCTACTCTCCCCACGAAAAGGCAAAGGCGGCAAAATCATGATTAAAATGGATAAAGAGAAACTCTCTTCAATACTGTATCCCCTTGTCTTCGGAGCCTTCGTAATCATCATGTGGCAGACCGAGGCCATCCACTTTCTAATGGGTGCCGACACCTTCACCCTGCCCCTGCCCACCAGGATTCTGACCATCCTGACAGAGAACCTGCCCAAGGTTCTGACAAACACAAAGGCTACCCTGATGGTTGCAGCAGGAGGACTTGCCATGGGTTCCCTTCTGGGATACCTGTTGGCCATTATTGCATCTGCCTTCCCCAAATGGGGAGTGGGCGGTCTGTCTGTGGTTTCTGCATTCAATGCGGTGCCCATTATCGCCATCGCACCGATTCTGAACAACCTGACCAAGGACTTCAGCCGGGACCCCAATGTGCGGAGCATGCTTGCCAAGACCCTGGTGGTAATGATCACCTGTACCGTCTCCATGAGCGTAAACGCCTACAGGGGGTTTACGGAGCTCAAGCCCTATTCCGAGGACCTGATGCACTCTCTGGCGGCAGGCAAGTGGACCATCTTTACCAAGCTGAAGGTGCCCAACAGCGTTCCCTATATCTTTACGGCTCTCAGAGTCTCTGTACCTGCCAGTATTATCTCAGCAATGGTAAGCGAGTACTTTGCCGAGTACATCATCGGTGTGGGACGAATGATTCGGGAGAACATCGTACTGGCCCAGTACGCCACCGCATGGGCTTACATTGCAGCAGCCTTTGTGATCGGTATTTCCATGTACGTGCTGCTGCTGATATTTGAAGGAATTTGCATGAAGGGACGCCGCGCCTGATAAGGGCCGGAATCTTCATTAAAATTAGAATAACATTACAGGAGAAAAGAAATGAAAGGGTTTAAGAAAATGTGTATCACACTGACTCTCACTGCCGTATCTGCCGCAGCTGCATTTGCCAGCGGTCAGCAGGCAGTTGAAGTCAGCTACTATGACGCTGATGCCTCTGTTGAGAGCATCGTTGTTGACGCTGCGGGAAAAGGACAGGTTGGAAACTGGGGCCTCGGAAACGAGTATGAGATTCAGGCTCTTCTGACCAAATACGGACAGCCCACGACCTACCTCAGCCAGGCCTTCGATATGGACGGATTCGATGACGACTCCATCCTTCTGGCTTCCGCTATGACCTACAACGAGCTGGGTCTTGTAAAGAACAGCTACGACGGCGGTTACGGCTACGGTGATGAAGTTTCCTTCATCGACATGAACGATGAGGGCGTTGCCATGCTCGAAGACAACCTGTTTACAACAGCTGCCTTCGCCGCGGAAAACCCCGAAACAGTCAAGGCATTTATCTATGCAGCCATGAAGGGTTGGGAGTACGCCTGTGCCAACCCCGAAGAAGCAGCGGAGATCGTATTCAACTACGGATCTTCCGTTTCCGCCGAGCACCAGGCTTACATGGCCGACCAGGTAAAAAAGCTTGTTGAAACCGACACAAAGGGAAGCATGGTATCCGACTACGGAAAGATGGACGAGGCTGCCATGGCCCAGACTCTGGAGCTGGCCAAAACCTACATCAAACTGGAAGACTCCGTTGCTGCCGGTGCTCTGAGTGAAATGACGCTGGACGACATACGCGACACCTCCTACTGGACAGCCGCCATGTCTGCATCCTCCTTCAGCCCTGAGAAAACAGATGTAAGCATTCAGCTGAAATGGCTGCCCCAGGCACAGTTTATGGGTTACTATGTAGCTCTGGACAAGGGATACTTCGAAGAAGTTGGCCTGAATGTAACCATCATCCCCGGCGGTGGAGATATTGGTGAAACAACAGCCGTATACACTGGTCAGGTTGACTTCGGTGTAACATGGGTTTCCAACCTGATCGCCGCCAACGCCGGCGGAATGGGTCTGGTTGAGGTTGCCCAGGTTTACCAGAGATCAGGTCTGGTTCTGGTTTACAAGACAAAATAAGCCCTTTAAGGCTTAACCCTTAGTAAAATAAAAAACCCGGATGATCCTCTACGGATTTCCGGGTTTTTTTTGCCCTGCCCCCATCGGGGAGCAGAATTTATCAGATCCGGGAGACCGGTTTATGCCGGCCCGCTGGATGCCCGGGATCGGAATCCGGGGCCTATAAAACAGATCTAGTTTGAAACTTCCTTCAGGGAGGTTACCAGACCGGCGAGGTTCTGGATCTCCGAAGGAATAATAATCTTTGTGGACTGACCGTCTGCCACCTTGGCCAGAGCTTCCAGGCTCTTGAGCTTTACAACGGCGTCATCGGCTGCGGCCTGCTTCAGCATGGCAAGTCCCTTTGCTGTGGCCTGCTGCACCTGCATAATCGCTTCTGCTTCACCCTCGGCCTCTCTGATGGCCGCTTCCTTAGCGGCTTCTGCTGTCAAAATGGCAGCCTGCTTGCCGGCTTCAGCGTCCAGAATGGCCGCTTCCTTTCTACCTTCTGCCAGAAGTACGGCAGACTTCTTCTCACCTTCGGCGCGGAGGATGGATTCCCTTCTCTCACGCTCGGCGCGCATCTGTTTCTCCATGGCGTTCTGGATGTCCTCGGGGGGAAGGATGTTCTTTACTTCCACACGGTTAACCTTGATACCCCAGGGGTCTGTGGCCTCATCCAGGATGCTGCGCATCTTGGTGTTGATCAGATCACGGGAGGTCAGGGTCTCGTCCAGTTCCAGCTCACCGATAATATTTCTCAGGGTAGTGGCTGTCAGGTTCTCGATGGCCGAGATGGGACGGTCCACACCGTAGGTGAAGAGCTTGGGGTCTGTGATGGCGTAGTAGACGACGGTGTCGATCTGCATGGTTACGTTATCCTTGGTGATAACGGGCTGAGGATCGAAGTCGATTACATTCTCCTTCATGGAAACCTTGTTGGCCACCTTGTCCACCAGAGGGATCTTAACGTGGAGACCAACTTCCCAGGTCGCCTGGTAGGCACCAAGGCGTTCCAGAATGTAGCACTGTGCCTGAGGAACGATTCTGATGTTCTTGATCAGAAGAATCAGAAGAAATACAAGAAAAGCAATTAAAAGCCATGATGAACTCATAATATAACTCCTTAAAATTATTATGCCGGATCCATGTCCGACGGTTTCGCTACTATAATGGTCACACCTTCGATGCGGATCACCTGGACCTGTTCATCCGCCTGGTAGCTGTGATCCTTGTCTTCGGGCCGGGCGGTCCAGATCTGCCCTCCCACCTTGACCTGGCCGGGATTATCCTGAGAAACGGCGATCTGTACAATCCCCTTCATTCCAACCAGACGGTCGCTGTTGGTCTTTACCTTTCCCATCTTCATCTTTTTCAGGGCAAAGGGCCTGGTAAAAAGAAGCATTCCGATGGAAAGAACCAGAAAGATGGTTATCTGCAGGGTCAGAGAGGGAATAAAAAAGGAGAGAATCATGCAGACAAGGGCTGCAAGAGCCAGCCAGACTGTGGTCAACCCCATGGTCAATCCCTCTACGATGGTCATAAGAATGGCTAGTCCAAGCCAGATCCAGGGCATATTGTTCAGCATTTCAAGGGGCAGTGCAAATTCCATTTTATCCTCCAGGGACTTATTCAATTAAATAGTTTAAATGTTCAGATCTGTTATACAGAATATGTGTATTTATGTAAATTATACGTCATTATTTGTTATTCACAAAGGAAAGCGCATAGACCCGGCCGGGGGCCAGAGAAAAAATATCCTCTTTAATGTTTCCCGCCACCGGAAAGAGCATCTCCACTGCTCCCCTGATGCTGCCCCTGATACCACCGCTGCTCAGGGAATTTATCAGAGAGCCGACGCTCACAGGCTCTTCCCTGTAGTACTCCACTGAATACGAGTCCAGCCCCGCCAGGGCCGCGGCACCATCCGCTACCTGAGTCAGTGAGCCGGTACGGTCTGCCAGTCCGTTTCCAAGAGCCTCCTCACCGCTCCAGATCCGCCCTTCGGCCAGGGGCTTCAGATTGTCAACGCTCAGACCCCGGCTATCTGAAACAAGGGCAAGGAAATGATCATAGGTCCGGTCCACACTGCTCTGAAAAACGGCACGGGATGATGAGTTCAGGGGCTGATCCAGTCTCTCCTGTCCGCTCATCCAGGTGGTTCCCACTCCGTCCGAGTGAAGTTGCAGCTTTTCTTCGGCCAGTCGGTTGATCTTCGGTATCATGGTAAAGACTCCGATGCTGCCCGTTATGGTTCCCGGGGCACTCCAGATCTCATCGGCGCCGCTGGCAATCCAGTATCCTCCCGAAGCGGTCACACCTCCCATGGAAACAACAACCTTGACTCCCTGCTTCCGGATCTCCTCCAGTTTCCGCCTGATCTGCTCCGAGGCATAGGCGCTGCCGCCCCCCGTATCGAGCCTCAGAACAATGGCACCGGTACTTTTATCCGAAGAAATCCTGTCAAGTGAGGAGATAAGTGTGTCTGCGCCGATGGAGCGGGTATCAGACTCCCCGCTGTGGATGGTTCCGGAGGCCGTTACCACAACTACCCTCTTCTCTCCGGGATGCGAGGATGAGGTGATCTGATGGGCGTAATCACCAGAGCTGACCATATCCCTGCGTTTGACGCCGCAGAGGCGGATCAGTTCCCGGTCCATCCCGGGCCCCGTGAGAATGCCGTCAACAAGCCCCCCCCTGATAGCGGCTTCGGCCTCGGTCAGCCCCTCGATCTCCAGCAGACGGGGATAGGCATTAATCCAATCTGTCAGATCAGAGGCTGTGATTCCGCGGTTTTCTCCCATCCTGTCCAGATACTGGGACCAGAGAGAATCAAGCCACCTCTGGTTCTCCTCCTTCATCTGTCTGGACATGGAAGAGGAAATATAGGAATCGCCATAGGACTTGAACTCTCCCGCATGGAAGTAGGAGACATCGATCATCCACTCATCAAGAGCCTCCCCCATATAAGTTCTGTAAACGGAGTAGCCGGGAAGATGAACCGTCCCCATTGGGTCCAGATAGACATGATCCGCTGCCGAGGCCAGGTAGGCACCGTAGAGGTTGTAGTATGAGGACCAGGCGATAACTTTCTTGCCCCTCTCCCTGAAGTAGTGGATATCTGACTCCAGCTCCTGCAGAGCAGCCAGGGAGGCGTACTGCAGATAGGAGAGATCAAGAAAGAGGGCGCTGATCCGTCTGTCATCGGCGGCGGTTCTGATTGACCTTGAGAGGGAGAGAAGAGTTGTCTCCAGGGGGGAGGAGGTGAAATTCCGGAACCAGTCGGGGAGTTCACTCCCCTCGTTTCGCTCAACAATGATCCCCGAGGGCTGAAGCATCAGAACCGAGCCGTCTGATACGGTATGAACCTGAGGAAAGAAGGAGAGAACCACCGCCGCAAGGATTCCCCAGAAAAGCAGATTGAGTATCAGTTTTCTCAAGAAATCCATCGAGTTGAAGAGGATGGAAAAGATATTCCTCTTTCTGTTTTTCATAGGCGGGCTCCTGTTTTAAGCTCTTCTGATACAGTAAAATATAATTAGATTCCCTCACTTACTCAACTAAAAGAGAAACTCCATATTCACCTCGCCCTAATATTTATACAGACAAATTGATCTTTTATGGGTTTTCCTGTAATAATATGCATAAAATTATTGATTAGGAGTCCCCATGGCAGAAAGAACCACTCCCCTCAGCCTTGTTGAAAACGCATATACCAAGACCAGAAGCAATCTGGATATTATTAAAAAGCGTCTTGCCAGACCTCTCACTCTGGCAGAGAAGATCTTTTT
>DHQL01000016.1:16612-30585 GCA_002408085.1 Spirochaeta sp. UBA5339
CTCCAGCCCGACCGGGTTGCCATGCAGGATGCTACAGCCCAGATGGCAATCCTTCAGTTTATGCTCAGCGGTAAAGATGAATCTGCAGTTCCCGCCACGGTTCACTGCGACCACCTGATTCGGGCCTATAACGGCAACGAGGCGGACCTGGCCAAGGCCAAGGACGAAAACAAGGAGGTCTATGACTTCCTCGCCTCCGCCTCCAGCCGCTACAATATCGGTTTCTGGGAACCCGGCGCCGGTATCATCCACCAGATCGTTCTGGAAAACTACGCCTTCCCCGGGGGTATGATGATCGGTACCGACTCCCACACCCCCAATGCCGGCGGACTGGGAATGTCTGCCAGCGGTGTCGGCGGAGCAGATGCCTCCGATGTAATGGCAGGGCTTCCTTGGGAAGTTAAAAACCCCGAGATCCTGGGTGTAAAGCTTACAGGCAAGCTCCAGGGATGGACCTCCCCCAAAGACGTTATTATAAAAATTCTTGAAAAACTGACCGTCAAGGGCGGAACCAACCGGGTTGTGGAGTACTTCGGTGAGGGATGCGAGAGCATCAGCTGTACCGGTAAGGCCACCATCACCAATATGGGAGCCGAGTTGGGTGCCACCTGTTCCATCTTCCCCTATGACCAGAGAATGGGAGCCTACCTGAGCTCCACAGACCGCGCCGACCTGGCAAAAGCCGCCGAGGCAAACAAGGATATCCTCAGCGCAGATACAGAGGTTCTGGCCAAACCCGAGGACTACTACGACCTGATCGTAGAGATAAACCTCTCCGAGCTGGAACCCCAGATTGCCGGGCCCCACTCCCCCGACGCGGTAACCTCCATGTCCGAGATGAAGGACAAGGCAGCGGCCAACGAGTGGCCCGTTGACCTGACAGCCGCCCTGATCGGAAGCTGTACAAACAGCTCCTACGAGGACATCGACCGCTCCGTATCCATCCTGAAGCAGGCGGTGGACAAGGGTGTTAAACCCGCTCTCCCCCTCTACGTCTCACCCGGTTCCCTTCTGGTAAAGGACACCATCGCCAGAGACGGACTTCTCGATGTACTGGAAAGATCCGGGGCCATCGTCCTCAGCAACGCCTGCGGTCCCTGTATCGGACAGTGGCAGAGAGAGGACATCCCCAAGGGCGTCAAAAACTCCCTGGTCAACAGCTTTAACAGAAACTTCCGGGGCCGTAACGACGGTAACCCCGAGACCCTGGGATTCCTGGCCAGCCCCGAGATGGTTACCATTATGGCGGTCAGCGGCAAGCTGGACTTCAACCCCTACACCGATACCGTTCTCAATGAGAAGGGCGAGGCAGTTAAGTTTGATGTTCCCGTCGGAAACGAACTTCCCACCAAAGGGTTTGAGGACAACAAGGGTGGCTACCAGGCACCCAGGGGCGCTGACACAAAGGTAATCGTGGCAGAGGACTCACAGAGACTTCAGCTCCTGACTCCCTTCGCCCCATGGGACGGAAAGGACTTTGAAGGTCTTCCCCTCCTGTGTAAGGCAAAGGGCAAGTGTACTACAGACCATATCAGCCCTGCGGGTCCCTGGCTCCGTTTCAGAGGCCATCTGGATAATATCTCGGACAATATGCTTACAGGGGCTACAAACGCCTTTACCGGCGATACAGGCTGCGGAAAGAACCTGCTTACCGGCGAGACCGGCGGAAGCTTTTCCGACAACGCCCGTGCCTATAAGAAAGAGGGTCTTCAGTGGGTTATTGTGGGAGATGAGAACTACGGTGAGGGCTCCAGCCGTGAGCACGCCGCCATGAGTCCCAGACTCCTGGGATGCGCCATGGTTATCACCAAGAGCTTTGCCCGTATCCACGAGACAAACCTGAAGAAACAGGGAATCCTCGCTGTGACCTTCAAGGATGCCTCAGACTATGAAAAGGTACAGGAAGACGACCGCATCGGCGTCAAGAACCTGGCCTCCCTGGCTCCCGGTTCGGAGCTGGAGATCGTTCTGACCCATGCCGACGGAAGTTCAGAATCCATCACCGCCGTTCACACACTGAATGACGAGCAGATCCGCTGGTTCAAGTCCGGTTCGGCCCTGAACCTGCTTCGCTCAGAGTCCTGATAAGCAGCTCCCGCCGCGGTTCCCGGTAAAGGCGGGCGCAAAAAAGGCTGATTCCCGAAAGGGTTTCAGCCTTTTTTATTTTCACGCCAGGGTCGGAGCAGTGCGCCAAGCGGCGAGCCGGCAGGATTCCGGTTCTGACCGACGACAGAATCAGGGTCTGGCGGCAAAGGTCTCCAGAGACTTCAGTTGGTCGTCATTGCCCATGGCCATCAGCTCATCCCCCAGCTCCAGGCGGATGCTGGCAATGGTGGACTGGTCGCTCCGCTTTGTCCGCAGGGTTCCCGCGGAATCCAGAATCCCCACGATAACGGCTCCGGTGTGCTGGCCGATATTGCTCTCCCTCAGGGTCTTTCCGATCAGGCCGGAACCCTCTTCCAGGCGGAAGGCCTCGATATGAAGGTCCTCGCTGCTCCCCTGGCTGATCAGCTCGATAAAGCGGTTCACCCTTGGCCGGAGGCTGATATTGGCCAGACGCTTGCCGGCGATCACCTTAGGGGTGATCACATTGTCCGCCCCCGCCTTCTCCAGTTTCAGGACGGTCCTCTCGTCCGAGGCCCGGGAGACGATATGAAGGCCCTTGTTCATCTGTCTGGCGGTAAGAACGACAAAAACGTTCTGGGGGTCGTCGGGAAGACAGCTGATCAGACCTCTGGCCCTGTCGATCCGGGCCTCCACAAGGATCTCCTCATCCGAGGCGTCCCCGTCAATCATGGTATAAGCGGGATACTTCTCCTTGTCGCTTTCCGAGAACCCCAGGTCCACAATCACAAAGGGCTGTTTGTTCCGGGTCAGCTCCTCGGCGGTCTCACGGCCCACCTCTCCGAATCCGCAGATAATAAAGTGGTCCTTCACCTGGTTTAAAAAGAGTTTCATCCGTCTCTCCCTCATGGTATGAATAAGCTGCCCTTCAAAGAGGAAGGACATAAGAGTTGTAATGATGTATCCGATAATCAGCAGGCTGACGAGGATCAGAATGATGGTAAAGTAGCGGCCCTCGGTGGACAGGGGGTGGACCTCTCCGAAGCCCACGGTGGATATGGTGACAAATGTCATATAGACGCTGTCGGCAAAGCTCCAGTCCTCCAGGACTATATATCCGCCAATACCGGCGGCAATGAGTACAACGATAAGGGCCAGAGCCAGCAGAAAACGCTGAAAGGGTGTCACAGCATCACCATCAAATTTTCAATCCTCTTTTCAATCCTCTCATCAGAGACCTTCTCCTTCGTTTTCATCTCCTGGGCGAAGAGAAAGACCCTGTACTCCTGAAAGTACCACCACAGGGCATCCACCTCGGCCTGTTTTTCGGCACTGATCCACTCGGGCATCTTCTCAAGGGCCTTGAGGTAGCGGTTCCAGTAGCGCTCCAGCCGGGCGGCCCGCTCCGAGTCCCGGGCAGGATCAACAAGCCCCTTCTCCGAGCGCAGACGGATCAGCTTCATATAGCGGATCAGACCGGCAAGGCGGTCGGTGTCATAGTGGTCCACAAAGTCCCTGGGCACCAGCTCCTCCAGATCCTCACGGCGTGCGGCGATAAAGCCGCGCCCCATCCCCCGGCCCTCGGCCTGGGAGAGGAACATCCTGGTCTCGCTGAAGGCCTGGACAATCTTGCCGCAGTTCTCATAGATCTCTTCTGCCGTGGTGAAGAGTTTCGGCGCCATGGCCCCTCGAACCTCCTCAAAATCAGAAGCTTTTCTGATGGTGCTGCTGCCAGCCTCCAGAAAGATCCTGTTCCAGATCCTCTTTTCAAGCTCCTTGAGGCCTCCGAAGTACCCCGCTTCCTTGGTAAAGGGAAAGGCCCCGGAGAGCTCGGACTTGAAGTACCGGATCTCTTTGGCAAAGCTCAGCCTCAGAAGAAGAGCGGTTCCTCTCTTATGATTATCGGCGGCTTCATCCTTATTCTCCAGAAGGACGATGGAGGCGGTGTCGTCGCCGCAGTCCTTCAGGGCGGGATAGAGGCGGTAGAGGGAGCCGCTCCGGCTCTTCTTGGTAATCTCCTCGGGGAGATCCCGGAACTCCCAGCTTTTGATGCCCGTCTGTTCCCACTCCCGGCGGGCGTTGCGCAGGATATTCCGGTCCACATTGGGATCGAACTTCTTGTAGAGGAGCTCCGAGTCCCGGGCGGACTCGATGACCTTGCCCCTCTCGTCTGTTACGGCGATACGGATCTTCAGGTGGTCCGGCAGGGCCTCCTCATCCCACTCGCTTAAGGGGACATTGATGCCCCATTCGGTGTAGAGGAACTCGCTCAGGGCCCTTGTCAGGCGGTGCTCCTCCTGGACCTCCATCTTCTTAACAATCTCATCCACCGTGGCGTTGATGGGGGTGAGCTGCTTTCTTGTCTTCTTGGGAAGGCCCTTGATCAGGGCGGCGATCCGTTCCTTATGGAGACCGGGTATGGCCCAGTCCAGGGTGGAGGCCTTTACCTGGGAGGCCTCACGGGCGGGAACCTGAACGGTGACCCCGTCCTCCTCCTTCCCGGGCTCGAAGTTGTACTCCACCGAGATATCCACATTGCCCACGCTGATGCTGTCGGGAAACTGGGCCAGCACACCCTCCTCGGCCTGTCCTCTAAGGAGGTCCTCCTCGCTGATAAGCAGGTAGTCCTCACCCTTCTCGGCGATCAACTTGTTTAAAAGCCCCAGGTCGTAGACCTCGCTTCCCAGCCTCTCTTTGTAGATAAGAAAGAGCTCTTCGTCGGTGACCAGCAGGTTCCGGCACCTCACCTTGTTTTCCATATCCACAATGGAGTCGATCAGTTCCCGGTTGGCCTGAAGGAAGGGAAAGGCCGAGGTGTCCCTTACGGCTCCCTCCAGCAGGGCACCGCGAATCAGAAGGTCCGTTGCCTCGGAAGGGTTTACCGGTCCGTAGGGCACAGTGTCCTCATCGATAATAAAACCAAAGAGCCGCTTCTGTCGGCCGGCGATAACGGCGCCCTTGTCCTGTGACCAGACAGGAGTGTGATAACTCTCTGATATCAGATGGCCTGAGAGCTCAGCCAGCCAGGGAGCCTCGATATTGGCCACAATCCGGCCGAAGAGCTTTGATGTCTTGACGATCTCGCCACAGACGATCCACTCCTTTGCCCTCTTTCCTCCGAAGAGTCCGGAGCCGGGGAAGATCATCAGCTCCCGGTTCCGTGTAGCCCGGTAGTAGACCTTCTCCTTTTTGAGGGCAATATGGGAGAGGAATCCCGACAGGATGGACTTGTGGACGGCGGGATAGAAGTTCTCCTCATTCCCCGAGTAGGCCTTCACCTTGTAGCCCTTCTCCTCCAGAAGTAGCTTCAGCTGCCTGTAGATGTCCTGCCATTCCCTCATCCGGCGGAAGGAGATGTAATTTTCTTTACAAAACTTTCGAAGGGAAGACGTTTTTTTCGAATCATAATTTTTTTCAAAATAGCGCCAGATATTTAAGCGGCTTAAGAAATCAGACGACTCATCGTTAAATTTGGCGTGGGCCTGATCGGCGCTCCCCGCCTTCTCCTGGGGACGTTCCCGCACATCATGGACGTTCAATGAGGAGGCGATAATCAGAATCTCCTCCATGCAGTGCTCCTTGTTGGCCTGGAGGATCATCCGGGCCAGACGGGGGTCCAGGGGCAGAAAGGCCATGGTCCGGCCCATCTGAGTCATCAGGTAGTCCCGCTTCTTGCCTCCCCCCCGGTTTTCAACGGCCCCCAGTTCCATCAGGGTCTTGTAACCGTCGGCAATTCCTGTGGATGAGGGAGGATCGATAAAGGGGAACTCACCGGGATTGCCCAGGCGCAGTGAGAGCATTCTGAGGATAACCTCAGCAAGGTTGGTCCGGAGGATCTCGGCGGGGGTAAACTCCTGCCGGCTCTCATAGTCCTCCTCGGTGTAGAGGCGGACACAGATACCGTTCTCCACACGTCCACAGCGTCCCTTTCTCTGGTCCGCGCTGCTCCGGCTTACCGGAACCACCGGCAGGGCGAAGGTACCCGTGGAGGGGTAGTACTGGGCCAGACGGGCCAGGCCTGTATCTATAACATATTTGATTCCCGGAATGGTCAGGGAGGTCTCGGCAACGTTGGTGGAGACCACAATCTTCCGGCTTGATGATGATTGGAAGACCCGTTTTTGATCGCTTGATGAGAGCCGGGCATAGAGGGGCAGAATCAGGGCTGAGCGGTGCTTCCCCGAAAGGATCTCGCAGCACTCCCTGATATCCTGCTCGGTGGGCATAAAGATCAGGATGTCCCCCCGGCTGTCCTTGAAGATCAGCTCGTTGGCCGCCTGGGCGGCACGCTCTGCCAGGGAGCCCTCTTCGCTCTTGTCCTCATCCTCATAACGCACCTCCACCGGGAAGGTCCGTCCGGACACCTCAATAACAGGGGCATTGCCAAAGGCCTCGGAGAACTTCTTTGTGTCGATGGTTGCCGAGGTGATAATCAGCTTCAGATCCTTCCGCTTTACAAGGAGCTGCCTGAGGTATCCCAGAATAAAGTCGATATTAAGACTCCGCTCGTGGGCCTCGTCGATAATCAGGGTATCGTATTCGTTAAGGTATGCATCCCCCTGGGTCTCTGCCAGAAGGATACCATCGGTCATTATCTTGATGGTGGAGGTGGGCTTGTCCTTGTCCTGAAAACGGATCTTGTAACCCACCGACTGGCCGGGTTTCTCCCCCAGCTCGTCGGCGATTCTCTCGGCCACCGACAGGGCGGCGATTCTACGGGGCTGGGTACAGCCGATCTTCCCCTCTATTCCCCGTCCCGCTGCCATGCAGAACTTGGGAATCTGGGTGGTTTTACCGCTTCCCGTCTCACCGGCCAGGACCACAACCTGGTTCTCACGGATGGTCTTGATAATCTCATCCTTCCGGGCGGTGATGGGGAGGTCGGGATTCCAGTTGTACTTGGGCTTTCTGAGCTGACGGCGCTGCTTCTCCTCGGCAGAGAGGCGGATACGCTCCTTAAGCTTCAGAAGTCCGTCGGACTCCTCAGTCAGGGGTGTTTTTAAATGACTATGATTAAGCCGCATAAGCTCACGGTTAATGACGTGATAGTCGCAGCGGCGGACGGTGTTAAGTTCTTTTCTGACCGGCTGAAGCATGGGAATCAGGCTCTGGCTGTTCCTGCGGCCTCCGGATTTTGATCGGGGCCGACGGCCCCTGGATTTCGAAGTATCAGACATGCTCCCATACTAGTCTGATTGATGAAACCCGGCAAGTGCCGAACAATATGAGGAATACCCTGAACCGATGAAAAAACCATGGCCATCTTCTACAGTTAACCAACCCTAACTATTGACGTGTTTACTAATATTTTCTACCATGACATATGCACTCATATTTAAAAACACTATATCCGATTATCAGTCAAAGTCATGACAGGATAAGGCTCAACACCTGCTCCCTGAAGGCCGGAGCCACGGGATATCTGCTTCTTTTTCTATGCGGTATGCTCTTCTGGATAAGCATACACTTCCTGCTGCTCTACTTCTTCAGAAAGCAGAGAGACCACTCCCCCCTCTACCTCGGCGCGGCATCCCTCTTTACCGGAGCCCGGGCATCGGTATTTATCTACGGAGCCATGGGCACCCTGGCCCCCTCTTTTGAAGGGTTCAACCTTCTGCCCCAGTACTTCTTCTTCTCTGTTCTTGCAGCCCTGTTCACATTCTACTCCCTTGAGAGAAAGACGCCCTTAAACCAGCCTCCCTGGCTCAGGGTTGGAGTTACGGTTATTTCCCTGACGACACTCTTTCTGAGCATCAAAGATCTTTCAGGAGGAGCCTATAGATGGACCATAATACTGTTCAACCTGGTCATGCTGATCCTCTTTATTCACATGATGGTCACCGGAAAGGACAGAAAGAAGATCCCACTGCTTATGGCGGCTCTGGTCTTCCAGCTGCTCTACCCTATCCTCTTTGCCTACGATATATTTCATACATCCACCATAACCGTAGTAAGTGAAATTACCGGAATGTCGGTGATCTTCCTGATATCCCTGGATGAAACAAGGAAGATATCCCGCTATTTCAGCCGGGTCGAAGATCTGAGTTATGACCTGAAAGTTATGAATGCAACCCTGCGGAAAAGCGAAGAGACCGTAAAGCTCAAGAACAGAGAGCTGAGCTATCAGGCCGGACACGATTTTCTGACAAGGCTTCCCAACCGGCTTTCCCTCTACAACTCGGCCGAGGAAAATCTGAAACACTCCCAAATAAGGGGTAAGCTGGTAGCTCTTATCCTTATCGACCTGGATCATTTCAAGCAGCTTAACGACTCTATGGGACATCTTATGGGTGACAAACTGCTGACCAGATTTGCCGAACTGATCCGGTCAGCTCTGCGCAGCAGCGACTGTCTCTACCGCCTGGGAGGTGATGAGTTCACCATAATGCTGACGGAGCTGGAAAGTGAAGAGGACCTTTTTCCGGTTATCACAAAGATATACAGGATACTTGAACAGCCAGTCTCCCTGGGCACCGTCGAATACTTTATCAGCAGCAGTATGGGGGCAGCCCTCTTTCCCGGCCACGGCAGGGATATCGATACCCTTCTGGGCAAGGCAGATATAGCCCTCTACAGAGCCAAGGAGGAGGGACGCAATAAGGCGGTCCTCTTTCGTCCTGAGATGCAGAACCAGTCGGACAGTTATTTCAATATTCAGAAGATCATGCCCCTGGCTCTTGAAAACAATCAGTTCTTCCTTCTCTACCAGCCCCAGTATGACTATAGAAACAACCGTCTTATGGGCCTTGAAGTACTGGTACGACTTCAAGGGAACGAGGGTGAGGTTATCCCCCCGGATCAGTTTATCCCCATAGCAGAAGATTCGGGATTTATCATCAATCTGGGAGCCTGGATCATCAGATCCGCCTGCACTGTATCCCGCTCCTGGCTCGCCCTGATACCAGATCTTATGATCAGCATAAACATTTCCTTTGTACAGTTCAGACAGGACTCATTTATTTCCGATCTGGACAGGATACTTCAGGAGACCGGTTTTCCACCGGAGAACCTCATTCTTGAAATGACGGAAAACGTGGTAATGAAGCAGGACGGAAGAACCATTGACAAACTTAAGGCCCTGAAGCAGAGGGGCATCGCCGTATCAATCGATGATTTCGGAACCGGTTACTCCTCCATAAACTACCTTAAGAACTTTCCTCTTGACCACCTGAAAATTGATAAATCCTTTGTGGAAAAACTACCCGAATCCCGGGAAGACCGGGCCATAGTTTCATCCTTTATCGCCATGGCCGACTCCTTCGGCATGCAGGTGGTGGCTGAGGGAATCGAACGGACCGAGCAGATTGACTTTCTTCTGGAACAGGGCTGCTCCCTGATGCAGGGCTACCTGATCGGCCTGCCCGAAAGAGCCAGTGTCATTGAAAAATATCTGAATGCTCAAAAAGGAGTAATAGCCATATGAGTACCATCGTACTGACGGGAAACCCCAATACCGGAAAGACCACCCTTTTCAATGCCCTGACCAGGGGGCACCAGAAGGTCGGGAACTGGGCGGGGGTTACTGTCGATGTATTTGAAGGAATAATGACCTCCGGCAGAAGGGAGTTCAATATAGTGGACCTTCCGGGCATTTCGGATCTGAAATCACAGTCTGACGATCAGAGGGCCGCCGAAAATTTCCTGCGCCGGGGAAAATATGACCTTGTTCTGGATATTGTGGACGCTTCCCGTCTTTCGCGAAATCTCTTTTTGAGCTGTCAGCTGATGGATCTTTGTCCCAGGATGGCCCTGATTCTGAATATGACAGATGTTGCAGAAAAGGAGGGATTCCTTGTTGATCCGGAGATTCTGAGCAGAGAACTTGGTATTCCGGTCATCCCTGTCATATCGGTTGATCCGGATTCTGTGAACAGGGCAAAGAAAGAGGTCCTGTCTCTTCTGGATATGGGAAAAAGCCGCAAAGCGGAACCCTCCCACATGCTCTTTTCAGACTCGGGCAGCGTATTTCGTAAAATTGATTTAATCTGCGACCGTTGTATCAGCAGATCTGATAAATCCGAGAGCCTGAGCGACAGGATCGACAAAATACTTCTGAACCGGATTTTATCTGTCCCCCTCTTCCTGCTTTCCATGTACATGGTATTCTGGTTTGCCGTGGGAATGGGAGCCGTTTTCATCGACTTTTTCGATATTACCGCCGCTTTTATTTTTATTGATCTTACAGGCTCCCTTCTTCATAACCTCAATGCCCCAGACTGGCTCCTGCTTCTGACAGAGGGGCTTGGTACGGGGATTCAGACGGTAGCCACATTCCTGCCTGTCGTGTTCTTTCTCTTTCTGGCTATCGGCATCCTTGAAGACCTCGGATATATGGCCAGGGTAGCCGTCATTACTGACAGGATCATGAGCAAAATCGGACTTCCGGGAAATGCCTTTCTCCCCATGATTATAGGCCTGGGATGTACGGTTCCTGCTGTAATGGCCTGCCGGACCCTGAAATCAAGAAGAGACCGCTTTATGACCATCTTTCTGACCCCTTTTATGTCCTGCGGTGCCCGAATACCTGTATATGCCCTGTTCTGTGCCGCCCTTTACGGCAATCTCTCGGGAACGGTGGTGTTTCTTCTCTATCTGTCGGGGATTGTTCTGGCATTCCTGACTGGTCTGATTCTGAAAAACAGCATCTTCACAGGCCCCCCCACGGACTTTGTTGTCGACCTGCCCCTCTACCATATGCCCCGCCCCGGATCGATCATTAAAAGCGCCTGCAACCGGGTGGAGTGGTTTATCCGAAGAGCCGGCAAGGTTCTTGTCACGGCAGTCTGTATACTGACCCTCTTCAGCTCCCTTGGATGGGACGGAAGCAGATTCAGCTTCGGAGACAGCAGCAATTCCATTCTGATCCAAACGGCCAGGGCGGTTTCTCCGGTTTTTGAGCCCATGGGAATCCAGAGGGATAACTGGCAGGCCACTGTTGCTCTCTTTACAGGACTCTTTGCCAAAGAAGCCATTGTGGGAACCATCAACTCCCTTTACCTCCAGTCAGCCAGAGAAAGCACACCTGTCCAGGAGTCGCCTTCTCCCGCAGAACTTCTTTCTGAAGCTCCCCTGATACTCTATGAGGCTCTGAAATCGATACCCGATAACTTTGTAGGCCTTTTTGGAACCACAGACATACTGGGCATTGGAGTTGTTGATCTTGAAGCAAAGGAAATTGCCTCAGAGATAGATACGGATACCGCTGTTTTCCAGCAGATCAGAGAGAACTTCACCTGGGCATCAGGATACTCCTACCTTCTCTTTGTCCTCCTCTACTTTCCCTGCCTGGCAGTTGTAGGGGCGGCAAGACAGGAGATGGGAGGGTTCTACACAGCCCTGATGGTGATCTACTCCACAATACTTGCCTGGACAACGGCTACGGTGTTCTACCAGATAGCCGAGGGTAGAAACATCATCATTCTACTCGGAGCTGTAACGATTTTCCTGTTATTCTGTCTGCTTATGAGGCTATCCGGAAAATACATCGCCCGCGATACATATTGCACGATGAAAAAGTGTGAAAGTCCTACTTCAAATCCTCCCGGCCCTGTGAGCTGACCAGAATGCTCTGCCGAAGCACTTCCAGAAGTTCCTCCCGGCTCCCCACACCGCACTTGCGGTAGATATTTTTAACATGGCTCTTAACCGTATCAAGGGAGATGAAAAGCTCACCCGCAATCATCCTGTAGGTCTTTCCCAGGATCAGTACTGCCAGCACCTCCTCTTCCCTGCTGCTGAGGCCGAAGTTCCTGGCAAAGAGTTCAAGAGAGTCTGAAAGAGGACTGTTCTGATCCCGCACCATCTCAAAATAGGCCTGCTGCCGGCCGATCAGCCTTCTTATAATCCTCTGCCTGCCGGGAAAGACATAGGCAAAGAAAAGGAGGATCAGGGTGGAGAATATCTGTGCCTGAAACCCGGGCCAGTTAAAAGGGTTGGCCGGTAGTCCTCCCAGAGCCTCCCTAACAGGAAGCCCCCCTGAAACAGCAAGACCGTAGAGATAGCCAAGGTTCATCAGAACTATCCCCGATGCCGCCGTAAAAAGCACAAGATTCACCCTCAGATAGAGGGAGGAGCCGTAGAGCACCAGGAGGTAGACCCCTGCAAGGGGAAGGTCCCCGGGAAGCAAAATACTCCACAGGGCCACCAGGAAAAGCTGAAGAACTACGGCAGCCCCGGGATCCGCAGATCTGCCCCTCTTCTTTAGATATCTTTCAAGAACAATATCAAGCACCATCAGAACCGGGGGAAGAATAAGCAGAACCGCCGGAGCCCTCGACGTCAGGGACCAGAGGAAAAGGAGCATCAAAAGAAAGTTTCTCAGCCTCCCCGCCTCTGCCGCTCCCAGGCGGCTCTCTTCACTGTGCAGAAAATCAAAAAGGGAACTCATAACTCCAGTATAGACCGCCCGGGCTCAGGACGCACAGCCATCATTTAATCTTTACGGCGGTACCGTAGACAATCACCTCGGCAGAGCCCTGCATCACAGAGCTGGAGGAGTAACGGATACAGACAACACCGTCGGCTCCCAGGGCTTCCGCCTCCTGGACCATCCGTTTAGTGGCCATGGCCCGGGCCTTGTTCAGCATATCCGCATAGGCGGTGATCTCCCCGCCCACCAGGGTCTTCAGACCGCTCATAATATCCTTTCCCAGGTGCCGTGACTGCACGGTGCTTCCCTTTACAATTCCCAGGGCTTCTATTTCCTTCCCTGCTATTCCGTCAGTATTTACCAAGATCATCTTCATCCTCCTCGTCAATCTCCCGTTTTCTGTGTACCGCCGTGATAATCATCATGATCATAATGGGCACGATGATAAGCACTGTCAGCCCCATAAACCCCGCCTTTACCCAGACGGGATAGATCTGTTCCTGTCCCACTCCCCAAAGGGAAGCAAGGAGGGTCCACAGAAGTATCAGGACAATCAGTGTTGTAATCAGCCAGGTTAGAAAATGCTTCTTTCTTTTCACAATCCACCTCCTGAAGGCTTATCTGAATTACGCCCCTATTATCCACTCCCCGCCTCGGCAGGAATACTACCCGGAGGGGGTGAAACTGCCCGGATGAGTGAAATCACCCCACCCGGGTGAGCCCCCCTGCATCAGTCGGTCCCTCAGCATCTGTCGCCCCCCTGTATTAGTCGGCCTCTCAGCATCAGCCGGACCCGGTATCTTCCGGCCCCCCTGCCTGCCGACTCCACCGGCAGCCGGTAGATATTGCAAAACACTTAACACTGGTATAGTATGAAACATATGAGGAAGATCATTCATGTGGACATGGACGCCTTCTACGCCTCGGTGGAGCAGAGGGATAATCCCGCCCTCCGGGGAAAACCCGTTGTCGTCGGAGGCCCTCCGGGCAGCAGGGGTGTCGTCTCCACCTGCTCCTATGAAGCCAGGGTCTACGGCATCCACTCCGCCATGCCCTCGGCCCAGGCCTACAAGCTCTGTCCTCATGCCGTATTCGTCTCCCACCACAACTTCTCAAAGTACAAGGAAGCCTCCAATATTATCAGGGAGATCTTCCTTTCATACACAGACCTTGTGGAGCCCCTCAGCCTGGACGAGGCCTATCTGGATGTCACCGAGAACCACGTAAACAACCCCTCGGCCACCCTTATCGCCCGGGAGATCAGGGAACGAATCTTCAAGGCCACAAACCTTACCGCCTCGGCGGGAGTGTCCTACAACAAATTTATCGCCAAGATCGCCTCGGACATCGACAAGCCCAACGGCATGACCGTCATCCTCCCGGACCAGGCCGCAGGTTTCCTTGAAAAGCTCCCCATCAGAAAGTTCTGGGGTGTAGGGAAGAAGACCGCCGAGTATATGCACACTCTGGGAATCGAAACCGGAGCGGACCTGAAGAAGCTGGAGATGTACGAGTGTCTGGAGTACTTCGGCAAGTCAGG
>DHQL01000016.1:30809-31201 GCA_002408085.1 Spirochaeta sp. UBA5339
CACTTCGGCAAGTCAGGCCCCTACTACTACCACGCGGTACGGGGGATAGATAACCGCCCGGTGGAACCCGACCGGACCCGGAAGTCCATGGGCCGGGAGAACACCTTCAGCTCGGACCTCACAGACCCCGGGGAGATCATGAAGGAGCTTGAAGAGATCGCCGGCCGCATCGAAGAGGATATCAAAAGAAACAACATCCAGGGCCGCCAGCTCACCCTGAAGGTGAAGTACCACGACTTCCGCCTCTGCACAAGATGCGTCCAGAGTCCCTTTCTCATCAAAAACAGCCGTGACATCCTCTCCCTTGTTCCAGGCCTCCTTAAAAAGACCGAAGCCGGCAAAATACCCGTCCGCCTTCTGGGCCTCTCCCTGGGCAAACTCCAGGGCGACCT
>DHQL01000016.1:31394-112739 GCA_002408085.1 Spirochaeta sp. UBA5339
GGGCAAACTCCAGGGCGACCTCTACAAGGAGCCCGACCCCCAACTGGAACTGAATCTCTTTGCAGCAGAACCCTGAAATCTCCATATAAAAATATGGAACTTCACCTCACGGATTTATATAATTGGGTTTTATGGGATTATACATATTCGGACAGGCCGCAGTCGCGGTATTTGCAATTACAGGAGTCCTCGCCGCCGTACGAAAGGACAGAGACCTCCTCGGACTGGTTATTCTGGGAATGGTTACCGCCCTGGGCGGAGGAACCCTCAGAGACATGATACTGGATGTTCCGGTATTCTGGATTGAAGACACCAACTACCTCGCCGTTTCAGCAGCAGCCGGCGCCGCCACCTTCTTTCTGATGAAAATCACAATCATCAACGAAGCCCGTTCCCGGCTCCTCCTCTACTTCGACGCCCTGGGTGTGGCCTTCTTCTGTATCTTCGCCTTCGAAAAAACCATAACCCTGGGACACTCCTTCCCGGTGGCCATCATCATGTCCTTCTTTACCGGAATGGCAGGAGGCGCCATGCGCGACGTCATCACAGGCCGTCCCAACCTCCTACTCACCAAAGAGCTCTACGCCACGCCCCCCCTCACAGGAAGCATCCTCTACGGCATCCTGCGCAACACGGAAATGGACCCCGCCCGGGCCGGCCTTATCGCGGTCCTCTTTATCTTCCTCTTCCGCTCGGCGGCCATCTTCTTCCGCCTCCACATGCCCGAATGGCTGGTCAACCAGAGAGATCACGAGCACTGATCTTTATCCTTGGCAAAACCCCGCCTGCTTCTTCAAAGCAGCCGGGGCCGGGCTATCCGTTCCAACAGCCTCTTCCTTCCGGCTTAATCCGGCTTGCTCCGCGCCGCCGGGCCGGAAGGACCTGTTTCCACTTCTATCCCTTTTTGTTTCAGGTGAGCCTTTGGTTGGTTTGCTATAAATGAATCTTTGCCGGTAAAGTTTCAGATTTTCCCTTTTTCCTCGGCAACAATAAAATCACATTGATTTTAATGCCGTAATCAGACATAATATATATAGATATGTATAAATGCACACTGATTGTTTGAAAGGAAAGTAATGAGAAGTAATATAATTAGAACATTCAAAAATAACGGTGGTCAACTTCATATGGCAGAAGCCATAAAAAAAGGAGTGACACGTTATATGCTTTATTCACTAAGGGATGAGGGAGTTCTTGAACAGATCAGCAGGGGAATATTCAGACTGGCTGAGATGCCTCCTCTAAGTAATCCGGATCTGGCAACTATTGCTCTAAGATCATCAAAAGCAGTTATCTGCCTCACATCTGCTCTGTCCTTTCATAATATTACGACTCAAATTCCTCATGAGGTATCAATTGCTCTTCCCAGGATTTCCCATACTCCAAGAATTGAATTCCCACCAATTCAGGTTCATCGATACAATGACGCATCCTATCAAGCTGGAATTGAGAAATATAGGACTGATGGAGTTGTTCTGAAAGTTTATAATCCGGAAAAGACACTGGCCGACTGTTTCAAATTCCGAAATGTGATAGGAATGGATATTGTCCTGGAAGCACTGAAACTATATAGAACCAGAATGGACTTTAAAGCCAATAAGATTCTTGAATATGCAAAGATCAACAGAGTTGAAAAGATAATACACCCATATCTGGAGATGATGATATGAAATCTCAAAAAAACATTGCGGCATCAGTCAGGCAAAAATTGCTTAATAAATCCAGAAATGATAAAAGGCCCTTCAATGAGCTACTTCAATATTATGCAATGGAACGTTTTTAATACCGTTTATCAATGTCATCATACAAAAAACAATTCATTCTAAAAGGAGCTTTAATGCTAAGAGCATGGAAGTCTCCTGAAACCAGGCCAACAATGGATATTGATATGCTTGGAATAACTGAAAATGATATTCTGAAGATTAAGAATCAAATCCTTGAAATTATTCATACGGAAGTAGGTTCTGATGGTATTATCTTTGACTCAGAATCATTACAGACTGAAACAATAACTGAAGATGCCGATTACACAGGCATTAGAGTGAGTTTTTTGGGTCATCTGGAGAATGCCCGAGTCAGGATGCAAATAGATATAGGTTTTGGAGATAAAGTGTATCCAGCTCCAGAGCTAACAGAACTCCCAACTATATTGAACAATCCTGCACCTTCCCTTTTATGTTACAGCAAGGAAAGCGCCATTGCTGAAAAATTTGAAGCCATGATCAAACTAGGATATTTAAACAGTCGGATGAAGGACTTTTATGACATATGGCTTTTATCCAGACAGTTTCATTTTGAATGTCAAAAATTATGCAAGGCTGTATACATGACTCTCGAACAAAGAGGAACCAAAATATCTCACCCGATTGCAGCTTTTTCATTAGATTACACAACAACTCATCAGACCATGTGGAAAGCATTTTTGAAAAGATTGAAAATCGATCATGCTCCAGAATCATTCCAGGATATCGTAAAAGAAGTTGAAATTTTCCTTAAACCAGTGATCGACGACGTAACAGAAGATCCTATTTGGTCACCTGCAGAATCTTGGTCATAAATACCAATTATTTCAGTTTTTCATGCATCCCTAAATGATTTTCAAATTCGAATAGATAAATCTAATATTGTTACTCTATATTCTTATTATGAACAACTCCATAAGGATCTTGATAGACGCAGTGCTTTTCCTTATAGCCGGTAAATCTTCAGCTTTCAGAAAGTATGCTCTTCTTCAAAAGGAGAATGAAATCTTAAGAAGAAGACTGAAACTCTCAGGGAAGAGAGTCC
Source organism: Spirochaeta sp. UBA5339 (assembly GCA_002408085.1). Classification (GTDB taxonomy): domain Bacteria; phylum Spirochaetota; class Spirochaetia; order DSM-2461; family DSM-2461; genus Oceanispirochaeta. The sequence continues at coordinate 34,182 of DHQL01000016.1, forward strand.
AATTCACCGATCAGGACAGGTCGTTTATTGCCAGGCTCACTCTATTGGATAAAAGGCTTCTTTCAAAGCTGACCATTGTTACCCCTCAGACTGTACTTCGCTACTGGCAGAAGAAAGCTTCCAGGCGCTGGTGCTCCTCTACCGGAAATGTAACCGGCAGACCAAGGGTCACAAAACAGATCAGGAACCTTGTCCTGGAGATGAAAAGGAGAAACCATCTCTGGGGCTACTCCCGGATAGCCGGTGAGTGTAAGGCTATGAATCTGACTGTTTCCAAGGACTCTGTTAGACGGATCATCAGGTCAGGCTGGAAAAACGGTGATCTTGTTCCCTCAGGTTCCTGGAAACTGTTCCTACAGACTCATTGGGATTCCCTCTTCGCCTGTGATTTTATGACTGTGGAAACTCTCTTCGGCTACAGATTCTATGTTTTCTTTTTGATGCGAGTAAAGGACCGGAAGATCATGCAGTTTGGCATTACAAAGAATCCGAACATGGAGTTTTTGAAGAATCAGTTCAGGGCATTTACTTATGATCAGGACAGGGAAATACATATGATCCACGACAACTCCGGAGAGTTCAGGCATTTCCCGTACAGAGACTTTGGCATCAACAGTGTGAGGATCACACCCTACTCTCCAGACACTCCGTCCTGATGGGACTGAGCCTGAATGTTTTGGTGAGATCAAGTCCAAGCCTGTACTCTTTGGGCTGCAGCATCACTATTACAGAGCTGCTTAAGAATTTCAAAAAAGCGAAAAATAGAACTTCTCATCTCTTCCAGGATGGCAGAGGTATACTCGGAAAGTAACCTGGATTGTCCGAATTCCAAGAAATTCCATCAAAAATCTGATCCCTTCGCTAAAATGTCAAAGATCTTGTTGTTTAGGATCTGATATTGAAAGATTTCTGAATGGAAAATCTATCAATATTTATATGTAAATTCCTTTGTAAGAGTTTTGCGATAGTACGCTATTAAGGCATTCCTTCAAGTCTTACTTCATCCCAGCGGTCACCATATTTTGCCTTTAGAGCAGCCATCTTCAACGCCTGTGTTTCCGGAGATCCAATATAACCTTCATAATTACTCCGTTTATCTTCTAGAAATGCCAATAGTGTCCAATTACTTCCATCTTCTGTCGTCCAGATTTCATAATAGTTATATAGATAGATCTTATCATTAAACACAACTGCATGGAATTCCGATGCAGGAGAATAAGTATCGTAAATGGCTCTGTATTGTGCCTGATACGCTGTCAGAATTTCTTCTTTGCTGAAACTGTATTGGGAATATTTATCAATCAGTTCCCAATACTCCAGATCATCTGGATTCGGATCGTGTTCTACATAATACCGTATGGCAGTTTCTTTTTCCTGAGGCAAATCATCTCGGACTCTGGCAATCTGTTCCCAGTCTCTTCCGTTAGTACTTCGCCAGACATCGTTATATGATCCCTCCAGTTCTTCAATTGGATCGAAGTATGCATTATGACCAGGACTGTTCCAACCACCTCCACCTAATAGATATAGATAACCATTGTATTCGACCAAATCGAATCCCTTTCGGTAGCTTTCGGGATAATTTCCGATAAGAGAAGTTTTTATACCCGGATCAAGTTCAATATCAACCCAGGTTTCTCCGTCCGAGGTGATATATAAACCTTCTTCACTTCCCAGAATTATCATTTGGTCTTGAAAAGCTATAGCATCATAATTACTATATGCTTCTTTTAAGGGAGAAGGTACAGATTGCCAATTTAGGACGTCATTAGTTACCCAAGCATCTCTTTCTCCAATTCCGCCAAACATCCAGAGTCTATCTTTAAAAATAATCAAATCAGATTCATTTCTTTTAACAAATGGAAAATCACCATCTATCGGTATCCAAGAGATAAAATCTTTGCTTCGTTTTAAATCATTTTCATCAAGTCTTTCACCTATAGCGATAAGTTCGTCATTGAAATCACATATTGAGTATTGTGTAGAGCTTACTCCCCATGGTATGTCATAGTTCTGATCATCCTCAACTACTTTTTTGAAATGAATACCATCTTGAGAATTCCATATATCAGTCACATATTTACTCTTTCCACTCCATGGATTTATATTTCCACCATACAACCATATCTGACCTTTCCACATACAAATATTATAACCAATACGCTTTGTAAAATAATCATCCTTTTCAATAACAATAGGTAATCTACTGGTTTCTGTATCTTGACAATATACTAAAGGAAAGCTCCATAGAATAAATAGTATAAAACCAAAAGATAGCTTTGTTTTCATGCTTTTTCTAACCCCTAAAAAAATCTTTAATTTCATCGAATCCATTATTTCCATACAGGAAAATATGCATTCTCCCTGTGAAAAATATCAAACTGAGTATGCCATATAGCACCACAGCAAATACCGGCACCTCCCATGATCGAATAAAGTTTTCCTCAGGGTAATAAAAATAGTAATGAAAAATGAATATATTAATTTCTCAGCATGGTTTCTCCTGCTCTCGGAAGTATAGATTAATTGACTCCAAGCCTTCATCCCACTCTGGCCTATTACCATCTTGCCAATGCATAACATCAAGCTGTGTATGCCATAGAGCTCCCCAGTCAAAACCTGCACCACCCATGGATCTTATAAAATCTTCTTCAAAACCTAGAATTTCTTCATTTATGGCTTCTTTATATCTGTCCCAATCTCTTTTTTCTGAAAGAAGAGTTCGAAGACCACTATAATCGTTACTCGATATTAGAATTGCTTTGCAAGAATCATAGTTGTCTGCCCTTATATCTTTAATTCTCTGAATAGCCGATAAGAACTCATCGACTGTGTCAACTTTTTCATTATTATTTGCTGCTCTAACTAGATTATTAACGTTTGTCTGAAAAATCTGATTATCATTCGTTGGATCTGTGTAAAATATATACTGCTTATTATTTCCTGGATCAAAGTCCAAGGCAGCTCCAAAGGCGTGGAAACTCAATGTATCGCTTCCAGCTATAAAACGGGGATTGTATCCACCCCACCCATTTGCAAACAGGAATCTTTCATTTGGTGTATCATCACTGTTCATTGAATTATTGATGTTATTATAGGCCAATAACCGTTTCTGTTCATTGGTTAAAGAAGTAGTCCCTGCAAGCTTACCACCATAATCCAGTAGAGCATCGTTCATTTTATCAACCATTCTTTTGTTAATGGGTATCCATTTACCAGCAGTATTCGGCCGTTCTTCAGAAATATCTCTGGTGTTCCCATCCCGGAAGTTGTACCAGGTAATATTCTGCCGATACCACTCTATTGGACCACCTGCCATAAATACTTCATCATAAGCATTCAGCGAAGCATATAAATCACTATATTTATCTTTATCGGATAATTGGAGATTATTTTTCAGTACATCATCTGCAGCATTCCAACTATCTTCAGCATCATAGAATCTCCTATGGAGCCGATTTAAAGCCAGCTTCATACTTGAGCCATGGTTTTCAAGTGTACTTAAAAGACTATCCCATTTCTGCTCTAACCAGGACAGTTCAGGATCAGACGTTATAATAGCGCTGATGACTGTTGAAATATCGTTGAAATCATCCGATTCAATAACTTCGCCAACATTTTCTTCATATACTCCACTGGCATTCCAAGACCACAGTTCCGTATCAATATTCTGAGAGTATGTATGTACCAGTCCAGCTATTTCCATCAGCCGTGCAACTTCCTCTTGGGGGATATCAATGCCAACTTTTAAAAGAATATTATGCAAACCGCCTTCAATTCCATTTGCTCCAACTTTTAGATTGTTATGCCTTTGTATAATTCTATCATCTTTCCTGAGAAATCCATCCTTCTCATATTCCAAACCATTCTCAATGAGTTTCCAGTAATCCGCTTGAGAACTGAATACTCTGTTTATAACTTTACTCAAAACTCCATCACCAAAAAGACGTCCAACCTGCTTTAGCATTTCAAAATTCTTATGCAGTATATTAGAAGCATAGCTGTTCTCTTGTAGCAACGAATTTGTAAAAATAATATCTGATTTAACTGCAGAACGAGTATCTTCAGGGTTTTTCATATTAAGCCCGTCTCTGTGCATTTCATGAGAAAGAATCAAACTTGACTGCATTAGATTTGTCTTGTTTTCAAAAGAATCAAAGTCTGTTGATAAATGATATACTTTCCGGCCGTTTGATCTTGTTGTCTTTCCTCTTGCTTCTTTTGGATCAAGATCAAATAGAATATCCGATTCACCATCCAAATATTCAACTATACTCAGTCTGGCGATTTCATCGCCATGTTTCCAAACAACCTTCAGCATTTCTCTGACTTGAATATCTTCAACTTCATTTATAAAATCAGAGATACTCCTTGCGGGCCTTGATGTTATGTGGCTTGAATTGATCTCAAGGGAATCTAGGTTTTTCAGATATCCATCTCTTAGACTCAATAGATCATCCCGTTTCAAATTACGTATTTCTCTCTCTAGTTCATTGAATTCTGAAATTGACATCATACTTGCTATTTCATTCTCGAACTGATACATTTCACCGGCTATATCAGTTTCTTTCAGACCGCTCCATGTACTATGCAGTGCTTTATCCATTTGATTCAAAAAGAGTATATACAGGTCTATAACTTCCTGCTGCAGATCCTGCAATACCATTGATACACCGCTCATCAGAAAGCTCCTTTAAGGTATGCAAAAGCTTTTGAAAGCTCTCTTTCATACTCTTCAGATGTGAGTGAATATTTTTTCTCTTCAAGGGATTCCATCAGAGCATCTTTCGAAAGTTCAACAACATCAGAATATTCTTTTTCTGTCAGTATTATCTTTTCACCACTCCTAAGTCGATATTCTATGTGCTTTATACGATCAGCTTCCAACATATCTTCAAGAGTACCAGAACTTTCATTGCTTTCAGGGCCTTTTAATAATGGACCATTTTCACCAGCAACAGATTTTGATCTTTGGTAACGGGACTGATTATTCAATTCCCCCTTCTCAAGATCTTCAATTTTTCTATCTGAAAGAAGATTTTCAATCCTTTCTGCATCAGCCTCTAAACCTGCAATATCTTCTACAAATACCATGGAATGGCCATTTTTACTTTGAAGAACATGCTTAAGTTCATGCACTAGCAGTTTCTGCCCTTCTGCTGAGTATGGTTCGTACATACCTCCGCTGAAATATATGTCCCGCCCGATAGTTATTGCACTTGCACGATACTGAGACGTCAGCCTATCAGCTTCCTCGCCCAAATGAATACGAACATCTGAAAGATCAGCGTCAAAGGCATATTCAAGAGCTGTCATTAATCCAGCGTCAATAGGAAAAACCCTGTCTCTAATCTCAGATTCTATCGGGTAATCAATTACTGCAGTTTTCCGGCTTTCAAAAACCTTAACTTTGGAAAAGAGATGTTTTGCTTTAGTCATCAGATCCAGACTATTAGCTATCTTATGATTCATAAGTATCTCCTAGAAATCGTTTTGAAGGTCCTGTTTAATTGCATCAATAACATCATCAACTGACTTGTGAATTACATTTCCATAGCGACTCTGTCCAGTCCCACCAGCTGACCCAACTGAATGAGAATTAGAGCTTGCGAGCATTCTCTCCCCAGAAGGAAGACTTTGTGACATGGAAGCTTTATCTGCTTCATAGTTGGCATTAATCCTGTCCATCCGATTCATCTGGTTGTTTAAACTCGTAGAGTTACTATTCCTTAAAGGCAAGGTTTGTGAATTTGAAGGCTGTTGAAATCTTTGAGGGTTTCCTGCTTGTATCACAGGACTCCTTCCAAGCCCTGGCACTCCACCGAAATTCGCATAAGATGGAGTAGACATTCTATTGGCATGGGGAAGTGTGTTTGTATTCCAGTGTCCGCCACCTGTTTCAGCCATTACAGCCTGCACATTCCTTGAGGGAGTGGGCTTATGGGTAGTACTGCCGCTTCGTGGCACAACCTGCAGCCTTGAAGGAGCCTGAAAAGGTTTGGACTTTGGGCTGGATGTTGCCTGGTTTGCTGCGGTCTTCTTTGACTGAGTAGCTTTTACAGCTGCTGAACTTGATACAACAGGTGCTTTTGCAGGAGTCTGTCTATTGGACGGAGTGAAATCCACTCCCCTCACGCTGCTTCCCGTAGCTTCTTTGCTGATGGAGTGTACACTCTGTCTGGAGGGTGCCACGCTGTAGCCCAGGTTGCTGTAGCCTCTACCTGTAAGGATGTGTGGTGATACTGCCACTGGGAGCTGTCTGCTCTGTCCCTTTATGCTCCGTTTGGGAGCTGTTGTGGCTGTTGCCTTTGGAACCATGGATGAAACTCTTCCTCGTCTCTGTACGGTTCTGGTCAGGGGCTGTCTCAGGTCGTTGGGAACACTGCTCCAGTCTCCTGCCAGGGCTCCTGTGACCATGGGGAGAATGGCCTCTCTTGTAAGGGCCGGGTTTATTACAGCGGCCTGTTCTGTAAAGTCATCGGCTACGGCCTGAACGATCAGGGAGTCCTCTGTGATAAGAACTGAATCTGTTGTTATTGAACTTTCTGAGATTCCGCTTACTGCTTCAGAAGCTACAGGCAGGGCAATCCCCGATGTAGTCAGCATAGCCTTGGAAAGTGCTACTCTCTCTTTTGCCGGAATACTCTCCCAGTTTCCCGCCATGGCCTTATCAACAAAGGGGGCAAGGCTCTTCTGCTGCTTTTTGGGAAGGGAGTAGATGATCTCGCTCTTTACAGGGTTTTGGTGGGTTAGGGCCTGTGGTGCTGTCTTGCTTTCAAGCCTGCCTGTGAGGGCGGTAAACTCGGCCGGGGTAAAAGACTTCTTCTGCCAGAGAGCTGTGGCTGTCTGGGCTTCTTTCGGGCTCAGGCCGCTCTTTTTGTAGAGAGCCTGTACTGTTGTGGTCTGCTCCTCTGTTAAGGGGGCTGCTCCCTCACTGGGAGTCTCCAGGGCAGCCAGAAGTCCCTCTGTCATGGTCAGGGCTGTCTCTAAGGTTATTTCATTATCCTCTGCTGTCTCTGCCTGAATGTTCTCTGTCTTGCTTAAGGGCTGGAACAGCTCCTCCCGGCTGATGCTCTTCGATGAGCTTGTTGAAGCTGCGGCGGTTGTGAGTACCTCATGGAGGGGAGCTTCGAAGTGGACCTGTTTCGATGCGATCCTCTTACCGTCGGGGCGGCTCATGCTGATGGAGTCCACAGAGCGTACAAGATCCCCTGCGGTCATGCCCGTACTCATCTGTATGCTTCTGTATTCGGCCAGGGCGGCGCTCATCATGCGGTTAAAGACCTTACGGTCCACCGGAGGAATATAAAGCTGTGATGCTGCTTCCTTCACCGATGCCGCCTCTCCCTCAGAGAGGCCTGCGGCGCTGGTTGCCTCGGTCAGCTCTATCTCGTTAAAGAAGTCGTAGGGTCTGGGGTCTGTACCCTTCCAGGGGTGGCTGCCGCTGGCCAGTTCCCCCAGGGTCAGGCGGCCTGTCATGGTGGCCTTGGAGGGCTCTTCCTGTTTTGAAGCGGTAAGAGCTTCTTCTAAAACCTCATCCTCTTCAAGGCCGCTGGTCAGGGCCGCTGCGGCCAACAGAGGCAGGGCTCCTGCTATATAGGGGATGGCGGTGGTCAGCTCATCCTCAGTCAAAGTTTCTGCTTTTGTATCAAGCCAGGAGGTAGCTTTGGGGCTCAGGTCTGTGGCCAGCTCCCTGCGGTCTTCCGGGTTAAAGGGGTTCAGGGGCACTTCCACGGTTTCCCCTGGCCTGGAGAGGGCCTGTACCGCAGCTTTCCGGCTCAAACCCCGTCTCTGGAGCCTTGTCACCGCGGCAAGACTCATGGACACCGCGGCCAGCTCCGTCCGGGTGCCGGAGTCCTCCTCGATAATCTTCTTTACCTCCGGGCTCCCCTCGGTGTAGATCATCACATCACGACCCAGTTTCTCCCGGTAGAGCTGCTTTGTCTCCTCCGGGGTTGCCTCGGGAAGGACAAGGGCTCTTGGTTCGGTGCCCTTCAGTTCAGTCTGCAGCTTCTTCAGGGTTTCCCCGGGGTCATTCTTCACGCCCCCGTAGAGCTCCCCGTCCATGGAGTAGTAGTACTCCTCCTCTTCCGAGGCCAAAAGCAGGGCGGCATCGTATACCAGGGGGCCGTCCAGGGTGTGGATCAGGGTGATCTCCTTCTTCTGTGTGAGGGGTGTGGTGGTTATACCCTCTTCCTCCCCATGGGATTCAGTCTCCAGGCGGACCCAGTCTCCCTCTTTGTCAAAGGCGCCGGTCCAGCCCTCTTTCTGCACCTGGTAGTTGGGGTCGTAAGAGTTAAGGTTCCAGTTGAAGCCGCTGGAGTCCTGCATCCGGTCAAAGCGGACTTTGGCCTTCTCCTTGCTGTACTCACTGCTGGCAGTGCCGTCTCCGTAAAGGTAGAGGCGGGTTGTGTTTTTTCCTGTTTGGGGAGATCTTTTTCTCTTTTCGGAGCGGACCAGGGCGGCTGGCTTCAGGTCGTCCAGGCTGCGGCCCATGGATTCCAGGTGCTTCTCTGTGAGTACGCTCATACTCCCTGTGGTGCCCGCGAAGGTCCAGAGCACTTGCTGGCCGCTGTGGTGCATTGTCATGGTGCGGCGGAAGTCGTCTATTCTGTCCTGGTCACGCTGGCCGCCGGGGAAGAACTCATCGGGGTTGATAAAGGCGCTCTCCTCCTCCATCTGGCCCGAGGAGACCAGCTGGGACTCCAGGGCGCGGCGGGCCTCGTTTTGCAGGGTGGGGTTGTCCTCATTCAGGCCCCTTTCGTAGCTGTCGAAGGCCTGGACAACTTCATCGTCCTTTTTCTGGTAGAACCCCTCTGAGATATAATTGAATACTTCGCCTATCATCCTTATCCCCCTTCCCTCGTTCTGAGGCCGGCAACAAAGTTGTTTGTCCTCGCTGTTATCTGATCATTGATTCTGGCCAGTTCTGAAAGCCAGAGCTTCCTCTCCCGCCTGCTTAACTCCATCACCTCTTTCCGGCTCCAGTGGAAGTAGTAGGCCAGGTACGCCGCCTCTCCGTAAACATCTCCGGAAAGACGGCTTATGCTTCCCCCGGGAGGCTTAACTCCACCCGGATGTCGCTGCCGCAGCTGCAGGGCGATTTGATCGACCTGACAACGCCGTTATTCAGTTCGTTAAAAAGGTCCACCAGAAAGCTGAAGTCCCTGGGGGTCAGCTTGCTGATCACCCCGGTGTTGATGGCCTTCTCGGCCCCCAGCTTTTTGACGCTCCTTGTTAAAAGGCCCACATAGTACCAGCTGGCGCTGCGCCGGGCCCTCTCGTCCCGGTAGAGGGTGATGTAGTCCTTGCACCGGGACATCTGCATCTTGCCCTTCACCTTCGTACCGATTTCGGGCTTCAGGCCGCTGCCCTGGGGCAGGGAGAAGCCGCACTCGGTTTTAGTTTCCTCTGTATCCTTTGTCTTGAAGAGCGTGGGGACATCCAGGTCGTTCTGTGCGCCGCAGGAGGGGCATCTGAACCGGGGCTTTGCGCCGCTGTTGACCGAGTTGAAGAGCATCTGGAGGTAGAGGAAGTCCGCTTCATAGAGCTCCATCAGGGAGTCAGGGCCCACCTGGGGGAGGCTTCCCAGGGAGATGATCAGCCGGGCAAGGAGTTCCAGGTCCCTCTGACGGTCGTTGAACTGGACCCCGTCGGACTCCTGGAGTTCCAGTTCATCCTCGGCGGTAACGGCCCTCATCACACCCTTGCGGTGGAGAGTTCCCTTGCTGTCGGTCAGGCCTATGGGCAGGTAGAATTCGGTCTCTTCTTTCATAATTTCTCCAGTTCGGTAATCACAAAGGCGTCCATCTTTTCCAGGGTGGACTGGTCCAGGGGTTCAAAGGCAAACTCCATGGAAAGGCTGTCTATCAGGGAGCGGCGGAGGGAGGGATCGGGTAGATCCTTCAGGTCCAGCTCTCCTGTGGCGGGGTCTATATAGACGTATTTACGCTTTGTTTTTTCTTCTGCCATCAGTTGAGCTCCAGCTGGCTGAAACGGCCTGTTTCAGCGGTTGTGTCGTTATTCTTTTCGGGAGGAGGTGTTGCTTTTACTTCCTCCTCTTCCCTTGAGAGTTCAATCTTACGCCCTCCCCGTCTGAAGAAGACCCTGCCCCCTTCGACGGTCAGGTCGTTGAGTTCAGGAAAGGTGTACCTGCTCTTCATATGCTGGATCAGGGAGACGAAGTTGGGGATCTCCGGTTCTGCTGCTTTTATTGGCTGAGGTGTTTGTTCACTATTGTTATTTTTGAACTCATTGTAGAGGAGAGCAAAGCCCTCCTGCAGTACCTGGGGGCTCAGTTTTTCAAGGTCCGATTTATCCATTTAAAATCTCCTGTTCAAAGCGCAGCCAGCTGCCTGACTGGTCTTTTTCTTTGGGCCTGTACCCCATATGGGGGCCGCCGGTGCAGTCTGTAAAAGAGCTCTCTCTGTGGTCTATACACTCCCAGTCCACATTGACAAAGGAGCAGTTGATAAAGACGCAGTCCTTAAGGGTGGTAAAGGCAAGAGCGGTGCCGCTGAAGGAGCAGCTTAGAAAGAGGCAGCCTGTGAAGCTTGAGTTCCTGAAACCCGTTGTTCCCGAGGGGTGGTCTGCCGAGAGGGAGGTCTTGAAGAAGCAGCAGTCTGTGATGGAGCCTCTGTTGACCTCGGCTTCCTCTATGAGGCAGTGGTTTATGGTTGTTTTTTTCAGGATCAGTTTCGGGGCGGCACTGCACCTGATGCGGGAGTTGCTGAGAGTTGTGTTTTCCCAGAGGCTCTGGCGGAGTTGGCAGCTGGTAAAGCTGGTCTCTTCCAGGGTGGAGTTTGTTAATTCCGCGTTCTGGAAGTTGGACTGGAGGAACTCGCACTCGTTGATATGGCAGTTTTTCATACGGGTTTCGTCCATTACGGCCCGCTCGGTGGACATCCTGGTGATGGTCCTGTCCCGGAACTCCAGGTCCGTAAAGGAGCCGTTTTTAAGCTGCCAGTCGTTGAGATTGCTTCTGGAGCGGAGCTGTTCCTCTATAAGGGCTCTGGTGCCCTGTCCCTGAAAGATCATTGAACCTCTTCTTCCTGATGGATATTGATTGATTCTTCTTCCTTGTAGAACTCCGATGTTTTTTCACGGTTTGTGACGATCCCCAGGGCCTCTTCCAGCTCCTTTGTAAGCTTCAGACAGCTGGTGCCGTCCACTCCCTGTACGTGGATCTCCACCTCGCCGTTCTTGTTGATGGTGATCTCCATCTCCTCTTTCTTTGCCATGCTCCTCTCCTTACACCATTTCCAGTTTCCGGGAGGACTCTTCCTCCTCCTGGAAGCTCACTTCGCTGGCCTTGCGGGCCCTGAGTTCCGCCCAGTCCCTGATCTTCTTGATCTCCTCGTTCATGGTCTGTGACAGGGGGATCATGGTTCCCGCGGAAGAGGAGAGGATGGGCTGGTCCACGTCGGTACCCTTGTCAAAGGCGTCGTAGAGGGCGCTGATAACCACCTCTTCGATCTCCGAACCCGAATAGCCCCGGCAGAGGCGGGCCATCTCGTCGAGGTCGTAGTTTTCGGGGTCCCTCTTCCTCTTTTTCAGATGAATACGGAAGATCTCCTTTCTCTCCTCGTGGTTGGGCAGATCGATAAAGAAGATCTCATCAAAACGGCCCTTTCTGAGGAGCTCCGGGGGGAGCTGGGAGATATTGTTGCTGGTGGCCACAACGAAAACGGGGCTGGTCTTCTCCTGGAGCCAGGTGAGGAAGGTACCGAAGACCCGGGCGGAGGTACCGCCGTCGGAGGTGCCTGAGGAGCCCATGCCGGAAAAGCCCTTTTCCAGCTCGTCGAGCCAGAGGATGGAGGGGGCGATGGATTCGGCGGTCTGAATCGCCTTGCGGACGTTCTCCTCACTGCTTCCCACCAGGCTGGAGAAGACCTTGCCCACATCCAGACGCAGCAGGGGAAGCTGCCAGAGAGAGCTGACCGCCTTGGCAGTCAGAGACTTACCGCAGCCGGGAATACCGATCATCAGGATACCCTTGGGTTCGGGGAGGCCGAAGTCACGGGCCTCTTTGGTAAAGGCCTGGCTCCTCTTGCCCAGCCAGTGCTTCAGGTTTTCAAGGCCGCCGATCTCCTTCATCTCCTCGTGGGCCCGGTAGTACTCCAGAACCCCCGATTTGCGGATGATCTGTTCCTTCTCCGAGAGGATCACGGTGATGTCGAAGCCTCCGGTCTGAACAAGAGACTTGGCAAAGACGTTCTCCGCCTCTTCGGCGGTGAGTCCCAGGGCCGCTTCCACCACCTTCTCCTTGGGGAGGTTCTCGTCCCAGAGGGTCTTGGAGCCCCCCAGGGAGCCGCTGATATCATCGATAATCTTCTCCAGGGTGGCCTTGTCGGGAAGATCGAAGTCCACGATGGTCATCTCCTTCTCCACATCCTGGGGAACTTTGAGGGTCGGTGAGAGGAGGATCACATTCTTCATGCTCATCTTCAACTCCCGGCCGATATCCCTGAGCTTGCGGATCACAACGGGATCGTTGAGATAGGGGTGGAAGTCCCGCAGAAGGAAGAGGCCGTTGATGTCGCACTCCATAATATGGTCAAGGATCTTCAGGGGCTCCCGGAGGTCGGCGGCGCAGCTGTTGTCGTCTGCCTCAAGGCCCTTGGTGATGGACCAGATAAAAAGGCGCTTGTTCCGGGTGCTGACAATGGACTTCAGGGTGTCCTCCACCCTCTTCTCCTCGCTGGAGACGATCTGGATCAGGGGGTAGCGGGCCCGGATCAGGACCTCAATTCTCTCTTTGATGCTCAGGTTCAGTTCTTTCATCTTATATTCCTGTTTTTGTTACTACGCCCGTGGAGCCCAGGATGTATTCCTGCTCCACATAGGCGGTTTTTCTCATCTTCTTCATCTTCAAACCGGCTCGGGAGAGGGGGATGACCCTCTGGTTGGCGGAGCCCGTCCATTCGCCGTCGGGTGGGATAAAGCGGCTGAAGGGGCCGTCCAGAAGGAGGTCCGTATATTTAAGCAGCTCCTTTGCTCCCTTAACCTCGTTCTTTACAAGATCCTCATAGCGGAATCCCGTGTAGACCATGGTGTTCAGGCCGTAATTTTTAAACTGCTTTAAAAGCACCGCCAGCTCCGGGGCCTGCAGAAAGGGTTCCCCTCCGGAGATTGTCACCCCTTCCAGATTGGCGGGATCGCTGTTGCGGATAATATCCTTTACAGTCAGATCCTCGCCGCCGATAAAGGGCTTTGCCGTATAATTAAAACATCCCGGGCAGTTGAAGCAGCAGCCCTGGACCCAGAGAGTAAAACGGCGTCCCGGCCCATTGGTCAGTGAGAGAGGGACGATCCTGTGGACCCTGAGGGTTGTATTCATGTTTCCGTATTTCTTACGAGTTCGCATTTTGTCGTATACCCCGCACTGGCGTGAAAGTTATGGAGGGCCCGTCTGACAAGAAAAGGACCGGATACCCGTTCACCCGCCTCCTTGATCTCAACCACCTCTCCGGCACGGATGCGGTGGTCCCCTTCGCAGACCGACTGGGCGCTCATATACTCATAGGAGTTCTCGGTCAGCACAGCCAGAGCCCGCTCTTCGGCCTGCTGCTCGTCTTTGACACTCAGATCCTGCATCACCAGAAGGCGTTCACCGAAGTACTCCTCGGTCAGTTCGGCCCCCAGGGAGCCGTCCCCTGTTTTTGTGACGATGTCCCCGGGAGTCATGGTTCCCGAAAAGCCCTCTTCCGTCATGGGGTCCCAGCCTACCACCTCTACCTGAGTCAGCATTTTGGCTGTGTTCCGGACGGCCCGGTAGTCCAGAAGGGTCTTGCCCCACTCCAGGACGATATCCTCTCCCGAGGTCTCAACCTCGGCCTTCATACAGAGATTGTCCTCATCTATCCAGAAACGGTAGTTGTAGTCTGAGGCTGTTTTTCTAAGGAAGTCATAGTCGGTAACCGAGTTCTGGACCCGCACCACATTCTCGGCGCTCAGGGCATCCAGATCTGCCGTCAGACCGTGCTCCGAAGCGATCTCGGTAATGATGTCCTCGTCGGTCATCTCGTTGAAAACCCGGTGTTTTTTCACCTTGAACAGGCGGTGCATCTTGTTTGAGCAGCTGAGGATCACCGTGGCATCGGCCTGTTTCTTGAGGATCACCTCGCTGCCGATAATCTCACCGTTAAAGACCTCTTCCACATCATCCTTGAAACCCAGCATAACAGAGACGGACTGGGCCAGCTCGAAGTCCTCGCTGTCCACCCATTTGCGCTCCATATCGCTTAAGATGATCCGGCAGGTGGCAGGGGCGTCATAGGCATCCTCCACAAGGATCTGCCTGACCGAAGCCTCATGGTCCACCCCCAGACGGGTGCCGTTGATATAGACGATGAACGTCGGTGTCAGGGTTACATTTTCATCTGCCATTGGCTGACTCCTTTAGTACAGCGGGGGAATGGAAAGAACCGTTCCCTCGTCCACATCCATGGGATCGTCAATATCGTTGGCTTTGGCGATCTCACGCCACTTGCCCGGGTCCTCATACTCCCGGCCCGACATGGCGCTCAGGGAGTCTCCCTCCTGAAGGACAATTCTTTTGGTATGGTCCGAGGAGTGACGGGGTTTTTCCTGAATCTGCCCGGCGGCGGTGGAGTACTCCTTGAAGAGCACCTTCAGCAAAGCCCTCACTGGGGTGCCGTCGTTAAGGAACATGGTGAAGCGCTGTACCAGATCTTCCAGTACGCAGCGGAACTGCAGGTTCCCCCAGCTGAACATCAGCAGGGGGGGACGGTGCTGGTCTGAGTTGACCATCATCAGTTCCTCGATCTTGTCGGTATACTCCCTGACATCGCTCTTCTCCTCGGAGGTGTCGAAGTAGAGCTCCATGGACAGGCGCTTTCTCTCGCCGATGGTAAACTCCACAGCCGGAGAGTCCAGGCCGTTGATCTCATGCTCCTTCCAGGGAGTCTTCTTTTCGATGATGTACTCCTTGGGATTGAAGAGGACCTGAAACTCCTCGTCGGTGTCCAGATTGATAATTACCGCTTTTTCCAGTGCCATAGTTCCTCCTATACCGCGGCCTCAAGGCCCTCGTGCATGATCTCGATCCGTTCTACGGCGCAGCCGTGAACCTGGTGTCCCAGCTGGGGACCCACCCAGCGGCAGGGAAGAGCCCGGTAGAAGTTCCACCTCATCACCTCTTCTCCGGCGGCGTTGTAGAGAATCACCGAACCGTCCTTGCGGGTCACGGGGTCTTCGGTGGCCACAGTCTCCTGGTACCAGTCGTAGATCTCGCTGTTGTCGGTAATGCCCTTCTCCAGAACCAGATTGGGAAAACGGGTCCGTCCGATAAACTTGTGGGTTGTGGTGTTCAGACCGCCCTCTTCCACTTCGTACACATAGTTCTCGCTCTCCAGTCCCTCACAGCGGAAAAATTTCCCGCAGTTGATTCCATCGATCTCCACACCGAAATAGGTGGGCAGATAGGATTCGGTACTGTTTTCACTCATGAGACAACCTCCTCATCAATAATCACATTGGTATGTTCTTTTTCCGCGTTCATGGTCACAACAATATATTCAGCGGGTTTTACCACGCAGAGTCCGATCTGAAGGGTCAGAATCCCGGCATCGATATTCTCCGGGGGATTGAGCTCCTCGTCGCAGCGGACAAAGAAAGCCTCGTTTGCCGTCTTTCCCGCCAGATAGCCCTTCCTCCACACATCTATCAGATAGGAGGTCACATGGCGGACCAGCTTTTTCTGAAGAGAGCTGTCATTGGGCTCGAAGACCGCCCATGCCGTTCCCCGGCGTATAGCCGAGGCGAGGAAGGAGACGGTGCGCCGGACATTGATAAAACGCCATTCGGGATCTGATGATATAGTCCGGACGCCCCAGATCTTTACTCCCCGGCCGGGGATCTTTTTAAAGGGGTTTATTCCCCTCTCATAGAGCTCCTCCATATGGACGGAGCTGAGGCTCCGGGAGAGGCCCACGGCACCGTGGATAAAGCTGTTTCCCGGGGGATGAAAGCATCCCGAGTCCAGATCCATCTTTGATATGATCCCTGCCATGGCGCAGGAGGGAGGCAGGGAGAAGACGCTGTTATCCGCGGGGTCCAGGATTTTCAGGGAGGGATAGTAGAGGGCGGCCTTCGAGGAGTCCAGAGAGTCCCTGTAGGCGATGGCCTCCGGGGGCTCCAGGGCCCCTGTCA
Organism: Spirochaeta sp. UBA5339; assembly: GCA_002408085.1. Classification (GTDB taxonomy): domain Bacteria; phylum Spirochaetota; class Spirochaetia; order DSM-2461; family DSM-2461; genus Oceanispirochaeta. Next base: position 50,355 of record DHQL01000016.1, read on the forward strand.
GATCCAGCAGGGCGAAACGGCCCTCAAGGCGCTCTGCCTGGGAGATCAGGGCTTCATGAACCGACCGGATCTTCTTCAAAGCCCCGGAGATATTGGTACCGCAGCTGTCCATGAAGACCGCTGTGTCCGGCACGGCAAGCAGGTTCACCTCAGGTATGGCCTCGAGAATAGCCAGTCCCGTCTTGCGGGAGGGGCCCTTGTCGGTGCCTATAAAGTCTCCCGGGGTCAGACCGGCCAGACCGTCACGGCCGCCGGAGAGGTAGATATTGTTCAGCTCTGCCGGGTTCTCCCATAAGGCGGAAGACTCCATTTTGATCAATGCGGAGCGATTGTTTACCTTCTTGACAATATAGTCCTCATCCTCTTTGTTAAGTGAGAGATCGAGAAAGTCCTCCTGCACTCCCGGAACTCCGATGGAGAGGTTGGCCCTTATCTCCTTCGACGAGGGTCCGGCGGGGGTGAACCAGAGGTTGGCGCAGATCAGATTACCCCAGGACCCCATGCTTAATGTACTTAACTTTGCAATGGTATTTCCATTTTTATCAGTAATGGGCAGTGATGAGCTGGCTGCGGCTCCCTCGCCCCTGGTATGGGCGGTACGGACCACATAACACTCCTTTCCGCCGTTCTGGAAGAAGGAGTAGACGCTGAAGGGAAGGTAGCCGGAGCTGTCGAATCCGCCGAATACCTTGAGGAACTGGTTGAAGTCACGGAGCCGGACAGCCTCGTTGAGGGGGCCCTTCCGGGTAATGCCAACAAAGCCTCCCACAGGCCTCTCTTTGAGGCGGATTCTGTTGCTCTGAACAAGAGACTGTTTAAACTCTATCCCCGGAATCGCGGCCACTTTACTCAACTCTCCTCACTCTTTTTCCGCTTCTTCTTTGGAGGAAGATAGCGGCAGAAGGGACAGAATTCCCAGTCATCCTTCATACGGCGCTTGCACTCGGGGCAGCGTCGTTTCGAAATTCCCAGACTCTTGCGCAGTCTCATCCGACCCAGAATCATCAGCAGGATCAGGATCAGGATCACAACCACCGCGCCGATTAGGATGGCGATCTTCATCCACAGGGGAAAGGGAGTCTTATAGGCCAGGAAGTTCCTGAAGGACTGGGCGCTCTGGTTCTTGTTGTCCACCTGCACCATCAGCTGGTGGAAGGAGTCGTCGGCGGAGACCCCGCGAACCTTGAACTGCAGCACATAGGCGGTAAGGATCTGTTCACTCAGGAGGTCCAGATTGCTGTCCAGCTCTGTGGGACTGGATGCAAAGCGGTAAAATCCGCCGCTCTGGTTTGACAGGTCGTTGAGCAGAGTCAAAGAGGCGCTGCTCAGGGTTCTCAGGCCCACGGAGTAGACGGGGATGCCGTCTCTGTTAAGGACTTCAAGGGTCTGGTCCAGGGAGTAGCGGCTCTCCTGGTCACGGCCGTCGGAGATGAGGATAAAGACAACCCTGTCCCCCGGGGGGATGGTCAGCAGCTCCTTGTCCTTCTCAACCTTCCGGGCCACATTGACCACGGAATCGTAGATCTTCACGGGACTCTCTGACACCTCGATTCCTCTGACTACATCCTCGGGGATCTCGGTGGACCGGGCATAGGAGAAGAGCTCGTTCAGCTTGTCCCCCGCCAGATAGGCGGAGACAGTGTCCGAGTCCCTCATATGCTCGGCAAAGGCCAGAACCCCCTCTTTCTGGGCCGCCAGAGGGGGGCCGTCCATCAGACCCGAAGCGGAGAGGAGAAAGACGTAGTGTACCGGTTCCTCAAGGTACTTGAAGGGATCCACCCGGACAGAGTCAACGGGATCTTCGGTGTCCACCTTGACGGTGAAGTTTCCCTTAACCATGCTGAGGTTTGGCTCCCCGGCCTTGTTCTCAACTGAGACATAGACCTTGAGGTTGGGATAGCCTCCCGACTGGATACGGCTGATTCTGACGGAGAGGTCACTCTCCTGGAGAGCATCCTGGGCGGGAATAATCAAGGCTGCAGCCAGAAACAGTAAAGCTGCTAAATATAATCTGCGGGGTCCCATAAAAAATCCTTTCAGTATATGCATTTGAATTTAAACTCCAGATCTCCCAGGGTGAGAAGGTCGCCGTCGATAATGTCCTGTACCGATTCATTCCGGTTGACCAGGATTCTTCCGCCTGAACCGCTGTTATGGATCATAATGCCGTCGGATGAGGCGGTCAGAGTCGCGTGGTGGCGCTTTACCGAATCAAGGAGAATCCGCACATCACAGTCCACTCCCCGGCCGATCATGTTCTTTCCTTCCCTTATGGCATAGACACTCTTTGTTCTGTTGTTCTCCGAGTAGACCAGCCATCCCACTATGGGAGTAATGCAGACCGGGCATACACGCCAGGAGGGGTCCATAAGATGTCCTTCCCTGCAGAATTTTCTTCCAAATAGCATATTTTCCTACCTCTCCGGTGTAATTATATTTTCTGATAGATCCAGATTCGTCCGAAGTTGTCCCGTCCCTGATCCTCCATGGTCATATTCACAGTCAGGGAGTACTTGTCTATATAGTCCTCATGGAACTGAACACTCAGATTCCTCCAGCGGTGGCGTGAGTCGGGAACATCCACCTTAAGCACTTTTTTGGTGTTTCCCAGATCCACACTGACCCGGTAGTTTCCGTGGATCACGTCGGTTCTCCGGATAATAAGCAGGTCCCGCTTCTTGATGATGTTCTTGACATTGAACCGGACCGTACCCCCCAGATAACGCTTGACCGTATCCCGGACTATCTTTCCATCGGGATAGCTCAGGGCGATATTGGTTGTCTGCACATCGGTGGTGTCGATAAACTCCAGCTTGTGGGCCTCGGTGCTCTCCCTGTCTCTGAGGTCTATAAAATCCACCAGGGTGTAGCGTTCGTCCTCCAGAAGGAGAATCCGTGAGAGATCCTCGCTCATCAGAGAGAGGTCGGTACTGGTGATCTTCTTTGTGATAAAGAGGTTCTGATACCCCTCGGAGATCTTCTCCATGCATTTAAGAATCACATCCAGGGTCTCATAGGTATCGTCGAAGGACTTGATCCTGTCACCCATCTCAAAGACGTTCCGTTTGACCAGCTCAAAGTTTTCGGTGGTGGAGATGGTCCTCTTCCCCTTGTTTCTCTCGTACTCCAGAATCTCCTGGACAATCTGATTGTTGATATCGAAGAGGGGGTAGATAATATTGACGATGTCGTTGAAGCTGACATCCCCGCACTGCAGCAGCATCCGGGCGGTAAGGGAGATGGTCTGAAGCTCCCGGAACCCCGGCAGCTCGAGCATATCGTAGGCCACCTGGGCGATATTGCGGCTCTTGTTCAGCAGGGTGATCAGAAACTCGCTCAAGTAGGGGGAAAGCCCCCGCTTGAAGGTTCTGACCCAGGGAACAAAGCGGAAGTCCAGGGCATTGGGTCCGGGGTTGGCAAAGTCTCCGGCATCGGTGACAGAAACTTCTTCCCCCTCCTCTCCCTCCTCAAGGGAGACCCTGCCCAGCTCGATCACATGACGACTGGCATCCAGGGTGTTGGACACCTCAAGCTTGGCGGTCTCCACCTTGCTCATATAACCCTGGTAGTCGGGGTTCTCGTCGTTCTGGAAGAAGTCCTCCATCACCTCGTTGAACCGGACGGTGATATACACCGTGGCGGGGAGCTTGTACTTTCTCACATCCAGTGTCAGGGCCTGCGGTTCGTAGAGAAAGATCGCCCGTCCCTGGTTGTCGATGGCGGCTCCGGGATGAACGATCAGGGCGGCCACGCCGCCTGTTCCCTTGAGTCTCTGGATGGCAAAGTTCTCCATCACCCCCGGCAGAACGCCGTATCCGTGAAAAACGGTGTTGTAGAAGGATTCCTTGTTGTAGTGGTAGTCCTGAATACCGTTCCAGAAACGGGGTGAGGCCATCAGGCCGTTAAAGAAGTTGGCCCGTTTAAACTGTTCAATCTCTCTGATAATCTTTCTGTCTTCCATACTTTTTATCATTACCCCTTAAAGAAGCTGGTCCTCCCCTATGAGAATGCCCTTTTGTTTTTTCATCTCCCTCTGTTCAAAGGATATGTAGAACATGGCGTGAGCCGGTTTCTCCTGATCGATAATCGAGGCGATCCGGCTCTTTTCGGCCCTGTTGAAGTAGTCGATCTCCACGGGAAAGTGGACGATAAAGAAGGGGATGTTCCCGGCCATCTGGTTGCGGATCACCTCATTGACGCTCTTCTCGCCCAGAATAACAAAGTCATCCCGGGGAAAATCGTTCTCGTGTATTCTCGGCTCCACCCCCATGGTTATGGTCAGATACATCCTCAGGCCCTTGACGGTTCCCCGCCAGTTGAAGAGGCTCAGTCCCTTCTGGAGCAGGGCCCGGATGGTCTCCTCTTCCAGCTGGGTCCCCTGGTTGTTCATGCCGAACCAGCCGGCGATCCAGTGGAGAAACTCCTTCGGCGCCAGCTGGGGAGTGTGGTACTCGTGGAGCCGGTCCAGTATCCTGATCTGCTCGTACTGCATATGCTGGCAGATCCAGAGAAACTGCTCCAGAAAGTCATTCTCCTGATAGATCGAGGGCAGATGGGCCACGGGATTCTTTCCCGCCAGAATCAGATCAAAGGCCCCGGACTCTCCGGATTTCTCCCTGGCCTCGAGGACCGTAAAGCGCTTTCTTTCGGAGCTTCTGTAGTGATAGGAGGCCACACGTCCGCCCATTTCGCCTATAAAGCGCTCTGCCCGGTGGATATCGAGGCCCACCAGGTCAGCGGGATTCCATCTGTACTCAGACCCATCTTCTGACAACAATGTGCAGATTCTCCTTACTGTCCTGTTCTTCGGTGACCACCGTGTAGCCGTCTGACTGTATTTTGTCCATCACAGTCTCGTAGGCGTACTGTTTGTTGATCTCCTCGAGTATCTCCTTCTGCTTCCGCTGGGTGTAGGTCTCTACACCCCACCAGTCGGCGGAGAGTTCTATACCCTCCTCTGTCCGGTTTACGGCGATGCCGTAGGGACCTTCCAGTTTGATCTCCATATCCGCTTCGATGGTCTCCTTGTCCCAGGCCTTTACCTGAAGCTTCTGAGTGCCCTCGGCGCACTGAAACTCATAGCCAAGGGCTGTGAGAGCCTTCTGCAGGAGGGTCATATCCTGTATTTTTGTCTCTACCGTTGTTATATGGGACACAGCACTCTCCTTAACGTATCTGAATCTGTACCAGGGCCGAACGGTCAATGATGTAGTTCAGGGTGGTAATCTCAGCCTTGTAGATATCTCCGTACTGCTCCTGAATCCGGAACTCACCGGCCTTCTCGGAGTAGTTGGTGTCGGAGTATATATTTCCCGTCATACCCGACTCGGGACCGTACATTTCAGGCAGATTGAGAAGCTCCTCCTCGGTCACATCAACATCCACCTCGGGGATCGGTCCGATAACAAGGTCTCCGTTGAATCTGAGGTAGAGAAAGGACTGAACCCCCTGCACCACCTCAACCTCCATAACCCGTCCCTGCATATAGAGGGGCACCACGGGAAGGGGTTTCTCTTCAACAACCTCCTCGACGACCACCGCCACAGCCACCACAGGAGGGGCCTCAACCTGATCCAGTACAAGGCGTTCAACCGGCTCTGGTTCTACCGCTTCGGGGGCTGAGGCACAGGAGGCCAGCAGGGCCGCCGCGGCAAAGAGGAGACTACTCCTGAAAAATTGATTCCGCATACAAGATATCCCTCTCCTTGAAAACTCTGTAATGACTGCCCGACGGATCCGCCAGCACCGAAATATTGAATGATGTAAGGTCCGGAATGACCAGTTCAGGCCTCGGGTCGACAGATTCGTCATTTTTCTTCGCTTCCTTAGCCTCCTCATCACTCAGGGGAACCAGGGGGTCCAGAATAAAGAGCAGCTTGTTCAGGCCGGTCTGCATAATATAGCTCTGTGTGAGATCCGCGGGGCCCAGATAGCCATGGCCCGTATAGATTCTGTCGGCCTCCTCTTCCAGACGGGGGGTCACTATGCTGACCCTCTGCTTCTCTGCCGTGGAAAGGGTGTCTTCCAGAACAAAGGGAACCGCCATATCCAGGACAGAGGATATAACCTCCATGGAGAAGCCGTTAAAGGGAAAGTCGTAGCGGTTTACCAGAACCTGCCGTTTATAGTCCCAGATTTCCAGCCTGAAAACCGACAGACGGTCGGAGACCCTCAGTTCGCTTCTGATGCCCCAGGATGCTCCGGGCCTGCGTCTGCCGGTCTCCCGGCAGCGGCTGTCCAGATCGGCAAAGAGCAGGGGGTAGACCCCCGACTGGTGGAGGCGCATTCCCAGCAGTTCGTGGATAATGTCGTTGTCCTCCCGGAAGTCGGTGCCCCCGAGGATCATAAAGGGGATCTCGGTAAAAGCGTACTCACCGGTTCCGATCTCGTAGTACTGGTAGTACCGGACCTTCAGGGGTTCTATATAGATCTGTTTATCGAGAACAGGAGCAGCGCCCGAGGCGGTCCTGAAGTAGAATTCGTTCATTACGTCGGGGAGAATGTAGTCCCAGGACTCTTCAAGATCATCCACAATCCTGTAAATGTATCTTGCATCCTCTCCGCTTTTCAGGCTGTGGATTCCGATCCTGACGAGAAAACGGTCCTCGGACCGGGTAATCTTCATGGTTCCCAGGTAATCAAGGGGCAGCCTGTCCCTCTTGAGGTCGTAGATAATATGGAGGATATCATAGGGCAGATTCCGGGAGTATTTCTGGTCAAACCAGTCGCCGAAGGAGGCGGGCTTGAACTGACCGTCATAAACCAGGTTCTCCAGAAAGGAGTCCCACACCCGGATTCCCGTATCCTCTGGAATATTGGACTCCACCTCTGGCTCCAGAAAGCCTATCACCGGCAGCTCAGGGTCCAGTTCGGAGTACACCTCCTGAATAAGGGGGGGCGGATCTGTCTCCTCTTCCTGAGGTTCTTCCTTGTCGAAGATCCCCAGGGAGAAGAGAGGAGAAACCGCTAGAATCAGCATCATGTATAGAAAAATATTTTTTTTCATAATTGCCCTCAGGGGGGAAAGGATCTTCCCTGAAACAGGAAGATCCATTTCAAATTTCCCTATTACGCCCAGTCTCCATCTTCATAGACGAATGAGATACTTTCGGTAATGGATCCGGTTTCAGCACTGTTCAGGTCGGACATGTCCCAACCGCAGGGAACGCATTCAAAGAGGTTCCGTCTGGCGATCTCATCGACTCCGTTCCGGTCGAAAAGAACAACAGAGATGGCCTTTCTCTGGGGTGTTCCCCGTTCAACAGTCTGCCACCAATCCCTGAGGATGGTGTCCTTGGGGTCGCAGTTTCTCGACAGAGTAACCACTTCGTACTTTACCTTACCGGGGATTTTCCGGGCATTCCGGTCAATTCCGCCGATGTCATCGGTAACTTCAGCTGTAGCGCCTAAACCGGATACGGAACTGAAGTTTCCGTAGTCGATTCCGTCAATTTCGACCTTGAAGTTGGTCTTCATGGTTGGAGTGTAATCAGCCATACATCTCTCCTTAAAAAAAATTATTCAGTCAATGTTTTCTGAGAAACACGGAATACCACAAACTCCGCCGGCTTGGCAGGTGCGATTCCGAGCTCACAGACAACATATCCCGCATCTATTGATTCCGGAGGATTAAGCTCATCGTCACAACGGACGTAGAACGCCTCTTCCGGTGAATCACCGAACAGTGCTCCCTCTTTCCACAGTCTCAGACAGAAAGCGGTGAGGTTGCGGACAATCTGCTTCCACAGGGCCCTGGTGTTGGGTTCGAATACAACCCAGTTGGTTCCTTCCTGAATGGTCTTCTCCACCATGCAGAAAAGACGGCGTACATTGATGTACTTCCACTCGGGATCGGAACTGAAGGTTCTGGCGCCCCATACACGGATGCCCCGGCCTTCAAACTCACGGATACAGTTGATCCCCTTGGGGTTCAGAAGTTCCTGCTCCGCGTCGGTCAGGTTGTACTTCAGACCTGTGGCAGTTCTGAAAATTTCATTGGCAGGAGCCTTGTAGACTCCTCTTGTACTGTCCACCCGACCGTAAACACCGGCCACACCGCCGCAGGGGGGGGCGTAGACATCGGCGTCGTTGTCAGCGTCGTACATCTGGACCCAGGGGAAGTAGTAGGCTCCCATGGTGGAGTCCCGGGGCATGGGCATGGTATCGATCCCCTTCTCAAGGGTTTCAGGGGCGTCCAGTACAGCCACACGGAAGCGGTTCTGCTCGCAGTGGGAGAGGATCGCGTCCTGGGCGGCGGGTTCTGTCACACCGGGGGCGCAGACAATGGATATATCCCCCACCTCGTTAAAGGCACAGAGACCGGATCTCTTTCCGGGTCCCTCATCCTTTCCGATAATCAGCTTGGTCAGGCCGTCGGGGTTGGATACCTTGAACTCTTCGGCAGGTGCATCGCCCTCTTTGGCATCCTTTCCGCCCTTATCGTCCTTGCCGGCCGCAGCCTTGTCGACGGGGGCTTCCATCAGGTTGTTGATGTAGCATTTGGTTCCGCCGTTCTGGAAGAACTGGTATACAGAGTGGCCGAGCCATCCGTTCTTGTGCATTCCTCCAAAGAGCTTTGAATACTGGGTCCAGTTGGTCACCAGTGTCACATCATTCACGGGGCCCTTCTCGGCAACCCCCAAAAATCCGACAACATTTGTTGCCCCTGCTTCCAGCGGCTTCGATCCGCCGGAGACCTCTTCAACGTAAACACCCGGGGTTAAGTACTGCGGCATGTTAAGTCTCCTTCACTTCCCATAAATTTTTTATTTCTTCACAGCAGTAAACTGCCGTTTCTGAACTCTTGTAAATCTCTCTTCCCTCAACGAATTGATACCCACGGTGACCTTCAGATCCCGCCTGTAGGGGGCATAGGCCTGAAGATCCTCGGGCAGGGGAGAGAGTTCTGTTTCTCCGGCATCCTCAAGCATGGCCTTTCCGCCCTCGTTGCCGTACCAGTTACACTGTTTCATCTCAACAAAGGGATCATCCATCAGACTGCGCACCAGAAGGGCCGAGCAGTCCAGGGCTTCACCGGTTCTGGAAAGAGCGGGAACCACAGAGATATAGAGCTCCACCATCCTCGGACTGGGCACCTGTACCTCATACTCCCCCTGCTTGTCCTCTTTCCGGATCTTCAAAACTTCCATCCTGTTGTTCTCTCCGGAGTTCTTCATTCCCGAAACCCAGAGATAGATGCCGTTTTTTACCTTGCCGTTCCACAGCTGCACATCCTTTTTCGGAAACCAGGAAGCCAGCTTGTCCACAGTCCGGTCAAGGGTATAGCTGAGCACCAGGCTCTGATCCATCTCTTTCACGACCGCCTGTCCTCAATAACAAAGCTGTTCAGATGGATCAGCTCATCACTTCTGAGGGAGATCCTCTCCTGTTCCAGTCCCGACTGTTCATCGGTGAGGTGGATGTCCTCCAGATGGTGTACAGAGGGAATCCGCTCCAGGGTCCGCTGGACAAACTCCTTCTGAAGGGCCTTGCCGAACTCCCATCCCTCGCCCTTGTCTCCCAGAAGGGGGTGGAGGGCCCTGCGGATGGTCTCCTCGATGGTGTCCTTTTCGGTCCTTGTCTCGGCAATGTCCTTTTTGAATACCAGACTTACCCTGATGGAGACGGGACGGTAGAGGGGGCCGGCCACACGGAGCCTGGTACCCACCAGTTTTCTCTCGTCCAGATAGTCCTTTACCCGTCTGATCAGCTCCGACGAGGGGTAGAGTTTCTCTTTAAGATCGATCTTCTCCCGCCGGGGAAGGATAATGACAACAATTTCACCCTGGTTGTTCACCCGGGGCAGACAGATGGCGCGGCCCACGGAGCTGGAGGCTTCGAAGGAGAGCCAGGAGAAGTCCTCCGCCGTAACCGCCCTGTTGCGGCTGCGGAACACCCCGGAGGCCCGTTTTTTCAGATTGTCCAGACTCTCCAGATCCGCGCCGCCCTGGGCGGGAAAGGGGTTGTCCACGGCCGCCAGAAAAGGAACGCTCTCCCGGAGTATCCTGATGGTGCCCCGGCCTACATTCCCTTTAAGACCGCCGCCGGTTCTGGTATGGGCCACGACAATATTGTTCTTTCCACGGGGGGGAATGACTCCCCTCTTTCCGTCGCCGAAAAGAACCCTGTTGTTCTGATAGTCCAGCACATAGTGCCGGGATATGGAGGTTGACTCGTAGAAGTTTTCAACCTGATGGTACCGGACCCATACCTCCTGTTTCCCGCCCTTGCCCTCGGAAACCCTGACGGCATCGGAGCCCTCTTCGGTTTCAATAATCAGCCGCTCCGTTTCGGGAGGCATAGCGCTCTCTTTCACCTCGATCTGAAGCCCCGGCAGAACGGGTGTCCTGATCAGGGAGTACTCCTGCCCCGGAGAGCCGCTGCCGGAAGCGAGGGCTTCGCTGCCGAAGGTGCGGCAGTTTGAGGCATAGACAGCATTGAGAAAAACATTCTTCAGCACCGGAGTGGATTCAAAGCTGCCGTTTTCAAAGACAACACGTATCCAGTAAAGCTCCTGTCCGTACTGCTCATGGGCCTCCCACTCTTCGGGAACCTGGAACTCCACAAAACCGGAACGGTGAAAGGAGTCGGTATAGTCGTTGACACTCAGCTTCTTCCACTCCCCGCCGATGCAGTACTCCCAGGTCAGGGAAATCTGCCTCTTGCTGAAACTTCTGAAGCTTTCGCTGAAAAAGTCCTCTCTCGCGTCCACCTCGTCCAGATGGAAGTAGAGGGAGGCTTCGCCGTCACACAGGGGCTTATCCAGACCGAAGCAGGTATAGGGTACTCTGTCACGAGAGGCATTGATCAGGGAGAAGGGAGTGGTAAGTTCATCACTTCCTGCGGCTTTGAGATTCTTTTCAAGCTCATTCTTAAAGGAGCTGTAGGAGTAGTCGGAGTAGACAACAAGATCATCCACATTGTGGTGTCCTGCGTCGTAGGAAAGCCTGAGCCGGGAAACAAGGGGTGAAATGACTTTCTCCGAGAAGTGCCACTCCCAGGTACCCTGGTCGGTCTCCCTGTAGCCGCCGCCCTTTCCCATGTCCTCCACGCTGATCCGGACCCGAACCCAGAAGCGCTCCTGTCCGTTTATCTCCTTCTTTTTGATATTCTTGGGACAGACAAAGGAGATGGTTCCTGACTCGCAGAAGGCCCGGGTTTCGTCCTTGAAGCGGTAGGGTCCCGAGTCATAGACCTCCTCACCGGGCCGTGAAACTCCCAGAATCATCCAGTTGCTGCCATCCCAGTACTCATACCTCATAACCAGGGTATCCTCAGGGAAGGAGGGTTTTACAGACTCATTGAGAAGCAGATTTACAAAAACACGGGCCCCGTTCTTGCTTAAAACCTCGTCGGAGGCCAGATAGAAAATATCATCAACAACCGGCTGATCCTGAAAGGGCTTAAAATCCTTTTCCAGGTCCAGTTCCATATAGGTGGATGAGTTGAACAGACAGCTGTCAGGCAGGATTCCGTCACCTGTAAAGATCAGGCGGGTGGTAACGGTATTGATATCAAAGCAGCGCAGGTCATGGGGAAACTCCTTGAGCTTGGCACGGATAAAATAGCCCTCACTCCCTTCAACTTCACAGGTTTCCAGAGCCAGGGGCCCCTGAAAGTAGAGAGTGTTAACACTCTTCTTTTCTCCCTTTATGGTGTACCGGGGCTCCACAAGAACCCATCTCTCTCCATCCCAGTACTCATACTCAAAAAGCCGGAGCAGCTCCTCTGCGGAGGACTGGATTTCCAGAGCCTGATCCAGCTGCAGGCAGACCACATTGGGCTCAATAAGAAACTGAAAGGCCCTGGAAGAGAAGTAGAGGTACCTCTCCATCTCCTCTTCGGCATGAAAAAGGGCAAAGCCTCCTGATTCGGCCTCCTCCAGCTCCGCTATATGGTCGGCAATTCTGGTACCCTTCACACTCAGACAGGCCCGGACGCTGTTGTTCTGAATGGACACCCGCTTATCGGTCTCAAAACTGACGCTTTCTGTGGAATCGCTTCTGCTGGTGGAAACCTGATACCCCTTTTTAAGGCGAATCACTCCCTCATAGCCCTCAACGGGGAAGAAGCGCAGGAGGACCCGGGAGGCCTGTGGAGCCGACAGGGTCAGGCCCATCAGGTCCAGCATGGCCAGATAGGTCTTTTCAGGAACCCGGTTCATCCGGTAAAGGGTCATCTCCGTCATCCAGGAGAACAGCTCGATCAGGGTAACACCGGGATCCGTGGGGTTGTGGTTGGTCCACTCCGGGGTGTAGTGAGGTATCAGAGAGAGGGCTTCATCCACAATCTCTTTATAGGTCTTGTCATCCAAATTGGGACTGGGTATCAATTTCGCCTCGCTCTAAGTAAAAGGGATAAACCATATTGAAATAGGTGTTTACCGACCGCAGAAGGTAGTCGATCTTAATATGAAACCTGGTCTCGTCCTCATCATCCGGAGTTACGGAAACTTCCTTCAGGATGATACGATGCTCCCACTTGTTCAGGGCATCCTCAACATAGTACTGGGCCAGAGAGCGGGTGCGGCTGTTATTGGGAGCAAACACAAGGGAGCCAAGATCACAGCCGAAGTCAGGCCGCATCACCCTCTCTCCCTTAGTGGTTCCCAGTATTATCCGGATGGACTGCTCCACCGACTGCCTGCCGCCGACATCATTGAGAGATCCTTTAGAATTCAGACAGAAGGGAAAGGAAAACCCTTTTCCAAGAAATGATGATTCCACAAGTATATAACCGCCGTTCATTCAATTTTTCATATGTATACGCCTATTTACTATATGAGTATCACCATCCTTCTATTTTTTGTAAATCATCCTTAAGTATGATTTTTTTTCATCCTTAAAATGAAAAAGTAGTACTTGAGTACCAATGAGCAGCCACTCATTCAGCAGAAATTACATTTACTTCCCTCATATGTACTTAATTTGACATCATTTCATAAAATTGCTTACAAAATCCTAATTTTTTAATCATACTTTATTGTTTTTTTTCAAAAGTGTGCTAGGTGAAATAAGTTTATTTATTTTTGATTTTATTATTGTTTTTATTGAGTACTACTGGTATAAAAAGGTATATTTAATTTACATTCGTACATTTTTTAAATTAAATATATTGTTTCCCATATCCCAATAAATAAAGGAGTGATCCCTGGACATTCTGATATTAAGCAAAAGCAATATAACATTAAATTTAATCAATCATTTTCTTAAATCGACTCTGGATCATATCAGGATCTGTCAGATGGGAGTACACAATGCCGGGTCCATTCAGGGCACTTTCAATTTCATAATTCTTGATACCACTGAACTGCAAGGAGACATTACAGGCCTTCTCGTGCATATAGAAAAACACATCCAGGGTGAAGATAAAAGCAGTATAATTCTTTTTACCGGCAATCAGACCTTCTACACCACAAGCGGATACACAATCTTTCCTCCCAATGGGGATCTGGATATACTGCATATTCTTCTTGACGGGAAGAAAAAGAAGAAGGTTCATGAGAATTTCACCAATTCCATAGAGATCAATGACCTCTTGAATCTGCCCCTGCCTACCCACCCTCCTCAGTTGAACAAACTGAGCCCGAAACTGAGTGACGTATTCAAGCTTCTACTGACAGATTTGAGCACCGAAGCCATGGAAAACAAACTTTTTATTGCCAATAGTACCCTGAAAACGCATATCGGCAAAGTTTACAGAATAATGAATGTCAACAGCCGTAATGAGTTGAACATGAAGTATCGATATATTATTGACGAGATCGAAGCCCTTAAGGTGATCCAGGATGACGAGGAGAGTACACATGAACAAAATCTTGACTGGGTTTGTATCGGACAACCAGGACCCTGACCAGAACGGCAGAATCAAGGCCAATATCTACCTCTCCCTTGTTCCGACAGAAACAGACTGGCTCCCTGTGATGACCCTCTTTGCAGGGGAGGAGAAGGGAGCCTTCTCCCTTCCCGATGTGGGAGATCTGGTAGTTATCGCCTTTAAAGACGATTCTTACAATGAGGGTTATGTTCTGGGCAGCATCTGGACACCCAACGACACCCTCCCCCTGTCGGAGGAGAACTCCGATGCCGATCTTAACGGCGACGGGAACAACAATCTTAAAATGATCCGCACCAAAAGCGGGCAGAGAGTCATCCTGGATGATACTGAAGGGGCCGAGAAGATTCAGATCCTCAACCCCGACGGCACAAGCCGCATCGAATTGAACGCCGAAGAGGAGTCTATCAACCTGATCTCCGAAGTTGATGTCACCATCAGCTCGGAGACCTCTGTCTCCATCACCGCCGAAGAGATGAGTATCGAACTGGAGGGCGACCTCACCGGAGAGTGCGAGAACTTCGGCATCGAAGCCTCCGGGGATACATCCATCGCCGGCGACGGGGGCATCGTCCTCGAGGGCAAGGGCATCGGCCTGAACTGATCCATCAGAAACAAGGGGCAAACCATGAGCTTCAGACTCAAAAAGATACTTCAGGATTTCTCAAAGGAGTTTTACGATCCCCGGGACCCCCTGGCCAGGGCTCAGTTTGAGCAGGCCCAGCGGGAAGAGGTCTTCGACATGGGCATTGTCACCGACAATCAGGATCCCGATTCCCTGGGCCGTGTCAGGGTCCACCTCCCCAGGATAGCAAAGGAGTATATCTCAGACTGGTGCAAGGTGATCCGCAAGGGCGCGGGAACCGACAAGGGCCTCTGGTCACTCCCTGACATCGGTGAGGTAGTACTGGTGGTGTTCCTCTACGGCGACATCCACCGCCCGGCGGTCTACGGCTCCATCTACAACCAGAAAAAACGACCCGTCATCGCAGACAACGAAGACAACAATATCAAGGCAGTCAAAACGGGGGGTACCTACCTCCTTGTGGACGACACCCCCGGGGAAGAACGGCTGGAAGCCTCCATCAAGGACGGAAAGATCAGGGTGGTCATCGACACCGACGGGGTCCACCTGACCAATGAGCTGGGAGCGGTCAACATCGACTGCCGGAAGCTCACGGTCAAGGGCAAGGCCTCCAGCTGGGTCACCGAAAAGGACATAAACCTCAAAGTCGGAGGCAATGTAAACCTCTCTGCGGGAAAGACCTTCGGCCTCACAGCATCCGGTGACATCACCATCGAGGGCAGCTCAATCGACCTGAAGGGCTCCACGGGAGTCACCGCAGAGAGCAAACAGATCGCCGTGGAGAACGATCCAGTGGCCGGCATGGACATGCACGATATCATGGTACCCTCCAACAGCGGCCTGACCAAGGTTCCCGCCATCCCCCACCCCTATATAGGAAAGCTCAACGACGGCCTCTCCTCGGATGTTTCAATCGGAGGCAAAGCGGCGGCCACAGAGGGCTCAAAATCAGAGTTCGGCTCTCCCGGACACTTCCCCATGCCCCCTGGTGTGAAATTCGCGGCCAACCCCGATAACAAGGGCGAGGTCACCGGGGGATGCATCGACTCTGTGACCATCAACGGCAACCCCGCCGCTGTTATAGGCAGCACCGTCAGTACCTGCGATGACGCGGGCCAGAAGGACCACTGCACCATTATCAGCATAGGAGCGGTGGTCACCTTCCCCATCCAGTACCCGGGGCAGGACCCGGAGCAGTACAGAAGGGACGGCGGACTCCCTGTCCGTGTGGACAGTCCCGCAGTCTACGGAGCAGAAGCGGCAGTCTACCGGGACCAGCCCAAGAGCCTTACAAGCCTCCAGTGGAGCGCTTCACAGATCGAAAAGGGCAAGGAAGTCACCTTAAGCTGCGCCACCAGCGGCGTCAGGGACGGAGCGGCTGTGACCTTCAGCATCTACCCCGACGGGGCGGACCCGGAGAAGGACCCTCCCCTCCAGGATATCCGGGGAGTAAACAGGGGGAGCCGGGCCGAGGTCAAATGGGTGGCCAAGGACATAAGGAAGCCAGAGAGCGACAACGACATGAACTGGTTCTTTACCGCATGGACCCTCTACTGCCCCAAGGAGCAGAGTTCCACCATGGAGGTCACCCGGGTACTGCCCGAGTTCAGTGAGCTCAAATGGGAGCTGGTGACCTATGACGAGGAAGGAAACGAGGATACAAGAGAAGAGGTCACCGAGATAGAACACGGCCTTACTGCTACCCTCTCGGCCAAAGTTGAGAATATGGAAGACGGGGAGAATGTGCACTGTTATGTGTATGAGGAAGGTTACGCTGAGGGTGATGCCCCTGTGACACGCCGTCTGCTCGAGATCAACGATGGATTGGTGACCATGGACTGGGCTGTGAAGGTTTCCCGCCCGAGGCTGCAGGAGCTGACCGAAGACGACGAGCTGAAGTTTGTGTTTGCTTTAGAGACACTGGAGGGGATTCGGAGTGAGGATAGCGGGGTTGTACAGGCGGTGTTTGTGTTTAGGACATCTTTCAGGTTGAATCCGAATAAGAATCTTTCTGATGGAGATATGAATCTAACGAGTATAAATGACGGAGTTTACGACGAAACAATTCCAATATCTACGGATACAATTAATGATGATGGATTAGCGATAATCCTATTTGAAAATATCAAACCTGGAACACCATACAAACTGACTTACAAGATACCCAATGGAAAAACACAAATGCTGGGAGGTAAATTAACATTTGCCGAACTAGTCGAGAAAAGCATATAGAACAAAAGGAATGATTAAATGTCAAATATTCAGATTTGCTTTGAGAGATATAAGAACTTTATTCTTGAAGATGGTAAACTTCAGGGTTTAAAGAGCACTTATGCTATAAATGGTCTTCCAGATGCGATGCTAAAAGATTTAGCCAAAAAAATGGAGAAAAGAAAACGCATAGCGGATAGAAAAATAATAGAAGAATGGTTCAATTGTAATAACACAGCAACCCAGGATAACGGTTTAAAAGAATTTGGTTCTAATGCTGATCCTGGAATTGTCATGCATATTATTCGAGATGCCGTCAAGTCAATACCTACTTCATTAAGCAACATAGAAGTGGAGCAATACAGAGAAAGCGACGAGTTCAAGCCATTTCGGAACTATAACCAAGATAACACAGAATTGGTTGTAAGCAGATATCTTTATATTTTCAGACATGAAGGTGATGAGTCATCAACCGATGGTTCCAAAGACTTTATTAGGATTGATAGAGAGATTTATGTCGGAGAAAATGAACTATACCATGAAATTGATATAGAACAAGAATATGATGGGGATGTCCCGGATAACCGAGCCTTTCCGAATCAAGGTACGGAATTCATTATACTGGATGATGAGCACACCTATTATATTTGGATGAGCGATCATCAATTAACCGTAAATAGAATGGAATACTTACGGCGGTTCATGCAAAATGCGTTGGAAAGTGATTATCCTCCTGGAAAAGTCAACTTCAAAAACATTGATTTTGATATAGATTCAAATGACAACAGCAGCACAAATCTATTGCGTTTTGGTAAAGAGATTCAAACTAATTATTTTTCTATTATTCTTCATGATTACAATCTCTATAGAGAATATCTTTTGAAAAAAGCTGAAGAATACGAAAACGCCCTTTCCCTTATATTAAGGACGGACTTCGAAGGAACTGAGTTTCCGATAGAGTTACATTCTAATGAAGAAAAGGGTAAATATACCGTTTCATCAATGATATATAATCTTCTGTTAAGCAAACAACCCATGGAATCTGATGGAACCTTCAAGTCAAGTAATTACCGATCGGTCAGGCGCTATATCAGAGAAATAAAGAATGATAGTCGTGAGCGAGCGCTGGAGTATTTTCTTAAGATTACGATGTATCAAAGATGCTTACAAATACTTGCCATTCACGCAAAAGTTCTTATAGGAGACCCCCGATTTAGTGAGACTATCGTTGATTCCTTTTTCACACTTGATAAAGAACAGAAAATAGATAGGGAAATAAAAGTGAAATCAGACCTTGCTTTGCTTCTTGGGATGGTGGGGCAAACAAAAGATGGTATGAAGAAAATAAAGGAATTATTGAGCGACTCAAAAGCACAAGCCTATGCCTATAGTCATGACAATAACCTTACCTTACAAAGCAATAGAGATTTTTGTTACAATTACCGGGAAACCGTTGATTTCTATGACAGAAGACGAAAAAATGATCGCCGCGAAACTTTAAAATGTCCTTTACCAGCCTTACACTGGATGAGTGAATTGCACCTAAAAAATACTTGCACCGAAACTTCCGAAGCATTAGAAGAGGCTAATGGAGCCCTTTTATCATTTTTGATTTTCACAGATAACATAATAAACAGTGAAATTCCTTCTCTGGAGAGAGAAAATGAGATTCTAAAAATTATTACCAAAAAGCTTCCCGGCCTAGGGATAAAGATTGCCGAAGAAACGGGTAAAGCAAGCGATGAGAACTGGTTACTGCGCCGTAATCCCTCGAGGCGTACATTATTTAAAGGGACGGCCTTATATGGAGGGATACTTAAGACTGCATTTGATTATTATGCTGCAATAAGCAAAATAGAGGAAGATCCCAAGAATATAGACGGCTGGCTTGAATTAGCTAAAGTCAATTTGGAAATAATTGGTAAGATAACCGAACAATTAGATTCGCCTCAGGCTGGACCATTAGGTAGCAGTCGCAATATACAATATACGGCTTCCCAACAAGCCTCAACACAAAGTATTGCAAGAAATAAGCTATTTATTAAATCTTTCTTAAAGTACGCTCCCGCTGGTATCGATGTAGTTCTGGAACTGAAGGCAACAGCAAAAAATATTTCTTTGGGACAGGAACAATTACTCCTGCTCAATGGTATATCTATAGCATTAATCATAGTAGGCGCTGCTTTTTCCGAACTATGGATACCCGTTCTTATCGTTGAAGTTATCATAGCTGTTCTTAAGAAAATTTTCGCCGATACCTACCCGGAAGTCTGCATTCAATATACCTATCTGGGACGCAATAATCCTGGAACATGGTGGGATATAGACCATAAGATTGTTGATAACATGCTCGTTTGGAAATGGCATGGTGAAGGTCCTGAATATAAGCTAATAAGCCCACAAGTGAATGATACGGAATGGACGACCCACCGGCAAGCCCAGATGTTTGGCCTTCTCCCCTATCTTATGGATATGGACGCAATTTTCTGTGCCAGGAACTATACAGGAACAAGTGATATTTGGGGATCAACAATCCTCAAAATTACTCTTCCTGCCCTCTCCAGAGGAATTAGGATGAATCTGACAATCTCTGAGGAAAAAGGGAATTTTATCAAAACCTATGAACAATTGCTGGAATTGGACTTAATTGAAAACGAAAACTGCCGCATTGTTTTTCATGAAAATAAATACCTTGTGTTCGTTTTTCTTCATAATAGTTATGATGAAGATACCTATAGAGACTCAATGGACCTGTGGAAAAAAACCGGGTTCCTTAACCTCTTTAGAGATAAGTGGTTAAAAAGCTGGAGTGATGATATGGAAACACGACCTAATAAAGTTCAGAGAGTATATAAGAGAATCACCCATTTCAAGGAACAAGACACGGCTTATGAATGGAGCATGAAAGACAATTTTGCAATGGCAAAACTAGCTAATATACAATTTCAGCTGACCCTTTCACTTCCAGATCAAATTCCGGATTTTCAAATGATAGGAACATCACAAGCTCCTGACTTAAAACTAAGATATGAAAAAACTGAGATGAACATTCCTGTCGCGGGATATACTCCTCCTCCCCCGAAAAAGGATACAGAATTATTGGCTGAAGCCTTTGGATTAGATGAAAACGATGAAGAACCACCTGAACCACACAGATTAGAAGATTTTGACGGACTACTTAATGGAAGCACTATCTTGGGATTGGGGGACGGAATAATGGGGCAGTTAAAGGATTTGGAATGGGATCAATAAATACACAAAAAAACACACTGATTATAGCATTATTATTGATAACATTAGTGTCTGCCTGTACAAAAAGAACTGATGATGTTTTAACCGAACAGAATAAAATTGTTGAGAATAAAGTTGTTGAAGACTCCCTTGATGAAAAAACGGAAAGTCTCATTAATAATATTACAAACTCTCAAATGTATCAATTTGAACTTGAATACGCACGAGAATACCTTGATCAGGGGGCTAATCCCAATGCCCGATTTTCCTATTTATTAGGCGATAGACTTTCCGGTTCTCGTTTTAACGAGTTTACGCCACTAGCTGCAGCATGTTACCTCAAGTATCTAGAGATGATTTCTTTACTAATAGAATACGGGGCTGATGTCAATGCCCATGTTGATCAGTCTGGAGATACCCCCTTAACATTGCTTTTAGTGGATAGCTCCGATAAAAAAGAACTTACCGTAGAATGTTTAAAGGTGTTACTAGATGCAAAGGCTGATCCGAATATAACAAAGTTCAGAGAAGGTGATTCCATTATGGCTGATGGGCTGTCCCCATTACAATTAGCGGTTGCTTCTGAAAACCTGGAGGCAACAACTATACTTCTTGAATATGGGGCTGATCCTAATTACAAAAATTCAGAAAATGGGAACAATGGAGTTGCAGTTGGTTTAACTGCTATATTTACAGCTGTTCAACTTACTAATTCAAATATCTTACTTAAACTGATAGAATATGGTGCTGATCCTAATGTTCATCTCTCAGATAATATGAAAACAATTAGCTCAACAGGACGTTATCCAATTCATGACTCAGTAACTTTAAATATGATCCAAAATACAAAAATACTTTTAGAAGCTGGAGCTGACCCAAACATATCCGAAGCTGGCGATAAATCGAATCGCTTTACACCACTTACAATTGGAGTAAAAAATCCACAAATAACCGCGCTACTTCTGGCTTTTGGAGCTGATCCCAATAAACCCAGATCGGATGGCTCTGGAGTAACACCATTAATCACAAATGCATCCATGGGTTATACAGAGACAGTTGAGTTGTTGATAGAAAACGGAGCTGATATTAACCATATATCCCAGTACGGCACTGCAATGGATGTAGCCATTCAGTATGATAGAAAAGAAATCACTTCTCTATTATCAAGTTATGAAGCCAAAACTTCCGAGGAATTAGAGCAATAATGAAGTTATTGAGTACAAACAGACACCGTAATAATCACATTTCCAAAATGGGATAATCTTTGATATTGCAAAAAATCAAAAGGAAAGAATGTATTGACTTTATACTAGCTCATGATGAAAAAGAACTTAAATTCAATTTAGTTGCAATTCAATTATTTGGGTTCAACAATTCCTGATATTTTTAATTTCCTTTATTATGATTCTGCAAACTCAATAAAATATGGAGTTTTTTATGCCAATTATGATTTTGTTAATTGTGAATCTTGTAATAGTCAGTCTCATTCAGAAAAGAGTACATATTAAAACCTGCGAAGGTATTGTGACACGGATTCCTTCAAATTATTCAGAACCGATATCTATACCTAAAAGGAATATCATTTCCATCATCAGGTTTCAGAATCAAGTATCCCGGTTTTGCAAACAGTATACAGATAATGAAATCAGAAGCCTTCTGTCAAAATATCGCTTGTACTGGATATATGCCTATGTTTCGATGTTTTTATGCCTGGGTAGCTTAGCAATCTACGGATTAGAATTCTAACACATTCCATAGCCAGTTCCGGCGGTATGGAAGAACCTGGCGAAGGATTATCTTTTCACCCTATGCGCAAGGGATATGCAGGGTGCGAAGCAGCCTGCTTTCAGCGGGCCGTAGCGATAGCGGAGCCCGGAGCAGCCCGGTCCTGCCACCAGGCAGGATGCGCCCAAAGAAAGAATCATGGAGACATGGTCGTTATGCCGATGGAGTATTATGACCGGCAAATGGGTTACAGGGCAGTAGACCGCTATATTCTTTTTTATGTTGTTAAGAATACAGAAGTTCAAATTCATAGGATTCTTTATGGAAGAAGAGATTACTTATCGCTGTTATAGTTACTCCCTGTAGGTATCCATCACCACCCTTATCTCATCCAGAGACTCCACAAAAACCTCGAAGAGATAGGGATCAAAGGAGCCGGTCATCTCATTCTCCATTATGTCCAGAGCCTTTTCCACAGAGAAGGCCTCCTTGTAGGGACGCTTTGAGGTAAGGGCATCGAATACATCGGCAATGGCCACGATCCGGCCGGCAAGGGGAATTTCACGCCCTTTAAGACCATTGGGATACCCAGTGCCATTGTACTTCTCATGGTGCCCCAGAATAATATCCTCTGCTGTCTTCAGGATGGGTTGGTTAAGGATATTCACCATCCTTTTATTCATACTCCGGATAATTTTCAGCCCCACATTAACATGACTCTTCATCTGTGCGTACTCACCATCTGTCAGGACTCCGGGCTTCAACAGAATGCTGTCGGGAACGGCAATCTTTCCTATATCATGGAGGGGGGCGAACCAGAGCAGCTCCCTGGGGAATCCCGGACTGACCGAGAAGTCCCTGCGGGAGAGCTTCCGGGCAATTATTGATGCATACCGGGACATTCTGGAAAGATGCTCCGAGGTTTCGTTGTCCTTCTCGTCCATCAGCCCCACCATGGCATTGGCGGACTCGGCAATTAGTTCCTGGGCCATATACTCATGATAGAGTTTTGATTTGATCCTGTTTCCGATTCTCTGGGCAATCTTGATATGCACCGGTTTATAGACATTTTTTTCCAGACTGGAAAAGAAGAGAAAGCCGATACACCGGCGGTTTTGAACCAGGGGGATGGTCAGGCTGCTTTGGATTCCCTCCCTGAGGATAAGCATGGTGGACTCTGATACCTTCTTTTTATGTGCATAACCGGGCAGATCGTTGATAATTCGCCCCTCCCCCCTCTCGATCAGCTGAGGCAGGGTGGACTGGTATAGATACTCCGAATGTCCCGGCTCCAGAAAGACCCCTTGATATTTTGTAAAAGCCGATTCTGCGGTAACCCGGCCAGCCTGATCGTTTACCGCAAGGGCTATCCTGTCAAAGGGGATGATTTTATAGATAACCGGGGCCAGGTTCTCCAGGATTTCAGGAATGCCTCCATACCCTTCAATATTGTCGATATACTGATCAAGGAGGATATCCCTGTCGATGCGGTTCACCATTTCATTAAGCCGTTTAACCTCTTCCGGTGCCTTGGGAGGGAGGGAGAAGAAGTCGGCACTCTCGTAATTAAGCCTGGTATCGATGATATCCATGCCCTTGAGCATTACATCAATAGAGTGGTCTACAGACCTTCCGAAGAGCCTGAAGAGGATATACATACCAAGAACGAAAAGAAAGACAATTCCCAGAAGTATATAGATAACAAGAAATATGCCCCTCATAATCCTGTTATTCAAAGTTCTCAGATATCCTGCGTAGCTGACAAGTTCCTCGCGATAGGCCTGATGCTCCTTCTCGCCCGAAAAAGCAGGAAATGGAAGTTTTTCTGAAGTAACCAGAAGACGTCCGGGAGAGAACAGACCATCCTCTAACTCCTCCAGTAGAGCCTCATATTCACTGTACTCCTTAAGAAGAGCCTTGGATGGAGTGTCAGTACTGTCTCTGAGAGCGAGTGCCAGGGTATTGATTTTCTGAAGTATGGTTGATGAGGATTTTTCCATTACTGTGATAGAAATCCTGCTGAATACAAGTAAAATAATACAGAGAACCGTTATAAAGAGAATATAGTGCATAAGGTGAGCTATCTTTCTGCTGGAATTGCCGATACTGTATTTTTCCGCCATAATACCTTCTGTTTTTAATTAAATATTCCCATGAACCGCCGATTCACCTATGTTGATTATAAGTATAATTGATGGGGAATCAAATTAATAGGTTTTTACACGGCTATACAGGAGTTCAATTATGACAAAACGAATCTACCTGGCCTCGGCCTCCCCCAGAAGAAAGGAGCTTGTCCTGCAGATGGGTCTTGAGTGCACCGTGGTTCCCGTGGATGTGGAAGAGCATCTGGACCAGGGTATTCCGGCCCATATCCTTGCCTGTGAACTCTCCGAGCTGAAGATGAAGGCCTGCCTGGAAACGTCCTCCCGGTATCCTGATGATGCGGTCTTTCTGACCGCCGACACCCTGATTTCCCTGGATGATGAGAAGATCGGCAAGCCTGATTCCAGAGACGAGGCTTTTCGGATACTTGAGAAGCTCCAGGGAAGAAGCCATCAGGTGATTACCGGATTTTCCCTTGCTGGAGGGGGAATAGAAGGGATTATTACGGAAAGCGAGGTGACAGATGTGACCTTCTGCCCCATGAACAGCTTTGAAATAGAGGAATATCTGGGTACGGAAGAGTGGAAGGGCGTGGCCGGTGCCTACCGTATACAGGAACAGGGTGGAAAGTACATATCTTCCCTCAATGGCACGTTTTACAACGTCATGGGCTTGCCAATAAACCGTATATATGGCATCTTAAGCAGGCTGATTTTCAGCTAATAATTTTCCGGTTGCACTTATATCTTTCTCCACAGTGATTTTATCGCGGTGAATGAAAGGGAAAGACGACAACTGAGATCAAGCGAAGGACCGCCTTAAATAGAAGGCGGAATAGGAGACTACATGGCTGTAGTAACAATGAAAAACCTGCTCGAATCAGGTGTACACTTCGGTCACCAGACCAAGCGCTGGGACCCCAGAATGAAGAAGTTCATTTTCTCACAGAGAAATGGAATTCACATCATCGACCTTCAGAAGACTATCGTCGCTATCCGCGAGGCATACGACGTAGTAAGAAAGAACGTACTTGACGGAAAGTCCGTTCTCTTCGTAGGTACCAAAAAACAGGCTCAGGCCGCCATCGCAAGAGAAGCCGAACGCTGTGACATGTTCTATGTTAACAACAGATGGCTCGGCGGTATGCTGACAAACTTCACAACAATCAAGAAATCTCTCCACCAGCTCAAGAGAATTGAGAAGATGGAAGTTGACGGAACTTTCGAACAGCTCACCAAGAAAGAAGTTTCCAAGCTTCTGAAAGAAAAGGGCAGACTCGAAAAGAACCTCGGCGGTATCAAGAACATGACAGAACTCCCCGGAGTAATGTTCATCATTGACACCAAAACAGAAGCAATTGCTGTTGCCGAAGCCAAGAGAATGGGCATTCCTATCATCGCGGTTGTAGACACAAACTGTAACCCCGAAGGTATCGACTACCCCATCCCCGGTAACGACGACGCTATCAGAGCGATCAGCCTGTTCACACAGATCATCGCCAACGCAGTTGTTGAAGCCGACAACGAAATCGGACTGGAAGTTATTGAAAGCCTTCAGGACGAGGAAGCTCCCGCTGAGGAAGCTACTGAAGAGGCATCTGAAGAAACAACTGAAGCTGGCGACAGCGACGTTGTTTATGAAACTGAATAAGAGGAGATTATTGTGGCAGTATCACCAGCTGATGTAAAAAAACTGAGAGACAAAACTCTGGCAGGAATGCTTGACTGTAAAAACGCACTGATTGAAGCAGACGGAGACTTTGCTGCAGCGGAAAGAATCCTTAAAGAAAAGGGTCTTGCCAGCGCAGACAAGAGAGCCGGACGCGCTACTGGTGCGGGTGCAGTTTTCACAGCAGTAGCAGGCGGAACAGCAGCAGCTATCGAGCTGAACTGTGAAACCGACTTTGTTGCCAAGAACGCCGTTTTCGGTGAGTCCGGTAACAAGATCGCTGCTTTCTGTGCAGAGAACAAGGTATCTGAATCCAATGCTGATGTAGAAAATCTTGTAAAAGAAGCTATTTCAGTACTGAAAGAGAACATGACCGTTAAGAGAATTTCTCTGATGGAAGCTGCCGACTCTGACTGTGTTGTAGATTACCTCCACAACAACGGACAGATTGGTGTTATGGTAAAACTCAGCTGCGACAGCGCTGAGACTGCTGCCAAGGACGAAGTTAAGGCTCTGGCCACAGACCTCGCCCTCCACGCAGCTGCTTTCAATCCCACATACCTGAACCGCGGCAAAGTTGACGCGGCATACATCACTGAGCAGGAAGGAATCTTCAAGGCTCAGACCGAAGGTATGGATAAGCCCGAGAAAGTTATCGAAGGCATTATTAAGGGTAAGCTGAACAAGCACCTGGCTCAGGTCTGCTTTGTAGACCAGGCATTTGTTAAAAACGACAAACTGTCTTGTGCCCAGGCTTGTGCTGAAGTAGCCAAAGCCGTTGGCGGAAAAGTTGAACTGACTGACTACATCTACATGATGGTCGGCGAAGAAGTGTAATCTTTTCATCCTGACGCCCCCTGTGATATCATAGGGGGTGTTTATATTTATAAGCACCTTCAATACTTTAGGAAGTTGCCAGAACTTAATGACTGCAACTAAAAGGAAGTTAATATGGATACCGTAAAGAAATCTGCAGAAGACAGAATGAAAAAAACCGTCAAGGCTCTGAAAGAGGAGTTCAACACCATCAGAACAGGCCGCGCCTCGGCAAGCCTCTTCGATAAGGTCAATGTTGAGTACTACGGAAGCCCCACCCCTCTGAATCAGCTGGCCAATATCTCCATTCCCGAAGCCAGACTGATCGTTATTCAGCCCTTCGATAAGAATGCCCTGGGAGACATCGAGAAGGCCATCATGACTTCAGAACTCTCACTGAACCCCAACAACGACGGAAAAGTTATCCGTATCAATATTCCCCCTCTTACAGAGGAAAGACGTAAGGACCTGGTCAAGCAGGCTAAAAACGTCGGTGAACAGAGCCGTGTCTCCGTCAGAAACATCCGCCGTGATGTAAACGATCAGATCAAGAAGGGTGAGTTCACAGAAGATGAACAGAAAAAAGGCATGGATGAGATCCAGAAGCTGACCGATGAGTACATCAAGGAAATCGGTACCATTATTGATGACAAAGAAAAGGAAATAATGGAGATTTAATGGCTTCAGAAATGCCCGCCCATATCGGGGTCATCATGGATGGCAACGGCCGCTGGGCGAAAAACCGCGGCCAGAACAGATCAGCCGGCCACCGCGAGGGTTTGAATGCAGCCAAAGCAGTGGTTAAAGCCGCTTCCGACATGGGTATCAAATACCTCTCGCTCTACGTCTTCTCTACCGAAAACTGGAAACGCACCGAAGACGAGGTCTCCTTTCTTATGGTTCTAATCAAGAGCTATCTCAAGAAGGAGTACCAGTTCTACAAGGACAACTCCATCAGGGTTGTCCACTCCGGGGATCTGAAGAAGCTCCCGGCGGATATCCAGAAAGAGATCAGCACCGTTTCCGAACAGACAGCCTCCTTTGACGGTTTGACTGTCAACCTGCTGATCAATTACGGCGGCCAGGATGAGATCGTAAGAGCAGCTAATAAATGCATTGAAAAGGGTTCTCCCATAACCGCTGAAACACTCACGGCATCCCTGGACAACCCCCAAATTCCTCCAGTTGACCTGATGATCAGGACCGGGGGAGAGAAAAGGATCAGCAACTTCCTGATTTGGCAAACAGCCTATGCTGAACTATATTTTACAGAGAAACTATGGCCTGACTGGACAGGGGAAGATCTGCAGAAAGCTGTAGACTCCTTCACAAACCGCGAAAGGCGCTTCGGCGGAGTTAAATAGATGAATAATACACAGAAAAGATTTCTCCTTTTTGTTCTGGCTCTGCCGATTCTGGCCTGCCTGATCCTTGTCTCTTGGCAGAATCACCTGATAATAAACTTCCTGATTATGGTAATCACCGTAGTCGGAACCAACGAAGTGGCCAATATGTTCAGAAAAGCGGGGATATCGGTTCCCGTAACGGCTCTGACTGCCGCTTCGGCCATACTGCCGGTTGTCACCTACCTGATCGTCATCGGAGTTCTCCCTGAGAGCATTATTCCTCTCTACTTTCTACTGGCGGGACTCTTTGTCCTGATCTTTCCGATCTTTACAATGGCATCCGTAGAGTTCAAGGGACTGATCGAGGCAGCTGCCTGCTCCCTGATCAGCCTCTTCTACCCTGGTTACTTTCTGACCTACATCGTCCGGTTCACCGGATTTGAGCACGCCACAGGTATTCTGATTATCTTTATGCTTATGGTCTACCTGAATGACTCAAACGCCTGGTTTATGGGTGTCTTTTTCGGAAAGAACTCTAAAAGAGGACTCTTCGCGGTAAGCCCGAACAAGAGCCTGATCGGTTTTATCGGAGGAATTTTTGCCTCCTGTGCTGTAACCATAGGTGCCTGGTTTTTGTTTCCAGATATAATGCACGGTCCTCTGTGGATGACCGTTCTTCTGGGTCTTGTTGCCGGAATGACTACCATTCTGGGAGACCTGATTGAATCGGGTATTAAACGGTCTGCAGGTGTAAAGGATTCGGGTTCCATCGTAATGGGACGTGGGGGGCTCCTGGACTCCATAGACTCCCTGCTCCTGACAGGACCCGTATTCTTCTACTACCTGTATTTAACCAGTCTGTAAAACCGCAGGTGCATTCAAAAGGCGTTTAAGAAATGAAAAAAGTATTAGTTTTGGGTTCTACCGGCTCCATCGGCCGGAGCACCCTGGATATAATCCGAAGTTATCCCGGGGAGTTCCATCTGGCCGGTCTTCATGCCCACAGCAATGAGGAGCGGCTTCTTGCGGATGCAAAGAACTACTCCGGAATTCCTCTCTGCCTCAGCTCCGGCACGGAGAATCCTGATATTAAATACAGGGGTCCCGAAGGTATCCTTGAGCTTATCAGAGAGTCCGGGGCAGATATTGTGGTAAACGGCATTGTCGGTGCCAACGGTCTGACCCCTTCGGCTCAGGTACTGGAGTGCGGCATGGACCTGGCCCTGGCCAACAAGGAATCCATGGTCCTGGCCGGTCCCCTTATCAAAGATCTGGCTAAAAAAAACGGCTGCCGGCTTCTGCCGGTGGACTCGGAGCATTCGGCCATTTTCCAGCTTCTGGAGAACAGAAAACCCGAAAGCGTAAACGAGATCATCCTTACTGCTTCGGGAGGCCCCTTCCGGAACAGAGACATTGCCGACTTTGACAGCATCACTGTGGAAGACGCCCTGGCCCACCCCACCTGGGCTATGGGCCCCAAGATCACCATTGATTCCGCCACCATGGCCAATAAGGGTCTGGAGGTTATTGAGGCCCAGCAGCTCTTCGATTTCGATATTGAGAGAATCAAGGTACTGATTCATCCTCAAAGCTATGTCCACTCTCTGATCCGTACAAAGGATCTGGCCCTCTATGCCCAGATATCCGAACCCGATATGAGACTTCCCATTCAGGATGCCCTCTTCTACCCGGACTCCAGAGAGGTTTCCTGGACCTATCTGGACCTCGCCGGCAAGGTTCTTGAATTCCAGGCTCCGGACCTGAGAAAATTCCCCATGCTCAAGCATGCCTATGACTGTGCAGGAAACGGCGGCTCTTACTCCGTAGCCTATAACGGTGCCAATGAGATCGCCGTTGATGCCTTCCTGAAACGGGAGATACCCTACTCCGCCATAGCCTCTGTCACCGAACAGGTCCTGCAGCAGGACTGGTCCGGAAGAGGCTCCACGGTCCAGGAGATTCTTGAAAGGGACGAAAGGTCCAGAGAACTGGCCCGGGACTATATAAGGACTCTGAAATCATGACAATGATTAAGATACTGACCGGCCTCCTCGGCCTTTCCATAGTCGTGGTGGTCCATGAAGCCGGCCACTTTATTGCCGCCCGCCTGTCGGGCATCAAGGTAGAAGCCTTCTCCATCGGATGGGGAAAGGTTCTCTTTTCAAAGAAGTGGAAGGACACGGACTTCCGGATCTCCCTTTTCCCCCTGGGAGGCTACTGCAAGATGCAGGGAGAACAGGCCATGATACAGGCCTGGGAAAGCAAGGCCCGGACCATCGATACCGATGAAGGAGACATGTACGCCGCGGCCTGGTGGAAGCGGATCATCGTATCCATAAGCGGCCCCGTAATGAACCTGATTATGGCTGGTCTGATCTTCTTTACAATCAGCCTTGTCGGATATCAGATTCACTACTACCCCTCGGGAATTGTCCTCGCCTCGGAGTACAGCACAAGAAGCGACTTTCCCGCGGATACGGCGGGACTGAAAAGCGGTGATATTATCCGGGCCGTGGACGACCGGGATATTGAACGCTTTGACCAGCTTCAGGAAGCCATTATGGTCAGCCCGGAAAAACCCCTTACCCTTACAGTCGAACGGGACGGACGGCTTCTGTCCATCACGACAGTCCCTGAACTGAATAAGGACAGCGGTGCGGGAATGCTGGGGATATTCCCCTGGATTGATGCTGTTGTAAAAGGGGTGTCCGAAAACAGCCTTTTCTTCGCGGCAGGCATGCAGGCTGGTGACAGGATTGTTGAAGCAGACGGCACTCCCGTCAGCCATGCTCTGGATTTCTCAAGGCTGACCGAAGGGTCAGTCTCTACACTGAAGGTCCTCCGGAACGGCGAAACCATCACCCTTAGGGTGCCTGAGAACAGCGATCTCCCCCATGGAGGAATTCAGTTTGAGTACCTGAGCCTGAGAACCCCCTCATTCAAACTCATCCACTCCGTTAAAGAGGGATTTACCGAGTCATGGAACACCGTTGCAAACTCCGCCAAGGGACTGGGAATGCTCTTCAAGGGCATCAATCTTCAGTCGGCGGTTTCCGGGCCCTTACGAATCACCTATATGACAGGCGATCTGGCCTTCTCTGGATTTTCCGCAGGCATTGCCGAGGGATTTCTGAACTTCTTCCGCTTTATAGCCCTGATCAATGTGGCTCTCTTTATTATGAATCTTCTACCCATACCCGTTCTTGACGGCGGACAGATCCTTCTCTTTCTTGTGGAGGGCATCACAAAGCGTAAGCCCAACCCCGCCGTACTCTACAGATACCAGATGCTTGGTACAATGATTGTATTCGCACTGATAATATTCGCAACGACAAATGATATACTCTTTTTTTCAAGGAACTGATGTATGAATAAATTCAAAACAGCCTTTATATTGTTTCTTCTGACCACTTCCATTCTCAGTGCTCAGAGAATGGTGATTGATTCGGGTCACAACAAACCCGTCGGCTCACTGAGCTATCACGAAGCCAGCAGCACACTGGTCTCTGTGGATGAGTCAGGACTGGTGAATATCTGGGACCTTAACACAGACAAGCTCCGCTACCAGCTGGACACAGGCCTCAAGGGAAGCATCGAGATAAAACTTCACCCTGAAAAATCCGAGATTGCCATCCTGGTCAACAATCCCGGCTCAAGCTCTCTCTCTGTCTGGAACTGGGAGACCGGAAGAAATCTCTTCACAAAGACCCTGGAAACCCGTCCCGTGCAGTTCGACTACTCAGGAAAAGGAAAGTTCCTCTTTATTACCCGTGTGGGCAATCCCAGCATTGTCCTCTACGACAGCCAGTCAGGACGTCAGTACTCATACCTGAGACGGCTTAACGGATTCTTCAGCTATGCCTATGTGGGCTCTTCTGAAGCCACCATTATGGCCTACAGCAACTCAGGCTACTTCCGTTACTACGACATCCGCACATCCTCCCTGAAGAGCGAGGTTGAAACCACCGAGGATCTTTCGGATATCAGGGTTCTGGACACCGAAGGCAAGCGCTACCTGCTGGCCACCAAAAACAACACCCTTATGATGATTGACCGTCTGACCGGACGGACAAGGGACTCCATGTCCGTCAGCGATATGGCAGGTTACTCCATCGACCAGCAGAAGGGTGTTATTTCCATTGTCAGCCAGTCCAGCACAGGACGCCTTAAAGTAAGCCATATATCCACCTCCGGCGCCTACTTCTCTCCCGTCTCAACTTCAGACTACCTGACCGGAAACAGCGCCGTAACAACACCGGAAACGACTGATACGGGATTCTTCCGGATCTCCGACAGCTTCCGTACCGTTGAGTCGGTACATAACAGAGTCTTCCTGTCCGATGCATCTGGTAATATCTGGAATCTTGACCCCGAATCAATGACTCCCCATATATACAAGAAGAACGAACTGGCCCATATTCAGGACATCAGCTTTGACGGGAATACTCTCTATGTACTGACCGAATCAGAACTTCTCACCCTGAACAGCAGCTATTTCGGCGCCAGCGGTGTCAACAGCACCGATAAGCTGGCGGACATCACCATGAATACCGCATCCAGCCCCCTTCCCGGCAATTCAAGGATTGAGGGCTACGGTGAGGGGAAACTCCTTATCTGGTCATCCTCAAACAGCACCAGGGGCTATGTGCTCTATGATCCCGAGACCGGAAAAAGCTCCGGCCGGAACGACAGCTACAAGTCTGGACTGCGCCAGCTCTCCATAAGAGGCAACCAGGTCCTGGCCCTTGAAAGCAGCGGTGAGGCTACCCTGAGCGATCTTCATACGGGCATCAGAGAGTTCGGATTCTCCGCCCTGGGAATGGTCAGTCTGAACTTCCTGAACGACAGCCAGCTGATTGCCGGTAAGTCCCTGATGAAGACCTCCTCCAACCCCACAATCACAGTGGAAACAGAGACTGGAGAGATAACACCCATCGACGACGACCGTTTCTTTGTCTACCAGATTATCAGTCCCGAGGCGGGTCCAAATATTTACTCCACAGGACTGAAGCTGAAGAACGACGGAACCGTTGCAACAGAGGTAAGAAGTCACAGAAAGAACAACCCCTCCCTCTCCTCTACCATCTACAGCAAAAACGGAGAGTTCATCAGCTCCATATTCAGCGTGGATACCAGTGCCTACACCCCCACCCTCTATGGAAGCATTACAGGCCGGGACATTATCAGACTCAGAGGCTCTCAGTCCAGAACCTGGGCCTACGACAAGAATATTGAAAAGATCTTCTATCACCAGTCCGTTCTGTACATAGTCAACAGCGACGGTTCTCTCACCCTGGTTGATCCCAGAAGGGGATCTAAGATAATGGACTACTATCTGATGAGCGACGGCAACTGGATTGCCATTATGACCGACGGTTCTGAAAAGCCGGTGGTCAGCGACAGGAGCGCTGCAGATAAGATTAACAGCTTCTCAGAGCGCACCGGTCTACCCCTGAGAAACTCCTACCTTGTCCGGAAACCTGCAGAGCAGGAGTAGTACCGGCGGTCCCGATGGGGCCGTTCCATCCTGACAGGATTGATCAGGACGATTAGTCCCGAAGAGTACTGGAAAGTACCGGAGCAAAAAAATACCCCGCTTCCAGCTACATGAATTAAACCATAGCCGGGCGGGGTTTTTTTCTACCTGAAAAAAATCAGGACTTGCTGTGCAGAGGATTCTGACTGATCTTCTGTATGGATGAGGCAACGACCTTGCTGATATCCTCAATCAGGGACTCAGTCTCCACCCTTGTATAAAGGCTCCCTAAAAGGGATACCGTATATCTGGGTTTGATCTGATTCAGTGCAAAACAGGCCATATCCTGAACACAGTCGATACACTTGCAGATATCCTCATCGGGAATCTTCGCCAGCTGTGTTTCAAGCTCCTTGTAGGCAACCTCTTCCACTTCGTTCTTGATCTCATCCAGTCTGTAATCTTCAATAAAGGCCATTTGAACTCCTAGTTGCTGTGCGCCAGAGGAACAAACTTGGTAAAATGGGGTATAAAGGCCATCTTCACCACCCCTACGGGGCCGTTTCTCTGCTTGGCAATAATCAGCTCTGTCTCTATATTTTCAGGGGTTCCCTCTTTATTGTCAATCCCTCTGTCTCTGTGAAGAAACATGACCATGTCCGCATCCTGCTCGATGGCACCGGACTCTCTGAGGTCCGCCAGTCCCGGAGCTTTTCCCTCGGTCTGCCGTCCCACCTGGGATAGGGCTACAATGGGAATGTCCAGCTCACGGGCCAGGGCCTTCAGTGAGCGGCTGACTTCGGCCATCTGCTCATGCCTGGGAATCCTTTTGTCCTCAAAGGTAATCAGACCCAGGTAGTCGATAAAGATAATCTTTACATCAAACTTGCTCACCATGCGCCGCGCCTGGGCCCTGAGATCCAGAAGCTTCATGTTGGGAGTGTCGTCAATCCAGAGGGGAGCGTCATAGATGGAACTTGCCGCGTCTGTAAGGCTGTTAAAATCCGAGGGCTTCAGCAGTCCCGTTCTGATCTTGTTTGAATTGATATTGGCCTGAAGACTGAGAAGTCTCTGCATTACCGAAAGGGTTGTCATTTCCAGAGTAAAAAAACCGCAGTTGATCTTACTTTTGATAGCGACATTTGCCGCCAGGGTCAGAGCAAATGCTGTTTTACCCACCGAAGGACGAGCTCCGATAACGATCATCTCGGACTTCTGAAATCCCGTGGTCATGGAGTCAAGATCATCAAAGCCCGAAGGAACACCGGTGAAGTCACCCTTCTGGGAGTATCTCTGCTCGATGGCGAAGATCGCTTCCTTGATCACATCTCCTGCGGACTGCATGGAGTCTACGGATCTCTTGTCGTTAATCTCAAATACAGAACGCTCAACTTCCTCGAGGATCTCCGAGGTTTCCCGTGAGTCGTCGTGAGCCTGTGCATGGATATCTGCGGATATATTCAGAAGTTTGCGGCGTATGCTGCACTCCTGAACGATTTTTGAGTAGTACTCAATATTTGCAGTGGTTGGTACGGACGAGGTCAGGCCGGTGACATAGGCAACACCTCCGGCCTTCTCAAGAAGAGCCTCGCTCTTGAGTTCTTCAATAACCGTCAGCAGGTCGACACCGCTGCCCTTCTTTTCCAGCTGTTCAATGGCCTGAAAGATGTGCTGGTGCCCGAGCCTGAAAAAATCCTCGACCCCCAGATACATTCGAACCGTATCGAGAGAGTCGAGGTTAAAATTGAGCAGGAGTGCCCCCAGAACCGCGGATTCCGCGTCTTCATTATACGGAGGCACTCTGTCTTTTAAGGAAGCTGGTTCCATAAACTCCCTGAATTATTATTCAGCAGATTCTTCGGATACTTCTTCAGCAGCAGCCTCTTCAGCCACTTCTTCAGAAACCTCTTCAGATACAACTTCTTCAGCAGGAGCTTCTTCAGCCTTTGCTTCGGGTCTTGCAGAACCTTCTACGATTTCACCCTTCACAGTAACCTTAAGCTCAGCCGTTTCGCCACCATAGAGTTTGATGGTGATTGTGCTTGTACCGGTAACCTTGATGGAGTGTCCGGGAATCTCAACGTTTTTCTTAACGATGGCGACACCGATCTTGGCAAGCTCTTCAACGATGGTGGCTGCAGTAACAGCACCGAAGAGTTTACCCTTTTCACCGGCGGGCATTGAGATTACCAGTTCTTCACCGGACAGTCTCTCTTTAACACCCATAGCGTCTTTTCTTTTAGCTTCTTTTCTCTTTTCAATGGCCACTTTTTTCTGCTCAAACATGTTGAGGTTGGCCTTGTTGTAAGGAACAGCCAGTTTCTTGGGGATAAGGAAGTTTCTTGCGTAACCATCGGCTACAACCTTAACATCTCCCTCTTCACCAAGGCTGGAAATATCCTGATTTAATATAATCTTCATGGAATTACTCCTTGTCAAAAATTCTGTAATTTACCCAGAGTTCGGATACACCGATCCCTGCAAATAATATCAATACAACCAGATTCAATCCCGGCATAACAGCCAGAAAACCGGTTGTCATCAGAAGCAGTCTCTGCATCTGAACCGACAAACCCTTTTTTTTCATCAATGCCCTGATCATCACAAGGCCCCGCAGTGCATAACTGCCGGCACCGATCAGCAGGGCGTTGCTGACAGCATAGGCGGGAATCCCGCTCAAGAGCTGCAGCCCTGATCTCATTGTCAGTTTCTCCAGAAGAAAAACTGTCAATGGTAAAAAGAGGAACCAGATTCCTCCATCGGGCATTTCCCAGTGCTCATTTCCGGACTGATTTTCTACGCCGAACCGCTTTGTTATATTCTTTCCCAACCAGTGAGAAAAAGCAATAAAAAAGAAGTACCAGGCAAATCCTGTTCTTCCAAACAGATCCTGCATAAAGAGGAGCATCAGCTCACCGTCCATCCCTCCGCCGAAGACGGCCAGAGTCTGATCCAGGGCCGGAACGATCTGATCTCTCAGGGTCCCGAAAACCGGCTGCATCAGAAATACAATGACTGCTGCTGAAGCTGTTGCCGCAGCAAGCCGGACAGGCAGATGAAAATTCTGCAACTCAAAATTACAGATGTAGAGTCCCATTGCTGCAAGCAGCAGGATACATCCGTCCAGATATATAAATCCCAGAGCCCCGAGAGGCTTGAGGACCATGGCCCTGAAGGCCAGTATCAGAGACACTGAAACCAGCGATGATGCCAGGAAGTTTCTCCTGCTCCGTTCCCCTGCAGATAACTGCAGAGGCACCGCGAACAGGGGTGACAGAAAACCAAGGTTATACAGCAGAGCTGCAGCCATGGAAACCGCCGTTATTTTCCTGATCTGCCGGATTTCCAAAAATCAGAGTCCTGATTATTTAGAAACAAAGGGAAGAAGAGCCAGAGCTCTTGATCTCTTTACTTCGGTTGTCAGCATTCTCTGGTGCTTTGCACAGGTTCCGGTGATTCTTCTGGGAAGGATCTTTCCTCTTTCTGTGATAAAGCGGCGCAGTGAATCGGGTTTCTTGTAGTCTACTTCCAGACCGTTCTTACAAAACTTACAAACTTTTTTCTTGTAAAAAGTTTTTCTTCCGCCCCTCATGGGACCTCTATCTCCTGCAGGTCTTACAGGTTTTGCATCTGCATTCTGAGATGCTTCTGCTTCTACATTCTGTGTATCTTCAGACATGTTTTCTTATCTCCTTGCATTGCAGCGACTATCGTCCCTGCGCTAAGTCATTGTCACTTCCGTCTTACTCTTTAAAGAGGGCTTAAAACGGAATATCGTCCTCAAACCTGTCCTGCTTGGGTGCCGAACTCTGTTCGGGTCTGCTGTAGGACTCAAAGGGCTGAGAATTCCGGGGAGGAGCCTGATTGGTGTTCTGGTAAGAACCCTCCGAGGACTGTCCCCTGTCGCTCCTGCTTCCCAGAAGCTGAATATCCGAGGCAACGATAGTCACCTTGCTGCGCTTCATACCATCCTGCTCCCAGCGATCCTGCCGGAGCTGGCCTTCAACTGCAATCTGTGTACCTTTGGACAGATACTGAGACAGGGCTTCTGCTCTTCTACCGAAAAGGGAAACATCAAAAAAGTTGGCCTCTTCAACCCACTGATCTCCCTGTTTTCTGCTTCTGGTGGAGGCCAGGCTGATATCAGCAATAGCCATTCCCCCTGAAGTGTACTTCAGCTCTGCGTCTCTTGTTAGTCTTCCGACCAGTACTACACGGTTAATATCTGATGCCATGGGAACTCCTTAGTTATCTTTTTTAACGAAAAGATACTTCAGAAGAGATGTCTCGAGCTTGAGAGCTTCTTCAATCTTCAGGATTCCTGCGGGATCGGCGTCAATGTTGAACAGGTGGTAGTGACCACGCTCTTCTTTTTTAACGGGATAAGCAAGCAGTCTGTCGCCCATGTCTTCTTCAGAAGCTGTTGTCACACCATTGTTTTCTAAAATAGTCTTGACAGCCTTCAGACCTGTTGCATAATTGTCTTCCTTGACACGGAAAACTGCTGTAAATTCATAGGATCTCATTCTATCCTCCTTACGGACTTTAATGATTTGCTCCAACAGAGCAAATAAAGAGGCTGGGAAAAAATATCATATGCACCGTTAGATGTCAAGCTAAATGCCCACAATGCCGAAACATATATTACACTATTAGTAGAGGGAGATTTTAATGAGTGAAAAGGTTCATTACGAAGACAATCTTTTTTACCTGCACAGTGAGATAATGAATATCCAGAACGGTCTCAAGCTGTCCATAGACAGCGAGTTCTTCGCCTCACCCATGGTACAGCAGATTTTTACAATAGATGCTGTGCTTAACAGACACTACACCCTGCTTAAGGAAAACCCCTACCTTATAAGAAGAAATGACTTTCTCTACTCCATACAGAAGCTTAAGACCAAACTGGCCGCCCTGATCGAACTGGCAGAGGAAAAAAAGAGCTTTTTCAGCGAAGAGGATGCCCAGAGGTTTCCCGAGCTCAAAAGGAAAATGGCATCCCACTTGGAGGATGTTCAGGCCATCAGACGCGAAATCAGCGAGAATATAGAGAACTCCAGGGAGGACAATTCAAGCCTCTCATCCAGCGAATATGAACTTTTGATGCAGTCCGGAGACGACTGACGCCGGCCGCCCTGCAGGGCAGCTGCCAGGGGAAAGCCGTACACACCGCTGCACGGCTGCCTGTGCCGGTCTGACTCTGAAGTCGGTACCGGGCCGGTCCGCCTGCCTGTCCGGCCGCCTGCCTGTCCGGCCGCCTGCCTTTCTCAGGCGGCACTTCCCGGCTGATCTTACGATGGAATAAACTCGTTCCCCACCTTTCTGGCACGGACGGGTTTGTCCAGATCAATCTGAAGAGCAAGACCTGTCTCCACAAGCAGGTTCCACCCCGCCGCCAGCTCCACATAGTTCTGAAGATCCCCGGCATCGGGAATAACCACTGAGTGAGCAAAGGAACTCTTTCTTGTCCCCACAGAGATAATTTTGATCCCCACCCCTTCGGTAAGACACTCAAGGAACTTCTGTTCCTCCTCTTCAAAGGGATCGATCACCACAAGGACATCATCGGAGCTCATAACCTCTTCGATTCCATGGGCCCCATAGGTCCCCTCCAGAAAGTCGGACTTCTTTCTGGTTATCTCGTTGGTCTTGAGAGTCAGCTCTTCGGCCACACCGTTGTTTCTTCCGGCAAAGTAGATCATCCCGGCTCCCGCCAGGAGTGAGGTAACCTCGGGATCGATCTCCATGGTCAGTGCCTTCTCTACGGCATCGGCGCAGGCATCAAGCCCCGTCAGGGATCTGCCCGAAGCAGCGGCTCTGAGGGCATCGTAGAAGAGAGCCTGTTCTGCCACCGACTTGGTTGCGGCAACGGCATCCTCCTTCCCGCAGTTCAGAACATAGGTGGAGCGGCTGTAGCTCTCCACCGTCGAATCCGATGCAGCCGTAACGCCGAAGAGGTCCTTGTGACCCTCCTTC
Organism: Spirochaeta sp. UBA5339; assembly: GCA_002408085.1. Lineage (GTDB taxonomy): Bacteria > Spirochaetota > Spirochaetia > DSM-2461 > DSM-2461 > Oceanispirochaeta. Next base: position 89,329 of record DHQL01000016.1, read on the forward strand.
TTCAGCTTGTCGAACAGACGGACCAGCTCCTTTGTCCGGCCGCTGTTGGAGGCGCCGAAGACGGCATATGCATCCAGAGGATAGTCCATGGCCTGAGTGGCACCCTCGGTTACAAAACCGAAGGGTTCGGCGGCCTTCAGGGACTCGCTTATGGCTCTTTTGGCGGGAAAAATCCTGCTGGAACCCTCTCCTGTAAGCATGGCTTTTCCAGCGCGTTTCAGGGCTCCCGCATAGAGTTCCAGATCAGGAATATTGAGTGAGCGGATCACATCGGGGGTTTCAAGCATCTCCCTGCAGAGAGCGTATTTTGAATATTTATCAGAACTGTTCATCGTTAATCCTCTTTTATTATTATTTTTTCTTTAAGGGTCTCCTGAATCAGCGGGTCCTTCTGATATCCGCCGCCCAGATGCTGCCAGAAGCACTCCGCGTACTCCACACCAACCATCTCTCCCAGTTCGGCGGAGAACTTCTTCATCTCACCGAAAAAGTCATCAATCTTGTGCATATGCTTCATCAGCTGCTTCTGAGACTCATGACATCCCAGCATCTCCAGCTTTCCATCGATAACACCGGATATATCCACAAAGAAGTGGGGAGGCGCCAGGGGGAATCCCAGAGGGTCCGAAAGGCTCATGGGAGCCGAATGATAGAGGAGGGGTGTTACCGGCAGGGGCTCTTCCTTTGAGGGGACATTGGGAAGGGAGGAGATCATGGCCGCCGCGTCGCATATTACAGCCGTGGCCCTGTGGTCCGCGTGATAGTCATTGGGAAGGTGGGTGATAATCACACCGGCCTTTACCTTCCGGATAACATCGACCATCTTCATTCTGGCCTCTTCGCTGTCAAAGACATATCCGTCCCGCTGATCCAGACAGTAGTAGTCTGCATCCACAAGGCTGGCGGCATTTGCGGCCTCTTTTTTCCGCATGGCGATGGTCTCTTCCTCGCTGCCGCTCATACCGCCCATTCCTCCGGCTGTCATTGTGACAATGGAGATATTAAACCTCTTCTCCTTAAGAAGTCTCAGGGTACCGCCGCACCAGGCCTCGGCATCGTCAGGATGGGCCTGTACAATCAGAATATTTCTGGCGAAATCCACTATTTCACCTCCTTGTAGTATCTGTCTTCCAGACTCACAAACTCGGGGAGCCCGGAAACTAAGGGTCTGATATAGTCCATAAAAGCGGGAGTCACATCGTTCCCCCTTTCGTTGATATAATCATCGGGCATGGCCTTCGCCCTGACCGCCACATCCTGAAGGGGGGCGCTGCCAAGAGAGAAGGAACCATCCTCCTGCCGCTCTATGGTCACCATTACACCGCTTGTTCCATCTGCCGCCAGCCTGACGGCTTCCTTACCGCAGCGGTAAGCCAGGTCCAGATCCAGCTCCTCGGCCCTGTCAAAGGCGCTCATAATCAGGGATTCCGTTATCTGAAACTCTCCCCTTGCTCCATCCAGACCGGAGGAGAGAATCTTGTGAATATTCAGGGCCACACTGGCCCCTCCCATGGCGCCGAACTCGGTATTGTTGAACTTGTCCTTTGACTCGGCGGCGCTTACGGGAGTCCCGTCGGCGTAAAGAAGCCCCTCACTGACAACAATGGAGACCCAGCCGTACTTCTCGATACAGCTTCTGGCATCTTCCAGCATCTTTTCGGGATCCAATGGGCGCTCGGGACAGTAGATCAGGTGGGGAGCATCCCCCTCTTTCCTTCTGGCCGCAGCCGTAGACGCCGCAAGCCAGCCCGCCTCCCGGCCTATGGTCTGGTAGACAACAAACTGGTCTACCTTTTTCATATCCTTAGCCAGAACTCCCGCCTGAAGAACATTGAGAATATTGCTTCTGGCTGCCGAGGGAAATCCGGGGGTGAAATCGGTGCCGAAAAGATCGTTGTCCACGGTCTTGGGAACCCCCACACCCATCAGCTCATAGCCCTCTGACCGGCAGTAGGCCTCAAGGCGATGGATCGTATCCATTGTGTCATTGCCGCCGATCAGGAAGAAGTAGCGGATATCATACTTCTTCAGCACTTCCAGAATCCGGGGAAAATCACTGTCTGTCAGCTTGTGACGGGAAGAGCCCAGGGCCGATGAGGGTGTAGTTCTCAGCCCCTTTATCACCTCGGGACTCTGGGCCCCAAGATCATAAAACCTCTCTGCCATAAATCCCTCTATACCGTAGTTCATACCCAGAACGGCAGTTATGGCCTCCTGACTGAGGGCCTCCTCAATGACTCCTGCCAGACTGGAATTGATGACCGAAGTGGGCCCTCCGGACTGACCGATTACAGCTTTACCTTTAAGCACTTTTATCTCTCCTCTTTATGGTGTAGAACCTCTTCCCAGCCCCCGCGGTAGAGGGCGTCATCATTGAATCCGGGAAGAGTAAATATTGTTTTCGCAAAGAATGAAGCGGCACCCCGGGCCACCTCCCAGACACCCTTGCCTGAAAAGGTCCAGGGCCTGGAGAGCAGTTCCTTCAGAGCCGGTTCAAAAAGGGCCCTGTGGAATGAGAAATCTCCTCCCAGAATCAGGATCTCCGGATCAAGCACGGAAATTACCGGTTCCAGGGAGGAAAAGAGGGTCCGGCAGTACTCCAGAGCCTCTTCGGAACTCCTGTCTTTCAGGTTCCGGAGCACCAGACTCCGTCCGTCTGCACTCCCTCCGGCTGCAGGCAGCTCACCTGCGGCATAGTTGGAGCCATGGTAAACAGAACCCCTTGAAACGATGCCCATCCCCACTTCCTGGTCCCAGTTCCGGCTTTCGGGACTGGAATGAAACTCAAGAAGCATACAGAGCAGATTTCCTCCGAACTCCTTCCTCTCCTCAATCTCTCCCCAGGCAAAGCAGTTGGCGTCGTTTTCGATAAGAACGGGAATACCCAGTGCTTCATAAAGCTCTTCTGCCAATGGTAGGCTGGATATTTCAAGAGGTCTGGATTCTATCACGATCCCCCTGTGCGGGTTAATCCGGCCGGGAAGTCCGATTCCCGCTCCGCAGATCCGGCAGCCGAACTTTTTTTCCAGGATTTCAATATGTTCCTTTACGACCCTGATAAATTCCGATCTGCCGTAGCTCACCGTATCAACCTGCTTATGGTAGACAGCCTCACCTGAGAGTGTGCAGAGGGTAATGCGGATAAAACGGCTCTGCCACTCAATCCCCAGCAGATAAAAGGGAGTGAGCTTCAATCCGATGGGCCTTCTGCCTCCCCTGCCGGAAGCTGAGGGAAGCTGCTCTTCTGCCACAAAACCCGAAGCAAGAAGATCATTGACAATATGGGTAAGTGTCGACCTGTTCAGGCCGAGGGCTTCGGCCGCTTCAATCCGGCTGACTCCGGGCCGTGTCCTGATAAGATCCATGGTTCTGCAGCGGTTTATTTTCCCCTCCTGAACCTTGTTTGCTGTCATACTCTCTGCCATCCCCGGCCTATCGGAACAACATCCTCGATAGGCCGCCTTTGTTTGTTGATTGTTTCAACAAACAATATAGGGGATAAAGAAAGGCCTGTCAAGTTTTATCCTGACAGACCTTTTTCATTCGGAAATTATATCAGCCGAGAGAGGACAGATCAGCCTCTCCCCGGATCTCCACTTTTTTACCGGAGCGGCCGGTTATCACGATTCCCGCGCCGCCGGCCTGAACATCGGCAATCCCCTCATCCAGGGCATCTCCCTCATAGCTGAAGAATGCGGTGGCGTAGTCCTGAACCCTGCTCTCCCCCGGTTTCAGGACAATATGGGTTTTGTTGCCCAGGAATTCGGGGTGCTCCAGGGATTCCTGCAGGCCGTTGGCAAAGTAGTTCAGCCCGCATTCGGCGCCGAAGCACCAGGAACGGTCGGTGCCGCCGTCTTCGGGAGCCCAGGGACGGAAGGGCCTGCCGCCGAAGTTGTACCAGTAGCTGTAGAAGTTGATGGGGATACTGGAATCATCTAACGCCTCAGGCCCCTTGAACCACTCCAGGTAGACCAGCTTCTGCATGGGGTTCACAATGGAGCTCCAGCCAAGGGAGCAGTCCGAAGGCACAGCACAGGTGACAAAATCCGTATAACCAATCTGACCGGGTACAATGCTGCCGTCGGCGGTTCCGCCGGCTCTTAGGGGAACTTTCTTCAACGAGGAGAAGACAGAACCCGGCTCAAAGCGACCGGTATCGTCAAATTCGGTCCCCAGAGGGGGAACGGCAAACTGACGGGCGTTGTTGTCGATACGGCAGCCGGTCTCCAGGAAGGGCGCTCCCACCGTATTGTGCCAGGTGCAGTTGACTGCTTCATCCTTGTCTGAATCATTAATAACGGTCAGCCTGGTGTAGTGAACGGGCTGATCCTTGAGGATCATATCGGTCTTCCTGTAGTTCAGACTGTGGGAGGTAACATTCAGACTCCACTCCACCGATGCTTTTTTATCATCCTCATGCAGAGAATCGGCACTCCAGTCATAAAGGGCGGTAAAACCGTGGGGAGGAAGTTCTCTTCCGTCCTTCAGAACATGGCCGGGACCGACATTGGGGCAGCAGGGAAAATTACCTGCAATATCATAGAGAAGAGGCACCTTCCAGTACTCTTCATGAAACTCGGGGTCCCACTCCTGTCCGCTATTGCTTCTGAACCAGGGATTCCAGTGAGCGTTGACCCAGGCCTCTCCCTTTTTCACACTGAGTTCCGGAATCATTCCCTTGGCACTGTTCACAACAACACGGAACTTATCCTGTTCCAGAAGAACCGAATCACGGTTTCCGATATCCAGATATTTTCTGCTTTTCATAAATTCTCCTTCTTTATCTATCGCCCTGTCAGTTCAGGGAATACTCGTGGGCCATCTCTCCTAAACCGGCCTTCTCATACCTTTCGGAGATCTCCCTGTCCGCCTCATCGGCATCAAAGTGATTTCCGAAGGAGAGGGCCGCCTCAAAGATTTTCAGAAACAGATCCTCTTCAAGGCCGTGCTTTCTTACAAGACTCAAAGTCCCCGCAAGCCTGTCGCCGGGAGCAAGCTTCCTGCCCAGATCACGGCCCACACGCTGCACCGTATCTCCCAGGGCCCGGTTCCTGAAACGGCTGATCAGATCATTAACATGGTCTGCAATATCCTCTAAACTGAACACCCCCGGGTATTCCCGCAGTAGGGCTTCTCCGCTGATCATCATAGCACGGCTGACATCATCACGCAGTTCTTTATCCTCAAGAACCTCCCAGATCATCTTCCGCACCGGAAAGCGGCTGCGCCCCAGCCAGGCTGCAGCGGCATGACCCATATTGTGGATATAGAGCTTTCTGTCCATATAGGCCTCAATGGGTGATACAGGCTTTATATATTCCGACTCGGGGATGGAGTTTTTGAATCCGTCCCTGTCAAGAATCAGACTGCTGTACTCCTCGGCAAAAAGCCTTAAGGGGTCCTCTCTTCTCTGCTCATCTCTGAGGAGGGGAACCATCTTACCTATACTGGCTGCCACAAGGCCGGGCATTTTCTCGTCAGGAAAATCAGGGGCCAGATTCTTTTTCATATGAGTACGGAAAAATTCGGCTGCATCGGGGATATTCTCGGCCATTACAATATCAAAACCTCCCGGGCCGCCGGATTTCCAGCGCTCCTCCAGAACAGATGCTACCCTTGCGCATACGGCCGGTGCTCCTCTCATCCCCACCGAAGTAATTACAAGATCCGTTTCAAGAAGAGAGTGATGGAGGGCCTCACTGTCCGACAGATTCAGGGTCCTGAATCCCGTGACCCACCTGTCTTCAGTACCCCGATCCCGACAGGTTGTAATCTTGTACTTCCCGGCCCTCTCCAGAGCATCCAGTAGATTTCCGTCGATATCTGCAATTGTCAACACATAGCCTGCATCCTGGAATACAGGGACCATAAAGGAGCGGCCGATATTGCCGCCGCCGAAAAGGAGGGCTTTTTTCATACTCCCCCCTCCATTACAGCCTCTCCATCCATCGCGGGCAGAATACGGCTGAAATAATCAGTGCGGATCGGCTTCATCAGGGCCTCTTTCTCTCCGGGACGGGACTCTACAAAACAGCCTCCCTTTGAGTAGAGCGCCAGACCTCCGGCGCAGATTCCCTCGACAGCCGCAGTTTTCAGATCAAGACGATCTCTATTTTCCAGCTGCCTTGCCAGGGATGTAAGAACACCCCCCATAAAGTTGTCTCCGCAGCCGGTGGTATCACCCCTCCTCTCGGGATGTACCGCCAGATCACTATCCACATAGGAACTGACGGGCATGGCGGTCAGGGGACAGTCACCAAACAGAGTGCTTCCCTCAGAATAGACCAGAGTCTCCTCCTTTCCCCGGGTGATTACAAGGGAGTAGAGACCAGAGTCTCTGAAAAAGGTAAGAGCCTCTTCCAGAGTCTCCCTGCCCGACAGCCTGAGGGCCTCCTCCTGATCGCAGATCAGAAGATCAATCCACCTGTAGGCGGGATCTTCACGGCTTCCCAGAGGCCAGGGGTCCACAGGACTCTTTGCCTCGTTTCTGAAATCATAGACCGTTCCAACCACATTGATTCCGCCGAAATCCTTCACCCTGCGGCTAAGCTCTCCAAGGTTGTCATGGAGGGGAGGGACCAGTCCCGTCCCGCCCCAGAGAACAATATCCCCCTCAAAGAGCTCATCGGGAAGGGCCTCAGGATCAACCAGATCGGCGGCACCGAGTCTGTTCACAAAGGTCCTCTCACCGGCACCGCAGTGATGACCGGGGTCCGACAGAACCACAGTGGTGGGAAGGGCACCGGGAGACGGGAGCCGTACATAGTTGACGGGCAGTTTTTCCACAATGGCATTCAGGGGAGCAAAATCCTCTGAGCCGCTGCTGAAACCGTAAAAGCTGCACTCCCAGTCAGTCAGGATCTGGGAGCAGTGAACCAGGGGAACTATGGCCGGCCCTCCCAGGTTAACCTTATCTGCCTCGATGCCTCCGCTCAGTGAGTCCTGAAGGATCTCCTCGGACACCCCTGCAAAACGGGCAAGATCCGCTGCAAAGACCAGTTTCCCGGGGGACATACCACCGTCACCAGGCTCCTTTGACCAGAAGGGCTCCAGGCGGGGGTCCTGGAAGGATATGTCCGTGTAGAGATAGTCCAGCAGAGAGCATCCCGCGCCGCTGATCCTTTTTTTAAGGGATCTCTTCCCTTTGTTTCCCTCTGTCACAGGCTGCCTCCCTCAAGGCCGGCATAGTCGCCGACCAGAAGATGACGTATTGCCTCATCCTCTTCAATATCGGGAAAACGGCCGGGAGCATCGAGAAAGCGGTTATCGTTGACATCATCGTTTACATCGCTTACCTCTCCACAGAGCACATCACCGTCTTCAGCAAAAAAGCGGTGGTATACTCCCCGCTCAAGACAGAGGCTCTGCCCGGGAGAGAGTTCAACATACTCTCCTGCACCGATTCGGTACTTCCTCTCATCGATATAGATATCAAAGGGCTTGTCTGAGAGCTCCTCAGCCACCGTTGACCCATGGAGCTGAAAAACCAGCCGACCTCCTCCCCGGTTGATAATATCCTCCCGCTTGTGCCAGTGGAAATGATAGGGGGTCTCCTGCTTCCTGCCGACAATCATAATCTTCTCGGCATAGCCCTTGCCTCCGCTGCCGGGGATACCGTTTCTAAGGGTAAAGAGGATCAGTCCCCTCTGGTTGAAGTTTCCGCTGCCGAAATCCGTCAGATCCCAGCCCAGCTGAAGTTCGAAAATTCTGGAACAGCTTTCGGCTTCTTTCAGCCAACGCTCACGGTCCCAGTAGGCCCACTCTGGCAGATAGAACGAATTACCCAGCATAAAATCCATACTCTTTTCAACAAGTGCGTTAATCTGACTTCTTTTCATAACATCCCTCTTTTTTTCTCTTATATACAAATAATATTGCTGATTTCTCCCCTACTACCTGTATAATATTGCTGAAACATAGGGATATATTGCTGTTATGAGTCTGTTGAACCATACCGCCCATCCACTGGGTCTGAAATTTGAAGAGAAGGGAATGACCTGGGAGCATCCTGTGCGCTGCTTCTGCCACGAAAGCCGGATCAATCACCTGATCAGGCTTCACTACCATGACAGTTTTGAGATAAATCTGATCAGGGGAATTGATGGTGAGATCCGGATAGAAGGGAAACCTCTGCAACTGAAGAAGACCAATCTGATCTTCCTGCCTCCGGGGCTTCTCCACTCCTACCGTACCGACAGTTCGAGGTTAGATAAGGCCCTGTTCAAGGTATGGCATCTGAAATTTGAAAATTTTGCCTTTCTCAATGGTGAGATGATGAAGCAGATTGCCGGACAGCTCAGGGGAAGCATAATACTGAATGACTATTCGGATTCACTGGCTGAGGTTCTAGAACAGCTGGAGTCTGGTGATACTCTGGAACAGAATGCCGCCTTTCTGCGGCTCTTTACCCTGCTGCCTGAGTGCAAAGGTTCGGGGATCTCTCTTGAAGATGACTTTCTCCACAGAACCATCCGTTTTCTGGAAGAGAACTATGCAAGGTCCATCTCCCTTGAAGAAGCAGCCCGGGCCATGAATCTGAGCAAGTATCACTTCAGCAGAAAATTTCACCAGAGGGCGAAGTCTACATTCTCCGCGTACCTGAACACACTGCGCCTTGAAAAGAGTCTCGAACGGATTCACCGGGGGATGAAGGTGGAGGACGCCGCCTTCGATTCAGGATTCGAAGACCCCTCCTACTACATAAGTAGATTCAAGGACCTATATGGCATAACTCCGGGACAGTACAGGAAGAAGCTGGGCCTCTAGCAGCGTACCAGAGGAAGAAAGCCCCGGAGGCAGGTGTGCTCCAGAGGCAGGAGCGCCCCGTGGGAGGGAGCGCCGGGGTCTTAGAAGCTCTCGAGGGCGGCCTGAGCCTCGCGGCGCACATTGACAGCCTCTTTCTCGTTGTCCATGGCCTTCAGAGCATCCTTGAGCCCCGAGATCTTATTGAGCCGGACTCCTCTGATACCGTAAATCCTGATAACAAAGTCCTTATGGGCCAGCATCTCCGCATAGAAGGGCCTGAGACGGTCCCACTCCGTGGTACTGAGGGTCTTGCAGAAGGGCCCCAGTTCACTGTCATTGTCGGCGGACCATTTAGGCCTGAGAACCTCTTCCAGAGCGTCAATGGAGCCGCTGATCCTGTGCTCCATCATCATATCAAGAGCCTTCTGCCTGATATCAAAGGCGACCCGTTCGCCCTCAAACATCTCAAGGATAAAGTCATCCGCATCAGAACCGCCAATCTGTCCCAGGGCCTCAAGGGAGGCATAGCGAACATGGCGGATAGGATCCTTGCGGACCTTGTACTGCAGAATATCCACGGCCTCACCGGCTTCCCGCTCTCCCAGACCCTGTGCGGCTGCCACCCGGATACGCCAGAAGGAATCCCTGAGGGCATTGATCAGAATGGTCTCGACAGACGGGTCCTCATACTTGGTAATCCCTAAAAGGATGTAGGAGCGGAGGAGACTATCCTGGGAACTGTTGTACATGTCCCTTAAAAGCGTAAGCCCCTCTTCATTGCCCAGAAGACCGATGGCAACGGCGGCATTCTGGCGCTGAGCCGAAGGAGCATCCTCATCCTGAAGGATGTCCTCAAGAAGAATCTGGGACTCCTGGTATCCAAGCTCACCCAGCACAGTCATGGCGGCGGCAAGAAACTCATCGTACTCCGAATCTCCCTCATACTCATTCACAAGATCAAGGATCTCTTCGACCCGGGAGGAATCCTCCAGCCGGCCGATTCCCCTGAGGGCGGCTACGGCCAGGGAACTGCTGTTGTCCGTAAGTAGATTGTAGAAGAGGTCACCCGCCTCCTCGGATTTGATGGTTCCCAGATAACTGACGGCGGCCAGAAGCAGACGGTTTGAGAAGTCATAGTCATCCAGGTGGTCGGTGAGCATCTGAAGAGTGTGCTCTTCGGCAAGATCAACCTCCATCTCATTGAAGAACTCTATGATTCCCCGCTGGATCTCCGCATTGGAGCTGGCATCCAGCACTCCGGCCAGGTCCTCATTAAAGGTCATATCCTTTTCGCTCTTGATGGTGGAGAGAAGATCCAGAACTTCCGTATCGATGCCGTAGAGAAGGGTCTCCCGCTTCTCCTTGATAAGAGACTCAAGCTTCTCCTTCTCCTCCTCAGCCTTCTTTTCGGCTTCGGCAGCCTTATCCGCATCGGCATCAGCGGCGGGTGCAGCAGACTCTTCAGATGCCGGAGCTCCTCCGGCCTCCTGGGACCACAGGGGCTGAACCAGAAGCAAAACAAGAAAAATGACTTTTGTAAAAACTCTCCCGGACACTTTCATAAAGACCTACCCTCTTCTTCTAAGAATCGTCATCACATCCAGTTTCATTAAGGAGTAAAAGAGAAAGAGAACCGCAAGGCTGCCTAATCCTTCCATGGCAAGAAGTCCCAGATTATGCCAGCCGCTTCCCTCCAGGAAGCGCTCTACGGGAATAAACCTTTTGAATGCCAGAATAACCAGCACCATGGGGATCTGCGCCGCCAGTACCTTCAGAGTCTGCCGTGCCAGGGGCTTGTAGTCCAGTCCAAGCTTCTCTTTGAAGTAACCGGAGACCATAACCCCGGAGCCCGCAAGAAAAGCCAGTGAATTGGCCCAGGCAAGTGAGGCGACACCCCAGCCGAAACTGATAAACAGAAGGGAGAGAGCAATATCCAGGGTCACTGTCACCAGTGCCGTAACTAGAGGAAAACGGTAGTTCCTGCGGGAGTAATAGGACCTCTGAAAGAGATTGTAGGTTCCCACGAAAAACATACCGGGACAGTAGGCAAAGAGGACCCTGGCGGCCAGAAGGGTATTTTTAGCTGTAAATTCACCCCTCTGCAGGGCGGTGGAGATCATCTCCGGACCAAAAGCCATAAGCAGCAGAGATGAGGGAATAAGCAGTACGCTGAGCATATGAACACCCTGAAGCAGGGTTTCACCCATGGCCTGGATATTGCCCTCTCCCGCCTGACGGCTCATCTTGGGAAAGAGAACCGTTGTAATGGAAGCACTGAAGATGCCGAAAGGGAGCTGCCAGAAGACGATGGCGTTACTCAGAGCCGTTGTTGAACCCTCATCAAGGCCTGTTGCCAGAAGAACCGCCACCTGGGAGTTTACGGTGAAGATGGATGAGGTGATCAGAACCGGTATCCACTGTTTCATGACCCGCTGAAAAGCCTCATCCTTGAAGTGAAGCCGGGGTTTCAGTGAGTAGCCCAGTTTTCTGTAGAGAGGAAACTGCCATAGAATCTGAAAGCCCCCTCCTCCCAGCACACCCGCCACCATTGAGAAGACACCCAGTGATTCATGCCAGATGAGTATGCTGACAATCACCGAAACAGAGAACAGCAGGGGCGACAGAGCGGGTATCAGAAAGTGGTTGTGAGAGTTCAGGACAGCCATCAGCACCGCAGAGACGCTGATCAGCAGTATATAGTGCCACATCCACCTGAACAGACGGATAGCCAGATCAAAATCCGCGGGGTCCGGGAAACGGACAAAGAGGCGGAGCAGTATCTGGGGCTGAATAATGCAGACCAGGGAAACGGGCACCAGAATCAGCATCTGAAGTCCCAGGATACTGCGGCTCAGGTTTCTTGAGCCCTTCCCCTCTGGATCCGAGACGATCTGTCTGGACAACTCGGGGATAAAGGCCGATGAGAGGGCCCCCTCGGCCAGAAGCTTCCGGAAATTATTGGGTATGTTGAACACCGCATTGAGAACATCTGCCTTGCGTCCGGCACCGAAGAACATACTGATCAGGGCGATCTTTACAAATCCCAGGAGCCGGGAACCCAGGGTTCCCGCCATCACACCCAGGGTGGAGAGGAGGCTCTGCCTGCGGGTTGTCTCTTTCAAATCTTACCTCTTCTGAAAACGGTCAAGGAAGTTCTTTTTGTACTCAAGGAACCGTCCCTCTCTCAGGGACTGTCTTACCTCGGCCATAAAGGTATGGAGGAAGTGGAGGTTGTGCTCTGTGACGAGCATGGGTCCCAGAATTTCCTTGGCCTTGAAGAGGTGACGAAGATAGGAGCGGCTGTACTGCTGACATACAGGACAGGTACAGGTAGGCTCGATGGGCTGCTGGTCCAGGCGGCACTTTTCGTTCTTCAGAGCCAGGTTGCCGTCACGGGTGAAACAGGTTCCGTTCCGGGCGATTCTTGTGGGATAGACGCAGTCGAACATATCGATTCCCGCCTCAACAGCCTCAAGCATATAATCGGGGGTTCCGATGCCCATCACGTACCGGGGCTTGTCCTCGGGGAGGAACTGGGCGGTATAGTGAAGAAAGTCACGGAACATCTCGGGGGTTTCTCCAACAGAGAGCCCTCCGATGGCGATGCCCGGTGTGTCCAGTTCAAGAATCTCTTCGGCACTCCTTTTACGGAGATCCTCATAGAAGTTCCCCTGGATAATGCCGAAAAGCTTCCCCTGATAGGAGTCATCGCAGTTCTCCCAGCGCTTTTTGGCTCTCTTCGCCCAGCGCGTGGTGATTTCAAGGGACTTTACGGCCTCCTTGTGTGAGATTCCAGGGGGCGTACAGACATCCAGAACCATCTGAATATCGCTGCCCAGGGTTTCCTGTATCTCGACAACCTTCTCGGGGGTAAACTCGTGGTAGGCTCCGTCCACGTGAGAACGGAAACGGACACCCTCCTCCCGGATCTTTCTGAAAGGGGCCAGTGAGAAGACCTGGAATCCCCCGGAGTCGGTGAGGATATTATGTTTCCAGCCGCTGAACTTGTGAAGTCCTCCTGCGGCCTTGATTACCTCCATCCCCGGACGGAGGTAGAGGTGGTAGGTGTTCCCCAGAATCAGGGTGTAGCCCATATCGTCCACCGAGTTATGCTTGACGGCCTTGACCGTACCGTTTGTGCCTACCGGCATAAAGGCGGGAATTTCCACATCACCGTGAGGCAGATGGAGGATTCCACCGCGTCCCCGGCAGGAATTGTCTCTATATTGTATATCTATCATTCGATCTCCCTGGTCATGGTCCCCGGCGGGCAGCCGGCGGACAAAGACCTGTTTATATCAGGTTTGGGCCGTCCTGAAAAGAAGTACACCAACTCCCAGAAAAACAAGAAAGGCGGCCCAGGCACCGTAAATGGGGGGTATATATCCCAGTTTAGCCAATAGTACCATAATCATTTGCGCCACATAATATATAACAGAAACCACCAGACTGGAAAGGAGGCTCATCAGCAGAATGTTCTTTTTAAAGCGCCCCCCCAGGGAACAGGAGAGAAGCGCCACCACAAGGGGAGTCAGAGCAAAGGAAACCCGCTGATAATACTCGGTGAGGACCCCCTTGTAGGGGAATCCGGTCCTTCTGAGGGACTCCACCCAATCCTTTGCCTCCCGGGCGGTCATCTCCGCAACATCCCGGGTAATCCTCTTGAAAGAATCGGGAGGTTCATCCAGAAGTTCATGCTCCCAGCTGCTGAAAAATTCCTCCACCATAAACTCCTCTCCATCGGAGAAGACCCTTGCGTTCTTGATTATCCACCGGCCATCCTCCCACTGAGCGGAATTTCCATCCACCCGGAGTTCCAGCCGTCCCTGATCATCCAGAAAGAGCACCGTCACGCCCGTCAGACTCATACGGCGGTCGTTATAGAAGTCGGCATTGTAGATGACTCTGTTTCTGTGACTCAGGACAGCTACATTGGAGTTGCTGTAGCTGACAGTCTGTCCCAGTACCTCCCGGGACATCCTGTTTTTATCTTTTAATGTGGGAATAACAATACGGTCTTCAAAAAAATAGCTGCCGAAACTTAAAAACAGGGCAATAACAAGAAGAGGCATGGTCAGCTGATAGAGAGAGAATCCCGATCCGAAAACCGCAATCAGCTCATTGTTGGCGTAGTAGTTACCCAGGGTATAGGAGATGGAAAACAGAAGGGCAATGGGCAGGGCGAATGAGATGCACTTGGGCATGTAGAGCAGAGTGATCTGAAGAATCACCTTCAGGGAAACATCGGCATTCAGATAGCGCCAGAGATTGGCGAAAATATCCACAAGCTGCAGGATCAGAACAAAAAAGATCATGGAAACCAGGAGTGTGGGTATAAAGTCTTTGATTATCATCCTGTGAAGTGTTTTCATTTGCCCGCCCTGAAGAGATAGAGAACAGAACCTGCCAGCAGGATCAGCATATTGGGGAGCCACATGATCAGAGCGGGGGGATAGAAGGTCCTGATCCCCACGGTCCGGCCGGCCACAAGCATTCCCCAGTAGAGAATGGTGATAAACAGGCCTATTCCAAAGCCCACGGACTTGCCGCTTCGTCTGGAAAAGAGCCCCAAAGGAAAGGCTAGAATCACAAAGGGCAGACAGGAGAAGGGAATGGAGAATTTCTGAAAAAACTCCAGCTTCCAGATCTGCAGGGAACGGTCTGTGACCCGGCTCTCCGAGGCGTTCAGATACTGCTCATTCAGATTCTCCAGCCTCACGGGATAGGCTTCGGCAGCCGGAATACTGCTTTCACCGTTCAGGGCGGACCAGCTGCCGTAGAGGTCTGCAAATGCCATAAAGGCCTGGTAGTCCTTCTCCATAACCCTCTCGTAGTACCTGAGCTCTTTCTCCCTGATGGCCCTGTAGACATCAAGGGAACTCATCTCCCGTGGCCCCGGGTTGCGGATGGAACTGGTAATATCCCCCAAAAGGATGTTGTAGACCATCTTGTCCGCTTCGGTGTAGAGGAACTCCCCCCTGCTCCGTTTGTCCGGCTTATGATCAAGGATGTTATCAAGCTGAAACGAGAGCACCCCGGCATCCTCATAATCGCTGTTGATTTCGGCGGTATCTGCCAGAATGACCCGGCGGTTGGACTCCTTGTCCTTTTCGATAATGATAAGGTTGTCCATATACTTCCCCTCAACCTGCCCCGTAATGATGATGCTGTCCTGAAAGTATTTTACCGAGTAGGACTCCAGCTCCACCTCGGGATTCTGATAGATCATCTCCCTGTAGAGCCTGGTAAAGTTGATGGTTCCCAAAGGCAGAAGGTAGTCGTTTACAAAGAATGAGAAGAGGGAGAAGATGATGCCCAGAATAAAGACCGGAAGAAAGATGCGGTTATAGCGGATTCCGGAACACTGCATTGCCAGAATCTCGTTATCCGAGCTGAATCGGCCATAGGTCATAAGAGTTCCCACCAGGGTGGCGAAAGGAAAGGAGATTGCAATAATCGATGGCAGGGAGTAGAAAATCAGACGCATTACATAGGTAAAGGGAACCCGTTTTTCCAGAATATCCTCTGCCAGCAGAAGAAGCTGGTTGATAAAGAAAACAAAGAAGAAAAAGAGAAAGGAGACAAAAAAGGAGAGAAAAAACTCCCTGGCAATATATAGATAGAGGGTCCTGTGTGAATTAGGGTGTCGTAAAGAAGTCTTCATGTATTATAACCAGTCCCTGCCCCTGTACGGCGCAAATAATATAGGGTTCCAGATAGACCAGGGAGCTTAAGTCCAACCCCCCGAGGCCCTCGGATATGCCGTAGTATCTGATAGCCAGACTCTTTTTATCCACCGCCATAAGCCCCTGTCCCAGGGTAGTAAAGAAGTAAAAGTCCCTGTTCTCGGCTCCATCGGTGATCCAGGATGATCGGCTGTTCAGGAAAACTATATCATAGCCCTCCCCCTGTCTGACAAGCTTAAAAAGACCTCTGCCGTAGGAACCTCCCAGCATCTCACCATCGGGGTCGCCGAGAATACTGCGGACCGCCGATAGCTGACGGCCATTGAACCCGGCCCTTCTGACTGAAAACCCGGAGTCCAGAATAAAGAGACCATCCTCCTCGGTTCCGGCAAGAACCTCTTCGTCCTCCAGCTGCCGCAGATAGGTGACGTTCCTCAGGGATGAGGCTTCTGAGATGTTTGAATAGCCGTCCAGCCTGATTCTTCTGAGCCCCAGCCCCTGGGTACCTGCGATAAGCCCTGAACCCATTACAACGGAGCTCTGAAGTCCCCGGAAACTCTGCTCATCGGGAATATCCAGATAGACCAGACGGTCATGACGTTTGGAGTAGAGCCCCACCGATCCATAGGAGAGAAACCAGATCCGTTCTCCGTCAGACTCTATGGTCTGCACCGAACGGATCGCCAGGGACTCCTCCCCCCGGATAAGAGACTTCCAGCTCTTCTCGGACAGGGAGTACCGGGCAATATCTCCGCTGCGGCTCCCCATCCAAAGATCATCGCCGTCGCCTCTGATTACGGAAATTGAGTCGCTGAAAAATATATCCTCGGGGAGGGTGACGGTCTCCAGAAAGAGAGATCGTGACAGAGCTGTCCTGTTCAGTGGGTCCCATTCGGAACCCAGAACCTCCTCCATCCTCTCCCTGTAATGGGATTCAAGGTGAAAGTCCCCCTTCTCTCTGGCTTCCTGAAGACTCCTGCTCCAGTCGGCCTCCTGGGAGTAAGCGTATGGGAGAAGAGTAATCAGGATAAACAGAGATAAGAGGGACTGTCTCATTTTGCTCCGGTAGAGCCGAAGCCGCCGCTTCCCCGTGCTGTATCGTCAAGGGATTCTGTAATTGTAAACTCCGCCCTGGTAACAGGAGCGATCACCAGCTGGGCGATCCTCTCACCCCTCTCGATCACCACTTCCTCCTGTCCCAGGTTGATCAGTATAACCATAACATCACCCCGGTAGTCGGCATCGATTGTTCCGGGAGCGTTGACTACGGAAAGCCCCTTCTTGATTGCCAGACCGCTTCTGGGTCTCACCTGCCCTTCATAGCCCGAGGGAATGGCCATCTTCAGGCCAGTAGGGACGAGTTTTCTCTCTCCGGGAGCCAGAGTCCAGGGCTCATCTATACAGGCCCTGAGGTCTGCCCCCGCCGCATCGGCTGTGCCGTAGTGGGGCATCATCTCTTCAGGCCCTGTTATTTTGATCTCAACAGATTTCATCTTATATCCTTGTGATTTTTTATTGCAGATTATAAGCAAAAAAAACAGCCTCCGAAACGGAGACTGTTTTTATTATATCACAGCCGGGGCTGCGAAAGAAATCCCTTGGACCTCAGAATTATCTGCGTCCGCCGCCGGCGCCGCCTCTGGGCTTCCAGTCGGGATTCTGTGCATCTACGATACTCAGGTTGATGCGGCCCATTCTGTCCACCTCGATCAGGCGTACATCAACCTCGTCACCCTCTTTGAGAACGTCGGAAACATTGTTAACACGCTCCTTGGAGAGTTTGGAGATATGACAGAGACCTTCTTTTCCGGGAAGGAATTCCATAAAGGCACCGAAGTCCATGATCCGTTTTACAGTTGCCTTGTAAACATGTCCCACTTCGGGTTCTTCGATCATTCCCTTGATCATGGCCTCGGCCAGATCGGTTCCCTTCTTCTCGCGGCAGAAGATGCTTACGGTACCGTCTTCATCGATGTTGATCTTGGCACCGGACTTCTCACTCATTCCCTTGATGTTCTTTCCTCCGGGACCGATCAGAAGACCGATCTTGTCAACGTCAACCTTGAAGGATGTAACGCTGGGAGCGAACTCGCTTACATTGGGATTGGGCTCTTTAATGGTCTCATTCATGATACCCAGGATGTGGAGACGTCCCTCCAGAGCCTGTGCCAGAGCCTTTTTCATAATGTCGATGCTGATACCGGGGATCTTGATGTCCATCTGGAAGGCTGTGATTCCCTCTTCGGAACCGGCAACCTTGAAGTCCATGTCTCCCATGTGGTCCTCTTCACCAAGGATGTCAGAGAGAACTACGAAGTCATCTCCTTCCTTGATCAGACCCATGGCAATACCCGCAACGGGCTTCTTCAGGGGAACACCGGCATCCAGCAGACTGAGTGAACCGGAACAGATTGTCGCCTGAGAGGAGGAACCGTTGGATTCCAGGATCTCGGAAACAACACGGATTGTATAGGGGAAGTCCTCTTTTGAGGGCAGAACACCTTCGATGGCTCTCTGGGCAAGGTGTCCGTGACCGATTTCACGGCGTCCTGTTCCCAGTCTTCCTGTTTCACCTACTGAGTAGGGAGGGAAGTTGTAGTGGAGCATGAAGTTGACTCTTCTGTCTCCGTCGATGTCGTCCATGATCTGCTCGTCCTGAACGGAACCCAGTGTGGTTACACCGAGAGACTGTGTCTCACCTCTTGTAAAGAGAGCGGAACCGTGGGCCCTGTCGAGGATATCGATCTCGCAGCTGATGTCACGGATCTTGTCGCTGCTTCTCTTGTCACAGCGGACGTTCTTCTCAATGATGGACTTTCTGATGATGACTCTTTCAAGCTCTTCGAAAAGGTCGCCTACAAGCTTAACCTGCTCTTCGGGAATCTCTTCGGCGTACTTTTCGAGCATCTCTTTTTTGATGGCCTTGATGGCGTCGCGTCTTTCGAACTTACCGTCCATGAAGACAGCCTCTTCCATTCTGGGGTAGGCTTCGGCGTACATGTCGTCCCACTTGTCCAGCTTGAGAGTCTTCTCAACCAGGGGAAGTTTCTCTTTTCCGCACTTGGCAGCCATATCAGCCAGGAAGTCACAGAGGTCGGCCAGAGTCTTTTCTGCAGCCTGGATGGCACCGAGCATCATGTCCTCGGATACCTCTTTGGCTCCACCCTCTACCATGCAGATACCGTCGTTGGAAGCGGCTACAATAATGTCGAGCTCGCTCTCTTCGATCTGTGCAAAGGTGGGGTTGATAACATATTCGCCCTTGATGGACGCAACTCTAACCGCCGCTACGGGGCCGTTAAAGGGAATGTCGGAGATCATAACCGCAGCGAAGGCCGCAATCATACCCAGTACGTCGGGTGTGTGAACCTGGTCGGTTGAAACGGTCATGGGAACGACCTGAATCTCACGTCCGAAATCCTTGTAGAACAGGGGTCTCATGGGACGGTCGATAAGACGGGAAACCAGGATTTCCTTGTCTTTGGGACGGGCTTCTCTTTTCAGGAAGCCGCCGGGGATTTTACCCGCGGCATAGTAACGTTCGTTGTAGTCAACTGAGAGGGGAACGTAATCAAGACCCTCTACAGATTCGGAACCGCAGCAGACTGTTGCCATTACAGCAGAGCCGCCGCAGCGGGCGAGAACGGAACCGTTGGCCTGTTTGGCCATCTTACCGGTTTCCAGAATGATTTCATCCTCACCAATTTTAAATTTAAAAGTTTCCATTTATTATCCTTTGATGCACTTCAGCGCACCTTTTGCGTCTGCGCCAAGCCGGAGACTCCCCCCGGTTTCTTTACAGACGTTATTTCTATTTTTGCGGGCTTTACAGTAAAGCAGAAAACCCGGCGACACGCCGGGTTTTCCAAAAATTACTTTCTAAGACCGAGTTTGGCAATAAGAGATCTGTAGGATTCGAGATCCTTTCTCTTCAGGTATCTCAGAAGCTTTCTTCTGGAACCGACCATCTGCAGAAGTCCACGTCTAGAAGCATGGTCCTTCTTGTTGTTTTTGAAGTGATCCATCAGGTCTTCAATTCTCTTTGTGAGAAGAGCGATCTGCACTTCTGTAGAACCGGTATCCTTTCCGTCTTTACCGAATTCTTCGACAATTTTCAGTTTGTCTTCTTTGGTTAACATTAAATTAACACTCCTAAAAAATAATAACAGGCTCAACACCGATTGAAAGCGGAGCAACGCCCCGGCAGAAACCAGCACCTGAAGTTCACAATATTACCGATATGGATAGAAAAGTCAATCTTAAATGACCCTCTGCAAAGAAATAGGATGGGCAAATTATCTTTTATATAAATCAGATCATATTGATCTTATACCCATACTTTCCGTCCCTGTATTCAAGGACAGCTTTAAGCTCTCCTTCAGAATCTTTGAGCAGCAGTAAGGTCCCCTGTTCAGGGGCTCCCTCAAGGGGCTGAGCCAGGAATTTATCACTGAAGGACACGCCGTTTTTCATCAATCCCAAACCGTGGTCGTTAAGAACTCCCACAAGAGCACCGCCCAGTTTTCCGAAGAAGCTCTCCCAGGAGTAAAAACTTACCGGGCCCGCAAAATCTTCGACCTCCACGGCCTCTTTCAGAGAAAAGGGGCCTACAGCGGTCCTGATCAGCTCCTGCACATAGGCGCGGCTGCCGCAGGCCTGACCGATATCCCTGGCCAGGGAACGGATATAGGTTCCCTTGGAACAGTGGACCCGGAGCTTCAGATCCGGTGCCTCATATCCGAGGATCTCAAGATCAAAGATCTCAATCTCACGGCTGGGCATCTCGACCTCTTTACCGCTGCGTACAAGCTCATGGGCCCGTTTGCCGTCTATATGAATGGCCGAATAGGAGGGCGGTATCTGCTGAATTTTTCCACGGAAAGAGTCCATAACGGCCTCTATCTGCTCCAGGGACGGTACAGCCGCCTCCGCCACCACCTCCCCTTCGGGATCAAGGGTATCTGTTTCACGTCCGAAACGGACAAGAGCTTCGTACTCCTTGTCCAGCCCCGTAATCAGGGCGTTCAAACGGGTCAGCTTTCCTGTAAGCAGGATCAGCAGCCCTTCGGCAAACTTATCGAGGGTACCGGTGTGCCCCACCTTGCGGGTGGCAAGAACCTTCTTGATCCGGCCCAGGGCCTGAAATGAGGTGATTTCCGGTTTTTTATGGAGAAAAATAATACCCCCTGCCGCGGCAGCAGCAGGAGGATTGGACTTTGACTTATTCAGAATCAGACTCTTTCTGATCTTCTTTCATCAGATGATCGATCTTCTGATTCATCATATACCCGTCTCTTACAGAGGTATCGGGGGTAAAATAGAGTTTCGGTGTCAGTCTCATGCGGATCTGTTTCCCGATTCTGTTCTGGATAAAGCCGGCGGCATGATTCAGAGCGGCAACGCTCTTTTTCAGCCTGGCTTCACCTTCCAGTCCCGAGACAAAGACCTTCGCGGAGGAGAGGTCATTGGACACCTTAACCGATGTAATTGAGAGCAGGGTGTTTATCCGGGGGTCCTTCAGCTCCTGATTCATAATCAGGGTACCGATCTGTTCCCGTATCAGACTCTCCACTCTTTTCATTCGTAGTTCATTCACAGTTTTGCAGAATCTCCCAGTTTCTTGGCGATCTCTTTCATTTCAAATACTTCGAGCTCATCACCGACCTGGATATCATTGTAGTTCTCAATGGAAAGACCACATTCGAATCCTTCACGTACCTCTTTCGCATCATCCTTGAAGCGCTTGAGTGAGGAGATGGCACCGGTATAAACCTGGATACCCTCGCGGATAACGTGAACGGAACTCTTTCTTGTAACCATACCTGAGGTAACCATACAACCGGCAATAACTCCGACCTTGGGAACCTTGAAGGTTTCACGGATCTCAACCTTACCGACGACCTGTTCTTCCAGATCGGGGGTCAGCATTCCTTCCATTGCTGTCTTAATATCTTCAACCGCATCGTAGATGATGTTGTACTTTCTGATCTCCACCTTCTCCTGCTCGGCAACCATCTGGGCCTTTGCAGTGGGTCTTACGTGGAAACCGATAATAATCGCGTTGGACGCAGCCGCAAGGTTAACGTCGTTTTCGATAATCGCACCGGCAGCGGCGTGCTTGCACACCAGTCTGATTTCGGGAGTACTGAGCTTCTCAAGAGCCTGCTGCAGTGCCTCAACGGAACCGTGTACGTCACCCTTGATGATAACGTTAAGCTCCTGAACCGTACCGGACTGGATGGAGTCGTAGAGGTTGTCGAGAGTGATCTTCTTGACGTTCTTCGCATCTTCCAGCTTCCGCAGTTCCTGACGCTTGTCTCCGTACTGACGGGCAATTCTTTCGTTTTCTGTTACCTGGAAGGGGTCGCCGGAGCCGGGAATACCGGTAAATCCGAGGATCTCAACAGGCATTGAGGGAGTGGCCTTCTCAACCTTCTCTCCCTTGTAGTTGAACATGGCCCTTACCTTACCGGGGAATACACCGGCAACGAAGGAGTCTCCAACGGAGAGGGTTCCGCGTTCAACCAGAACTGTGGAAACAATACCACGGCCCTGGTCAACCTTGGACTCGATAACCTTACCTTCGGCACGGCAGTCCCAGTTGGCCTTGAGCTCAAGCATCTCGGATTCCAGCATCAGGATATCAATAAGATTCTGAATACCTTCACCCTTGAGGGCTGAAATCTCAACGAACTGTGTAGTACCACCCCAGCTTTCGGGCATCAGGTTGTACTCGGAGAGCTGCTGCTTAACCCTGTCGGGGTTAGCTTCGGGAAGGTCCATCTTGTTTACCGCAACAACAATGGGAACTTCGGCGGCCTTGGCGTGGTTGATGGCCTCGATTGTCTGGGGCATTACACCGTCATTAGCGGCAACAACCAGAACTACGATATCCGCAACCTGTGCACCACGGGCTCTCATCAGAGTAAAGGCCGCGTGACCGGGAGTATCAAGGAAGGTCAGGTTCTGATTATCCTTGGTCTGTACGGTGTAGGCACCGATATGCTGTGTAATTCCTCCATGCTCACCGGCCACAACGTCTGTGTCCCTGAGGGCATCGAGAAGTTTTGTCTTACCGTGGTCAACGTGACCGACAACCGCGATAACGGGAGGTCTGGTAGAGAGATCACCCTCTTCATCCTTCTCGCTTTCGATAAGTGTCTCATCGTAGAGAGATACAATCTTGACCTTACAGTCGTAGTCATCCGCCAGGATGGTTGCTGTTTCGGCGTCGATCTGCTGGTTGATGGTAACCATCATACCCATACCCATAAGTTTGGAGATCAGGTCCGACGCCTTGAGGTTCATCTTTCTGGCGAGTTCGGAGACGGTAATTACTTCCATCATCTCGATCTCTTTGGGAACGGGGTTGGTCGTATTTATGGTCTTCTTTTTTACCTGATACAGCTTCTCTGTATTCTCTTCACGCTTCTTCTGGTAGTTCCTGGGACCACCCTTCTTGCTCTTGAAGAATTTCTTTGAAGAGGACTTCTGAGCATCGGCAATAGACTCCTTGGGAGCTCCTCCGCCGAATCCTCCCCTGTTGGGACCGCCGGGACGGTTAAAACCGCCTCTGTTGGGTCCTCCGGGACGGTTGTATCCGCCTCTGTTGGGAGCGCCGCCCTGACCCTGAGGTCTGTAACCGCCGCCCTGGCCCTGGGGTCTGTAACCGCCCTGACCCTGAGGTCTGTAGCCGCCCTGACCCTGAGGTCTGTAGCCGCCGCCCTGGCCCTGGTTTCTATTATATCCACCGCCATCGCGGTTGTAACCGCCCTGGCCCTGGTTTCTGTTGTATCCGCCGCCGTCGCGGTTATAGCCGCCCTGGCCCTGGTTTCTGTTGTAACCTCCACCCTGGCCGCCGTCACGGTTGTAACCGCCCTGGCCCTGGCCTCTGTAGCCGCCGCCCTGGCCGCCATCGCGGTTGTAACCGCCCTGGCCTCTATAGCCGCCCTGACCGCTATCGCGGTTGTAGCCGCCCTG
>DHQL01000016.1:113043-218686 GCA_002408085.1 Spirochaeta sp. UBA5339
GCTCTTCCGCCGGTACTGCTTCTGGGTCGTTCACCGCTTAAGTTACCAGCACGTCCAGTCCCACGGGAAGAGCGTCTTTCTTCACCAATGGGAGCACCGGTTCTTGCAGGTCTGGCTGTTCTTTCGGGCTTATCAGCCGAATCGGCAGCCCTGGGTTCAGACTTGGGAGCACCTTCTTTTTTAGGTTCCGAGGGTTTATTGTCCTTTGTGGCAACAACTTTGTGGTGTGTTTTCTTAACAACAACCTTTTTCTTTACCACAACGACTTTCTTTTTGGAATCGTCCTTCTGAGGAGGTGCCGCATCTGCCTTCTTATGCTTAATGAGTGTTGCTTTGGGTTCTTTTTTATCTACATTTTCTGACATATGCCACCTTATTCCTGCTCTTCAGGAGTATCCTGTTCGGAATCTTCTTCTACAGATTCTTCTTCTGCCGAATCTTCATCTTCAGCGTCTTCCGATTCTTCATCCTGCTCAATTTCTTCAATTTCAAAGCTCAGTCCGACTCCACAGCTGGGACAAGCGGTCATATCGAGGGTAATGGGTGCACCACATTCGGGACACTCATAGGCCTCATCGTCTTCAATGACCTCTTCTTCCACGTCTTCATCGTTTTCGCTTTCCACGATTTCCACATTGTCGCTGATGATGTCTCTGATCTGAGCCACATCATCGTCGTTTATACCTTCAAAAGACTTGAGATCTTCCAGATCCATATTGACCAGTGTTTCGATCAGATCAATACCATTCTCTCTGAGGAGTGCAGAAACTCTTTCAGGGATTTCGGGAAGTTCATCAATTCTTGTAATTTCCTCATCATTCTCTTCTTCAACAGAAAAGAGTTCTGAAGCCGCTCTGTTGATCTCGAGGTTGAGATCCATCTCTTCGAACTGCTCTTCAGTCTTAACATCGATGCTCCAGTCAACCAGTCGGTTGGCCAGACGGACATTAAGACCCTGCTTACCGATGGCAAGAGAGAGCTGCTGATCGGGCACAATGGCCAGAGCCTGTCTTTTAGCACCGTCGGTAATGATTACCTCGTTTACCTCTGCAGGAGAGAGAGCATTCTTGATAAAGTTTACGGGGTCCGGATCGAACTTAAGGATATCGATCTTCTCTCCCTCAAGCTCTCTTACGATGGCCTGGATTCTTACACCCTTGAGACCGACACATGCTCCTACAGGATCAACGTCGTCTCTTGTAGATGATACGGCGATCTTTGTTCTGTATCCTGCCTCACGAACGATCTTATGCACCTCGATGGTGTTGTCATAGATCTCGGGAACTTCAAGCTCGAAAATACGCTTAACAAAGTCCGAGTGTGTTCTGGAAAGAACAATCTGCAGACCCGAGGGGGTCTTGTTGACTTCGGAGATCAGGGCCTTGATTCTGTCACCCTGATTGTACTCCTCTCTGGGAGACTGAAATCTCTTGGGAAGAATACCTTCGGTCTTTCCGAGGTCAACAAAAATGCTTCCGTTCTTCTCTCTCTGGTAGTAACCGATGATCATCTCACCGACCTTGTCCTTGAACTCTGAGTAGAGAGTATCCTTCTGGATCTCTCTCAGATCCTGACGGGCCCGCTGCTTGGCGGACTGAACTGCCAGGCGGTCAAACTCAACCGCGGGGTCGAGTATAATTTCGATCTCATCCCCCAGTTCACTCTCTTCATTGAGCTTCAGGGCGTCTTCCAGAAGGATCTCACAAACTGGATCATAATAATCGTCTTCATCAACGATTCTCTTCTTGGCAACAATCTCAACATTTGAGTTGTCATTGGTGAAACGGACTTCCGCGTTATCAGAGTTACCGAACTTTCTTTTGTAAGCAGCCAGAAGAAAATCCTCAATTGTACTGAGTACCAGCTCTTCCGAAATGCCTCTTTCCTGCTGCAGCTGACGAATTGATTCAGCAAAATTTGATGTCATTGCTTAACGGGCCTCCATTGTATAATCCAGTTTCCCCTTCCGGATGGAACTGACGGGAAACGTTTTTTTATCTTCTCCGATCTTGAGAGTAAGAATCTCTCCATCGGAATCTTCAATTACACCTGAGATCCAGTCATTGCTGTCTTCGGTAAGTATCTTTACATACTTGCCCTTGAAGACCTCATACTCTCTGGCGCTCTTTATCCTCCGGTCAATACCGGGGGAGGTAATCTCCAGAGAGAGATCTCTTGAATCGGTCAAAAGATCCAGTCTGGGACGGACTACTTTGTTAACATCTTCACAGACCTTGAGGGTAACACCCTCTTCGCTGTAAATTACAAGCCGTATATTATAGACCTGCTTTACCACGGCGGCATTGGCTTCTACTAAAGAAATGCCCATCGCCTTTAAAACAGGTTCCAGATCGGCTATCATTCTGGAATTAATGTCTTTCAATACATCCTGCCTCTCGCCATCCGCAGTACAGTCAGTTTTTCAAAAAGTACAAAAAAAAGAGCCTTGGAGGGGCTCTTCGCTTCAGATGCCGATTAAATTGTGTTAAAAATATATCAGCTGGACAATTTAGTGTCAACACATCTTCAGGCTGTAAAAGGATTTCAGAGGACACGGCAGATTACAAGTGCCCTGACAGGGCCTTTATAAACCTCCGAAACCACTTCCGAAGCGGCCTCAAGAGTAGCGCCGCTGGTAAGAATATCATCCAGAAGAATCAGCACAGAAGGACTCCCTGCCCCTTCCAGATGCCGAAGGGCTCTCATCCTTAACTTCAGAACACTCTCCATATGCTTTTTTCTCTTATCGAGTCCAAGAGTCTTCTGCTGCAGTCTGTCAGTACGCTTCAAAAGGCGCAGATACCTCCAGCCGTACCGGCTGTGAAGGGTACGGCACAGAAGGTCTACCTGATCCCATCCCTGCCTGTGCACCTTTCCCCTTCGGGGAGGAACCGGCACAATAACTGCTCCTTCTGAGCTCCCTGAGGCCACAAGGACCATATGAATCATCCTGGCAAAGAAAAACCTGAGACGCAGCTCCTTTCCGGTTTTATAGAAGAGAAGAAGCTCTTTCAACCTGGAGTGAAACCAGGAGAGGGTGATAAAACTCTCAACAGCTGTCAGTATCCCGCAGAAGGGGCACTCCCCTTCGGCCATTTGAGGCTCGGAACAGCGCGGACATCGGGCCCCGGGCTTTATGCTCCCGACAATAAGCTCATCCTGACAGGGCACGCAGAGTCCCGACGGATCTCTGTGCTCCCTGCCGCAGAGAATGCAGTGACTGTCTGCTAGAATTGAAATCATACACCCTAAAGGGGGATAAGAGCTCCGATGATTCTGTCCCCGGGACTATTTTTTAAGATTTTCCTGAAGAGAATTAAGAATATTCAGTGCCTCCAGAGGAGTGGTGCCGTTGATATTAATAGACTTAAGCTGATCAAGGACCATCTCATCGGGACTGAACAGATCCTGTTCCATGGACTTAGCGGCGGGAGGAGGTACTACAGCGGCGCCGGAAGACTTGTCCTCTTCCATGGCCTTAAGTATCTGCTTTGCCCTGAATACCACTGCCTCGGGCAGACCCGCCAGGGAGGCCACATGAACACCGTAGGAGTTTCCTGCGGGGCCTTCCTGGATCTTCTTCAGAAAGACAATATCCTCGCCGGTCTCCTGAACCGTCAGGGAGAGGTTGACCAGATTATCGTGATCCAGCTCCGTCAACTCATGGTAGTGAGTGGCAAAGAGGGTCTTGGACCGGATCTCCCCGAGAAGATATTCGGCTATGCTCCAGGCAATGGAGAGACCGTCGTTGGTACTGGTTCCCCGGCCGATCTCGTCCATAATGACAAGACTCCTGTCCCCGGCATTCCTCAGGATATGGGCGGTCTCGTTCATCTCGACCAGAAAGGTGGACTCTCCTCTGGCCAGATTATCCGATGCCCCGACCCGGCAGAAGATCCGGTCTACTGTACCGATTACGGCATTATCAGCGGGAACAAAGGAACCGATCTGGGCCATCAGCACAATCAGGGCTGTCTGACGGAGATAGGTTGACTTACCCGCCATATTGGGCCCTGTAATCAGGGCGAAGGAGGTTCTGTCGGTCAGCATATCAAGACCGTTGGGCACAAACTCACCCTGGGGAAGATGGGCTTCCACAACGGGATGACGTCCGCCTTCGATCAGAAGAGAGCGGTCGTCACGGATTTCAGGGCGTACATAACCCCGGATGGTTGCCGAATATGCCAGGGAGGCATAGCAGTCCAGTTCCGAAAGCCGTGAGCAGATATCCTGGAACAGGGGTATCTTAGGTTTCAGGCTGTCCCTGATCTGAACAAACAGCTTCTTCTCCAGCTCAATAATCTTCTCGGAGGCCGAGTTTATGCTGCTTTCCAGATCCGAAAGTTTCTCGGTGGAGTAGCGCTCTGAACCCACAAGGGACTGACGCCGGATAAAGTTATCGGGAACAAGATCGCTCTGGGTCTTGGATATCTCCAGAAAGTAACCGATGATCTTGTTGTACTTCATCTTCAGATTGGAAATTCCCGTCTCTTCTTTTATGGTCTCAAGGTAGTCATCCAGAACGGCGCGGCTGTTATCCTTAAGGCCCCGAAGCTCATCAAGTTCAGAATTGTACCCTTCACGAATCAGACGGCCCTCGGTGAGAAGAATGGAAGGCTCTTCCATTATCCCCTGAGCAAGGAGAGTGGTGACGGCTTCAAGCTCCCCCTGCTCTTCATGAGAACAGACAGGATCGAAACTGCCCGATGCAGCCAGAATATTCTCAATCTCAGAGATTCTCTCCAGAGAGTTCTTCAGAGAGAGGAGATCCTTGGCATGGGCCTTGTCCAGGCCGATCCGGGAACTGAGGCGCTCAATATCCAGAATATGATTCATAACCGAGCGTACTTCATTCAGCAGAATCTGGTTTTTATAAAAGGATGAAACCGAGTCCTGACGGGCCGTAACGGCTGCCGCACTTCTTAAGGGGTTCAGCATCCACTGGCGAAGCTTTCTGGCCCCCATGGATGTGGAGGTCTCATCCAGTACCGAAAGGAGAGTAAAGGAGGAGGAGCCGTCATCCATATTCCGCAGGAGCTCCAGATTTTTCTGGGTGGCATCATCCAGAGAGACATAGAGGTCTTCCGAGTACTTCTTCAGACCACCGAGATGCTCCAGGTAGTGACGGGAAGTATCCTTCAGATAGTCCAGCAGAACACCAGCCGCGGCCAGAGAGGGATCGTCGGACTGGAATCCGAATCCCTTGAGGTTTGCAAGCTTGAACTGCTCGCAGAGGGCCCTGTAGCTTGCTTCGGTATCAAAGAGCCAGTCGGGGATCTTATTGAGAACAAGCCCGTTTCTGTCATTGAGGGAGCGGAAGTAGGCGCTCTCCATCAGAGACTCCTGAATCAAAACCTCTCTGGGCCCCAGACGGCTGAGCTCCTTGCGGATAAACTCCTCGGGATGGTCATCGGTGCAGGAAGCGGCAAAGAATTCCGCCGTGGAGAGGTCCACATAGGAGAAGGTCATCACCTTCCCCACCCGTCCAATGGCTGCCAGGTAGTTGTTTGATCTCTTGTCCAGAAAGGACTCATCCACAACGGTACCGGGTGTGATGATTTCAACGACATCACGCTCGGCAATACCCTTTTTGGGGAGTGAGATCTGTTCACATATAGCAATTTTCCGGCCGGCATTGAGAAGACGGCCGATATAGTTCTGAGCGGCGTGGTAGGGAATCCCGCACATGGGGATTCCGTGGCGCTTGGTAAGTGTCAGATTCAGAAGACGGCTCACATCTTCCGCATCGCTTCGGAACATCTCATAGAAGTCCCCCATGCGGAAGAATAAAACGGCGTCCTTATGTTTCTCTTTGATGGACATATACTGCCGCATCATTGGTGTATTTTCAGACATTACTTTATATATAATCAGTATTCAGAATCAGCGCATCTTGGTCAGAAGTCTCTGAAGAACCTGCTCGGTAATATCCACCTCGTAGTTCCACCAGAGCAGATTGGGGTCAGACTTCTTCAGGACCATGGAGTATCCTCCTGTCTCGGCGACATACTGGATCTCCTCAATAATCTCCCTGACCAGGGCATTATTCTGATTGAGTGAGTTATTCATCTCGGTAAGCTGGCTGTTCTTAACACGGATATAGTCCCGGAGGAATTTCTTTTTTTCAAAGATCTGATTGTCAAGTTCCAGGGCCTGAGAGTTGTTTCCGTTGTTTTCAGCTGTGAGCTTCCGGCTTTCCAGCATGGTGATCTCGGTCTGGATTTTGTCGATCTCCTGCTGAAACTGCTCCTTCATCTGCTCAAGCTCCCTGACAGCCTGGGAGTCCTTATAGAAAGCAGAGAGTATTCTGGAGTAGTCCAGAACCGCCACCTTGGTAATTGTGTCGCTGAATACAGGCATTGCTGCAAGGCTTATGAAAATTAAAGTAAATAGGAATATCTTCCTCATATTATATCTCCTGTAAATATCTATATTAAGTCGTCAATGTATCATCAGTAAATATCGATTCCAAAGGAAATAACCAGATTAAGTCCATTGGAGAAGGTATTGTAATCGGGCTCGGGATTCCAATTGACAGATCCGTCATCGTTAAAGTTAAACTTCTTTACAAGATATACTCCGATGGGAAACTGGGGATTATCAAAACGGATACCTGTACCAAGACTGAACTTCATATCCTGAATGGATATCTGCTTCAGATGATCAGCTGACCTCCACAGACCTACCGCATCAAGGAAAAAGTCATAGGCCAGGATATTGGGCACAATGGGGAACTTCAGGGTAATGGTATTATCCCAGAGGGACTGACCGTCAGACTCTGGATACCATCCTCTGGCCACAAACATACCGTCCAGATAGAAACCATCGTCCTGTGCGTAGATCGGGTCGTCTCCCCAGGGCTTATGGGCCAGATAGGAGAAAGCTGATTTCATGGTCAGAACCGACTTGAAGTTCCAGCTCTCCGACACGGGAATATCAAAGAGTGTGAAGTTTACCTCGGCCCGTGATACGGACTTCAGAAAGTTCTTACTGGAAACAGGAGCAATACCTGCCAGAGTGGTTGTCTGACTGAGAATAAATCCCTTAGAGGGGCTGCCCACAAAGTCTCTTGTATCCAGAGCGGCCTTAAGCCAGATGTTATCATGGTACTTCCAGGTATGGAGGTTCTCACGAACCGAACTGCTCCAGGGTCTGTAGATCTCATCATCATAGTCCACATACTCCAGACCGCCTCTGAGCCCTGTATAGAGACTGAAACGGCCGATGGGGAGCCTCCAGGTATATCCTGTATTCACACCGGTAGAGAGGTAGTGGGATTCATACTCCATAAGGTAGTCCGAGGGAACGACCTTGTTGGAGTCCTCCCACCAGTCATCATCGGGAAAACCGTCGGGAACACCGTCTCCGGCGATATCCTGATAGATACGGCTCCTTGTGGAGTGGCGGTAGGTCAGGTCTACACCCATACCCCAGTTGGAATTGAACACATTGGGTTCGGAGTACTGAAGAGAGAGACTCTGCACGTCGGGAGAGAAGGAGGAGTCGATACCGATGGTTTTACCGGTACCCATAAAGTTCCTGTCATTCCACTTGACATTACCGGCCAGAGGGAAGTCCTGCCCTCCCGAGAAGGAGACACCGAATATAATATCCGCAGTCTTCCCCTCTTCCAGGTCGATTACCAGGTCCATCAAACCCTCTTCACTTCCTGGATAGGTCTGGGGCTCAACAACAGAGAAGAACTGGGTATTATAGAGGTTTCTAACCCCTTCCATTACCTTGGTCTTGCTGAATACGTCACCAACTTCAAAATCAAGTTCTCTGTTAATTACATAGTCCTTGGTTTTGTCGTTTCCTCTGATAACGATATTTTCAAGATGCGCCCGGTCACGTTCTACAATATTGACCACATAGCTGACAGTCTTGTCTTCATCGTTCCGGTTTTCTTCCAGATTGAAGGTATTGTAGATATACCCGTTCTCATAGTAGAGGTCAGTCAGCTTCTGATAGTCGAACTGAAACCGGGTTCTGTTAAAGACCTGTCCCGCCTGCTGGGAGATCATGGCCTCAAGCTCTGCTTCGCTGTAAAGGGTATTTCCGATAAACTCAATACCTGAAAATGTGTAGATATCACCTTCAAATATATTCAGGGTGATAAGAAGACGGTTTTTGTTATTCTCCTCATCCCTCACGACTTCTTTATTGATATCGCTGACACTGGCATCGATAAAACCTCTGTCAGCATAGTAGTTCTCAATGAGACGGACATCTTCCTGAAGCTCATTCTCCATAAGAAGTCCCTTGTTGAACAGGGACTGGGGCTTTGTCTTCATCAACCCCTGCAGGGTCTTTGCTGAGAACTCTTCGTTCCCCACAAAACGAATCTCCTGGATGGTCGTCTGAGAGCCCTCTACAATGGTAAAGACAACGGTAGCCGTATTACTCTCTTCATCCTTCTCAACGGTGTTTGTTACCTCGGCATCTACGTATCCCTTCTCGACATAGAGGGACTTCAGGGCCTGGGTATCCAGACGGATCGATGCCTTGTTCACCATGTCGCCCTTGGTCAGAAGGATGGTATCGTTAAGCTCTCCTCTTCTGACGCGGTCATTACCGGTAAAGATAATGTCTTTGACAACGGCCTTTTCCTTAACCTGAAATTCGATGATAACCGTACTGCTCTGCTCATCACCCGGCAGGACCTGGGGAAGAATCAGGTCAAAATATTCAAGGGCATAGAGCTTTCCCTGAATTTCCCAGGAGAGGGAATCGGTGAAGTTACGGCCCAGATAAGGTCTGACAATACCGTTCAGTTCTGTTTCAGAAACTGTATTCAGACCGGAAAACCGGATATCGACAATCTGCTTATTCACATACCACCCTGTATTACTCTGCGCATACAGCGTCAGGGCTGTAAAAAACAGCAGAATCAGGACGGTAAATTTCTTATTTAGCATCAAATCTCCTTTAAGCAAAATCCCCTGTTGTCAAATTGAAAGAGGAATCGATTTTTATCAGTAGGAATAACGCCACTCCAATCCGATTGCATTGTTTTTCATCATATCGGTATTGTAGGTGTCGAAGGCATTCCTTTTATTATAATTCCAGTAGACCAGAAAAAAGGGAGTTCTCATCTCAACCGTAAGGTCCGGAACGATCTTGATTCCGTTCAGGTACGATCCTATACCATACAGTTGATCATAATCAACAACCCAGCCCAATGAAAAATAGAGAGATTCACCGGCATATTTCCCAAGGTACAAACTGGTGTTATCCAGATACTTGGCCATACTGAAAACGGTTCCCGCATCGGCTACAGTGCTCTCTCTGTTCAGCTGATCCAGCAATGCATTCTCAAGTATTTCCGTTCTTATGGTTACACTGTCAAGGTTTAATGTCTCCTTGATAGACTGCTCTATGGGACGGACAAATCCATATTGACTGACCATACCCCCTGTTGCTACAAGGAGGCTGGAAACATCCACCTGACCGGTAGTACTGTCAACAGGAATCAGGCTCTGACCGAAGAGGGCCGTTATCTCCTCTTCCGGCATACTTGGAGTGGACCTCAGATTCGCCTTGAACTCATCCATAACGGGATTTCTGTACTCCAGTGTAATAAGCACATCATTCCCGTTGGCGTCGCTGGTCTCAATTTCTGCCTCTACATTCATAAAGGGGTTGAAGGTATCCTGATCCTCATTAAAAGTCAGAGACCCCTCATTGATCTCAAAGGTCTGATCAAAGTAGTAGATAACCCCATCCCTGATGGAGACTCCTCCGGTCATGGAGAAGGTCTTGTTCATGGTATCCACCGAGATATTCAGCCTCTCACCGGGTTCCGCCATGGCTCTGACGAGTTCAACCTGGGGGTTGGGAAGAACAAACAGTACATTCTTTCCGGTAACAATATCCAGATCCAGCCTGAAGGCCCAGCCAATTGGTGCAGGCTCTCCATAAGACTTGATAACTGTACTCTCTCCGATAGAACCCACAAGCTCCTCAACAACAACCCGTCCCACAAAGTTCCCCTGCTTCGTATCACCAAAGAACCGGAAATTTCCCGTTATGGCCCCGGTTCCCTGAATATTGTAGGCGTTGTACACAACCGGTGTACCAGGATTCCCTTCCAGAGCGATGTCCAGGCTGAAGTCTCTTATACCCCATCCCTGCATATTCATATACCCCTGGGCCCGGACCCCGCCCCGGCCGATGGGGATAAAGAACTCATTGGTCTGAACCAGATCATCCGTAACGGTGGCCTCGATATAGGTCTCCTTAATCTCCGAGTCTGTATAGGGTGTCAGAACATACAGATCTCTTGAACTCAGCTTCCCGTTAAATACAGGCTCACCAGGAGTTCCGCCTATATGGGCGGAACCCTCCATCCGGCTCCCCTTATTGAAGACAACAAAGCGGTTCCCCAGGGCATTATCCCGGGGCATCACATAGTTAATCATATGCAGGTCCACAATCATCTCTTCAAGATTCAGATCAAGACTGTCCGGACTGACTGTACCGTCGACCTTCATGGCAATGGGAAAGTCTTCCTTCAGTCTGGCGGTCAGCTTCCCTGAATCGCTGTTGAAGCGCAGAAACTGATCCGTATCCTCCAGAAGAACACTTTCAAAGTCTGCCCCCCGTCTGCTAAAATCTATGGTCTTAGAGGCAAAGGTGGTTATATCATTCCACTTAATGGGATGAATCCTGAAACGGCCGTTGAAATCTCCCAAAGCAGGCATCTCAAAGTTGCCGAAATCAATAACCACTCCCGTATCCGCCCTCAGGGATATTCCGGTCTCCAGCCTCATACGTGGATCATCATCATCGACTCTGACAACCCCGTTATCCAGGGCCGAGGTGAATACCAATGAACCGTCTTTAAAATCAAAAACACCCAGTCCCCGTTTAAGATACAAATTATTGTTTCGAATATTCAGATCATAGATTTCAAGCTTCTCCGGGCTCATCCTGATACTGCTCTGCAGAGCAAAGGGCATTCCGTTCAGAACCATTTCAGAGGCATCAATTGATCCGGACAGCATAGGAGAAGTCAAAGCCCCCTGGATGGAAAAAGATGAATCAACCCGTCCCTCCATGCCGAGGCTTGCATACCTTGCGGTACGGGCCTGTTCCAGTTGAAGGGTAAGAGAGAGATTCCCGTCACTGAAGGCACCATAGAGATCGTAGGCCTCTGGTTCACCGGCGGCGCCGTCCTCCTTGAGAGAGAGGGAGCCGTTATAGATATTCAGATCCGTATCATAGAAAAAGCCTCCCTCCCCTGCAAGACTGGAAAAGGCATCGCTGTAGTTTACTGAAAACAGATTAACAGCACCCGGGGCGACAAAGGCGGTAACCTTCAGCTCCGGATCTGTCAGAAGTTCCGAATTGGTCCACCTGAACACAGAGTCTCTGAGAAAGATCTCCCAGTTTTCCTTTTCATAGCGTCCTCTCAGGGTAAGACTGCCCGTGAAATCCTGTCCGCTCCAGGTAAGAGGAAAGTCCTGAACCTCCAGGGAGGCCAGGAGGGAACTGCTCCCCTGACGGGCCATCTGCAGCTTAAGACCGTGACTGCCCAGCATAGAGAGCTGACCGTTCAGGTATGCCGCATTGAGATCAAATTTATTGTTATTCAGATCCCAGCTGCTGTTCACAATAACCTGATCGGTACTCAGATCGGCCTGACCGGTTCCCACAAGATAGTTTCCATCCCAGATCAGCTCTGAGTTATAAAGATCCAGTACACCTCCGCCGTAAAACCCGGTAAAACTGAGTCTTCTGGAACCATCTGGAACAAAGGTCTGAAAACGGCTGACCTGAACCATAAGTCCGTCGGAGGAGATGCCGAAACTCCCTTCAGACTGGAGCATCAGCTCCGGAAGGATGGAGTCAATAGACTTTCCCGTACCATCGGGAAGGTAGGGATAGATGCTTGATACAGCCATATCGGCCACACGGAATGATGTTTTCAGGGCAAACCCCTGAGCCAGAGAGAAGCTTCCGTCCAGGATTATAATATTTCTGTGGGAGCTCAGGGATTCAAGGCTGCTCTGAACCGAAAACACATAGTTGCTCTCATTCTGATAGAGGAGCATCTTCAGATTCCCCGGACTGCTGCCGTCCGACAGCCTGAGATAGTCCGACCGGACCGAGAGATACTCGTCAATATTCCTGAAACTGAGGCGGCCGCTGAGCTTCTCCGAATCACCCAGAAGAACATTGGACAGATAGACATAGCCCTCGGGAAAGGCGTTCTGGTACACCCACTGCCCCTCCCAGTTCAAGCTGCCGTACTCCGAGTCAATGCGCATCTCATCAGAGACGACATGCAGATCATCCCCCTCCACATCAAGAGTGAGGGTCAGAGGAAAGGGAAGAGCATCGGGATTGTTCATCCCCAGGCTGCCCTTGTAGGAGTAGGCAAGAAATCCAGTCTCTCTCTGAATACTGAACTCTCCCTCCCCGCTGATGCTGGTCTCAAGCCATGGATTCAGATCCTCAAGGTCCGACCTGAAATAGACCAGATTTGAGGGGGAGAAATCCTCTGCCAGCAAAGCAAGTCTGATCTGCTCGTCATTGATGGTCAGATTAAAGTCATAGGGTTTATTATCCTTGATCTTGGTAATCCTGAACTCATCATCCCTGTAGTTGATATTGAGTCTCTGGTTCTCCAGAACAGCAAGGTTGGAGTCGATCTTCTGAAAGTCCGTATTCAGAGAGAAGGCCTTCAGATCATTCTGAACAGTCCCTCTGAGACTCGTTTCCAGTGCAGCAAAGGTGACCAGGGCTCCTTCAGCTTCACTGCTGTAGCTGATCTGCCCCTTCAGATTCATCCTGATATACTCACCCAGCTGCCTGATGGTAATACTGTTTCCCCGGCCCTCGGCAGTAATATCTTCATGGCGCACAGAAATATCCCAGTTCCTGATCCTGATAAACCTGGTAAAGAGATCTCCAAGACTGGAAAAACCGCCCTCTTCGGTTGGAGCCGCATTCCCGGCACCCGAATCGGCTGCAATCTTTTCCAGAAAGGCGCTGTCCCTTCCGGTATCCATATCAATGGTTACCCCGGTGGCCGTCAGGGATCTGACCGCCGTATCCCCTCTGAAAAGAAGACCGATAACATTATGGTGGGCCTTAAGCTTCTTAATCACAAGGAGAGGCTCAGAACTACCCTCTGAGTAGACCTTGAGGTTCTCGATGGTGACGGTACTCAGGAAAGAAGGAGCTATCCTGCTGTACTCAAGGCGGACAGCCATCCCGTCCTCAACAGAGCCTATAATCCTCTCTTTAATGGCCTCGGCGGCCTCTTCCATCCTTTCAGAGAGAGCACTGTATCCGGACCAGGCAGCTGCTGTCAGAAGCAGCAGCACAAGGATCTGCAAGGAGTGAAACAGAAGGGAGTGGGTTTTCTTTACCACACACCACCTCCACCGGCCTTGAGATTCAGCCTCAGGAGCCCTCTCTTATCCTCCTCTGAAGGATCAAAGGATTCAAAGAGAAAGGAGGTTACATAGCGCCGGATCTCGCTGTCCAGTGCGGGATACCCTGTTGGAGGAAGGACTCTGACGGAATAAACGGTGCCGTCGGAGTAGACCGAAAAGGAGACGGTAATCACTTCGGGAGGATTAGTGCCATAGGGAATATTAAAGTCCGGCTCTGGAATGTAGCTGACAAAGGCATTGCCCCCCTCCCAGCTCAGCTGAGGTTGATCCCCTCCCAGGGTTCCGTCACTTAATCCAACTTCAGCAGCGCCGCCTGTTGACACCGGGACGGACACGGCAGGAGCGGATTCACTCTCGGAGACTGCTGTACTCTCTACTATCTCGGACACTTGGGAATTTTCTGCAGCCTTGGCTTCAGCAATCGGTGCCGCTACCGGATCGGCAATCACCAAAGGCTCGGATTTTACTGCCGGCAAGGGAGCTGCTGCAGGCTCGGCAGCCGCCGCAGGTTCTGAAACCGAAGGAGTCCTCTGAACCGGCGGGGAAATCAGCGTCCTATCTACCGGAACTGCCGCAGACTGAACAGGTTTATCCTGAGCTCTGCTTACAGGGGCCGGCTCGTTC
The DNA here is from genome assembly GCA_002408085.1 of Spirochaeta sp. UBA5339. Lineage (GTDB taxonomy): Bacteria > Spirochaetota > Spirochaetia > DSM-2461 > DSM-2461 > Oceanispirochaeta. The sequence continues at coordinate 127,074 of DHQL01000016.1, forward strand.
CTGACCTCCGGCTCAGAGGGAGTTGAAGCATCCACACCGCCTCCAAGCACTGCAGCGGGAAGCAGCTGAACCCTGATCACCGGAAAACTCTCGGGAACAGGCAGTTCATGTAGAAAAAAATTCATCAATAGAAGAAAAAACAGATGCAGCAGCAAAGAGAGAACTACCGCTCTTGTCATAAATATTGATGAATTCGAAACCATTAAATACCTTTACCTTTTCTAATACACCGGGAAACGGCAATAGTTACACTGCCGGGGATTTCCTAAAACTGAAAACCCAGCTCTACCCGCCCCTCAAGGGATGCGCTCTCAGGAAGATAATCCAGGTAGAGAGCAGTACTCAAGGGCCCCTTGAATTCGGCCTCTACCCCGGCTCCGGCCATCATATCCGAATCGTCACTAAAGAAACAGCTGTAGCCGCGCAAAATATCCCTGTCGCCGCCCCTCAGAAGGAGGGCCAGAGAACTTCCCTCCCCGCCCTTTCTAATCCATCGAAGTTCAGAAAAAATGCGAAGGCTTCCCTTATCCCGATAATCGGCATAACAGCTGAATTCCGTAACCCTTCCGGCCCTGTAGGCCCAGGAAAAATCGGCACTGCCGTAGATATTCGTCATAAACTCAGGGACAAGGACCCCTGACATATTGCGGGGAAAATCCCCTCTGGCCCATCCCGCAGCAAAGCAGGACTGAAGAGATCCTCCGTTGACAGAGAGAACTGCACCGGCATCGTAGTAGCCGTAGCGCTCAATACGGGGAGTCTCGTAGACCTCATAAACCAGATAATCCTGAACTTCGGCGCGGTCAACCTCCCTGCGGCTTCCCTGTAAAGAGAGACTCCAGCTGCCGTAATCCATATACTTCAGCTCGGCAAGAGGATAATACCCGGGACTCCGGTCCTGAGAGAGTTCCACCATGACACCGCCCTTAAGACTCCAGTCACCCCTTTCTGTGGGCCAGCCGGCGGAGAGAGTAAGTTCGGGAGTAAAGAGCCAGGCTTCAGAATCAGACTCATAAAGGGCACCGGAACCTGCCTCGGCCGTAAAGAGGGAGAAAGAGTACGATCCTCCCAGATATGCCGAAGCAAGCCATTGACCAGAACCGGTGTCCCCGGAGTCTCCGGAATCAAAGGTAAATAATCCGTGAAAGAGAGCTCCCAGCTCCAGAGAGGCATGATCTGTAATACGGGGAGAGAGAGACCAGGAAGACAGAGGCAGAAGAGACGCTCCGCCTTCACTGCGAAAGGCCAGATCAGCTTCCAGGCTCTGAAACTCAGCAACATACCCCCCGGAGCCCCTCAGCCAGTGAGGCAGACCTTCCTTATGAGAGTAGTTGGCCTCCGCCCCGTAGTGAAAATTATCATAAAGTCCCGCAAGAACAGCACCGCTTCCATAGGGATACGATCCATACAGGGTAAGCCGGTTATGCCCCCTGTCTGGGGTACCGGGCAGAAACAGGGAGGGCGGTGTCCAGTCCATATAGATTTCATCCCTGCCGGGCACATCCGGCAGCTCAGCCTTACCTGAAGGCAGAGTCTTTCTTTCAAGGGGAAAGTAGAGGGTGCTAATATAGTCATCAGAACCGTATTGGATTAAAAGAGGCTCAAGGAAGAGGTCCGGCAGCAGGACATCATCACCGGCAGGTCTCCAGTAGAGGATATCCTTATCCAGTATAATCGGCTCTTCATCGGAATACAGAAATGAGTTTACGGCAAGAGTTAGTAGTGTGAGTATAGTCAGCTTCCGCATTGTGTATTATTCTTATCGGAAATAATTGAATGCGCAAGGACATGTAATGGGATTATGGGATAAATTTGTCGTCCTCGAGGGATTGGACGGCTCCGGAACAACAACTCAGCTGAACAGACTGGAGGAGTACTGCAGAGAGAAGGAGATCCCCTGCTATAAAACATTCGAGCCCTCCGACGGCTTTATAGGACTCGCCTGCCGTGCGGTTCTGGAAAAGAGGGAGAAAGCCGACACCCTCAGCCTGGCACAGCTCTTTGCCGCAGACCGACGGGAACACCTTAAGAAAATCAAAGAGAAACTGGAAGCCGGCGAGTGGGTCTTCTGCGACCGCTACCTCTTCAGTTCCCTGGCCTATCAGTCCCTTGGAATGGACTTTGACGATGTTTACGACCTGAACAGAGACTTTCCCGCCCCTGGATTCTGCCTCTACGTGGAATGCTCCGTGGAGACATCAGCAGCACGACGCGGCGGAAGAGGAGGAAATGAGGACCTCTATGAAAAGGAAGCCCTTCAGAGAAAGGTCAGCGGTTTCTACGAACACGCCTTTGAGCTCTTCTACCCCGAGGACGTTAAGGGCCTCTACCGTATAAACGGCGAAGCCACAGCTGACGAGGTTTTTAAAGAAATCATCTCCACCCTCGGTATCTGAGAGAATCCTTGAGAGTCATAAGCTCTTTTTTTCCATCTGAAGGGATAATCATATCAAGAGATGCCGCCGGACAGGCCGATAGTTAAGGTGTGAAAGGTTCTCTTAAATTTTTCATCATTTTTATCTGCCTCTCCGCAGCCCGGCCTGTAGAACTCCATGCCTACAAGATTCTCTACGCTGAACAGTTCTACAGGCTCTATCATCAGCACCTCTACCAGTACCCCGAAGATACAATGGAGAATATCCACTACCTGGGGATGGCTCTGAGATCGGACTTCGCCAACCCCCTGAATGCTCTGGCCACCATTACAAATGAGAAGGAGTGGGAGAAGTACCGCTACCTCTTCTATATGCATGTGAATCTGCGGCTGGTGGACTCCTACCTGCAGCTGGGACTGAAGTACGACAAGAGAAACGCCTACTTCTACAACTACCCCTGGAAGTTCTCCAATCTGGACAGCCTGGAGACCGCAGAGGAGTGCTACCGCTACGCCCTGAACTTCTGGGAGGATGCCAAGGAGTGGTCCGCCAAGGCGGCTGATCCGAAGTTCGCCTGGATGTTTATTGAAGATATCCAGTACTGGGAGGACGAATCCTACCGCATCCAGACAGGCGACCTCAACTACTCACGAACCATCCAGCGGGAACTGGACCGGCTTCAGAAGGTGCGCGAGGCCTTTGAAGCAATGGATGAAAATACCTACTGATAACCCATATAAATAGCATTTCCCCTTTTCATGATATATACTTTGATATATACCACATATCAGGAGAATTTTATGGATACTGCGAAGATATTTGAAAACGGACGAAGCCAGGCCGTCAGACTCCCCAAAGAGTACAGATTTGATGATAGCGATGTTTTTATAAAGAAAATTGATGATGTGGTCATGTTAATCCCGAAAGACAAGGTCTGGAAAACTTTCAGAAACTCATTCTCCAGATTCACCGATGACCTTGACCTGAAACGGGAATCAAATGAACCGGCACAGGTCAGGGAAGAACCCGAATGAGTTATCTTCTGGATACAAACATCTGTATCTATCTGATCAATAACAAATTCGATTATCTGATCGACAGGATCGAATCTGCAGGAATTGAAAACACAGTCATTTCAACCATCACCATAGCAGAACTGGAGTTCGGCATAGCAAACAGCAAAAGCCTGTATAAAGAGGAAAACCGTATAGCCCTCTTTGAGTTTCTGCTTCCATTCAAATTCCTGACCTTCAACCAGAATGATGCCTATGAGTACGGAATTATAAGAAGCGACCTTCAGAGAAAAGGTCAGATAATCGGCAATATGGATATGCTGATAGCATCCCAGGCCATAGCAAACAACCTGACCCTTGTGACAAACAACATAAAAGAATTTGAAAGAATTTATGATCTGAAACTGGAAAACTGGATCAAATAGAACACTGAGCCGGACCAGGGCTTGAGCGAGTCCCGCAGGCTAGACACATAGAACATAGACTGCCGAGCTGTGCCCGGGCATCAGTGAGTCCCGCAGGCACCTTGTGCCGAGGACTTGTTTGAACAGATGCCCGGGTTCAGCTCTCGCTTATCTATTTCATCAACATTGCATCACCATAGGAAAAGAACATATAACCCTTCTCCACGGCTTCATTATAGGTCCTGTCGATAAGCTCTTTACCCGCAAAGGCGCTTACCAGCACAAGCAGGGTCGACTCGGGGGTGTGGAAGTTTGTAAACATCCGGTTCACCACCTTGAACTCATACCCGGGATAGATAAATATATCCGTCGAGCTCTCCCCTCTCTGCAGTTTGCCGTCTTTCCAGGCCGACTCAAGGGTTCTGACGGAGGTTGTACCAACGGCCAGAACGGGACGTCCCTCACGGACGGCCTTTTCAACCTTGTCGGCGGTCTCATCGGACACATAAAACTGCTCTTCATGCATCTTGTGATCCAGAATACTCTCGGTGCGCACGGGCTCGAATGTCCCCAGGCCCACATGAAGGGTCACAAAGGCTGTCTCGATGCCCTTCTCTTCCAGCCGGGCAAGAATCTCATCGGTAAAGTGAAGGCTCGCCGTGGGGGCGGCAACGGAACCGGTATCCTTTGAGAAGACCGACTGATAGCGCTCCCAGTCCTCCTTTGAGTCCTCCCGCTTGATATAGGGAGGAAGGGGGATGTGGCCGTGCTTATCGAGCCAGGAGTCGTCTAAGGGGGCAGAGAAGCGGACCTTCCGGTGGTTTGTGGAAACAGCCTCTTCGATAACACCCTCAATGTCTCCGGGGAAGGTGAACTTCTTGCCCACCTTCTGCTTTTTGGCCTTGGAGACCATGCAGAGCCAGGCGTTGGACTCCAGAGGCTTCAGGAAGAAGAACTCAACCTTTCCGCCGTTTTCGGAAAAACCGAAGACCCGGGCCTTCCGGACCCGTGAGTTATTAAAGACAACCAGGGTTCCCGGCTCCACAAGATCGGGAAAGTCCTGCATGTTTTTATGGCTGATCTCGCCGCTCATGCGGTCAAGCACCAGCAGTTTTGCCGTGCCCCGCACCTCAGGCGGGTACTGGGCTATCTGTTCGGGAGGCAGATTAAAAGAGAAGTCCCTGATTTTCATCGTTTGTTCTATCCATTCCTAAATGTTTGTATGCCAGAGGAGTCGCCACGCGGCCTCTGGGTGTCCGTTTGAGAAAGCCCTGCTGTATCAGATAGGGCTCATAGAAGTCCTCAAGGGAGTCCATGCTCTCTCCAACGGAGATGGCGAGGGTTTCCACACCGACGGGTCCTCCCCCGTACTTGGCGATCAGGGCTTTGAGAATCTCCCTGTCCAGCCGCTCCAGACCCCGTTCATCCACCTGAAGCCTCTTGAGACCTGAGTGAACGATGTCTGTGGTGATAATACCTTCCCCCTCAATCTGGGCGAAGTCGCGCATCCGGCGCAGAAGACGGTTGGCAACACGGGGAGTTCCCCGGCTGGAACCGGCCAGAAGATGAGCCGCATCACTGGTGATGGTGATATTCAGGATCGAGGCACTGCGGGTCAGAATCTGTTGTAGCTCTGCCAGATCATAGAAGTTCATCCTTACATTGATGCCGAATCTGGTATAGAGGGGACTGGAAACACGTCCGGGCTTTGTTGTAGCCCCTACCAGAGTAAAGGGAGGCACCGGAATACGGATGGTTCGGGCAGAGGGTCCCTGACCGATGATCCAGTCCAGCTCATAGTCCTCCATGGCAATGTAGAGCATCTCTTCGATGGCGGGCTTCAGACGGTGGATCTCGTCGATAAAAAAGACAGTCCGCTCGGAGATGGTGGTCAGAAGTCCGGCCAGGTCCTTGGGCTTATCCAGAGCGGGTGCAGAGGTCACCTTGGTCTCCACTCCCAGTTCGTTGGACATAATTCCCGCCAGGGTGGTCTTTCCCAGTCCCGGAGGGCCCGAGAGAAAGACATGATCCAGAGGCTCCTGACGCTGCCGGGCGGCTTCGATAAAGACCTTGAGGTTACTTTTCACATCCTCCTGACCCAGAAACTCATTGAGCAGCTTGGGACGGATGGGATTCTCTGCAGGTTCCTCCCCCTGATAGGGAAGACCTGACAGTATGCTGTCTTCAGACACTCATAACCTCCTAGGAACTGAGCTCAACAATGGCGCGCCGGAGTATCTCCTGCTCCTTCCTGTCTGCGGGAAGGGCGGCAATTTCATCATCTTTCAAGAGAGCCTTCACAATGGTCACTACCCTCTTCTTGTCAAAACCCATGGCAGCAAGGGATTCAACCCACTCGGCCTCGGGGCCTGCGGGCTGACCGGAAGCACCGGCACCATCGTCCCAGCTCAGTTTACCACGAAGCTGGAGGAGAATCTTCTGGGCCGTTTTTTTTCCCAGTCCGGGAAGGGAGGCAAGACCGTCGAGGTTCTCCTCTTCAAGATAGAGCATCAGCTGATCGGCACGGACTGCCGAGAGGATCTTCACCGCGCCCTTTGGGCCCACACCGCTGACGGAGATCAGGTCGTTAAAGAGAGCGCGCTCCTTCTGAGTGGCGAATCCGTAAAGGGCCATGGAATCCTCTTTATGATAGAGCCAGGTAAAGACTCTTGCTTCAGAGCCCACGGCAGGAAGGCTTGAAATGGTCATGGAAGAGGCTGTAAGAAGATACTCCATCCCCTGATTGTCGATGCAGATATGGGAGACACCCTTCTCACTGACAGTACCGCGTATGCTGTTTATCATCCGAAAACTCCTGTATGAGCATAACAGAGGGCCGCCGCCAGGGCGTCCGCCGCATGATCCGGTTTGGGGGGCTCCTTCAGTTTAAGAAGAAGGGCCACCATGGACTGAACCTGAGCCTTTTCGGCCCGGCCGTTCCCCACTACCGCCTGCTTGATCTGGATAGGAGTGTACTCCCCCACCTTAAGGCCGTACTTTGCCAGACAGAGCATCAGCACTCCCCTGGCTTCGGCCACAGGCATGGCGGAACTCACATTCTTTGCAAAGTAGAGGGTCTCTATCCCCGCCGCGGCGGGCTTGTACTCCTCAATAACCTTTGATAATCCCTCATAAAGACAAAGAAGCCGGTCTGCCGCAGGCGTTTTTGAATCAGTCTTGATCACGCCATGAGCAATGTACCGGCTTCTAATCCCATCGTGTTCGATGAGCCCCCAGCCGGCATGAGCCAGACCGGGGTCTATTCCCAAAATGGGCTGCATTATTCCATTTCGAAGTCTGCGGGGACGTCCAGGTTGCTGGCAACGTCCTGCACGTCGTCGTTGTCCTCAAGACGCTCGATCAGTCTCAGAACCTTTCCGGTGGCTTCTTTATCGAGTTCTACGGTGTTGTCAGAGATCATTGTTACCTCGGCACCTTCCTGCTCGAAACCGGCTTCCTGAAGAGCTGTCAGAACGGCTTCGAAATCGCCGGGTTCTGTTACTACTTCAATGGCTCCGTCTTCATCGGTTACATCTTCCGCACCTGCTTCCAGTGCTACTTCGAAGAGTTTTTCGAAATCAACCTTTTCACCGTCGTAGGAGATAATTCCCTTTCTGCTGAACTGGTAGGATACAGCTCCTGTTGCGGCCAGAGATCCTCCGCCCTTGTTCAGAATGGAGCGGACGTCCGCAGCTGTTCTGTTCTTGTTGTCTGTCAGTGTAGAGATAAGAAGACCAACGCCACCGGGAGCATATGCTTCGTACTGGAGTTCGATGTAATCAACACCGTCCATGTCTCCTGTACCCTTCTTGATGGCTTTCTCAATGTTGTCTTTGGGCATGTTGGCCGCTTTGGCCTTGAGTACTACGGTTCTCAGTGATGCGTTTGATTCCAGATCACCTCCACCCATACGGGCACATACAGTGATTTCCTTGATAATCTTTGTAAAGAGTTTTCCTCTTTTGGCATCGGCGGCGCCCTTCTTATGCTTTATGGTATGCCATTTACTATGACCTGACATGGTTTCTCCTTGGTATAGAGGGGCTTCCGGGCCCCGACAAATTCACTTACCACTGCCGGGAGGGCTGCGGAAGTGTTAAAGTTTTGATAAAAGTAAATCTTGTAAAAAATAACACAATGAAAAATAGGGTGTCAAGAATCACAGCACCCTTAATCAGAGGCTCCCGACAGGGGCCAATTTAGGGTCACCGGAACTTCAGAGCTCTCAATTTCATCAAAAAAATCAATCAGAATCGAATTAAGCAGATCCATCCCCTTCTCTGAACAGCGGAATGACGCGTCATCACTATTAAGACAACCCCTCTCCCGCCAGCGGGCAGAGGAAGCGGGAAGCAGATCCTCCGGAGTCATCGAAAATATCTCCCGAAACTCTTTCCGGCTGATACCATCTGCGATTCTGAGTCCCATAAGAAGGTAATCCTTCAGAAAATCCTCAGGTGATAGTTCCTCAACCTCATCATAAAGGAGTTCACCACGGCCGAAGGAGTTCACATCGGGCTTTGTTCTGAACCGGCTTATCAAGCCGGAGTTATCCCTAAGCATGGAGACTCCCGCGGGACCGCAGCCCATATAGGGACGCATCTTCCAGTAAGCGCTGTTATGAACGCTCTCCCGGCCGGGAAGACAGAAATTGGAAATCTCATACCGCTTGTATCCGTTTTCAGAAAGAAGGCGGCAGCCCTTCTGCCATACCTCCTCATCATCGGCGCTGATGCCGCCGCTTCTCCTGTCCCAATCATCATAGAGGGGGGTGTCCGGCTCCAGAATCAGAGAGTACCAGGACAGATGATCCGGCTTCCAGCTCACAGCCTCCTTCAAATCGGCAATCTGATCTTCACTAGTCATACCGGGAAGCCCCTGAATCAGATCCAGGCTGAGATTGAGGCGGTCTCTGTATTTATCAAGGGTATCAAGGGCGGAAAGTACCGCCTTTCTGCTGCTCCGCCGTCCCGCCATCTGAAGAAAGGTATCCTGAAAACTCTGCACACCGAGACTGATCCTGTTAATCCCCCCTGATATCCATGTTTCGAGGTTTCTGTCAGAAATATTGCGGGGATTGCACTCCATGGTCACCTCCACAGGGAGTATTCCCCCTCCCAGGACTCTGACCTTCTCAAGAAGCCCGGCCATTTTGTCAGGAGGGACTATACCGGGAGTACCTCCCCCGATATAGACAGAGGAAAAGGAAGAAACTCCATACTTGCTCATCAGCGAATCCAGCTGACGGGAGATATTTTCCAGAACATCACCCACATGCCCCAGATCGCTGACTGAGTAAAAGTCACAGTAGTCACACTTTACGGCGCAGAAAGGGATGTGAATATAGAGAGCAGCCTTACAGCCTGTAAAACTCATAGAAAGGAGAAACTTTTAAAGGGCCAGTACCTGAACACAACCTTGCCCAGAATACGTTCCGCCGGCAGGGGTCCCCACAGTGAGGAGTCGCTGCCCTGTCCTCTGTTATCACTCATTACAAAGTACTCGCCGTCACCCAGCTGGTACTCAACACTACTGCCGTCCAGGGGATAAAGGCCGCTCTCTTCATAGCTGACTGAGGAGAAGCTGAGATCGTAGCTGATACCGGCTACATCCTCTTCCTCCCTGAAGACAGAGGAGCCCGGTTCCTTGATATAAACCTTGTGCCCCACAACACGGACAGTATCCCCCGGAAAACCGACGGCCCTTTTGACCATATAAGAGACCTCCCAGGAGTGGCGCTGATAGGAACTCATCTGCATCTTCTGAAAGGTGATGAACCGTACAAAGGGATTGAAGATCTGAATAATCTTCTGGTTTTCCCTGAAATAGGGAGGAGCGATCACTACCAGATCCCCCCGGTTGATACCGAAGGCCCTTCTGTGGGTCATGGCATTGTCCGTATCAAGGAGGAATTGTGAATAGATGACCCTGTCCCCGGGCTCCAGCGCCGGTTCCATGGATACGGACTGAACCTTCAGGGCTGTTGCCATCATGCTTGTAAATATCAGAAATGTGATAAAAGCAAGAACAAGGAATACAATCCGCCGGACCCTTCTGGAGGCGGCAGCTTTCTTCTCTCTATATGAAACAGGGCGACTTGATGATGAGGAGTACACTAACGGATAATCCCCACACGATAGGCTGGCCAGTACTTGAACATCGCCTTTCCGAGGATCTTGTCCTTGGGAACGGGACCAAAGTAGCGTCCGTCGTTGGAGTTATCCCTGTTATCTCCCAGGGGAAGAACCCAGTTTTCGGGAATATAGTAGCCCGTATCAGCCGACTTTCTCCACCTTGCACCGGCAGAACTGTTATAAGGCTGTATTTCAAATTTCTTTTTCTGACGCCACTGATCGACTTCAAGGGGGTCCTTGTAGGTTGTACTGTCAATCTTCGCTGCGGTATTGCGCAGAGAAGCGGGAATGGACAGTCCCTCCTCTCTTAAAGTAAAGAACTCACCGTAGGCCCGGAAGGCCTCATAGTCGGAAGGTTCAATCATTCTCTTGTTGCCGTACTCGATTCCGGACAGAGCCTTGAACTCATCTTCGGGAATAAACTCATTCATCCCTCTTCCCTTAAGGAAAAGATTTCCCTGAAACTGCCTGTAGACATCACCGTCCTGGGCAACCTGCCTCTTTATAAGGAAGTGAGCCTTGGGATTCCCGTTCTCATCCTTGTCGATATCCACCATGGAAAGAGTGAGCATATAGAGCACTCTCTGGACGATATCAAATACGGGACCTCTTGTGAGGTACTCGGGATTTTCAAAAATAATGACCTCTCCCCTCAGAGGGATCTTGAAGCCGGGAACCTTGGCAACTCCGGGAAGAAGCTCCGGTCCGTAGACCATCTTGTTTACAAAGATCCTGTCTTTTATAAGGAGGGTATCCTTCATGGAGCCCGAAGGAATCTGATAGGCCTGAAAGAAGTACTGATTGATCAGAAGAACAACCATGGCGGCCCAGAGAAAGGCCTCTATCCAGTCCAGTACAGGGTTCTTTGCCTGCTGCTTCTTTTTTTTCTTATAGATCCTGATCTTTCTTTTTGTAAGAATATTTTCGGTAAATACAACGAGCTTCGCGGAGAGTGTTTTCATCCCTGTTCCCTGGAGGTAATTTGATGGATTGAAATTTATCACAGATGTCTCTGCGTTGACAAGTCTATTGGCAGTTCCTATAATCCTGCTATGAAGCGAATTTCCCTGACAGAAGAAGAATTGAACGAACAGAAAGTCACACTGAAACCTGTAATGGGAATTCAGCCTGAGACATATATCAAATATGTATATATTTTCCTGTTTGCCCTTGCGTTTTTCCTGGTCTTTTTCCTCCCCGGAATCATGAAGAACGGAACATACTACCAATTCACCACAACTCCTGACGGAGCATCGGTTTATGTGGACGATATGCGCCTTGGAGCCACACCGGGACGGTACTTTGTCCCCAGAGGCATGCGTACAATAACCCTGAAAACACCCTATCATGAAATATGGTCCGAAGAGGTAAAGGTCAAAGGACGTATCTTCGGCTCCCTGTTTCTCAAAAAGAAGGGAACCCTGGAAGTACCCCTTACCGCCCGGATAACAGAAGAGCTGACAGAGGAACAGCTTGAGCTGACAGCCTCATGGTTCTCCTCGGATGAAGGCTATACATCCCAGCCCCTCCCCCCCCTGATGCAGGACTTCCTGAAAGCCAACTTCAGAAGCTCTGAGGATTCGGAAACCCTGAACCCCGAAGAGCTTAAAGCCTATATGACCACACTCCTCCGCACGGCCTCCAAGGGCAACGCCTACCGGCAGTGGCAGGAGGGATTCGGCCTTTGTGCATCAAAAGGAATGGTTCCCGGCTTCGGCAATCTGATCTCAGGAGCCCTTGAGGCCGCTTCCTTTCTGGCAGAGAATCCCGGACTCATGATCCTGCTCAGCCAGTACCATGAACTTCCTGAAATTAACCTTCCCGCTTCAGCAGGTACGACGTCGATTTCTTTCGGCCCTGACGGAAGCCTTTACCAGCCCCTCTCTTCGGACCCTCTGCGCTTTATCCCCATGGGAACAAAGAATTTTTCAGGAGAGATCAAAACACTCCTTCTGGCAGACAGAGAGATTACAAAGGGATGGTACTTCAGATTCACACAGGAGAATCCAGGCTGGGCACCTTCGGCAAAGGATGCCCTGAAAGCACAGGGACTCGTTGATGAGAACTACCTCTCCGACTGGGAAGTCACGGCACTGACAGAGACAAACCAGGAGCCCCTGCGCTATGTCTCCGCCTATGCTGCCGAAGCTTTCAATGCATGGTTTACAGAAAAATACCTTTCCCCATCCGGCATGACAGCAATCCTCCCCGACGAGTGGGAGTGGCAGGAGATTGCTCTTGCCAACGGCCTGATCAGCCGTGACCGCCCCTCACAAAAGAACCTGGGAGCCCTTGAAGCCGGTTCCTACCTCCCCGGAGGACTGGGGCTCTATGATATGGAGGGGAATCTCTGGGAATGGTGCCGCAACGGGTTTGGCATGAACGACTCCTACATGTATAATAGCCTCCCTCAGGATGCTGCCCTCCTCCCCGACAGAGCAGTCAGAGGCGGCAGCTGGGCTAATACACCGGGACAGGTAAAACCTGACACAAGAGGCTCACAGCCGGCTTCCTGGTGTACCGCATACATTGGTTTCAGACCGATGCTGCTTTTTTAAAAAGGTTAATTAAATGGCTAAAAAGAAGAAGAAAACTCCCTCCAATGTACTGGGAGAAAATAGAAAAGCCCGCTTTAACTACGAGATCACAGAAAATCTTGAAGTGGGTATTGTACTCAAAGGGACAGAGGTAAAGTCCCTGAAAGCAGGAAAGTTCTCCTTTCCCGACGCCTTTGTGGAGATAAAGAACCATGAGCTCTTTATCAAGAACCTCTCCATTACCCCCTACGACTTCGGAAACATCCACAACCACTCCTCCGATGCCGTAAGAAAGCTCCTGGCTCACAAGCAGGAGATCAAGAAGCTGGAACGGAAGGTACAGGAGAAGGGATTCACCCTGATCCCCTTACGATTCTACCTGAAGAACGGCCGGGTCAAGATTGATCTTGGTGTCTGCCGTGGTAAGAAGCTCTATGACAAGAGAAACACAATCAAGGAGAAGGATCTGAAGCGGGACGCCGAACGGTCTTTCCGGATGAAATAGAATCTGTCCGGTATATATTGACTTGCCGGACCGAAGCGATTATGATGTCTTTCACACCCGAATGGGGGTGCCAAGGTTTCGACTGTTGGATCACGATGGTCGGGTTGCAAGTGGAGCGTTACCTCCTTAAACTGTCTTTTTGTTAAGTGCCAAAAAAGAAGATGAAGTTATCGTTTCTTTCGATAACTCCGCACTTGCCCTCGCAGCTTAATATATAGCAGCGACGGATACTCCAGACGCCGTTCTGAGGCTGGGGTCGTCCGCCAGAAACCAGGACTTACCTTTCCTCTAGTCCGGGATTGGAAGGGGACATTTTTCCGGAAGTAGGATTCTGCAGGGCCGTTTCTTCCTCTCGTAGAATCCGAAACTTCAAGAAGAGACTAAACTTGTAGAGGCCTTACCAGCGCCCGGCAGGACGCGGGTTCGATTCCCGCCACCTCCAAATAATGGCTTTTGTTATTTCCTTACATAAAAAGGATTTAGCAAAAGCCATTTTCTTTCCAAACCCATCTTTGCACAGTTTTTGAACAGAAATCACAGTTTTTAAAGACTTGTGTTATATTACTTTCGTAACTATAAAACACGGAGGAAATATAATGAAAAGAAAGAAATCAAATTACTATCTGACCAAGGTTGGCAAAATCTTCTATTACTATACATACGATGCCTTTGGTCGAAGAACAACAAAAAAGAGTACTGGGCTGACAAATAGAGCTGAAGCAGATTTGTACTGTCAGGATCTATTTAAGAAGGATGCCTTGAAATCGGATTCTTCAATGAAGCTAAGCCAGTATATCAGTAGCAAATCCTTCTTTGAAGTCGGCAAATGCAGATACTCTCTATTCAAAGGAGTCACTGAAGTATACACCAAAGACTGTTATTCAAGAATGAAAGTCCATATTCTACCAACTCTTGGAGAGCTATCATTTAACGAACTGAACAAAGGAATCATCAAATACTGGCAAGAACAGCTTGTTCTTGAGAAGGGATTGGCTATAAAAACTGTTAGACAAGTAACTTCTGTGTTAAAGATCATTCTGGATCAAGCAACAATAGATGGTTTGCTATTTGTTAATCCAGTAACAGGTCAAAGCATGTTGCCCAAGAACAATTCCAGAACAAGGGGAATTCTACAACACTCAGAAGCTTTCGATCTCTTCAACAAGGATAAGATCGAGGAGCATTGGAAGGGTCAGATACATTACTATACTGCTTCTCTTGTTGCCTGTTATACGGGTATGCGCCAGGGTGAAATTATTGCTCTGACTCCTGATAAGATCAAAGGGAACAAGATACTTGTGAGTCAGTCTTACAGTATAAAAACAAAGAGGCTTGGTCCAACAAAAACCAAGGAGAACAGGACAGTCTATATGATTAAGGAAGTCAAAGATGCATTAGAGGCAATCATGCCAGAATCAGGTTTCATCTTTTCATTAAATAACGGCCAGTCTCCCTTAACGAGTAACAGACTGACAGATGCATTCTATTCTGCTATAGAAAGAATGGGTATAGATAGAAAAGCACGGAATATTACTTTTCATTCTTTCCGTCATGGAGTAGTTACTCACCTTAGAAGTAAAGGGCTTTCTGATGCAAAGATATATATGGTTACAGGTCAGAAAAGCTCAAGAGTCATTGACGACTATACACGATTCAACCTGATGGATGATGAGGATGTAATTGAAGCTATGGATACCCTCTCCTCCCCTGCTGTTGATTTAAAACACCATAAAGCTATCGAAGCATTAAAACAGCTTGGTACTGCTGAGGCTAAAAAGGCGATTTCTCTTTTGACTAATAAAGACAATAATGGTCAATCAGCCTTAACAGTGTAGAAGACAAGAAATCCTGGGAGGGGTTTGTTTAGTCAGGAAAGATATATTCATATCTCACCTTCTTCATTCATTAAAAAAAATTATTTACTGTGTTTTCTCCACTATCATCTTTAATTCAAGAATCTTTTTTACAGCTTTTTTAACTTTTAAAATCTGGTCATTATATGAGAACTCAAATGGATTCAAAGGTTCGATGTGAAATGAGATAGAGACTGATTTTGCTAAGGATTCAACAACTGCATCTTCAGGGATATTGGGCTCATACCTTGCCTTAATAGTTTCATGTTCTTCAGGTAATGCATAAATGAGTAATTTCACTTTTCCTGCTGTAACTTGATGCATAAGGTCGATGCGCTCGGTAAAAGATTCAGGATAGAACGTTATCCAAGTACTACCCGATGGCCTTGGTTTAGGCTTTTGCATATTCAGCTCAGGATAAAGAGGGTTCACATAATCGTAATAGTCCTGAACAAACTGAGTATTAGGCTTATCATAAATAGGCTGATAGCCTCTACGATTCTTATGTATCCCTTCCAGTATAATATTTGCTTTATATGCAAACCTTTGGCTTCTACTGGATCTTGATTGAAAGAATGAGAATATCTCTTCATAAGAGATTTCAGCATCATATGACTGCGTTTGGTTTGTTGTAGAAAGATATTTCGTGGGAGCTAATACACAAGTCTTAAATTCTTCCCAATAGCCATCTCTCTGCCCCGCTTCTCCACGAAGTCTATATCGGGCACTCTGATCAGGCTGAGGTGGAGCATCGATTTTGTTTTCAATTAGAAGAGCGATCCTTGAACCATCAGTTGATTCAAAGAGATACAGTATATCTGTTTCCCCAAGATCGCTGCTGACAGAATGTAAGACTTCTAATGAAGTCTGGAAAATAACCTCTTCAAAGATACGGGAAGCAAACCATTCTTGAAACTCTGGATTTATTGAAAGTTCTTCTAAGAGCAGGAGATCGATATCTCGTTCTAAAATAGATTTGATGGGATTCAGGTTCAATGAAGGACTACATGGATTTGTCTTATTTTTTGAAATAGAACTCACTACTTATTTCCTGCTTTTTGATTTCAATTCTCGGATCAATCTTCTCAACTAAATCTCTAATAAATCCATAATCCTGTGGACTCATGCGACTTCCACATATTACTTCCCTGACTTTTACAGCAATGTATTTCTTTCTGTGTATGAAAACTCTTACTTCTTCTTCATAATCCCAGACCTCATTTTTATGTGATAAAATATCGATAGCTGTCTCACGAGAGCTATGTGAATTGAAATTATATAATCCATCATATTCAATATCTCTCATTGTGTATCTGGTCTCATCAACTTCAACCCCGATAACAACACCTCTATGACCGTCAGAGTAATGTGACCACATGAGTTCGATATTTGGATTTCTTGATAAAGAGCATATTTTTAGGTTTTCCTTTTCTCCTTTTATTAAACGAATGATTTTTTCATCTTTTTGACCGATTGAACCTGAGTATATATATCGACCTTCCATTGGATCATTGAGGTCAAAGTATGGAGCTGCATACAATCTTTTCTTCAATATGATATCAGTAAAAAATCTAAAGTTTGAAATGCCTCTGTATTTGTAAAACATTAAAATTCCTATATTCAAATTGATAATTACAGCTTACTTTTCCCTGTATTAACATCTATGTAGATGAGCCCTCTTGTTTGTGCTGCTTTTATCTTTTTATCCAACAATTCAGAGAATGTGTAATACCCATCAAGAATCAATATCAAATCTCCACCATCAATAAATATAGTTTTTATTGCTTTGCCTATAATAAGAGATTGCAGAACATTTTCACTGAATCCATGGACCGAAATAAACAGACCCCTACCATACATTTTTCCTTCTACTTTACCTGCAAATTGATAAACTGGTTCATTTGAAGCCTCTCTTTCTTGCCACTTAGCTTCTATTAAATAGTGCTCTCCATCGTACTTTATTGCACCATCTATTTGCTCACCAATTATTTTAAATGGCTCAGTAATCTCTAAAGAAGATAACTTACATAGGTCTAAAATAATTTTTTCTAACTTATAGCCTCTTGTTTGTCTTTCAGAGTTGTCTTGCAGTAGAGATAAGTATTCACTTTTCAACTCAGAAAGTACTTTCTGTGGGCTTTGGCGTAGACTTTCTTTAGCTTGTTTTTCTTGCCTTTGCTTCTTAATTTTTGAATCTCTAATTTCTTGTACCTGAGCAAGGTGATCAATTGCTCTACGAGCATCTTCTCTACTAAGTTTTTTCAAATCATCAAAATAGTAACTATCAAAATGAGACCAATTTATTAAAGATTGAAGCATTGATCGAAATTGACCAATTCCGTTATCTGGTTTTGAGCTTAATATTGCGAACATTGAATCGACGATCTGAGCCCTATTTAGTTCTTTATAGTTTCCTTCACCTATTTTTTGGATATCTTTTTTTAAGCATGAATTAGATTCAAAGAATTGGATGATATGGTCTTTTGGCCAAAAAATCTTAAGAATACAATCCCGCATGGCACTTTTAATATCTTGCTCAAAATCCATCACATACCACCTCAATGAATAATTAACCATCATCATTATACATATGTTCCTTATTTATTTCTTCAACATTTTACCTCTTAGATTTTTTGCTTACAAAAAGATCAAGGATGGTTGAGTGGCATTAACTTTGAGCTGTATATAGAGGATCTTAGCGTGATGGCTGACGGAGCATTATACTTTATCCACTTGCTCTAAATACAGCCCCATCGATGATATACTGTAAAAAATGACATGCTGGACCTGCCGACACGCAAATATAACATATCCCTATGCTGCCGAATGCACACTCAAGGACAATGACGGAAACTATTTTCACCACGATGGACTGTGCCCACCAGAGTTTACCTGCTCATACTTTGAGCAAGCGGACGAGGAATACATCTGGTGTAACTCCATTAACTGGTCCACCACATCGAAAGAGGTGGAAGTCGAGTGACCAGGGAAACAGCCAATCTCCTGATGGATCGAGTGGAAGAGCGTTATTTAAGATACATTATCAAACGGCGGAGATCCCATATCTCCTTCAGATCCCCCTATTGGGCTATGGAAGCCTACAGATATATTTTCCAGCATCCCAAATACGGAAAGATTTGTGGTGGGATGTATATGGTTGGGTCCGATATGATGAACCTCTATATCCCAGGAAGAAGACAATGGCCTTGGACAAAAAAATAGCCTATCTCTATATGAATCACCCGACATATTTTCACCTTATGCATATTCACTACACGGAAGACAGTATTGCTTATGGGACCGTGGAGAAGCTTTCTAATAATAAAGGAGGCTATCGTCATTTGGGTTCTCAGGATGTCGCTATGCCCTTCACAGAGACTCATATAGGAAGTCATCGATTTGAGATCATGTCAGACTCTTGGACTTTTAGTCGTGAAGCCAAGAATCGTATTAAGGCTCATGGTCTCCCAGTCCCTCAAATTCACCCGATTCTGCTCTATCCTTGCTTCTCCCAATTTGGCGAACCTGTGGAATCATATAGCATCCTGAAGAGTCTTGATGATGAAGGTGTTGAGATAGATGCTCCCAGGGAATATACAAAGGATATAGAGTTTAATGACAGCTACTATCATGTCTTTGTCTCTCCTGAAGACAAAACAGTTGATCCCGAGAACATTCTCATAGTCAAGACCCTGGGAATTTATGAGGACCATAAAAAGGTCTGTGCTTGCCGTTTCGTATATAAGGATGGAGTCATGACATTAAGTGTCCGCTCTTTTCTCACATGGAAAGCTGTTACGGATCACTTCGACATGGAGCTTGATGGTGCATCAGTCCGCTACTTTGAGACTCCAGACTTCGATGAGCTGCGACTTAAGAATGGAGAGGCATTTCCAGTCGAGAAAATGAATCTTTCTCTTTTCGACCCTGATGTTGATACAGTTTTTGAGGCATTTCCTGAAGATGAGGATTCTGATGGTTAAGGTCGTTGACGGTAAACATTATATGATCGGGCCGAAGCGGTCCCAGTTTAATCTCTTCGTCTTCAAGGTACAAAGGCTGTATGGCTTTGAAGTGAAGGTCTCAAAACTCTTCCATGTCCTGACATTCTCTTCCGCAGAAGAATGTTCCAGGTGCTTTGACAAGCTCTATGACGCCGAGGGTGTTATGCTTGAACGGCGGGGTAGAAAGATGAAAGTCTACCCCTACCGAACTATTGAGCTGGTGGACTAATTCTGTATGAAGTGGTCGTTGACACTGATTTCAACATTAACGCTATCATCTTCATTGTAGAAGGTGACTGTCTCTTCTTTAGATTCATCATGTAGGACATAAAAGTAGTCGGTTGATTTCTCCTTGTAATGAAACATGGTATAGACTATTTCTTTCTTAACATGATCGTAATAAAGCATATCCCCACCATCAGTGATATATACTTCATGACTTCCCTCAACATAATCAAAAGTCAATGTTCTTCCGTTAACCTCTATCTTTATGGTCTCGGTCACAGACCCGATTTCTGGACCTTCCTTTAGCCACACATCCATATACTTCTTAAAAAAGAGGATTCGTCGCTCCTGTAACTCTTTTGCTTTGATAGACAGCTCACACGCTGACTCGAAAAAATTATTACGCATTTTATGCTCCTTGATCTTATATGAAAAAAGTATGCTTCTGGACCTGACGAATTCGGCCTCTGGAGAAAAAAAGTAAAAAATCTTTCAGAGAGCATGAAAGCCGTAATCAAACATGGAGTAAAAAGTTTGCCTCCGTGTTTCAAATGAAGGGGGTGTGAATGTTATTCTGGATGTAGTTCAAAAAAGCACACTTATTAGAACGGCTCAAATGTAAAGAGAATATGTGTATTGAAAATCGGTGTTTTACTTTATGAACGTTCTGAAACTGAGTTATACATTTTAGGAGGGAGTATGGCACGGATAGGGTATGCAAGATGCAGCAGCCTCGATCAAAAATTAGACCGACAGCTTGATTCTCTGGATTCAGCTGGATGCGATAAAATATTTGCAGAAAAGATATCGGGAAAGAATACTGACCGACCTGAGTTGCAAAGAATGCTGGAATATATCCGTGAAGGAGACACGGTCACAACCCATTCAATATCCAGGCTGGCCAGAAATAATCGAGACCTTCACAATCTTGTCCATTTGATTTCTGAAAAAGGTTGTGAGATACAGTTCATCAAAGAGGGAATAGATACAAACACCTCACATGGAAAATTGGTGTTTTCAATATTTGGTGCGCTGGCTGAATTTCAAAGAGATACGATCAGGGAAGCCCAAGCTGAGGGAATTGCTGCTGCAAAAGCCAGAGGAATTGTTAAGTTTGGAAGACCTAAAAAAGAACTACCACCTGATTTTGACTCAGTAGTGAAATCATGGAAGTCGGGAGAGATTACCGCTGTAAAGGCTTATTCTGATCTTGGCATTTCCAAGACAAGATTCTATTCCCTGGTGAAGTCATATGAATGACTCATTGGACAAGCTCGGAATCAAGATAGACAAGTTGGAAGTGATTCAGGATCTTTTGAGCCAAAGCAATAGACAAGGGATGATCGACCATCATGCTCTGTTAGCTTTACTGTGGGGTATCATCGAAAAGATGAAGGAGGCTCATACAGAGCTGGCTACTGATAGTAGAATCACATCAAATTGAAGTGGCATAACATCCTTCCTCTATACTGGATTAGGTATAACTGAAGCCATATAGAGGATTTTTTAACATTCGAAGCGGGCCGTTGTGGCTCGCTTTTTTTAGCTGTAAGAAACAGATTAACGAAAAAAAAACCATATATCTTTACATAGAAATAAATTAAAAACACATCAAATATTTCTTTCACACTTTCTTTGAAAATGTGTTCTACTACTAATACACAATCGAGGAGAAAAAGATGGTTGAGAAAATGGCGGAGATGGTAAGAAAGGAACTCCCAAGTGATGTAGTTCACAGAGTCTTTGAGAAAGTTATTACAGACATTCGGGATGAAGTTATGGTGATGTTCTCAGCAGAGTCAAAAAAGCCTCCCAAGAATATGGTGGAGGCACAGATTCATCTCTTTAAAATGGAAGTCGATGAGATAAAAAAATCTCTTTCTTTAAAGGACTTTAAAGATACTAATGAAATTGAGTGGTCCCTTTCAAAAAGAGGTAAAGAAATATTTGATGATTCTATATCAGACAAGGATTTTTTTATCCAGGCAGTAGAAGAAATATCATCAAGCTACAACACACTCTTGGATGAAGAAAAAGAAAGATGTATAACTTATTTCAATGAGCTAAACTTGGCAGACTTTGAAGATGAAGATGCCATTCATGATCATCTAAAACAGCAACATCCCGATGTCTACAACTGGCAAGATTGGTTTCACAGAATTGAGATACCCGAGGTGAAAGACCATGTAGGGGATAAAATTGCAGCTCATTTTCTAAGCACAACCGCTATGGATGAAGCAGACATTGCTGAATTTTCATTAAATCCCGACATTGAAAAATTCCGAGAGATCATAAAAAAAAGATTCAAATATGATACTGAACTGTTTTATGACTTCAAGAAGTTCATTGATGACACTTACGGAGAAAACCCCTTCAAATCTGGGACAGGGAAATTAGGAGTCTCCTATAAATTGTATAAAAAGTTTGAGTCATATCCGCCCCCGATTGATTTTTTCTATCACTACTTGGACAAGCATTATGGAAAGCTTTTCGGTAGGTATAAAAATGACATTCAATGGGATGTTCAACGGAAGTGCAATGACTACGTTGATTCATATAAAAAATTGTAATGTGAGGCTCATAAAGAAAATTAAAATCTTTCGAAACCTTTGAATCACCAGATCACTCTCTACCGTATATTAGGCATGAAGAAATACTTTTGCCCTATTACGAGTTTCAAAGAGTTCCAACTGCTGCGGGATCTCGACTTTCAGATCCAGTATGTCGGAATAGTTCTCCACGAAGGAGTTTTCAGTTTCACCCACCTGGTCGTTGTCTTCCTGGATGACGGCCCAGGTGATCCCCCAGAATAGGAAACACTGATTGAGCCACTAATAGGTGAAGACTCTATCAGGGAGTTTTTTGAGATGGATAGTGAAGAGGAATCAATGAAGGATCTAATGATCTTCAAGGAGTTGTTTGCTTAATCCTGGATATCATTCTCTTTCGGTCTCATCTACATTGCCATTATCTTAGATTCCTGAACTCCTCTCATACACATGTTCGCCAGAAGCCAATGTAATGGTCAGTTTATTATCTTGGACTGACCACTTTCCTTTTTCTGTCTGGTCAAAGTGTGGATAGAAAGTGATGTGACTGCCAGAAATTACATAATAGGCTCTCAGGTGGCTTTGTATCAACTTATTTCCATCAAGACGATATTTTCCCAAGAAATCAGCATAGGATGTATGTGTAGTGACTGTAGAGTCTTCTCTAAGGATCATCTCTTTATCATAATCGCCTTCATAGTCCCAGACTCCAATAACTGATGATGAACCGTATAGACGGTGATAAATTCTATCATTGAGAATTAGCCTCTTACCATTGTCATCCAAATGAAATGGTATAGGAAGATCAACGACAAAATACTGACCCATTTCATTGAACTCATATTCAATACCATTTAGGTTCCAAAATCCTGTGATTACTTCAGGAACTGATTTTGCATCACTCAGATTAGAATTTATCAACATACATCCTCCTATTAAGAATTCTATCGTTTATTATATCATAAGGTTTTTCTTGTCAGTGAAGTGTCTATATCTAAATTACCTCAGTAGAATTATTATTGGGAACATAAAACATATGGAGGTAGATTATGAGTAAGAACTCGAATCATCAGGCGGACATAAAGAACGCCAACAAGGGATCAAACGGGACCAATAAAACCTATGACAAAGCTCAGGGAAATAAAGGTCAGCAGCAGAATCCCAACAACAAGAAATGATGGAGGCCCTGGGGAGAAATCCCCAGGAGTTTAAGATGTATCCGACTGTTTGGAATTATATTGGTGATCTCGCTACTTTCTATATCTATGATCTAATTGAAGATGATAGGACAAAAAACAGAATTCAACAGATGGTAAAAAGATTGCGTAAGGAAGATGGTAATCTTCAACATGATGTTTCTGGAATTCTGATTGAATATGCCAAGTCCTTGCATACAGTTTTTAACTTTATAGACATTGAATATTTCTTTGTCAAATATATTGAAGGTTTTATCATTGATTATCAAAATCAAATCCTCGATTTTCCTTCTTACCTTTCTGCTGAAGATGCAGTCCATGGATATTGGGAAGGGCATATCTTAACCTACTATGATGTATTCAAAGACGAAATTTCAAAATGGATTGCTGACTATGATTTCTTGATCCCTTCGAGCTATTTGGAAATCTTTTTCCCATTTATATATGGAAAGGAATCAACACCATTGAATGAGGGAATTAAATGGCTGATGAACTTGAATCTACTAAACAAGAGACAGTTTGCTGAGATTATTGCTAAATCACCCGATCAGATAGACAGTATGGTAAAAAAAGTCCAAAGGTGGACGAAATCGGAATACATCCCTAACTTTATTTCTCTAATTGATGATTTATCTCCTATTATCAACAGTTATCCAGATATCAACTATCGCCGTGGAATTTATTTCACACTCTACATCAGCATTGCAATGTCGAGACTCTATAAGAAATATCTTACGCAGCCCTTAAGAGAGGAGATTCGAGGTATAAAAACTTTTACACAAGTACAACTCAATGAAGAATTTGCAAATAAAGCTAAAAAGCAGAAGATTCGCCAGTTTGCATATACTGCATGTGTATTGAATCCTCTTATGGATATGCTAAAAGAGGTTAAAACTGAAGATGGAAAAATTGAGGATAAATTATCAATGCTGGAATCATTTGTTGATGAAAAGCAAGATCAGATTTCCAACTATCATGCTGAGGCATTTGTCTATTTTATTCGGGCCAGGATTTTCTACATGCATAACCAATATGAAGATGCTGTCAAGAACTATCAAAAAGCATTTGAACTTGGGCGATATAGAATTGGTAGGCAAATAAAAGTACTGATTTTTGAGTTCCTTCATAGCTGCCGCAAGATAGAAAATAAACAACTTTTCAAGAGAGTTCATGATTGGCAGTCCTTCATCATTGAACAGAAAGATTTTTCCCATAATATGACTCTTGAAGTAAAAACGTTTGATCAAGTTTGGAATGATTTCGATCACGACTTTAAAACATTTATTCTGAAAAATCGGAAGACTGGAAAAATTTACTCATAACCAGGGGGCTATTATGCATGGAAATAACAGCATCTACGCTATAGGTCTGTCCCAAACAAATCACAGTCTCTCAAGGATGCAAGAGCGTCATATCAGTTCAAGGGATATCTCACTGGCACAGAGATACGGATCGGAAGAAGATTCCCAAAGTGATAGAAAGGTGACCGTGGATCTTTCCGCATGTGACATTGCTTCCGAGGATGGTATTGACCTGATAAAAATTTATGGCCTCACTATAATTGTGACAAATGACGGGGTCTTGAAGACGGCTTATTACAGTGATTAAGAAAACCCAATGAGAGAAAAGCACTGGGTTGGCCCAGCTTTCCTTACACTCTTACACCTTACATACCGATTTCTAATAGTCTTTCTATAAATCTATCCTCTACTTCATATATATCTTGCTATCTGAAAATCATGTGTAATAAGTGTAAGGAATATAGAATAGAAGCAATAATATCTTTCTTCTAAAGGACTTAGAGTCTTACGCTTCATGTGTTCTTCAATTGTAATCCTTACACATTGTTAGTGTAATAATTCATTCTCTGAGAAAAAGAAAGACCCCCAATCGGGGGCCTCCCATCTGCTATGCATACGCAAGCTCTTTTATGATATCGTCTTCATCAGGATCATCCTTTTCACGCTTAAGATCCTCGATGATAAATCCCCGCTTTGTTTTTCCCGATTCCTTATCCCATAAGGGCTTATGTTCAATATTCCAGCCATCCATTGACTTAGCAATGTTTTTGATTCTTTTAGTAACGGTCCCCATAGATATATGACTATTTGTTCCGCCACCATAATTTCTTTTGTAGTAGGTAAACATTACATCATTTGTGAAGGTCTGATGTTTTTTTCCAGCCATTATCTTTTCAAGGAACTCATCCATAAGCATATACTCGGAGGACATTTTCTTTTCTTCCTCAGATATTGAGAAATCAAACTCATCAACATCAGGAAATACGTTACCCAGGATTCCTCCTGTCATTTCTGACCACTCAGGAAACTTGTCGTGTTTTTTTACAGCTACATCTTTTCGTTCTTGCTGCATATACCAATGGATGTTGGCAATGATTTTCTCTCTATTCTCCACAAGAAATTGGAGCTGTTTTTCAAGCTTTGCTTTCTTATCAACCCCGACATCCCTTCCGTCCTTCATTTTGATAAGAAGAGTCCTCGCCAGGACATCATTGTCATAGCTGATCTCTGAGTTTAATGTTCCCCAGTACGTCTTGTTGTTGACGACCTGATCATGTGCCTGGTGCATGAACCATGCTTCACAAGTGGGACTGGTTATTGCCAAGGTAATTTCCAGCTCCTGCTCTTTGGTTATATCTCTCAGGTTATCGAAGCAGACAACTTTACGGCCACATTTAGAAATGCCAGATATCTGCTGGTGATCTTTTCCCTTACCCTTAAATAGAATATAGCCGTCTTTTACTCCATCAACGACATTAGCAATTATTTTCACCACATATGATTTTCCGCTACTTTGGAAGTCTGCTACGATGAGGAAGAATGGTTTATTTCCGTCATATTGTCTTGGTAAAAATGAGCTAAGTATTCCCGCTGCTACACGGTGCACACTCTTATCATCTTCCAGGGTAAAAGTCTCAACAAACTTTCTGAAGAAACCATTATCCTCAGGTTGTATCTCTTTACCAAGCATACGGGTTCGTTCATCCATATCATATTCACGGACATAGGAGAAGCGATCATTCCAATTGGTGTTGTTGATAATATATTCCTCATGCAGTTTTTTCTCAGTCAATGTCATACGACTGTTAAACTCAATCAGTTTTTTATACTTCTGTAGAGCATTTGTAAATTGAGCTGTGTTACCGATGAAAGTTTCCGTTCTGCCGAGATCATATAGAAAGGATTTTGATGCACCACGGAAGGATGCCAGGTCGTCCATTCCACATAACATGAGAGGAGAATATTGAAGGAGTGGCGTAATAGATGTGTTGGTTACTATTTCCTCCTTCTTATCATCCCATATTCGGAACTCATTTTTTTGGTAATTCCTGATAATAATTTTACCAGGGTACGCCCAATCATCTTCTAAAACCTGGAGAATATGGTATAGCTCCTTTTGTGTTATTGACAGCTTATCATCCATGATTTGAAGAAAGAAATAATCCTTCAGGTCTGACATAGATATGCCTTTGTCCCTCTTTATATAGGTCTGTTCAATTACGGCCATTACTATATAGTGTTTTGCTTTAAGTAGCTGCCCATCTATGAGTGCATTGGATGTAGTTACCTTAATCCTTTTTGTGACTTGAAGTTGTTCGAGGAAATCATCAATTATTTCTTGTGTAGCAAGTTTCCAGATGTGATCATTGTCAGAAAAAGCTTCATCAAGCAGCTCTTCTAAATTTATTGCACTTATTTCTGGAAATTGGTGCAAGAGTTCTTTCCGTGCTTCTTCTTTTGTATAGTCATCTTCTCTAAGCTCTGAGGCTTTCTGCCGACACTCTATACTTTGGGTGGTCTGTTCTTCTGAGTCGAGAACAGCGGCGATGTTTTCTTCAAATTGTTCCATTATTTTTCTCCTAATTGTTCTGGGCCAGTTACCTACTGGCAGAGGTGAAGAAATGTGTTTGAATGTGTCTATAATTTGCCCAATACGAAATAAAGAAACCCTCGGCCTCTACCGCTCATAAAGTTGGAACAACGATAAAGACCAAGGGTCAAACAATAAGAAGATGAGAAAAAGTTCCAACAGCTTTTCTCATATCCTCTGTAAAGTATTACTATGAATATCTTTTATCTTCTCGAATAAAAGTATGCATTTTCGACCGAAAAAATCTGACTAAAAATTAACTTTCTCAATAAAGGTTTCATCAACTTCAGTGATAGATGCATCGTTGATATCTTTTATCCTTTTATTCCTAAGCTCACTTTCTGAAAAGGCTTTATACCATCTGTATACAGCAATTGGAATCTTCCCGTCGGTGAGCTTGATGAACCTTGCTATATTTTTTTTGAGTCTATCTTCAGTTCTGTCTCTTTTGGATTGTGTCTCATCATAATCAGGAACAAAAATAACTCTCCTGGGGTTCTTCTGGGCAATCTTAAGAATTTGGGGATCAGATAGGTGCATCGACATCATGCATGTAGCGCTGTAGTCATAAAGCATCATTGCATCCATGGGTCCTTCGGTGATGTAGATGTCATCATTAGCTCTCAATTGATCATAGAAATATACAACCTGAAGTCTGGGTGCTCTGGGATTCATGTATCTCAATTTATTGTCTTCATATATTGTCCGCCCCTGGTAGTAAATCATGTCACCATTCTCATATGTTGGGATTATTATGCGTCCATAGTAAGGGTTATTACCATAACCGTTACAGAAGATACACTTATCATCATCTTCATCATATCCAGTACCATGGCAGACATGACATTTCCTTGATTCACTATATGTAAGATTAAATTTTTCAATGTGACTGGGGCCAAAACCCCGATCCGCCAGATACTGATAAGCTTTTTGACCAATGTACGATTGTGAATCAGATTTCAATGGTTTAATATCTGGTTTATGTTGGATTTGCCCCAGAAGAACAGGTTTAATTATCATGTCAGTATTGCTGTGACGGTAAGTCTTCATATCTGATCCGACTTCCATTAGGATTCTCGATAGGAATTTCCTCACCTCAATTCCATGGTCATCCAAATCAATCCCTTGATGCTCAGCCACAAATTGTTCCAGGGACCAACTCTCTTGCAGTTTGAAGTCATGGACCCAATTAGACTCAACATTAAATCCCATACAGTAGCGTTCGTCATCAGCATAGATTGAATTGACGTTGATCCATTTACCATCTGGTGATTCTTTGTAGTCACCAAGGTCATACTTTTCTATATATCGAATGACTACTTCTCTTGGATATTTATATCTTCTCAATAGATACTCCTTCTACAGACTATTTAGTCTGGTGTTGAAAAAAAGTATGCTTTTTTGCTGGCCGAAATCGGACTATTTTCTGAGAAAGTAAACTATTTTTACTGATGGTTTAATTCCGCTGGTATAATGATTGCGATGAAGCTATATCTATCAGATACATCGGTACGCCTATATAGGAAAAAGGATGGCAAAGTCTCTTTCCGTTTACATAGCTATATTATGGTAGACGCCCAAAAGGGAACATTTTCTCTATCTGCTTATATGAATCAGTTTGATTGCACACTACAACTTACTACTGGGGAAATTGTCGATCTAAGTAGTATTAGGTATACAGCAACTTGCACTCATTCAATGGACTATATGATGCATGAGCTGTGGGCTTCAGGGGAAACGGAAATGGAAGTAATGAAAGACATGGTAGGTCTTCTTAGAGTTGAGTATCGATTATTTACTTATCCAGGACAAGGGGATTCTGATCTTATTGAGCAGCATGTACCCATAATTACACGTGGAAAACATTCCCAAAGATATTCATCCAAGCCTGAAGATTGGAGTTGAAATCTTCTCTATAAGTGGAGTTAGAATCTAATAATAGCTGTTTATATATGTATATTAAACACACGTATTTCTATAAAGGGGCTTAATGATGCTTAACGCAATAAGGAATAAACTTGCTGATATTGATCATTTTAAAAAATATCCTTCAATGATCCCATTTATTGGTGATAACTATATTTCATCAGATCATTCAAAGCTATTACTCATTGCTGAGAGTTACTATTTACCCAATACAGAGACTCTTCATCATGACCCTCAGCAATGGTACCAATCAAATCAAGATGACCTACAAGATGATGAATGGATAGCTTGGATTGATTGCAATGGCTTATTGAAATGCAATTGGGATAAACCAGGTCATTATATTTATAGAGAGCTTAACTCATCTATACAATCGCTTGATTTTAAAAAGAAAAAAAGGCCTATCGAGGAAGTGGCATATACAAATTTCTTTTTTAGACCTTCAGAAAGTGAAGGAGAATCATTCAAGAAATACTGCACTCCCCTTGATATCTCAATGAGCAATAAGATTATTGAAAAAATAGTACAAATAATGAACCCAGATTTAATTATATTTGTTTCAAAATATTCATGGGACAAAGGAGGTTCAGAATTAAAATCTAAATATCCAGAAAAGAAGATTAGCTTTGTTTGCCATCCTACCACAGGTGGAAGATATTGGTATAGAAAGGATTACCCGCACAATAAGAGTAAATTCATCAACTTATTAAATGAACATTTTATATTTTAGTTTTAAGAAGAAGTACTGGTTTAATAGCTATCTATACAGAAACTAATCTTCGAGCTGGAAATGCTCAATAAGCTTCTCCAAGGTAAACTTGTTCCGTAATTTGAAAGCACTGTTCTGATTAGCCCGTAATCCCTTCATCCAGAATGCATCTTCAATCTTCTTTGTCTTCTGCCAGTCTACGGCAACCATATATTCGGTGAGTTCGAGGTCATCAAGCTCCCGTTTTAACCCCTCACAATTCATCGGCAGTTCAAGAATGCTCTGATCTCCAACTTTGAAATCCTTGATTGGAATGCTTGTTGCCGTAACAGTACCGACACCGACATAGCCCTTCTTTGGAATCATGGCGAAGACACGTTTCCCAGGCTGTAGTACATTTAAAGAACGGGAATACCATTTCCCACCACCAGCAGAAATGAATCCGTATTTGATGCAGTCTTCCCAAGAGGAAATGCCATCTTCTGTAGCATCGACATTGACGACAAAATCCTTCCCGTTCCAGGCTTCACTTTTATTCTGAGACTTGGCTTTGCTGGCCTTCTCTTCAACCTCATCGGGAGAGATGAGCCAACTCCTGCTTAGAAATTCTGAATCACCATCTTTAAAGAAACGAAAGAAGACGACATTGATTGGGACATTATAGTTGTCCGAGAGGTAGTTCAGAATCCGCTCGGTCTCATTATCCAGGGCGGAACAGACTATGAGCATGTCATGGTCTTCATTGATCTTCTCAGGTGGAGGATTCCCGAACTTTTCTTCAAAAGCTTCCTCGAATGATTTGTCATTCTTTTCTTCAAAGATCCCTTTTATCTCGTCGTAGGAGAGGTCCTGAACCCAAGATGCATAATCGAGAGATTGGGCGACAACCTCCCTGGGAGTCTTATCCTTCTTTAGTTCCAAGATAGTGATTTTCCCAGCAGAGTCTATGGATAGGAGGTCAATAATCTTGCCGTAAGAAGTATAAATCTGCCGACCGAGGAGAAGGTAGTCATCGCCGAGGATAGAGATATCCTTAAAGAGAATGTCCTCAAGCTTCCTCTCATTTTCTATGACGGTATATTCGACCTTCTTGATTTCTGATCCGTCAACTTTCCATATTCCAACTTCTACTGGCATACTATATTCCTTGAATCAATTCTTTATTTGAGAGATCGTTGCTTTAATAAACTCAAACATAGGTTTGAATGTCTCAAAACACTCATCTTCAATAAAAGGAACTATCTCTTTTGCAAATTTTGTTTTTTGATTATCAGATATGAATGAAATAATCTTCCCTCCAGCTACTCTCTCAGTCTTAAAATACTTTTTTGCAATTTCTGAACTATAAAAGATATGTTCGATTTCGTAATGAGATTCTCCTTCAAAAGTTACCATTGTCTCTTCATCTTTAATAACTTGATTTTTGATCTCATCATTTTGAGTCAAGGGTAGTATCAGTGCATATGCATCTCCACTATCCCATTTTTTTACTTTACCTTTGTAGTAATCATCCTCAATCACATTACCATTAAGATCCTTCCATTGATTGTAAGCTTTATCTAAGTCAAAGAGGCCAAATACTGGAAACCCACTCATTTCCTTATGGATTTTTTCATCTGTTAATAACTGTTTGATAAAACCACAGTTAAAGGCATAAAAAGGAATAAAAGGAATATCTTCTTCATATAACTTATACCATGCCTCTTTTAATATTATTGGGTCGGTGTGTCCTTCAGTAAATAAAATGGGCTTATTCTCTATTTGAATAGTATTTATTATACTCAGGATCTGTTCTTCCTCAGGAATTTTAATCAAATTATTGCTTAGCTTTCTAATAGCTACTTTCTTCGGAATTCTATAAGATATTGTATGTTGTTTTGACTCACTATCAAAATAAGGGATTTTATCTTTTTCAACAGGTAGGATAGATGTCGCATTATGACTTGTCATCAACATATGATGATTTTTGAAATCATCTTTCAACATTTTACAAAGATACTCTAAAGAGTCAAATTGCCACTCTGGATGAAGGAATGCATCAGGCTCATCCAAGAGACATAAACAATTTTTATCTTTGAAGAGTTCCAATAAGGCGTAAATATAAGTTTGCTGGAATTGCCCATCACTGAAATTAGAAAGGTTTAAATCTATACCATCTTTCGTTTTATATACTATACTTATGTCTTTCAACATACTAATTGATTTTAAATTATCAAATTGTCGAAATAATTGTTGAATAGTTATATCAAAAAATTCTTTTTTTATCTT
This sequence comes from Spirochaeta sp. UBA5339, assembly GCA_002408085.1. GTDB lineage: Bacteria > Spirochaetota > Spirochaetia > DSM-2461 > DSM-2461 > Oceanispirochaeta. The sequence goes on from DHQL01000016.1 coordinate 158,663, forward strand.
ATCAATATCTAAATAGTGTACATATTCATCATCATCTGCTAAATACCCTTCAGTTCTAACGAGCTCTCCATCAATGAGAGAGATACATTTATTTAGCTTCAGAAGAAAATCTTTAGTTATACCCGCTGCCTTCCAATATCTTGAATCTTCATCATCTCCTGATGTTACATCGAAACTGGATTTCCCTATTGCATAGTGGGGTCTTTTTAAAACTATCTTAATTTCAGTATCAATAGATTCTATACCTAATTTTTTAACCAGAAACTTTCTACTGGTATTTTCATTTGGTAGAAGTAGCATCATTGTCAGGAATAGACTGTTATACTCTGGACCAATTCCTATAATTTTTCTTGTTTCATCGAATTTTGCTGTTTTTATTCTATCGATAAAACTATCATGATACTGATCAAGAAGGCCATTTATTATCGGATTATGTCCAGTGTAATATATGATAACATTATCTGGGAGGATCTCCTTGGGAACTGTCTCGCTAATTTCTCCATCTATTAAGAGTTTTCCAGACTTAAAATCAATACGGACTTCTCTTTGATTTATTGTGTAATAGATTGAATAATCATAGAAAATAGAAATGTTAGGATTTTGTAATTCAAATAGATGTTGAAATATCTCGACAATGGATTCAAGGAAATTTGATTTACCAGAACCATTTTTCCCTACAAGAACTTCGACATGGCTATCTTCTGTAAACTCGAATTCAAAATCTTTTAAGTTTTTATATTCTCCAATTTTTACATAGTTCAATTTCATCAATTATTCTCCGAGAAAGTTCTTTTGATTATCGAGTTACAAATGTCAATTTTTATATTTGACATATTTATGATCTTTTGATTTAACTTATCGCAAATACTGTTGAGTTGATCGACTCTCTGGATTATTCTCTCTTGAGTTTGAATATCTGGAACTCTAATAGAAACATTTTCAACGACTTTCTTGCTAATCTTCGGCATAGTCCCCGAAGTCCCAGTCATTTTATCCCACATCTGTTTCCGACTTCCTGGTGATGCTAACGATAATGAGAAAAACCTTGGTAAGATATTTTCATTCACCCTTACTTTCATCATAAGGTCAGGATAAATATAGTTGGGAAGATCATTTTCAATATGAAGATTACATCCTACATACTCAGCAGAGTTACCTCTTTGTATTAGAATATCATCTTTTTGAATCCAAAGGTGTGAATCTGAAGCAACTGATATGTCCACAGATTTTGACTCATCAATATTCAAGAACCCTTTTGTAGTCGCTCCAAGTTTCAAGACTCTATAGCCTGTCTCATATTTTTCCTCACGAGGTGACAATCCATTTCTTGGACCGAAAGAAACTAATTGAGAAACCTTATAGGACCTCACTTCGTTAGCTTCTGATACAAGTTTTCCCATCACGGCAAGCTGCAAGATGGTCTGCTTGAGAAGATTGATGCTTTCCTCGGTCGTGAACAGGATATCAAATTGATCGGTGATTCGATTCCAGTTTTGCTCAAGCTCATCTGCATCCAGGCTCTGAGTCAGAGTTCCCAGAAGAGTCTCGACCAAGGTCTGGTGGGCATCAATATTCTCTTCGGTCTGCTGCTCAAGCTGATCACAGAGGGCCATTAGTTCATCTACTTTTTCGACAATACGATGTTGTTCATTGAGAGGAGGAACTACCACAACCAAGTTTTCTATATTGTCCTTCGAAACAGCAGCGAAGGTTGTACCTGTTGCATAAGATTCTAACGTGGGTCTAAAAGCACTCATTAGAATGGAGATGAAACGTGACGGGCTTTTGCATAGGGGCCGTAATGCTGCTAATCCTCTTCCGATACAACATTCTATATTTGATAAATTCGTTGGACCAACAGGTGCTCTAACAGATAAAAGAATATCATTAGGATATGCGTATTTCGTAGGCACAGTACACCAATATCTTACCGTAGGATATTCGCTCCCGAAATCAGCTTTTCCTTGGAAAAAAGGCAAACCATCACCCGATTGGTTGTAATATTTTGAAGCAGGGCTTTGCCCCATCTCTAAATAGATGAGTTTCCCTAACTGAACCCATTCCCAACCTCTCGGAGGTTCAAAGGGTATCACCTCACTACTAAACTCAGGTAAATCTTTCTGCTTCTTAATCTTCTTATCTTTAATCAACTGAGTTTTTTCAGCTGCAATTCTCTCCAACAAAACAGATGCTGGTTCATCATTAGGATTCTGTGGAATAAGCTTTCCACGCACGGCCAACTCTAAAATCAATTCACGGAGCTTTTTAATCCCATAGAGATCAAGCTTTTTACTACTACCTCTACCAACTCCATTTTTCTTCTGTACCGACGATGTCCAGATATCCAGGTTCTCCGTAATCAGTTCCGTTACATCATTCATCAGTTAGCTCCTGATGTAAGAGCTTCTGCCAGGATGTTCTTCAACTGGTTTCTGATTCCAGATATTTCTTCCTGCTGCTGATGATACTTTTCAAGCAGTTCATCTGGGTCATGATTGATTACCTCTCCAACATGAGGATTCTTAATATCCAGGTTATAGTTCCGCTCAATGACCTCATCGATTGAAACCTTCCAAGCGTATTTATTGGTTTCCCTGGAAGCAAAACCATCAGCCTCATTTCCCCACCAATCAATCTCAGATTTAAATTCCTCATACTTCATGGGATTCGTTTTACTGTAGTTCTTCATCCCTTCAGGATAAGGGTGCTCATAGTACCAAATCTCTTTTGTTGGCTTGCCCTTGGTAAAGAAGAGGAGGTTCGTCTTTATTCCTGTATATGGATTGAAGACTCCATTTGGAAGGCGGACAATTGTATGGAGGTTGCACTCCTCGGTAAGCATCTTTTTTATCTTGGTCTTAACACCTTCGCCGAAAAGGGTTCCGTCAGGAAGAACGACGGCTGCCCGACCACCGTCTTTAAGAACCTCAACCATGAGTTGAAGGAAAAGGTCGGCTGTTTCCCTTGTCTGGAACTCAGAAGGGAAGTTCTTTTCAATACCATCTTCCTCCTGGCCCCCAAAGGGTGGATTACTTGCGATAACATCAACATCCGATTCCCAATTTGATAAAGGTTTAGACAGTGTATTGTCATGCTTGATCTGGACTGGTACTTCAATTCCGTGAAGCAGCATATTCGTAACACATAAGAGGTGTGGTAACTGTTTCTTTTCATACCCCCATATCTGCGTTTGTAGAATCTGATGGTCGGAGGCGGTCTTTACATACTTCTCTTTTACATGATCAAAAGAACAAGCCATAAAACCGCCAGTACCAATGGCTGGGTCCATGATTTTTTCACCCAATTGCGGATCAAGTTGATTAACCATGAACTGTGTTACGGCACGGGGGGTATAGAACTCTCCTGAATTTCCAGCACTTTGTAGATCCTTCAGAATCTGTTCATATATGTCTCCAAAGAGATGACGCTCTTCTGAATCATTAAAATCAATCTCATTGAGCTTATTGATCACCTGGCGAAGAAGAGTACCGTTCTTCATATAGTTGAATGCATCTGAGAAAGCTTCCTTAACCACATATCCACGGGGATTGCGGTCTATTGGTGCTACGATCTCCTTCAGGTCAACAAAGAGTTTGTTATTGATGAAGTCAAGAAGATCCTCTCCCGTGATTCCTTGAGCATCCTCGGCCCAATTCCTCCATAGATATTTCTCTGGGATTGGAGCCTGGTAAGATTCAAGTTCAAACTCCAAAGCCTCTTCTTGAGCATCAAAAATCTTCAGAAAAAGGAGCCAGGATAATTGCCCCAATCTTTGGGCATCTCCGTCTACTCCTGCATCTTTCCTCATTATGTCCTGGATGGACTTTATTACTGTACTTACTGACATCAATATCTCTCTTTATCTTATTATGCTAACAACTCTGGCTGATCATATATGGCCATCTCAAGCTCGACAAGAGCTTCATCATATTCCGCCTTTCCGCCAAAAGCTTTCTTTGCAATTACATGGGGCTTACCAAACTGATCAAAGGGTTTCACCTTCAGAACATCCTTATCCTCGATTTCAAGGACTCCTGAGTCGGCGTACTTATCAAGCAGCGCATCAAGAACCTTCTGTGCTGTCTCGGAGTACTTTGTGAAATAGTTGCGCTTCTTCACATTGTTGGCTCTTTCTTTCCTGGTAAGGGGCGGACTATCAAAGACGACATGACAAATGAGATCAAAGGGGTCCATATCCTTTCCAACTTCTTCTTCCAGAGCTTCCCATATGACACCTTCTGTTGCCAGCTCGTCTATAATGGCTTTCTTCTTATCAGCCTCTTGCCACTTCTTGGAGAAGTCGCTAAGGGTGGCAAACTGTTTAAGAATAGTCTTCCGTGTATAGTCTCTGAAGGATTCTGTAACCAGTTTGCCATCAGAGTCATAATATTGAACCCTCTCAGCTATTTTCTTAACCGTTACCCCTGAGACTCGATATTTGACAAAACGGGATTCATCAGAACCCCAATCCTCCTCTCCTGAATTAGGATTATCCCCATCATTCTCGGAAGGATTAAACTCTGGAGTAGGTTCGGCTACAGCTTCTTCACCATCCTCATTATCTGTATAGAAATCATCGGTAAAGGAATTGTCATCCAAATCTCCGATAGTCTCAGAATCAGTTTCCATGATTCTTTCAGGGATACCATCGAAGGCATCATCAGCAAATAACTCGGTAGCTTTCTTGAAGTCCAGGATTGTGAACCAGAGTTTGCCGTACCTATCATCTATCCTGGTTCCCCGTCCAATGATCTGCTTAAACTTGGTCATAGACTTTATGGTTTGATCAAGGACAACCAGTTTACATGTCTTGGCATCAACACCTGTAGTCATGAGTTCTGAAGTCGTGGCGATGACTGGATATGCTTTCTTAGGATTGATGAAGTTATCCAACTGAGCTTTACCTATGGCATCATCACCTGTAATCTTCATCACATATTTTTCATTCTTCTGAACCTGTTCAGGATTCAAGTTAACCAAAGCACGTCTCATTCTTTCCGCATGATCAATGTCATTACAGAAGACGATAGTTTTACTCATCGGATCTGTTCGTTTCAGGAAGTCAGTTACGGTTTTGGCAACCAACTCAGTTCTTTCATCAATGACCAGGTTCCTGTCGAAATCTTTCTGGTTATAGACTCGATCTTGAATAACTTCTCCGTTGTCATCAACTTGTTCTTTTGTCGGTCGCCACCCCTGAAGATCGACATCGATATCAACACGAACAACTTTATATGGAGCCAGGAATCCATCTTCAATTCCTTGCTTCAGAGAATAGGTATAAACAGGTTCTCCAAGGTATGCAATATTTGAAACATATTCAGTTTCTTTAGGCGTCGCTGTCAGACCAATCTGAGTTGCAGAAGAAAAGTATTCCAGAATCTCTCGCCAGGCACTATCTTCTGCTGCACTTCCTCGATGAACTTCGTCAATTAAAATCAAGTCAAAGAAATCTGGATCGACTTGTTTGAACGCTTTTTGATGTTCTTCTGGACCTGTGAGAGCCTGGTAGAGAGCAAGATGTATTTCATATGCGGGATCAACAGTTCTTCCTGTGACCTTGGTCATTGCAGTTCCAAAGGGTTGGAAATCATTGATCCGAGTTTGATCAACCAGGACATTTCTATCGGCCAAAAATAGGATTCTCTTTTTCTGTCTGGCTTTCCATAATCTCCAAATGATCTGAAAGGCGGTATAAGTTTTCCCAGTACCTGTAGCCATTACAAGTAAGATTCTATTCTGTCCTCGGGTAATTGCTTCTATGGTTTTGTTAATTGCCTGGAGTTGATAATAGCGGGGAGTTTTTCCACTTCCTTCATCGTAATAATCTTGGGTGATAATCGGTAACTGTTCATCGGTGTAACCCTTATATGAACAGAATTTTTCCCAAAGTGTCGTTGGGGAGGGAAAGTCTTCAAGAGATATTTCTGTTTCAAGGGATGAAGGATTCGTCTTGTCATGAAAAATGAAGCCATCACCATTTGTGGCAAAAGTGAAAGGTATATCCAACAGGTTTGCATAATCCAAACCTTGCTGCATGCCCTTTCCGATCTCATACCGATTAGCTTTTGCTTCTATTACAGCCAATGGCATATTGGGCTTATGATACAATACAATGTCTGCGGATTTTACGGTCTTACGGATACCCATCTGACCACGGACAATGACCTTACCGTCTCGTAGTTTTACTTCTTCACGAACCTGGGTCATTAGATCCCAACCTGAATCTCTGATCGCTGGGATAATAAATTTAGTTATGATGTCTTTCTCTGATAACTTGCTCTTGTCCATGCTGTGTTCCATAAGTTCAATATGATACTTATTGTACATCAGCAAAGAAGATTAGTCTTACGTTATTTTTGGTGATATATGATGGTTTCAGCCAGCGCCTTTATTTGTGTTTGTATTTTTAAGAATGTATTTATATAGTATCTATATTAGTTCACCACGTGAACACTTTTGGGGGTAAAGTGTTCATTACACGAACACCCCTGTTCATCAGATGAACACTTTTATAGAGGCTGTTCACTACATGAACACCATGGTCAGATTGCCTTCTTCAGGTGATGGTAAAGATCGACATAATTTTTGATCCCATTCTCCATCATCACAGGCTTAATATGACGCCGTATGGAGTTATTTATTGTCGCTCTCGACACACCCAATTTTTCTGCCAACTGACTCTGACTTAGCAATTCTGCGTCACTTTTTTCCCGTGACGCCTGATGACGTACAATCTCCAAATGAATGCTCTTTGGGGAAACAGCTTTTGACTCAGGTGACGCAGTCTCTGAGTCAGTTGACTCAGGGTGAATCACAGATGACTCAACCCCAGTAAGAGCCAGGCTTATTTCCACCAAGATCATGATAAGAGAAAAGACAAGGATCTTCAGGGACTGGGCATCGATTGGGAATATGGATTCAAGTTCATCAAACATGTCCACTGGATCTACTACAACACTCTCCATAGAAGCCTCTGAGAGAGCCATCAGACGATCTTTCACAGCATTCTGATACATTTCCCAATATTGTTCTTTTGTCTCCTGTACGGCCTGTATCTGTGACACAAAAGTTTTTCCCGAGATTCCGTAACCTTCAGGATTACGGGCCAGATTTTCATTCAGAAGAATCACCGTCTGATCAAGAAGATCAATCTCCTTTTCCCAGTACGTCACCTCTGCGTCATGTGACTCAAGCTCTGCGTCAGATACGTCATCCCTTAAATCACTTGAGTCACCTTGAGCAGAAAGCAGAGTCATAACCAGTCCTGCTGACGCAATGACGGATAGCAACGCTTTCAGTCCGTAAGAAGTGACGTAGACAAATTTCTTCTTCACATCAGACTGAATCTTATGAAGGTCTGAGAGTTTAGTCAGTTCAAAAATCAGAGCCAGAAGTGCCAAGGCAATCTTTGTCGGAAGAGAGTTGCCTATGATGATAAACATCATGACAGACATGTATGTAGAAACAGTAAAGAGGGAGAAGTGGAGGATTCGATCTGACTTTGACATTTGAGGCTCCTGTAAAGTGTCATAATTGATATTATTCATTCAAATAAAATATCACTATGTATATCTAAGAGTCAACAAAAGTGTCGTATTTGATATTTTGAGATTCCCTTTGAGTATCAATCGAGGCATAATATAGACTATGGACTTTTGGGATCGGATTGCGCACAGTCTAAAAGCAGCAGATATGACTCAATACCAACTCGCAGAAGAGTGTGGTATTCCCCTGGCTACTTTCAACAAGTGGAAAAAAGGACGAGTTTATCCCAGAGCAGATATTGTTTTACGGATGTCTGAGATCCTGGATGTATCAATGGAGTACCTATTAACAGGTAAAGAATCAGATGACCCTGCTGTCGAGATTGTCCTCAAGTATCCAGATGTCAAAGAATTAGTTGAGCTGCTTGGTCAGTATCCTGATTATGCTCAAATTTTGAAGGCGTACCTGGAAGGGAAGATTGATGTATAATCAAACGTATATTTGAGGAAATTATCGTGCCTGGATTTAGTGAAAATCAAATAGAAATGAATGTCTCTGATTTCTGTTTAGGAATATACAATCACAATTTAGACGTTGAGATTTGGAACCCTGTATTTAAATATATTGCTTCTCACTACGATACCCTTAAGTTTAATAAAGAAAAAATTCACTCCTTATGGACAGTCAATGGAGGACATCTAAGGCGCAAAATCGCAGACGATGACTTAGTTCTTTCTGTATTGATAAGATGTCTTCCAGGTTATGATGGTGAAAGTATGACTCTGTTCAGAGGAGAATGCAACTTCTTATATGAAGACAATAAAATAGGTTTTTGCTGGACACCAAAAATTGAAATCGCAAGAATGTTTGCAAGAGGCTTGAATTCTATTGAATCGGGAGGAGTTTTATTGAAGGCTTATGCACCAGCAAAGGCAATTCTTACGGCCCCTAATGAACATAGTGCAGTAACATTAGATGAGCATGAATATACATGTAATCCTAACTTACTTGAAAATATCACTGTAATTGAGAAATATGATAACAAGAAATGAATCGAGTATATCGAGATTTATTCATAAAAGACTGATTAAAGGATTAAGGTTTAGCAACATATTCTCCATCAATAATACAAAGCATCAGTTTCACCTTCAAGCTCAACAATTCTAAAACCATATCGTTCAAGGTTAATGAGAATATCTCTAAATAAAATTTCAGATAAATAAGAATTACTAAATTCTCTATCAAAGTTTCTATTTTTTGGAGAGACTGCAAAATACTTCTGGCTGAAATCTAAATACTCATTACTAAAAGCTGTACCATTAGTTAGGGATAGATATCTGGAATACTGAATAAAAAAGAGGGCAAAGCTATTTAGTATTGAAAAAGCAAGATTTCTTAGATCATTTTTATACAATATTTTGTATTGGTTAAAATCTTTCATCATAATTTCATAACTGGTCTCAAGATTAGTTATTTCCAATTGGATATACTCATCCGATAGGTAATGCTTAGGTAATTTTTCAGCATTATATTCACAGGTTGCATTAAGAAAATAGAAGTTTAAAATCTTTCTTACCTTAAAAAAACTGTTTGGATAAACAGATAGTAAATGAATATTCCTATCAACGTTATCAATACAATGACCTAATTCATGTAATACAAGATAATGAGAAAACTGAATATTTTGATTTTTGAATTTTATTTCATCTAAAGAACTTATTGGCTTTTTAATTAAGGAATGAATTATTTCTTCACGAATTATGACAGTATTTAACTTAGTTGACCTATCAAAAATGGTTTTTCCAAACCCTGTATAGTCAGCTGTATTTGTATAACTCTCATTCTCATCAATTTCGGCTATGATATCGCCATAATTCTTTTCAGTGCTAATGATAATCTCAGCTAAATTAGCCCTATAATTGAGAATCGAATATGCATCCGTAACTACTGATTCAAAGATAGAAAAATCATTGCCTGTTTTATTTGTTATTTTCATTTTCTACGACTTAAAACCCCATTTGGAAATATTAAGCAAATATGCTTTATTATAGTCCTTATTTAAAAAAACTAATTCTCTGGCTTTAGACCACCATCATATTAGGCAACTACAACTCAAAATGAGAAGGAGATATCCAAGGTTATGTGAATATAATTCCTGTGTTCTTTGTTAGTAGGTAAATACATCTGAACGCATACTCTTGAAAGTATCTAATTTAAGAATAGGGGGAATAAGATCCTCTATATAATCAAAGAATCGCTGTGTCTGCATCTCAATATCTTCAGCCCCTTTGAATAGCTCACTCATTGGGACTCTTATATGAATTGGATGCCAAATATTCTGTCCCTTTCCGTGATTGGCGATATCATACATATCCCATTCATATGTAGTTGAGTCAATAATTGACTTCAACTCTTTCTTGAACTCCAAATAGGTTTCATCCTTTGGATATCCAGAATGGTACCGTTTATCAAAATCTACAATAAGAGAAAAGTCTGGGCTACTCATCCCTGCAATAGGTTCAACTCTATGATCTTTCTCATCTAAAAGGAACCCTATAAAAAGACCTGGATTCCAATGAGCCAAAAAGGAAAACCCATATCTTCCCCAAGCATCCTGCCTTCTACTTTCTTCAGTGATTATCTTATCTAACCTTTCTCCATACTTATTTTCTATAAAAGTCAAAAGGTCTTTTACTTCATAAGGCAGATTTTTGACATAATTATAGTTACGAATTGATGCAAACTTTATTGGCTCGGCAGGGCCAAGTCCTTCATCCCTTAATAGACGAAGAAAAGATGGTACGATGGTATCGGATGATGAGTCTTCAGATGTGGCATTCCAGGATTTGATAACCTCATAGATATCACTCCAGCAGAGATCAACATCAGTAGCTTTTGATGAGTGCTGAGCGGGTGTTGCTGTTATTAGTATGATCTTGAAATCATCAAAGTTCTCTTCAGCATGTCTTCGATAATTCTCTATTTGGTTATCGTGTAATTCTGCCCACACCTTATGTTCAGATATAATAACTTTGTTATCAAACTCAATAAGCATATCTGGATAAACGCCTGAAAAGTTTACCTGTGTTGAGCAGCGGATATCTCCTTTTATCTCAACTTCATGTCCGAGCATTTTTTTAATTATTAACTTTGCGAGGGAATCATTATTTTTTAATATCCATGAAAAGGCTTCAGTTACAAAATTTTCAATAGGATTCTTACCTTCTCTGGGAATGTACTTTCTTAAGGAAACCAGTAAGTCATCTGCCATTATCTTCTCCACAATATGGAAATTAAGTATATGGTCAGACTAAAACAAGGAGAGTAATTAGTAAATCATTTTTTACTCACCAATCTCAGCGTACCTAATAATTTCATAGACGTGACAGTCAAAGCGCTTAGCAATCTTCTCAAGCAATCCTACAGTCGGAGAAGAAATATTTTTCTCGACCTTAAAGATATGGCTTCGAGCTATCCCCACATCATAAGCAAGAGATTCCTGTGAAATATTCCGATCATTACGAAACTGCCGAATGGCATTGCCAATATCCATGGATCAATTTTTTCACTCTGTCCACAATCGCACCACTCTTAATAGTGGACAATCAGTCAATTCTATGAACATAATGAATAAATAATGTCCTTAATAGTGGACATCGCAACTAATCAATTGGAGGACATAATGTCAAAACTAATCAGAATTCTATTGGCTCTATTTCTCGTCTTATCATTCGTCGCCTGTGATAATCCCACAAGCAGCTCAGATGCTGAAGTCACAATGCTTCCTTCTCTTGGAGGATCTATCAGTAGAGCAGTTATCCCCTCAACAGGTGTAGATAGAGCAACAGCTCTCTACTACTTCCAGACACCTCTGGTTTACTCATTCGAAGATAATGACCAGGGAGTTGGTGATGGTGATAGCTTTACGGCAAACAATGATGTTTTTGGCGATGTGACTTTCACAATCAGCGTATCAGACTCAATCGTCACTTATACTGGAACCGATGCTTCAGACTCAATTGAAATCACCATCTCATATGACTCTGAATCAAAAGCATTCAGCCTTACCCAGTTCATGTACATTGATGACCAGTCTGGTGTACTCGGTGCTCCCATGAAGCTCTTTGCCCAGGTAAAAGCTACTGATGTTCCCATCGCCGATGACGGAACATTCCAGGGAGATATTTGGGCAGTGGTACTTGCAGATATGGGTGGCTCAATCGGAGCCCAGGTTAATGGTGTTGGAGAACTCTATCACGGTGAAATGACTACAGGAAATGTTGGAACTGGTGTTGCTTTCCAGGATCAGGGAATGAGTATGACAATCCCTGATGGAACAAATAAACCTGCCGATGCTGCTGCTCTGAGCAACTTGTCAAACATGAAGGCTTATATGAATGATGTCGGCTATACAGCTTTCAAAACTGCTGCAACAATGGCAGAACTGAACGGTATCTACTACAGAATCGGCCAGGCAAATGCTGTCGAGTGTGATCCTACCGATGAGGGAGCCAATCCTTCCTACATTGATGATGACCTGAATACAACGTCAGATTTTCAGGCTTACTTTGTGAGTAAGGGACTTACATCCTGGGCCTCAGTGACTAAGTACCAGTAGAAAAAAACTACTTTAATGAAGCTGTCTTAACGGGCAGCTTTTTTATTCAAAGTCAGTATTACTGTCTATTTGAGCTATATCAAACCCTAAAAGAAAGAATGCTTTATCAATAGCTCGAAAATCTGACTGTTTATATTCTTCTCCAAATTCAATAGTCGTAATATATCGAAGAAACCAAGAAGCAAGTTTATTTGATATCATTGCAGCTTGATGATTAGTAATGCTGCGCCTCTTAATTTCAAGTAATTCTCTATGTTCCTTAGCTACAAATCTTTTTCTACTCCCATTACCACTGAAAGATATTAGTTTAGAAGTAATTTTCTTAAGATTATTTTTTTCTTCAGACGACAGGTTCTTTGAAAATTCAACAAATATATAACCTATAAATGCAGCCACTCTTGAATCAAAAATTGTCGTATAGTCACATGTGAAGGAATAAACTTTGGTCCAACCACTACTCCAAGTAATTTCCTCAAGATCACAGTCAATACAGTTATCATCTTCAAACCAGGTTTTACATCGAAGTAAATAACTTTTTAATTCACTTTTACGGTGTAAATCTATTGCATCGATTATGTTTGATTTTTGAACATCACCCCAATCAAATATTTCGATACAAGAAAGTATTAGAGAATGATCATCTGATTCTTTATTTATTGGCAATTGAGAATCTATATTCACAGAATACTTCGGATTGTATAAATAAAAATTATTATATTCTTCAGATGCAGGAAGAACTCCATTACAACTAAGAACACCTCTTTGTCCATAATTCATAGAGTAGCTTTTGAACTGGATATTGTTTGAATAGAACTCAGAGAAATTTAGCTCATTCATAATGTTTACAAAATCCGAAAAGTTTTTCATTTGCATTTCCTTTTTTTTTAATATGTAAATAGTAATACTGTAAGTAGATCCATAATAATCAAATAGATAGTTTTTTATTTCAAGGATTTTTTTATATATCTTACTATTCTCTTTGCATCAAAGAAAGCATAGCAGAAGGATATAGATATAGGGTAAAGAAAAATAAAAATGACTCGATCCCGTAACCCTTGAAAGCTATACCAATTCTGAGTAATCCCATTTATCCACTTTAAGAAATTTAAAGTAATACCCATCCCTTCAACCCTGGCAAAAACTTCAGGATTCTCTTTATCAAGGTCCAGGTCATATATCACCCTCTGAAAGTGTTCATGATCCATCTTATCCGATAGTTCCGTAATCCATTTTCCAATTCTCATTTCATCCTCCAAAGCACGAAATGTCATAGATATTGACACTCTCAAGTGTCCCTCTGGCATCCCAGAGCTTGTTTAGTGTCTCATCAGGGAGAAGAGTCAGGATCTCTTCCTCTTCCTTCTCCCATTCATTAGTTTGCTGCACCCAGACATCAAGAGGCCACTGCCAATCCACCTGATAGCCAAGTCTATTAGCAAGTACGATTCCTTTTCCATAAGGGGCTTTTAAAAGGGGATCAATGTTGTATGGTGCTTCTTGATTCAATAAACGATCTGCAAGGTCATCAGGTTTCTTACTGACTCTGATTGCACTGCGAATGGCAGCAATGATTCGGGAGGGACTATCACTGGAGAGATTCAACAGCAATTTGGCTGCTTTGTTCTTCTCAATCCCTTTGAGGATATAACCAGCCATATCTTCAGCGGTGTAAAGTCTTCTTTTCTTGAGGACCATTTTGCTGGGATACTTAACCTCAGTTGGGAATTTGAGCATAAACTTGAGCCTGGGATCATAAATGTCAAAGAGGTCTTCCAAGGTCGGTCTATCTTCTTCAGGCAAATCCTCCAAGACTTTATGAAGCATATAATAAGGAACCTGCCTTCTTTTCTCTAAATATGAGCGTTTATAGATAATATTGCTTGGGGTTACCTGAAGGTATATCGACCGATAGTCTGTTAAGTGCAATGTGCGATCAGAATTCGGTAGTATAGATGTCATCACCTCAGCATAGTAAAATCTTTTCCCTGGTTCATACTCTGTTACTATTGATCGTCTGTAAAAGTCTTTCCCTGTGCAGTGATAGAGCTTTATGGCTGTTTCTTGATCTTCAAGATAGAGACCACGGAAGTAGCTGAATAAATGATCCTCGATGATCCGAGATTTCTTTATGACTGGATCACTATGTACCTGTTCCACATCTCTATAGACAGGTTCCGAATCCAACTCAAAATCTTCAGGGAAGCCCACCAGTAGATATGGATTCTGATGAGCATCAACTCGTAGAAAAATCACCAGGTCGTATCTGAACTTCCCCAGTTCAATCTGTAGACAAATCTCTTTCTCATGAACACTATTAACGAGGGCGGAACTTATCTTCTCAAGAACTTGAAACAGTCTGAATCTCTCAACTTCTTTTTCCTGGTCCTTAATCAGAGTGAAATATAGGATGTTGGTAAAATACATAGGTTGATCAATCCAGGTCTGATACAGCAGGTCCTTCGATATTTCTATGATGTTGCCATCTTCAATGGCTTGTTCTTTATCTTCTGACATACATACTCCTTACAAAAAGCTGCATATCATATAAGAAAAAGTTTCCAAAAGTAAAACGAAAAAGAAATTATTTTTTAATTGATTACAGTATAGTGATTTAAGTAACAGCGACATCAAAGAGGTATCACAATTCTCTATGAAACCTATACTTCTCCCGAATACGATCAGCATACCGAGCAATGATCTCCGCTATCCTTTCCCAGCCTTCTTCGGCACAGGCAACAACTCTCTCATTAGATCCTTGAAGGAATAGTTCAATATCGGAATGGGAAGTATTATGAACTTTGAGTGCTGGGTCTTGAACCAGAAGTCTTTCAACATTCTCGGGAGATAAGCTGATCAAATATGGGCAATCAAATTCCTTGGCGAATAACACTCCCCAAGAGTTGACGAAATCGACTCTACAGATTGTCGATAAGCTCTCTGCAAAATGCCTCATGACCACCTGCGCTTCATACTCTACTATACAAGGAATAACCTCAGTTAAGGCTTCAACAGAATTGTCATTTTTCAGAGAAAGAACAACTTCATCCTTATTGTCTTTGAACATGAAGTAGCCCACCGTATGAAAAGAGTGCTTCTCCTCAAGCCAATATTGGAGCAGCCAGAACTCGCTCTTAGGGTAATAATGTTGCTCATAATATGTGGCAAACCCCTCGGTCAAATAGGGACCGTATACATCAAATTGGAAGAGGTTGTCATAAAAGTAATGTAGTATCTCATGGAACAAGGTAGATTCAATTTCCATACCGTGCTGATCCCTGTTGATAAGAATCTCATCGGTGGCTTGAACATACCGCCCCAGGCAGTCATCCAAATCGAGAAATGAGATTTGAATCTCTCCTCGCTGAGTTAAAGGGATACCAACGTCTATTGAGACTTCCTGGACTTTACCAATTACGGATGAGAGAATGTTCTGCCAGGGATATACCCAGTCTGTAAATAGCTTAAAATCAAATATCTCTCCATTTGACACGATTGTATATTTCAGAGCTTGCTGATGTTGGATTTCGGTCATACTTATTCCCCATCGCAAATAGAATCATCAATTACGTTAATTCCGACAATCCTTTTCTTGTCAGAGATATTAACTGTTTCATACTGAACCTCAACATGGACCGACTTAGCATCCCAATCAATTTCATTGGGTTCAAGAAGTACAATCCCAAAATCATCAGTGGTAAACCTTTTTTTCGGAACTAATAAACGTTTTCTTATGAGATTATCAAGCCTCTCTTTGAACGCTAATTCTTCAGATGACTCTATATTCTTAACTTCAGGCATTCTGATAACATCACCAACTAAGTCGTAGAGATTGTCGAAACCATGTGCATTTTCTTGTTCAGAATCATTGATTATGTATTTGGATTTTTCTTTCCGCATTTCAAGCAGAAAAGCTGTATACTCCTTTTGATTCTTACAGATATGATAGTTGTGGGATGATAAGAATCTATGACTTACTTCATTTCCATTTTGTAGTGACAAAAAACCTCTGTACCACCCGATCCCGCAGTGGAAAATAATTTCAAAATGCATGCTTGGAAATATACTCGACATTTTGAGTAGAGCATTGTAAGTCATACGTCGAAATGTATCAAAATAGTACATGACTTTTCCGTCGGTAGTTCCGTCCCCTGATTGATGAAAATCAATTACTTTATCCTGAGATAATAGCCAAACTATATCCTTCCAATCTTGGCTGGACATGAACTGTTCATACTCTTCTTTTTCGGAGAGTGAAGAATACTTCACAAAAATTTTGTGATAACATTCATCAGTTATAAAATACTCTTTAAACTGGACTCCAAATTGATAATTCTTTTCATATGATTTTTGTTGTTAATCTCAACAGTCATCATTGCAAAACTCAAATTACCTTTATTTATTACATTTTCAATGATTTTTGAGTCGGCCTCACTCATTACAGGTTCTTCTTTTGAATCTCCAACCAAAGAATACAAACTTCCAAATCCTTCAAGGATCTCTAATTGAGGATCATTAAAGATATACTCTGAGTCCTCAAATATTTTATTTCGAAATTGATTTAGTTTATTACTATCAGAAATATCTTGCCGATAACTCTCAATTGAGAAGTGTTTTTGGTATTTTATTTTCCCATTCTCATAGATCATGAAACCTCTTTTTGTCTTGTGTTGAATATCATGATAAATAGTTTCAATCTTTAGTTTTGGGAAATGTCTTGATAAAAAGAGTAATGCATCATTGGCATACCATAATTGTGTAGTGAAAGAGTACTTAAATCGTTTCCCAAGCATAATTTCACCTGAGTAATTTTCATCAATAATTCTATTTAAATCTGCTCTCTCTGATTGCTGGACAATTTCTTTCCAATTTTGGCTCTTCAAATAGTCTTCTAATTGTTTCCTATCCTGAAGTGTTCCATATTGAATATATATTTCATGAAGATAAGGTGTTCCTCCAAAATATTCAAAACAGAATGGCCTTTTGACATTAGAACCATAGCCAAAAATTGTTGATAATTTCGTATCGAGCCATATATTGACATCCCCATAGTTATTACAGCTCCAGAAGACTTCATGGGGTTCAGGCAATTTAACTTCATTCTCAAGTTTAATTCCCAAATATTCATAGTTATTTAAGAAGAATTGGTATTCAGTAGGATTATTAAAGATAATGTATTTTGAATCTCGGTAATATTCTTCAAGAATCACTCCTCCCTTTGAAGAAGCCCAACCACAAGGCATTCCATCATGAGGATCTCTTGTTCCAATATGACCAGTTAACTTGAATCCAGAGAGTACTTTTGAAGACTCTTTAAGCCAATCTATCGGAAGAAGATAGGATTTTGTCCAAATATCATAACTTATCTTTCCAAGATCAATATTTGTAATATCAATATCTATATGATGAAACCTCTCTTTTATGAACTCTTTATGAAACTTCCTCAGATGCTGAACTTGTGCTTCTTGGATTTGGTATTCCTCATCCCATTCAATGTTGATTTTGTGATTCTGTAAGTCTCCCATATAACACTCCTGCCTCATATTTATTGTGTGGAGCGCATATGGCTCCGAATGTTATATAAGAAAAAGTTTCCAAAAGTAAAACGATAAATAATTATTTTTTTAAATCATTATTATAGAAAGATTTAAAAAGTCATCTTGATTGAATAGCTATAAATATTAGTAGATTCCGTATTCCATCTCTTCAAGATTCCGACCATCAAGGAGTAATCCCAAGGCATAGATTCTATCCATCCCGTTGAACATCATTGCACCCCGACGGTGGAGAATAAAACGATCATGATCAATGGCAATCTCCCCAAACTTGGAGACTAATAACTTCAGCCAGCAACACTGAAGATATAGACTTAGGTCTGAATATAATTCGTGATTAGTACTCCTTCCGCCCGTTGTAATGAAGATCCCTCTTCTTCATATTGCAGAAATCAGTTATTGAAATATTTGTCTCGATAACGGTAGAACTCGTCTTCCTCAACAGAGATAGAGGTCTCATCATAGGCAAACAACTCAGGTGTCAAAAAAGCTTGCAGCTTGCAGAGCTTATTAAAACCAGGAAGGTCCGAATCAATAGATTCAGTTTTCTGTAAACAACTTCCAAGAGAATATAACAGGAACAACTAATGTTGCCCGATCTTATCCACAACTTCTTTTTTAGGTAAAGAATCTTTGATAATTTGATCTTATGTTCAAAAAGCATTCATATTACTACAAGATATCACAAAATAAGTAGAATTGTGTTATACTACAAATGGATCGATTCCACATACTCCCCTACTCTCAATTTATCTGTTAATTTATTTTATTATATACATTTATTTTTCACAAATACTCTTTTTCTTTGCTATATTATTATCAAATATTTGAAAACGAGGTATTGTTTTGAGGAAAGAAATTACAGATGTTAAAGGTTTGGCGGAAATCCTGGGAGTAAAGAAGGAGACTATTTATCAGTGGACATATGCACGAAAAATTCCACATTACAAGATGAATGGTATTGTCCGTTTCGACCTGGATAAAGTTGAGCGTTGGATGAATCAAAGAGAAGTTAAATCAGTATAAAAATTAACTATGCACAGAAAGCCTTCCTTGAGAAGGCTTTTTTTTGTCCATGACATTAAGAATTTGATCAGTATTTTGATCAGAATAAAAAAAACTATAGAATACTTATAGAAATATATAGATAGAGAATATCGATATATTTCGTTATATGATAGATAATTATTAAGATTCATAGAGAAATACTAAAACATATATAAATCACTATATTCGGTTTCGATTCCCGCCACCTCCAAAGAAGAAGATCATTGCAGCACTGCCTGTGATGATCTTTTTTTTGTCCAGAACCAAAAAAATCAACAATATCAGGAACTTGTATCCCCAGCCGGTGTAGATTCCTTGAGTGATGGCTGCTGATTAAAATCTAACAGATTTAGGGATACGCCCTTTCAACGGTACTCAGATATTTATAGAAGAAAAACAGACAGGACCAGAACAGCAGCCATAGTTGCAAACCCTTGAATACCTGTTGCCACGGTATGGGACTTGTAGGCTGTTTTAATATCCATGCCGCTGAACTCTGAAACCACCCAGAAGTATGAATCATTTGCATGAGAAACAGTCATAGCCCCTGCCCCTATACTCAGCATAACCAATACTCTACCGACTACAGACTCCAGGCCCAGAGGAACCAGAAGGGGGGCTATCAATGCCGAGGCGGTGACCATTGTAGTGGTTGTGGAACCCTGTGCTGTCTTCAGGGCAGCTGAAAAGATAAAGGGAAGCAGAATTCCCAGCCCCCAGACACTCATAAAGTTTCCCAAATAGGCAGAGATGGATGTAGCCTTGATGATAGCCCCGAAAGCGCCTCCCGCCCCTGTAATAAGAATGATAGGACCGGCTATACGTATCCCCTCTCCTATCCATTTCATCAGAGCTTCTTCGTTCAGTTCCGGTGCCAGAAAAACGGCGAAAATAAATCCGATGAGAAGAGCCATAGTCGGACTGCCCAGAAACAGTACAACCTTTCCGAAAGTACCAAGTCTTGAGGCCACCACCGGAACTGAGGCGAAGGATCCAAGGCCAATAAGGATTATGGGGACAATAATGGGAGCGAAAGACAAAACTGAGGAAGGCAGCTTCCCGGGGTTTATCACAGATTCACTTGTTATTCCGTTGCGGAATAGTTCCGCATTGATACGATCTTCTCTTGTCTCTACCCTTTCACCGATAAATATAGCCCAGAAATATCCGGCCATCATCGGGACCAGTGAAATGCCTATTCCGAAGAGAACAACCATTCCCAGATTGTTTTCAAGCCCCAGGTTCCCTGCAGCAACCACGGGACCGGGAGTGGGTGGAATCAAGGTGTGGGAGGCATAAAGGCCGCTGCCCATGGCAATGCTCATCGCAGCTGATCGTACCCCTGTCTTTCGTGTCACAGATTTGCGCATTGTATTGAGAATGATGTAGCCCGAATCGCAAAATACAGGAATTGAGACAAGCCAGCCTATAATACTCATGGCCAGAGCCGGACTCTTGGGACCGATTATGCGAACTATCGTATCGGCAATCCTCAGAGCAGCTCCAGACTTTTCCAGAAAGACTCCAATCACAGTCCCCAGTACAATAACAATACCTATATGGCTCAGAATTATTCCGAATCCTTCTCTAATGGAAGGCGTTATAGCCTGAACATCAAACTGCCCCAGGGCAGAGGCGCTTAGTCCCAGAAACAGAGAGGCCGCAAGAAGTGAGATAAAGGGATGAAGTTTCAACAGAGAACTCGCAGCAACAATCATACCTATGGCTGCCAAAAGAAGGGCAATCATGATAAATCCCATTGTCTTATCTCCTTTTCCTCTCTGTCATGATTGAATATTTCATGATGGACCATTGTCAAAGAATGGTAACATGATATTAAGATATATCATTCATTTTTGGCAAACAAAAAAACAGCCTCTGGCAAAACGCCGGAGGCTGAAAATTTCAATGACCTATCAAAAACTTAGTTAAAGGAGTATCAAAGAGAGGACCAGAACTACAGCGATGGTTACCAGTCCCTGTATCAGGGTGGCCATTGTCTGGGATTTGTAGGCAGTTTTAACATCCATTCCGGTAAACTCAGCAACAACCCAGAAGTAGGAGTCGTTAGCGTGAGAAACAGTCATGGCACCTGCACCGATACTCATTACTGTAAGAACCGCACCGATAGTGGAGTCCAGTCCCAGTGAGGCAAGAAGAGGAGCCATCAAGGCAGAGGTGGTAACCAGTGCTGTTGTGGAAGATCCCTGAGCGGTCTTAAGAGCAGCCGCGATACAGAAGGGAACAAGGATACCAAGACTCCAGCCGCTCATAGACTGACCAAGGTATTCGGCTACAGGAGTAGCCTTGATGATAGCACCAAAAGCACCACCGGCACCTGTGATCAAAATAATGGGTCCGGCCAGTTTAATGCCTTCTCCAATCCACTTCATAAGGACTTCCTCATCAAGCTTAGGAGCCAGTCCCAGGGCGAAGAAGAATCCGATTATCAGAGCCATTACTGGCTTACCGAAGAATTTGAACAGATTGGCTATAAATCCAGTTCCAATCAGATCTCCAGGAAAGGACGCGATTGTACCAAGAGCTATCAGAATAATAGGAATGAGGATGGGTGCAAAAGCCTTAAAAGTAGAAGGGAGTTTTCCATACTGCTCTTCAATGGCTTTTTCTTCCAGATCCAGCCCTTTTGCCCAAATTGCTTCATTATCCAGGTCTTCCTGAATCTTGATTTTTCCACCGGTATATTTAGCCCAGAAGAAACCGGCAAGCATTGTAAAGATTGAAATGACAATACCAAACATAATAACAAGACCAAGGCTGTTTTCCAGCCCCAGGTTTCCAGCTGCTGCGATGGGACCTGGAGTAGGAGGTACAAGGGTGTGGGATGCATAGAGACCGGTTGCCAGAGCAACACTCATCATCGTAGCCGAGACTTTTGCCTTCTGTGTTACTGATTTTCTTAGAGCCGAAAGAATGACATAGCCGGAGTCACAGAAAACGGGGATGGAAACGAACCATCCGATAATACTCATTGCCAGACCAGGTCTCTTGGGACCAACCAACTTCAGAATGGTATCTGCCATCTTGATAGCCGCACCGGACTTCTCAAGAAAAACACCAATGATGGTTCCCAGAACGATGACGATTCCGATGTAAGCAAGGATACTGCCGAAACCGGCTCGTATAGTGGCTTCTACTTCCATGACGTCAAACTGGCCCAGAGCTGAAGCTCCCAGACCAACGAAAAGAGCTGCAAAAATCAGCGCAATAAACGGATGCAGCTTAAATACTGAAGTGGCCAAAACCATTAGAACTATGGATGCAACCAGTAACAGAATCATAATTAAACCCATTATAAATCCTCCATTTAGACAAGCTATCTGTACTACAGATTACTCATTCTGTCTTCAAATAAATCGATATCAGAAAAAATAACTGATTCCTGTAGTACAAGTAAGATACTATCATGGTTTTTGGAATTCCACCAAGAAAAAATGAATAATTTACTGAGCATGTTTCTTTTATGGGTAAATCGAAGGAAATAGATTATTATCAACCGGGACCGGTCGTAATAAGTAAAATGGATGGCTAATAAAAAATCAAAGGGTATCGTAGATCCAGGGATTCCAGCGGTGGTGCTCCTCATCTTCGGAGAGCTGCTTTTTCTTCCCTTTACTCATCAGTTTCTTCAAATGTCGTACCGAGTAGATTCCAGCCAGCTCGGCATCGTTTTCTTTAATACAGTCGTATATCTTCCGATGGTCACCAATGAATTCATCTCTCTTTTTTCCCTGGTTCAGTTCCCTGGGATAATGCTGCATCATATCCCAGAGCAGAAGGTTGATATTATGAATCAGACTGTTGCCGCAGAGCCCGGACAGGATCGTGTTGAAGACTCTGGCCAGGTTATAAAGATCCTCTTTACCCCGCTTCTTCTCCATCGCTGCCATCACCAAGTCCAGTTCATTATAATCGTTGTTTGCGTGACTCTTCAGGCAAAGCTCAATAATGAGTTTATCAAGAGAGCAGCGAAGTTCCAGAATCTCGTCAAAATCTCCACTGTTGAATTTCAGGGTCGGCAGGATAACATTTAAAAAATTTGAAGAATCCTGCTCACTTACATAGGAGCCGCCGCCCTTAATCTTTTTTACCAGACCTATGGCACTCAGCTGATCCAGCGCCGCCCGCACGGGCCCTCGTGACACATTGAATTCAGAGCAAAGTTCAGCTTCAGAAGGGAGTCTGTCTCCAGGCTTGAACTCGCCTTTGGAAATCTTCTGTTCGAGAAAGCTGTAGATCATTTCACTCTTGGATATCATTGCTTAACAATACAGGGAATGACAGGCCATTGGCAAGAAGAGTTTAATTTCAAGCCAGGAAGTTTGGTTCACCCATTGTATACATTTGATCTATACAAAAACCTTCAACGGGTTTGATTTCCAATATCACCAGAAAAAAGATCATCACTGCCTGTGATAATCTTTTTTGGCAAATCACTGCAGTTCTGCGGGGCTGGCCTATCTGCTTCAACAGGCTTTTCCTTTTGAGATTCCATCATGCACGGCCTATGGCTGTAACTGGTATTCCTTCCTTGAATCCTCAATATACTCTCATTCAAATAGTACTTTTCTATTCAATTCATTAAATGTTGAATAACAGTATTCACCTGACACTCGCTCTAGATTATCGATTCTTTACAGAACTTTTATATAATCACTTTTTTTATAAAAGGATATTTTACTTTTATTGCCTACATGCAATAATAAATTACTATTATCTGTTACACATGGAGAAATCAATGAAAAACAAATTCCTCATCATGATTATTTCATCGATAGTACTGTCTTTGTCGTTTTCTGGATGCGACAATGGGACAACTTCAGCAAGCTTATCGGATAAAGAGGTTGCTGAAGTAGCAAATTCATCAGTTGGCTCATCCATTGTTTTATACAATATAATAATTGATTCAACACAGGAAGAAAGCCTTCCTGATCCAACAAATGGAATTACATGGACTGGTTCTGGTAGTGAACGGATTTATACATTCACTAATTATGAATATACATTCAATGAATCAATATTTGAAGTTACTGGGAATCCAACATTGATAACTTCAGGAACAACAAGAACCTTTTCCTTTATTGATTTAAAGGTCAAATCAACATCTCTTGGAATAGATGCTAAATTATCAGGCTCAATTGTAATTGATACGGAAAATGAAATTCTGCAGGTAAATTACTCAATTTCAGGGGCCTCTAGCATAACAGTGACAACTAACTTCACTCTTGACTACCAGGAGTCTTCGATTTCTAATGCTGTAATTAATAATGTAGATTATAGCAGCCAATTCTCAACAGTTATGAATAGTAACTATTAGTTCATCTGTTTTTTGTTTATCCCTTTGACTGCCCGTCATCACCACCATAGTTGTTCTCCAATGTCGGGCGGTCAACACCATCGTTCACATCAGATAATGCTCCCAATTATAACGCTGTAAATAAAGAGGAACAAAAAAGATCTGTTTCAATAATAAAGCGATTTAATGAGATATCAGGTCAGGCTCCGGCAGTTCATCGGAGCCCTTAGGTGTCAGTGCAGAGAGACTCTGTGACCTCTGGAAACCAGCTTATTCATAAGGTTGATCTTGCCGTCAAGCTCAAGCTGCTGAATAAGGTAGTTTAGAGCCCTTCTGGTGGAGATGGAGAGCATCAGGGCATTTCCCCAGGGAGATATCTTCCAGTCACCATTATCATGGCTGTCCATCTGATACTTCTCTTTAGTCAGTACCGAATCAGAACCAACAGTAAATCTGATCATACTCTCGGGTCCGATATTCATATCAGCAAGCAAGGCAATAATCATACCAACGAGGGGAGTAAGAAACAGGGAGATCAGGAAGAAACCGAAAAATGACCGTCCCTTGCCGTTCGCATACCATCCGACAAGGACTGTCAGAACCAGATAAATGAAAAAACCGGCAGCAAGCATACGCGCCTCCTTTATACAAGCATTCCAGGATTAATTATAATGCAACCGGCTCCCTGTTATCCAGAGAAACCGGTGATGCTCAGCTGTCCCACTGCATAGAGATGGGCAGCACAACCGTCTCGGGAAGTCCCAGAGTCTCTCTGTCAATGGAGATCAGCTCATAGCTCTGATTGGTACCTGTTATGTTTCCGCTGTATGAAGAGAATCGTGTGTGTTCATTGAGGATCATACTCTGGTAGGAGGTATAAGGCACTTCCAGAGGGTCCGCATACCCCTCAAAAGTATGGGCGAAGGTCCAGTAAACACCGTCCACCTGCCAGGCGGAACGGCCATAGGGAGAGTAGTTTTCAGTATACAGGGCAAAGGGTGTCCCCCCGTAACCTGACTCGGGAAAGTACATTGAGACCGACTGCAGGACCACTCCGTCCCAGGTGATGGTCACAAGATAGTCTTCAATGGTCATCATATTGAAGTAAGGAACCGAAGCACTGACCAGGTATCCCAGAAGCACCCCTTCACCGTCCAGAACCATAGCCCTGGTCTGAAGCTCCAGTGAGTCCTCTAAGTCTAAGGAATCCATTGGATCAGCAATATCTGTGTTAACATTCTCACAGGCCGCAAACAGGAATACGGCCAGAACCAGGTAGACGAAGTGTTTCATGCATATCTCCTTCTACCCCCGCGACAATAATGATAAACCAAAATATCATATTTAAACGGTATCAGTTCTGTTTTATACCTAACGGCCTATTATTCTCTAGAAAGACTCAAAATCATCATCATTGTCTTCTGTTTCAATAAACCCGGACCGGTTTGCCTCAGGCGGTTCCACTTCAAGGGTCTTAAGTTCCGGCTTTACAGTAACTTCCGGCAGTGAATGAGCAGTTTGGTCCGGCTCTTTCCTGTCCGGTGATTCTTTTTTCTGAACTGCGTTTCTGGAGAGCTTGAAATACTGTATTGTCAGCTTCAGCTGCTCCGCCTGAGCCGCCAGCTGCTGTGATGTGGATGCCAGCTCCTCAGATGAGGAAGCATTGCTCTGTATTGTTTCATCGAGCTGATTGATGGCCTGGGATATCTGATTAACACCGCCCTGCTGTTCACTGCTGGCAGCACTGATCTCTTCAACCAGATGGGCTGTTTTTTCAATATCCGGTACAAGCATTGAAAGCTTCTCTCCGGAGCCTTGTGAAAGCTCAACTGTTCTGGCTGCCAGTTCCGTGATCTCACCTGCGGCCTTCTGACTCTGCTCAGCCAGTTTTCTGACTTCCGAGGCGACAACGGCAAAACCCTTGCCATGCTCCCCTGCTCTGGCAGCTTCAATGGCAGCATTCAGGGCAAGAAGATTGGTATTCCGGGAAATCTCCTCAATAATTGTTATTTTGGTGGCAATCAGATTCATGGCGTCAACAGCCTCTTTGACAATCCTGCCGCTTTCCCGGGCATCTTCTGCAGCCTTAATGGCAATTCTCTCGGTCTGACTTGAGTTATCGGCATTCTGGCTGATATTGGAACTCATCTCTTCCATGGAGCTTGCTACTTCCTCGGCACTGGCGGCCTGTTCCGCCGCACCCGATGAGAGCATCTGACTTGATTCGCTTACATGGTTGCTCCCTGATGAGATATACTCTGCCACATCCGCAACTTTTCCAACAATATCCTGCAAGTTCCCAGTCATGTAATCCATGGATTTGCCCAGAGTTCCGATTTCATCCTTCCTCTCTTTTATTTTCGGATCAACTTTCAGGGAGAGATCTCCTGAGGCAATAGTCTTTAAATACTCTGATGTCTTCAGAATATTCCTGATAATTGTGGCATTCAGAACATAGGTTATGATTCCCAGAGTCAGAAGGAGAATCAGTACCGAAATAACCGTCACCGGAAGAAGACTTGAAGTGATCATTCTTGTGATATCTGATACCGGGAAGGCTACACTGACCATCCACCGTGTTCCCGGAACAGGAGTAACAACAGCAAAGACATCGTTGTCTGAATCCACCAGAACACTGCCTGTTTCTCCTGCATAGAGAACCTCTTCCGCTTCTTCAATATTCTTTGTTCCTATGGCGGTCAGAAAGTCCCTGAAATTATAGATGATGCTCTTGTCGGTGGCCTTTGGATGATAGATAACGGATCCGCTTAAGGTAAAAAGCCCGATTTCAGCATTGTACTCTCTACTGACTGCATCCGCATAATCGGCGATTCCCTTTAGACCGATATCTATGGCTGATACGCCATAGAGCTTTGCATCGAAGTAGACCGGGTAGGAAATGGTCACGGCAATGGGATCATCAGTTCCTTCGGCATTCATATAGGGGTCCGATACATAGACATCATTCATCCTAACCGGTTCCCTGTAGTATTCCTTCCCTCTTCCGTCATACTGTTCAGGCAGATTGACCCACTGGTTAATAATGAGAGCACCCGTCTCTTCGCTGACAAGATAGAAGAGAGCAACAGATTCATCTGTAAGACCGTTTACTGTTTCCAGATATTCGGCATAGGCGGGATGAGCGTTAAATTCGGCCTCTATATAGTCTCTGGAAGGTGAATTGGTAAGAATCTTTCTGGTTATGGGCAGAGTAGCCATATTTTTTGCCTTCTGTACCAGTGTTATAAGCTCAGCCGAAACACCATTTGCGACCTCATTAACAAGATACTCCTGCTGAATAACAATCTCCTCCATAAAAAGATTCCTCTGAATGGAGTATGTGACCAGGTTGGTTATTATCATAATGATCAGCGGGATAAACAGTAATAAAAGAATCAGCTTAACCTTTAATTTCATATTGCTCTCCTGATTATTATCTATTTAATTATATATTCCAGACTCCTTATAAGCGAATTCATGTTCCACATATAGCTTATACACATCTGTGGATTCCGTTAAAATCACCTATACTCTCTTAAAGGGGAGTGGAAAAATATGATTCCGAAGACAGAGCATTTCCAGGGCTTTATTCTGACATCCTGTCCCCGAAAGACTTCGGGAGACCGGTGGTCAGCAGCAGTTAAAGTGACACAAAGTCCAGAAGGAAGCAGGAGTGGAAGATTTTACTATGCCGATGACGGTACCTCCTACATACTTGAAGAGGAAGCAGCCGAAGAATCACTGAATCTTGGCAGAAATTTGATAAAAAGAGGCATGCTATAGAATCTACTGTCTTAAAGTTTAACAAATCCAGGTGAGTTCATTAAACAAACCCTAGACGAACCACCTGTATCTTCCTTTCAGGTAATAATTAACAAAACGTTCATCCTTGTTCCAGATCTGTTAATAATCATTCACGTTCATTTTATATAAACTTCTTAATCATATAAAAGCCGAATCAATCGCAAAGATTTCAGGGTAAAAACCGTATTATTTCTTACCGGATTTATAGATATTTCTTTGTTCATTATATAGATTGATGAAATACTGGCTTTCAGGAGAAAACATGAGACAATATCTGATCATCCTGTTCTGCTGCTTCATGTCCCTGCCTGCAGGGGCCTACGAACTGAATAAGATCATCATTTCAAAAGAGCTGAAAAAGACAAGAGAATCAACAGTACTCTCTATTTTAAAGACCCAGAAGGGGGATTCCATTGATGAAGAAACCATCGGAGTTCTCAGACAGAGGCTGATCAAGAGCGGTATCTTTGTTGAGGAGAAGATTGAACTCAATCTGATTCCCTCGGGGGATTACGCGGACCTGGAACTCCATCTGGATGAAAAAATATCCTTGATCCCCATTCCTATTGTATCTGTAAAAGACAAAGAGATTGAAGCCGGGATGTTTCTTGTGGATTCCAACTTCCTTGGCCTGGGAGACCAGCTGTTTGCGGGAGGTCTTTTCGGAAAGAACTCACAGCTGGGAATGATTCAGTATACGGCAAAAAACCTGAAGGGAAGTGATTTTGATCTCGGTGGAGGCTTCAATTTCCACAATGGAAGCAGCAGCATCAACAATACTGAGGGGGATTCACTGGGCTCCTACTCCATTCTTTCGGCGGGAGGATCTGCATTCTTTCAATGGAGTACCGACAACTGGCAGGTTCGTACTTCTCTATCGGGAGGGTTTAGTGAGCTGACAGATTCTACAGAGCATGACCTTATATCGGTGGAACCCGGCCTGTCTGCGGGATACAACGGGAAGCAGTTTAAAGAATTCTTCTGGGATGGATTTGATCTGAATGGATCAGCGTCCTACAGGGAATACAATGACAATAATTACAACTCAAGTGTTCTGAACCTGACCGGTTCCTGGGGATTAAGCCTCTTATCCAGACTTCAGGTGAATACAAAAGTCTCAGGATACCTTTACAATGGTACGGATATACTGAGTCCTGAAGTAAAATCTGTTATACTCCCGTCGGATGTACATGCGGAAACACTTCTTCAGGGATCTTTTCAGCTTGTCCCTGTTCTTATTGACTTCTCCTGGGGTTACCTGGCTCTGCCAGTAGGAATAAATGCCGGTTATTTTGACGGAATCAGCGGAGATGATGAGTTGTTCTGGGGTCCCTCTGCCGCATTAACACTGAATCTTAAAAAGGTTGCCCTTCCTGCAGTCTCCATTGCCTACGGATGGAATATGGAAACAGAAACCGGGCAGCTGCAGATAAACCTGGGAATTCATTAAACGGAACTGAGGTGTTCCACCTTATGCATGGTCAGGGAGATATGCTTTTCCATTATTTTCCTGGCCCCTTTGGCATCTTTCGCGACAAGAGCCTCCAGCATTCTGTGGTGATCTTCCACACTGGTATCCAGACTTCCTCTGACATATCCGGTTTTATTGAAGCTGTGCATCATCAGAGAGTGAAGATGCTTGTAAAGGGTTATCAGAATCTTGTTCCCCGTTGCCGAAACAATCAGATTGTGGAGTTCAAAATCAAGGATATTATAGCTGTCAATGTCCTGCTCTTCAGCCTTGCCGTCCAGTTTCTCCACCAGCTCAGCAAAACGGGGAACAAAGCCCCTGGGAGGATCAGCGGCTATATCATATATGGCCTGAGACTCAATAATCCTTCTTGTCTTGGTCAGATCCACAAGAAGATCCTTAGTGCTTGAGAAGTGAAACACAAAGGAGCCCATCAGGGTCTCCAGAAAGTAGTCCAGATTAATCTCTTTGACAAAGACTCCCTTCCCCTGCTGGGTTTCAACAAGACCTCTGGATTCAAGAGTTCTTATAGCCTCACGTATAGAACGGGTTCCCACCTGGAGCTTTTCCGAAAGTTCAGCCTGAGAGGGCAGCTTGTCCCCCGGCTGGAGATCATTCTCAACAATGATGCTTTCCAAAGCCTGAACAACTTCGTCTGAGACTTTTACTTTTTTAAGGGGCTCGATCTCTTTCATAATTTCCATTAGGGACCATTATAGTTTGAATAAATCAAATGTAAAACACCTCTTTATTCTACCTTCTGCATGCCATATGTCAAGTGTTAAATTTATAAGTTGACTTGTGACATAAGTCATAATACAATATTTTTATTCTGAGTAATTCAGAACGATATTCAAACGACTATGAAAGGAGTCAATCTAATGAAAAAACTGTTAATCCTCGTTTTAATCAGTTTCATTACCCTACCCTTTGCCTTTGCCGAAGGCCAGACCGACGGCGGCAGCGGAGATATGGTTGAAATTAATTTCTCATCTGTAAGTGTCCCCGGAGATGCTCACACTGAAGCAATGTTCATATTCAAGGATGAACTGGAAAAGCTTTCCGGCGGAACCATGAAGGTCAATGTCTACCACTCCGGTCAGCTCTACTCACAGGAAGGTGAACAGGCTGCCGTAAGACAGGGAACTGTAGATATGGTTTATACAAGCGCCCCCTGGCTTGCCGAGTTTATCCCCTACCTCTCCATGTTCGGTGCGGTATACACATTCCAGGGATATGACCATATGACAAGCGTCTTCAACGGAGAGATCGGAGAAAAGGTCTTCCAGGATGTTGTTGACTCCCAGGGAATCCGCCCCCTGGCTGCCTACTACCTCGGAACAAGACAGCTGAACCTTGTTGAGAAAGTCGGACCCGTAAGAACCCCCGCCGACATGGCAGGTGTTAAGCTCAGAGTTCCCGGAAGCCCCTCATGGATCGCTCTGGGTAAGGCTCTCGGCGGAAACCCCACTCCCATGGCCTTTGGTGAAGTCTACATGGGTCTCAAGACAGGCGCCGTTGAGGGGCAGGATAACCCCCTCGGAACCGACAAGAACGCAAAGTTCTATGAGGTAACAAAATACATCGTTCTGACCAATCATGTTGTCGACTCCACATGGCCCACCATTAATGAGAAAAAATGGCAGTCCTTTTCTGACCAGCAGAAAGAGTGGGTTCTGGAAGCCGTTGAGAAGGCACGTGATTTCTGTGACAGTAAGAATCTGGAAACCGAAGCCGGTATTCTGGACTTCTTCAAGGGCGAAGGCATGACAATCATCGAAGATCCCGATATTGCCGCATTTGCCGAGTACGCACAGAACTCCTATAAGACAGAAAGCAAAGAGATCTCTGCGGACTGGGATTGGGACCTGTATGCTCAGGTTCAGGACATGGTCAAATAAGAGACCCCTTCAGATAATCCGGTGCTCCGCCAATTCGGCGGAGTGCCGTATTTTGCATAATAAGGTATTTAAATGAAAACAGCACTGAAAAAAGCCGGGAAGTTTATTATCGACACTGTCGAAGTTTACATTCCCTTCGCCGCATTTGTGACACTGTTCCTGGTATTCATCATAGGTATCGTATTCCGGTACTTTTTCAAACCACTTACCTGGACCCTGGAACTGTCACTGATCTGCTTTATCTGGACCTCCCTTCTGGGCGGCATTTTTGCTCAAAGGGATGAGTCTCATGTCATGTTCACCATGGTTTACGACGCCGTGAAACCTCTGACACAGCTCTGGATGCGCATATGCGGACACACCCTTCTTGTTATCTCCTTCCTGATCGGCCTTGTGCCCTCATGGAAGTACGTTCAGTTTATGAACTACAAGAAGTCCAATGTACTCAAAATTCCCATGGATGTGGTTTTCCTGCCCTTCGTGGTTTTTCTGGCCTTTATGATCGGCCGCTACTCTCTGGAAGTCTACAAGGACGTCCGGAAACTGATTAAGGGGGAGATCTCATGAATATAGCCTTACTGGTATTCCTCCTCTGCTTTATATTGATCTTCCTGATCCGCATTCCCATTGCACCGGGTATGCTGATGGCCTCCCTCTTCTACTTTGCCATTGCAAAGGGTCCCGCTGCGGATCTCAGTATGGCGGCCACCCAGTTCCTGACCAATATGAACTCCAAATTTGTGCTTATAGCCGTTCCCCTTTTCGTGTTTATGGCGGAAGTCATGAACAGCGGTAAGGTAACGGATATGATATTCCGTTTTGCCAACGCCATTGTAGGCAGAAAGCGGGGCGCCCTGGGTCATGTAAATGTTGTGGCATCCATCATCTTCTCGGGAATGACAGGTTCCGCCCTGGCCGATGCCTCGGGTCTGGGAATGATGGAGATCAAGGCAATGAACGACCATGGTTATGAGCGCGGCTTCAGCAGTGCCATCACCGCAGCTTCCGCCACCATCGGCCCCATCTTCCCCCCCAGCATTCCGATGATCTTCTACTCCATGCTCTCGGGAGCCTCCATCGGCGCCCTGTTTATGGGAGGAATGGTACCCGGTATTCTGATCGGTATCGCCCTGATGGCATATATTGCCGTTATAGCCCGGGTAAGGGACTACCCCCGAGGTGAAAAACTGGCTCTGAAGACCACCATGGTCATTACCATGAAGGCCTTTCCCGCCCTCCTGTCCATTGTGGTTCTCCTGGGCGGTATCTATTCAGGTATCGTAACACCCACCGAAGCGGGAGCCCTTGCTGCCCTCTACGCCATAATCGTCTCCTTCCTTGTGTACAGAGCACTGGGATTCAAGGAGCTGGTACAGGTTGTATTGAGAACCGTAAAGACAACGGGAACCCTTTCCCTGCTGGTAGGAACGGCTTACGCCTTCTCCTACATCGTTGCCATAGAACACATTCCCGATGCCGTGGCCGGATGGCTTCTGACGGTGACACAGAACAAGTACGTTCTTCTGCTGCTGATCAACATCGTCTTTATCATCCTGGGTATGTTTATCGACACCATGTGTATCACCCTGGTCTTTATCCCCATCGTTCTTCCCCTGGTAAACGCCCTGGGAATCGACCTGGTCCACTTTGGGGTCATGATCGTTCTGAATATGATGATCGGCCTCTCCACGCCCCCCTTTGGGATGCTTCTGTTTGTTGTATCGGGGATCTCCAAGACCCCCCTTAAAGAGGTTATCAGAGAGATTCTGCCCATGCTGGCAGTTCTCTTTGCGGTCCTCTTCCTGGTGACCTATGTTCCCGGGTTAGTAACCTTCCTGCCCTCAATGGTGGGTATGTAATTTAGGAATAAAAATGAGAAAAGAAATTGTAAGCGGGGTGTACCCCACAATGCTTACCCCCTTTAACGAGGACCAGTCCATCGACTATGACGCCCTGAAGCGTCTGGTGGAGTGGTATATAGACCGGGGAATCGACGGACTCTTTGCAGTCTGTCAGTCCAGTGCCATGTTCGAGCTGAGCCGGGAAGAGAGAGCAAAACTGCTGCTGAAAACAGTTGAGTACACCTCAGGCCGCTGTCCTGTAATGGCCTCGGGCCATGTGTCCGACACCATAGAGGGACAGATTGACGATATGAAGGCCATGGAAGCCGCCGGTGCGGATGCCCTGGTTCTGGTTTCAAACCGTCTCGCCGCCCCCTGGGAGAGCGACAAGGTCTGGCTGAGCAACCTTGAGAAGCTGATGAAGGGCCTCTCCGACGACATCCCCCTGGGATTCTACGAGTGCCCCTACCCCTACAAGAGAGTCCTCTCAACTGATGTGGTAAAAGAGCTTATCGAAATGGACCGCTTTGAGTTTATCAAGGACACCTGCTGTGATCCTGAGATGATCACAGAGAGAGCCGCCGCCAGTAAAGGCACAAAGCTGAAGTTCTTTAACGCCAATGCCGCAACACTCCTGTTCAGCCTGAAAGAGGGCTATGCCGGTTACAGCGGCATCATGACCAATTTCCACACCGACCTCTACTACCGTCTCTGCCATGACTGGAAAGAGATGGGAGCCGATGCCAATGAGCTGCAGAACTACCTGGGTATGGCCTCTACCATCGAGTGCCAGTTCTACCCGGCCAATGCCCGGTACAGCCTGATGAAAGAGGGTGTCTTTACCAATCTGATCAGCCGCCGGCAGGATGCACGGCTCAGACAGATGACAGCTTCACAGAAGATGGAAATCGACCAGTTCTATGCTCTTTCTCAGGAGATGAGTCAGAAGTACAATAATAAATAATTTACCGAAAATACCTGTTGCCGCCCGGGAGTTCCTCCTTTTTCTTCCGGGCGGCCTTTTTTTGGGATTTAAGACTGGTTTACCGAAAGCAGCCTGGCAACCTCATCGGGCCAGAGCTCCTCATCAATTGTTTCAAGCACCAGTGGAATCCCGTCAAACCGGGAGTCGGCGGCTATCCTTTCGAAGGCGGACCAGCCGATATTTCCCTGCCCCAGACTGTGGTGCCTGTCCAGATGACTCTCCAGAGTGGACTTGGCGTCATTCAGATGCATTCCCTTTAAATACTCAAAGCCGATAATTCTGTCAAACTCATCCCAGACTCTGTCCATGGATTCGGGAGTTCTCAGGTCATAGCCTGCTGCAAAGAGATGACAGGTATCCAGGCAGACAGCCACACGGCTTCTGTCCTTTACCCCGTCGATAATTCTTGCGATCTCTCCAAAGGTGCTTCCCAGATTGGAACCCTGACCGGCAGTGTTTTCAATGAGCAAAACCGCGGTCTCTGTCTGGTCTATTGCAATATTAAGGCTCTGGGCAATACGGTCCAGACAGGCATCGGGTTCAATAGACCGCAGATGGCTGCCGGGATGAAAGTTCAGATACTTCAGGCCCAGCTGCTCCACCCGCTCCACCTCATCCAGAAAGGCATTACGGGACTTCTCCAGCTTTTCCGCTTCCGGATGGCCCAGATTGATCAGATAGGAGTCGTGGGGCAGTACGGCTTCCGGTCCGTATCCGCAGGCTTTCAGGTTCTCCTTAAAGGCGGCAATACCCTCGGGAGTCAGGGGCTTTGCAGTCCACTGTCTCTGATTCTTTGTAAACATGCCGAAGCCTGTGGCTCCGATCTTCTTTGCATTCAGGGGAGCGTTCTCCACTCCACCGGCTATACTGACATGGGGTCCGATCTGTTTCATTCGCTGTCTTCCATTATTTTTTTAAACCACTCTTCATCACCGTAGAGCTCTTTGGCGCACCTGGGACAGAGGGAGTGACTGAAGGAGGCGTCGGAGTGCTCATGGACATAGGTCTCAAGCTGGTTCCAGTAGCCCTTGTCGTCTCTGATATCATGGCATCTGGAACAGATAGGAATCAGTCCGCCGAGAACTTTAATGCTCTTTAAAGCCTCTTCCAGATCAGAAACTAGCTTTTTGTGTTTCGAAATATCCTGTATTGTACCGAACATCTCATAGAGTTCTCCATTCTTGTCTAATTTCAGATGACCTCTGCCATGAACCCATATGGACTCACCGCTTTTAACATTTATGATTCTGTACTCTCTGTCAAAGGGCATGTTTTCCTTTAATACATGATTTGACAGATAGTCTCCTATCATCTCCCTGTCATCGGGATGGACAAGACTCAGCCAGCCTTCAACGCTGCGGTTAAATTCCCTTTCAATTCCAAAGATCTGATCAAGGACTGCCGAACTGTTCCATATTCCGGCTCCGATATCAAAGACATAGTGACCAATTCTGGCCAGCTCCTGAGCTTCCAGAAGCTGACTCTCACTTCTGCCCAGTTTCTCCTGAATCCTCTTTCTTTCGCTGATCTCCTTTTCCAGTACCCTTGTGTGTACCTTCTCCTTCTCCCTCTCCTCCGTCTCCTCGGGAATCCAGCGTTTAATCACGATAATAATTACCAGTGTCGCCGCGATAACATTGATAATCTTGGGAACAAACACATACTCGGGCTGTACCAGAAAATCATGAATCGTTTTAGGAAGGAAACCTGCCAGGGAGGTATACCAGAAGCCGAAATAGATGCTTTCAAAGAGGGTCCGAAAGGCGTCAATCGCAAGAATGGTCAGCAGAATTGTAAAGAGCCGGCTGCTCAGGGCTTTCTGTCTTATTCTCCAGAGATAGAAAATAAATATGGAAAGCCAGAGCGCCGTGAGTATCCAGTATGAAACGGGAGTGAAGTATTTGAAAAACAGCATTTGCAGCCCCCTGACATACAGTTACTGCCTGATGTCCGATTATAACTATAAGTCCGGGGAGTATATAATTCAAAAACTGCCTTCTGAACCGACTCCTGAATGGGAAAGCGGAGTTCAGAGGAGAATTGAGCTATTTATCACCCTCTTCGGGAACAATGCAGATAAAGGAAAAATCCCCGTCTCCGGCATTCCTGAACTGGTGCACCTCGCCTCCGGGAACATAGGCGGTATCACCCGGTGCAACGGCCTGTTCCTCTCCATCAATAAAGAGTGTTCCACTGCCTCTGATAATGTAGTTTATATGGGGCCAGTCATGGGTATGTTTCGGGGTGTAGCCGTCGGCTCCCAGGGTAAAGATCCGCATGGACCAGCCCTCCCAGCCCTCTTTTCCGGTAATACCGGTCTGTTTCAATACATTCTTTGCTGCATCCATCTTAACTTCCACGGAGCTCATTTCACTGCTTTTCAGTATGGGCATAATTCATTCTCCTATTTGATCAGCGGATAAAGCTGGTCTTTTTGGTCTTCTGCTGGTCGGGTTTTTCGATACCTGCAGCCTTGCCGGCCTCTATGGACTTGATGATCCAGGCCATATTCTTCCCGAGGATTCTCATGGTCTCCATTCCCTCCTCATCCTGGCGGACTTCTTCAGGAGTCGTGCCATGTACAGAGTTCCAATAGGTTGAGGAGATGACGGGCATGCAGTTGATGGTAAAATACTTGATCAGCTGATCGAAGGCGGCGCTGGCTCCTCCGCGGCGGCAGCAGACAACGGGAGCTCCGGGCTTTCCCTTGAAGTGTCCTGAACCGGAATAGAAGGCCCTGTCCATAAAAGATGTGATATGACCGGAGGCGGCGGCATAGTGGACAGGAGAGCCCACAATCAGCCCGTCGGCATCCCTTGCAAAGTCAACAAACTCGTTCACCTTGTCATCTATAAAACAGCGGCCTGATTTCCGGCAGCTGCCGCATCCGATACATCCTGCCAGGGGCTTGTTCCCCACCCAGAAAATATCTGTCTCCAGGCCTTCCTGATTCAGGACTGCGGCAGCTTCGGAGAGAGCGGTAAAGGTACAGCCCTTCTCATGGGGGCTGCCGTTTACTAGTACTACTTTCATTTTATTCCTCACATAAACAGTTTCGGAATAAAGTGTCCCCTTTTTGTCCGGATAGGTCAAGAATCGGTTTAAACCTTCTGAAGGGTCAGGAGGCTTCCGCTGTGTACGGTTTTGGATGCTTCTATCCTCTCTCCCTCTCCATGGTCAGCAAACTGTGTAGCCGTAACATAGAGACGGTATCCGTCACTCAGCAGAAGGCAGTAAGAGAATCTCGGTCCCTCGTTTTTCTTTCGTTTAACAGCGCTCGTGTCGAGGCGCTCTTTGATCTTTTCCACAATGGTGCCGCAGATCATATACTTCTTACCGGTAGTAAGATCTTTCCGGATGCTCCTGTGCATATACCGTCCGAAGAAAAATGACGCTGAAACTATGATTATTGTGACAAATGCCAGAAAGACCAGTTGAACGGGTTCCGGATCAAAAATGGACAGAAAAGAAACGGCCGTAAGAGCCGCAGCAGGAATGGACAGAAGAGGAAGTATATTATGAATCAGACTCCTCCGTTTTAAAGCAGCAATATCGTCAGGCTTTAGGGAAAAAACAGGGTAGCTGTTTCCCTGGTCAATGTGGTTCATTCTATTACTCCTGAGTGGGGATGATAACAGACTTTAGCAATATTAACAATTATATAATATTTCCAATTCTCCGGACTCTCGATTATGGGTAGGCCCGCCGCATTCGAGCCCTGATATTTTTGCTATTTGTTTACCCGGATCCTATAGTAATAGGTATATGAGAAGCATATTTATCCTGATTTTCTTCATTTCCATTGCCGTCAATGTATCAGCCCAGACAAATCCTATCGAGTCTGAAGTAGTGGACCGGACTGTAAGCGGCCTGGAAACCCTGGCCAGAACAGCCATATCAGCATCCTTTATACCTCTTTCAGACTACGACAAGGGAGACCTCCTTTTTATCGGAAGTCCCGGATTCATGAAGATCAGAGATGCCTATCAGTCTCCGGAGATTTCCGGTGATCCTCTTTACGGAGGAACCCTCGTTCTGGGAGCCGGTTATGCCTTAAGCGACCGGTTTATGGTTTATGGAATCTTTACAGGGCTCTATACGGACGGTACCCTCTCTGCGTCCTGGACGGGTGATGAGAAGCTGGAAGCTTCGGCCCGGATGAGTTTTTTCTCACTCTTCGGCGGGGTCGGGTATGAGGTACTGGAAACAGAATATTTCTCCCTGCCCGTCTATCTGG
Organism: Spirochaeta sp. UBA5339; assembly: GCA_002408085.1. Classification (GTDB taxonomy): domain Bacteria; phylum Spirochaetota; class Spirochaetia; order DSM-2461; family DSM-2461; genus Oceanispirochaeta. Next base: position 196,924 of record DHQL01000016.1, read on the forward strand.
GGCTTAATACGGGCATAATCAGCCTGAATCTGGAGTATCCGGATATCACCGAAGGAATATTCACATACAGCGGTTCAACGAGTGGAACAGACTTTCTCACCGGTTTTTCAGGCGGTATAGCGGCCAAGGTAAAGTACAGACAATTCAGCCTCTCCCCCTACTTCCTCTATATGGTCAACTTCAATGGTGCAGAGTTTAAAACAGAGACAGAGGTTACCGCCGGGGCCTACTCGGACAGTCTGGAATTGACCCACTCCATAGATCCCTACAGGGGAGCCTATTTCGGCCTCACCCTTGGTGTGTCCTCAAGAACTGGATGGTTTTACAACCTCTCTCTAAAAAACCTCTTTCCTAACTTTCTTAAAGATAAAAGTGACGATGCCGTCGACTTTACGGCTGTTATTCTGACAGTGGGGTTCAGGAACTGAACCCCATTAACAGATGATGTCAGCCAGCGGCTTCTGCAGACTCCCTCTCCCGCTCCCGGGCATTGATAATCAGCATCTGAAGCCTGTTCTCCACATTGGCAAAGCTGGTGTCCGGATCGTAGTCCAGGGCCAGAACCTGAATATGGGGGTGCTCTTTCTTGATCTTCTTTACAAGTCCCCGGCCCGTCACATGGTTGGGCAGGCAGCCGAAGGGCTGAAGGATCAAAAAGGAGTGAACCCCGTGGTCTGCATGGTGGAGGATCTCGCCGGGGATCATCCAGCCCTCACCGGAGGTAAAGGTTCTGTCCACAATATGCTGGCTCCGCTCGGCAATATCCCTCAGAGGGACGGTGTCCTCCCAGAAGGGGTGACGCCGGCCGGCCTTCTCACACCACTTGAGAACAGAACGGATGTAGCTCTCTGAGACGTCGGTGATCAGGTTCTGAAGAAGAGGATACTTCACATGGTGGTAACGCCGCTGGTCCTGCTCAAGCAGGTACTCCCGGTGCATATTGTTGAAGAGGTTAGGCATGATCACCTCCATGCCGTTCTTCTCCAGGTAGTTCTCAATATGGTTGTTGGAACCGGGATGGAAATTCAGCAGGAACTCGCCGATCATAAAGACCCTGGGCTTCCGTACAGAGCGGTCACATGGGTGAGAGGCAAAGGCGTCCACAGCCACCTGAAAGGCCTTTTTGGCTGTCTTCAGGCTCTTGTGGAAACCTCGGCAGATGGCCTTAATGGAGTCTTCGAAGAGCTCGTCGGTGCTGCCGGGAACCAGTTCGTAGGGTCTTACCTTTCGCCTCAGATCCTCAAGGATATCCGCCATAATCAGTCCCCAGAGCATTCTCAGCTCGAAGAAGGGATTCATCTTGAACCCGGGGTGCATGTTCTTGGTATCCTTGTCGGTGGTCAGGATGGGCACATCAGAGTATCCGGCGTCATCCAGGGCCTGCCTTGCCATCATAGCATAGTGAGCCAGTCGGCAGTCACACTGGGCCTTGGCCAGAATCAGGGCGACCTCGTCGCTCTTGTAGAGTCCCTGATCCATAACAGCCAGAAACTCACCGATATTAATCTGAGCCGGAAAGCACATATCGTTATGGACATACTTCTTTCCCAGAGCGATGGCCTGCCCTTCGGCCAGGGGCATGGCCTCCACCCGGTAGCCCTGGAGACGTACGGCGGCGGTGGCTATCTGAGTAAAGGCCCATGAGACATTGGGAACCAGGATAACCCTCTCCCTGTCCTTCTTTTCATAGATTACATCATAGGCCTTCACATCCTGTCTGGGCTGTACAAGACCTCTCTTCCTTTTCCGCTGGAGGGTCTCCACAAAGGACTTTACCCTGATATTCAGGGGGCCGGAGACCTCAGACTCATCCATCTTCAGAACAAGGGGACTCTTTTCGGCCTCCTTGCTTAGTAGCCGGGTAATTTCATCGGTCAGAACGGCATCGTGACCGCAGCCGAAGCTTACGATCTGCACATACTCGAGGCGCGGGTCCTGGGCCACCATCCGGGCGGCCTCCATCATTCTGACATGGTAGTTTACGGTCAACTCCGCCCGAACCGGCGTCAAGTCCACGTCATGAAGGCCCGGCAGAGCGTCCAGAGGCAGTACCGGCAGCCCCAGTTTTGTAAAGTAGTCGGAGAGGCCGTGGTTGATCAGGGGGTCAGAGTGGTAGGGGCGGCCCGCCAGAACTATGGCGAACTCATCATCACCAAGAGAGTCCAGTAGCTCACGGCCCGCATCCTCCATATCCTGCTTGAAGGAGCCGCTGAAGCCCAGAGCCTCTTGCAGAGCCTGAGCCACCACCTTTTCTGGCAGGGCAAAGTTCAGAGTAAAGTATTCGATGACCGATTTTTCCATAACCTTCGAATCAGTCCAGTGAAAGACGGGGATATCCATGGGAATGCCGTGTTTCTCCAGGGGTTCATCGCTGATGTTCAGAACCATGGGGTAGCCCTTGAGAACCGCACAGGCATGCTCCGAGTAGATGCCTCTGTTTTCGGTGACCATCCGGCTCATGGAAGGCATAAAGATCCGGTCCACTCTCTTTTTAATCAGGTCCTGGATATGACCATGGGAGAGTTTTGAAGGAAAGCAGGCGGTGTCCGAGGGGATGGAGTGAAGTCCATTCTCATAGAGTCCTACAGAACTGGGTGAAGAGAGGACCACATTGAATCCCAGAGAGGTAAAGAGAGCATTCCAGAAGGGGTAGCTCTCCCAGAAGTCCAGGGCCCGGGGAATACCGATGGTAATGTCCTTGGCCTTAGAGTACCGGGGGCCCTCATAGGTTCTGAAAAGAAGAGACTCCCTCATCCTGAAGAGATCCTTTCTGCCGCTTCTGTCGGCGTTGATCATCTTCAGTTTTTCCCGGACCTTCTCGTCCTTCATATCACCGATAACCTCGCCCTTCTCACAGCGGTTACCGGTGATAAAGCGTTCACCTCCGGGGAACTCAATCATCGTCCGGCTGCAGTTGTTGGAACAGTAGGGACAGACAAGACCGCTGGTTCTGGTATAGGAGAAATTTTCAAGATCATTCCAGCTCAGAAAACGGCTATGGCTGATGCCGCTCTCCTCCATATGTCTTTTGGTCAGGATGGCTGCACCCAGAGCACCCATCTCACCGGGCCAGGGAGCCCTTGTAACAGAGACTCCCGTAAAAAGCTCCAGAGCCCTGAGGACGGCATCGTTCCGGAAGGTTCCTCCCTGAACAACAATTTTGTCTCCCAGAACTCCCAGATTGCTCAGGCGGATTACCTTGGTAAATACATTCTCAATTACAGAGGAACAGAGTCCGGCAATAATGTCCTCGGGGGTTTTTCCGTTCTTCTGCTCGGTGATAACCGAAGAGTTCATAAAGACCGTACACCGGGAACCGAGACGGGAGGGAGCTTTGGAGGCAAAGGCCTTTTCCGCTATCTCCTGCACCGGTATGCCGAGGTTCTCGGAGAAGTTCTCCAGAAAGGAACCGCATCCGGCGCTGCAGGCCTCGTTCAGGGTAATACCGGTAACGATGCTGTCATTCAGAAAGATCGCCTTCATATCCTGACCGCCGATATCGAGGATAAAGGATGCCTCGGGCTCCTCCCTCAGGGCCGCTTCCGCATGGGCCACGGTCTCAACGGTGTGATAGTCAGCCTGAAAGGCCTTTGCAAAGAGAAGCTCACCATAACCCGTTGTTCCTGCACCCTTGACTGTCAGATTGATATCAAGATCGGCACAGCGTTTTTTCAGGGCAAGCAGTCCCTCCTGAAGGACCTTGATCGGCTCCCCCTCGTTTTTACTGTAGAAGGAGTGGACCAGATTGTAATCGTCATCCATCAGAACGAATTTGGAGGTGGTGGAACCGGCGTCGATCCCAAGCCAGAGATCAAGATTTTCACCTGCATGTTTTTCAATTTCCGGCAGGTCTGGAAGCCTGTGGCGGGCGGCAAATTCCTCCTTCTCCTTTTCGTCCAGGAAGTAGGGTCTGTTGCCGGCGCTTTTCTCGCTGATATCACTGTGATCAAAGGCTTCATTCCCGGTCAGCTCCGCAAGATCAAAAACGGCAGGGTCTTCAAAGCTTTCCTCGGCGCTGTAGGCGGCTCCCAGAGCGATCATGGTTTCAGGGTTTTCTGGAATAAGAACCTCGTCGTCCTTCAGATTCAGACGTTCGGCAAAAACAGAGATAAGACGGGGATTAAAGTGCAGAGGTCCCCCCTCGAAGAGGACAGGAGGATGAATTTCAAGCCCCTGGGCCAGACCGCCGATGGTCTGTTTGGCCACTGCATGAAAACAGGAGAGGGCCAGGTTTTCTCTGCTGACACCCTGATTAAGAAGGGGCTGAATATCGGTTTTGGCAAAAACACCGCAGCGCCCGGAGATATCATAGACCGTCTCTCCTCCCTCGGCGGAGCCGTTCAGCTCCTCAACGGGAAGCTTCAGCAGGGCTGCCGTCTCATCCAGAAAGGCTCCTGTGCCACCGGCACAGCTGCCGTTCATTCTCATATCAGAGGCGCTCAGCTTGCCGGTTTTTTCATCCTTGTAGAAGAAGGTGATCTTCGCATCCTGTCCCCCCAGTTCCACAGCGACCTTTGTCTGGGGATAGAGCTTTCTGACAGCCATTGAGTTTGCAACCACCTCCTGAAGATAGGAGGTGCCCAGCTCAATGGCCAGCTCCCGGCTTCCGCTGCCGCAGAGAACCGGACAGACTGTGATTCCCGGATACCGGGAAGAGATCTCCTTAAGGATCTTCCGGGCAGTGTCCCGCTGCCGGGCATTGTGACGTGTATATGTATGAAAAAGAACTTCTTTAGAATCTGGTGAAAGCAGTACCGCCTTCACGGTGGTTGAGCCGATATCCAGGCCAAGGGAATAGGATCTGTTTTTTTCAGGTGATGTCATTCATTAACTCCAATATCCTTACATTACTCTCTATTCCATCAAAAAAATCTACCGTTTCCCCTCGGTTTTTTGCGTTTTTCACCCCTCTAACAGGATGATGGATATGGTGCATATCAACTCATAGCCTGATTTCTCCTGGATCACCAAGATGTAAATGAAAAATGAATAAAATATGTGTTATATATTGTTTTATCGATCAAAAAATATTGATTATTATAGAACAGCGGTTTATACTCAGCTTCGTTCACCGAACCTATTCGGTGAATGCAATCTGTAAAACAGGAAGGAAACGAAATGAAAAGGTTTTTACCCACAGCTCTGATTCTTGTATCACTTCTGGCCCTGGCCGGATGCGGAGCCAAAAAGTTTGAAGCTGGAACATACCAGGGAGGAGCCCCTGGTATTCACGGAAAGGATGTTGTTGTTGAAGTTACAGTAGACAGCAAGGAAATCAAAGATATTAAAATCCTTGAAAACCACGAAACTCCCGGTCTCTCTGATGCGGCATTCGACAGAATTCCCGCTGCCATTCTTAAGCAGCAGGATCTGAATGTTGATGGTGTTTCAGGAGCTACCTATACAAGTAACGCCATAATCGGTGCCGTTACAATGGCCCTGGAAGCGGCCGGTGCAGACATTGCTTCACTTACATCAGGAAAGAAGGCCGAGGCCGATACTGTTGCTGCAGCCACTGAAGTACTGAATGCAGATATCGTTATTATCGGTGCCGGTGGTGCCGGTCTCTCGGCTGCTGTTTCAGCTCATCAGAACGGTGCCTCAGTCATAGTACTTGAAAAGATGCCCCAGGTCGGTGGTAACACCATCATCTCCGGATCTGCCTACAATGCTGTTGACCCCTCCAGACAGGAACCCGAAGGAATTGAGGACTCTGTTGACAAGCACTATGAGCAGACCTTCAATGGTGGAGACCAGCTGGGTACACCCGAAATGGTAAGAACCCTTGTTGAAAACTCCTACCCCACTCTCCAGTGGCTGGAAAGCCTGGGAATGGAATTCAAACCCCATGTATTTACAGTTCTCGGCGGTCTCTGGCCCAGAGCTCACAAGCCTGTGATGCCTCTTGGAACAGGTTATCTGAAAACATATACAGACTACATCAGTGCACACTCCGATGAGATCACAGTTCTTACAGATACAAAGGTGAATGAAATCTACCTGGAAGAGGGACGCGCGGAAGTTGTTAACGCAACTGGTCCCAATGGTACAGTTGTAGCTGCCGGACACAAGGCCGTTATCATTGCTACCGGAGGTTTCGGTGCGGATATCGAGAAACGTGAAAAGTACAACCAGATCTGGCCCTCACTGAGAAACATTGGTACAACCAACCACCCCGGTGCTACAGGTGACGGTCTGGCTATGGCTGAAAAGATCGGTGCTGAGCTGATTGGTCTGGAGCATATCCAGCTTCTGCCCATGGGTGATCCCGTAACAGGAAGCCTCTCCGGTAATATTGAACAGTCCGTTGAAAACAGAATCTTTATCAACAAGGAAGGAAAGAGATTTGTTGATGAGGGTGAAAGACGTGACGTTATGACACGGGCCCTGTTCGATCAGACAGATGAGTTTATGTGGATCGTCCTTGACGCACATAACTACCCCACCATGGACACCAAGAACAACTTCAACGAATCCATTCAGGAGCTGGTTGATCAGGACCGCGCTCTGATGGCCGACACACTTGAAGAACTGGCTGCCAAGATGGAAGTTCCCGCTGCTGAACTTGTTGCTGCGGTTGAAGAGTTCAATGCTGCTGTTGAATCCGGCGGACCCGATGCCTTCGGCAGAACCCTCTTCGAACACAAGATCGATACTCCCCCCTACTTTGCGGGTGGCAGAAAGCCCACTGTACACCATACAATGGGTGGTATCAGAATCAATACCAAGGCCCAGGTTCTGGACAAGGATGGAAACATCATTCCCGGACTCTATGCTGCCGGTGAAACAACCGGAGGCATCCACGGAGCCAACCGTCTCGGCGGTAACGCTCTTGTAGATATCAATGTATTCGGTAAGATCGCCGGTGAAAACGCGGCGGCCGAAACAGCTTCTCACTGAGAATAATCCCATAACCTGCTCCCGGCGCCATGCCGGGAGTTTCCATTTCCCGGGTCTTTTATTAAAAGAGCTTTTAATATGAGCCCCGGGTCTGTTCAAAAATCCCAATGTATATAGAATAGCAGACTATGACTGAAAACCGTGAGAAGACCAGCCGTCAGGAACAGGCTGAAGAGTCCAAAAAGAAAATCTATCAGGTCGCTGTAGATCTGATAGCTGAAAAGGGCTTTGATAAAACCAGCATAACCGAAATCTGCCGAAAGGCTGAGTGCTCTGTGGGAGCCTTCTACCACTACTTCCCCACAAAACAGAGTATTCTGGAAGAGGTTTTCTATGTAGCCGATGCCCGCTTTTCGGGGTGGGACCGTTTTGACGAGCAGTGCAGTAACTGCCGTGAACAGATTGTCAGTTATATGAAGGCCTATGCCGAATTCGTCTCCATGGAAAGCGGCCTGGAATTCTCAAAGAGATTTTACAACACTGGAAACAAGATCTTTATACGCAAGGGCCGAGCCATGCAGGAAAGGCTTGTTGAGCTCCTTAGAAAGTCTCTGGAATCAGGACAGATAAAAATGGAGATGACTCCGGAAAAGGCCTGTGAGTGGCTCTTTATGGGAGCCCGGGGAGTCGTCTTTCACTGGTGTCTCCACGAAGGCGACTTTGACCTGATTGAGAAAATGGAAGATTATACAAGAATAGCCCTCAGGGGTCTTCAGGCCTGACCCTTTCAATCTGTAACCGTTACACCTGATAATCCCTGTTTAAATAAATAATTATCATAGATCTATCTCCTATAATTATTGTATCAATAGATCATTATTAAACAGGAGATACACAATGCTTCTTAAAAATACGAAGATCAGAACAAAGCTGATTTTAGCCAACTCATCCCTTGCTGCCATAGGAATGATACTGGTTGCTGTCTTTACCCTCACCCAGTCTGCTGAATTATATAGAAAGTCGGCCATCGAAGCAGTCAGAAACAGGGCGGCTGCAGCAGCATTCCAGTTTCAGGACAAGCTCGACCCTATTGCCCAGAAATCGATGAGCCTTGCCAATCTGACAGTGGCTATGATCAAATATCCTGTTGAGAACAACCGGGACTATATGTTCCGGGTACATAAGGAGTTCTTTGCGGACAGCAGCGATCTTCTTGCCTTCAATCAGTGGGTCATAGGCTACCCCGGATTTATCGATGAGTATGAGTATAGAGGAACGAAGACACCTGAATACTTCAGATGGATCAATGCCTCATACCAGAGAATAAACGGAATTGAAAACTTCAATGATGAATTGACTTACAATCCCGATGAAGCGGTCAATGACAGCTGGTGGGGAGATCCCATCAGGGAAAACAAATTTATGATTACCGAACCCTATATGTGGGATTACGGCGGAGACGTGGGTCAGCAGTTTGTAACAAGCATGTGTATGCCCGTTTATATCGATGGAGAGGCCTTTGGAATCGCCGGCTATGACACGGAACTCTCATACTTTCAGAATGAGATAGAACAAATACGCCCCTTTGAAGGCAGTTTCAGCTATATGAATACTGCAGCGGGGACAATCGTCGGTTACAGAGATGAGTATCTCGGACTCCCCCTGACTGATGCATTTCCTGTTTTTGAGAATTTAAACCAGTCCACAGAGGAAATTATTGAGATAGACGGTTACTGGCATATTGCCGAGCCTATCAACATTAAGTATCTGGACACACCATGGATTCTGACCCTTGCCATACCCTCAAGTGTTGTAATGGCTCCCTTCTACCGAATGGTTTGGATTATATCCGTCATCGTTATCATTCTACTGGCTGTTATGGGAACAGTTATCTATATGTTCAGCAGATCTATCTCCGGTCCTATTGTCAGAATCTCTGAGCAGGCAGCCCTGATGGCTACGGGAGAGCTCTCCCTGAGTATTGCGGATGAGGGCAGAAATGATGAGATAGGACTACTGAGCAGTTCCATGATAGAACTGACAAAAATCCTGAAAAGCATAGTCTCCGATATTACAACCTCCGCAGAAAATGTCTCAAGCGGCAGCGAACAGATCAGTTCCAGTGCCCAGACCCTCTCCATGGGCGTCTCTTCCCAGGCCGCCAGCGCCGAAGAAGTTTCTGCATCCGTTGAGCAGATGAATTCCAATATCGAACAGAGCAGCGAAAACGCCAATATCACAGAAACAATTGCCTCACAGGTGGTTGTGGATGCCAACAGCAGCGGTGAGTCCGTGGCACAGACTGTTGAGGCCATGAAGCAGATTGCCGAAAAGATTTCCATTATTGAAGAGATCGCACGGCAGACCAATCTGCTTGCCCTGAATGCGGCTATCGAAGCAGCACGGGCGGGAGAACATGGTAAGGGATTTGCCGTTGTAGCCTCGGAGGTCAGGAAACTGGCAGAGAACAGCGGCAAGGCTGCCGGTGAGATAAGTCAGCTCTCTTCAAACTCCGTAAAAGTGGCTGAAAAGGCCGGAGAGAATCTGACCAAACTGGTCCAGGATATTAAAAAGACTGCCGATCTTATCCAGGAGATCAGCGCGGCCAGCAGAGAACAGCGGACAGGTATTGATCAGATCAATACAACAATTCTCCAACTGGATCAGGTGATACAGCAGAACTCCTCATCCGCCGACTCCCTGGCCTCCACTTCCGAAGAACTCTCTTCCCAGGCCCTGACCCTTCTTGATACGGTAAGGTTCTTTAAAACAGATCCGGTAAGAAAACAGCTGCCGGAGCCAAAGGACTCGTAAAAATACTGATTCTCCTCACACAAGCTCCTCAGGCTCTTGTTCACTTAAGAGCCTGAGGGATCTTTAGTTTCTTAATCCCTAACTGAAAAGATTTAATCAAAATCATAATTATTCTGTCACCATACAGGATAAGCCCACCGTTCATGTTCCCATAAATCAACTCTTGTTTGTGTATTATTTTATCGATTAAAATATATTGATTATTCTCTCAGCTTCCTGTAGTGTTGGCCTTCGCCGAATGCGTTCGGTGAAACAACAATTCAACAGGAAGGAAATTGTGAAAAGATTATTTGTGAATCTTCTGATTCTTGTATCCATTGTCTCTCTTGCAGGATGCGGATCAAAGAAGTTCGAAGCCGGTACATACCAGGGAGGAGCTCCCGGTATCCACGGTAAAGATATCGTTGTCGAGGTAACCGTCGACAGCAAAACCATTCAGGACATAACAATTCTGGAGAACCATGAAACTCCCGGACTCTCTGACGCAGCCTTCAACAGAATCCCTGCCCAGGTTCTGAAACAGCAGGACCTCAATGTAGACAGTGTTGCCGGTGCTACAATCACCAGCTTCGGCCTGATTGGAGCCATCACCGAGGCCCTCGAATCAGCGGGTGCTGACATTGCAAAACTGACATCCGGAAGCAAAAGCGATGCGGATGCTGTTTCTGCGGCCACTGAAGTCATGAATGCCGATGTTGTCGTAATCGGTGCCGGCGGTGCCGGACTTTCTGCGGCTATTTCGGCTCACCAGAACGGTTCCAGTGTAATCGTTCTTGAAAAGATGCCCATGGCAGGTGGAAACACCATGATTTCCGGTTCAGCCTACAATGCGGCCGACCCCTCAAGACAGATCCCCCAGGGAATCGAAGATTCCGCGGACCTTCACTTTGAACAGACCTTTGACGGTGGAGACAGACTGGGAAATCCCGATCTTGTAAGAGTCCTTGTAGACAATGCCTACCCAACTATCGAGTGGCTTGAAAGCATGGGCATGGAGTTCAACGACACAGTATTCACCGTTCTAGGCGGCCTGTGGCCCAGAGCTCACAAGCCCGTTAAGCCCCTGGGAACAGGTTATATGGAAACCTATATGAATTACATCAATTCCCACGATGACATAACTGTTGTTACAGATGCCACTGTCAATGAGATCTTCCTCAAGGAAGGCCGGGCGAACCTGCTGAATGCCTCGACACCTGCCAACACACTCGTTGTGGGTGGACACAAGGGTATCATCATTGCCACAGGCGGATTCGGTGCCAACGTGGAAATGCGTGACCGCTACAATGCAAACTGGCCTTCACTGACCAACATCAAAACTACCAACCACCCCGGTGCTACCGGAGATGGTCTGGCTCTTGCCGAAAAAATCGGTGCAGACCTGATCGACCTGGAGAACATTCAGCTTCTACCCATGGGTGATCCCAACACTGGAAGCCTCTCCGGTAACATCGAACAGGCTGTAGAGAACAGAATTTTCATCAACAAGTCCGGAGACCGGTTTGTTGACGAAGGTGAGAGAAGAGATGTTATGACAAGTGCCCTCTTCGATCAGGAGGACCAGTATATGTGGATCGTACTCGACTCCGAGGACTACCCCACCCTGGATACCAGAAACAACTTTAACGAAACCATGCAGGAACTCCTTGATCAGGGACGCGCCGTTATGGCTGACACTCTGGAAGAACTGGCCCTGCTGATGGACGTTGACGCCGAAAACCTGGTTGCCGCAGTGGAGACATTCAACGACGCTGTTGAAAACGGAAACGATCCCTTCGGAAGAACACTCTTCGAAAGAAAGATCGATACACCCCCCTACTTCGCAGGACCCAGAATGCCAACAGTACACCACACAATGGGCGGTATCAGAATCAACGAGAAGGCGCAGGTACTTGATAAAGAGGGCAACACCATCCCCGGCCTCTATGCTGCCGGTGAAACAACCGGTGGAGTTCACGGCGGAAACCGTCTTGGCGGCAACGCTCTGGCCGACATCAACGTTTTCGGTAGAATCGCAGGAGCAAACGCTGCAGCGGAAATCATAGACTGATCTTTTTTAGTTGATCCTTCAACTTGTTTATAGATAAAGATTTTAGCCGGGAAGGGGTGATCCCTCCCGGCTTTTTTATAAACCATCCTGCTTCATACAGGGAGCGTTTTTTATTCAAATTCAGGAGATAATTCACAGAAAATATTGATTTGGTGTGGTCTTTGTGAACTCCTAATAGTGAATTGGTAGAATCGCCATTGGTATACTATTTTAATCAATCAATATGAATTATGTTCATTTCCCATCAGGTATGTATTGAATTTTGAATGCCTGATTCAAAGAAATGAGGAGTAGAACATGATTAAAATGTTAATTCTGATGATGCTGATCACTGTTGCACCGGTTTTCGCCGAAGGACAGTATGATGCAGATTACAGCCGCTATGAATTTACGGCTGACAGCAAAGAGGCTACCGAATTTACAGCCGAAGCCAATGCCGAACTCTATAATATTCTGGATTTCGAGGATATGACTGCCTTCGAAAATGCAGACAGAGGGTTTATCGCCCCCCTGATCAATGACGGAGATATTGACGGTATCTATTTCAATACCGGTGTTCAGTTCATGATGGACGAGGAAGCCCCTGCCGAAGTTAACCCCAGCCTCTGGCGTCACGCACAGCTGGTAAACAGGGGCGGACTCTACGAAGTACTGGAAGACAAGATCTACCAGGTTCGCGGTCAGGACGTTAACACTCTGACCATTATCGAAACTGAGAACGGAATCATACTCTACGACCTCTGTCTGGTACCCGAAACCTTTATCCAGGCCTATGAGCTTTATGAGCAGGAGAGAGGAAGACGTGAACTTAAAGCCGTAATCATCTCCCACAACCATACCGACCACTACGGTGGAATCTCTGGTATCATCGACCTCGGTCTTGCGACCCAGGAACAGTTTGACACAGCAGAAATCCCTGTATATGTTCCCGAGAACTTCCAGAGAGAACTTGTTTCAGAATCCGTTCTCTACGGAAACATCATGTCCAGAAGAGCCCTCTACCAGTATGGATACGGACTGGACTTCAGTCCCCGCGGTATTATCACTGCGGCACTGGGTCCCCTTACTCCCGCCGGACAGAACGCCATGCCCCTGTCTGTTGTTGAAATTACAGAAGACAACCTGAACATCACAGTAGATGGTCTGGACATCGAGTTCATCCTTGTTCCCGATGCGGAATCTCCCGCAGAGATGGTCTTCTACATCCCCGAATGGAAGGCACTGACCATGGCTGAAGTCGTAAACCAGCTGCAGCACAACGTGTACACCCTCCGTGGTGCACCCATCAGAGACGCTAACAAGTGGGCACAGTACATCCACGACGCCATCATCAGATGGGGTGACGATGTTGAAGTACACTTCGGCCCTCACACATGGCCTGAATGGGGCAACGAGAATGTAAACAACTACCTCAAAGCCCAGAGAGACATCTACAGAGCCATCTTTGACCAGACTACACGCCTGGCCAACTACGGTTACCGTCCCTATGAGATCGTTGAGAGAATTGATATTCCCGAACCCATCATGAATAACTTCGCAAACCGCGGTTACTACGGTCAGTTTGAAAACAACGTATACGCCACCTATGTTAATAACATCGGATGGTTCAACGCCAACCCCACCGAGCTGGCACGTCACACAGACGCCGAGTCCGGAAGACGCTATGTAGAAATCTTCGGCGGTGAAGATGTAGTAATTGCCAAGGCTCTCGAGTTCTTTGAGAACGGAGACTACAAGTTCACAGTAGAGCTGCTGAACAACATCATTGCCTACAACGGTACAAACAAGAATGCCAACTTCCTTATGGCCGATGCCTTCGAGCAGATCGGTTACCAGGAAGAGTCCGCTCTTGCCCGTAACTGGTTCCTTATGGCTGCTCTTGAGCTGCGTAGAGACGACAATGTACCCATGCTTGTAAACTCAGCAGGACCCGGTGTACTGAACGCCATTCCCGCCGAGCTGATGGCAACAGTACTCTCCACTCAGGTAGATCCCCGTAAGGGTCTTGAGGCAGGAGAGCTGAGAGTAACTCTGACACTGAACGGTACCAGCCTGGACCTTATCGCAGAAAACGGTGTTCTCAACGGCGCCCTTTCTGACGGAAGTGTTGAAACAGATGTAACAGTTGATACAAACAACGTGGCATTCTTTGCCCTCCTCACCGGTGCGGTTGATATTGCTACAGTTGAAAGATCAGGTCAGATTGAGATTGACGGTGATGTTTCCGTATTCGAGAAGTTCCTCGGAATCTTCGATCAGGAAATCCCCAACAACTACAACCTTGTAAAACCCCGTTTTATCGAAGAGTAAGTTGATCAGATAAGTGATTGATATCCGGGGCATGAAAGTGCCCCGGTTTTGCTGTTAAACCATACTCCCTCCCGGAGAAGCTGTCAGCCGTCTACCCACAGAGGACAGGAGTTCAGGAGCTTAATCAGAATCCACGATTTTTCTGCTCCAACTGTGAAATCAGGAGATAGTACATGAAAAAGATTTTAATAATATTAGCGTTTTTGATTCCGGGAACCGGAGCCTTTGCCTGCGCCTTCCATGGCGGTGCGGATGCTGATTACTTAAGAATGCTCTTTGCAGATTATATTATCGATAACAGCTGTGACATCTGGGAAGGCATGTCTGAAGGTTTTGTAGAAATCAACTCCCTGGTAAATGCACAGGAAAAACTCCCACTGTTCAGCAGTGAGAATCAGACTCAGGATTTTTTGCAAAATGCCGCAGCTGCAGTACAGGATCTGGAATCCCTGGGCTATAAACTGACTGCAGAAAAAGATGTACCGGGAATTACAGCTGTTCTCCATAACGGAGAAGGCCCCGTCCTGCTACTTGTTACCGATATGGATTCCTCAAAAGAGAGTTCGGACCATGACAGAATGGCCTGGTTTATATCCATGGCAGGATCAATGGGAGAACTGAAGGAGTTCTGGAGCGGAACCCTTATTCTGATCTCACGGTCCGGAGAAGACCCCGCCCTGACCCCCGAGACCTTTACAGCTGAGGGAATTCCACAACCCGATTACGCGGTAGCACTTTATACGGCGCCCATTGCCTCAGGGAGCGCTGCTCTCTCCCCTGGAACTCAGAGAACAGAAGTCAACATGGCATTTATCAGCCACCTTCAGTCTGTTCTGGAGACCACCGGTGATGTTTCCCATGTTTATGGTGATTTTCAGATATCAGAGGATACAGCTCTGCTGATTGACGGCTTTGAACAGATGGCCCGCCTTTTTGTGGGAGTCTCAAACACGACAGTTTCGGCTCCTGTCATAGCCTCTCCCTTTACCGTCCCCAGGACCGAACCCGATTCAACTCCCCAGGTGGATATAATTTCAAAGGGGTCAAGAATCGCTGCCAAAATGGCACTCTCTGTATTTCATCAGGAATCCGAATAAGCCGGCCTCAGGCCTGCTCCCTGGAAAAGATCTTTTTAAATATGACAAACAGTTGTCATATATCTCCTGTATAATAACAGCTATCAACACAAGCTTTACAGGAGTATATTGATGGCCAGGCCCACAACAAAAGACGATCTGATTCTCACCGCAAACCTCAGTTTTGAAAAACTGTGGAAAACATCTGATTCCATGAAGAAAGAAGCCCTTGAAGCGGAGTTTGACTTTTCAAATGATGAGAAGAAGAAGGAAGCTCACTGGCAAAGAGACAGGAATCTGAGAGACATCCTCACCCATCTCTACGAATGGCACCAGCTGCTGCTGAACTGGATAAGCTTCAACACAAGCGGAAAGGAAGCACCCTTCCTCCCTGCTCCCTACAACTGGAAGACCTACGGTGAGATGAATATTGAATTCTGGAAGAAACATCAGGAGACTTCCTTTGAAACTTCGGTCATTCTGCTGAAGGAGAGCCACAAGGAGGTAATGGAAGCCATCTCTCTCTTTTCAAGTGAAGAGTTATTCACCAGAAAGTATTTTTCCTGGACAGGAACCACGACTCTGGGAAGCTACTGCGTATCAGCCACCTGCAGCCACTACGACTGGGCGATAAAAAAGCTGAAGGCACATAACAGAAAATTCTGACAATCCGGCATTGAAACCCGGATCACCGCACAGCTGAGCAGCACACACCGGATAGTCCCATACCCCTTGAATCAAAAAAAGGCCGCCCGAAGGCAGCCTCTTTATTGGTTACAAACCGGAATTACTCCCACTCGATGGTGGCAGGGGGTTTGGATGAGATGTCATAAACGACTCTTCCGATCTCGGGAACCTCGTTGGTGATCTTGGAAGAGATCTCCAGAAGGTCCTTTGTGGGAAAGTCGTAGACGTCGGCTGTCATTCCGTCGTGGGAAACAACCGCTCTCAGAGCCAGAACAAATCCGTAATCTCTCGCATCTCCCGTTACTCCCACAGAGCGTACAGGAAGAAGAACAGAGAAAGCCTGCCAGATCTCGCTGTAGAGACCGCGTTTTTTCAGCTCGGAGATGTAGATATAGTCGGCATCTCTAAGGATGCGGCACTTCTCTTCTGACACATCACCGATGATTCTGATTCCCAGACCGGGTCCGGGAAAGGGGTGTCTGAAGACGATGTCCTCGGAGATACCCAGCTTCAGTCCCAGCTTGCGGACCTCATCCTTGTAGAGCATATCCAGGGGCTCAACAATCAGGCCCGCCTGACGCTTGGCTTCCACAAGGGGAGAACCTACGTTGTGGTGGCTCTTGATAACATTGGCCTTGTTCCCTACTCCCTTTCCTGATTCGATCAGGTCGGTGTAGAGGGTACCCTGTGCCAGGAAGTAGTCACCGGAGATATGTTTTTCAATCTCCTCCTCCTGAACATGGATAAAGCGGTCGCCGATAATCTTTCTCTTCGCCTCGGGATCTTCCACACTCTTGAGGGGATCAAGGAAGCGGGAGCGGGCATCGATAAGGTGAAGGTGGGTTGCCCCCAGCTTCTTCAGGTTGGTGGCGACTTCATCGGACTCGCCCTTTCTCATCATACCTGTGTCGATATACATCAGGTAGACCTGCTCGGGATCGAGGATCTTCAACAGCAGTCCGCCGGCAACAGTGGAATCAACACCGCCGGAGATCAGAAGGAGCACCTTCTCCTTGCCCACCTGGGCTCTGATTCTCTCGGAGATCTGCTCCATAAAGATATCCAGGGTCCACTCCTTCGCGGCGCCGCAGATGCGGCAGCAGAAGTTTTCGAGGATCTGGTTACCATAGTCACAGTGTGTTACCTCGGGGTGGAACTGAATACCGTAGAAGTTCTTCTCCTTGTTCAACGCGATGGCGGGAAGGTGGTTTTCACTCTCACCGATCATGGTAAAGCCCTCGGCAAGCTTGTCGATGCTGTCGCCGTGGCTCATCCATGAGAGGAAGTTGTCGGGAATATCCGCCGTCAGGTCGGAGTCCTCAAGGAAGTGAACCTTGGAACGTCCGTACTCCTTGGTCTCCAGAGGAGCCACAACACCGCCGTGGTGGTAGGTCATTCTCTGGAATCCGTAGCAGATTCCCAGTACCGGCAGTCCCAGTTCAAAGACTCTGGGGTCCGGTGCGGGAGCTCCCTCCTCGTATACAGAGTGGGGAGATCCGGAAAGTATAATACCCTTTACATCGGGGGTAATAATATCGTCTGTCAGTTCGACATCGCCGTGAATAATCTCGGAGAAGACTCCGAAGTCACGAATACGGCGGCCGATCAGCTGGCATGTCTGTCCGCCAAAGTCCAATATCAGGATTTTGTCCACGCGGGCTCCTTCATAAATGTTTCGTCTCTTAAGGGGCCGACCGAGTAACCGGCAACAGGCACCCCTGTGTACTCTTCAATATAGGCAATAACTTTTTTAGCGCCCTCGGGAATCTCGTCCCACGAGCGGGCTTCGCCGACCTTGCCTTCCCAGCCGGGGAATTCCTTCAGTACGGGTTTTACCTTCTCCATATCTGTTGTGAGAGAGGGGAAGTCCTTGACGATCTTGCCGTCAATTTCATAGGCGTCACAGAAGGTCACTGTCTCAAATCCGTCGTAGAGGTTCAGGTGGGAGAGGATAAATCCGTCCAGACCGTTTACCCATCCGGCGTACTTGAGGGCTACCAGGTCAAGGTAACCGATTCTTCTGGGTCTTCCGGTGGTTACACCGTACTCGTGACCCAGTTCACGGAGGGTGTTCCCCAGTTCCAGATCCTTACCTTCGGTCATCTCGGTGGGCATTGGTCCGTTACCGACTCTTGTCTGGTAGGCCTTGAAGACACCCAGTACCTTGTCGATGTAGCGGAAACCGATGGACCCGCCCAGGGCGGCACCGGCGGAAGTGGAAATCCCTGAGGAAACATAAGGGTATGTTCCGTGATCCAGGTCGAGAAGAGCTCCCTGAGCTCCCTCGAGAAGGATCTTTTTGTCTTTATTGGCCATCATAAAGGCGGCCATATTGATCTTCATGGACTCCAGACGCGCCTTGAAGGGGGCAAGCCAGTTGCGGTCCTCTTCAGAAAGGGCGTCCCAGACCATATCATCCCACATATCGGCAACACGAATACCGTCTCTGTACGCCTTTCTTCCATAGGCGATACCGATTCCCCGGCCGGTTGTTCCGATGGGACGGGGTCTTTTGGGATCCATTTCCTGGTCTTCTTCTTTATAGGAAGGAAGTACGAGATGAGCTCTGTCAGAGACAAAGACACGGCCTTCCCAGGAAACTCCCTGAGATTTAATCTGTGCAAGCTCTTCAAAAAGAGATTCAGGATCAATAACCATCCCGTTGCCCAGGGCAACTGTTTTTTCAGGATAGATTATCCCTGCGGGAACAAGGTGCAGTTTAAATACCTTGTCCTCAACCTTAATTGTGTGGCCTGCATTGGCTCCTCCCGAGAATCTGACAACCAGGTCAGCATCTTCGGCAAGGTAGTCGACCATCTTGCCTTTGCCTTCGTCACCCCACTGGGCACCGATAACAACAAGTTTCATTCATACGTCCTTATAAGTTTGGTAGCCGTAACTCCTAATAGCGTGAGTAGTTGGGAGCCTCCTGTGTTATGTTGACATCGTGTGCATGGCTCTCCCTGAGTCCGGCGCTAGAGATTTTAACAAACTTTTTATATGAACGCAATTCCTCGATCGTGCGACATCCGCAATATCCCATTCCTTTTTTCAATCCCGTAACCAGCTGATTAAGGTAGGGTTTCAGCTCTCCCTTGAAGGGTACGCGTCCTTCGATTCCCTCGGGAACGGGCTCTTCGTCCTTCTTCATCTGGTAGCGGTCGCCGCTTCCTTCCTTGATGGCGCCCACGGAACCCATACCTCTGTACTGCTTGAAGATACGTCCTTCGAAGATAACTTCCCGTCCGGGAGCTTCCTTCAGACCGGCAAAAAGGTTACCCACCATAATACAGCTTGCACCGGCGGCTATGGCCTTGGTTATATCTCCGGAGTACTTGATTCCTCCGTCGGCAATAACGGGAATGTTGTGCTTGCTTGCCTCTTCGGCAGCTTCGTTAACTGCGGAGAGCTGGGGAACTCCGATACCCGCAACGATTCTGGTTGTACAGATTGAACCGGGACCGACTCCGACCTTGATTGCGTCGCTTCCGGCTTCAACAAGGCGTCGGGCTCCGTCGGCATCGGCCACATTTCCGCCGATTACGGTAATACCGAACTCCTTCTTGATTCCTTCAACTGCCTTGAGAACGCTGAGGCTGTTTCCATGAGCCGTATCCAGAACGACAAAATCACAGCCCATCTCCTTGAGGAGGGGTATTCTGACCTTGTAGTCATTGGGTGATACGGCGGCCCCTACAATCAGAGAACCTGAAGCATCGGTGGCTGCATCAGGGAAGTCTTTGTGCTTCTCCATATCCGACACGGTGATCAGACCGGTCAGGTGGTTGTCCTTGTCTACAACGGGAAGCTTTTCGATTCTGTACTTGTCAAACTTCTCTCTGGCTGTGTCCACGGTGGGTGTTCCCTTCTCAAGAATCAGATCTGTGGTCATCACATCTTCCACCTTCTGGCCCAGATTGGAACAGAAGCGCATATCACGGTTTGTGATAATTCCGCAGAGTTTGCCGGCATCCAGAACAGGAAGACCTGTTACCCCGGTCTCCATCATGATCTTCTCAACATCCGCAACGGTTTGTCCCTTCTGAACTACCACGGGATTGGCTATAACCCAGTTCAGGTAGCGCTTGACCCGGGAGACCTGTCTTGCCTGCTCTTCGGGAGAGAGGTTTCTGTGGATAACCCCGGCTCCCCCTTCCAGGGCCAGGGCGATGGCCATCTGATACTCTGTTACAGTATCCATGGCCGCCGATATTACAGGAGCATTCAGATAGATATCTCCCGCCAGTCTTGTTTTGACTGTTACTTCCGAAGGGAGAAAGTCTGCATAGGCGGGAACGAGGAGAACATCGTCGTAACTGTACTTTTCTTCAACCTGAATCATTAAAGGGCTCCTTTGATTTTTTTCATAAGTTCTGTGTACTGCTCACAGAGGCTTCTGGTCTTCTCTGCTGTCTTACCTCTATAGAGGGAGGGATCTGTGTAGAAGTCCTCGGCCTCAAGGCCTGTGACCTTTTTCAGCTGGTCTTTGATTCTTGTCCAGCTTTCTGGCTGTTCTGTCTCCAGAACCTCCTTGATGGTCTTTCCGTTCTTTTCACAGGAGAGAGTAATCTTTCTGACGATCTCATGAGCATCGTTGATACCGCTCATGGCCAGAAGGATGTAGGTGGGCTCTGCCAGAACAAAATCTCCCTGTACGGTGAGGTTCTTTCTGAGCTGTTCCTTGTTTACGGACATCCCCGCAACAATCTTCTTCATTCTTGCAGTGGCTGCGGCGAATCCGGCGATGAAATCGGCCTGAAACCGGGCGGAAGCTGAGTTGGAGAGGTCTCTCTGGTGCTCGGAAATCTGATCCATATAAAAGGACATTACCCGGGGTGCGAAGGCCTTCCAGAGGCTCTTTA
This sequence comes from Spirochaeta sp. UBA5339, assembly GCA_002408085.1. Lineage (GTDB taxonomy): Bacteria > Spirochaetota > Spirochaetia > DSM-2461 > DSM-2461 > Oceanispirochaeta. Next base: position 217,563 of record DHQL01000016.1, read on the forward strand.
CATGCTCGCAGTTCCAGGGATTTCTCTTCTGGGGCATTGTTGAGGAACCGACCTGTGTGGCTGAGAAGAACTCTCTTACCTCGTCGATCTCAGATCTCTGAAGGTGTCTCAGATCGTCAGCCAGGTTGGCGATGATACCGAAGGCTGTATTGTACTCCAGAAGAAGTCTCAGCAGGTATTCGGGCTCTACCATCTGTGTGGAGTACTCTGAGGGCTTAAGTCCCAGAAAATCGAGATAAATTCTCTCCATTTCAAGAGGATCCGAGGTGATCATGGAAGTGGCATTGTATCCACCCACGGCACCGGCGAGCTTTCCTCTCTGATCATTGGAGAGCTTTTCCAGCTCTCCAATGGACTGTCCCAGACGGGAAACATACTCGGCGAAAGTGTAGCCCAGGGTAACGGGAACAGCGTGCTGACCGTGGGTCCGCCCAACCTGAGGAGTTTCGGCTTCGTTCTCAGCCATTTTAATCAGTTCCTCTTCCAGCCCCATAAGGAGGGGAAGAATCACATCACGGGTTACATCCCGCATCTTCATGGCATTGGCTGTATCCAGCATATCCACGGAAGTAGCACCCATATGAACCCAGGGCTTCAGGGTTTCGGGAACCTTCTTGTTTATAACATTCACAAGAGCTCTGATATTGTGCTGGGTCTTCTCTTCTTCTTTATAGACTTCTTCGGGAGTAATGGATTGTTCAACAGAATCCAGTGAATCGATCAGATCCTGACCACCGAGATTCTGAAGTTTGATGTGTGTCTTAAGGAGGGCCATTTCGGCCTTTACGCAGTAGGCGACTGTGGCTTCCTCGCTAAGCCTGTCAGACAGTGCCTCGAATAGATCTTTGTTAGATGTATAATATCTGTGATCGAGGGGGGAAATGTTTCTATATATGCTTCTGTTTTCCATACAGAATATTGTCAAAATGAACGTCTAATGTAAAGAGGTCTGACAAGGCGATTTCAAGGTATTTTTCAGATTTTTTCTCTGATTTGAAGGGGAAGTCAAAAATCTATAAAAAGGTATTGACCTCTCCGGGGCTTTCCTGTTAAATTCCACAAGCCTTCGGGGTAAGCGCAAGCTTGCAACGAATAAGCAAACGCGTCTGTGGTATAATGGCTAT
>DHQL01000008.1:0-571 GCA_002408085.1 Spirochaeta sp. UBA5339
CATCCCCCAGGGTCAGGGTTCCGGTATTCTCAATAAGGGAAGCACCTGCAATGCTGTTGGTTGCTCCTGTGAAACTGATATTGTAGTCGTTGGCCGTACCGGCAGCTGACATGCCTGTGTTCACTGTCGTATCATCTGTAAAGGAGATGGTCTGCCCGGTCGCTGTGTCTGTAATTACAATATTATCCGCATCCACAGTTCCACCGAAGGTAGTGCCTCCGGAATTGGTAACTGTAATGGTGCCGAGATCAAAGTTATTACCCACATTACCTGTGATGCTTACGGCACCGGAAGTATTGATCGTCAGATCGGAGGTGCCGTCAACACTTCCATTAATGGTTGTGACAGTAACAGGAGTTGCGGCTCCCGCCCCCAGGGTCAGGGTGGCACCATTGGCAATGACAGTGTTGAACAGAGTTATCTGACCAGTTGATGCCCCGCCGATAACCGCATCATCGGTAACGGCAACTGAAGTAGTTCCAAGGTTTATCACTCCTGATCCGGCAGCTGCCAGTGTACCGGCAACATTCTTGGATGAGGGTGCAGTTGCAATGACACCGGCTGTAAAGGT
>DHQL01000008.1:896-20239 GCA_002408085.1 Spirochaeta sp. UBA5339
TCGATGGTTCCGCCACCGTTGAAGCTCACATCATAGGCTCCGCCGAAGGTGGTAACCCCAGCGACCGTTACTGCTCCTGCAAAGGACACAGCACCCGTGGCCGCTGCATCCTGAAGACTCAGAGTAAAAGACCCCGCTCCATCAGAAATCGAGGCAACATCAATGGTACCTGTTCCGGACAAGAGAGTCATATCGGCAGTCATTGTGACATCGCCAAGAGACATATTATTATCTGATGTTTCAACAGTACCTGCTGAGTTTATTGGTGGTGTTATAGCTGTGAGAGTACCGGAAAAGGTTATGCTGTCGGTATTGTTATTTCCAAGAGTCAGGGTTCCTGTATTAATAAAGGAGGTATTACCCGCTATGCTGTTGGAAGCTCCCAGAAAACTGACACCATACCCCTGCAGAGCAGTAGTCAATGCAGATGTGACTGTTACATCACCCTGAAACTCGATTGTTCCCGTTGTATCTGTCAAAGTGACTGTTGCGGCAGTGACAGAACCGCCAATTATTACCCCACCAGAATCTGTTAAAATTATGGTATCTATATTGGGGCCTATATCTCCAGTGATATTTACTGCTGCAGTGGTATTGATTGTCAGGTCAGAGGAACCTGCTCCAGTTCCATATATAGTTGTTGCCGTAACAGGAGAAGCCGCTCCGGTTCCCAGAGTCAGCGTAAATCCTACATTTATCTCGGTGTCAAAAAGTGTAATTGCCCCTGTGGAAGCTCCGCCGATTACCGAATCTGCGGTAATAATAACATCAGTAACTCCCAGGTTGATCGCACCTGTTCCTGTAGTAGAGAGGGCACCGGCAATATTTTTTGAAGACTGGGTTGCAGCAATAATTCCTCCGGCAAAGACAGTACTGTCGGTGTCTGCATCTCCGACAACCAGAGTACCCGTATTGGCCAGAGTTGTAGTTCCTGCAATGCTGTTTGAAGCCCCTGTAAAGCTGATATTGTAGTCGTTGGCCGTACCGGCGGCTGACATGGCAGTGTTCACTGTCGTATCATCTGTAAAGGAGATGGTCTGCCCGGTTGCTGTGTCTGTAATTACAATATTATCCGCATCTACGGTTCCACCAAAGGTTGTGCCGTTTGAGTCGACAATAGTGATTGTCCCCAGGTCAATGGCAGATCCGACATTACCTGTGATACTGACAGCACCTGCCGAATTAATGGTCAGGTCAGAGGTTCCGTTAACGCTGCCGTCTATGGTTGCAGCAAATATATCTGAACCTGAACCGGCTCCCAGTGTCAGACTTACACCATCTGCAATGGTTGTATTATATAGAGTGATATCCCCAGTTGAGGTTCCACCAATAACAGCATTATCGGTTACATTTACAGGTGTGATCCCTCCCAGGTTGAGAACCCCTGTTCCAGCAGCGTCCAGGGTACCGGCCACATTTTTGGATGATGGAGATACCGCTGTAACACCGTTTGTGAAGGATAAGGTATCTCCATTGTTGTTTCCCAGGGTTAAAACTCCTGTATTACTGAAGGTAACAGCATTGGTAAAGTCATAATCCCCACCGGTAAAACTGATATCCATAGCATTGCCGGCAACAGTCAGAGCTGTACTGTCAGCACCACCGGTAAAGGCGATTGTTCCGGAAGAGTCTGTCAGGGTTAGCGCCGGAGTGGAGACATCTCCTGAAAAGGTAATTCCCCCTGTATCAGTCACGGTGAGGGAAGTATTGGCGGTAAGATCTCCTGTAACCGTAAACACAACCCCGGCTCCGCCATCATCGAAAACAAGAGCATCAAAATCCTGATCCCCTCCGTTACCTCCTGTGACAACCGCAACGGGTCCCGCTGAGGGATCAAAGGTTACCGTATTCCCCGCAGAAGTAAAAATACCGCTGTTGGTCCAGTTCCCGCCCACAGAGAGATCTGCGGCAAGAACAAGTTCTGCTGTGGCATTGCCGATTGTGACATCATCAAAGTTTCCGGCATCATTCAGTGTCAGAACAGTGGCAGCCGTAGAGATCTGCATATCTCCAAGGTCCTGGCCTCCGCTGGTAAGAGATTGAGCTCCAGCGCCGTCAAAAATGATTAATCCTGTACCCTTGGTAAAGGTACCTCCCGAGAAATCAGCATCTCCTGAAAGGGTCAGGTTGGACGCACCAGTCCCAACCAGGGTACCGCTGACATCGAGAGTCGTAGAAACTGATAAAGGCCAATTATTCATTGATAGTGCAGCACCACTAAGAATTGTAAGTTCGGCGACTGAAACCGCTGAATCCATTACAGGGTCATTATCAGAACTTTGAATGAGAACAGTATCAGTAACCAGAGAAGGCACAACTCCCCCGGCCCAGTTTGTAGCTGTTGACCAGTTACTATCAGTTATTCCTACCCAGATATAGCCTATTGTGGAATCAGTTATGGATAGGATTTTATCATCACTAACTGGGAAAGTAGATCCGCCATCCCATGAGAGTTCAAGGTTTCCTTGTGATACAGCATTGAAATTCTGAAGCTGCAAACCACTTATCAGTAACTCCTCATCTGTCAAAAAATCAACTTCCACATCAATATAAAGAACTTTAGAATCTCCACTATAAGTCACTGCAGCATTCACATCTCCAGTTCCGGTTCCTGAAGCTGGATCTGTCAATGTTACCGTCGCACCAGGATCAAACTCAGCATCCAGACTATCAGGAATACGAATCTGAAGATCGGTGGTTCCACTGCCGATATCTACAATTTTTGAGGATATTGAAGGATGATCAATTGTTATATCAGAAATGACTGTCGAGCCGTCTGTAACATCAAAACTCATATTCGAAGCTGAGGATATGGTGGGATCAGGGTCTTCATAAAACAGTACATCATAGGTATCCGATGTATTAGTACCCCAGGTCCAGGTGACTGTTGAGGTTACAGTGAAGACACTGCCATCCACCGTACCATCATGAGGCCGGGCAATTTCATAATAGCCATAACCATAATCATCGGTTGTTATGGTTGCACTGGCCGCAGGCCCATATGCGACTCCATTAACAGAGACAATCCTAGCCTGATTTCCACCATCATCTGTTAGTGTAATATCAATACTTTCTGATTGATTAGTTGGATCACCTGAAGCATCAACAACCTGCAGCCGAATTTCTTCTCTGTCTACGGTTGAAGCAATGTCAACACCATCGGCAATGCCTTCACCATCTACAGATGTGGTAACAACATAGCTGGAGGCTGCAGGGCTCAGGATTCTGGTAGAGTACATCCTCAGGGGGTTGCCATTGTGAGTAACCCAGACTTCAGACGCATTCCTGATGGTGCCGTCACTGGAATCAAATTCATACTTCCAGGTTCCATCCATCTCCCCGGCGCCAATGGTGTAATTAGCACTAACCAAAGCATTATTCCCGGAAGCAGTGGGAGAGCCCACAGGAGTTACATGGTCCGTCCTGTTATATACATTAAGAGTATAGGTAGCCGGAGCATCAAAATCCCAGTTATGAAAAATAACATCCTCTGCTGCCAAAGCACTTCCGGGAACATAAGGGAAAAGTTCCCATGTTGGTCCGCCGTTCTTCAAATCAAAACAGAGGTTGTAGGCAAAGGATGTAGCACCGGAGACTTCGATTGGATCCTGTTCATTTGTACCAGACAGAGATACATCAAGCTGATAGGCATTCTTTGTATCAGCGACATCGGTAGTAGTAATATCTACAACAATCTTGAAGTAGTACTTGTTCCCGATATGCTCACCCTGACTTGGCTGTACACCGGGGAAATAGTACCATCCATTGGCTCCATTAAATGTTCCACTGGAGTCTGCAGTAAACATTGCAAGCTCGGTACCTGTTCTTGCGACAGTAACATCTGCAGTGTAATCAATTAATTTTGAATTGGATGAACTTAGGGCACCGGACCCTCCAATTAGATAGAAGTCCGTTGTACCGGTATTTTCATCTTCAAGAAGATTGTTGGCACCCGGATCACGAACACCAAAATATAGAGTTGAGGTAGTTGTATCAGGAATTTCAAAGAAGACAACATTGATTCCATCATTATCACCCAAACCTGTATTATCACTGTTTTGCAGCCAGTTATTAACTTGCTGGGGCATCCGGCTACTGGTCTGGGCATACAGAAAAGAAGGGAGATGTAACATAGAGAGAATAAAAAGGGAGAAAAATATGTTTTTTAACCTGAAAGCCACATTTACCCTCCTGAAAAGCGAACCTTTCCAGCCTGACCTAATAAAATATCACCGAGTACTAATAATATATATCATAATTTGAAAGATCTCTCCAAAGGGCCTTTGAAAATATTTTCCTTCTCAGGCAAACTGTACAGATAGTATTTATGTTGTTCCGATTTGAGGAGTAGCTTCACTTAGTACCGATGTACCCTCAAGTCCGTGCTCATCAACAGGGGTGACCTCAAATTTCAGGAACATTTCATTATCATCATCAGTTGTCGTATAAGTGACACCAGTAGCATTGGAGATTGCAGAATAAACGCCATCCTCACTGTCACTCCGATACCATTGATATAATGATGTTCCCTCATTGTCTCCATCTGTATCAGAAAATACATAGTATGCTGTCAGCTGATTTCCAACACCTGATGTATCACCGCTAAAGGGAACAGATACAACACTAAGGCTTGAACTGTTCTCTGTATTATCCATCCAAGAATCGTTATCCGGAGGATAATCATCAAAATTTTCTTTATAATAAGCAATCTCTGATATCTCTACATCAACATTTCCTATCACAACTGTGTCATCATCAAATGCCCAGAAATAAATAACAGGACTCTGAGCTGTATCACTAGCATAAAAAAGTTCATAGCCAGAACTATTTGAATAGGAAGCTTTTGCAAAGCTTGTTTCTACAGCCAGGTAATAGTTACCATTCACATTGGAATAGGCGGCATCCGCCCCGCTCACCTCATAGTCCCAGGTTGCAAAACTGGCCGTGGGAGCCGTGTTGATTACACCGACTTTACCTGAAGCATTACTTAACACAGTGTTGCCAGCCAGACCTTCATCATCTACCGGCGTCACTTCAAATTTCAAACGGAGATTTTCATCCAGGGGTACGGTAGTGTAAGAGATTTCTGTTTCTCCGCTGATTTCAATATATTCACCTGAATTTTCAGTCGTTTCAATAAACCACTGATAGGCAGAATTCCCCTCACTGTCGCCATCGGCATCGGTAAAGACATATTGCGCTGTAATTTCATTGCCGATTGTGGATATATCACCACTAAAGGTAGGAGTACTGGCCTCAGGGGCTGTGTTTTCACCGGAAGAGCCATCTATATTACAGGAAGAAAAAAGAATCAAAACAACCAGGGGAATTACTAATAGTTTTATCATAATGCACCACCTTTGATTAAGGAAAGCCAAGTTTCCGCAACAAAAGGTAAGCATTAATATTAAATTTCCTGGCCTCCAAGAATGTATATTTATAAATATATATCACAAAATGAAAATAACACGCCCTCATAAATAAACACCAAATTCTTTTTGACATTTTATTCAATATCCTGTTGCTATTGAATTTACTCCCGACTACACTTCTTCCATGACATTCACCATCAACAAAGAAACCTGTACCAACTGCGGGCTCTGCGCCACAGACTGCCCCGCCAAAACCATCAGAAAAGAGAAGGACGCCCACCGGATTATCCCCGAAGGGTGTATCGAATGCAGCCACTGCGGCATGGTCTGCCCTGTAAACGCCGTTAGAGTGGACGGAGAGGTTCTCCCCCCCTACCCCGCGGATACGGGCTCCCTCGAACCTGAAGAGCTCCACGACCATCTGATCCTCTCAAAGAGATCCGTCAGGAACTACAGCAACACCCCCCTGAACAGGGATGACCTCAAGGCCATAATCAGAGCCGGAGAGACCACTGCCACTGCAACAAACAGCCAGTACTGTGATGTCCTCCTCTTCGAAGGGGATGAGGTGCCTGCCTTTGCAGCGGACCTTGCCCGGATACTCCTGAAGGTTGTAAAGATAGGTCTGAATCCCGCAGGACGCCTGCTGCTGAAAGCCGCCGGACTGGGTCGGTATGCAAAAAAGGAGACCATCACCGGATTCCACCAGCTCTTAAGTCTGACCCTGGAAGGCAAGGCAGACCCCCTCTTTCACGGAGCACCAGCTGTTGCGGTACTGACCTACCCTGCCAGACAGGGAAAACGCTTCGGCCGTACCGACTGCGCCATTGCCGGAGAGAATATGATGCTTTCTGCCCATGCCAGGGGGATCGGATCCTGCATGATCGGCTTTGCCGAGGCTGCCCTGTTCAGCAGAAAGTCCCGAGCCCGCATAGGAGTACCAGGGGACAGAAAGATCGGACTGATCTTCACCCTGGGATACAGCGACAGGAAGTACTACCGCTACCCCGTCCGGAAAAACTGGTCCCTCAGAGCCTAGCCGCCGGACCTGCTGTCTTCAGCGATGTCGCCCGGCCTCAGTGATTGCACCCGGCCCCTGTGCCTAAGTCGTCTTCCGGGGGTGAAAATCCCCCGGAAATACAGCCCTGCTCAAAAATATACAAACATTCCCTAAATCCTTTCCCAATAAAAATTTAAGGTTCTCTTTGAATTTGAAGAACATGTGAATTATCATGGAATTATCATGAAATATAATTTAAACCTGGAATATGAAGTCTCCCGGATGATCAGAACCGGGGACCTCTCAAGAATCAGTGAAAGAAGGGAGCTCTTTGATGAGCCACAGGGTAAGATCCTTTTCGCCAGCTGTATTGAAAGGGTCTTAAGACGGGAATTTCTGGGTGACGGGCCTGAGGATAATGAACTCCCTCAGGAAAGTCCGGAAAAGGCCGGAAAAAGGAGCAACATCATTCCCTTTCCACTTCCCCTCTGGAAGGAAGCCGATTCGTAGCGGCAGCTCTTAAGGTTCAACAGAATTAATAAGCCTCCGGTTCAGCCACTCCATCAGCCCCGGCATAATCCCCGGAAATCTTGTGTTGTCCAGTGGGAAATCATCGGCCAGCCGGATCTCCTCGATCTCAAACTCCGCCGGAAGCTCTCCAAAGCGCGAAATATCACAGGCATAGATGCTGCCCCAGCTGATCCTCTCGCCGTGGTCCACAGAGTACTGGGCAATGCACTCAAGACCATCCCACTCAAGGGCCCCGGTCTCCTCATAGAGCTCACGGGACGCCGCCTCGTCCATACTCTCGCCCTCTTCCCGGTGCCCCCCGGGAAAACACCAGTCATCCCGGCCCCGCAGCCGCACAATCACCCACTTCTCCCGGTGCCGCGCCGCAATCACCATATACTCCAGCTTCCCGTCCTCCGTCGTCCCGTCGGGCACAATAGAGTGCAAATCAAGTTTATCCATAAAACAATCATACCATAAATGTTCAGAAGAGTTCGGGGCCGCCGGCCGCCTGAAGGGCGCCCGACCAGGCTCTCCGCTCCAACCACCTGCCGGGCCGGTCCTTCCGGGCTCCGTCCCTCCGCCCTGACCGGCCCTGTGGTTCCGCTACTATCCTTCGGCCGCTTTTGCCCCCATCCGGGGGGAGCCTCAAATCAGGTCAGCGGGCCCGTTCGTAGGGACGGGGCCAGTACTTCAGCTCCACCCCTGCCTCCTGGGCGCTTAAAAGGGGAAAAAAGGGGTTCCGCAGAAGCTCCCGTCCCAGAAAGACCAGGTCCGCATCCTGCTGATAGACCACCCTGGCCGCCAGGTCGGAACTGGTGATCAGACCGCCCCCCACAACGGGGAGCTCTGTTCTGTCCCGGATGGTTCGGGCTGCGGGAATCTGATATCCCGGCCCCAGAGGGATTTTCACATGGGGAACGACTCCGCCGCTGCTCACATGGACCATATCGATTCCCTCGTCCTTTACCAGGTTGATCATGGCCGCCAGATCCTCAGGCTCATTGCCCCCGCTCTTGTAGTCCATGGAGGAGACCCGGAGGATCAGGGCTTTCTCTTCGGGCCAGACCGAACGGACCGCCCGGACCACCTCCTTAAGAAAACGGGAGCGGCCGGCATAGTCACCGCCGTACTCATCTCTGCGGAAGTTGGTCAGGGGAGAGAGGAACTCGCTGATCAGATAGCCGTGGGCTCCGTGAACCTCAAGGATTCTATACCCCGCCTCGGAAGCCCGGCGGGCGGCCTGGCGGAAGGACTCTATTACAGTTTCGATATCCTCCCGGGTCATCTCACGGGGAAGAATATACTCCGGGTCTTCCGGATCGAAATTCAGAGGAGAGGGGGCGATCACATCGGCCCCGGGGACTGTACACTTCCGCCCCGCATGGGCCAGCTGCACCGCAGGGATTGCCCCTTCGGCTTCGATTCCAGAGGTAATCTCCTTCAGGGCGGGAATATGATCATCCCTCCAGATTCCAAGGTCTGCACTGCTGATCCGGCCCCGGGGCTCGACGGCGGTGGCCTCCTGAATAATCAGGGCAGTCCCGCCCTGGGCGCGGGTCCGGTAGTGGAAGCTGTGCCAGGGAGTGGCAATCCCGTCTTCGCCGGCGCTGTACATGCACATGGGAGGCATGACAATCCGGTTCCGCATGGTTACATCCTTAAGGGTCCAGGGAGAGTAGAGTTCGTTCACAGCGCGTCCTCCTGCAGGGAGATTCATAAGTATATATTACAGAAAAAATAGTATAGCTTAGGGCGTATTGCAATACATTAAATGAACGGTTGTTGAAATCAGGAGTTTTTTGTGTATTTCAGGGTACAATACCGGGTTCTGCTGAACCAGACAGACGAGACTGCCCGATTCAACAGGATTCCTGCAGGAGAAACCCAAAGTCCCTCCAACAGTAATAAGTATCAGGAGGGAATCAGCTCACAGAGTGCGCCATAGAGTCCGGCATCCAGCTTCAGGGCGTTAAGGCGCGTCAGCAGGGAGGATACACTGTGTTTACTGCATAGAGAAATGATCTTCTCTTTCAAAGAGTATTCAATCTCAGCTCTGTGAAGAAGGGTGTAAACCTCCTCCATCCAGTCCCGGTTTCCATACAGTTCCGCATCCATCTCAATTTCATATGTGAGGGAAGGATTATAGTCTTCCAGTTCCAGAACAAGACTCCGGGTCTTCGAGTCAAATGAGCATGCACTACCCTCAGGGTTCTGTCCGTTTACCTTTAGACTTTCAGGTTTATCGATTCCCCTGATCCGGATTCTCACACTGCGTCCGGCAGGAGCTGCATCAGGGTAAAGAGAGGGATGGAGGGTTATCTTTTTTTCCGAGGCCAGCCGGTTTACCAGAGTTGTTGTGCTCTCAATGCCTTCAGACTCTTCAACAAGGGTAAACTCACCGTCTCCCCCGGCAAAAACCATCCACTCCAGAGATTCAGGAATCTCGGTAGAATTCCCTCCCCCGTCACTGGCATCCAGGGGAAGAACAGCTCCGGCAGAAGCCAGCACCAGCTGATCATCCAGAGTCCTGTACATCAGAACACGCCCCCCTCCCGCATAGGAACGTCCGGTAAAGAAATCAAACCAGAGTCCCTCGGGCAGCCAGACATCGGCTTCGGCAATCTTCAGATCCCGATCCATGGGCCGGACAATGGGAGAGACGATCAAAGCGTCCCCGAAGTAGTACTGGCCGGGAGAGTTATAGCTCTCCTCCTCTTCGGAATTGTGATAGTAGAGGGGAGTCAGAAAGGGTCTGCCCTCATCAGCCAGACGGCAGCCCAGGCTGTAGATGTAGGGAATAAGCCGATGCCTCAGGCGCAGGTAGCGCCCCATAATCTCACGTTCCACAGGAGGATAGGCGGCGGGCTCCTTGGAGTTAAAGGGGCTCCGGGAGCTGTGGAGCCTGTTGACGGGACTGAATACACCGAACTGGAGCCAGCGGACGCTGAGCTCTGCATCTCTCGAGCCGTGCATATGGCCGCCGATATCATGGCTCCACCAGTTATATCCGATATTGGCGGCGGTGGAGGTAAAATAGGGCTGAAAGGCCAGAGACTCCCAGGAGATCACGGTATCTCCGGAGAACCCGACGGGATATCGGTGACTTCCCGGACCGGCAAACCGGGAGAGAATCAGGGGAGTCTTCCCCCGTTTTTCCATATCCTCACAGTGATAGTGGTTCAGCAGCCAGAGGGGGTCCATCCCCGGCCTGCTTGAAACGCTTCCCTGCTGCCAGTCCACCCACCAGAAATCCACGCCCTGATCTTCCAGAGGATGATGAAGATAACGGAAGTAGGCATTAAGGAACTCTCTGTCCTCCAGCCGCAGGGGAAGGGTCGATTCACTTTCGGGGTCAACGCCCAGTGCTCTGGCCATTTCAGGGTAGGCATCCTCATAGGCCCGTACTCCACTGGCGGGATGGAGGTTCAGGGTAACCCTGTAGTTTCTGTTATGAAGCTCCTTCAGAAGTCCTTCGGGATCGGGAATCAGCTCCCTGTTCCAGGAGTAACCAGTCCACCCTCCCCCGAAGCGCTCTTCCACATCTACAAGATGCCAGTCCATGTCCACTACAAACACAGAAAAGGGTATTTTTTCGGCGGCAAAGGAATCTGTAAGGGCAAGGAACTCATCCTGGGAGTAGGCCCAGTACCGGCTCCACCAGTTGCCCAGGGCATACCGGGGCAGACGGGGAGTTCCGCCGCTCAAGAAAAAGAAATCCTTCAGGGCAGCGAAGTAGTCACGGGCATAGCCGAAGAAGTAACCGTCCACGGCATGGGGTCTGCCGGCAGGCACCAGCTGTCCCTCTTCAAAGACCATGGTCTGTGAATCATCCAGATATGAGAAGCCGTCCCTGGAGACGAGACCCTCTTCAAGGGGAACGGCGCCATCAGCCTCATCCAGGGTACGGCAGGTTCCCTTCAGGGTTTCGGTTTTTTGAGAGAAGTACCAGCGGCTGCCGTGAACATGACAGTCTGCCTTCAGACTTATCTCAAGACTATGGGAACTGAACTCCCCGCCATGGTAGTAGAGGGTCAGATCGGAGGTTTCAATAATCACCCCCTCTCCCTGTTCTGAGAGAGTAAAATCCACAGCCGGGAAGTCTCTGTTCAAAACCGTTTTTGTGGGACGGTCTTCAAAGATTCCTTCCTGATCGTACTCCAGACGGATCAGGCGGGGTGTGAGCACCGTAAAACGGCTGTTTCCCCTGACTACTGTATTTCTTCTGTCTGCCTCACTTCGGCAGGACTTTTTATCGGGCATAATTGTTCCTTGTATTTAGTTGGGAATCGGTTTATGGATATGACTCATCCTTTAACCGAAGAGGCCGCCAGTCCGTCTATAAACTGCTTCTGAAAGAGAGAGTAGATCAGGATAACCGGCAGGATTGAGATAGCTGCGGCAGCAAAGAGTCCACCGTAATCGGTGCTGTACCGGCCGCTGAAAAGACGCAGGCCAACGGCCAGAACCTGTTTGCTTTCGGAATTGATCACCAGAAAGGGCCAGAGATAGTCCTCCCAGGACCAGAGGAACTGGAAAATCACAATACTGGCAATGGCATTCCGGGACATGGGGAAGACAATGCGGTGGAGTATATACCACTCGGAGGCACCGTCCATCCTGCCCGCTTCCAGCATCTCATTGGGCAGGGAAGCCAGAGCCTGTTTCATCATAAAAATACCAAATCCGCTCAAGGCAGCCGGGACAATCAGGGCCGAGTACATATTCAGCCAGCCCAGTTTCAGCATAATGCTGTACTTGGGGATGATGGTGACAAACCAGGGAATCATCATAGTGGCGAGAACCAGTGTAAACACGGCATTTCTTCCCCGGAACCGGTTTTTCTCCAGAACATATCCCGTCAGGGTACTGGTGTAGGCCACAAGAGCCGTAACCGAGAGGGTCACCAGCAGACTGTTGAAGAAGTAGCGGAGAAAGTTAAAGCGGCTCTGAACGCTGCTGTAATTGCTAAAGGTAAACTCCCTCGGCAGAAAGGAGGACTGGATGGCATTGATCTCGGCATTGGTCTTGAATGAGGAGAGCAGCATCCATACAAAGGGGGTTATGGTAAGAACTACCAGAAAAATCAGAATAAGATGCAGCAGCAGACTCTGAATTCTTTTTTTAATCACGGCTGCCTCCAAAGTAGGTAATCTTGAAGCTGACGGAGGTCAGCAGGGCGATGAGAAAAAACATCACAAAGGAGATTGCCGAGGCATAACCGAATTTATACTTGACAAAGGCCTCATCAAAGATCAGAAATGACGAGAGATAGGTAGAAGTACCGGGTCCTCCGTTGGTCAGAATCAGTATCTGCAGATAGGCCTGCAGGTAGGAGATAAGGGAAGTGACAAAGATAAAGAGCGTCATCGGCTTAAGCAGGGGCAGTGTAATGTGCCAGAAAATCCGGGGTGCCGATGCACCATCGATATGGGCGGCCTCATAGCACTCCTTGGGCAGATTGTAGAGTCCTGCCAGAAAGAGAACTACCGCATAGCCGTAATCTTTCCATATGGTCATTGCCATAACTGCCGGAAGGGCTGTATTCCTGTCAAAGAGCCAGTTGTGCCGTGTGCCCAGAATCTGATTAAAGAGACCGAACTGGGGATTGTAGAGCCAGAGCCACACAAAGGACACAGCCACAAGAGGGGTTACCACGGGCATATAGATTGCAGCCCTGAAGAATCCCCGGGCCTTCGTCATCTTTGAAAACAGCATATAGGCAATTCCAAGACCGAGAACCAGGCGGGCTGCGATAACGACTACCGAGAAGTAGAGGGTATTAAACAGACTCTGCCAGAAAAGGGGGCTCCTGAATAGCCTGGTGTAATGATCCAGTCCTGCAAAATCAAAGGTTCCTCTCAGGGGATTCCAGTTATGAAAACTTCCCACCAGGGCGACCCCAACGGGAAACACCAGAAACAGGGCATAAAAGAGTCCCAGAGTAAGAAGCACTACATTTTTCGGGGAGAAAATTTTCTCCAGATAAAAGGCTCTGTCTTTCATATATTACAAGGGGCGGCACCCCGCCCCTCAAAACTCCTTCTTAAAGTTCGTTTATATATTTGTAACGTCTTTCAGTAGAGACAAACTCTGAACCCTTCATATCTTCCATAATGGACTCGTTACCTGCCCTGACTGCCGCATTGATATCGGCACCGTTATAGATAATCTCTTCAAAGGTCTGCTGCATCTGTGTCTCAATAATCCCGGGGAATGGACCGGGCCAGATCAGACGGTCCACACAGGGAGCCAAAGTCTTCATTACAGGGTGATTCTTGACCTCATCATTTTCCACCAGAGACTTTTTGGCGGGGAAAACCGAGTATAGAAGGCAGAGATCCTTCATAGCCTGATCATTTGACATAAAGTAACGGATAAATGCCTGAGCCAGTTCTTTATCGGCACTGCTGTTTGTGGCACTGATTCCCATAGTAGATTCACCATTATAGCGGTCGTAGGCAAAGGGTACCTGACCAGAGGGTGCAGGCATGGCGAATACACCGAAGTTAATATCGGGATAGTCGTTTACAAGTGCATTGTAAAACCAGCCCCACTTATAAACCATGGCGGACTGTCCCTGACCGAAGCTCTCGGAGTCATTAATACCGAAATCCTTTGATCCAACCTCATGCTTTTCATAAAGGTCTATAAGAAACTGCATGTTTTCCACGGTTATGGGATTGTCCATATTAATTGTGCGCTGATCCTCCCCGAACATCATCTGCCCCTTCTGATAGTTGAGGCCCATGATTATGGACTTCACATCCTGGTTGTAGTTGAAACCGGCCTGGGTAATATAGCCCTTGCCATCGGTTTTGGTCAGTTTCCGGGCAACAGATGTAAACTCATCCCATGTTTCGGGTATATCTGCCTCTGTGAGTCCTGCATCCTGCCACAGATCCTTGTTGTAGAAGATACTTCCCGTCATCATTCCGTAATCAATATAGTGAACCTTGCCGTCAATGACATGCCCCTCAACACCGGTAAAGTCGGCTTTGAGGTCTTCTACATCGATATCATAGGGCTCAAGATAGTTGATCAGATTCTCATGCTGGGAGTTATGGATGGCAAACAGAGCCGGACCGCTGCCGTTCTGCAGAGCCAGGGGAAGCTTTGTCCAGTAATCCTGCCAGGGCTGTTTCACCAGTTTTATGCTGACATTGGGATAGATTTCCTCGAAACCGTCAATGATCTCCTGAAAGATCTCTTCCGCATCCCAGATCCAGAACTCAACCTCGATAGGTTTTCCGTCGTTGATCAGGATATTGGGATCAAATTTCACATTCTCCCCAAGCACAGGAAGATTCTTCTGAGCCGTTGTGTCTTCACTTAGGTTCTTTCCGGATGAGGAACCACCCGAACATCCTGTAAAGACAAGTACCAACAGCGTCATCCAAAGGGCTGCTTTTTTCATGATTTCTCCTTGTTTAATCGAAAAAGGTTTAACGCTAAACCTCAGCATTAAAAAAATAACCGCACCTTGATTCACTCAAGGTTTAACGGTAAACTTGATTAAAAATAACACCTGGTCCATAATCTTGTCAACGAGAATTTTCAACCAGCGTCCTGGAGGATGGGATGACCATTAAAGATATCGCACGTCTGGCCGGGGTAACACCGACTACCGTATCCAATGTGATAAACGGAAACTCAGGGCGTGTCTCCCGAAAAACCATCGACAAGGTGGAGGCCGTAATACAGGAGCAGGGCTACATCCCCAACAGGAACGCACGGGCTCTGGCGAACAAATCGACCCGTATCATCGGTGTTATTTTCCCGAAAGTCCTGGAAGGCCTGCTTCAGGACCCCTTTCACTCCCAGCTGCTGAGCGGAATTCAGTCGGAAATCAGCAACAGCAACTACTACCTGATGGTCCACTCCATTGAGAGCTATGAAGATCTGTATAAACTGCTGGCCAACTGGAACGTGGAAGGCATCGTCATTCTGAGCCTTCTGGACAACGAACAGCCCAACTCTGAAATGATGAAGGATGTACCCGCCGTCTTTATCGATGCCTACAATGAGGATCTCTCCTATCCCAACATCGGGTCTGAGGACTTTGAGGGAGCCGCCATGGCTGCCCGGCACCTTCTGGATATGGGACACAGAAAGATCGGATTCATCGGTTTTGAAACGGTAATAACCAGCCACTCTTCAGTAATCTCAAGACGAATCGAAGGTTTTCGCTCGGTTATGGAAAATGAGAACATACCCTTCTCCACAGAATGCGATATATTTCACTGTGACAGGCTCCACCATGCACCGGATGGGGTAAAGCAGAAACTCATTGATTTTTCCCGCAGCCACTCTGCTGTCTTTGTTTCAGCCGATATCCTGGCTGTTGAGATTATGTCTATTCTCCAGAAAGAAGGATTCCGAATACCCGAGGATATTTCCATTATCGGATACGACAACATCTACCTGTCGGAACTGATCACACCTCCCCTCACAACAATAGGTCAGAATATAACCCTCAAAGGCTCCCTGGCGGCAAAGCACCTGATCAAACAGATAGAAGAGAAAAAGCATGAACATCTGGATTACAAGCTTCCCAACACCCTTGTTAAAAGGGAGTCAGTTCTTGATCTGAACACCCCCTGAAGCCTATAGGGATACCGGTCGTGAGATGAAATGGGTGAATTCAGACAGCAGCCCTTAACCCGCTTCCTCTCAGGGGAGTTTTCCAATAGACTGGAGACTGACCAATAAACCGGAGTTTGCCATGAAAAAAATACTGCTGCTGATCCCTGTTCTTCTAATGACTCTTGCCTCCTGCGCCTCATCCAAAAAGAGTGATATCATACTCCCCATGGGAGAAAGCGAAATTACCCTGCCGGGCGGAGCGAAGGGAACACTGCTTCTGGCGGAAGACCGGAAGTCCCCCTTTGTGATTATGTACCATGGTTACGCAAGCACCCGGGACGAGGTGGGTAATATGTTTGCCGACACTGCAAGGGAACTGGAGATAAGAGGCATCAGCTCCCTCCGTATCGGCTTTCGGGGCTGGGACGGTACAACGGAATTTGACGAAACCTTTATCACCGTCCACACCATGATGCAGGATGCTCAGGAAGCCCTGGACTATGTGATGGCTCTGCCCGCGGCAAACCGCAAGAGGATAGGACTTCTGGGATTCAGCATGGGCGGAGGGGTGGCCCAGTATATAGCGGGAACCAATCCCAAAGAGATTGCCTCGGTGGCCACATGGTCCAGCAGCATTGAGTATGCCTCCCTCTTGAACAGAGAAGATAAAGCCACCGCCATGAATAAAGGAGAGGTGACCATGGATCTGGGATGGAGAACCATCACACACAGCAGAGAGTTTGCCGAATCCCTGTCAGCCTACAACACTCTAGAGGTTTTCAGAGAGTACAAAAAGAGACCCTTCCTGATTGTGGACGGAACCGAAGACTACCTCTACACCAACACGGCGGTGCTGAAGACTGTCCACCCCCGGGCCGAGGTCTTCGAGGTTCCCCGGGCGGACCATATCTACAATGTTCTATCCGGAGACACCCTGCTGGCGGATACGGTGATAGCCAAAACAGCCCAGTGGTTCAGGAAAACTCTGGACTAACCAGTTTCCAGGAGTTCTTTATAAGGATTCCCGGCCTCCCCTGAACCTTCCTTCTCAGCCGTTCAGTTCCTGACGGACCAGATTGATCTGCTCAATTATGTTTTCAAAGGCATCAAATATCTCCGGATCAAACTGTACACCCCGGAGCTCTCTCATCATGGAGAGGGCTTTTTCATGGGTGAAGGCCTCCTTGTAGGGCCGCTTTGAAGTCAGAGCATCATAGACATCTGCAACGGCGACAATTCGGGCAGACAGGGGGATAACCTCTCCCTTAAGCCCCTCAGGATAACCTGTACCATCCCACTTTTCATGGTGGTAGTGGGCTATCCTGTAGCCCAGGGTCAGAAAGGTATCTGTCTCCATCTTGTTTTCAATATTCTTTATGGTTTCGGCGCCCTTTACGGTATGGAGCTTCATGATCTCAAACTCCTCCTCCGTCAGTTTCCCCGGTTTCAGAAGGATAGAATCGGGGATACCCACCTTACCGATATCATGGAGAATGGAGGACTGGGAAAGGTCGTCAATATATTCCTGAGTAAGATAGTCCGAGTACTTGGGCAGCCTGGCAAGTTCATTGGCGATGGCCTCACAGTAGGCACTGATCCGGTGCAGATGGTCGCCGGTGTCCTCATCCCGGAACTCCGCCAGGTTCGCCAGACCCACAATAATCCCCTGTCTTGATTTTTCAAAATCCCTGTAACTCTTGTCCAGCTCGCGGTTCATCCTCTCAAGTCTGACATTCTGCCTTTCCAGCAGATAGTTGAGATGGCCTGTCCTGCTGGCCAGCAGATAGGCCTGTGAGAGGATAAATACAAAGAGCCCGAAGGAAGAGTAGTATCCCGTGTAAACAATCTGATTGGCATAGAGGACATCATTTACCAGAAGCAGAAAGACCACCAGAAATCCCGCCAGTATAATTCCGGCGCCGAAACGCCTGTAATGAGCGGCTCTCAGGATGACATAGAGGGTATAGGCGGCAATAACCAGAGCCAGTATTTCATAGCTGACAACAGTGCGGCTGTAGATGCTTGTAGGAGCAAGAAGAACCAGGGAGTAGAGGGAAGAGCTGATCCAGGCGAAGTGATAGACATAACGTGAATAGAGGTCCCTGAACTGGGCCCTGATGTACATGGCAAAGACGGGAACGGACCAGAATAAAGTCAGATACTCAATCCTGTGCAGGACACCCCAGGGCAGAAAGGGGAAGAGCTCATAGGCGAACATCTCTCCCACAACCAGAGTCCGTATGGTCAGAATCAGACAGAAAAGACCGAAAAAGAGGGTTGTTCTGTTCTTGTTGAAAAAGAGAAAGAGGCTCAAGTGATAGAGGGCCATAATAAATATGCTGCCGATGAGAAAGAGCTCCGCAGCAAGATTACGTTTCAGCTGATTCTGCAGATCCATTGACAGCCCCAGCTTTACCACCTCTCTGAGTCCGCCGCCTCGGTGCTGAAAATTGGAAACCTGAATGATGATATCCAGTGAAGAGAATCCGTGGCCGATGCAGAGTGTATTGGATCTGTAGCCGGGGGTTGATTCTGCCTCGGATCTGCCGACAACACCGGCGCCCGTCCTCTTCCGTCCATCGATGAAAAGGGCATAAGAGGTTTCCACATCATGGAGTGAAAGTCCCATCTCATTCTGCTCAGGCGGAAGCAGTACCTTCAGATGATAGGTACCATAGCCCCGTGAAGGATAGGCTTCATGCTCTTTGTTTTTTGTCCAGAAACCGGGGACTGATATGAATGACGGCGTGAAATCCGATAACTCCTCTTCGGTGCTGAGAAGTCTGTTCCAGTAGAAATTCCACTCTCCATTGAGCCTGACACTGCCCTGAGTCTCAAAATCCCACTCCCTCAGATCCAGAACACCCTCCCTGGCTACAGGGCCTTCCTCCGCTCGAATAGACAAAGGAAAGATAAACAGGAGAGTCAGAAGTGATAGTAAGGACAAAGATTTTATATACTGCATTCAAATCCTATATTACTGAACCGCTATATTTTATAGTTCAAAGTATAGTAAAATTGAAGTGCTAGTTAAAGAGAACAACAAAAAGAAAACATAATTTACTCAGACAGGGTCCCTTGATTTTTTTCCATCTGACTGCATAAATAATGCTAATGAATATTTTTAGGTTCGGCGAATCAAGAACAGGCATAATCCTTTTCACTCTGCTCCTTGTCTGGAGTACGGGGGATCTCCATATACTGGGGGATCTGGAGCATCATCAGATTGTTCCTCACAGCCATATTTTTAAGATTCCAGGACCTCACAACTGCAACGACGATGTCTCTCACAGTCATGATCATCAGCATGATGAGCACAGCTGTCCTCTCTGTCTGCTGGCAGACCAAAACCAGGCTGACCTGCCCCTGAGAGCAGCTTTCCAGACCCCCTGTCCGGAATCCAGAAACCTTCTCACGGAACAGACCCTGGTTATAGAGTCAGCACATACTGCAGTTCCCCGAACCAGAGCCCCGCCCCTGTTTTCCTTTGCCTGAACGGCTCGACTGATACAATAATATTAATTAAGGAAAACACAATGAAGAAAATTATACTCGCACTGGCGGCGCTTATGACAGCCGCTACACTCTCTGCTCAGTCTCACGGAGCCCATGTACACGGTGAGGCAAACCTCGCCATCGTTATGCACTCTGACCACATTGAGATGGAAATCACCATGCCCGGCGCCGACTTTGTCGGATTTGAGCACGACAATCCCTCTGAAGAGGAGCTGGCCTACCTGGATCATATGGTAAAGAGTATCGAATCCGGAGAGTACTTTCTCGCTGAGCTGAGATACTCCATGTTCAAGAAATCCATGCCCGCAAGCCTGGAAGTAGTAATGCCCGGTGAGCATGATCACGACCACGATGCCGAT
>DHQL01000008.1:20482-97465 GCA_002408085.1 Spirochaeta sp. UBA5339
ACGAAGCTGATCACGACCACGATGCCGATCACGACCATGAGCACGGAGAAGACTGCGATCACGACCATAGCCACCCCGACTACCAGATTCTGATCCGCTTCGACCTTGACGGCAGTGCGAGATCCATCGACCTGAAAAACCTCTTTGAATCCATTCCCTCACTGGAGAAGGTCAATTGGGTACTGGCCTCTGATGCGGGACAGTCCGGCGGTACAGCCGTCAGCGGAAAAAGCAGAATCAACCTGAAATAAGAGTTACAATCAGATATCCGGAACCTTCCGGATATCGGTCCCGGAGGAAGGGCAACCTCCTTCGGGCAGTCGCTACAGAAACCTTGAACCAAAGAGGTATTATGACAACAGCAATTGAAATTAATAATATGGAGTACAGCTGGCCGGGACAGAGCACGCCCCTGCTGAAAATCGCCGATTTCCAGGTAGAACGGGGTGAGTCCCTTCTATTACAGGGAAAGAGCGGCTGCGGCAAGACCACACTCCTATCCCTTCTGGCGGGTATCAATACCGTCGACCGGGGAGAACTGAAAATACTGGGTAAGGAACCCAAAACCATGAAACCCGTGGACCGGGACCGATTCAGGGGAGATAAGATTGGATTTATTTTTCAGCAGTTCAACCTGATTCCCTACCTTACTGTAACTGAAAACATCACCGCGCCCTTTCTCTTCTCAAAGGATTCCTCCATTAAGGCGGACCATAAAGAGCTGAAGGATCGGGCGGCGGAACTGCTGACCCATCTGGACCTTAAAATCGATCCCGAAAAGAGGGTTACCGAGCTGAGTATCGGTCAGCAGCAGAGGGTTGCAGCAGCACGTGCCCTGATTACGGCTCCCGAGCTGATCATTGCCGATGAGCCCACCTCGGCTCTGGATGACGACTCGGCCGACGCCTTTCTGAAGCTCCTTTTCAGAGAGACCGAAAAACTGGGAAGCACCCTGGTGGTGGTCAGCCACAACCGGGCTCTGGAATCCTCATTCCCCAGGGTGGTGAAGATGGAGGAGATCAATGTTTAAACTGGCCCTGAAGAGTCTTTTCAGCAGAAAAAAGATCGTTCTGCTGGTATTTATATCACTATCCCTGTCGGTCCTGCTCTTTCTGGCGGTTCAGCGGAGTTCCCAGATCAGCCGGGACAGCTTCTCAAGAACCATCAGCGGCACCGACCTGATCGTCGGCTCCCGGACGGGAAGCCTCAACCTTCTCCTCTACTCTGTTTTCCATATGGGAAATGCCGTAAACAATATCGGTTATGAGGAGTATCTGGCTCTGGCGGAGGATGAACAGGTGGAGTGGGCCGTTCCCATCTCCCTGGGAGACTCCCACAGGGGCTACCGGGTTGTCGGAACAAACCGCCTCTACTTTGACGCCTTTCAGTACGGCGCCCATCAGAATCTGGAAGTGGGATCGGGTGAACTGAATTTTGAGTCTCCCTTTGATGCTGTGATCGGGGCCAATGTGGCCAAGGATCTCGGCTACAAGCCGGGAGATTCCGTTATCCTCAGCCACGGTGTGGGGAAGTTCACCCTGCAGCAGCACGACAATATGCCCTTTGAAATTCAGTCGGTTCTGAAGCCTACAGGCACCGCAGTTGACAATGGGGTCTATGTTCCTCTTGAAGGGATAACTGCCATTCATATAGGATGGGAGACGGGAATGCAGACCAGAACGGTAACAGTTGAGCATGCCCTGACCCGGAACCTGGAACCTGATAGCATTACAGCCGTCTATCTGGGACTGAAACAGCGGACTGCGGCCATCAGAATGCAGCGGGACATCAACAACAGCGAGGGAGAGCCTCTGACGGCAATTATGCCCGGAGCCGCCCTCTATGACCTGTGGCGGATCATGGGTTCTGCAGAGACGATTATGAGCGGTCTGGCAGCCTTTGTTGTTCTGATCGGACTTGTCTCTCTGCTGACTTCACAGCTGGCGGTTCTGGAACAGAGACGGAGAGAGATGGCTCTCTTCCGCTCCATTGGCGCCACCCCCGGAGACCTGTTCAAAATTCTGTTCTATGAATCCCTGATTGTGACGGCGGCTGGATGCATCAGCGGTGTAATTCTGCTCTACGGCCTGCAGGCGGCGGCACAGCCCCTGTTCCGGGCTAACGGACTGTATGCACCCTGGACCCTTCTCTCTCTGATGGAGTGGGCCCTGCTGGCAGTGACCATGATTGCCGGTGTTCTGGGCGGACTTGTTCCCGCCTTTGCGGCTTACAGACGCTCACTGAGCGACGGAATGACTATAAGGAGTTAATCTTCCAGATGAAAAAGATTATTTTTGCTGTTTCTCTTACAGGAGCAGCCATAGCTATTGGAATTCTCGCAGGAGGGTTTCTTGCGAAAACGACAAATCAGTTAAAAGATCTCCAGGAGAGTACGGTAAAAATATCTGAGGAGATTCAGAACGTCGGGACAGACAGCTCTTCGGAGACGGCTGCCTCAGCAGGAACTTCCGCCGGTGCAGAGGCACAGGTCCAGACGGTGCAGTTCCGGAAGGACAGCTACGAGGATATCACCTGGTGGGATCTGATCTCACAGGAGGAGTTCGTCTACTACGAGGAGCAGATGAAGAAGTTCGAAGAGGACACCTCCTACTCCGGAGACGGCTCTGTTCCTCCCGAGCCGGGAATCAATCCCGATATTGACGGCATGGCCGTTCGCCTGCCGGGCTATGCTGTTGGTGTGGACTCGGTGCCGGGACAGTTCAACAGGCTGAAGACCTTTCTCTTCGTTCCCTATCAGGGAGCCTGCATTCATGTTCCGCCGCCCCCGCCCAACCAGACGGTCTACGTCATTATGGACCGGCCGGTTAGCACCGATCCCTACCTGCCCATCAACCTTGAAGGGCATATTTATCTGGAAGAGGGGGAGAACGACATCGCCGCCTACTTCTACAGATTTGAAGGGGACAAGGTCACCGCTTACACCGATTTCTGATCTTCTCGGACTGCCGTTTATTGCAGGCAGTCCGGAAAAACTCTGTCAGGAGGCCAGTTCAGACCGGCACTTCTCACAGTCCGCCCCTTCGGGACAAGTCTTCCCTTCAAGACAGGGAAGCTTTTTTTTACCCTCTTCGGGAGCCAGGATATCCTCGGGACCCACGGTCTTCCACCCCTCCTTGCGGACCCACTGGGAGGCTCGGTCGGCCAGCTCAGGGGCCGGCTCCACGGCGGCGTTCATAGCGCCCATCATATAGCGCTCCACAGGATTCTCCAGGGCCTTGAAAAGGTTGTCGCGGATCGACTCATCACCCTCGGCCATATCATTAATCACAGCCCTCATATCCTTCCGCTTGGACTCCCTTCCGTAGGGACAGGTGCAGACCAGCTTGTTGAGGCGGTTCTTTGTGGCAAAGCGGATCACATCCTGCTCCTTTACCAGAGCCAGGGGACGGATCACCGTAAAGGGATAGTTGTCATACTCCAGTACGGGCAGCATGGTTGAGAGTTCTCCCTTGTAGGACATATTCATAAAGAATGTTTCAAGAATATCATCCATATGGTGTCCCAGGGCGATCTTATTGCAGCCCTTCTCCTCGGCCGACTTGATCAGCTCCATCCGCCGCTGGGTGGAACACCAGTAGCAGTTCATCTTCCGCCCCGGCTTCAGACGGGCGATAACGGGAACCTGCTTGATCTCGTAATCCACACCCCAGGCCTCGAGGAACTTCTCCATCCGGGTCTTCTTACCGCAGTTGCAGAAGTCGGTCTTGATATGGATGCAGGTGAAGTCGAAGTTGATGGGAAAGCCGGTGTTCTTCATCTTCATCAGGTTGTATGTGAGGGACATGGAGTCCTTTCCTCCGGAGACGGCCACAAGGATCTTGTCTCCCTCTTCGATCATGCCGTAGCGGAGAACGGCTTCAGATATTTTTTTTGAAAGAAGTGTATCTACTGTCATATGTCTACCATTTTAATAGGATTAATCTATTTGATTGCGGTGGATACAATAGCAAATCACTAATAAAAGAAAAAGAGTTCACTCCCCACTCTCCGGCGGTTTTTTCAATAGACCTTTACTATTGCTCTGCACCGGCATGAGGGAGTATGCTCATATCCATGATTTCAGCAATGACAAGGGCCTTCCGGTCCCAACGGGTGGAGCGGTACTGGCTCTTTTTACTGGCAATGATGCTTTTCGGTCTCGGGGGAGGACTCTTCCGGGGTGTTCAGGACAACTACCTTGCCTTTCTGGGTATAGACGAGGCAGGACGGGGAATCGTTGAGTTTTTCAGGGAGCTCCCGGGACTCCTTCTCTTTCTGCTGCTGGCCCTCTTCTACCGTCTGGCGGAGCGGCATATTATCCGGGTGGCCCTGCTTTTCTCTCTGGCAGGTATGGCTGGATTCATCCTGGTGGGTACGGCGGTAGTTCCCGCAGTTGTAGCCCTTACCCTCTGGAGTCTCGGAGAACACCTGATTATGCCGGTGCGCCAGTCCTATGCCATCCACTCCTCGGAACCGGGAAAGGAAGGAATGGCCATTGGACTGCTGCGGGGCATAGAGAACGCCGGACAGGTTGTCGGCCTTGCCCTGGTTCCCTTTATCTTCCTCCTCCCCTCCATACAGGCCGACAGGGATGCCGGCGGACGGCAGGGATATGTAATTGTATTTATTGCTGTCGGGATCATGATGATTCTGGCCCTGGCAGCTGCCTTTGGTATGGTTCAGTCCAAGGGAAAACTGGAGCGCAAAAGACTCTACTTTGCCAGAAAGTACGGTAAGTTTTATGGACTTGAAGTTTTCTACGGTGCCCGAAAACAGGTATTTCTGACCTTCGGTCCCTACCTCCTGATCCTCCACTACGGAGCACAGACCGAATACCTGGCCACCCTGCTGGGAATCTGCGCCCTGCTGAATATTTTCTTCACTCCCCTGATCGGAAAGCTGATTGACAGACTGGGATACCGGGCCATCATGATTGCGGATACGGTGTTCCTCTTCTTTGTCTGCCTTCTCTACGGGTTTGCCCACCGCCTCTTTCCCCACCATATCGCCGTATGGGTTGTGAGTATCAATTTCATTCTGGACTGGATCATCTCCAATGCCAGCATCGCCGCCAGTGTTTATGTGAGCAGAATCAGCGAGGACAAGGAGGAGATGACCGCCGCCCTGTCCACAGGCATCTCAATCAACCACCTGATCAGCGTGGCCATCGCCTTCGGCGGAGGTTTCCTCTGGAAGACCCTGGGGGTGGAGTGGCTCTTTATTCTGGCAGCCCTGATGGCCGTGGGTAACACCCTCTTTGCCATGTCTGTTCCCCGGGAAGAGAGCAAAGAAGCTCTTCCGGCCTGACAGAAAATATGCATCTTGATTACAAGGGATATAATATGAAAAAAACTGAAAACAAGCTGATTCGGTGCATCCGAAAATCCATTCTTCTGGTCCTGCTTCTGTCTGGAACGGGAAGCCTCTGGGCCCAGCGTCTGAAAACCATGGAGATCCTCCTGCCGGGAGGAGAAGAGTCAAGACTCATAGACTTCAGCTACGACTCCAGAGACCGCCTGCTCAGTATGGCTGACAGGGAACCGGGAAGTAACTACTGTGATATCAGTTTTGAATATGCCAAGAGCAGTGAACCTGAAACAATTCACTATGAATTAAAGGGAGAGTGGAGTTATAACGAAACCATGACTCTCAACTACATCAGAAAAAACAGAATCTACAAGGTCTCTGTATCAGGTGTGGATGTTGAAACCCGGGAGATCTACAGCTACGATGATGAGGGCAGAATCAGTCTGATAAGCTGGTATGGTGATGGCTACGAAGGAAGTCAGGGGTACCGCTACAATAGTGGCGTTCTCAAAGAAGTTCTGCTGAGCTATCAGTATGAAGGCGAAGATGAGGGATACAACAACTACCGCCTTATCTATGGTCCGGGAGAAAGGCTTTCGGAGATTTCAGAGACACGGTCTGACCCCTATTCGGAGGACGAAGATATGTCCCTTCATACCTTCAGTTATACCGCTGAGGGTCTCATGGAAGGCTTTTCAGTCAGCGAATATGATGAGGTTCAGCGCAGCTTGACCGTCAACAGATCAGATACCGGAACCATTGAGTCCATGGAATTTACCGGCGATACTGCGGGTAAATACTCAAAAGCGGTCTTCTCCTACGAACAAGGAACACCTCACAACCCGGTCAATCAGTACTTCAGCTACTTTGACGTTGTTATCGGAAGCCTTCCCGAGGACGTACAGACCCTCTATTCTCTTCTCTATATGATTACGAACTACTGATCCCGCCCACGGAGGGTCAGAGACTCTGCCAGATGATCGGCACCCTTCAGCAGCCTGATCATAAGGGGAATCAGTATCCCCTTTAGGTGGAAGATAGCTCTGATTCCCCGGGGTATCTCCATGCCCCGGAGCCTCTGGGCATCCTGAATTTCAATAATCACTGGCTTCACCATAAGGGAATAGTTCACTGTGCAGTAGGCGATAAATGCCGGCTTTTCGGGACAACCGGTCTGACGCAGAAGCAGATAAAGGGACTTCTGTGGGAAGAAAGCGAGAAAGAGCTGGAGAGAGAGGCTGGAACCACTCAGAAGAAGCACGGTTCCCACCCCCTCCCGGGGCTGCCGGGCTGCCAGGAAGAAGAGGAAAATGACCACTGCCGAGGGCAGGAGAAACCGGAGATATCTGAACAGACTCCCGGGATTTCTCACCCCGAGGACAACGGCGATCAGGGGAATCACAACGGGGGAGCTGCCGGGTATTGCAAACAGCAGAATCATCACTGACAGAGAAACAACTGCCAACAGGACCGTAGAGATCTCAACTTTGATCATGATCCGCCTCCATCTCAAAATATAAGAACCTGTTTGATGCTTCCGGCCGGGTGCTTTGCCGGGCATCCTGCCAGACCCTATACCGGGCATCCTGCCAGACCCTATACCGGGCATCCTGCATGGCGTTTTGGGACACTCCCGTCAGGCCATTCGGCTCAATGGCCGGCATGCCCTCACCTGAAACCATCATTCCAGAAAAATGGGAGCAGTGACTGGTAAAGATCAGGGCTCCACCTTCCCTTTGCCTCTGGAGAAGAATCCGAACCAGAAGCTCCTGTCCCAGCCGGTCCAGCCCTGCATCGGGCTCATCAAGAACAAGAAGATCCGGCTTCATAAGCAGAGCCGAGGCGATCTGACATCTTTTCTTCTCACCCTGACTCAGATTGTGGGGATTACTGCCCAGTAGCTCCTTCAGGCCAAAAGCGGTACAGATCTCACTTACATCACTCTTCCCGGGACCCAGGGCAAAGGTAAGCTCTTCTTCAACGGTAGAGCAGAAAAACTGGTTCTCCGGAGACTGCAGAACCACAGCCATCACCTTTGAGATATCCCGCCTCTTCAGTGAAGTCAGGGGGCGTCCTTTCAGAACGACACTCCCCTCTGCCGCCATAAGACCGGAAATGATCCTGACAAGAGTCGTTTTCCCTGAACCGATTCCCCCTTTCAAATAAACAATATCCCCTCTGCAAACTGTAAGATCCCTGAACTCAATGGTCACCGGAAAAGAGGGTGCTGTCCGGAGAGACCTTAACTCCAGAAGAGTTTCATGGTTGCTGACCGGCTCTGCTCCGGAGCCTCCATATGAAATGCCGGGGAAGATGTCACCGGTATGAGCAGTCCCCTCCGAACTCCAGTCATGGGCGCCTCCCAGATCAAGGACTTCAATATGCCCCGCAAGAGATTCGGGAAAACTATGCTCCGCCATGACAATGGTCCGTCCCCTGCGGTTCAGGTCCAGAAGAAGAGCAGCCAGAAGCTCTCTTTTTTCCCCGGATAACTGGGGGAAGCACTCATCCAGCAGAAGAAGATCCGGAGAACAGGAGAGGTAGGCAATCAACAGAATCAGCTGCTGCTGGCCTCCCGAGAGGGCCTGGGGATGGGAATCTGCAAAAGGAGTAAGGCCGAAATACTCAAGAAGCCTGAAGGCCTCTACTCTGTCGGCTCCCGGAGAGAAACAGATCTCCTCATCCACAGTCCGGCAGAAGAGACGGGCCCCGGCCCAGGGACCAGTCAGACAGATTCCGGGAGTGCTGCTGTCGGCCCGGGACAGTCTGTCTTGACTCTTCCCCGGAAATCCGGAATGCCTCACCGACTTCACCTCAACCTGTTGTTCTGTACTCCTGTGAATATGCCCCTCCACACAGCCAGGATAGACCGAAGGGACTAGACCCGCCAGTATACGCAGCAGGCTCGTCTTGCCGCAGCCGTTTGGTCCGGTGAGCCGGATAAAACTTCCCCGGGGGATCTCGGCATTCAGACCGGTGAAGACGGGCCTGTCAGTCCTGAAGGAGAGATTCTGTATTGAGAACACGGGCCTTTTCCAGTGATGTGATTACAGTCAGAGCCAGAAAACTTCCGGCCAGGGAGCTTAACAGGAACCCCGGCAGAAGTGCCAGGACCCCGATATGTTTTCCCATCAGCGCCGGTGCGATGATCCAGGCACCCGCAAAGGGGGCTAAAATCCCGGTCCCCAGAACCTCTCCCAGGGCGGCGGCCCAGGGACGTTTTACCATACGATATCCCAGAGCCCCCAGAAAGGCTCCGATCATGCTGCCCGGAAAGGCCAAAAGGGAACCCACTCCCAGGGCATTGCGGATCAGTGAGACCCCTGCGGCGGCCCCCAGGTTCCACCGGGCTCCCACTAGCACTGCCAGAAATACATTGACAAAGTGCTGGGTCGGATTGATCCGGGCAATCCCCACAGGGATGCTGGTAAAGGGAGACAGGGCAATGGCCAGGGCCATAAAGACGATTGTGTAGGCTGTCTTTTTAACAGGACTCATAAACAGACTCCTTCTTTGATTCCAGATCTTTTAACCGCTCCAGATACTCCCGGACCCGTTCTGAGGGGTCCGGGTGGCCGTTGATATCGGAGATAACACAGACATAGGCGGCTCCGGCAGCACAGATCTCATCGACCCTGTTCAGGGTAATTCCCCCGATGGCACTGACCGGCAGGTTCACAGCAGCGCAGATGTCCCTGAGCAGAGGGAGCCCCATATAGGGGGCCTCGGGCTTGGTCTCTGACCCGAAAACCGCCCCGGCTCCGATGTAGGAGGCTCCGGCCTCCTGGGCTTCCAGAGCCTCTTCCACCGTATCAATGGACACACCCACAAGGATACTGCAGCGGGAACAGATCTCTCTGTAGTCGCCGTCATCCTGACCCAGATGGACTCCATGGGCGCCTGAGTCCAGAGCCGCCTGAAGGCTGTCATTGACAATGATCTTTACATCCGGATGACCGGCGCTGCGGGAGAGAATCTCTTTGACAGAGCGGACCATTTCCTGATGGTCCTCACTCTTGTTTCGGTACTGAATGACCTTTACACCTGCATTCATCAGAATCTCTGCCTCATCGGGAGAGGCGGCAAATCCGTAGAGCTCAGCCATTGACTCCTCCTCCGGCTCTTCCGAATATCAGAGAGAGGAGAGTCGATACGGCCAGAGCCGTCAGATAGGCGATAAGCATCTCCGCCGGGAGACCCGACCAGGATGTAAAGTCGGGAGCCGGAAAAAAAGGAGCCCCCAGAATAAGTCCCGAGAACCCTGCTGTCATAGCACCCCGTCCCTTGATTGAGGAGTTGAACAGTCCGAAAAGCAGTGGAAAGGCGAAGGCTGAACTGATCAGATTGGCTACCAGAAAAAGATAGAGAACCGAGTACCCCCGGCTTCCGATCAGTACTGCACCCATACCGATGATCACGGTGAGAATCTGAGCCCTTCTCAGCAGGGACGGATCATCCCGGTCCACACCCTTCCAGGAGGTGATGGTACTGACCATACCGTTTACAGAGCTGTCGATGCTGCTCATCACAAGGGCAAAGGCCAGAACCACAGTAATCACTGTGAAAACCGGAGTGAGAAGAGGCAGAAGGGTAAAGAGCCCCAGGGAGGAATCAGAGGGGTCAAGAGTGCCCGCTCCCACGGCCAGGATTCCGAAGAATCCAGCCAGAAAAACCAGGGGGATCGTAATAAAACCACCCACCAGAAAGGCAGTTCTGCCGGAGGCGCTGCTTTTAATGCTATACACCCTCTGCCAGAAAGCCTGATAGAAGAGGTTGCTGGCAGTGATACCGATAAAGAGAACAACTCCAAAGCTCCAGCCGGGACCGTAGACCGGGGAGAGAAGCTGGGGTGCCTGTTCCCGGATCTGAGCGAGTACCGGGCCCTTTCGGCCCATGACTGTGAACACTGCCGCACTCAGAGTAAGTAGAAGGGGAACCAGAACATAAAGCTGTATCTTATCGGTCTTGATGGAGGCCCCGAGGCCCCCCCGGAACACATAGGCAAAAACCAGTGCCATTATCAGTGTACAGCTTAAAAGCATGGGAGTGCCGAAGACCATCTGGAAAACCTGAGCTATGGCCGTGAGTTCGGCAGTGAGGAAGGTCCCCATGTAGAATAGCATAACAGCCGATGTAATCAGGGCGCTTCTTCGGCCGTAGCGTTTGAAGATGTAGTCGCTCAGACCATATCCTTCAGGGAGGATTCTGATAAGAGCAGGGCCGAAGAAGGCGAGAAGAAAAAGGGGCATTCCCTGGCCCAGGGCATAGGCGAAGAGGGCACTGACTCCCGCCCAGCTACCCGTTTCGACGGGGGAGAAAAGAATCCAGGCACCCAGGACCGATGCGGCCAGACTGTACCCGGCTCCAAGGGCGGAAACCCGTCCCCGGTGGGTAATATAGTCATCCATGGACTCCGACCTGCTCCGGAATCCCATCCATACAAACAGAGCACTCAGGAGGGACATTCCTCCAATGCTTAGTGATAAAATCATAGTACTGGCTCCTTAATATTCCACATATGATTGACAGGACCGCGGCCTTTGCCCCAATCCTGATCCTTACCGGCCTCAAGGGCCGAAATTATGTACTGTTTACTCCTTTGAACCGCCCTTTCAAGAGAAAAGCCCAGAGCCAGATGGGAGGCAATACTGCTGCTCAGGGTACAGCCGGTACCATGAGTATTGCGGGTATCCACCCTCTCTCCCTCCACAGCCACTGCCTTTTCACCAGGCAGACAGAGATAGTCGATGGAACTCATGCTCCCCTCAAGGTCTCCTCCCTTTACCAGGAAAGCTGTTCCCCGGACCTCCGCCTGGGCCTCACCCACAAACCTCAGATCATCATCACTTTTGACTGGGTTCCCTGCGATCAGGCCCAGTTCATGGACATTGGGAGTCACAAGATCCGCAAGGGGAAAGAGAAGGGTCTGCAAAGCATCGAGGGCATCGGGCTCCAGAAGAGGATCTCCACTGGTGGCCACCATCACAGGATCCAGAACAATCTTTACATCCCGCCCCTTCAGAAAGGAACTGATCGCTTTGATGAGCTCGGAATCATGAAGCATTCCGATCTTTACAGCCCCGGGAGGGATGTCGGAGAAGATGGATTCCAGCTGCTCCAGAACAAAGGAGGCAGGGACAGGAAAAACACCCTGTACACCTTTGGTATTCTGGGCGGTAAGGGCGGTAATAACGGACATGCCGTAGCAGCCGAGACTGGTCATGGCCTTCAGATCGGCCTGGATTCCTGCGCCTCCGGAACAGTCGCTCCCGGCTATGGTCAGAACCGGTGGAATACCGCCTTCTGCCTGAGCTGATGACATTTTCTCTGTTTCCAATGATTCAAGGAGCGGTTTCCGGTTTAAAGAGACTGATGACATATTGGACTCTCCTGTTTCATATTTATTGTTTCACTGATTTTATACAGACTGTCGATAAAGGCGGATTTATAGGCCCCGGGAGTTCTGACTTCACCAAGCCCTCCGGCGCAGTCAGCCATAAGACGGCAGACCCCTTCAGCGGCCCGGGCGGCCGATGCAGCCGATGCCGTTGGAGTGGTGTGTAAATTCCTGTGAACCGCAAGAAAGGCAGTCATAAGAGCCGTGCTGATGCAGCCGAAACCCGAGGCTGCAGCCATAAGAGGGCTCCCTCCGGCAACAGGAGATGAGGCGCCGGAGTGGATGATATGGTTAACTCTGCCGCTGATGCAGACAGCTTCGGCACAGGTAA
Source organism: Spirochaeta sp. UBA5339 (assembly GCA_002408085.1). GTDB lineage: Bacteria > Spirochaetota > Spirochaetia > DSM-2461 > DSM-2461 > Oceanispirochaeta. The sequence continues at coordinate 32,518 of DHQL01000008.1, forward strand.
GAAGGGAGCGGCCCGCCTCCAGGGCTTCACCGGCAGCATGGGCCGAATCAATGCACCCTCCCCGGCTCTCTCCGGCAGCAAGAGAAAGGATTTCCGAACCGTTGCCCCTGACAATCCGCAGCCAGGAGGGTGTTCCGCTCCTCATCACAGCAAGAAGATCCCGGGCAATCTCCATTCTCAAGGCTGATGCCCCGACACCGGGGCAATCCAGGACTACGGGGATTCCCCTCTCAGCAGCCATTTCAAGACTGAGAAGATAACTCTCCTCGATTCCCCGATGCGGGGTACCTGTATTAAGGCAGAGACCGTCAGAAGCAGCGGTAATTTCGGCACTCTCCCGGGGATCAAAGCCCATAACCGGACCGGCCCCGAGAGCCAGAAGAGCATCAGCCACAAAGGATGAACTGACAATATTGTTCAGTACATGAATTCGGGGATGCTGTTTTACAAGTAATTTAAGATAATCAGAATACACAGGGCCTATCTCCTTTTCATCAGGAGAACCCCGGCATCCCGCAGGATGGGATAAGCCCGTATAAACCATGACAGACCATTGATTAACAGGCTTGAGTTCGCATACTTCCTTCGCAGATACTAATCTGATCAGGTTCAAAGGGTTTAATCTCAGCCTGCCGAATCCGGCAGGCACCCCTGATGATGAATAATAAACTAACTGTAAGTGAGAAGAATGTCAAAGGGGGAGGAGATTAATTTAGTAGAGCAGCCAGAGAGCCAGTGCCGCTGTTGCCAGAGAGAAGGAGACAAAGAGCCCCTGGAAGCTCCGGGGGCGCTCCCTGATAACATGGAGGATGTGGGCCATCGGCTTCAGCTGAATCAGCATAAATAGACCGACTCCCGCCAGGGCGGTATAGAAGGTCTTTAAGAGGGTGGCCGAGCCGTAGAGGTTCGGCTGCTTCAGCACCTGTCCTCCCGACAGAAGCCTTCCTGTCACATCCAGAACCTGGGGGAAGGCCACACCCGTGGCCACACAGATCCCCGCCAGCATAAACTGCGCCGTCAGACGGTATCCCAGTCCGGCATTACCCTTCTCGGCAGCAGGCTCCACACTCTTCTCCTCTCTGGTCGCAGCAGAGGGCCAGTAGATCCGGGAGAGCTTGATAAAGGAGGCCACCGTTCCCACACCCGCCAGGGTGAGGAAGAGGTATAGAAAAGAACCCTTCATCCCGTAGCCGATGGCGTTCTTGCTGATATAGCCGTTCATGGGAGGGATGGCCGTAATGGATAGGGCCCCCACCAGAAAGGTAACAAAGGTCAGTGCCAGACGGTCGCCGCCGGCACGGAGGTACCTTGCCGCTCCCCGCAGCCTGTACACATTCCTCTCCCCCGCCAGATCTACGGTAGTTCCAACGGAAAGGAAGAGAAGGCCCTTGAAAAAGGCGTGAAAAAGGGCATGAAGGTAGGCCGCTGTCATCAGAACCAGACCCGCCTGGGTATTTGCCCCAATGGAGATAGCCGTACCCCAGGCTGTAACCACATAGCCGATCTGGCTGATGGAGTGGTAGGCCAGAAGTCTCTTGGCATCGGACTGTGAGAGAGCCAGAACCACAGCAACCAGGGCCGTCGCCGCCCCGGCGTAGCTCATCAGAAGTCCCACATCCGCTCCCTGCACAAAGAGACCGAGGACCCGGCTCAGGGCAAAGAGGGGGGTCTTGATCAGAACCCCCGAAAGAACCGAGGAGATCGCATGGGGAGCCAGGGCGTGGGAGTCGGGAAGCCAGCCGTAGAGGGGCATTACAGCCACACGAATGGCAATGGCCGACACAAGCAGAACAAGGCTCATCAGGTAGACCCGGTGATCCGTTCCGCTCAAGCCCTGCACCGCAGAAGCGATCTCACTGTAGGCCAGGGAACCGCTCAGACGGTAGAGGCCGTAGGTTCCCACCAGAAAGAGGACCATCGCCGAGGCGCTGACCATCAGATAGGAGAAGGCCGCAAGGGAGGCCCCCGGTTTCTTTGAGGTCGGGATCAGCACATAGGAGGTCACCCCCAGCACTTCCAGACATACAAAGAGGTTGAACATATCCGTGGTGATAATCGCCGCAGACAGGGCCGCCGTCTGAATCAGAAAGATCCCGGTAAAGGCAGGTCCCCTGGGACCGGCACCTACCGAGTAGATATAGGCAGCCAGACCCACAGAGTAACCCAGAAGCTGGATCAGCCAGGAGAGGCCGTCAAAGCGGTAGAAGATTCCCAGGGCGGGATTCCATCCCCCTACAACGCCGCTGAAAGACTCACCCTGATAGACGGGGCCGAAGAGCTGGATCAGAGCCCACCAGGGGAGGACCAGCCCCACCACGGCGCCGCCGTACTCCAGAATCTTTGAGGTCAGGCTCCCCTTGGGAAAGGCCTTGGCAAAAAAAGCGATAGCCGCGCCGAAAAGGGGCAGCATGATAGTCATAAATACAAGATCTTCAGTTCTCATTGTGCACCTTGTCCCGGATGCGGTCGATGTCGAAGGAGCCGCTTACCCGGTAGAGATGGACCGCCAGGGCCAGAGCCAGGGCGGTGATACAGACGCCGATAACAATGGCCGTCAGCATCAGGGCCTGGGGGACGGGGTCGACAATATGAAGCCCCTCCTTTCCCAGAATGGGAGCGTCCGCACCGCTGCGGCTGCCCTCCAGAATAAACAGAATTACAGCGGCCGCATTGATCATATTCAGGCCGAAAATCTTCTTGATAATATTGTTCTTACCGACGATTCCCCAGAATCCCACAAGAAAGAGGATCAGGATCAGAAGGAGTTCGAGTTTCATTTATGTCCTCCCATCATGGTGATACAGAGAAAGCCGAGGCTCGCTCCCACCTTCAGTCCCACCACCGCATTGAGGATGATGATATACACTTCCGGATTCTCAGCTCCGGCCATGGGATTTCCGAAGAAGCCCTGACCGAAAAGAAGACCGCTTGAAGAGAGGAGAAGCATCAGCAGAAAGGCCGCGGTCTCCAGGGTGCTCAGGACCCTTGTGTTGGAGAGGAGTGTTCCCGCGCCGGGATTTCCCAGGGTCAGAAAGACGATGGCCGAAGCCACGATCACACCGCCCTGAAATCCTCCTCCCGGAGAGACATGGCCGAAGAGCATTACATAGAATCCGAAGATCAGGATCACGGGACCGATCTTACCGGTCACCGCCTCAAGGAGGTCCGTCCGCAGGGTGTGGGAGTGGCGTTTTTCCCGGCTCAGGGAGAAGCCGCCGGACTTTTTGAGAGCGTCGCCGGCCTTATCGGCTCCGCTCTTCCCGGCATCATCTGCTGGACTGTCATCCACCAGAGACTCCACCCGGCTCAGGATGCTCATGGTCCCCAGAACCGCCACCAGAAGAACAATGGTCTCACCCAGGGTATCGAAGATCCTGTATCCCAGATAGATGGAGCTGACCAGGTTTACCGCTCCCGTCTCCGCCTGTCCCATGGCGGCAAGGTAGTCCCGGGCCTCCACGGGCCAGGGGTTGTCCGCCAGAAAGATGGGAAAGAGTACAAAGCCGATGGCCGCCACCGAGAGCACCGCTCCCGCCTTGGACCAGATTTTTCCAAAACGTGTCTTAGGAGTCGCCATCATCGCTCCTTTTTGTATAACGCAGGGCCCACACATAGATAACCGTGGAAACTCCCGCACCCACGGCGGCCTCGGTAATGGCCACATCCGGGGCCTGAAGAATGTAGAAGATCAGGGCCGAGAGAAGGCTGACAAAACTCATGGCGATCACGCCGTGGAGGAGGTTCGAACTGGACAGAGTGTACACCGCCGCGCAGATAATCAGAATCAGAAGGAGGGAGATCATGAATCGGCCTCCCCTTTTTCGGCAGTCCCTGCATCAGTAGCCTGCTCAGCCGCGGCCTTTCTGCCCGCAGCCGTAGCCGCTTTCCGCCGGCGCGGCTTCTTTTTGGGCTTCCACATGGGGGTTCCCGACTCCCAGGTAAACCGGGCCACAATAAAGGAGCTTACCGGGGCATTCACCATAAAGAGAATCATAATAATGATGATCCGGAAGGCGATGGCCCAGGAGGGGGCCAGAATCAGAACACCTATAAAGGCTGTAAACACCGAAGTGGTACCGCAGAGACTTCCCGCCTGAAGCCGGGCATAGGGCCCGGGAAAGCGGAAGAGACCCGCCACTCCAGCCAGACCGAAAACGGCGGAGACAATAAAGGATATCAGGGCAAAAATTTCACGAATGCTCATTCATCCCCCTTTCCCGTCAGCTTGTCCCGAAGGAAACGGGCAATAGCCAGAAAGCCGAGAAAACCGAAGATATCGTAGACCAGGGCCACATCCAGATAGAGGACCCGGCCTTCGGCCACACCCCTTACAACCAGAAATCCCAGGGTCACCCCGGAAAGAACATTCAGGGCCACCAGGCGGTCCGGGGTTGAGGGGCCGAGTATAAAACGGAGAACACAGAGGGCGGCGCAGAAGAGAAAGAAGATCTGCATCCCCTGCAGCATGATTTGGGTCATAACCAGATTTTTCCTATAAATCCTTCCAGCCGGCCTTTGACCTGTTCACCGGCCAGCTTGGCATGATTGGTATCACAGAACAGCCAGTGGACTGTCAGATGGTCGTCATTCAGGTCCAGGGTCATGGTGCCCGGAGTAAAGGTGATGGAATTGGCCAGGGTCATCCGGGCCACATCCGACTTCAGCCGGGTCCGAAAGTGAACAATCCGGGGACTGCAGTTGCCGGTAATCACCGCAACAAGCATCTTGAAACTGGACTGATAGAGATAGTAGATCAGCACACCCAGGTAGATAATCAGGGTCAGGGGGTTGGGTACGGTATAGCGCAGGTTTGCCTGATGCTTCGGAATAAAGACACCGTAGGTCAGATAGCCCCCCAGCAGGGAGGCACAGACACCCGCCGCCACCGAGTAGAGCTCGGTACTGGCGGTAAAAAGCATCCAGCAGCCGAAGAGAAAAAGGGATGTAATGGCAAACCTGATGAGTTTCCAGCGACTCTCAAGGCTCACGGATCTACTCCTGCTGTTCCAGAATTTCCAGAAATGCCTCGGGAGTCTCCGCGTCCAGCAGCGCCTTGCGGAGCTCGGGCTTGTGGAGGAACCGTGCGGTTCTGGAAAGGAGTTTCAGATGGGTAGCCGCTCCCCTGGGAGGACCTGCCAGCAGAAAAACCAGGGAGACCGGTTCGCCGTCGGGGCTGTCCATATCCAGAGGTGAAGCCAGACGGGCCGCCGCCATAACGCTGCGTTCCAGCTGGGCCGACTGGGTATGGGGAATGGCGCATCCCTCACCGATACAGGTGGAAGAAATATCTTCTCTTGCAAGGATCTCCTTCAGCAGGGACTCCTGGTCCTCCACCTCATGGACGCTGCCCAGAGCACCGATCATGGCACGGAGAACTTCACCCTTATCGGCGGCCTCAAGATCGAGCAGTACACATTGTGAGTTAAGTCTGTTACCGATTCCAACCATCTTCTACACCTCTTCTTCTTCAGGCACAAGACCGGCCACCCAGTCAACGGGGACCGTGAACATAATACCTGTTCCCGGATTATCCAGACCGCCGATCAGAGGATCGATAATACCCTTGAGTCTCTCCAGGGTACTCTCATCCCGAATAACCGACAGGATCGTTTTGTTATAGGGCTTGTTGCCCTTCATAAATTCCTTGAATCCCGCAAAAAGGGGTACTTCATAGGCCAGGAAACGGCCCATCCCCTCACTGTCAAGGATGGTGGCACCGGTCACACCGGCCTCCACATAGGCCTCCAGGGCCTCCTCAAGGAACTCTTCGTTGTTCAACACAAATACTAATAACTTCATTCTATGCAAGAACCTCAGTGGGCAAATCCTATCATGGAAAAATACGGGTAACAAGTAGATTCCACTTTTATGAAGACCACCTGACGGAATAAGACATACCAGGTTCATAAAAGATCTGAAACCGGACGATTTTTTCACAAAGTCAACAAGTTTGGACTGTCAATCAGGGGCCGCCGGCCTGCCGGCCGGACAGGCTCTCCGCTTATAGCCCCTGTTCGGGGCGGCATGCTCCGGCTTCGTCTCCTTCGCCGGGCCGCCCCGGGGGCTGCCGCTTCGATCCTTCGTCCGAAGGATACGATGCAGCAGTAATTTACAGATCAACCCTCGTATAGGGTGTCAGTTTCACAGTGAGCAGACCGTTATAGTAGCCATCAGGATCAACAGGAGTCATAAAGCCTCTGCTTATACCGAACTCTCTTCCCTGATAGCCGCTGTTTTCAACATACATTCTGCCGTAGAGAGATGAGGACAGCTTTACGGTAAGGGTATTTTCACCCGGCTTCAGCAGTCCGCCGACATCGACTCTGTCGCTGGCATTGTTGGCCTGAAGGACCGTTCCGTTAACCGTGTATGATCCAATCTGGTCCTTGCCGTAGGTCACATCCAGTATGGCGCCGGTGTCAGAGCTCCAGCCCGGGGGAAGGGTAAAGGTGATTGAATACTCTCCCGTACCCGAGACATTACGCATATCATCCACCCCGATCTCCGAAAGCTGCGCCGCAGTAGCGGGGAGGTCCACCCACTTTCCAAGCTTCCCGGAACCGAAGTCAACTGAGGTAATCAGGCTCACTCCAGGGTCGTTCTGAGTCTTGTCGGGACCATAGCTGTCGATAACAAGGTTCCACTCGGCGCCGCTCAGATCAAGGAAATCAAGGTCCTCTTCAATCACCACACTCTTTGAGGTGCCGTCGGAAAGAGTCAGGGTATACTCACCGGCGGTACTGGAGCGCAGCGAGAGGGTTCCGTTCTTCCGGTCAACGGCATAGTCCATCCCGGGTCCCTCCACATTTGTCACAAAGAGCCCCTCAATGGGGAATACTCCGCTGTTCTCTGAGAGAGCGATGATCATGGAGTCTCCCCCGGCCAGTGAATCAATTCTGAAGCTGACGGTATCGTCTTCGCCGACAGTGTAGGCACCTAGCTGACTGACCTCTCCCGTATGGGGATCAAGAAGGTAGGGAACGCCAGTGCCATTCAGGGTGACAGCCGCATTGGTGATTAACTTCTCCTCTCCCTTGTAGTTGGCCCCCTGGATGTTGCCCATCATACCGCTGTTTTCAGGAAAGGCGTTGTTGAAGATGTAGTAGTACCGGCTTCCGTCCGCAGGGTCCTCATAGAGGGTGGTTTCCAGCTGAGGCACATCGTATACGGCGTAGCCCTCCACGTCCAGAGCCTTCAGGGCCGCTTTGACCTCGTCCAGGGAGTCTGCGGTTTTGACTCCGGCCATGGCTGTCAGTTCGGCGGCCATTTTCTGAAGCTGAGCATCCGCTTCGACATCACTGCCGTAGACTCTGGAGAAATCACTGTTGTAAATGATAACCGGCAGACCATTTTCGGCATACTCCAGAAGGGTCTCCATGGCTTTCAGAGAAAAGATGGACACTCTGTCCACAATCAGCGCCTTATAGGCGGGGCCTTCTGCTGCAAGACGGCCGTTCTTCACTGCCGCAGCAGGATGGTTCAGGGTAGACTCGCTGATCAGGTTATAGGAGTACCCCACATCCAGAAGGTTCTGAAAACGGTTACCGCTTTCAAAGTCAAAGGTGTGCTCCTTGTCTATCAGGACAGCCAGATCGATCCGGGCCTCCCCCTCCTGAAGGACTGCCTGAATCCGGGACATATAGGCGGTTTCTGTCACAACATCATCCCAGTAGGCCTGACGGTAGGTGTAGGCGGAACCAAAGACACCGGGACCGAAGGGCAGCCAGCCGGGCCAGTCGCTGTTAAAACCGTTGAAGCTCTTTGTATAGGGTGTTCCATGAAGGATGGCCCTGGTCACGCCGTGGGAGTAGTTCTGTCCCAGCTCGGTAATAACATCATCCATTGTCACATAACCGATGGTGGGCCCGGTAATGGCCTCCATGGTCAGATAGTCTCTGCCGCTGATATTCACCGTACCCGCCTGATAACGGACACCGTCGCCCTTGGACATATTGTCGCACTCGGCCACATCCGCCACCATCGCCGCACGGCTTATCTCCAGTCCCGGCAGATGGTAGGTCTGTCCCCTGAATCCCCATCCGAAGGCGAAATCGGCCCAGTCGACCATTCCCGTTACACGGTAGCGGACATAGAGTTCGGCCAGAAAATTGTTGTAATCCTCATAGATCCGCTCAAAGGCTCCGTCATCTCCGTCAAAGCCGAAGAAGTAGGTAATGCTTGTCCCCAGGAAGCTGCTGCTCAGATGCTTGCCCGCGGCCACCAGGGGAAGAATATCCTTGTACTTATAGGAGTCGGGAATATCCTCCATTATGGTGGAAGCCCAGTAGGAAGCGTCGCTGGAAGACTCGATGGAATCCTCAAAGATATAGCCCCTGTTCGCCTTCATAAGCTCCAGCAGCTCGGGATCCCGGTCCATCATAGCATCCCAGAAATCGGTCAGGGCGGCGGTACCGGCACTGTTGAAGTAGTTGGTCACAAAGACGCCGTTGTGCATAATCCGGCCTCCGGAAATGCTCTGACCCGTACCCCTTGAAAAGGTGGAGATAACAACCCAGTCTCCCGGCTGAATATCAGTGCCGTTATCAAGGCCCGGAAGATTCAGGCCCGAAAGATCGGCGCTGTACATATTCTGCCAGTCGGCCATACGCTTCCGGTTTGACTCGGCATCAAGCTTGCCGTTTGCCGAGACCCAGGGCCCCTCAGATTCGGGCCCGAAGAACTCGAGTATATCATCATAGTTCCAGCCGTAGGCTTCGGCAGTTGCTCTGTCGGGGACACCAGCGGCATATCCGCCCTCGGCGGTCCCGGTAACCGATTCCGTGATGGTCTTGAGAGAGTCAAAGTCAAAGACAGGCATGGGCTTCATTACAGGCTCCGCAGGGGGAGCGCCGGGAAAAGAGGGGCCTGAATCTTCGGCAACCATCTTAATTTCTGAAACTCTGGCAACCGTGGCAGAGACAAAGCTGTCGGTAAAGAGGAAGTGGTCGTATGTTCTGTTGCCGAAAGGACCGGCCGGGCCGTCAATCTTCTGCGGGGGAAGCTGCAGGCTGATTGTACCGCCGGCCAGATCATCTGCAGTAATTCTGGTAAGACTGTAGGTCAGCTCCTTGTTGGCAGCCTCATCATTGGGGTCCAGAGTATTAAGGGTAGGCGGCCAGTGAGCGGTTATGGTCATATCAACCTGAAAACCGCCGGGAACCTTTGCCGCGGCTTTTAGGACTTTTTTCAGCAGCCTGCTCCAGTTCTCACTGCCCCAGCCGTAGACCTTTCCCTCGGCGTTGTTGTAGTTGACACCGTCGGCGAGCATGGCGACCTCCACTCCGCCAAAGCCCTTATCAGCAAGCTCTAGAATCTGTTTCTCAATCAGATCATCCGGGTCCTCCCCGGCCCCGGCATCGGGAAACCACATACGGGCCATGGGTTTGGCATCCACTCCCGGATTCTCAAAGTGTGACAGAACTGTTTTCTCACTCCCTGCCTCCTCCTTACTGCTCCCCGCGGTGCCGCATGAGAGCAGGACAGGAACAACAAGCAGAAGTGTGATCAGTACTCGAAATGTTGAACGCATATAAAACTCCTTTTTCCATTCACTTTGTTTAACAAAGTACTATATTAAATAAAGGATATTCCCTCATTTTTGAATCTGTCAACTTTTATCTGCCTCTCATCCCGGAAGGGTTCAAGGGAGGGATATCATAATCCAGCCGGAAACCAGAAATGAAAAATATGTTTTTCCTATGAGAGATAATGTTCTATAGTAGTGTTAAATTCTGTGACGGAGTTCTCTATGAGTGACAAGATAGAAATTGAAGATCAGATATCCTATATAAAAAGGGTAATGGAGTATTCCAGCAGGGACTACTCCAGAGTATATCCTGCCTACTTCGGCTGGACCGCCGTATTTTTTATCCAGTATATTGGACAAGCACTGCTTCGTACCGTAGGCATGGAAAGCTTCGATCTGAACAGCAGCATTTTCTACGGAAACCATAGAATAACAGGGCTGCTGCTCTCTCTTCTCTGCATCCTTCTAAGCACTCTTATCTACCTGAAAATCAAAGGGTCCAGTCAGTACGGCTCCAGCTCCATTGCCAGGGTTCTTCTTAAGATGTGGTTTACCGCTACACTGATCCTTATCCTCAATGACAGCTCCAACTACATTCCCTTTGCCTTCGCCTACGACGTATCCATTATCTATGAGACAATCTGGCAGGTCCTGATTTCCACTACCGTTCTGTTTCTGATGCTGATGTTCACCTACCATCTGGCTCACTCGAAACAGTTCCTCTCCCTTGCTGTGGGAACTGTTGTATTCGGAGTCCTCTCTGTTATTGCATCCCGGGCCCTTCTGCAGAATGATATCAATATGGCCCTGGTTCTGGACTTCTCCCAATACCTCTGTATTCTGGCCTACCTCTTAATTGCTCTTCTGTTAAGAGCGATTGACAGGTCACATTAGGATGGGTTTCAACCGGTGACTCTGCACAATATTCCCCCGGAACTGCATTCTCAGATCAGAATCGGCATAATCTCAGCACTGATCAGTGAGGACAAGGATTTTGTCACCCTCAAGGAGACTACCCGTACAAGCGACGGGAATCTGAGTACCCATCTAAAGAAGCTGGAGACCGGGGGATATATCGAAACAACCCGGATGTTTATCCATAAGAAACCGCGGTCTGTCTACTCTCTCACCGCCCACGGCAGGGCGCAATATGCCGAATATGTTCAGATGCTGCTGGAACATCTGGAGCAAAAGCAGTCCTGAAGATTTCTTCTCTGGAATAAAAGGCTGGATTCTCAATCACCTGAGACTCCTCTCTTGTAGTACCAGTGCGCTAAGGATTAAAATACAAGGAGAGGTTATGGGAATCGAAGCGGTGAACGAAGAGCAGAATGCTATTATTGAATATGTAAAGAATCACTTTGTAGGGTGGATGGAAGATTCAATCGCCAGAGCTTCTACCACCTGGCTACCTTCACCGCCGTTATCGGTACGGCAGTGACGATTATTCTGGGAGCCTGAGGGAATCCTTCTCCACCAGGGCTGCCAGCCATTTAATTCCCGGCCGGTTCAGGCCGTCATTATTAATGGAAGTTTTGAGCTCCCGGAACCCGCAGCTTCGGGTTAGTTCCATCCACTCTTCGCGTGACCAGGATGTAAAGGAACGTCCCTCTTTATCCAGTCCGTTCTTATCAATATCATCCCGTAGCAGGGAAACTGAGAAGAAGAATCTTCCTCCAGGGGGGAGAAGATCAAAGACCTTGCGGAAGGTAGTCCTCAGATCCGAGGGGGTCAAATGCATCAGTACGGCAATGGAGTAGACGCCGTTAAAAGCCCCCTCCCCGGGGCTGCGGGGGGTAAAAGCATCCAATGCATCGGGCAGAGTTCCCTGACTCATCTTCCCCGAGAGCTCGGGATGAAGGGAGCAGGCCTCCTCCACCATCCGGGCAGAACCGTCAATGCCGGTCACATAAAAGCCCCGGGCAGTCATCCAGGCGGCATCCCGTCCGGAACCGACTCCAAGCTCCAGCAGTTTGGCCCCGGGAGAAAAGGCTGAAGCCAGAGTGTTTTGAACCTCATCTACGGCAGCCCTTTCATACCGGGCCGAAAGGGTACCGGAATTCATATTGTAATAATTGAGTGTCCGGTTTTCAGGATTTCTCTCTGGAATGGTATGCTCCTTTACTCCATTTATCAGAAACAGAGGCAGTATACCTTCCCCCGTCCTCAAGTCTTCTGTCAAGGAGGCTGACGGGCGGGGGCTTAATATAAAGACTTAGTTCCAGCGGATGGGATCCAGAATCTCCTTGATCTTTTCAGGGGATACCTTGAAGCTGCGGTCCATCTTAAGAAGGCCGTTGACCTCCTGGAACACATCCGTGAGCTGGGTATAGCAGAGACCGTTAATATAGCCCGAGTTCTGTATGGCTTCGGCCATTGAGCGGAAGCGCGCCAGAAAGGCAGCCTCATCTCCCACCTTGTCCTGGTAGCCCCAGCCCTCTTCGCCGTTATCGAAAGCTATACCGCCATACTCTGTCAGCATAACAGGTTCTCCCTTATAGCCGTATCCGTCGGCATAGATAAATCTGTGGTCCGAGATGGTTGCCAGATAGCGGTCCTTGTCAGCACTTCTTTTTGAGAACTCATCTCCCCATGCCACATAGTCATGAATGGCGCAGATATCGGTGCGGGCCTGCTCCCAGCCGTCATTGCCGCTGACAAGCCTGGTCTGGTCGATGGATTTTGTCAGAGAGTAAAGGGTATTGCAGAACTCCTGCTTCTGTTTACTGGAGATTACGTTCCACACTCCCCAGGACTCGTTCACAGGAACCCAGGTGACGATGGAGGGATGGTTGTAGGAACTCTTTAAAAATGCCGTCCACTCACTGATGCACATCTCCATCCCCTTCCGGTTGAAAAGATAGTTGCTGGGCATCTCACCCCATACAAGGAATCCAAGCTTGTCCGCCCAGTAGTAGAACCGGGGATCCTCAAACTTCTGATGCTTCCTGGCGCCGTTGAAGCCCATCTCCTTTGCCTTGAGAATATCGGTTTTCAAAGCTTCCGAATCGGGAGGAGTCAGAATACCATCCTCCCAGTAACCCTGATCCAGGATCAGCTTCTGAAAGTAGGGATTGTTGTTCAGCTGAAAGAACCCCTCCTTTGAAGAGACCTTCCGCATTCCAAAATAACTATCTACCCGGTCAAGGATCTTACCGTCCTTTTTCAGTACCAGATTAAGGTCAAAGAGAGCCGGGTTTTCCGGTGACCAGATAAAACGGGAGTCCAGTTCATCCTGGGTATCGATATTCACCGTAACAACGGGATAGCGTTCCAGGGGAGCAAAGCTCATTGCCTTATAAAGCTCACCTTCAAAACTGACGGCAAGATCCAGACTCAGCCCTTCTGTATAGTTCTCCAGCTCCATCTCAATGAAAGCGCACTTATTGTCTATATCGGGGGTAATAAAGGCCTTTCCCAGATAGGAGCTTCCGGTCTTCTCCATCCAAACGGACTGCCAGATCCCGGTTGTGGGAGTGTACCAACAGCCGAAGGGCTCTTTCCGCCAGCTCTGTTTGCCCCGCGGCTGGGCGGCATCATCAAAGTCCTCCACCCTGAGAGTAATGGTATTGGCTCCGCTTTTCAGAAAACGGGAGACTTCAAAACTGAAGGCCACATTACCGCCCCTGTGGCTGCCGGTATGTTCTCCGTTTATCCAGAGATCCGTCTTGAAGTCTACGGCTCCGAAGTGTAGGAGAACACTGTCGGAAATAAATTCTGCATCCAATTCCAGACTCTTTTTGTACCAGACCACGGGATGGTGTTCAGTCTCTCCTATACCGCTTAAGGGACTCTGATAGCAGAAGGGAACCTGAATTGTTCTCTCAAGACTGCCCTCGCGGTGCCACTGACCGGCAAGTCCCAGGTTTTTATCATCGAAACCGAACTCCCAGGTTCCATTCAGGTCTATCCACTCCTGCCGGGCAAAGTCCGGCCTGGGATACTCCGACAGATCTATCTTTAAGTTTTCCATTTGTTCCTCACAATTGTTTATTTTATAAAGTTAACAGCCTAACGCCCGCCGATACCGGAGAGCATTGTGCCTTCAATAATCTTTCTCTGAAAGATTCCATATACGATCAACGCCGGCAGGATAGCCACAAAGGCCCCCGCCAGAACCAGGGCCCGCTCTGTGGCGTAGGTTCCGTTCAGCACCGTCAGTCCTACGGGCAGAGTTCTCATCTCAAGCTTATTCATTACAATCAGGGGCCAGAACAGGTCGTTCCAGCTTCCCAGAAAGGAGATGATAGACAGGGCGATGATTCCCGGCTTGGCCTGGGGAAGCATAATCTGCACATAGGTCCTGAACTTTCCCGCTCCGTCAATCTTGGCAGCCTCTTCGAACTCACCGGGTATGGTTGAGTAGAACTGTCGGAGAAGGAACACACCGAAAACATTGGCGATTCCAGGAAGCCAGAGAGCCAGGAAGCGGTCCAGAAGCCCCAGGTTCTTGATAATCATATAGACGGGGATCATGGTCACCTGGGCCGGAATCATCATGGTAAAGAGAAGAACCGAAAAGAGGATCTCCTTGCCGGGCATCTTGAGACGGGCGAATGCATAGGCTGTCATACTGACGACACTGACCTGTAAAGCAACGAGTACCGTGGAAACCAGAACGGAATTGGCAAACCAGTTGGGCAGCATAAGGTCCTGTCTAGAAAAGACATTAATATAATTTTCCAGAGTAAATCCGTTCATTCTGACCGTGGGCATCTGAAAGGCAAAACGGCTGGGTTCCAGGGAGATCTTCAGGCAGAAGAGAAGGGGCAGCAGACAGAAGACCGCTACAATCATCAGAAATATATGAACAATAAGCTCGTTTTTATCAATTTTCTTTTTCATTTCATGGGCTCCTTAATACTCTACCTTTGCCCGTTTATTTCCAACGAGATATTGAATAATGGTTATGGTGAAGATGATAACCGCCAGACCGATGGCGATGGTGGAGCCGTACCCCATGCGGTAGTAGCGCCATGCCGTCTGATAGAGATAGTAGATGGTAGTGTAGGACTCACGTCCCGGTCCGCCACCTGTGATCAGGTAGGATTGCCCGAAGACCTGAAGGTGGGCGATAAACTGGGTAATGATAATAAACAGAATACTGGGAGCCATCAGGGGAATGGTCAACTTGAAAAAGATAATTCTATTGTTGGCTCCATCGATTCGGGCGGCTTCAAAGTAGCTGCTTGGGAGGTTCTGAAACCCCGCCAGAAAGATTATCATGGGTCCGCCAAAGCCCCACCAGACCGAAGCCAGACTCAAGGAGGGAATTACAAGCTCCTTGCTGCCCAGCCAGTTAACAGGGGCGATTCCGAAGAGTCCAATAAAGGCGTTGACAATGCCGTACTGGGTATTGAATGTCCAGCCCATCACAATTCCCATGGCTGCCACCGACAGTACTACAGGAGTGTAAAATACAAAGCGGTAGAAGTTGGCTCCTCTTTTCAGATTGTTGATAAAGTTTGAAAGGACAAAGGAGAATATCGTTGTGGTTACCGCCGTCAGGGTGGCGAAATAGAGAGTATTCCGCAGGGCCTGCCACCAGATCTTATCCTTGAGCAGTGCCCGGTAGTTGTCCAGTCCCACAAAGGGATGTTCCTTGGCCAGAATGGGCCATCGGTGAAGACTCATAAAAAAAGAGTAGAGTATGGGGCCGATGGTAAAGGTGCAGAAGAATACAAGAAAGGGAAGCAGAAACAGATAGTTTCCGCCTATGTCCTTTACCTTGTACATAGTCAGTTTATTTCTTTTCATGAATGATCCCTCAATTGAGGGAGAGGATCTCTCCCCTCCCTCCTGATTCATACTTTTTTTAACTGATTGGAATAATTAGAAGCCTCTGTCCAGAATGGCCTGAACTGCGGCATTTGCGTCACGGAGGGCGTCTTCAACACTCTTCAGCCCGTTCAAACAGGCATCCAGCTCGGGGGCATAACCGTTATCGATGATTTCTGTGATGGCGGTATGTCCGTTGTCAAAACGTCCCTGACGGGCAAAGCTTGAACCATAGGTAACGGCAATAGGAACATCCGCGGGATCAAGATTGTTTCTGACAGGCATGCTGGCGGGGGGCATACCGGCTGTCGCCCATTTTGTTGTGTTATTGAAGAGATAGGAGATCAGATCCTTTGTTGCGTCAAGCTTCTCTCCGGAAAGTCCGGCAGGCATATACATTACATGACCGCTGGTCCATACCGCAGGCTGCTTGTCACCCAGTTGGGGGTACTCCCATACGGAATAGTCCATCTCATTGTCTTCCAGAAAGTTGAACATCCAGCATCCTTCAGGGATGATAGCAACCATATCGTTAGCAAAGCTCTGCCATCCGTCAAAACCTGCGGGTACCGGAGCAACCTGATACTTGTAGATAAGATCATACCAGAACTGAAGGGTTTTTTTAGCTTCAGGAGTGTCGAGAGTTGCCTTACCGTTTCCATCGGTCCAGTCTCCTCCATTCTGCCAGAGAACAGTCAGGAAGTTGGGTTTCATCCAGGAGGCAACAGTACCCCACTGTACAACATTGGAAGCGTCAAAGCCGGCATCACCTGGGTTGTTGCCGTTGGCATCCAGAGTGAGGGATGTTGCCAGAGCGATAAACTCGTCGGCATTGGCTGGCACAGCCATGGGATCAATGCCGGCTGCATCAAAGAGTTTGTTGTTAACAACCACACCCCATCCGTGACGATCCAGGGGAACACCGTAGAAACCGCCTTCATAGTTGAGGGCACTAAGATACTCGGGCTCGAAGTCAGCCTTATCCAGAGGACCAGCAGGTTTGAAGAAGTCGCTTGTATCCATCAAAACACCCTGTGAGGCAAACTGGGGTATTTCATACTCATGGAGCAGAAACATATCGGGAGGGTTGCCGGAAACAAGACTGGTCAGAAGCTTGTCAAAATAAGTATCCCATACCATCTTTTCCACCCGTACCGAAACCTCCGGGTGCACTTCCGTATACTGCTGAATAATTCCATCCAGAGTCACACCGTCTGAACCGGTCAGCCCGTTCCAGAAAACGATCTTCATATCACCTGATCCCGCTTCTGTAACAATGGAATCACTCTCGGCCTCGGCGGCTGCGGGGGCATCAGCTGCGCCGGCGGAAGCGGAAGAATCGCTCTTGCCGCAGGAAACAAACATTACCGATGACAGTACCGCCGCAAGCAGCAGCATCCAAAACTTTTTCATAAAATCCTCCTTGGAATTCCAGATCTCCTTTTATATCATCTTTTATTGATATATTCCTCTTTGTATCTGGTATATGAAATATTTACGGCAGTTTATTCCATCTGTCAACATTTTTATCAACTTTTATGAATGCAAAACAGTTTCAAAGCTTTCTATATCCGATAAAATTGATCTAAAACTGTTATTTTACTGTTTTTCCCAGTTTTCTCCCATTAGAATCAATAATTTCAAATTAAATATTGATAATATCAAATATGAATGATTCAATAATCCAAAGGATTGATAATGAATGACGTATACCTTGCATCGGAAGATGAAATAGAAAATATTGCCAAAGCCCTCTCATCGGGCCTGAGACGAAAGATTGTCAGGCTCCTGGGTGACCGGAAGATGAATGTGGGAGAGATTGCCCAGGCTCTGGAGATTCCACAGTCCACCTGTGTCGTCAACATCCAGATTCTGGAGAAGGCCAATATAATACGGACTGAGCAGGCGGCCGCCTCAAAGGGAGTTCAGAAGATCTGCTTTATCCCCCACAGGGAAATTGTCCTGCCCATCCTCCCCGAAAGCCATGTGGAAGAGGACAACTTTATCGTTACAGAGATGCCCATCGGTCTCTATACGGACTGTAATATCACTCCCCCCTGCGGACTGATCAACGACACCGAGATTATCGGCTACTTTGATCAGACCGACTCCTTCTTCAACCCCAAAAGAGCAACCGCCGGACTCCTCTGGTTTACCAAGGGCTACTGCGAGTACCGCTTCCCCAAGGCTTCGGGAGTCATCAATCAGAGCGTCAAAAGCATCAGCATATCCCTTGAGATCTGCTCCGAGTATCCGGGATTCAACAACGACTGGCCCTCGGACATTACCCTCTGGCTCAACGGTAAGGATATTGGAACCTGGAGATCCCCTGGAGATACAGGCGGAGAGTACGGGAGGCTGACCCCCAAATGGTGGGATCTGAAGAATACACAGTTCGGCTATATGAAGACCTGGAAGGTCACTGCGGAGGGCTCCTTTATTGACGGTGAACCCGCCGAGAATGTGAATCTCAGAGATATCGACTATATGAGCCAGGACTTTTTTCTGGTCCGCATCGGCGTCAAGGAGGATGCCGAATTCAGCGGCGGAGTCAATATATTCGGCAGCACCTTCGGAAACTACGAACAGAACATAACCTTCAAAATCGAGGTGGACAGATCCTGAAAAGATCCTGAATAGATCTTGAATAGCAGCGGTCCTGATCAGACAGCTCAAATCTTTATCATAAAAAACAGGTAAAAAAAGGAATCCTAATAATGGCAGACATTCTGGAAAAACGTATTGAACAGTGCATCAGAAGAATAGCTGAGCAGAAGTACCGTGAGACAGAACCCCTCACTGCAGAAGTAACCGTTGACACAAGCCCCATCCCCCATGGGGATCTGAAGGACAGGAAATTCAGGGCAATCATGACAGGTGAACAGTGGGGTGAACTCTGGGAGAGCAGCTGGTTCCGCTTCAGCGGAAAGGTACCTGTCTCATGGAAGGGAAAGTGCATTGCAGCACTTATCGACATCGGGGGAGAGGGCTGTCTCTTTGAAGATGGAGTCCCCCGGGCGGGAATCACCTACAAGAAGGTCGGTGATCTTTTCGAGAGAAAGCGGCGCATAATGCTATCCCCCTCGGCAGAGGGTGGTGAGAAGGTGGAGCTCCTTATTGAGGGAGCCGCCAACGGTCTATTCGGAGGAGACGAGCTCAACAGAAACGGCAGTCCCTGGTTTCACCTGAACCAGGCGGAACTGGCTGTGTTTGATGCCGAAGCCTGGCAGCTCTCCCTGGATATGGACTTTCTGCTGAACCTGAAGCGGTCTCTTGATCCCGAGTCCCCCCGCTGCCGGAGCATTGCCCGGGATCTGGAAAAGATTGCCAACCTGAGTCCTCCGGAAGAGCATATTGCCGAAGCCCGGGAGATTGCCGGAGCTCTGATCCGCCTTCCCGCACAGGGAGATGCCCAGACAGCCTGGTCGGTAGGTCATGCCCATCTGGATCTGGCATGGCTCTGGCCCTACCGTGAGACAAGACGAAAGGCAGGGCGCACCTTCTCCACCGCCCTGCGGCTGATTGAAGAGTATCCCGAGTATATTTTCGGAGCATCTCAGCCCCAAATGTTCGCTTGGGTAAAGGAAGACTACCCGGAGCTCTACAACGAGATCAAAGAGCAGATAAAAAGCGGAAGGATCGAATGTCAGGGGGGAATGTGGGTCGAACCGGATATGAACATCCCTACGGGAGAGTCCCTTGTGCGGCAGTGTCTCTACGGTAAACGCTTCTTCAAAGAGGAGTTCGGCAAGGATCTGAAAAATCTCTGGCTCCCCGACGTATTCGGCTACTCCGCCGCCCTGCCCCAGATTCTGAAAAAGGCCGGCATAGACCACTTTGTCACCCAGAAGATTTCATGGAACGAGACCAATACCTTTCCCCATCACACCTTTGTCTGGACCGGAATTGACGGAACCTCAATCGACAGCCACTTTCTCCCCACAGACACCTACAACTGCAGCAACGACCCGGAGATTATGATTGCCTCGGAGAAACGTTACAAACAGAACGATGTGCGCGGGGGATTCCTGAACCTCTACGGCGTCGGCGACGGCGGCGGAGGCCCCTCACGCAGGCATATCGAGATGATGAAGAGGGGAGAGAACTGTCAGGGCATGCCCCGGATGAAGGCTGCCCGGGCGGAGGAGTTTCTGGACTACCTTGACGGCGAGGACAGCGGGGATCTTCCGGTCTGGCAGGGTGAACTCTATCTGGAACTCCACAGGGGAACCTACACCACCCAGAGTCTTATGAAAAAGAGAAACCGTCTGTCCGAGCAGGCCCTGCGTGACACGGAGCTCCTTCAGACCATGGCTATGACCGAAACAGGGTCCGAGTATCCGCGGCAGCAGATAGAAAAGTCATGGAAGGCCACCCTCTGCAATCAGTTTCACGATGTCCTTCCCGGCTCGTCCATCGCAGAGGTATACGAGGATGCCCACAGAATATCTGCGGAGGTTCTTAAAGATTTGAAGGAACTGGAGGACTCCGCAATTGCAACGCTCTTCCCGGAGGAAGCTGCTGATCAGATTACCCTGATCAACACCCAGAGCCACAGCCGCCGGGAGTGGATCGAGATTGACGGCCGGGATCACCAGATTGATGTTCCCGCTCTGGGCGCAGTCTCTCTGAGTCTGAATGACCTTAAGAACCTTGAAGAACCGAAGGAGAAAAGGGTTACCTGGGACAGTACCTCGGGCATTCTGGAAAATGAAGTCATCCGTATCGAACTTGAAGAGGACGGAACCATTGGCTCCCTTTATATGAAAGAGATGGCCCGGGAGATGCTCAAAGGGGGAGCCAACCGCTTCCTTCTCTATGAAGACCGGCCCTACAGCTGGGATGCCTGGGATGTGAGTGCCTATTACAGGGACACAGTTCCTGAACAGGCTGTGCTGGCGGGACGAAAACTTGTTAAAGACTCAAAGGCCTCAGTCATAATCGAACAGGATTTCACTGTCGGAAAGAGCCGGATCATCCAGATCCTGGAGCTGAGAAGCGGTGAGAGTCTGGTTCGCAGCGAGTGCCGGGTGCAGTGGCTGGAGGATGAGAAGATGCTTCGCCTTAACGCCCTTCCTGCCATAAACTGGCCCCGTGCCAGTTATGAGATTCAGTTTGGAGTGATCGAACGTCCGGCCCACAGCAACACAAGCTGGGATCAGGCACAGTTCGAGGTCTGCGGCCACCGCTTTGCGGACTACTCTCAGACCGACCGGGGGCTGGCGCTGATCAACGACTGCAAGTACGGCTACCGCATACAGGACGGCGTTATGGAACTGAATCTTCTCAGAAGTCCCCTCTATCCCGACTCTGGCGCGGACCGGGGAGACCACAGCTTCGCCTTTGCCTACATGCCCCACGCGGGTGGCCTCCAGAGCAGTTCCGTCCAGGAGGAGGCCTTCGCCTTTAACAGCCCCCTGAAGATGATCCGGGGCAGGACAGCTTCTGGAACAGGCGGACAGTCCTGGTTCTCCATGGATCACTCTGCCATAAGAATTGAAAGTATTAAGGCTGCTGAAGAAGGGAGCGGAATCATCCTCCGTCTCTATGAAACGAAGGGGGGTGATGCCAGGGGAACCCTCAGCTCCTTCCGGCCGGTCCGGATGGCGGAGGAGACCAGTCTGCTCGAAGAGAAGACCGGAGACCTTGACTGCCCCGACGGAAAGGTAATGCTGGATTTTCACCCTTTCGAAATCAAGACTGTCCGTCTTTATCTCAGCTGACTGTCGACCAGTGGTACTCGATCCCTGAGAGCTGGATGGTAATCAGCTCATCCAGATCCCGGGGATCAATTCCGGTACCCTCCCGTTCCAGACCGGTCCGCAGACCGTCGTTTATGGAAAAGAGGATGGAAACCAGTTTAGCGGGATCACAGTTTTTTTTCAGCTCCCCGCGGTCCATAGCCGCCCTGGTGAGTTCCACCTCTTTCCGGAAAATATCAGCTTCCAGGCTGTAATACCGCTTCCTGAGTTCGTCCAGAACCGGAATGGTGCAGATACCCACAAAGAAGTTGGGAGCATAAGATCTGTAGCTGCTGATACAGAAGGTGATAATTTCGCGATATGTCTCCATTACAGGCCTGGTCTCTGAAAGGATACGCTCCATCTCCGAAGCAAACTCCAGCTCCCACTTCTCATAGGCGGCGCAGTAGAGACCGTATTTATCTGTAAAATAGTAGTAGAGGGGACGTCTTGTCAGATTCAGGGCCGATGAGATGTCAGTCAGATTGGTAGATTCGTATCCCTTCAGGGCAAATACTTCAATGGCTTTTTCCAGAATTCTGTCTCTGGTTGGTTTCTTGTCTTTTGTACCTGCCATTGAACTCTCCCTGAACTGATCCTGACTCACAGTATACTGCAAATCAGGATCTTGAATAGTTCCATCCCTTTCCCCGGCTGAGTTTCCCGGGAAGAAGATTATTTTGCGAAAGCCGCAGCCCCAGCTCCGGCAACCCGGCCGAAGGTCAGTGACATCTGTATGGATGTTCCGCTGGCAGGGTAAACGGTGTTGTAAAAACTGCCGTTGGCCACCTCACCCGCCGCATAGAGTCCGGGTATGGGACTGTCCGATCCATCCAGAACCTGAGTATCCAGATTCACCTTCACCCCTGAAAGGGTTCCAAGAATGGCAGGAATGATCTTCAGGGCATAGTAGTCGGGATTGTCCACCCTGGGGAGCCCTGCAAGGGGTTTACCAAAATCACTGTCTACACCGGCATCGATCATGCTGTTGTATTCGACTACAGTGCTTTCCAGCCCCGCTGCATCAATTCCTGTCAATGCAGCCAGTTCCTTCAGAGTGGAAGCTCTGAAGGCGGAGCCCTTCTCAACGGCCCTGTCCAGAGTCTCTACATAGCTGTTGCCGTCAAAGATCATATAGGCTGTCTGGTCTTCCTGCCGGATCAGCTCCTCATAGAAGAGGGGATAGTCAGTCAGTTCATTGATAAAGCGCTCGCCTCCGAGATTCACATACATATAGGGAAACCACATCAGCATACAGATATCTGAGGTGTAGGCGGGTTCTCCTTCAACGGCGCGGAAGCCGATGACTCCGCCGTGGGAAACCACATCGGCCCCCTGCTCTCTTGCCATCAGCAGTCCGTCACCGTTGTTCCCGGAACCTGCAAAGGTTTTCTGTCCCAGGGCAACAGGAGCCAGTTCCTGCATCAGTTCAGGATTTCTGTCGAATCCTCCTGAGGCCAGGACAACCGCACCCGCATCAAAGCGGAGAGCCTTTCCGTCCCTGTCCTCAGCCAGAACCCCGGAGATCTTTCCGTCTTTATTGACGAGGCCGGTTGCCGCTGTTCTGGTATGGATTTCGACCCCCAGAGACTCGGCTTTTGCCTTCATGGGATTGATAATTCCCGCCCCGTGGGTGGTGGATGTAAGAGCCCTGAGCACAGGACTGGTCCCGGAAACTCCAGGTCCTTCCAGCTCAACATCCATATCCAGAAGCCAGTCGATGGTCTCTCCCGAATGGTCAGCCACAAAGTGCAGAAAATCAGGATTGTTCTTGCCATCAGCCCGGTCTGACCAGTAGGCAACAAGGTCTTCGACACTGTCTTCCACACCTTCCTGAAGCCGAGAACCGGTTGCATAGACAATACCTCCGGAAAGGACGGTACTTCCTCCCACCATGGGCATCTTTTCAAGAAGAGCCACCGATGCTCCCGCTTCTGCCGCTTCAATGGAAGCCGCCAGGCCTGCCGCCCCCCCTCCGATAACAACGACATCATAACTACCCGCCCTGGCTGCTCTCCCTGAACAGGAGGCCATCATCACCAGCGACACTACCAGCAGGGCTGAAATTATATGTTTTACTGCCTTATTCACTCTTTTGCCTCCTCTGCTTCAGTCAGGGCCATCTCAACGGCCGCGATAATCCCTTCGGATGTGACCGATGCACCGGCCACTGTATCTACTTCTGTGGACTGGGCTTTGATAATAGCCCGGGGGATTTCATCGAGGGCAACCTCAGAAACACCTTTAGTCTCATGCTGCTCATCAATTCGAATCTCTGCGATCCGGCCCTTTTCCACAGACACCGAAAGTTTGATGACCCCGTGAACACCTTCACCACTGCCGCTGTACCAGCCGTCCGCCCAGGCAGACCTCGCACTGCACCCGGCTGCCGAAAAAAGCAGCAGAGCCGCGGCCAGAGATAATGCCGCTGACTTGAATAACCTTTTCATTGATAACTCCAAAAATTGTACACTCGTGTACATGTACACCGGTGTACAATTTAATGCAGATGCACTCTGTGGGCAAGAGGAGAAGGCGGCAAAATAGATATATTTTTAGCTATTTACTAAAGGAGGGCAACACTGGTGAGAAATGATCTTCTTTTGTGGTTCAGCCGCCTCCAGGAAAGCTTCAGAACCCAGACCCTGTCTGTGGATATGGAAACAGCCCTTAAATGGGGGCGAACTCAGTGCATCCAGATCTACAGAGGAGCTCCCCCTGCCGATACTGGACGGACTGATTGCCGCCACAGCTTATATGAGCGGAGCCATCCTTGTGCCCCGTAATACCAAAGACTTCAGGAATCTTGCCATCCAGACACTGAATCCCTGGCTTTAAGAAACTGTATTCAGCCATCCCCCATCCATATAATAATTGGAACCGACTGCATAGGAAGCCTTATCGGAAGCAAGAAACAGATAGGTCTCTGCCAGTTCTTCAGGAGTTCCAAAACGCTTAATGGGGGTGTTTTCCTCTGCGATTCTATCCAGATACTCTTTTGCCGTTATTCCCTCTTTTTCGGACAGAATTTCAGCTGTTTTCCACCAATCAGGAGTCAGAATCAATCCTGGACTGACAGTATTTACACGGATATTGAATGGGATCAGCTCGTTTGCCAGACATTTGTCAAACATAAGAAGAGCAGCCTTAGTGGTATTGTAGATCGGTTCATACCACAGTGGCTGAGTCGCACAGATAGATGCAGTATTCAGAATCACTCCCGCACCCCGTTCTTTCATAAAAGGAACAAAGGCACGAGCCGTCCTGACTGCGCTCATAACATGAAGGTCCCAGATGGAATACCACTTTTCATCTATGGAATCCATCACAGTCTCCTCTGTTCCGGAACCGGCATTATTGATCAGGATATCCAGTCCGCCAAAACTATTTTCAATAAGTTCTCTCGCTTTTTCAATTTCTTCAGGATCAGTGACATCCATGGGGATTCCCAGAACCCTTACTCCGTACTCCCGGGCAATTCTCTTTGACTCCTTTTCAACATTATCTTTGCTTCTTGCAGCAATAGCGACCTCTGCCCCTTCCCTGGCGAAAGCCTCCGCCAGAGCCAGGCCGATTCCCTTGGTTCCGCCTGTAATGAAAACCTGCTTTCCTTTTAATTTCAAATCCATGGAGCCTCCTCATCCCGAAGTACAGCTGTATCAGACAAAAGGGCATCCCTTATTTACGATGCCCATGCTGTTATTTCTCAGTAATGTTTCCGAGTTTCTTTTTCTGTTTACTTGTTTTGGACTGAATGTCGTAGATAACCGCAAGTGCAATAATCGCGCCTCTGACAATCTGCTGGAGGTAGGAGTTTACGTTGGTAAGATTCATAATGTTGTTCAGGAATCCAACAATGAAAGCACCAGCTACTGTTCCACCGGCCGTTCCGATTCCTCCGGTGAAGCTGGTTCCGCCGATTATTGAAGCTGTCAGTGCCTGGAACTCATAGTTGATTGCTCCGTTTGGCAGACCTGCGTTAACCCGGGACATAAACAGAACACCAGCTACACCGACAAGAACGCCGTTCACGAGGAAGGCTGCCATCTTGTTTCTGTTTACATTGATTCCCGAGGCAATAGCAGCCTCCTCATTACCCCCTATAGCAAAGAGAGAGCGGCCGAATCTGGTGTGCTTCAGCAGATACCATGTCAAGAAAAAGAAGATGAGGAGGAAAACTACGGGAGTAGGTATAAATCCGATAAATCCCTGACCGAATACGGTATATCCCTCGATCTGGTAGATGTTCTGACCATTGGTATACAACAACGCCGCACCACGGGCCATGGCCTGCATGGCAAGTGTGGCAATAAAGGGTGGTGTTTTGAATTTGGTCACCATCAGGCCATTTATAAAGTTACAGAACACCGCAACAATAATCGCAACGGCAAAGGCCAGAGGAAGGGAGCCAGTCGCCTTGAATACGGCAACAGAAAGGATTCCTGACAGGGCCAGTACAGAACCTGATGATAAGTCGATCAGACCGCAGATAATAAGCAGAGTCTCCCCGAAGGCCAGAATTGTTGTAACTGAGATCTGTCTTGATACATTGGACATGTTGCTGCCGGTTAGAAAATTTGGATTGACCAGCGAAGACACAACAATCAGAAACAGGAGTACCAGCAGAATGCTGTACCTGTTTTTTATGGTATTCCACGACTGATTCAAGGAAGTAGAATTTATTTTCATTTTTGAACCTCTTTTTTCATGATGCCCGTTGCAAGCCTCATAATTGTTTCCTGGGAAAATTCATCACTTCCCAACTCTCCCTGTATTTTTCCTTTAGCCATTACATATATTCTGTCGCACATCCCGATTAGCTCAGGCATTTCCGACGAGACAATAATGACGGCTTTTCCTTCTTTTACAAGAGAGGTAATCAGTTTATAGATTTCGTATTTGGCTCCAATATCAATACCTCTAGTTGGCTCATCCATTATCAGAACCTCTGGATCATTGATCATCCATTTGGCAAGAACGACTTTCTGCTGATTCCCTCCACTCAGGGAATCTATGGAAGTTTCATAGGTCGGTGTTTTCACGTTCATTTTCCTGCAGATTTTGTCCACTTCCGACATTTCTTCCCTGGTGTGCAGCCGTCCCTTGTAAAAGAATTTCTTCAGATTGGCCAGGGTAACATTCTCCCTGACGCCTCTTACGGGAATGATACCGTAACGGCGGCGGTCTTCAGAAAGCATGACCACACCGTTTTCTATGGTTCCATGTACAGTTCTGGCCGTCAGTTTGCGGCCGTCCTTTAGGATCTCTCCATCCGTATAGGGATCAAGTCCGAAGATGGCCCGCATGACCTCCGTACGTCCTGCACCCATGAGTCCTGCAAAACCGACAATCTCTCCCCTCTTTACATTGAATGAAACATCTTTAAAGTATCCTGGACGGGCCAGTTTCTTCACTTCCAGAATGGTATTGCCCACAGGAACAGTCTCTTTGGGGAATTCGCTGGATAGCTCCCGGCCTACCATAAGAGTAATAACCTCATCAATGGTGATATCATCCCGGTCTCTGGTTTCAATTACGCAGCCGTCACGCAGAATTGTTATCTCATCTGCAATCTGAAAGATTTCATCCATCTTATGGGAGATATAGATAATACAAACTCCGGCGGCCTTGAGCTTTTCAATCTTCTCGAAAAGAAGTTTAACCTCTTTATCTGTAATGGCAGATGTCGGCTCATCCATTATGATTATGTCGGATTTACAGGAGATGGCTTTCAGGATTTCAAGCATCTGAATATCCGAAACGGAGAGATCCTTCATCTGAGTTCCCGGGGAATATGACAAGCCCTCTTCCTCAAGAAGTCCAAGGGTATCTTTTCGTATTTTCTTCCAGTCCACCTTATTAAATTTGTTTACCGGGAGGCGACCTACAAAGAGGCTCTCCTCTACTGTCATTTCAGGTATGTAATTGAGTTCCTGAAATATCATGGATATACCATGAGCTCTGGCTTGAATCGGGTTCTTTATCGTGACGGGTTTATTATCAATAAAGATCTGTCCATTATCAGGCTTATATACGCCATTGATAATCTTCATCAGTGTAGATTTCCCGGCTCCGTTTTCTCCGCACAGCACATGTACCGAGCCCTCACGGACCGAAAAATTGATATCGCTCAACGCACGCACACCGGGAAAGGACTTATCAATATTTGAAACCCTCAGTTTTATTCCTTCCATCATTATTCCTAACTTTGACATTTGATTGAGGCCTTCCCCACACCCGGCAGGGAAGGCCAATATAAAATCACTTCATTTAATTTGAATAAGGATCAGAGGGCACCAGCTCTTTTATGCATTTCGATATATTCATCAACATTATCGATAGTAACCATGGGGCAGTCTATATCTGTATCGATCTGTGTGGCTTCACCTGTAAGAAGCTGATTCACAACAGAAAGAAGATTTTCCGCAAGATCATAAGCACTTTGCAGGGTTGTGGAAGTCATCAGGCCGTCTTTAATCAGAAGACATGCTTCGGCAGTACCATCAACACCATAGGCGATAATATCGCTGAACTTGCTGTTGTCTTTTACGATTTCCAGGGCACCGGCGGCCATGTTGTCATTCATGGATACAATGGCGTCAATGGAGTCGTTTGCCTGAACCCAGTCCTCCATAAGGCTCATGGCTTCATCCTTATTCCAGTTGGCAATCTGCTCACCTACGATGGTGACATCAGGACGTTTGGCAAAAAACTCCATCTCCCAGCTTTTTCTTCTTTCATCTGCATGGAAGTTTCCAGGAGGGCCCTTGAGAACGACAACATTTCCTCCCTGGGGAACCTGCTCAACAGCGGCTCTGGCCTGTATCGCGGCCTGCTCATAGGGATCAGCATCAACTGAAGAAGCACCGGCAATGCCGGAGATTCTTGCATTGGTTGTGATACAGACGATTCCAGCAGCAACTACTTTTTCGGCGTAGGGTCTCTGGGACTCACCGTTGTTGGGCTGGATAATTATGGCGTCAAATTTGTTTACAATGGCATTCTCAATCAGAGAGTTCACCATGTCATCAGAGGCCTGTCCATCGAAGATCTTCACATCGATGTCAGGATACTTGTCAGCTTCTTCCTTCACGGAGTTTGCCAGCCAGGCGGCAAACGAGTCGGCCTGTGCACGGGCGATGTAGGCAACCTTATACTTGCCGTCACCTGAATCACTTTGTCCTGAAGCCATGACAGGAAGCACTGTCAAAGCTGCCAGAAGTACTGCAACCAATAATTTCTTCATCCTTTTTCTCCTTTATATATAACGGCTAAGCCGTCAGATTACGTTTAAATAACTACTCAAGATCAATCATTATTTTGACATCTTCCGCCGGGAGGCCGGCTGCATACTCGAAGGCCTGCACAGACTGATCGAAGGAGTAGGTTTTCGTTACAAGGGGCTTAACATTCAGCTTGCCTGAAGCGATTAAATTCAGGACTGTGGGAAAGATGTTCACATATCTGAAGATTGTCTCAATGGAGATTTCCTTTGCCTGCAGAGCTACAACATCCACAGGGACCGGACTGGAGGGCATTCCGATCAGGACAATATTCCCCCCTGGCAGAAGGACATCACAGATACCCTCGTAGGCCCTGGCACTGCCGCTGGCTTCAAACACCGTGTCGACTCCCCTCATACCGTTTTGCTTTATAACCTGAGAGATGGTCTTTTCTTTCAAATCAATAATTTCAATTCTGTCGCCGTAGTGTTTTTTTACAAAGTCAAGTTTCTCTGTTTTGATATCTGCAATAAACACCTTTGAGCAGCCTGCTGCATCGGCGGCAAGAGCCGTAACAACACCGATGGTTCCGGCACCGATAACAACCGCCGTATCACCTGAGGAAACCCGGGACTTCTTAACCGAATAAACCCCGATGGCAACAGGTTCCACCAAAGCCCCCTCATGAAAGCTTAGGCGGTCATCCATCTTGAAAGTAAGGCTGGCCGGGTGTACAACAGTTTCCCGAAGACAGCCGTGAATGGGAGGGGTTGCCCAGAAACGGACAGCAGGATCAAGGTTGTACATTCCCTCCAGGGTCTCAATGCTGCTGAAATCGGGAATTCCCGGCTCCATACAGACCCTGTCTCCCACCTTGAGATGCTTTACTGCCGAACCTGTTTCTACTACGACGCCGCTTGCTTCGTGGCCCAGAACCATGGGATCACGAACAATAAAGTCGCCGATATTGCCTTCTTTGAAATAATGTATATCACTGCCGCAAATCCCGACAGACTTTATTTTAATGCGGACATCTTCGGGAGAAAGAACTTCTTCCAGAACTACATCCCGCATCTGAATATCACCTTTTTTTTCCAGCACAACTGCTTTCATACTCACCTCTTCATCAGTGATTGACTGTTTCTATTTAACCCGATTATCCCACCGTTTATTGCGCATGTCAAACTTTTATTTGCGCAAAAACAAAAAATATTTGCGTACATTAAATCCTTTGAACGAGAAATAAGGCAGATTGGGCAAACTCTATAATTATTTATCTATTAAAGAATAACGGAATAGTAATCAATGTAAACCCTTTCTCTGCAATAATTCATATCATTTTCGCCACCTATCAACATTTGCGCAAATTAAGTGTAATGAGTTGTATTTTCTATTAAGCTGTGCTTTAATTTTTGGAATGAAGCAAAACAGTCTGACAATGAAAGATATAGCTGCAAAAGCCGGAGTTTCCATCACAACGGTCAGCCATGTAATCAATAAAACCAGGCATGTCAGCCATGAAACAAAGAAAGCTGTACTGGATGCCATAGATGAACTGGGGTATAGAGCAAGTAAATCCGTAAAGGCATCAAAGATTAAATATATCGGTGTGATTATCGCGGATATTAGAGAGGATTATTATATCTCAATCATAAAGGCCATCGAGACTGTTGCATCCGATATGGAGCTGTCCATCATATTCTGTGACTCAGAGGACGATCCGGAAAAGGAGGAAAAGAATATTTCCACACTGCTTAACAGAGATATTAGCGGTCTGATCCTTGCACCAATTGAGTCTCATACAGTACCGGAGTCCTTAAAAGAAGCTCAAATCCCCGTAGTCCTGATCGACCGACAGTTTGAAGATCATAAATTTTTGTTTGTAGGAATCAACAATTTTAACAGCAGTTACCTGGGCACGAGGCACCTTTATGAAAAAAAATGTCGTAATATAGGCTTCATCGGATATTCTGATACGGTCTATACGATAAAGCAGAGGATCATGGGATATAAGTCATTTATCCTTGAAAAAGAACCCCAACAGCAGCCAAAGATTCTAACTCTGAACTATCACAATGAAGATTCAAGCTCTCTTATACGCAATTTCATTAAAGAAGAAAAACTGGATGGTGTAGTCTGTGCCACATCAGTTGTCTGCAATGAGCTATTAGAAGTTATAGAGGAACTCCCCACCAAATTGCAGAGTTCGCTAAGTATAATCAGCTATGATGACAACAGATGGCTGGACTACCTTAAGTACTCAGTATCGGTAATATCACAGCCAACAGCTGAAATCGGTAACGCAGCTCTTGAAAACCTTATCCAAATGATTGAACAAGGATCCATCAGTTTTGATATGAAGCGAGAGCTTATCTTTGATATCAGTATAATAGACAGAATTAACTGAAAATTTGTAATGCGGGCCATATAATGACCCGCTGGCAAAGCCTATTCAATTCAACAGTATAGTAACCAGCATGCTTAGTTTCTGTTATATACCCTGTCATTCACTTCCCAGAACAGCTCGGTTCCCCGGAGCTCCTGGTTCCCGTGCAGCAGATCCCGCAGGCCCTTAACAGACAGGGAGCTGTCCAGATCCATCAGCACTCTGACAGCCTCCTCGCTTCCCCCTCTGGAAGCGGCAAAGTGGAGGGCCGTCTCCCCCTCAATGGTACGGGCCATGGGCTTTGCTCCGTTATCCAGAAAGAGCCGAACCAGCTCGGTGTCTCCCTTCTCGGCGGCAGCCATCAGAGGTGTCACCCCCTTGTTTCCCTCCCGCAGGTGTACTACTCCCTCCAGGCGAAGGAGCTCTTCTATCAGCTCCAGGGAAGCCTCATGAAAAACGGCAGTCTTCAGGGGTGATGAGCCCCTCTGCACCAGTTCATCGGGAGTGAAGTGATCTATCAGAAAGCGGACCTTATCTGGTTCATCAAACATGATCGCCGTTGTCAGGGACTCGCCGAAGAACATAAAGGGAGTCAGAGGACTGCCGGCGTCCATCAGCATCTGGGCGATCTCTTCCTTCAGCCCCTCCGCCGCCAGGGCATAACCCAGGGCGCTGTGACCGTCTTCATTCAGGGCCAGGGGATCGGCCCCCATGGACAGAAGATAGGCCGTGATGGCCGGGTTATTCATATTAAAGGCCGACAGAGCCAGCACCGTAGTCCCGTCATCATCAAAGGCGGCATTCACATCCGCCCCGGCCTCGACAAAAAGCTTTACCATCTCCAGGCCATCATCCTGCGCCGCTGCGGTCATCAGGGGATACCATCCCCGGGAGTCCGGATTGTTCAGATCCGCCCCGCCGGCCAGAAGGATCTCAGCCAGCTCCAGAAGCCCCTCGCCGGCGGCCATCTGAAGCAGGGTGCGTCCGTCATAATAGAGTACATCGGGGTTCATCCCCTCCTCCAGCATCTCCTGAACAAACCAGTAGGCCCCCTCATGGATGGCCTGTATCAGCAGAACCTGCGGATCAAAGGTATCAAAATCAACCCTGTAACCGTACTTTATCAGAAGAGAGGCAAACTCATAGAGGGCAGGGGCGGCAATATCCCCATGGGCCACCAGATCCATAAGAGAGTCTCCGTCGATCATATAGTTCACATCCGCTCCGGCCTCCAGAGCCGCCTCCAGAACGGAAGCATCGGGATTGAATTTGATCAGAAGAGCCGGAAACCCGAGATCCTCGGCAGTGGAAGCGTTAATATCCTTCCCCTCATCCAGATAGTCCTGAATATCAGTGGCCGTCAGGCCCGCAAGCCAGCCGGTGAAATCCTCCAGCTCCTCCCGGGACAGCTCATCCACAGCCGTTTCATCCACATTCCAGCCGTGCAGCTGAATCCCAGTCACAAACACAATTAAAAAGGCGAGTAGTCTACATTTCATAGACCAGACATTATCACAAGAGTCTTGAAGATTGAATGAAAGAAAGATGTGTTGTGATATCAGGCCGCCGCCCCTGCGGGCGGTCACCGGCTTTTCGCTGTAGCCCCGTTTCGGGGCGGCTGATTCCGGCTTGTTCCACGCCGCCGGACCGCCCCGGGGGCTGCCTCTACAATCCGGCGGAGGAATCAGAAGATCATCTGTAAAAAAGTATTGAGTCTATCGCAAGAGTACTTCCGGTACTGTTTTCATTCCTCCCGGTAACCACAAAACGAAGATTCTTTGTCCCCGATGAGTTGAAGTTATACCTTCCCATGTCCAGGTCCGTGTATTTGTTCACGGTGGAATACCCGTCCTGTTCCTCTCCCACATATTTTCCGGCCTGGGGAAGATAGAGCCTGAACTTTCCCCGGCTGCTCTGTTTTTTGACCCGGACAACTATGTTCCACTGCCCGGCGGCAGGCAGATCAGCCTGATACTCCACATAGTCACCATTGCTGTCCGAATCAAGCTTATTCCCCCCTCCCCCGCTGGCGGCAGCCTCATAGAAGTCGTACTGATCGGCGCCATAGGAGCTTACAGGCAGATCTTCCGCTTCAAACAGGTTCGCCCATGAACTGTCCATCACTTTGGCCAGGGCGAGTTTTGTACTCCCTCTCTGGCCCGCTTCATAGAACATATACCGGGATGTCCCCTCGGTATACAGAAATGGTGCGGCGGCCCTGTCGTTTTCAGGAGCCAGATTGCTGGCCCGATAGAAAATGCCGAGGTGATTCTCCATGGAAAAGTCGTCACCGACTTCCGTTGCGCACATATCTCCGGTACTGGTGTGATAGAGGACCATATACCGGCCGTCTATTATAGCCATAGAAGCGCCGGAAAGGTTGGTCGCTCCGTCAGCTCCGGGAAGGATAAGATCCGCATCGTAGGGAGTGAAGCTCTTACCGTCATTCGATATGGACAGTCCAATCTTTCTGCCGTTGCCGGTTCCTTCAAGCAGCATATGCAGCATGATATAGCGGTTGCCCACACCGGGAATCTCATATTCATATACCCGTGCATATTGAGCTTCGGTATATCCGCTTCCAAACTGACTTGCCTGAAGCGCAATACCCCCATACTCCCAGCTGATTCCGTCGACGGAGTAGGCCCAGCGGTTTGTATTGTTCTCTCCATGAAAGTACATAAGATACTTTCCATACTGATCCGCCCAAATCACATGGGGTCCGGATACATGGGACACATTAATCCCCTCAAAGGTTTTTGAGACAATTGGATTTCCGGAATAGTCGGTATAGGGCCCTTCAATATTGTCAGCATAGGCCAGATTAATTCCACCCGGCGCATCATGAGGAGCATAGTACATGTAGTACCGTCCTAAAGGACTGCTCAAGTGTTCGTCTGCCCTGATCACCATGGGGAAAATCTGTTCTCCCGTTGGATCATGAACCAGCTGGTCCGGCTGAATGGTCTTGAAATATCTGAAGCTTGTAAGGCTTTCCAGATCCAGGGACTGAATATCTTCCTCTGTAGATGCTGTCGTTTCTTCAGCGATAGCTCTTGCCGCTCCCCCTGTTCCGATATCCTGGCTGCAGCTTAAAATCATCAGAATGATCCCTGCGCACCACGGTAGTGCTCCTTTTTTCATTGTTCCTTCATCTCCTTTGATTAAACGTATAATCATTAATACCATAACCTTTCTGAGTTGTCAAAAAATACTTGATTATTTCAGGATACATATCTGAAATTTTTCCTCTATTCCAAAAGAACAGGATAAAACGTATTATTAAAGGCATTATGAAGACAGCGGCAGGAAGCAGATGAGCAAAAAGAACAGTAAAGTCACCATAAGAGAGATTGCAGAGGCTTCCGGAGTCTCTTACGCCACCGTTTCAGTGGTATTGAACGGAAAGACAAACGGAAGCATCCGGGTATCCGATAAAACAAGACAGAAGATTCAGGACACGGCCCTCGAACTTGGTTACATTCCCAATCAGGCCGCCCGTACTTTGAAAGGCCAGAGAAAAGATCTTATCGCCGTCTTCACCTACGAAAAGGTTTTTCCCGTCAATGTAAACAACGAGTTCTACCCATTCTTTGCCGGCATAGAAGAGGAAGCGGAAAAACTCGGGTTTGACCTTCTGATTCTAAATAAACGCCCTGGAAGAGAGGAGCTGATGCTGGACACAGTATCCCGTATATTCAGTGCCGACGGGGCCATAATGCTTGGTATAGACCGGGATGATGAAGTCATACGCTATCTGCTGCAGCACAACTTTCCCCTGGTATTCACAGGACGGCGGAATCTGGACAGAGAAGAAACCAACTGGGTAACCCTGGACTACAGGATGGGTATAAGCGACATTCTAGGGCACCTGAGCAACAGGGGCTTTGATCAGATCCTCTATATAAGCCGGGAAGGGAAGAAATGGGAGCCCGAAGAGGACCGGGAACGTTTTGTAAAGGAGGAAGCGGCAAAATACGGTTTTACCAATGTTCTCTCCTGTACCGCCGATTCCCGGCACCCCTTACTCCCTGGGGTAGACAGCAGCCGAACCTGTCTGATTTTCGATCATCTGGCCACAGCAAATCTCTTTAAAGAGGAACTGAACAGTACCTCCGCCGGCAGCCCGCTGGAATATGCGGTCTTTGAAGACGACTGGTCGGGGGAGTTTCAGGACTGGACCAGACTCTCGGATGAGCGGGTAGAGCTGGGCAGAGAAACTGTCCGGCTGCTTGTCGATATTCTGGAACAGAAGCAGACACCGCCGGTTCAGAAAACCATACCCGTTACCGCCGTCATCGGCGGCTGACTCAGGCCCTGAGAAGAGTCCCGCCATAATGTATTTCCGGTGAGATAAGCCGGACAACGGGTCCCTCTTCATCCCCCTTGATCAGCCCTTTAAGAATGGAAACAGCCTCCATTCCCAGTTTGACTCTCTCGCTGGACCAGCAGGTCCAGTTCAGAGTTGAGCTGAACCACTGATCCTCAAGAAGAACCGCTGAAATATCCCTGCCCGGAACCAGCCCCTCCTTCCGGCAGAGCTCCTCCATCTGCAGGGCAATTTCTTTCCGCTCCACAAAGAACAGGGTGACACCCTCTTTCAGAGCCCTCCTCAGAATCTCTTTATTGATCCCCTGTCGGGAAAGCTGCAGACTGCCTCCCTCACGATCTCCGGCAAGCTCTTCAAGCGCCGACAGACGGTCCTGGTAGGGCTCTTCCTTTACCTCATAACAGAGATAGAGGAAGTTCCTGTGCCCGTGCTCCCAGACAAGATCCACCAGACTGGAAATGATGGAATAGTAGTCAAACCCGACCATGCTGACCTCCCGGCCGTTCAGGTCGCGCCGCCCGATAAAAACCAGGGGAAAGTTGTCATCCATCAGCCTCAGAAGGATCTCTGTATGCCGTTTGATACCAATCAGGATTCCCCCGTCCCCAAGCTTAAGGCGGTTCAGACTGATTTCACGGTCTCCATCCTCCGGTCCGGCACCGGATTTTTTAGTCAGCAGAAGGATATCGAATCCCGATTCCTCCGCCTCCTTTTCAATCCCAAGCAGAAACTCGTAGAACTCACTCTCTGCAGCAAAAGGGAATGCCGGTTCGTAGGAGAACACAGAGAGAATATTGCTGATGCCCGATACCAGATTCTGGGCTGCAGGATCGGGAACATATCCCAGTTTTTCGGCTGCCCGCCTGATTTTCTCCTTGCGCTCACCGCTGACCCGTATACTGCTGCCTTCCCTGCTGTTAAGAACGGCAGAGACCGCGGATACCGAAACACCAGCTTCCTGAGCAACGTCCCTGATTCTTATCTTCTTTTTCATACACCCTTCCTCAAGGCAGGTATGCCCCCTGTTTCAGCAGAAGAGCCCGGATCTCTTCATAGGGAACATCGGGAAATTCCCGCCCCCCTTTTACTGCGGCAGCTGCGGCGGCCCCTCCGGCATGGCCGATGGCTCCGGCCCCCGGCGTCGTCCGGAATGCAGCCTGAGCTTCAAAATCTCCCGAAATGCACCGTCCCACTGTCAGCAGGTTGGTGACCTTCCCGTTAACAAGAGATCTGTAGGGCAGAGTGTAGTACTCACCCCATTCGAGGTGTGAGTGAAAGGTACCCTCACCGCTTGGACTGTGGATATCTATGGGATAGCCGTTGCAGACAACGGCGTCCTCGAACTTTCTGCCCGCAAGGATATCCTCCTTTGTCACCGTGTAGAGTCCCACTATCTGCCGGGACGAGCGGACTCCCACTGAAGGTCCGGTGAAGCAGAGCACAGCCTTTTCAAATCCCGGAATCCATTTTCGGAAAAAGTTCGTCAGCTCCCTGGCCTGCCGCCGTCCCTCAATCTCGGCCTTTGTCAGCTCGAAGGGTTCGGTGGAGTCCAGGCCGGTAATCCTGGAGGTATTGATGATGACCTCACCGGGATTGTTGGTTTCAAAGAAAAGAATATCCTCCCTGGAGAAGCTGATATCCCCTGCCTTCTTTGCGGCATCCAGGGTCTTAACAAAGCCTCCGATGGAGAGCCTGTCGGCCCGGTCAATCAGAGCGGTATCGCCCTTGAGCCGGGGAAACTCCTCGGGATGAGCGTGGATATACTCTCTGACCCGGGGGATATCCACTCCGTACATCCGCAGCTTCATGGTCATAGGCTGGCTCACTCCATCCTCAATCCGGCCTTTCAGAAAGGGAACTCCCGACCATGCACAGAGATCGGCATCTCCGCTTGCATCGATAAAAAAGGGGGCCTCCAGACGGCTCAGGCCGGACTTGTTGCAGACCTGAATATCCCTGATCCGGCCTTCCGAATGGTTTACTCCCGCAAGCATGGTGTGGTAAAGCAGCGATCCCCCCGCCTCCAGGTACATCTGTTCCAGTTCATACTTCATTCCCTCCAGATCGAAGGGAGTCACCGAATAGGTATAACCGGTGGTGTCAAAAATATGCCCCGTAGAAAGGCCCGCAGAAGCAAGACCTTCGATCAGCTCTCCGGTAATTCCCCGGATCACCTGATCTCTTCCGGCATGGAAGGTCATCATGGGACCGACACCGGCGGCTGTCAGCATTCCTCCCAGATAGCCGTTCTTCTCCACAATCAGGGTCTTAACTCCCTCCCGGGCCGCGGCAATCCCGGCAATAGCTCCTGAGATTCCTCCGCCGACAATGATCAGTTCAAAATCTTTTTTCATGGGCCTCATCCTTTCAGCCCGGAAAATGCCATGGCATTGGTTATCTTCTTCTGAAAGGTCACATACACCAGCAGTATGGGGATCACCGAAACACTTGTCGCCGCCAGCTGCAGATGCCACTGGGGCAGTCCGTAGGAGTCGTTGAAATTCGCCAGACTCAGGGGAATGGTGAAGAGCTTCACCGAGTCGATAAACACCAGAGGCTCCAGAAAGCAGTTCCAGCTGTAAAGAAAGGTCAGAATTGCTGTGGAACTGAATACGGGCAGGGATATGGGCAAAATAATGCGAAGATAGGTCTTGAAGGCCGACAGACCGTCCAGAAAAGCCGCCTCCTCCAGCTCACCTGGTATGGTGATAAAGTACTGACGCATCATAAATGTGGAAAAAGCACCCTGGGCTCCGAATATGGGGATAAGAATCAGGGGTATATGAGTATTAATGAGCCTGAAGGTCTTCATAAAAAAGAAGTTGGGAACAATGGTCTCCTCAATGGGCATCATCAGAGAACTCAGAAGCATCAGAAAGAGAATCTCACGGCCCCGGAATTTCATTCTGCCGAAGGCGTATCCCGCCATGCCTGCAAAAAACAGATTTCCCAGTGTCACAAGCACGGCAATATAAATGCTGTTGAAGTACTGCCGGGCAAAGGGCTGATACCGGAAAGCTTCGCCGTAGTTGTCCCAGCGCCATCCGGAAGGCAGAAGCCGGGGCATCCCGAAGATCTGATCCGGAGAGTTCAGCGAGTTGATCAGCATCCACCAGAAGGGATAAAGAAATGGTATTGAGAGAACAATCAGCAAGGCATAGATGTGCAGCGGATATTCACGGTAGCGTATTTTATTAATCTTCATAATGGCTGATCCTTTTTCTGGAACTCCACTGGAGGATTGTCATAAGCAGAACAATAAGAAAGAGCACCACAGCAACGGCACTGGCATAGCCGTACTGAAAAAACTGAAAGGCCTGATAGTAGATGTAGTAGACCAGAACCATTGTCGAGTGGTTGGGCCCGCCTCCTGTAAGGAGAAGGATTGTGTCAAAAACCTTGAGGGACCCGATAACCGTCAGTATGGTAACCATCAGCAGCGAGGGCATAAGAAGGGGAACCGTGATGCTTCGGAAGGTTCTCAAGGGACCGGCACCATCGATCCTGGATGCCTCGTAATACTGCACCGGCAGGTTCATTATGGCGGCGATAAAGATAATTACATTCATCCCCAGGTTCTTGATAACCCGGTTAACGATGACACTGACCATGGCCCAGCCCGGCTCGTGAAGCCAGTTGGGTCCGGAAATTCCCACAGCACCCAGAACGGCATTGACCGCGCCCTGATCCCCTCCCTGAAGGAGAAACTTCCAGACGATGGCCCATGCGACAGCTGAAGTGACTACCGGTGCGAATATAATGGTTCTGAAAATCTCCACTCCCCTGAAGGGCCTTGCCAGGAGCAGGGCGATCAGCAGAGAAAGTGCAATATTCAGAGGGACCTGGCCCAGGGAGAAAACAAAGGTGTTTTTTATCGTTTTCAACAGAATGGGGTCTGATGAGAACATCTTGATATAGTTATTCAGACCGATAAAGAGGTTCTGTCCGGTCAGAAGGTTCCGTTCCTGAAAACTGTATAATACAACGGCAACCAGAGGCCCCAGAACAAAAAGAAAATATCCAATCATCTGGGGAGCGATAAACAGGTAGGCCGAAGCCTGTTGATTCCTGGATTTGTGCATATCTACTCCTGTGAAAGTGACTTCAGCCCGCCCCGGTGAGACAGACTGAAGCTTAAAGATTACATCTGCGCCTTGATGGCTGCCGCAACGGAATCCATTACTGCCTGAACATCGGCATCAGGATTCCAGAGACGGTCAAACTCCCCTGCCGCACTCAGTGAGATCTGGGGGAACTTTTCATGAAAGGGAAGAACCCGTCCGTACTTCAGACCCGGCACTACGGTGCCCACCATGCTTTCCAGAGAAATAGAGGGATTTCCCCCTATAAAACCGGATGAGTTCATGACTGACTCGCGGGCGGGAGGCCAGTAGACGGCCAACTTTTCCACATTGTCCTTATTGGTCATAAAGGCGAGGAAGGCCCTGGCGGCATCGGTATGGTGGCTTGAAGAGAAGGCAACCACCGCGGCCTGGCCGATGGTATAGGAGGCATTGTCACCGGCGGGACCCTTGGGAAGAGGAGCAATGTCCCACTCCCAGTCAACATCCTTGAGTTTGGAAACCCGACTGATCTGACCGGAAGTCATGGCGGCGTTTCCAGCATAAAAGTCGCTCAGATCCCCTGGAGGAACAACACTTTTGTCACGGTAGACCATGTCATGAAAGAGCTGCACGGCCTCGACGGAGGCTGCGGAATTAATCTTAACATTCCCGTTGGCGTCCCAGGCTTCTCCACCGTAGGCACGGATCATGGGAATCAGATTGTGCCAGACGCGGCTGCCGTAAGCGGCGCCGTCTATACCCTGAAAACCATAAACTCCGGTCAGGTCTTTAACCTCTTTGGAAATCCTGCGGAAGGCTTCCCAGGTCCACTCCCCTCTTTCAACAAGATCCGCGGGACTGTCGATTCCCGCCTCATCAAAGATGGTCTTGTTGTAGATGATCAGGAAGGGGGATGTGGAAAATGGAACACCATAAACAGCTCCGCCTTTGGTCCAGAGCCCCATGGCTCCCTCGGAAAAATCATCGGCGTCATAGGCAGCCAGATCTG
This sequence comes from Spirochaeta sp. UBA5339, assembly GCA_002408085.1. Classification (GTDB taxonomy): domain Bacteria; phylum Spirochaetota; class Spirochaetia; order DSM-2461; family DSM-2461; genus Oceanispirochaeta. Next base: position 72,575 of record DHQL01000008.1, read on the forward strand.
CACTCAGGTCTTCCAGGATTCCGGCACCCATAAAAGTGGGTGCCGAAGTTTCTACCAGCCACCCGATGTCAGGAGGGTTGGACCCGGAGAGCTGAAGGGTAATCTTGGACACATAGTCGCCGAAGGGAATGGAATCCACTGTCAGGTCGATATTGTATTCACTCTGGGCGGCATTAAACTCATCGGCCATGTCATAAAACAGCTGCAGCTGGGCATCATTGCTGGTCCAGGTTGTAAATCGGACAGGAACAGTCCCGCCCTCTGCAGAGGCAGTATCCCCCTGACCTGCCGCGGATAAGGAAAAAACAATCAGCACTAGATTGAACGCGATAAATAATCGACTTCTCATTTCACAACTCCTTTTTAATGTGCTTGATAAAACGATTTATCAGAAGGATAAAACGTTTTATCAAGTCTGTCAATCATATTAATCCCTTAATGTTCATGGATGAATAAAGCCAAGGAGGAACCACATCATACCCCAATGCAATTGAAGATCAGCAGCAGGACTCTTCACCGGGAATAACGCCGGGCGGGCTTTTTTCCACGAATCCGGAAACATTTGATTATTTCCCTGCCCCAAGTATGGACAGTGCCCCCCATTCCTGTTTATATTTCTCCTCACCGACTTCAAGGGACACTACATATGGTGTCCGTCCTGAAATCCCAATCGCAAATGCACACTATAAGGATAATATATGAATGTAGTTAAGAGAGATGGAAAAATTGTCAGCTTCGATGGAACCAAGATTGAGAATGCAGTACTGAAAACATGCATGACACTCGGAGTTGAACTGAACCCGGAACTGGCGAAAATCCCGGGTATCGTAGAGAACCATCTCCTCAAAAGCAGCATTAAACAGATTGAGATTGAAAAAATCCAGGACCTTGTAGAAAAGGAAATCATGCGCATCAACGAGGATATTGCCAAAGAGTACATCCTCTACAGAAACAAGAGAAACAGAATCAGAAGAAGCCGGGTTTATCATCAGATCGACGAGATGATTCAGGCCAAAAAGAATGACCTGACCAATGAAAACGGGAACATGAACACCGAAACACCCTCGGGAATGATCTCCAAGGTTGGTTTTGAGAGTGCCAAGGAATTTGCCCTTGAAAGCCTCCTGAGTCATGAAGACAGAATGTCCCATGAGAAGAAGGATCTCCATATTCATGACCTGGACTTCTACCTGACCAAATCCCTTACCTGTATTCAGACCGACCTGGGCAAGGTCTTTAAAAACGGTTTTGACACCGTAAACGGCGGGGTCAGATCTCCCAAGAGAATCTCTTCGGCCGTGGGACTGACGGCAATCTCTATCCAGACCTCACAGAACGAGATGCACGGCGGACAGTCCATCCACGCCTTTGACTTCAACCTCGCCCCCTATGTCCTTATGTCCTTCAGGGAGTACTACAGGGAAGCTCTTCAGTTTCTGGGAGAGGAGCCCTCTGAACCTGCACAGATCGAAGAGTATACAGAAAGAGAACTTCAAGGCCTTGAAGGAAGTGAGAGAATCTTCCAGCATGCCATTAATAAGACTGTAAAAGAGACCAGACAGGCCATGGAAGGTCTGATTCATGACCTGAACATCATGAACTCCAGAAGCGGTAACCAGGTGCCCTTCTCATCCATCAACTTCGGAACAGATACATCCCCCGAGGGACGCCTTGTTATCAGAAGCTTCCTGGAAGCCGTGAAAAACGGTGTTGGAAACGAGCACAGAACCGCCATCTTCCCCATCTCCATCTTCAAGGTGAAGTCGGGAGTCAACAGACAGGAGGGGGACAGAAACCACGACCTTTTCCTCCTGGCCCAGGAAGTGACAGCCGAGAGATTCTTCCCCAACTTTATCAACCTGGACGCCCCCTTCAACCAGTCGGAGAAGTGGGATGCCAATGATCCCGACAGATGGTTCTACGAGCCCAGCACAATGGGATGCCGGACCAGGGTCTATGAGAACCGCTTTGCGGACAACAGCTCCGTGGGACGGGGTAACGCCTCCTTCACATCCATCAATATTGTAAGGATAGCACTGAAATCCCTGAAGGAGAGCGACACACTCCAGGGAAGACTGGACTACTTCTACAGGGAGCTGGACAGGGTTCTTGAGACCGCTGCAGATCAGCTTATCAACCGCTTCAACTGGCAGAAAACAGCACAGGCCAGACAGTTCCCCTATGTCATGAAGTTCCTGGCACAGCACAATGAGGGGATCACTGGACACGATAAGGTTGAAGACATTATCAAGCACTTCTCCCTGAGTATCGGTTTTATCGGCCTGGCAGAGGCCCTGGTTGCCCTGACCTCCACAAAGGACGCGGACGGCAACTACCTGAAAGGAAAGCACCATGGAGAGGATGAGACCGTTCAGAACCTGGGTCTTGAAATAGTCTCCTATATGAACAACAAGTGTAAGGAGTTCTCCGAGCAATACGACAAGAACTTCGGTCTCCTTGCGACTCCCGCAGAGGGACTGAGCCACACCTTTACAGACTCAGACAGAAGAGTCTTCGGAATCGTGCCCGGTGTCACAGACAGAGAGTACTACACCAACAGCAACCACGTTCCCGTCTACTACAAGTGCTCGGTGTTCCATAAGGCCAAGGTGGAGGCAAAGTATCACGCCCTGACTCCCGCGGGTCATATCTTCTACATCGAGATGGACGGAAACCCCGCGGACAACCTGGCCGCCGTCAAGAAGGCCCTGGATTACATGCTTGATATCAATATCGGCTACGTCTCCATCAACCACTTCGACAACAGCTGCCTCGACTGCGGACTTCACTTCTACAACAGACAGCCCGAAGAGTGCCCCAAGTGCGGAAGCACAGAAATCGACATCACCGAGAGAATCACCGGTTATCTTGTGGGAACTCTGGACAAGTGGAACAGAGGTAAACTGGCCGAGCAGCGGGACAGAGTCTCCCACTCCTTCGGGTAACCCGGGTAACATCAGGTAAGAAAGATGCTGAGAATATCTGGCTTCTATGACAGCAGCTGCAGCAACGGAGAGGGCTGGAGGAGTGTAATTTTCTTCTCCGGCTGTCCCCACCACTGCAAAGGCTGTCACAACCCTGAAACCTGGGATTTCAACTCCGGTGAGGAAACCACTGCGGATGAGCTCTATGAGATGGTAAAGGCAAATACCGACCATATAGACGGCGTTACCTTAAGCGGGGGTGAGCCCTTTCAAAAGAGGTATGTTGATGATCTGATTGAGCTGACTGCCAGGCTGAAAGGTCTGGGCCTCTCCATCTGGTGCTACACGGGGTACACCTATGAGAACCTGGTAAAGGACCCTGAGTTCGGCCGCCTTCTGCAGAATATTGACGTTCTTATAGACGGGCCCTTTATGCATGACCTTTTGGACACGCAGCTGAAATTCCGGGGGTCATCGAACCAGAGGCTTCTGGAACTGAAAACATGAATGAAGAATGGTGGGTTCAACCCGAATAGTATCTGTGAAAAAAACAGGACAGCCCAAGGCAGGTTCTGATTCCTTATGAATCATCATCTTCCCTAAGGCTGTCCCTATAAAGAATGTCACAGGCAAAATTATGCAGAGATACCTGCCGCAACCCGGGAGGCCTGACTGCTCCGTTCAAGCAGATCTGCCCAATCACTGATGGACTTTTCATACCACAGGTCGTAGTCTTCCAGTTCAACTCCATATACCGCTTCCATCTTAAACATCAGATCCCGGTACAGAACCCGCCCTTCCCAGATATCACCGCTGCCTGCGGCTTCCAGAAGTTCAAACAGTTTTGCTTCATCCCCGAATTTGTCTGTAGAAATTCCAGTAAATTCAGAAAGAAACTCTTTGTATTCTTTGATATTATTATTACTTTCCATATAATATTTCTCCTCATCAAGATAATATTGATAACTGCCTTCAGTGCCAATAGATAGTATTCCTATATTTCATTTTTTTATGCAAATAGTGATATATTTATCAGAGACTCTCCATATGACCCCATTCAAGGCTTAAGAAGGTATGCTCAGATATTTTTGATATGGAATTAAATCACAGCTTTACCAATTTGGATCTGAAGATTCGGTGCACATGCCTGAAGAACTGCCGCAGATTATAGAGATTAAAGCTTGTTATCACAAGGCCGCCGGCCTGAAGGGCCGGAACCGGCTTTCCGCTCGTAGCCCCTTATCGGGGCGGCTCTGCCCGGCTTACTCCGCTCCGCCGGGCCGCCCCGGGGGCTGCCGCTTCAATCCGGCGGCAATAATTAACAAATCGTTCCACCTTGTTCCAATTACAGTAATGTACAGACATATTCTTTTACTGTAAAATCTCTTTTCTAGTTCCATATGATACAGACTGAAGAACAGAATACCGGGAGATCTTCCATTACATGTTTCTAATTCCACTCGTATTCGATTTTTCATTTTAAATATTTTGGAAAAAACTAACTTCTCAGGAGAAAGTATGAGACCGTACCTGCTGGTCATGCTCTTTATAATACCCCCCCTTACCCTCCCAGCTAATGAGCTGAAACAGATCACTCTCTCGGGGAATCTGGAGACAGAGGCAGGAATACTGAAATGGCTGGCTATATGAAAAGAACTGTGCTGCTTTTATTTCTGACTTTTACACTCTTGTTTCCGGTCCTTCTTTCCGGAAAAGAGAAGGACGGCAAAGATACCAGATTGGGGCTCCTCTTTTACTTTCACACCGATCAGGCCGCCGAGATCAAGGATTATTATACAGTAGGAGGCAAGGTTAAACTGAAAACCGAGGCATCAGACAAGCTGAAGTTTCAATTCGAGGTAGATATCAACAACAGCGAGATAGAACTTGATGAACTGTGGGGTCAATACGACTTTGGTGCTCCCTCCCTGAGGTTCGGGCTGTTTGAAAACACAATTCTGATGGAAGACAGCTTTAACCGCCGTGAATCGGTCTTTGCCAACAAAAACTATCTTCAGGAAAGACTTCATGATATGGGTTGGAGCACGAATGACTCAGTGGGGCTTCGGCTCTCTGAAAAAAGCAGCAGGAGCAAGCTTGGTATAGATAGCAGTGCAGAGCTGATTTATATACCCGACAGCTCCGGGCTGATGCTGACCGCCGGCTTCAGTTACCCCTGGGCCCAAAAGGACTCTTTTCTTGGTCTGTCTGTCAGCTACTATCCTCAGACCATCAGCGGCCTCTGGGATAATGAGCCCTCGGCCTCTGTGGACGGATTTGCCGGGGACCAGTACATCATGGGAACGGTTTATTTCGGAGACAGCACAGAAAAAAGAAAGCTGATCTATAAACTGGAAGCCGCTATGGGCAGCAACCTGAGCGATCCGGTTGAGTATACACAGTACCCCGGTGACGGCGGCTGCTCCTGGTTTCTGGGTGCCGACGGCTGGCTGGGATACATCATTTCACTGAACAAGCTTGATTGGACCCCCGGTCTGAACTGCTCGTTTCAGATCCATGATCTATCCGCCCCTGAAGCCAATACAACAACTGTAAAGATCGGCAACAGACTCAACTGGAAGGATGATTTCTACATTCATGCGGATGCGGGAGTGGAGATAAACAACTATTTCGAGGGCGAAGATCGTAATATCGAAACAAAACCGGATGTGCTATGCGCTATAAGACTGCAGTATCAGTACTAAGTCTGTCGTATCTTTTCCTGCTTATATCCTGCGGAGAGTGGGCCGGTTTCAATGCCGACACAAGCCCCTATACAGGAGATCTGGACAGAATGGATCTCTATCTGAATGATGATGAACTGGGCGTTCTGTACGATTCGGTGGTCGTCGACCGGGCGGCGGTCTGCAGCTATGAAGTGGACGGTTATTCTGCAAAGGGAGAGATACAGATCCGCGGACTCAGCTCCCGGATGGATCCCAAGAAATCGTTCACCCTGGAAGGGACCCTCAGTGAGGGGATAAAGGATGCCCTGGATGCTGGAGGCGATCCCTGGATAGAGTACTCACTGGTCATGAAAGCCTATGAGCTGGCGGGACTGCCGGCGGCGGATTTCCGTCCCTTAGCCCTGTTTCTGAATGAAAACTATCTGGGCTATTACAATATGGTCCGGATCTACAACGACACTCTGAACGACTATTACGGCGACAATAACGGAGAGCTTTTCAAGATTACTTTTTTCGGAACAGATTTTATCGACAGTGTGGATACGGTACCCATCCACGGAGACAGCGAAAAGAAGTTTCCCGATGATAACGACTTCTCCCTTCTGGATGAGTTCATTGCCGCCGCAGCCAACCTGAGCAATGATGAGTGGATAGACTGGGCCGAAGATCATGTGGACATGGAAGAGACGGCTAAATACATGGCGGTTCGTGACTTCTTCGGCCTGATCGATACGGTAAGGGTAAACTTTTATGTCTACTTTCACGATGAAAAGGCTCTGATCCTCCCCTGGGACAGCGACCGGGGTTATTCATACGATGAGATAGGGGGGAACAATCTTCTGACATTCCGGATGATGGATTCTCCCGCCTTCCGGGAGCACTACAGAACACAGTTTAATAAGCTGTTTCTTGAGGCTGGTGATGACAATATTCTGGATGAACTGGAGGATCATCTTGACCAGATGATAGATTTACTGAGACCTGCGGTGAATTCTGAGACGGCCTATTTTATGGATCTGGGTGATTTCGATGAGGAAGCGGAGGAGATCAGAACCTTTCTGACCGATCGCCCCGATAACATCCTGGATGATTTGGGTTGGCGGGGGTTTTTCGGACTATGACCGAACGATTTACAATACTGCTGATACTGCTCCTCCTCCCCTTTTCGGTCTTTGCAAAGGACAAGGAGCAGACCCTGTATGCGGGAGCTCTGCTCTCTACCGAAATAGATCTTGTAGAGAAAACCGACTTGGACGACCTGGGCGAAGTCCTGGGTTACCTGACCGTTACCCCCGGCAGACAATGGAAGTTCACTCTGCAGGTCACTGCGAGGAAAAATGCCGTCCGTCTCGATGAGGTCTGGGGAGAATATAATTATTCCGAACACAGCCGTATCCGCTTCGGTATCTTCGAAAACGGTATCCTGATGGAGGACGCACCGGAAGCAGGAGAATACTACGCCGATAACGGGGTTTTGAGAGAGATGCTCTATCAGATGGGCTGGTATACGGACAACTCGGCGGGAGGGCGATACAGCCGGGAGAAAGAAGATCTGCACTGGTCTGCGGAACTCTTTTTTATGTCCAGCAGCTCTGAAATCCTGATCAGGGGAGATATAAACAAGCCCCTGGGTTCCGGCCGTATGGGAGCCTCCCTGATCTACCATCCCTACCTCTTGCACAATATGTGGAGTGAGGAAGAGTCCTCCAGCCACTGGAGCTCGGACAGAATCTTCACCTTCGGAAATGTGGATCAGAGGGGCATCTACGAGATCAACTACTTTCTCATTGATCTCTACTGGGGAGATCTGACGGGAGAAGAAGACTGGGTCTATAAAACCGAGCTGACCCTGGGAAGCAACCTTGCCGATCCGGTCGGCTATCTGGGCTATCAGGGAGGGAAGAACCGTTCGGAGTTTTTCGGCGGAGACCTGATGCTCGGCCGGGTAATCGGAGGAGAGAAGTTCAGCTGGGTTCCCTCTGTAAACTGCACAGGTTATATGGCAAGCATTGAAGAGCCGAATATAGGAAGCATCGAAGTCAGGGCAGGAAACCGCTGGTGCTGGAACGAAAGTCTGACCGTTTTTCTGGATACGGGGCTTGTAATCAAAAACTACAACCAGCAAAAAGAATCGGGAGAGACCCTGATGACAGGGATCGACGGAATTCTGAACCTCAAAGCTCAGTACAGTTTTTAGCAAAGCATGAGGAACCCGGGAAATCTCTACTTTGAAACAGGGCCTGAATCTCAGTCGCGCATCAAAGCCGCCGGAATACAAAACACTTTCAATCAGCAGAAGGTCCTCCCTTGTAGCATTCAGTAAGAAAGGATTAGACTGTAAGGAGAATGCCATGGGGGTCGAAGCTGTGAATGAAGAACAGAAGACAATCATAGAATATGTAAAGAATCACTTTGTGGACTGGATGGAAGAGAAGAATATCTATCCCTTTCCCAGAGAGAGGCAGAGCATCGATACTCAACTTCTGGAACGAATAGTACGGGTTGAAGAAACCCTCAAACGGCAGAATGATAAGTTCGACCATCAGAATGAAAAATTCGAACTCCTGATCACCAGCCAGGAGAAGCGCTTCACAGCTCTTGAAACCCAGATGAACCAGCGCTTCAACAGGCAGAACCTCTACCACCTGGTGACCTTCACGGCCGTTATCGGCAGCGCTGTAGCAGTTATCCTGAAGACCTGAATCTTTTTAGTTTTTTACAGCACAATAAGAGCAATATTCAGCAGCAGACAGTTTCCACCAGCCCTGTCAGCCGGTTGTAAGCCTGAAGCGGATTCAGCCTGTCAGCCAGAAAAAGACAGCCGCAGCGGATCACAATCATATCCAGCAGCTCCTCATCTTCATAAGGGCCCTCATCGATTACCTCGGTCATAAAAGGTTCCATAGCCATCGGACTGTCACCAGCCATCACATGCTTCAGAAAGTCACCGAGATCCTCATGCTCACAGTCCAGAATCCCTTCCACCCGGGACAGGGAATTGACTCCTTTACTCCAGACAATCTTCTGCAGATCATGGAAGAGTTCCACCAGAGGCATCATGGCCTCCTGCTCGATGGAAGCCCCTTCAAGGCGTCTATGCCAGGCCCCCTTCATAAGGGGGTAGTAATACTCATCCCGTTCCTCTTCATCGAACAGGGGCAGCTGATAACTGTTCCTTTCCATGAACTTCTTCATCTCGTTCATATGATCTGCCGCCTGCTTTTCAAGAGCCTCTTTAAAATCAATAATCTTAGCCATTTTTACATCCTTAATTAAATGTTAAGTCCGGCAGAAAACGCCCGCCCTGATTCTTCCCATCCATAAATAAAGGTATATCCCCTGAATCATCCTGCATAGTGGGAAAAACATCCAAAAGATTATGAAGCACGGGGTATCTGCTCAAGTTCCTTTTCAAGTCGGACCCGCTCTTTTCTCAGGTCATACTCATCCTGTATGCCCATCCAGAACTCAGCGGAATTTCCGAAATAGGCCGATAACCGCAAGGCCGTATCGGCGGTGATTTTTCTTCTGCCTTTCAGGATTTCCGATACCCTGGTAGCGGGCATTCACGTATCCTTTGCCAGACGGTAGGCACTTATCTTCATGGGTGTTAAAAACTCTTCCTGCAGTATTTCTCCCGGAAAAACATCAGGTATCCGCTCTTTCATATCCCCTCCTAATGGTAGTCGACGATTTCAACACTGTTTGCATTGCCGCGGTGGATCATGATCAGTTTTCTCAACCCGGCCTTCTGGATCTCCCTGGGCAGTTTCTTTGAGTACTCCTGATTCCAGACCTTTTCAGTTTCTTTGTCATTGAATGATTGAATCATTGCAACCGACTACCTTCACATTAACGCTCTGCATTATTAACGTCAAACGTCAATAACCAAAATAAAGGGATTAACTTAAACAGGGCCTGAATCTCAGCCGCGCATCAAAGCCGCCAGAATAAATAGCACCGGAAGGATTTGCGGGCCGGAAATTTGTGACTAATTTAGAAGCCTAATTTTTAAATACATATTTTCGATGCCATGAGAGGAATTCACGGCCAGGATACAAGAGAGGATCTTGTGGCAGCAGTATAGGTCTGTTCTTATAATCAAGAATCCACCTTTTTACGCTTTCACTATCTTCAGGGACTTTCTTCGAAACCGAAAGTGTATAGTCATCAGAAAGGGTATAGACACCGCAATCAAAAAGCTTGTGATGTAAGTTGCATAACAGTAGTCCATTTTGAACTGTATCAGGCCCCATACTGTTATGCCACTTAATATGAGCGGCTTCATTGGCTATTAGGGAGCCTCCCATAAAGAGCTGAAATCCACAGATAGCACATCTGGAGTTGTAAGCATCAATGATCTTGCTTCTAAACAAAGGATTCCGGGGTCTACGTGATATTTGAATGATTCTCCTGACATGGTCATCCCGTTCCTCAAGTAAACCCGTTCGCTCCAGAACATCATCGTCATAACTTCCTGGAAAGAACTCTAGCAAAAGGGACTCACAGTATTTAGTGAGGTTGTTCGACTCACTTATAAAGTTAAGAAATTGCTCTGTAAAGAAGGCATGACCATACTCTCGGAAATCCCGAACTGCAGGTCTGCCTGTCGACTGGATCTGCATATTCTCAGCTAGAGGAAAAAAGAGGATACCATCATTCTGAAGCCGCCAGAAAGGATCTACTATATTGAGAATACCCGTGTAATCCTCTATAATGCTCCCCACCACCTTTTCAAGTTCAACAAAGTGAAAATCAGTTATCCTTGACAGGTGATACTGCCCCAGCAACCACAAAAGAGTAATAGGCTTATTTAGAGCCTTCCCTCCTTGCACACTTGTCATTGTTCGGAGGGGAAAATCATGCATCATAAAAAGACTACCCCTTTATACTATGCAGTACGGAACCGATCAAAACGATCTGCCAGACGGTCACGATCTGGTCGATCCTTTTTCCGACTAGGAAGAGTAATATTTGTCAAATCCAGCTCCTGAAAACCATGCTTCAACATTGGACCATCGATCTCATCTAAAAGATCTTTCCGAATATGAACAGTATAGTCAGGGGATATACCCAGTATATTCTGATCATAAGCAGAGTGATGAATCTTACATAATGAGAGTCCGTTATTAACAATAGGATCACCCTGAAGCTCTGTATCGGGAATGATATGGGCTGCATCTAATAGTTCTGGATGCTGTAACCGGCAGATTGTGCACTGCCTGTCATACGCTGAAAGAACATGTTCCCTGAAGGCTGACTGGTGGAGCCGCTGCTTTGTCTGCCTTGTGATATAGCGCCGCACACTGAGGGCTGACTCAGAGAATATATCCTCATTGTTCCCATATTCTCCCAAGGGATTATCAAGAGAAATATCAATGGCTGCATCGACACTTAAGGTCTCAGGATTATCGCGGAGAATAAAGATCGGCCATACAGCGTTATAATAACTTGGTTTAATAGATATAAAATAAATTAAAGGGATGTGCCGATTACAAGCCAACCTTAGCCCTCGGTTTTCCCGATGCTGTGGATCTTTTCCGCGGTAACTGTATTGAAGAATTCCATCTTCCCGAAAGCCATCATTATAGGGCCCTTTAGTGGTTGTAGTAATAGAAATTGGACATTCGAAACCTTTTGGAATCCAAATCCCCGATGCTCCCATCAAATGAATTGTCTTCCCCTTGAAGCTATAACCATAGCTAAGTTCATCCCGAGTAAAAACACCACCGTTAACAACAGAACGGGTCTTGAGCCAATCAAAGATGTCAAAGCGGATTTGATCTTCCATGGACTGTAATTCTACCACAGTTATTAGAACATCAACCAAATGAATCTGACTCAACCTGTAAGTTTCATTTCAAGAGGCTGAAAAAAATACAATAAAATCCTTCATCTATTATTCAGCAATAGAACTTCAGAGAAACTCAACACATTCTCATTAAAACCGCATACATTAGTCCACACAGAGCACGATAAGTTTTGTCGGAACCAATAGTTGAAGCAGGTCAAAGAGTACTAAATGGCTTTGCTGAACATGTAGAGAGTTCGATTTGAATGACTTAGTGGGAATAGGCAAATATTAGTAAATATGTTTTTTTACTGCAGAATACTAATTCTGCAGTAAGATTCAAGAGCCATAACAATTCTATTCTGATACCAGGTAAAGAAATATTTCAGTCGAGCATCTTTCTTAGATTTTGCAGTAAGTTATCCCATCTTTTTTGTCGTGAGATATCCGTCAACAAAAAATCAGGCTTTGCTTACATTGGTTAGCAAAGATATAATGTGCAAGATTGAATACAATTCAATAGGAAGTAAATAACTTGAATACAACAACACATACCAAGCTAGTATCATTCATCTGGTCTATTGCCGATGATTGCCTCAGAGACATATATGTCCGGGGGAAATATAGAGATGTTATACTCCCCATGGTGGTCTTGAGAAGATTAGACGCCCTACTGGAAGAGACCAAAGAAAAAGTTCTGGAAGAAGCCAAGTTCCAGAAGACGGAACTAGAAGTCTCAGAGTGGGATGAAAAGGGAATGCAGGATGCCAGCGGCTATGTATTCTTCAATACAAGCAAATGGACCATGCAGAAATTGAAAGATACTGCCAGCAACAACCAGGCATTGCTATTGGCGAACTTTCAGGAGTACCTTGACGGCTACTCTCACAATGTTAAGGAGATCATTGAAAAATTCAAACTTGTAAGCCAGATCAAGCATATGGCATCAAAAGATGTTCTTCTCGATGTACTGGAGAAGTTCACATCCCCCTATATCAACCTTACCCCTTTTGATAAGGAAGATCCTGATGGAAGGAAACTCCCCGCCCTAACCAATCTGGGAATGGGTTATGTCTTTGAAGAGCTCATTCGTAAGTTTAATGAAGAAAACAATGAAGAAGCGGGAGAACACTTTACCCCCCGGGAAGTTATTGAGCTGATGACCCATCTTGTATTTGATTCAATTAAAGATAATCTTCCTCCTGTAATGACTATTTATGACCCGGCATGTGGTTCCGGAGGGATGCTTACGGAATCCCAGAATTTCATCAAAGATCCGGAAGGAGCTATCAAGGCTACTGGAGATGTCTATCTCTATGGAAAAGAGATAAACGATGAGACTTATGCCATCTGTAAATCAGACATGATGATAAAAGGAAACAATCCGGCAAACATAAAGGTCGGATCAACCCTCTCAACAGATGAGTTCGCCGGCACCCAATTCGACTTCATGCTTTCCAATCCTCCTTATGGGAAGTCATGGTCTTCTGATGTGAAAAATATCAAAGATGGCAAACAGATCATCGACACCCGATTTCAGGTCGAATTGAAGAACTACTGGGGCGAAACAGAGACTTGTGATGCCACTCCCCGATCATCTGATGGTCAATTGCTCTTTCTCATGGAGATGGTCAGCAAGCTGAAACCCCTTTACCAAAGTCCCAATGGGTCCCGGATTGCTTCCGTTCATAATGGTTCCAGTCTGTTTACGGGGGATGCTGGTGGTGGAGAGAGCAATATCCGGCGTTATATTATCGAGAATGACCTCCTAGACTGTATTATTCAGTTACCGAACAACCTCTTTTACAACACGGGAATCACAACCTATATCTGGCTCTTGAGTAACAACAAAGCCCCCCATCGACAGGGAAAGGTCCAGCTGATCGATGCGAATCAGATGTACAAGAAGCTCAGGAAAAACCTGGGCGATAAAAACTGCGAGTTCTCCAATGACCATATTGCAAAGATCGTTGAAACATATATCAGTATGGAAGAGATATCTCGTGAAATTGATCCTGACTCTCAGGCTGAAATCCCGGGAATAGCTTCCAAGATTTTTGATACGAAAGATTTTGGCTATTATAAAGTCAGTATTGAACGGCCTAAAAGGCTGAAGGCTCAATTTACAGCGGAAGCCATAAGCTCCCTCAGATTTGATAAATCTCTTAAAGACATTATGAGCTGGGCATATGAAGAGTTTGGAGAAAGAGTCTATACAGATCTTTCCTCTTTGGAAGAGCAGATTCTGTCATACTGTGAAGATAATGATATAGAGCTGACCAGCAAAAACAAAAAGTCTTTGTTCAGTCCTCAGACCTGGGATAAGCAGCTTAACCTTGTGAATATTGCCAATGATTTAATGGGGACAATCGGGATAAAGGTATGGTCTGATTTTAATATTTTCCGGGACAAAGTTAACAGTTATATCAAAGAGAAGAAGATCAAACTGAGTGCTCCGGAGAAAAATACCATTCTTAATGCGGTGAGTTGGTATGATGCAGAATCTGAAAAGGTTGTTTCCAAGACTCTGAAGTTGAAGGGTAATAAACTGGATGACCTGCTAGCTCATCTTGGTTGTAAAGAAGAGCAGCTCGCTGATTTCGGTTACTTTTCTACTGGAATACCTGGGGAATACATCATTTATGAATCCGAGACTGATTTGAAAGATGCTGAGAATATCCCATTGAAAGAGAATATTCATGAATACTTTCTTCAGGAAGTTAATCCTCATGTAGAAGAAGCCTGGATAAATATTGACTCTGTTAAGATTGGTTATGAAATCAGCTTTAATAAATATTTCTATCGACATCAGCCTCTCCGTTCTCTTGATGTTGTGAGTCAGGAGATTCTTGAACTGGAAGAACAGAATGAAGGTTTGATTAAAGAGATTCTCGGCTTATGAAACCAGTATTAAATAGATATGAAGAATATAAAGAAAGTGGAATTAAATGGATAGGAGAGTGCCCTACCCATTGGGTTCTCAAGAAATTTAAACATTTTTTACGTATAAATAATGGACTTGATTATAAAGATGTTCAATCAGAAGAGGGGTATCCTGTAATTGGATCTGGGGGGCAATTTGCATATGCCCAATCTTATCTATATGATGGGGAGGCTTTATTACTGGGAAGAAAAGGGACTATAGACAATCCTATGTTTATCAATGGAAAATTCTGGCCAGTAGACACCATGTTTTATGCAATAAAACATGGTGAAGTCAATATGAAATTTTTATATTATTGTGCAAAAAGAATTCCATTTAGTTTCTATTCAACATCAACTGCTTTACCAAGTATGACTCAAAAAGAAATAAATAATCACAAAATTGTAATCCCGAGTTATGCAGAGCAAAGTCAAATAGTAACCTTCCTTGATAGTAAAATTGAGAAAATTGATAATGCAATCTCTCAAAAAGAGAATCTGATAGAACTTCTAAAAGAACGTAAGCAGACTCTTATCCAGAATGCTGTTACAAAAGGACTCAATCCAAAAGTTAGAATGAAAAAATCTGGCACTAATTGGATTGGAGATATTCCGGAGCACTGGGAAATTAAGCGAGGAAAATACGTTTTTACTGAAATAGATGAACGATCTGAAGAAGGAAATGAAGAGCTATTATCTGTTTCACATATGACTGGAGTAACACCTAGATCTGAAAAAGAAGTGAATATGTTTCTTGCTGAGAGCTATATCGGATCAAAAGTCTGTAGACCTGGAGATCTCGTCTATAACATTATGTGGGCTTGGATGGGTGCTTTAGGGGTTGCACATCAAGTCGGTATTGTAAGTCCATCATATGGTGTTTACCGATTATTCGACAAAGATACTTTTAATCCATCATTCTTAGAATATCTGTTAAAAACAGTCCCTTATATTGAATATTATAATAGGATTTCAACAGGTTTACATTCATCCCGTTTGCGATTCTACTCTCATATGTTTATGAATATGAGGATTATTATCCCACCAATCAAGGAACAGAATCAAATTGTAGATTTTATTAAAGATGAATCAGATCGATATAATATTTCTATAAGTAACAATCTAAGCCAAATCGATAGATTAAAAGAATATAAATCATCTCTTATCGATTCAGCCGTAACAGGAAAAATAAAGGTGGAATAGATGTATCTCATTAACAAAGAATCCAATCGAATAGCCCCTATTACACAACAAAAGTTCTCCGAACTTGGATTTAAAGAACGCGATCACCTTCAGGAATGGCTTGCCAATCAGCCTGATGCTTTGGGGGAAGAACTTCTTATTATCCAGAAAGAGTTCGATGGTTTTGATGATACAAAAGAGCGTCTTGATTTATTGGCTCTGGATAAAAGTGGGAATCTGGTCATCATTGAAAATAAACTGGATGACAGCGGCAGGGATGTTGTGTGGCAAGCCCTCAAATATGCCTCCTACTGTGCCAGCCTGACAAAAGCTCAGATTGTTGAGATCTTCCAAGCATACTTAAATCGATATAAATCAAATAGTGTAGAAGAAACCAGACCAGAAGCTGCTAATGTCATATGCGACTTTCTGGAGATTCCTGAATTTGATGAAGCCAAACTCAATCTGGGCTATAGTCAGCGTATCCTTTTTGTTGCAGCGAACTTCCGCAAAGAAGTAACTAGTACGGCTCTATGGCTTATAGGTCAGGGGATCGATATCAAGTGCTTCAAGGTAACGCCTTTTGCTCTTGAAGAGCAACTTCTTCTCAATGTTGAGCAGATCATCCCCACACCGGAAGCACAGGAAATGATGATCGGAATCAATGCTAAAGAAGCTGAAGAGAAGAATACTGATGTGACTGTAAAAAGTCGACACAATATACGTAGGAAATACTGGGAAAAGCTTCTGGACATTTTTCAAGATAGCAACTGTTCTCTTTATGATAATATTAATGCAAGTAAGGATCATTGGCTTTCAGCCGGTTCAGGTGTCAGTGGTTGCCCTTTCTCACTTATCTTCAGTAAAACGGAATTGCGTGTTGAATTGAATTTTGCAAAGTCTGTCAAAGAAGAGAATAAGTTCCTCTTTGATCAGATCTATTTACAGAAAGATAAATTTGAAGCTGAATTTGGAAACTCATTGGAATGGTTACGGCTCGATGATAAGAAATCAAGTCGTATTCAGTATGCAGTGCCAGCAGATGGATATACACAGGAAAAATGGGATCATTGGATTCAGTGGCATCTAGAACATATGAAGAAGCTAGAAAGTACTTTCAGAAAAACTTTGAGTGAGACTGCCCAAAAGATGAAGATGAAATTATAGTGTAAATAAGGAATATTATTGAGCAAACAAGCATCAATAGGAGAACCGGATGAGATCAAAAACTAATGAACAATCCCTTGAAGCATCAATTGAGAAAGTTTTAGTCGGTCATACAATCGAAGAGTTAAAGGAGTCATCATCTCCTGACGGTTCGAGAGAAGTCCCTGTCAGTACTTATCCAAGCCATGGTTACGAAATGGGCTTTCCCCATGACTATGACAAACAGTTTGCCATTGATAAGAGGAAGTTCTGGAAATTTCTTGAATCCACACAGTCTGAGGAAATCGAAAAGCTGAAACGATTTCCCGATTGGCAAGCTAAGATACTTGATCGCTATAATAAGATGATCAAAAAGTATGGTGTTGTCGAACTTTTGAGAAATGGATTGGAAGTAGAAGATGCAGAGTTTATTCTGTTTTATCCAGCTCCACAGAAGTCCTCGGGTTCAAAAGTTATAGATCAATTCAATTCAAATATATTTTCAGAAACAAGGCAGTTACAGTATTCCATAGATAATCCTAGAGAAGAGATCGATATGGTCCTCTTCATTAACGGAATCCCCATAGTTACAATCGAGTTAAAGAATCCCTGGACTGGCCAGAATGCAAAATACCATGGGATTAAGCAATACAAACATGACCGGGACAACAGACAGCCCCTTCTAAACTTTGCCCGCTGTATCGTCCACATGGCGGTTGATACCAATGAAGTCCATATGGCGACAAAGCTCAACGGAGATAAATCCTTTTTTCTCCCCTTTAACAAGGGAAACAATGACGGTAAGGGAAATCCTGTAAATCCAAACGGACATAGAACCGCATATTTGTGGGAAGATGTATTAACTAAAAAAAGTCTTGCTAATCTGATATTCCATTTTGTACGTCTGGATGGAAAAAAGTCAGACCCCCTAAATACCAGGACACTCTTTTTCCCCCGATATCACCAGATGGATGTAGTCAGAAAGATCATCAATTCCTGTGAATCAAAAGGTGTTGGTCAGAGTTATTTAATACAGCATTCCGCTGGTTCCGGCAAATCCAATTCTATAACATGGTCTGCCTTTCAGTTAATTGAAACCTACCCTGACTCAGAGGATCTTCCAGGCTCTCATGGAATTGAATATCCACTATTCGACTCTGTTATCGTTGTAACAGACAGAACACTTTTAAATAAACAGCTTAAAGAGAATATTAAGAGCTTCTCTCAAATTAAAAACATCGTAGCAAAAGTTGATTCTTCCTCAGATCTGAAGGGGGCCATGGAATCCGGGAAAAAGATCATTGTTACCACAATCCAGAAATTCCCTTATATAGCTGATGGTATACAGGATCTGAGTAATAAACGGTTTGCTGTAATTATTGATGAGGCCCACAGCTCCCAGTCCGGAACCTTATCGTCAAGTCTCAATCAATCTCTCGGGAATGATGTGGAAGAAGACATTGATATTGATGATTACATCCTCGAAACTATCCGAACCCGAAAGATGAGTAAAAACGCCTCCTTCATGGCTTTTACCGCCACACCCAAAAACTCGACCCTGGAACGATTTGGAACAAAACAAGCTGATGGAAAGTTTAAACCATTTCATCTCTACTCTATGAAGCAGGCTATAGAAGAAGAGTTTATTCTGGATGTCATTTCCAACTACACAACCTATCGAAGCTACTATGAGATCAAAAAATCTATAGAAGAGAACCCGTTATTTGATACAGCCAAAGCTCAGAAGAAGTTGAAAGCTTACGTTGAGAAGCATGAAAGAACCATTGAGATAAAAGCAGAGATAATGCTTGATCACTTCATAGACAATGTCGTTAATCCCAAGAAATTGAAGGGTAAAGCAAAGGCAATAATTGCATCTCAAAGTATTGAGTCGGCAATCAGATACTATCAAGCCGTCAAGAACCTTTTAAAAGCAAGGGGTAATCCATTCCGCATTGCCATAGCTTTTTCCGGGAAGAAAACTGTAGACGGTATTGAATACACAGAAGAAAGTATAAATGATCTTCCTGCAGTTCTGGATACTGCAAAGCCTACAGATCCGGATTATATTTCAGATAAGCTGGCACGGTATTTTGACATGGACCAGTACAGGATTCTGATTGTTGCAAATAAATATTTAACTGGGTTTGACCAGCCCAAACTAACAACCATGTATGTCGACAAGAAGCTCCAAAATGTTTTAGCGGTTCAAGCTCTGTCCAGGCTTAATCGGGCTAATCAGAAACTGGGGAAAAGGACAGAGGATCTCTTTGTTCTGGATTTCTTCAACAGCGTTGAGGATATCAAAGCAGCCTTTGATCCCTTCTATACATCAACAAGTCTCAGCAAAGCAACAGATGTCAATGTATTACATGATCTCAAGGATCATCTTGATGATGTCGGTGTGTATGAATGGCATGAAGTTGAAGAATTTAATGAGAAGTTTTTCAAAAAGGCTGATCGAGAGGAATTTGCTCCAATATTGGATGTGGCAGCTGATCGGTTTAATCATGACCTTGAATTGTCTGATGAAGATAAAGCAGATTACAAAATTAAGGCCAAGCAGTTTGTTAAAATCTACAGACAAGTAGCTGCCATCATGGAATTCGAAATGGTCAAATGGGAAAAGCTTCATTGGTTTCTTAAGTTCCTCATTCCTGATCTTAACGTTACTGATTCGGAAGCTGATGCTCTGGATGAGCTTATGAACTCTGTGGATCTTTCCACCTATGGTATTGAGAGAACCAAATTGGGATACACGATTGGTTTAGATGCTTCTGAGACTGAAGTTGATCCGGCGAATCCTAATCCCAGAGGTGCTCATGGAACTGATGAGCAATTTGATCCTCTTGATGAAATAATCAAGAACTTCAATGAGAGATATTTCCAGGGCTGGGAGGCGACTCCAGAAGAGCAAAGGGTTAAACTGATAGCCCTCAACCGACGAATCGTGGAACACCCTGACTATTCTGCGAAAGTCTTAAACAATCCCGATCTACAGAATCGGGATCTGGCTTTTAATAAGATTATCGAAGAAGTTGTCGCCAGTATGAGACGGCAGGAGATTGATTTCTACAGGATGTATGCGAAGGATGATGCTTTCAAGCAGGCGATTATTTCTACTATGAAAGAGATGAGTTCTCAGAGTCCAACAGTTGCTAATCCATAGTTGATTCTTCTTACTGCAGAATTATAGTTCTGCAGTGAGATCCTTATTATTGTTTTCTGAGTAAATCATTATATACAAAAGAAATGTTGGATATTTTGTTGTAATCTAAAAGTTATGTAGTCAGATAATGTATATTTATGTCGTGAGGTGGTAATTTACCTGAGGTATTTTATTTATGTTCACCAACAAATATTTATAATATGCTAATATGAGGTTATTCCTCGAGATACTATATCAAATATCTAAATTTATGAGTTGGACAGTTTTGAGATTTAGGAGTTATATCCGTGACAAGTAATGAAAACCAGTCTGAAATCGAAGGCTACGAAGATCAATCCGGTGAATCCTTGGATCTTGGAGAATATCCTATTGAAAGTTTATTGATTAGACAGGAAGCAAGAACTATAAGCGGTGTAATCAGTAGAATTGAGAAACAACGGTATATTTTAGATCCAGATTTCCAAAGAGAATATATTTGGGATACAAAAAAAGCTAGTAAATTGATTGAGTCTGTCCTGATGAGAATACCAATTCCTGTATTCTATCTTGCTGAAAGAGAAGATGGAAAAGTGATTATTGTTGATGGTCTTCAAAGACTGACATCTTTTTTTAGGTATGTTAATAATAAGTTTAGTCTTACTGATTTAGTTAATGAGAATCTAAATACTAAGAAATTCTCTGAGTTACCAATAGCTTACCAGGAGCGGATTGAGGATACAAATTTAATATTCTATTTGATAGATCCTAAAGTACCCGAAAAAGTCAGACTTGATATTTTTGATCGTGTAAATAGTGGTGTCCCATTAACTAGGCAGCAGATGAGAAATAGTTTATTTAATGGTAACTCAACTCGTTGGTTAAGAGATATGGCTGGAAAGCAAATATTTAAAGATGTCACAACATCTGAAAGTAGTTTAAATCCTAAGCTTATGAGAGACCGAGAGTTTATAAATCGTTTTTGTGCTTTCCTTTTAATTGGAGAGCAGGAGTATTCAAATCCAGAAACGATTAAGGGTGATATGGATACTTTCCTTGCTTCCGCTCTTAAAAAAATGAATGCTATGTCATCAAATGATCTCCATGTCCTAGAAAAAGTTTTCTTAAGAAGTATGGAGAATAATTACACAATCTTTCATAATTATGCCTTTAGAAGGCATAATTCTCTTCGTGAATCAAGGAGTGTAATCAATGCCTCGTTATTCGATGTCTTTTCAGTGATTATGTCATATATTCCTATTGATAGAGTAAAACAAGATAGCAAAATATTGCATGAAAAATTTGTTGAACTTATGCACGATAAAAACTTTATCCAGTCAATTACTTCAGGTACAAGTGATGTAAAAAATGTAAAGACCAGATTCGGCATCGCTAAAGAGAAATATAAAGGATACTTTGATGATAAACTTATTACATTTAAAACGATTTAAATGCTTTAAAGACATTGAGATTGATATGAAAAATCTTAATGTCTTAACTGGTTTGAATAGTACAGGAAAATCTTCAGTTATTCAAAGTTTAGTATTATTGCATCAGTCATTGCTTGAGAATTCCTTAAGTATGAAATCCCTTGTTCTAAATGGTGATTTCATTTCTCTTGGAACACCAAGTGATTTAATTGACAAATTATATGGAAACAAAGAACTTAGCATTTCTTTAGAGACCAAAGGAAATGTGAAGATTGATTGGGTTTTTAAGTCTAATGGTAAATCTTTAGTCTGCGAAAATCAGAATTCAGAAATTTGTAGAGTTGATGATGAGTTCTTTGCTTTATTGACAGAGCTTCATTATATTTCGGCTGATAGGTTGGGACCTCGTGAAACCTATCAAACTAATTGGCCTGATAAATTTTCATCAGTAGGTCCTAGGGGTGAGAGGACTTTGTGGTTCATCCAACAAAATGAAAATTATGAGATTAGTGAAACCCTCAAGTGTAAAGATACTCCACAACCCCAATTGCCTAGACAAATTGAAGCTTGGATGAAAATATTTTTCCCTGGTTCAAGCTTTGAAATTCAACCAATCCAGGGAACCAATCTTGCATCATTCGGTGTGAGAACTAGCGACATGACTAATTTTCATCGTCCCCAGAATGTTGGATTTGGATTTAGTTATACTCTTCCAATTGTTACGGCTTGTCTTGGAGCAAAAAAAGGTCAAGTGGTTCTTGTTGAGAACCCTGAAGCTCATCTTCATCCTGCAGCTCAATCACGAATGGGAGAGTTTCTTGCATTAGTTGCTGACAGTGGAGTTCAGGTTATTATTGAAACTCATAGTGATCATGTCATAAATGGTATCAGAAAAGCAGTAAAGTCTCATAATATAGATAGAAAGGATGTGGCAATCAACTATTTTTCTCATAGAAATGAAATGATCTCGGTTGATGAAAAGGCCGGCAGTAATAAAGATACAGAGCAACATATAGTAATACCAGTATATGAGAATGGGGAGATTCGAGATTGGCCTAAAGGCTTCTTTGATCAGTTTGATGATGATCTTGGTTTTTTAGTAGAGTGGTAGTATGGTATACTTTTTAAACTCCTATTCTATTCATGGACAATTTGAGAGTGATGAGAAATGCTTTTTGGCATTAAAGAGGTTAACAAAAGTACGGGAATACTTAAAAACCGTTAACTCAGATTTATACATAGATTTAGATCTAAAGAAGAAACCTTTTTTTACAAATGGTAAGACATTATCAAGTATTAAAGATAGGACTAAGAGACAGTATCTATTAAGTTGGTTTGATAAAGCTGGCCCATACTGGATCACTGATAGACAATCTGATGAACTGAACTATTGGGTAGATGCTCGTGATGACAGTGTAATTCTAACTGATTCATCATTACATGAAGCACTAGAAACCTGTAGTCCAATTATAAGTATAACACCTTCAAATTTCTGTATATCTCCTTTTGTTGGTATTAAGAAGACGGATTCAGATGATTTTTCACAGGAAATCCTAAATTTCTGGAATGAGAATGATGCAATCGATAATATTGATTCTTATTACGATTTTTCTGATTGGAACGATGTTTTTGCAAGACTACGGAAGCGATTAGACAATTGTATTATAGAAGATTTAGTCTTGGACCAAATAAAAAAACTAAACTTCGATAAACATATTGTTGTCAGTATTATTTCGATTTGCTCATCAATTGACTGCTATTATTCAATTAATGATGATGAAAAACAGACATATTGGGAGAATCTTCTAGGAAGAAATATTATAAGTGATTCATCCCAAACAGAAAAGACCGATCCCATTTTTAAGAAGAGAATGATGTTCAAACTGTCTTCTGGTGAAAGTGTTCGATGTTTTTGGCACGGTAAATTTACTTATGATAAGAATCCATATAGGATACATTTTTGCTTTCCCTCTGATGTTAAAGATAGTAAATGTCATATTGCATATATTGGTCCTAAGCTGACTAAGAAATAAAGTATCCAGTTGTGTAACCAATTAATAGAGTAACTATCGGTATTTTCAGTGAACTAAAGGTAAATGGAAGATTAGTTATTTTTATGTATTAGTTAAAGTTAGTGAAATAGAGTGATGATCAGTTAAATCGTTGTATGACAAGTAATTAGGCTCAAGTCCTAGTGGACTACCTCCCCCGGGATGGAAGCGATATCCGCCCCGGGGCTGCGGCGGTAGTGTCAAATATCTTTCGCAAATTTCAAAGTCCTCAATCTGCAGATCCAGTTACTACGATACATTCTCCTCCATGTTATAGCCTATAAGAAGATCCATATTCAGATATTTCCTCTCACTCCAGGTTGAACCGGAAATATGCCTCAGCCTGGCTGCTACCAGCATCAGGGCAGATTCGCCGTCAGGGAAAGATCCAATGACCCTGGTTCTTCTTCGGATTTCTTTCATTATTCGTTCAAGACCATTGTTAGTTCTGATCCGTTTCCAGTGCTCAACTGGAAAGTAGTAATAGGAGAAGGTCTCGAGAGCACTGTTCTTTATCAACTCCGAAGCCTTCTTTAGTTTCATTTGAACCAGCTTCTCCGCAATAAGATCCTTCTTCCTCTTTGCTTCTTCCAGATTTTCCTGAGCATGTATGGCTTTGAGCATAGTCGCCACTTCTTTAACACGTCCTTGAGGAACCATACTGAATACATTCCTGTAGAAGTGAACGATACAGCGTTGCCATTTGGCTTCAGGATAGAAATCAGGAATAGATTCAACGAGTCCTAGAGATTTATCTGAAATGAATAGATCAACTTCATTCAGTCCCCGTTCTTTCAGGTATCTCAGGAAACGCTGCCAGCTATCTTTGTCTTCCTTGGTCCCTTCTGCTACCCCAAGGATCTCTCTAAAACCATCCTCGTTCACTCCTATGGCTACTAGAACTGATATATTCTTAACTTCTCCTCCCCAGGAGCGCTTCATCCATATGCCATCCAGGTAAACATAAGAGTAATGATTCTTCAGAGGAAGATTTCTCCATTTCTCAATCTCACCGTAGATCTTCTTATTCAGATTACTGATTGTCCCCGGAGAAACCTTTGTGCCCCATAGTGCTTCTGTAATATCCTCAACACGGCGAACTGATACACCAGCAAGATACATTTCCACCATGGCTTCTTCTACAGAGATTTCTCGTCTCTTGTAGCGTTCAATGATGGCGGTTTCAAAAGTGACCTTCTTGAGCTTTGGGACTTGAAGTGTCACCTCTCCGGCTTTGGTGTGCAGAGATCTTTGATAATGCCCCGAACGATAACCCTGTCTTTCAGAGTTCCGTTCGTGCTTTTGAGCATTACATAACTGATCGGCTTCTGCCTCTAGCATAGCATTCAATGTCTCTTCTACCGTTTGCCTTACGAAATTCCCAAGATGGTCTTTGACTTTATCCTCGTTTATTTCGATAATATTATCATTCATGTAGTCCTCCATCTGACTAGTTTTTTGTGGTTATTAAACAATCGTCAGATTGAGGACTTATTTTTTTATTTTTTTGAAATTGCGAAAGAAATTATACGTTCTCTAAAGATGGCACGCGCCAAAGACAGGCGATATCACGGATCGTGGGAACCTGTCGTTGATTGGCAAGGTACAGACCA
>DHQL01000020.1:0-721 GCA_002408085.1 Spirochaeta sp. UBA5339
CCCGCCGGGCTCTTGGTGTAGAGCCGGCAGCTTGATGAGTACAGTCAGCCCAAGCTTGTCTACCGATTTATCGGGAACACCCCTGTCTTTGCTCTGGACAGGGAGGGGGTAATCACCCTGAACTCCGCAAACGGTCTGGTTCTTCCCGATCCGGAAATGATGGAGGAGGCGGCCCTCTGGTTCAACTCCTCCCTATTCCGCTTTATCTGGCAGAAGCAGTTCTCCTCGGTCAAAATGCTCCGGTTTCATCTTGAATTCTTCCCCCTTCCCCTATGGAAAAGGAGTGAGAAAAGCCTGATAAAAGGCCTTGTGCAAAAGGCTGAAAAGGGTCAGGATATTTCCTCCCCTGCCGATGAATTGGTTTTCAGGCACTTTGAATTAACGAAGGAGGAGAGAGACATTGTCCTCAGCTTTAAGGGAAATTAAGATGCTGGTATTTGCCGGAACCCCCGGAAAACAGTATAGAGAGACCAGACACAACGCTGCCTGGCTCTGTCTGGAACATCTTGAGAAGAGACAGACCATTGACTGGAGCGAGAAGTTCAACAGCCGACTGGGAATGGTCCGCATCGGAATGAAACAGGTCCGCCTCCTTCAGCCCCAAACCTTTATGAACAAGATCGGAGAGTCGGTGCGGAAGGCCGCCGACTTCTTCCAGATAGATCCCGAAGAGATTCTGGTGCTCCATGACGAACTGGAGCTCCCCTTCGGAACCATACTG
>DHQL01000020.1:923-99554 GCA_002408085.1 Spirochaeta sp. UBA5339
CCCCCCTTCGGAACCATACAGATCCGTCAGGGCGGCGGACTGGGCGGCCATAACGGTCTGCGCTCTGTAAAACAGCATATGGGAACGGGCGACTTCTACCGTCTCCGTTTCGGAATAGGCAGACCCGCCAGGGGAGATGTAAGCTCCTGGGTCCTGGGCCGGTTTTCAGCCGAAGAGCTGCCATTAATGGATATTCTTGGGGATCGGAGCATAAGAGTCCTTGAAGAATTGCTTCAGGGACATCAGAATACACTGATAAACAGAAAAATGAACCTACTGGAGGGAATGCCCTTATGAGAGTTGATGCGGGAATTATCGCCGCCATGGAAGCCGAAGCCGCCGGACTGATTGCCCGGATGGAAAACAGAAGCGAAGAGAAGATCGGAAGTTTTACGTTCCATCTAGGTGTGATAGACGGGAAGAACATCTGCCTGCTGCAGTGCGGCATCGGTAAAGTGAACTCAGCCGTCGGAGCCGCACTTATGATACGAGAGTGGAACCCCGTCTACATCCTGAACTCCGGATCTGCCGGAGGCTTTCACAAGGATCTGACCATCGGTGACATTGTGCTCTCCGAAGAGGTACTCCACCACGACGCCGATGCATGCGTCTTCGGTTATGTCCCCGGACAGGTTCCCGGCATGCCCGAGACCTACAAGGGAGACAGAGAGCTCCTGGCTTTTGCATCCGGCCTGAAATGCGAAGACCCGTCGGTTCATCTTAAAAGCGGCGTCATTGCCTCGGGAGACAGCTTTATCTCTCAGGACGAACAGATAAAGAGGATTCAGACCGTCTTCCCCCGGGTAGCCTGCGCCGAAATGGAGGCAGCGGCCATAGCCCAGACCTGTCATCTCTTTGAGATCCCCTTTCTGATCATCCGCTCCATCTCGGATGTTGTGGGAGACGAGGACAATCATATGTCATTTGATGAGTTTCTTCCCGTAGCGGCAAAAAATTCCCTTGATATTGTCGGGAAAATCATAAAAGATTTCAGCTTTAAGTGAGGTATCATAATGGATAAAATCCCCAGTTTCAATATTAATCACAACACCCTCCTCAGAGGAATCTACGTATCCCGGAAGGACGCCGTCGGCGGCGACACCGTCACCACCTTCGATATCAGAATGAAGGAACCCAACAGGGAGCCTGTAATGAACAACGCCCCCCTCCACACCCTGGAGCATCTGGGAGCCACCTACCTCCGGAATAACGATGAGTGGAAGGACAGAATCATCTACTTCGGCCCCATGGGATGCCGTACAGGGTGCTACCTCCTTCTCAGGGGAGATCTGGAATCAAGGGACATCGTTGATCTTATGAAAGGAATGTTCTCCTTTATTGCCGATTTCAAAGAGGATATCCCCGGCGCCGCTGCCAGAGACTGCGGCAACTATCTGGACCAGAACCTGGACATAGCCGCCTGGGAGTCCAGAAAGTACCTGAAAGAAGTACTTGAAAACATTAAGGAAGAAAATCTGGTCTATCCGGATTAAGGAGTTGAATTAAAAATGGCCGGTGCCCTGATATTTGACAACTACGACGACTTCTGCCGTCAGGCGGCAGAGCATATATTCACAATACTGAGAAATGCCCTTGTTCACAAAAAAAGGGCCTCCATCGTTCTCTCCGGAGGGGCCACCCCTGCAGGAGTCTACAGCTATCTTGCCGAGAACAGCGGCGACTTCAACTGGGACGATGTGGATTTCTTTATAGGCGACGAGAGGTGTGTTCCAGCCGATCACGAAGACAGCAATCTGAAGATGATCCGCGAGAGCTTTCTTTCAAAGATTGACCACGAAGCCTCCCATGAGCATGTGGTTGACCAGAGCCTCAGCCCCGACAAGGCAGCCGGGGAGTACAATGACATCCTCAAGGACTATCTGGAGAAGAACGACTGTTTCGATCTGGTGCTTCTGGGCATGGGACCTGACGGACATACAGCCTCTCTCTTCCCCGGTTACCCCGAAGTAGACGAGAAGAAGAAACTGGCCCTGGCCACCGTCGAGGAGGGTCCCCTGGAACCCCACCACCGTCGGGTAACCATGACCGTCCCCGCTCTGAACCACAGCAGTCACACCCTCTTTCTCCTTAAAGGCGGGGATGACAAGAAGGCTATTATGCGGAAGGTTATGGCCTCAGGCGGGAAGAAGGACAGGTCCTACCCGGTAGAGTATATAACTCCCGAAAAGGGCCGGGCCTACTGGTACTTTTCACGGTGACTGGTCACTCAGACAACAGAGTAAAATTAATCAGAAATGCCTCTCTCAGGGGCATTTTCGGAAACGCCCTGCTGGCTGTCCTCAAGGTCGGCCTGGGGCTCTTCAGCGGTTCCATGGCGGTTATTGCCGACGGAATCGACTCGGCAACCGATATCGTCACCTCCCTGATCACCCTCTTTACAGCCAATATAATAAGCGAGCCCCCTGACAAGGAGCATCCCTGGGGCCATGCCCGGGCCGAGGCGATTGCCACCAAGGCACTCTCGTTCTTTATCTTCTTTGCGGGAGCTCAGCTCTTTATCTCAACAGTGGGAACCCTGACAGGGGGAGAGACCCGTGATCTTCCCGGAAAATGGGCCCTTCTGGCCACAGGAATATCCATTGTTACAAAGATTTTTCTGGCCCTGGACAAGTTTTATGCGGGAAAGAAAACAGAGAGTTCCATGCTCATCGCCGATGCGAAGAACATGCAGAACGATATCTTCCTCTCCCTGGCTGTTCTCATCGGTCTCGGGGCTACCTTCTACTTCCATCTTCCTGTCATCGACAGCATTACCGGTCTGCTTCTCAGCATCTGGATTATGAAGTGTGCCTACTCTCTTTTTATGGAAACATCCATTGAACTGATGGACAGCGTTGACGACAAGAGCGTCTACAACACCGTCTTCGAGGCTGCCATGAGCACCGAGGGAGTACTGAACCCCCACCGTGCCAGGATCAGAAAGCTGAATATGCGCTACGACATCGACCTGGATATCGAGGTGGACGGCTCCATGAGTCTCCATGATGCCCATGAGATTGCCGTAGAGGTTGAAGAGAGGATCAAGACCGCTCTGCCGGACAAGATTTTCGACATAATGGTTCATGTGGAACCTCTGGGCAATGTGGAGTCCGAGGAACAGTTCGGTCTGACCCCGGAAGACCTGGACAGCAAACAGTGAACAGGACCGACAGAGAGGGACTAATCCTCTTCACCTGGCCCATTCTGGAGAGACAGGGAGTCAGAGCCTGCACCGCAAGCGGCATCAATGCTGCCCTCCATGCCCCTGGAACCTCAACAGAAGACGAGATACTGGCAGGCCGCCGCCTGCTTTCTGAAGCACTGGAAGTTTCATCGGAAGAGTGGATCTGCGCCGATCAGGTTCACAGCGCATCCTCCGCCCTTCTGACCTCCCGTGACAGCGGCCGTGGAGCCAAAAGCGCCTCAGATGCCATAGAAGCCGTTGATGCCCTTATTCTGACAGAGAGGGGCACTCAGGGGATGATTTTTACGGCAGACTGCCTCCCCCTGGTGCTCTATGACAGAAAACAGTGGGTCGGTTCCCTGGTTCATGCCGGCTGGCGCGGAGCCGCAGCGGGGATTGTCCCCTCTGTTCTGGAACGTATGGTCAGGGAGCTGGGCTGTGATGCCAAAGATATAATTGCCGCGGCAGGCCCCGCCGTAGATTCCTGCTGCTATCAGGTGGACCTGCCGGTCTACCGGGGAATCAATGAGCCCTTCCCCGAGTGCCGTGCAGCCTTTACTGAAGACGGAGAGGGACACTGGCGCCTGAGCCTTGAGAAGGCGGTCTTTCTGCAGCTTCAGATGAGGGGTGTTCTTAAGGAGAACTGCGAGGGCAGCGGACTCTGTTCGGCATGCAACGACGAACTCTTCTCCTACCGCCGGGACAAAGAAAAGGCAGGCCGCATGGCGACCTGCCTGATTCTGCATTAAACAGTTCAAATCATTTTATCGAGAAAGGTTCTGATCCTGGGATGATCGGGACTGGTGAATATTTTATCCGGTGGAGCCATCTCAAGGATTCTCCCCTCGTCCATAAAGATTACCTGATCCGAAACCTCTCTGGCAAAACCCATCTCATGGGTTACCACAAGCATGGTCATATGCTCTTCGGCCAGAGCCTTAATAACGGCCAGGACCTCACCGATCAGCTCGGGGTCCAGGGCGGAAGTAGGCTCGTCAAAGAGCATAATATCCGGTTCCATGGCCAGTGCACGGGCAATGGCAACCCTCTGCTTCTGCCCTCCTGAGAGAGTACAGGGGTACTGCATCGCCTGCCCTGCAAGGCCGACTTTGTCCAGAAGGGCTCTCGCCTCCCTTTCGGCATCGGCTCTGCTCTTCTTCAAAACCGTAACGGGTCCTTCCATCACATTCCCCAGGGCTGTCTTGTGGGGAAAGAGATTGAAGTTCTGAAACACCATTCCCAGCTTCCGGCAGTGCTGGCGGATTTTTGCATCGGGAACACTCTTGTTGTCAGCCCGCCTGACGGCCTCACCCTCGATCAGAATGGAACCGGCAGAAGCCTCCTCAAGATGAATCAGGGAGCGGAGAAAGGTACTCTTACCTGAGCCCGAAGGCCCGATAATGGAGATAATCTCCCCCTTCTTTACCGACAGGTCCACCTCTTTAAGAACCTCCAGGGAGCCGTAGGACTTGCACAGTCCCTCGACACGGATCATTTCTCTGTCAGTCGTTTCACTCATATACGGAATACCTCTGTTCAAGTTTTTTGAAGAAAAGAACAACCCCGTAGTTCATCAGAAGATAGACCCCGGCGGCAATCACAAAGGGGACAATGGTAAAATCCCGTGAAACGATTTCCTTGGAGTTCCGCAGTATGTCCCCGATTCCCAGAACAACGACCAGAGCCGTATCTTTGACCAGGGTGATCGCCTCATTGGCCACGGGAGGAAGGACCCTCTTGATGGTCTGGGGCAGAACAATCCTTGTCATTGTCTGTACGTAGCTCATACCGAGAACCCGTGAGGCCTCATACTGCCCTCTGTCGATGGACTGAATACCGCCTCTGAAAATCTCCGTAAAATAGGCGCCATAGTTGAGCACAAAGGTCAGTGCTGCTGCAGAGAAGCGTTCCAGCCTCAGTCCCGGCAGCAGAATGGGAAGACCATAATAGACAAAGAAGATCTGCAGCAGCAGGGGTGTTCCCCTGACTATAGAAGTATAGAGCTCCATCACAATCCGCACAGCTCTTATCCGGGACGTCTTAGCCATAGCACAGACGAAACCCAGGGGAAGGGAGAAGGCCAGGGTGATGAAAAAGAGCTTCAATGTAACAGCTCCCCCTTCCAGAATATACTGTGCTGATTTGATCAGATAGGACATCAGCGCTCCAGAAGAACGTCTTCAGCAAACCACTTTTCGGAGATAGCGACGGCTGTACCGTCGGCAACCATCTCGTCCAGAATGCGGTCCACTTCGGCGGCAAAGGCCTCTTCACCCTTTCTGAATCCGATTCCGTACTCCTCTTCGGCAAAGTCATCGGAGGCAACCTCATAGACTCCTGGCTTTTTGGAGATGTAGTACCGGCCCATGATTTCGTCGGCCACAACCGCATCGATCCGGCCTACCTGAAGGTCCATGAGGGCCTGAACATTATCCTGGTACTTTACAAGGTCCGCCAGTGAAGCCACAGTGGCAGCATCAGAATCTACGGCATCATTGGCGCTGCTTCCCAGCTGAAGACCCACCTTTCTTCCGGCCAGATCGGCCTTTGTATCGATACCCGAGGCTGCCTGGACAATAATAATCTGTCTGTTGGCAATATAGGGTTTTGAGAAGGTGATGTTGTTCTTTCTCTCTTCTGTTATGGTCAGGCCGTTCCAGATCACATCAATGTCCCGGCTGTTGAGATCGAGGATTTTAGCGTCCCAGTCGATGGGCTGAAGCTTCAGCTCTACACCCATTCTCTTGCAGACCTCTTTCGCAAGATCGATATCAAAACCGGCTATTTCACCATTCTCATCCCTGAATCCCATGGGAGGAAAACTGTCGTCCAGTCCCAGAACCAAAACACCCTTGTCCTGTATATAAGTCAGAGAGTTGTCTTCTCCAGAAGCCTCGCTTTGCCCTGACCCGAAAACAGCGGCCGCGCACAGAAGGGCCATAGAAAGCATGATCAATTTCTTCACTAAAAATCTCCTTGATATTTACTATGAGGCTTGAAGTATATATCTTCGAGTGAACGGGTGTAAACAGGATAAATACGCTATTCATTTTTAAAGTAAACCAAAGAACGAAAAAGCCCGCCGGAAGGCGGGCTGTAATAGCAATACGAAGAAAAGGGATTTACTTCTTTCCGAAGAGTTTTGCCAGGAATCCCTTTTTCTTTTCGGGAGCCTTTTTGGCAGGAGCCGCTGCTTTGGGAGGAGTCTTCTGAGGAGCAGCCTTGCGTGCAGACTGCTGACCCTGAGGTCTGCCGCCCTGAGCATTGCCGCGGCCTTTTCCACCGCCCTGTCCTTTGTTTCCGCCCTGGTTTCTATTCTGAGAACGGTTTCCACCGCCCTGAGGTCTGTTTCCGGACTTACGTTTTCTTGAAGAGCTCTTCCTGCTTCCTGAGGAGGCGGATTTCATTACATCGCCGTCAGCCTGGAAGTCCTCACCGTACTTGGCCTTGTAGTAAGCCAGTCTGTCTTCGATGCTGTTCTTGCTGCTGACCCTTTCCATGGGAAGGCTTGCAGGAGCTCTGTTTTCACTTCTGTTTCTGGATCTCTTGTCTGTGGGTCTCTGGCCCTTGTAGCCTGAGGACTTCCGTTTGCGGTTTCCGCTGCCGCTTCCGGAGCCGCTGCCCTTGCGGAGTTCTTCCTCAACCGAGTCCATGCTGCCTGATACGGCAAGAACGGCGTTCTGTACTCTGGCCGCTCTGGCATCCAGAGGACGCTTGTTGCCGCCGCTGTATTTACGGCTGGTACCGCCGCGGTTTCCGCTTCTTCCGCGTCCATCGCCGCGTCTTCCCTGATAGTCTCCGGGAGCACCGGCTCTCTTGTCGAAGTGGAAGCGCATTCCGGCGCTCTTATCCTCTTCCATCAGGTTCTCATCGGCCCACTCTACGGGGATTTTCTGCCCTGTGAGCTTCTCGATGGCGGGAAGTCCATAAACAAACTTCTCACAGGCCAGGGTAATGGCCTTACCTGTTTTACCGGCACGGGCGGTTCTTCCGATACGGTGAACATAGCTCTCCGCATCCGTGGGGACATCATAGTTTACAACCATGGCCAGATCGTTGATATGAAGACCTCTGGCGGCTACATCGGTGGCAACCAGAAAGGGAGTCTTCCCCTGTTTGGCTTCCTCAACAATCTTAAGGCGCTTCTTCTGGGGAAGGTCGCCCATAAGGCATTTGGCGTGGTAGCCGTTGTGCTCAAGGCGTTTGGCTACTTCGTAAGTTACATGTTTAGTATTGGCAAAAACGATGGCCGTTTCGGGGTTGTCCCTTTTAAGAAGTCCCAGAAGTAGGCTCATCTTCTCGTCGGCGCTCACATGGTAGAGCTCCTGGGTGATGGCATCCACAGTGACCTGTTCAGGCTCGATAACAATCTCGCCGGGATCATTCATGTACTCCCAGGCCAGGTTGCCCACCTTGGCATTCAGAGTTGCCGAAAAGAGCATGGTCCGTCTCACATCGGCGGGGGGCATCTTGCCCAGGATCTTCCTCAGATCGGGAAGGAAACCCATGTCGAAGAGGCGGTCGGCCTCATCAATAACCAGAATACCCATCTCGGAGAAACGGATCTTTCCGGATTTGCTGAAGTCGATCAGACGGCCGGGGGTACCGATCAGAATATCGCATCCCTCTTCCAGGATCTTCTCCTGCTCGTTGTACCCGACACCGCCGTAGAAGCTTCCGATTCTGAAATCGAGGTGCTTCCCGAGTGTTTTGGCTTCTTTTTCAATCTGAACTACCAGCTCTCTGGTGGGGCAGATGATCAGTGCTTTCTGCCCTAAAAAATGTTTATCCTCTGTAAGGAGCTGGAAAATGGAAATCAGGAAGGCCGCGGTTTTACCGGTTCCTGTCTGTGACTGGGCAAATACGTCCTTGTTGCCCATGATGGTACGGAAGGTCTGCTCCTGTACCGGCATGCAGTTTTCAAAACCTGCATTCTCAATACCCTTTTGGATATTCTCGTTAAATTCGAATTCGGTAAATTTCATTTAGGTTTTATCTCGCATATTGTAGCATATTGTTTGGTCCGGTCGGAATTAAAAAAATCGTATTAAAAGGTCCTACCTGAAAAACTAAGATATATTTAACAGGTTAACCAGTGATATTGTAAAATTCATCCAGCCTGGGAATCCCTCTATATGGGGATTATCCTACTAATGTAGCCTCGGAATTCAACTATTTCAGGCTACAACCGCATTGACTATATATTTTTTACAGAAAATTGTCGATATAAAATATAGGCCCATGTCCTATAATTGATTAGAAAGACAATGAAAAACAACAGATTATCTCTTCCAGCGATTATTATACTCCCGTTTATTTCTTCCTGCCGCCCTGTTACGGCCTCAGGATATCCCTCTCAGCTGTATCTGCTTGATCCTCTTAACCCGGGCAGACAGACAATCGACGGGATACTCTCGGCGCCGGCAGCTTTTTTTCTGCTCTTTGCCCTGGCAGCTGCGGTCCTCGCCCTTGTATCCCTCTTTCTGTTTCTGATGCAGACACGAGACCGCTCCTATCTCTATCTGTCTTTTGGATTTCTGGCCGCATCGGCGGTTTACGGATCACCCCTTTGGGCTGACAGAATAACCATTCCCCCGGAGTTCTGGTCATACCCGCTGATCTCGTCTCTCTTTCTGCTGATCTACTTTCAGCTATTCCGGGAGTGGGCCAGAAAAGCCCTTTTTCACAGAACAAAACTCTGGGCCTATATTACGGCGTCTTTTCTGCTTTCAGGAACTCTGATTATAACACTCCTTTCAGGAATCTTCCCTTCACTGGTTCGGGAACCCTGGCCGGTAGGGCTTCTTGGAACGGCTGTAATTCTTGACATTTTAGTAAACAGCGCCCTCTCTTTTCAGAGAAAACATGACCGCTCAGGAATAGCAGGACTTCTTCTGATTCTTCCCATAGCTGCAGGTGTTGTCTGGACCCTGCAGGGAACAGAGGCTTTCAAGCTCCTTCCCTTCCTGGAAAATCTCTACTTTATCCTTCCAGCCCTGCTGCTGCCCTGGCAGCTGATTACTTCATTAAGCCTGACCCAGAGACGGTTCAGAAATGAACAGAACAGGGGATTGGTCTTAAGAGAGATGATCGAAGATCAGGAGCTCCAGAAGGAGAAACTCCAGGAACTTCTGGAAACCGGTGAAAAAGAGATCGATAAAGCCCGGCGGATACCCGCATACAGCCTGGAATGTTCCAGAGACCTTCTGGGACTCAAAACGACGGCCCCTCTGAACCTCCCGGAGGGCTGGGCGGCCTACCACAGCCTGATTTCTCAGGGGAGCGGATGGCCCGAAGCGGCGGTCTGGTCCGGAAACAGCAGCCTTCTCTTTGCCGAAACAGCGGGAGGAGAACCCCTCCTCCCCCTCCTCTACCTGAAAGAGAGCTTTTTCAAGCAAAAGAAATGCAAACCCTCACAGCTCTTCAAAGGGGTGAATGAACTGATGGGAAGGCCTGACCAGAGACCGGAAAAAGGGATATCCGCAGCATACCTCTTCTTTATGGATTCAGAAATTCTATGCGGTACAGCAGGTTCGGTCCGGATCTATCTGCAGAAGGGGGAGAAGATCATCCCACTCCGCTCCGAGGAGAAACCGGTAACATACTCAGAGGGCCTCGGCATAAGACCTCTTACCAGGGAGGACGGCAAACCCTTCCGCCTCTCTCTTGAAAAAGGAGACCGCCTTGTCCTTGTTTCAGCAAGTCTGACAGACAGGGAACTTGAAGTTTCGGGAGAGTGCTATGGCCAGAAATCCCTCTACAGGGTTCTTGGCAACCATCTTTCGGCGGATCCAGAGGAGCTTGTAAAGTATATAATGAAAGACTTTGATGACTTCGATCTGGGCAACACCCCTGATAGACACATCTATGCGGGAGTCTTTAAAAAACTGTAGTTTCGATACCATGTATGTGGAAAATTGACCACTGATGTCCCCCGTGAATCCTGACTCCCTAAAGTATTAACAATTGTTAATATTCCGTTATTTTATTGCCTTATTAGAAGAATCACTGTTATTATATTTACCACACGGGGGAGTGCAGTGTTCTTTTATTTGCTCAGAAAAAGCTCAATACCCTTTATTCTTACCCTTCAGACCATGTTCCTGATTTTCACGGTATCCCTACAGGCCGAAGAGAGAGCAATGCCTCTTGCCTCGGATGGTATACTCGATCTCAGAGACCATAACTTCATTGAGAACCCCATCCTGCGCCTTGACGGCGAGTGGCTTATCTACCCCGGCACCACTGCCGAAGAAATCATGGAGGACTGGAATCCCGTCGGCGCTCCTGTTACGGTCCCCTCCTATATGAGCAGTGCCGTTATCCCGCAGAAAAACCGCTTCGGTTTTTTCAGCTTCACTCTGAAAATTCTTCTACCTCCCGGAGATGAAGATTTCCTTGCCCTGGCCATGGAGAACATAACTCCCAATTACAGACTTGTAATCAACGGTAAAGAACGGAGCAGTGCCGGAGTGGTACTGCCGGACCCGAAGCTTTCCCGTCCGGGAAACAAACCCTTTCTGATCCCCCTGAAGGGGGAAGAACTCGATCTGATTGTCTCAGTATCCAACTACCACAATATTGCGGGGGGAATCAACAGATCCCTCCTGTTCGGTGATTACAACACCCTCTCCAGAAAAATAAATTTCAGAATGCTCCTGGACAGCTTCGCCCTGGGATCCCTTTTCATAATATCCTTCTACAGTCTCTTTATATTCAGTGTAGACAGGAAGAGAGTAAGTTATCTATATCTCAGCCTGATCTGTCTGATTGCTCTGGTCTTCTCCGGGCTTAAGGGACAGATGATTCTGGTCAGAATACTTCCCTTTCTTGGAGGAGAAATCAGAACCAAGCTGATCTATCTCTCCCTGAGCAATATCGGTGGGGCGGTCTATTTCTACACCACCGCCGTGAATCCCCGGATGAAAATGTTCCGGCTCAGAACCTTCTATCTTGCTTTTATGACACTCGGGTCCGCCCTGACTATCTTAACACCCATGGCGGTTTATACACAGTTTGTGGTTCTCTATGAAGTACTCGGCCTGGGTTCCCTGTCTCTGATGCTGATACTTTCGATAGCCCGCTTCCCGGGCACCATTTGGAGAGAGGCCCGCCTGCTGATTCTGATAATTTTTGCCTTCTGCTCCATAATGCTGATCGGAATACTTGATGATGCCACCATGATCCCCTTCTCATCCATCAGCCTTACCCTTCTGCTGGTGATCCTCACAATCATCATAGTTCAGGCTTGGGAGTACAACCGCTCGGTAGCCAGAATGAGCCGGTTGGCTGAGTCCAGAAAGGAGCTTGTCAGAGTAAACAGAGAGCTGAGAGAGATATCCCACAGGGACAGTCTCACAGGAGTAGCCAACAGACGCCGCTTTGACCAGCATCTGAAGAATCTGGAGACCACATGCAGAAACTCAGATAAGCCTGTAGGCCTGATAATGACGGATATAGACTACTTCAAGAATTTTAATGACTACTTCGGCCATCAGGAGGGAGACCAATGCCTCGTAAAGGTAGCCGAAGAGCTTAAGTCAACTCTCCACAGACAGAGCGACTTTATCGCCCGATACGGAGGAGAGGAGTTTGCCATTGTTCTGCAGGATCTTGACCGGGAAGGAGTTTTAATGGTTGCCGAGAAACTCAGGAAGAAAATCGAGGATCTGTCAATACCGCATCCTGAGAGCCGTCTGGGAAATAAGGTTGTAACGGTGAGTATGGGATGTGCCATTCTGGACCAGAAATCAAAATACACATTCAGAGAACTGATATCAATGGCCGACCACGCCCTTTATGAAGCCAAACACCACGGAAGAAACAGGGTCTGTTTTCAGGATGTACCCCTGACTAATTCAGCGGCTCCGGGACTGGATGCCCTGCTCAATCCCGGAGAATCCTGATCGATAATCCCTTAAATATTATGGGGACTCCACTTGTCGTTTTTCACCATATCCACGACCTTGCTGAAACGGATCTCCTGCTGGATACCCTCGACCCTGGCGGCAATGGACTCTCTGTCCAGACCGCACTCTCTGATCAGCTCACTTCTTGATGCCTGGGGCAGAAACACCGAAGGCACCCCCAGGGCGGAGAAGGAGCACTGAAGACCCCTTTCATAGAGTAGAGCGGCGATCTCCTCACCCATTCCTCCGGCGGTAATCCCCTCTTCCACAACAAGAATCTGTTCATACCGCTCCAGAAAAGAGATCAGATACTTTTTGTCCAGAGGCCGGATAAAGCGCATATGGTATACATCACAGAGAATATCCTTCTCTTCAAGAATTTCCGAGGCGGCAACAGCCTCCTCCAGCAGTCCTCCAACAGAGACGATAAGTACATCCGCCTTCTCTCTGCTCCTAACAACAACACCTCTTCCCTCTTCAAAGGGAGTATCCTGCTCTTCTCCAGAACAGTAGCTGGCGCCCTTGGGGTAGCGGATCATAACAGGTCCGTCGGAGGAACAGGCCCAGGAGAGGGCCATGAATATCTCCTTCTCGCTCAGGGGAGCCAGAAAGGAGATATTCGGGATATTTCTGAAAAGGGAGATATCAAAAATTCCCTGATGGGTTTCACCGTCGTCGCCGACAAGACCGGCCCGGTCCATACAGATCACCACCGGCAGATTGGGGAGAGCTATGTCGTGGATCACCTGGTCCACAGCCCTCTGCATAAAGGTGGAGTAGACCGCCACAATCGGCTTCAGTCCTGATGCGGCCTGACCTGCGGCAAAGGTAAGAGCATGGGGCTCTGTGATACCTACATCGAAGAACCGGCCGGGATAGCTGTCCCGGAAAGCGTTCAGACCTGTTCCGGAGCTCATGGCTGCCGTAATGGCCACAACCTTGCTGTTTTTAGAAGCCTCTTCCACCGCTGCCCGTCCGAAGGCCGTGGTGGTTGTAACAATATCGGGAGAGGGCTTCATGGCCGGATCAATCTTTCCGGTCTCCACATCAAAGGGACCCACACCGTGATAAGACGACGGGTCTCCCTCGGCGGGACTGTAGCCCTTGCCCTTTGTTGTAAGTACATGAAGGAGCACAGGTCCCTCGGTATCCCGAACATGGGTAAAGATATCGATCATCTTTTCCACATTGTGGCCCTTAACAGGCCCCACATACTTGAATCCCAGATCTGTAAAGAGGTTCTCCTTGTAGAGGACCCCCTTCACACCCCGTTTCAGCTTGTAGACCCACCGGAGCAGTGCCTTACCGAAGAAGGGAATATGGGAGATCGTAAAGTCTACGATCCGTCTGAATCTGAGATACCCGCCGGTCAGTGCCAGACGGGACATATAGGATGAGATGGCTCCGACGTTCCGTCCGATGGACATCTCATTATCATTGAGAATAACAATAAGGTTCTCTTTTACATGGCCTGCGATATTCAGAGCCTCCAGGGCCTGACCGCCGGTGAGGGCTCCATCGCCGATCACACAGAGGACCTTTGAGCTTCTATCCTGAAGACGGCTTCCCGTCAGAATACCGAGGCCCGCAGAGATGGATGTGGAGGCATGGCCCGTATTAAAGGCATCATGAATGCTCTCTTCTCTTTTGGGAAAACCGCTGATACCGTCTTTCTTGCGGATCGTGGGAAAGTCACCGAAGCGGCCTGTAAGAAGCTTGTGAGTGTAGCACTGATGCCCCACATCCCAGACGAACTTATCCCGGGGGGACATAAAAACGTAATGCATGGCCAGTGTCAGCTCGACGACTCCCAGATTGGAGGCAAGATGACCGCCGTTACGGCTGACGGTTTGAATAATATATGATCTTATTTCTTCAGCTAGAGTGTTGAGTTCTTTTACAGAAAGGCTTTTAAGCTGATCCGGACTGCTGATGCCGGATAGAATGGGGAAATCCTTCACAAGACACCTCGGAATGGGATTAAAGAACCAAAATAAAAGGCGGTATAAAAATACCGCCCTTTTTCACAAAATACCAGACCTATTTATGTTTATGTCTGTTCTTTCTCAGTTTCTTCTTTCTTTTGTGAGTCGCAATTTTCTTTCTTTTACGTTTTCTACCACAGGGCATATTCGTAATCTCCTTATGTTTTCATCCTGTCGGTTCATGCCCTACAGGCGTAAATAAAATCCATCTCCAAAATACAGAGCGGGATCATTATGCCGTTTTAAGACCTTCAGGTCAAGACCTGGCGGAATTAAAATTGTCAATCAGTTCTCTGATGCCCGCTACATTATCGGGGTGGAACCAGTTGACCCCTTCCAGGGAGCTGAAAAAGGTCATTTGACGCTTTGCGTAGCGCCGGGAATCCTGTTTTATCCTGGATTTTACATCCTCCATGGTCAGACAGCCCTCTTTAAAGAGTCCGAAGAACTCGGAGTAGCCGATCCCCTTCATTCCGGGGTCTTCCTCACGGGCTCCGTCGGCCATAAGAGACTTCATCTCTTCTAAAAGTCCCTGGCGGAACATAATGTCCACCCGGAGGTTGATCCTCTCATAGAGCTCCGGCCGCGGCCGCTCCAGGCCTATCAGAAGATAGTCCAGACCCTTCCGGGGTTCGGTTCCGGCCCTGTAGGATGAGAGGGGCTTACCCGTCCCCCTGTGGACCTCAAGGGCCCTTACAATGCGGGAACGGTCCGCCGGCTCCAGCCTGGATGCCGTTTCGGGGTCCACTTCGGCCAGTTCCCGATGAAGAGCCTGAGGACCCTCTGCGGCAAGCCTGCCGTTCAGCTCCGCCCTGATATCTTCAGGTACCGGCGGGATATCGGGAAGACCGTAGATAAAATTCCGGAAATAAAATGCGGTTCCCCCTGATATAACGGGAAGCATACCCCGGGATGCAATATCCCGGATGCACTCTTCTGCACGGCGGACAAAGTCCCCGGCATTAAACTGCTCCCTATAGTCCATTATGTCTATAAGGTGGTGAGGCATCCGTTTCAGGTATTCGGGATCGGGTTTGGCACTGCCGATATCCAGCTTGCGGTAAACCTGCATGGAATCGGCGCTGATGATCTCGCCGGAGTCCCTGAACAGGGTCTCCAGAAGATCCGTTTTCCCCACTGCTGTCGGCCCGAAAAGACAGACTACAGGAGGGAGTGGTTTGTTATTTCTGAGGGTATTCGAATTCAACTTTCTTTGAGATAATTTCTTCAAGGGCAGTAGAAACGATTTTACCTCTGTTTTTTTCAAGATCATCACTGCCGGCTACAGCAATCTGGGCCGCTCTGTGAATGGCGGCGTTGGTCAGCTCATACATGTTTCCTTCAGAGTCAACAAGATCACCGAGGGGAATGATTAATTCGCGATTAATGGGCATGGACAGTCCTTATTAAGCTTAATTTGATTCAGCGTCATAGTATACACAGGGGATTTTTTTTTGTAAAGATTGGCAAAAGGGGCTTTATGAAAGAGATTCAGGAAAATCTCTGCCTTTTCAGGGGCCGCACAAGAGATTCCAGGCCGTTTGCCTTGATCTCCACCAGAGACTCAAGCATCATCCCCAGCTTCCCCGAGGGAAAGCCCTTGTTTTTAAACCAGAGCACATAGGCCTCGGGAAGGTCTATCAGATAGCGGCCCTCATACTTACCGAAGGGCATCTTTGTATTGGCCAGTTCAACAAGAAAGGCCTGACTCTCTTCTTCATTCATACAGGAGAATCTAACACAAAAAAACGGTAACCTGAAGTGCTGATTCCATGTAAAATCCGTCGTGAAAACCGGCAGAACTCCGGCTCACCCTACCTTACAGGTCATATTCTGACCAAAAGGAGATATTATCTTTCCGTGACCATTGGGACACTCCGAAAATGGACGTCCCTTCGAATACAATGATTAACCATCCCGGGTATTTCCAATTAATTGCATCATCACCAGGCACTAATTCTGTGATTTTTCAATAAAAAGAAATATAATAATATCTACCCGAGGGTCTGCGAGGTACCTCTATTCTAATGTCAGATTATATTCTGTCTGAAAAATCGGCTCTTTTAAAAAGAACTGACCTATTCTCCTCACTTCACAGCCACGAACTTCAGGTTGTAGCCCGTCACAGTGAGTTCAGATTCTTTCCGGAAGACGAGATGGTTTTCCGCTCGGGAGATCCCGGAGGAACTCTCTATATTGTCCGTGCCGGTGAGGTTCTGATATCTAAAAAAGAACCCTTCGGACCGGTAATAGACATAGCCCGTTTTATTGAGGGGAACTGCTTCGGAGAACTGGATATGTTTACCGAGACAGAGAGAGAGGTCTCAGCCTTTGCCACAAAACCCGCAGAACTCCTTGTCTTTCCCTCAAGGGGAATCAGTTTTACTGACATTCTTAAAAACCACCCTGAAATATCAGCCCGCATCCTTCATAAACTGATGACAGGAATCTCCAGAAGAATCAGAGGGGCAAACACCATGGTGAAGGAGAACTCCCCTCTGATCAGGGAACTGAAGAAGCAGGTCTACAGAGACAAGCTTACCGGGATTTACAACAGCACCTATCTGATGGAGAAAATAAGAAAGCTCAGCTCCTCGGGAGGTGAAAAGTTTGCCCTGATTATTTCCAAGCCCGACAATTTCAAGGAGCTCAATGATCTTTTCGGTCATGATGCGGGAGACCAGGTCATAAGAATTATGGCCAGAAGACTGAAGGAATTCGTCGGAGACGAAAGCCGGATTGTCAGATACAAGGGAAATGCCCTGGCGGTCCTCCTCCCCTCTGTCTCCCGGGAGGAAGCCTACGGTAAAGCAGTGGAAATGCAGAGCTATATCGGCAGCATGGACCTGAATGAAATCAGCGGAGCCGATGATTTCCGCCTGACTGCGAGCCTGGGGGTATCCCTCTTTCCGGACCACTTCAACGACCCCGATGAACTAGTCAGAGTAACCCATGAACTCCCCCTGATCGGCAGGCAGCGCGGAGGAAACAAGGTCCTTTTTCCGGAGGATTTTCATGACTGATGATACCCTGAGGGTCCTGAGGTCCATTAAGATTCTGTCCAATCTGGATCATGACAGCCTGGAACTCCTCTACTCACATATGCACGAAGAGTTCTACCGCAAAGGAGAGTCTCTCTTCCAGGAGGGGGATGCCGGGGACACAATGTATGTCGTAATAAAGGGAGTTGTGTCGATCCGGGTATCCGCAGCCGATGGAGAAGCCATTGAGATTGCCGAAATCCCGGAGGGTAATTTTCTTGGAGAGATGTCCATCTTCGACAATGCCCCCCGCTCTGCAACCTGCACACCGA
Organism: Spirochaeta sp. UBA5339; assembly: GCA_002408085.1. Classification (GTDB taxonomy): domain Bacteria; phylum Spirochaetota; class Spirochaetia; order DSM-2461; family DSM-2461; genus Oceanispirochaeta. Next base: position 18,315 of record DHQL01000020.1, read on the forward strand.
AAACGGACTGCACCGTCCTGAGTCTGAAATCAGAGGCCTTCTACAGTTTCATAGAGAAGAATCCCGAGGCCGGGAATTCCATAATGCACCCCATGCTGAAAACCATCACCCAGAGACTTAAAAATACGGCAGCCTTTCTATCGGATATGGTTACCTGGGGAGAACAGGCCAGAGTCAGAGCCATTACCGATGATTTTACAGGACTCTACAACCGGCGCTTTCTTGATGATGCGGTACAGGAGAGGATCAACGAGGCAGAATCATCTTCCGAACCCCTCTCCCTGATTATGGCGGACCTCGACTACTTCGGCACCCTGAACACCATCTACGGTACAGAAAGATCCGACAGCCTGCTCCTTCAGTTTACCGATGTCTGCCGTCAGGTATTCAGAGAGGAGGATCTTCTTGCCCGTTACGGGGGAGATGAGTTTGTCTTCCTGCTTCCGGGAACAGGGGGAGAGGAGGCTCTCTATCTCTCTGAAAAACTCAATAAGGAGCTGGCAGGGATCAGCCTTCCTGAGGAGGTTCTCAAGACGTCAGGCTCAGCAGCCATTAATCCCGAAAGGATATCCGCCAGCCTGGGTATATCCTCATTTCCCGACCACGGCCGCAGCGCCGAGGATCTGAAAAGCTTTGCCGACAAAGCCCTCTACGAAGCAAAGGAGGAGGGACGAAGCTGTGCCAGGCTCTGGAAGAGCGGAGCAGGAGAGCCGATCCAGAAATCCGGTATATCTACAATAAAAAAGAGAAACCGCATCATATCCCATATTCTGGAGGCCATGGATCAGCGTGACGGCTTTCTTGTGATGGGACACTTAGACCCTGATGAAGACTGCATCTCCTCCATTATCGCCATGGCTCTATTGCTGAACAAATTTTCCAAAAACGCCTACATACTGATTCCCCGGAAGATCAACGAAAATTTCCGCTTTCTTTTGAATATATGCCGCTACAATGCCATTGGAATCATCCATGCCGATGAAGAACTTCCCGAAGATATAACAACAATTTTCATAATGGACACGCCCAAACCGGAAATGAGAGAGAAGTTTCCAGACAGGGAGAAGCTGTTTTCTGACCTTAAGATTCTCAAGATTGAGATAGACCACCACCTGGAGGCCGACAGCCGTTACAACGGTGACAGGGGATACTGCCTGGTGGATGAAGCCTCTTCTGCCTGCGAACTTGTGGGGATGCTGGCCCTGAAACTGAACAAGAGGGAGGATCTTCTGGAGGACTACAATATTCAGGAGCTCTTTTCCAGAAATTTTGTACTGGCCGTGCTTTCGGGGATAATCGGAGACTCCAAGATGGGGAAGTATCTTAAAACCAGCAGAGAAAAATGGTACTACCGCCTCTTCAGCAGCCTCTTCAGCGAACTGTTAAGCAATGTAACCAGAAAGGACTCCCGGAATTTCTCATCCATGGAGGAGGTCTTTGACGGTCTTCAGCAACTCTCCATGCAGGAGGATGCCTGTTTTACGATGATGATGAAGCAGAAGGTGGATTTTTCCCCGAAAATCGGAACCGTTATTATACCCGAAGAAGTTATCGACGAGATGAAGAAGGCCTTTGACCATGACACCATCGTGACTGTTGCCCGGTACACGGCGGACTCCCTGGCGGAACACAGCCGTCTCCTCTCTCTGGTAGCCTACAGGGACGACCAGCCCGGTTCAGAACTGATTCAGTTCCGTATACGACGCAGCCACTCATATAAGGACCTTGATCTGAGACTAATTCTGGACCGATTCGGCATTGCCAACGGCGGGGGGCATCCTGGAGCCATTGGCTTCCGCTTTCCCCATAGGGAAATTCCCGATCTCTACGGCTATGTTCAATCCATAATTCCAGGCATAGAAGAGCTTATGGAGGAGTCTGCATCGGACTCGTAGCTATTTACTTTTGATTTTGCCCGGCGGATAGTTTAGATTCTGAGTTATCCGAAAACCGAGGAGCAGAGTTATGAAAAAGAATATGGGAACAACCGACAAGCTGATAAGAGTCTTTCTGGCCATAGTCATCCTTGCCCTGATACTGAAGGGGGTTCTTACGGGAACTGCAGCGGTAATTCTCGGCATTTTTGCAGCAGCCTTTGTTCTGTCCAGTATGCTGGGTTTCTGCCCCCTCTATGCTCCCTTCAAGATAAACACTACCAGAAGAAACCTCAAGGACACTGACCCCGACAAGGAAAGGGGTGATGAGACTGTGGGAGGCGAAGAGGAGTAACAACTTACAACCGGACCCCGGTTTCTCACTCTTTATTCAATTAATCATATATAATCCGATTATCAATATTGACAATTTTACTCATCACCCCTATAAATAGGATAGGGGGGTATCCTATATGTCAAAAAAAGAGCTTCGTAAAGCCCATCATCCCTATGCAACCAAGCAGAGCATGATCAACAGGATGAAGAGAATTGAGGGGCAGATCAGAGGCATCAGCCGGATGATCGAGGAAGACGTCTACTGCGATGATATACTTCATCAGTTTATGAGCGTCGAATCGGCCATAGCCGGTGTAAAAAACAGCCTGCTGGAAGCCCATATGAAGGGATGCATTGTCTGTCAGATCCAGGAGGGAAACCTGGATGCGGTGGACGAGGTACTTAATACAATCGGAAAAATGACAAAGTGATCCTCCCCTGAAGAAGGATGTTTTATGGAAATTGTACAGCTGAATATAAAGGGCATGACCTGTGCCTCCTGTGTGGCCCATGTGGAAAAGGGCATCAAGAAGAGAGAAGGCATCGATATGGCTTCCGTCAACCTGGCCACCGAAAAGGCAACCGTCAGTTATGACCCTGATAAAACGGATATTCAGGCCATTATCAAGGCCGTCGGAGATGCCGGCTACGGTGCTTCCCTGCCCTCAGAAGAAGAGAGTACCGAAAAAGATGGAGAACTGAAAAAGCTCAGGTTCCAGACCGCAGCGGCGGCAGTGCTGACGGCGCCTATGATGTTCGGAATGGTTCTGATGCTTCTGAAAGTAGACGCTCTCCACTTCCTTCACAGACCCTGGTTCCAGATTATTCTGGCCACACCGGTACAGTTCTGGATCGGTCTGCGCTTCTACAGGGGCGCATGGAAGACCCTTAGGGCCGGAAGTCCGGGAATGGATGTTCTTGTGGCCCTGGGAACATCGGCGGCCTACTTTTTCAGTATCTACAATGGCTTCTATGCCGAAGCCCATCTGGCGATGCCCCATCTCTACTTTGAAGCCTCCGCCATGATCATCACCCTGGTACTTTTAGGTAAATACCTGGAAACAGGAGCCAAGGGTAAGACCTCGGAAGCCATAAGAAAGCTGATGGGCCTTCAGCCCAAGACCGCCCGTGTGGAGCGTGAGGGACAGGAGATAGAGATTCCCGTAAGTGATGTTGTTATCGGAGATATCGTCCTTATCCGCCCGGGGGATAGAATCCCCGTAGACGGCCCGGTTCTGGAAGGGAGCACCGCCGTGGATGAGAGCATGATTACCGGAGAGAGCATGCCCGTGGAAAAAGGCCCCGGCGACACACTTGTCAGCGGAACCATCAACAGCTACGGCGCCGTCCGTTTCCGGGCGGAGCATGTGGGCAGTGATTCGGTTCTTTCACGGATCATCCAGGTAGTGGAAGAGGCTCAGGGGTCAAAGGCTCCCATACAGAAGCTGGCCGACAGGGTGGCGGCGGTGTTCGTTCCTGCTGTGCTTGGGATCGCCCTTGTCACCCTTCTATTATGGACCTTTGCCGCCGGTGACTTTCCCGGCGGTATGGTGGCTGCAGTGGCGGTCCTTGTCATTGCCTGCCCCTGCGCTCTCGGCCTGGCGACACCCACTGCAATTATGGTGGGAACCGGTCTCGGTGCCGGACGGGGTATTCTGATCAGAAACGGGGAGATCCTGCAGAATGCCGGAAAACTGAGCGCCCTTGTTCTGGATAAGACAGGTACTCTGACCAGGGGAAAGCCGGAGCTGGGGGATATAATTCCTGTCGGCGGCGAGACGGACAGAGAGAGACTTCTTACTCTGGCGGCCTCTCTGGAAGACATCTCTGAACACCCCCTTGCCCGTGCCGTAGCAGCGGGTGCGGAAGAAGCGGGAGTACCCGTTCTGAAATGCGAAGATTTCAGCGCCCTGCCGGGACAGGGTGTAGAGGGCCGTATCGATGGCCGGGACTACCTGATCGGCAAGGAGGATTTCCTGGCATCCAGAGGAATCTACCTGAATGACGAGGCTCTTCAGATCAAGAAGGCTGAGCTGGAAGACAGGGGCAGTACGGTCATCATTCTCGCCGATGCCGGGGAGAAGACTCCCCTGGCCCTTCTCCCTCTGGCGGACCGTCTGAAAGAGAGCTCTGTGGAAGCGGTGGCCCTTTTGAAGGGTCTGGGTCTTGAGGTCTATATGATTACCGGTGATAACGCCAGAACGGCCCGGGCCGTAGCGTCAGAAGCCGGAATCAACCATGTACTGGCTGAGGTTCTACCCGAGGGGAAATCGGATGAAATAAAGAAACTTCAGAAGAAAGGTCATATTGTGGCCATGGCGGGTGACGGAATCAACGACGCCCCGGCTCTGGCGGTTTCTGATGTGGGTATAGCCATGGCCGAGGGATCGGACATCGCCATGGAGAGCGCCGATATAACCCTGATGCGGGGAGATCTGAGGGAGATCGCTGCAGCGGTGCTGCTCTCCAGAAGAACCATGAGCAAGATAAAGCAGAATCTCTTCTGGGCATTCTTCTACAACTCCCTGGGGATTCCCTTTGCGGCCATGGGCCTCCTGAACCCCATCATTGCAGGTGCGGCCATGGCATTCAGTTCGGTTTCGGTTGTGAGTAACTCTCTGAGCCTCAGGAAATTCAAGGTAAACTGGTCCGCAGGAAGCACAAAAGCCCCGGCGGCTAAGGAGAATAGTATGCAGACAGTAATTAAAGTCGAAGGAATGAGCTGCAACCACTGCAAAATGTCGGTGGAGAAGGCGGCGTCTTCGATTGAATCGGTCAGTTCGGCGGTGGTCGATCTGGAGAAGAAGGAACTCTCTCTTGATGTGGATGAGAGCAGAATCGACGAGGTGAAGGCGGCCATTACGGAAGCCGGGTTTACTCCTCTTTAGATGGTTCCCGGACTCAGGGGCCGGTTTCCGGTCCTTCCTGTCCTTTTAAGCAGCGGCGTCCCTATCAGGGCGCCGTTTTTTTTCATCCCGGGATGCGACCCGCCCGAATCTGACGATTAAGCTTGACACCCTGTATTTCAGGGTATAAACTTTGACGCAACCGGTTGGCTAACCGGTTGCGCAAGGAGTTTGCCGTTGCCCGGACCGGAAAGAAACAGAACAACCATGCAGGATGTGGCCATGAAAGCGGGGGTATCCAAGACAACAGTCTCCCACGCCCTGAATCGGACCCGCCCCGTAGAAGAGAGCACCCGCCGGAAAATTGATGCCGCGGTCCGGGAGCTCGGTTATGTTCCCAACCAGGCCGCCCGCAGCCTGAACGGCAAGGGCCTCAAGGTTCTCGGTATGATCATCACCGACATAAGAGAAAGCTTCTACTCACAGATTGTCAAAACCATGGAGGAAGAGGCCTCCCGTCTGGGATTCAATATCATGATCTGCTCCTCGGAAGATGAACTGGAAAAAGAGACCCGGTCTCTGGATCTCCTCTGCCGCAAGGGGATGGATCTCCTTGTCCACTCTCCGGTTCACAGGAAACACTCCCGGAAGGCGGCTGCCGGAACCGGAATTCCCGTAATTGAGATCGACCGGCTCAGCGAAGGCCGAGACGGTCCCTTTGTGGGGATTCCCAACAGAGAGGCCGCAGCAGAGTCAGCTGGAGTACTGCTGACCAACGGCTGCAGACGGCCGGGAATGATCAGTTTTTCTGAAACTGTCTCCACCATGACCGAGCGCTGCGCCGGATACCGTAAGGCTCTGGCCGGCAGAGGTTTTGATCCCCTGGTTCTTCACACAGACTCCAGGACTCCTGAAGTAATAAGAAGGGAGATCAGAGGATGGATTGAGACGGAAAGGCCCGATGGTTTGATTTGCGGCAACGAGACAATCTCACTGGCAGCGGTACAGGCCGTCCGGGAAATGGGCCTTAACATCCCAGCTGATATGAAGATTATCGGATTTGACGATAATCCCTGGATGGCATTCCTCAGCCCTCCCCTTTCGGTGGTCAGACAGCCCACGGAGAGGATAGCCAGGGAGCTGATGAAACTTGTAGAACTGAGTCTCTCTCCCGATTACCGGAAAGAAGGGACCATCGGCAGCAGGATTATTGTTCCGGCAGAGCTTATTCTGCGCGGCTCCTGCGGATCTGAAAAGCAAAGAGTAATTACAATCAAAGGAGATTAATATGATTATCAGTTTAGGCGAAGGACTTATCGACTTTATCAGCCTCAAGGACCTCGATTTTTCCGGCTATCCCGGAGGGTCCCCCTTCAACACCTCCATTGCCATTGCCCGGCAGCAGGTTCCCGGACAGTACCTGGGACGTCTTAGCACCGACCTCTTCGGAAACCGACTTATGGAACATCTGAAACAGAACAAGGTGGGAACCGATCTTGTTGTCCGCAGTGACGATCCGTCAACCATGGGATTTGTCCAGAAGCAGAGCGACGGCTCGGCAAAGTACGCCTTTTACTCCAGCAGCGCCGCCGACCGCTCCTGGAGGTCTGAAGAACTGAAAGATCTGGAGATCCCCGAAGAGGCGAAGATAATTCACTTCGGCTCCATCTCCATAAGTCAGGAACCCAGCGGCACTGTACTGGCTGACTTTCTTCTGAACCGCTGCGGAAAGCTTCTTCTCTCCTTTGACCCCAATATCCGCCCCTCCCTGGTTCCCGACAGGGAAATCTATATCAAACGCTTCGAGGCCCTCTGCACCGCGTCGGGAATAGTAAAACTCAGCGACGAGGATCTGGAGTGGCTCTACCCCGGAACCTCCCATGATGAGGCCGTCAAGAAGATTCTCGGTCTGGGCACGACTCTTGTGGCCCTTACAGAGGGGAAGGCCGGAGCCAGACTGATTACAACATCAGAGGATGTAAGAAGTCCCCTCTTCGATCTGCCCGTGGCGGACACCATCGGCGCCGGAGATACCTTCCACGGCGCCCTTCTGGTTTTCCTTCATAACAGGGGAATCTTTACTAAGGAAGCCCTGGGTGCCATGAGCACCGCCGATCTGAAAGAGATGGGAGACTTTGCCAACAAGGCCGCCGGCATCAACTGCAGCCGCAGCGGGTGCAACCCGCCCTCCTCCGAGGAGATGAAAACCATCCAGCTCTAGCCAGCCGGACACTCCGGGCAAAATAAAACCCCGCCAGTCGGCGGGGTTCATACTTATCTGATTATTATTGCTTGTCGGCGATCACTCTGGCGGCGGCTTCGATAATATCCGCAACCTGATGCTGGTCCAGACGGTCCGTGTTGATCACAAGGTCCGCAAAACCGTAGTCATCGTTGTCGATCTCATAGAGTCTCTTGTACCGGGCGTGGTCCCGCTCGTCACGGTTGTGGGTTTCCACCATTCTCTGCTCGAAGAGTCCGCCCTCTCTCTCCTGTATCCGCTTTGCCCGGGTTTCGGGACTGGCAGTCAGAAAGACCTTGAGGTCCGCTTCCTTGAGCATCCATATGGCAAGACGTGACCCGAGAACAGAAGAGCCCTCCATGGCCAGGTTTACCTGGTTCTCGTCCACAAAGTAGTCCCACTGAGGATCTTCCTCTGCCATCTGACAGAGTTCCTTGAAGTCGATGCCCCTGTCCTCGGCAATATTATGGAATGTATAGTTAACCAGTTTCAGATCAAGCCTTTCCGACAGGATGGTGCTGACAGAGGAGTTTCCGCATCCGCTGCGTCCCGAGATGGCGATTCTGAAGGGTTTCTTATTCAACATTTCTAAGCTGCTCCCTCACTTTCTCCAGTGAATCCTTCATTTCTACTACAATCCTGCCGATCTCCACAAGGGTGTTTTTTGAGCCGATTGTGTTTACTTCGCGGTTTATCTCCTGACAGAGAAAGTCCAGTTTCTTGCCCACTGCTTCACTGCCCGATGCGATGGAGCGGAATCCCTCAAAATGGGTGGTCAGCCTCTGAAGCTCCTCATTAATATCGAAGCGGACCACCTGTACGGCGATCTCTGCAAGAATACGGCTCTCATCGGCCTTGCCCTGCACAACCTCTTCAAACTTCTCTTTAAGAGTGGTTGTGATCTGTTCCTGCATACGGGGAGCGTGTTCCCTGACCTTATCCAGGCACTCCTCAAGAAAACCGATCTGACCCAGGATGTCCTTCTCCGTCTCCGCACCCTCTGCGGCCCGGGAGCTGTTGACCTGTTCCAGAACATCCCTAAAGAGGGGTTCCAGAATCTCATAGATGGCATCCAGGTCCCGGTTCTTCTCTGTCTTGATCACCCCTTCCATGGAGAGGATGTGGCCCAGGGAGAGATCGCCTGAGATTCCGGCCAGTCCCTGCACCTCTCTCAGGGTCTCAGCATAGGACTGCACTGCAGCCTTGTCCACGGAAAGACTCAGGTCCTCTTCCAGCTCCTTCATCCGGAGGTAGACCTCCACACGACCCCTCTTGATGGCCGAACCGATCAGGGAGCGGACCTTTCCTTCCAGGGGAGAGAGGGGGCTGGGAAGGTTCAGGATAAGATCCATATACCTGTTGTTGTAGGTTTTCACCTCCAGGGAGAACCGGATCTTCCCGTCCTGATACTCCTTATAGCCGTAACCGGTCATGCTGATCATGATGCGTCTCCTTTCAGTATATCCATCAGACTCCGTCCCAGGTGCCAGTTGTCTCCGGCCCCCATGGTCACAAAGAGGTCACCCTCTTTCAGGGACTCTGCAAGGTAGCCCAGGGCGTCTTCAGGTTCATTGTAGTATTTTACATTTGTATGGTTTTCACAGGTCTTCATATAAAGGTCCTCTCCTGTGATGGTCCCGCTGAATTTCTCACGGGCCGAGGCGTAGATCTTATGGAGGATGACCTCATCGGCAGGTCCGAAGGAGGCGGCAAACTCATCCAGAAGAGCCGCGGTGCGTGAGTAGGTATGGGACATAAAGTCCACCACAAGACGGCGGCCGGGATAGAACTCTTTAATACCCTGCAGGGTCTTGCTGATGGCCGAGGGGTGATGGCCGTAGTCATCCATAACCAGGATGCCCCTTTCCTCGCCGACAATCTCGGCCCGGCGGCGGCTTCCTGTAAAGTTGTAGATTCCCTCTTCCAGGGCCTTCAGCTGGGCGGAATCCGGTGCGGCGGCCCCAGTTTCGCCTCCTGATACAAGGCCGAGACTCTCCATCTGGTCCAGAACCAGCAGCAGGGCTGCAGCGGCATCCTGAATCACATGGTCACCGGGAATACGGATGCGGAAAAGGACATCAAGAGATCCCAGACGGAAAGCGTTCTCTCCTGTCCGGCCTGAGGCAGTCTTGACAATACGGCCGGCACCCTCGGCTTCAAAGCCGTAGGGAATCATCTTCAGATCGGGCCGCTTATCCTTCATCCGGGCGGCAGTCCGGGCGGCTCCATCCTCATCGGAGCAGTAGATAAGGGTTCCCCCCTTCGGGAGGGTATCGATGTAGGAGCAGAAGGCGTCCTCCACATCGGCCTCATCCCTGAAGTAGTCCAGATGGTCCGCCTCAACAGAGGTCAGGATCATTCTGTCTGGAGAAAAGTACATAAAGTGGCGGCGGTACTCACAGGTCTCAGCCAGGAAAAAGCTGTTTCCCTGCACCAGTGTGGAGCGGTTGCCGAAGGCGGGAACGGCGCTTCCCACAAGAACCGTTCCCTGAAGCCCCAGGGACTGAACCAGGGTACCGCAGAGGGCGGTGGTGGTTGTCTTGCCGTGAACTCCGGCCACAGAGGCGGCGGGGAGATCCCGGGAGAGAAGGCCCAGGGCTTCGGGATAGAGAAGCACCGGAATGCCCCGTTCCAGAAGAAGGGCCACTTCTTCATGGTCCTCACCGTAGGCCGCCGAACGTACGGCAAAGTCCGCATCACCGGGAACCTGGTCAGCCGAGAAACCTCTGAAATAGGGAATATTCAGGTCCTGCAGAACCCGGTCGGTATAGAACTCCTCGTCCACATCGCTTCCGGAGACATCAAGACCCCTTGAGCGGAAAATTTCGGCCAGGGCGCACATACCTGTGCCCTTGATGCCGATCATATATACTTTCTGTCCTGTAGAGACTTTAAATGACTTGTCGATCATAGGGCACATCATATAGGGAGGGGGCCGGAAAAGCAAGTTAGGCCCCGGCAGGAACAAGGAGCGGGGAGCCGGAAATCCGGGACTGTGCCGAACATGACCGGGGAGAGGAGGGGATCAGTAGTAGAGAAGCAGCTCACGCCAGGCCAAATACTCCTCGGCCAGCATGGAAAAGCTGTTGATCTTCGCCTGCTCCCAGGCAAGACGGGCATCCTCAACCTCGGCCTCCGAGTAGTCCCCCAGGGACATAAGAAACTCATACTCCTCATAGAGATCCTTTGCCTGCTCCTCCTCGATCTCCGCCAGGGAGCGGTTCTGCTCCGTATTTTCCAGGGCGATCAGAGCCTGCTGCAGGGTAAGACGGCTCTCCATCTCCGCCTGTACTGCCTCAAGCCGGGACTGCTCGACCTCCTGTCTGCTTAAGGACCTTTCGGTTGGCTGAAAATCCTCCAGGGAGAAGGAAAGTTCCACCCCCGCTTCCCATGTGGCGGTTTCCGAACTGCCGCCGGTCATATCGGGAATATTAAGAGTTCCTGTAACGCTCAGGTCGGGGTCAAAGAGCCAGGTATCCTTCAGGTCTGCCTCGCTGCTCTCAAGACTCTTCAAAGCCGAGGTCACAGAATAGACCCCGGAGGAATCGGCCCCTTCGGGATCGATCCCGGACTTCAGATTTTCCAGGGCGGCGGACAGGTCCTTGTAGGAGATCTGTGAGATGGAGGCCGTATCAAGGTCGGCGCTCAGGATCTGCAGAAGGCCCGACTCGGCGGAACGCAGATCCTTCTGCCCCGAGGAGAGGGTGGTCCTGGCCTCGGTCCACTCCATCAGGGCGTCCCTTACATCATCCAGTGTGGACTCCCCCGCCTCATACCGGATCTTCTCATCCCTGTAAACCTCCTCCTTGACGGCAACCACCTCCCTCTGCACATCCGACTGACGGCGGGTGCTCATCCAGACAAGGGCTGCCGAAAGGGCCTGGTTCTGAATATCCAGGGCCAGCTCCTCCGCATAGAGCAGGGCTGTGTCATACTGAATATTCGACTGTTTCCGGTCCGATGAGTGGTAGAGGGGACTGAAGGTCATACCCAGCTCTCCGCTGTAGTCATCGCTGATGGTGGCACTCAGTGCCAGCTGATCGATCAGGGGCAGGGAGACCCCTGCTTTGGCGGACCACTCATTGCTTCCGGAATCCTCTTCGGCATAGCCGGAACTGAAGCTGAAGGATGTTTCATCCAGCTTGATAATACCATCCAGATCATTTCGTGCAGTCAGTACGTCCAGCAGGGCCCTCTGGTAGTCGGTGCTGTGTTCAAGGGCATAGCTGCCGATATCGTCCAGACTCTCAAGACTCTGGGCTCTTGCAGCCGTCAGAGCTGAAACAAGAAGTGCCGCCGTTAGAATCCGGTGGAGGAGCTTGTGAAATACTCTCATCCTACACCTCCCTCAGGGTTTCGGAGATATTTCCCTTCACCGCTGACAGGGAGGGCAGCAGCCCCAGAACTCCTCCAAATAGAACAGCCAGGAGAACACCCTTTAAGACAGGCATCAGACGGATACCCGCAGCCTCTGAAAACTGGTCGGACACCTCCCCCACAAGGGGGGAGAGGGTGCTGAGAACCGGGCCCGACAGAATTATGGCCAGCACAACGCCGATCAGGGCACCCGTAAGACTGAGCATCAGGGACCAGAGCCAGAACTCCTTGACCACATCCTGTTGGGAGGCCCCCAGGGCCCGCTCCAGGGCGATATCCTTGCGCCGGTTCAGGGCCTCCACCACCATAATGCTGAAGATTCCCAGTGAACTGGTCAGCAGCAGGACGATCCCGAGAAGGGAGAGGGAGACAGAGAAGACATTCACCGACTGCCGGAGTTCCTCCATATAGGTGGAGCTTCCCCTTGTGGACCCCTCCCAGCTGACGATGGAGATATCATCGCCGTAGTTTGATGTCAGAGCCTGACGGATGGAGGCTGATATCTTCTCAACAGACCGCCCCCTTGCCTTGAGGACGAACTTTCCCGCCGCCATATCGAGCATCATCTGCCTGTTTCCTCCGGCAGAGAGAAGGGCCGTATAGGGATAGATCAGATCGGCGATGCCGTAGGAGCGCCTGGAGACCTCACCGGGAGACCGGTATACACCGGTCACCTGAAGCTGCTGCACCACGTTCTGTTCCCGGCTGCGGCTCCCGGGGCCGCCCCTCATCATGGCTTCACCGGGAGGCTGAATCCACCGGCCCACTGCCTCTTCGACAGAGCCGTAGAGGAGTTCAGCCATCTCGCTGCTGATCCAGACCTTTTTGAAGCCGGAGCTGAAGTCCTCGTCGCTCATGGGAACTCCCGCCACAAGTTCCAGAGAGAACACGTCAAAGTAGGCGGGAGCCGTACCGATGGCGCTTCTCAGGTTCCAGGAGCTTCCCTCGGATGTTATGGTGTCGAAACGGGCTTCCGCAATGGGCACCGCCGCCTCCACCTCTTCGATATCACTGACAACCACAGATGGTGCGTTCGAGTCCAACTCGGAAGGGCGGATCATTTCTATATCCCCGGAGCTGTCCCACTCTCCGTTTGCCACATAGATGATGACTCCGTCAGAATCCATCTCCCTGGTAATCTGCTCCTCCAGAACAAGACCGGCAGAGCTTGTAAGTATAAGGATGCCCGTTCCCAGAGCCACGGCCCCCAGGGTCATAATGATCTTCAGTGGAGAACCGGACCAGTTCCTGACAAGCATATTGATAAATTTCTTCATAATATTTTCCTTTGGCCTCAGGCGGCCCTCATGGCCAGGGCCGGATCGATTCTGCTGAACTGCCGTGCCGGCAGAAGTCCGAAGCTAAGGGTCAGCAGGGCTGAAAGGAGTACCCCGAGAAGGGTAAAGGCCCAGGTTCCTCCGTCAATTCCCAGGGAGGACTGCATATAGTTTCCCAGGGGCAGGGAAATAATCATTCCGGCCAGCGCCCCTGCCATGGTGATAACCAGAGACTCCAGGGCAAAAAGTTTTGCAATTCGGGAACGGGATGCTCCCAGGGCCATAAGAATACCCACATGCTTCTTCATCCTCATGGAACGGCTCATCAGAATATTGGACACATTCACAGAGGCGATAAAGAGCCCCGACAGGGACAGAAACATAATCAACAGGGCCAGGCCGGTGTTTCGGCTGATCAGCTGCTGAGCCTCGGCCCGGGGATTGGAGATAACAATCTGCTGCTCTCCAAACTGCCTGGTAAACCACTCCTGCAGCTGTAATGCAGTCTCATCCAGCTTTTCCGGATCACTGACGGAGAACCGGAGCTGAGTGTTCATTACGCTCCGGCGGAAGTCCCCTCCCCCGCTGCTTCTATAGGGTTCGAAGAAGACTTCATCCTGCTCACCAGACTCCAGAACACCAATAATGGTGACAAGCCCCTCCCGGGTCAGTATCTGCTTTCCGATAAGGGAGTCCGGTTCATCCCCCTCCTCCAGAAAGCTTAAGGCAAGCTCATGGCCCAGAACGGCAATGGAGGAGCTGCCTGTCATATCCTGCTGTGAGAAGAAGCTGCCTGCCGCCACATCAACACCGGAGGCGGAAAAGAACTCGGGAGTGACCTTGTATCCCCTGGCCTCTTCCAGTTCGGAGATCAGGATGCTGCTCTCTGCGGCCATTGCAGCCAGGTCCTCTTCGGAGTACTGTTCAGGCCGCCCGGGAGGCTCTTCCCCTCCGGGACTACCTCCGGGTGCTCCTTCGGGAGCCGCTCCAGGATCGCCCCCGGAGGCTTCGAGTGCTGGAGCACTCTCAGAAGCATCACCAGCGGGAGGGGCACCAAAATCCCCCTCAGGGGGGGCCTGTGCGGCAAACTGGGCCCTCATGGCCTGCTCCCGGGAGATGGACTCTTCGTTGATAAAACTCATTCGACTGTAGTTCTGCACATAGGCGTAGTTAACGGCGGGAACCAGGCCGGCGGCATCCAGGTCGGCGGAGGTGAGAACCGCATTCTCCTGAACCGGGCGCAGACTGACGGGTTCGGTCATATCATCTGCCTCGCCGACAGAACTGACAACGATCTCCCTGTAGGTGGGAGATTCCAGAGTCTTCCGGCCGCTGGAAATTGTATTGGCCAGCAGAGCGATTCCCGAAGAGGCTGCTCCGATTCCCAGGGCCACGGCGATAATCAGCAGCCCCGACTCCATAAAACGGTCCGTAAACCGACGGCTCAGGATTTTTGCTGTTTCGCTATGCACGGACCACCTCCTGTTCGGGCAGGAGAACTCCATCCTTAAGACGGATCACACGATCGGCCCTCTCCCCCTGGGCTGGGTTGTGGGTAACCATAACCACTGTAACTCCCTTGCGGTTGAATCCCTCGAGGATCTGCATAATCTCCTCCCCCTTGTCCGAGGGAAGGTTTCCGGTTGGTTCATCGGCCAGAATCAGATCGGGATCGTTGGACAGGGCCCTGGCAATGGCCACACGCTGCTGCTCTCCACCGCTCATCATGGTGGGAAGATGGGTCATCCTGTGTTCCAGTCCCACCTCGGCCAGAAGATCCCTGGCCCGGTCCTTTCTTCTGGTCCAGGGAACGCCCGCATAGGACATGGGGAGCATCACATTTTCAAGGGCGCTGAGCTCGGGAAAAAGGTTGAAGCTCTGAAAGATAAAGCCGAAGTGCTGGTTGCGGATGCGGGCCTGCTCCCTGTCGGGGAGGGAGGTTATATCGTAATCCTCAAGATAGTACTGCCCCGAACTGATGGTGTCCAGAATTCCCAGAATATGCATCAGTGTGGACTTCCCGGAACCCGAGGGGCCCATAATCGCCGCGTAGTCTCCCCGGCCTATCTCCAGGGAGACATCCTTCAGGGCGCTGACCTTTGTCTCGCCCAGATCGTATTCCTTGTTAATATTTGTCAAACGTATCACTTCTTTGCTCCTTTACTTAAGCAGGACCTCATCCTGATCGATATAGTTCTGATAGCTTCCGGTGATTACCTCATCTCCCGCCTTCAGACCACTGATAATTTCAACACTGTTTCCCTGTATGTCCCCGATAACAACCTTTGTCTTAACCGCCCTGTTTCCGTCTATCACATAGGCGTACTTCTGGTTCCCCGTGGTCAGCCAGGAGCCCCTGGGAAGTGTCAGAACTCCGTCCTGCACATCCAGGGTAATCGAGGCCACCGCCGATGCTCCGGGGGTCAGGGTCAGATCCGTATCGGGACGGGCCCGGACGGTGATCATGGCCGACAGCCCGTCGGTGTCCATGGTGGCGATCTTGCCGATTTTCGTAATCTCCGCCTTCATGGAGCCTGTTCCTATGGTCACCGTCATGGTTCCTCCAATCTCAAGGAGCCCCGCATACTGCTCATACACATCAAAATCGATATATACATCGCTGCGGTCGGCCACCACAAAGAGGGAGTCAGACTGTTCGATAAGGCTGCTCTTGATGGCCAGATCCTCATTGAGACTGAGAACCTCACCGCTGATGGGACTCTTGATGCGGTTCTCTTCGATATCCTCTTCCACGGCGGCAATATTGACCTGAAGCTGATTGATCGCAGCCTGCTGTTTCCTGAGATCGATGTCCTTTGAAACAGCAGCCTCTTCCAGCTCCGCCCGGGCATCCTCAAGCTGCTCGGTATAGTCTTCCAGGGTATCCAGGGCCGTCTCATAATCGCTCTGCCGGGAGCTCTTCAGTTCCGCCAGGGCCTTCATGGCATCGGCATCCTCCCGGGCCTCTTCCACATCCCTCTCCAGACGGCTTACAGACCTTGTCAGGGATGCGATGGTAAAGTCGGCGCTTTTTTCAAGGCTTTCCAGTTCAATGACAGCCTGTTTGTAGCTCAGGGTCAGGTCATCGAGCTCATCATCAAGGTCGGGTACATCCAGTACCGCCAGAATATCCTCGGGGTTAATCTGGTCTCCCTCACTGGCGATAAGCTCGCTGGCGTAGGCATCCATGGTGCTGACGATTTCAACCTGTGTCGGCAGCACCACGGTTCCGCTTGCCTCGGTGGTGGACACGAAAGTCCCTGCCTTTACCACAGAGCTCTCATAACTTTTTATGCTGTAACTGTCGGGCTTTGCCGAAGTCCAGAGAAAAAGTACCGCCCCGGAAGCCAGGAGAAGAAAAACTACCACTCCCAGATACCGGCGTCTCTTTTTCTCTTTTGAGGTCTTCGGTTTAACCTCCTCAATCTGAATAATCTTTTTTTCGGGATTCATCCTGTTTCATCCTCCGATTCCAAATTTAGAAAAAAGAGATATGACTTTGGTGAACTGGGGGTAAAAGAAATGTAAACTATGTAAAAGATGGTATTTCTGAAGAGCTTTTTATGGAAAGTGGAAGGAATTAAAAGTTAGGATGGGTCTATGATTTCCTGGAAAACAGCACTCCCCCTTCTCTGTCTCTCTGCTCTTACGGTCATCGGTACCCTCGGGATCAACCACAGCTTCAGATCGGGACTGGACGATCAGATCCGGGATGAGGACAGAAGGCTTGAGTCTGCGGTCTATAGAGCCTACTACCGTGAATACCAGAGAACAACTCTGCTGGTTCACTCCCTGAATCAGATAAATTTCCAGTCCGAAGAGGAACTGATGAGGGCTCTGGAAAACATGATGATAACCTACGGCTCTGAGGGACAGGGACTGATAAGTGCCGCCTGGTTCCAGTCAGGGGATCAGGTCTATGAGCTTACAGAGCCCCTGACGGCAGTGGCTCAATGGAAGAGGATCAGTCAAGTTCCTCCAACAGTGATACTGGACCGCCCCCTCTCTCCGGGAGATATTCAGATAAGAGACATCGACAGGGATAAAAGCAGAGATCCATACCTCCTGCACTCCCCCGATGGAAGGATTCTGATTGCCCTGAAACTGGACAGCAGAAAGATAGAAAGCCTTTACGCCGAACCGGCAGTACAGGAGACTCTGGCAGGGTATGAACTGGAGTGGATAGATATGGACCGCGACGAGTACCGGGAACTGATGGAGGAGAACAGAAGGATGAAGTATCCCTTCAGTCCTCTTCAGGTTCTGGCCGGTATCCCCCATGGAGCCCATATAAAGCTTATGATATCCCTCCCCTCCAGTCTTGATTACCGTTATCCCGACGGCCCTCCCCCCGATGAGAAAGAGGGTCTGTTTATCGACGGATCGCCCTTCCACTTCAGCGGCAGAGTCCTGATGGTCGGCTTTGAGAACGCACCCTACTATCATGAAATGGAGAAACGGACCGTTCTGGTCTGGCTCCTCTCCCAGCTGATACTCTACGGTACAGTTCTTGTTTTTATGGTTCTCTCCCTGCAGCTGAGAAAGACCAGGGAGCTGCGGAACAGGGAGAAGGAGTTTGTTGCCTCCATGACCCACGAACTGCGTACACCCTTAACGGTCATTCAGTCGGCGGCGGACAACCTCTCCCGGGGCATTGTTCCTCCAGAGAATATAAGCCGCTACGGTGAGGTTATGAAGGATCAGAGCAGCCGCTTAAGCGGGATGATTGAGGAGATCCTGATGTTCTCCAGCCTGGAGGGAAGAACCGGCAGTCCCGGCCGGGCTGTTCCCATGGATCTGCCTGACCTGCTGAATGAACTGAAGGAGGGTATGGAGGCCCTGGCCCGGGAGAAGCAGACCCTTCTTCACTGGAACAGCGACGGTATTCCGGATAAGCTCAGGGGCTATCCCGACGAGATACGCCTGATCCTATCCAACCTGATAGTCAACGCCCTGCACCACGGGATCTCTCCCGGGGATGAAGGAATTAAAATAACAGTCCGCTGTCTGGTATCGGGACGGCTTAAGATTTCTGTAGAGGACAGCGGTCCCGGCATCCCGCCCAAGGAACAGAAGAAGATCTTCAGTCCCTTCTACCGGAGCAGGAGCACCCGGGAACAGCAAACAAGAGGAAGCGGACTGGGTCTCTTTATTGCCATGAAGAAGAGCAGAATGATCGGTGGAAAACTGACCCTGGAGAGTCCCTACCGCCGTCTGGACGGCAGGAAAATCCAGGGATGCCGGTTTACACTGGAAACACCATGTGAATTCCCCGAGAATTCAGATTCAGGAGATAAGAACTGATGGCCAGCATACTGATTATCGAAGATGAACCCGGGGTTCAGATGACCCTGGAGGACCGGTTGAGGTCCGAGGGCTATACCACGGAAGTCCGGGGTGACGGCATCAGCGGCCAGGAGGCGGCAGAGTCCGGAAGCTACGACCTTATTCTTCTGGACATTATGCTTCCCGGTCGGGACGGTTTCTCGATCTGCCAGAACCTCAGGACTGGGGGTATTAATACCCCCATCCTGATGCTGACCGCAAGGAACACCAATCTGGACAATATTATGGGCCTTAAACAGGGGGCCGATGACTATATGGCCAAACCCTTTGATATGGGGGTCCTCCTGGCAAGGATCGAAGCCCTTCTGCGCCGGAGCAGCATTTTAAAAACCGAAAAGAAGCCTGAAAACTACAGCTTCGGGGAGTTTATTTTCGACCTGAAGCGGGGAGAACTGAGCCGGAAGGGAGAGACAATACCCCTTCATGCCAAGGAGTTCCATCTTCTTGAGTTTCTCCTCAGCCACCCCGAGGAACTGCTGGGCCGGGACAGGATTCTCGATGAGGTCTGGGGCTATGAGAGTGAAACCACCACCAGGACAGTGGATGTTCATATCGCCAAACTCAGACAGAAGCTTGCAGAATCGGATTTTCCCCGGCATATCCTGACTGTAAGAGGCCAGGGCTATAAGTTTATCCCCTGACGACTCCCGTCGCCCCCCTTGGTTCACACCTTTCCGGCAGGTCCGGATTTTCCCTTCTCCAGGGCGGGAAGATTTAAATAACAGCTGTTCATATCCCCCTACCCCTGTCATAATCAGAAGATAATGGATTATTTACTTGAAAGTCAGATACGCGGTCTTGTACAGGGCTGTGTCAGAAGATCAGACCCCGAGAGAAAGATATGGAGAGACAGTCTTACAGGCTTTGCCCAGATAGATGACCGCCCCTTTGACAGGCTCAGGACATGGGCCGGTGAGGGCCATCTGCTCCCCGACGACATTCTCCCTGGAGCCGAATCGGTAATCAGCTTTTTTATTCCCTTTACAGAAGAGGTCACCTGCTCCAATAATGAAGGAACCATGGCCTCAAAGGACTGGGGAGAGACCTATGTGAGAACCCGGGATCTGATTGAAGAGATCGGGTTTGAAATCACAAGCATCCTGGAGGCGGGGGGATTCAACTGCGGCGTTCATCAGGAGCGCTATGACTCCACCGTGAAAGATCTTGTCAGCCCCTGGTCCCACAGGCATATTGCCTGGCTCTGCGGTCTGGGGAGCTTTGGACGGAACAACCTGCTTATCACCGAAGCCGGCTGTTCAGGCCGCCTGGGAAGTCTGGTGACCGATGCCCCCTTAAGTACCACCCCCATGCCTGAAGCGGAGTACTGTATCGAGAAACAGGGAGGCAGCTGCGGAGTCTGCATCGGCCGCTGCGCCAAAGGAGCTCTGACTGAAGAGGACTATGACCGCTATAGCTGCCGGGAACAGTGTCTGGACAACGCGGCCAATCTGAAGGGAGAGGATCTGATGGACGTCTGCGGCAAATGCCTGACAAAACTGCCCTGCACCTTCAGAGTCCCCGTCTTCAGCCGCTGAAAGTATCCGAACCGGCTGAAACCTGACTGCCCGGTCTGAGAAAGAGGAAACAGCCGGCTGACAAAGGACCCGTAAAACTGAAAAAGGAGAGACTATGTTATACAGAACCTTCGGAAAAACAGGAGAGAAACTCAGCGCCCTGGGCTTTGGTGCCATGCGCCTGCCCGTAATCGACGGTGATACATCGAAGATAGACGAAGAGAAGGCCCTGCCAATGATCCGCCGCGCCATAGACAGGGGAGTGAACTATCTGGACACAGCCTGGCCCTACCACGGCGGAAACAGCGAAGCCTTCTGCGCCCGGGTCATGAAGGACGGCTACAGAGAAAAAATCAGTATAGCCACCAAGCTCCCGACCTGGCTGATTAAGTCTCCGGAAGATATGGACAGCTACCTGGACAAACAGCTGGAGCGACTTGAAGTGAATCAGATAGACTTCTACCTCCTTCATACCATCAACAAGGCCAACTGGGATATTCTTGTAAACAACGGTTACAAAAGCTTTCTGGACCGGGCAAAGGCCTCGGGTAAGATCCGCTATGCCGGTTTCTCCTACCATGACGACATTGATCTCTTCAAGGAGATTGTAGACGACTATCCCTGGGAGTTCTGCCAGATTCAGCTCAACTACCTGGACGAGAACTACCAGGCCGGTACCGAAGGGATGAGATACGCCGCAGAAAGAGGGCTGGGAGTAATTATTATGGAACCCCTGCGTGGGGGTATGCTGGCCAGAACGGAGCTTCCCGATGAGCTTCAGGCCATCTGGGACCGTTCGGGTACCGGAAGATCTCCCGCCGACTGGGCCCTCCGCCATCTCTGGAACTATCCGGAAGTGGGGGTGATATTAAGCGGAATGAGTACAATGGAACAGGTGGAGGAGAACCTGAACACCGCCTCCGAGGCGGCAGCAGACTCCCTGACTCCCTCCGAGAGGGAGATTATTGCCGATGCAAAGGCCTTCTTCCACAGCCGTATACGGGTGGACTGCACCAACTGCCGCTACTGCATGCCCTGCCCTCAGGGTGTGTATATTCCGGAGATATTCTGGGCCTACAACCATGAGGCCCTTTTCGGCGACTATGACAAGGCCAAGTTCTGGAATACCGGATTCCTTAAGGAACACCAGAGGGCGTCCAACTGCAACAGCTGCGGCGCCTGTGAGAAGAAGTGCCCCCAGAACATCCCCATCAGAAAGCACCTGAAGGATGTTGTCGCCCGGTACGAGGAGTCCTGACTCCACTCTATCTGCATCAGCTGACAGGAGGGCATGTGATAAAGCTTATCGGAAAGGACAACAGAGTCAACTACGGCTGTATCGATGAACTGATCGAGTGGAACTACAGAGATTTTATCCTCCGGGACTTCTTCGAAAAGGAGATAAGGGGCCTCAGAAAGAGGAGGGCCTACCATCAGTTCAACTACATAGGCATCAGTACCGGCGACTATATTGCCGGTTTTGCCCTTGTGGATCTGGGGCTCCTCCATAACGCCTTCTCCTTTCTGAGCAGGAAGGGAGAGGGAATTATCTTTCAGTCCAACGAGAAGTGTCTCCCCTTTCAGAAAAAGCTCAGCTTTCCCCGGAATCCGGACCGCTACAGAGCGGCCTTCCGGTCCGCTAAAAGCGCCATAACCATAGAAAAGGATCACACCAAAGGACGTCTTGTCTTCGACTGTATCTTCGAAGGGCGGCTGGAGCTTAAGGGGATCAGTCCCTTCTCCATCGAAAAGCAGAAGCCCTTAAGGGTCCTGAACCCCAATGACCCCAACCGTTTCACCTTTACCGAAAAGTTCTCACCCCTGGTCTTTGACGATGTCCATCTTGCCCTGGACGGGAAGGAACTGGATTATAACCCCGACACTGTAAGCGCCGTCTACGACTGGACCGGAGGGTATCTTAAGCGGGAAACAGACTGGCTCTGGTCCTCATTCAGCGCGGTCCTCCCCGATGGAACCACCGCAGGCCTCAACCTCGCAGCCTTTGTGAATGAGACTTACTTCTCTGAGAACGCCTTCTGGATCAACGGAAAGCGGACGAGGATTCCCCGGGTCATCTACGACTACGACAGCCTGAATCCGTCTCTGCCCTGGAAGATTCATGATGAGGAGGGAGTTGTTGATCTGATTTTTACTCCCGAGTGCGAGAGGTTGGAGCACTTTAATGGAGGTCCTCTTCTGAAGACTTCCTTCCATCAGTATATCGGAAGCTTCTCCGGTACCCTCAGGCCGAAGGAGGGAGAGAGTGCCGAATTAAAGGGAGTCAGGGGGTTCTGTGAGACCCAGCGGGCCCTCTGGTAGATTTGCTGTGAGTTCGTAAGGAGTGTACAAATCTCTTTTTGTTAAGTCTGATATGCTCCGCTGTTAGCACAGTGAAGAGTAGTCCTGAATAAATATGGAGCTTTTTTTTCCAAATGAAAGCAGAGCCAACACAGGTTAAGAGGCTGAAGGCCATGCCGACATCGACAATATCTCTCCATCCCCTGCCCTTACGGCCCTTGAAAACCTTAGGGAAAAATCGTTTGAAGTAGGTTTCAATGATAGATTTGATGAATTCGTACTTAAGAATATCCGGGTCATACTTTATCAGAAGAGACCCTGTGAGGGGCTGTCCTTCGATTTCATTAATTCCCTTCTGCTCCATCAGGAAGGTCTGGAACGCCTTGAGAGAGAGTTCTTCCTTCAGAAGTCTATGACGGATTCTGATCCGTCCCGGGATACTGCTGCATACGGTCATCCTGATAACCCTCACACTACAGTTCTGCTTGAAAGAACTGGATTTAACATCAGTATAATACATAAATTGCCTTTTCTTATGAATTACCATATAATTTAATCTGAATTAAGATTTATTTTATATTAATTGCGACAACTCAATGTCTGTGGGAGTTTTACTGTGAACCCATATTTAATTTATTCCATGCTGATTATCAGTGTCATTAAAGGTCTGAGGAAAAAGAAGGATTTCAACCTCCCTGCTTTCAGAGGCATTCTGGAGGTCAAGTCCAGCATTCCCGGACGGTTGAGGCTGAATGTCCATGCTCTCAAGGAAAATCCAGATGAGTGCGGCTCCCTGGCAAAAACACTCTCTTCAATCGATTCGGTCAAGTCGGTCAAGGCCGAACCCATTACAGGCTCTCTTCTTATAGAATACAACCAGAGTGATGTTGATGCAGCGACCTTGATGGGTGCCGTAATTAAACTTGAGGAACTTGAGGAAGAGATTGAAGCCCTTAAGACCCCTCTCCTGAATAAAAAACTTTCCGAAGGAAAAGACCGGTTGAACAATATCCTCTTTGAGGGTTTGGGAGGCCTTGTCAATGCTGATTCACTGGTAGCTGTGATACTACTCTTTGTTGCTCTGAGAATGACAGTAAAGGGGCAGTTTCATAATCCTCCCCATCCCCTGGTAGTTGCTCTTTGGTTTTTTCAGTCACTCTCCAGTCTGGGAGGAACAGGTAAAATCTGATGAATGCTCTGCTTACAAAAGCCTTTTTGGCATTTAATGATGTAAAAGTTGTCCACTCACTACCC
The DNA here is from genome assembly GCA_002408085.1 of Spirochaeta sp. UBA5339. Taxonomy (GTDB): domain Bacteria; phylum Spirochaetota; class Spirochaetia; order DSM-2461; family DSM-2461; genus Oceanispirochaeta. The sequence goes on from DHQL01000020.1 coordinate 41,679, forward strand.
GGTCGGGTCAGGCTCTCTGTCCCAGGGTTAAAAATGGTGCCCGAAGAGTTCCTTTATCTGGAAGAGGAGCTGTGCAGTATCTTTCAGACCATAAAAGGTATTAACAGCTTTGAGCTGAGCCCCTACAGCGGCAGAGCTCTCATTCATTTTGATACAGAGCTGTTTACTGAAAGGGAACTGATGGATTGGCTAAGGGATATCTGGCAGGAACTTGCGTCAGTATTTGTTGCAATCGACAAGTCTCTGGCAGATGAAAGAATCATCAGTGAGATGAAGAAAACACTCATTGAAAAGATCCAGTCGCCAATGAGGATAAAGGATTGAAGAACACAGACCTCCTGGGATGCACTATTGTCCATCAGATAAAAGGACGGGTTCGTATTCACTGTGAATCTTTTAAGTACCTGGAGAACCTTTTTCCCGTACTAAGCAACCAGCTGCTCTCTTCGGATGCTGTTGCATCCGTAGATATTTCCGCAGTAAGCGGTAACGCATTGATTTTTTTTGATGATGATAAAGTTCATATCGCGGCCCTTCTGGACCGTGTGGAAAAGATTGTTGAGTCCTACTCCCACACATCATATAAAGAGTTCAGGCAGAAGAAAGACCTTATAGAACAGAGTGAAAGAAATCTGGGAGAAGAGTCCGTTGGTAAGATGGCATTGAATGTCGGCATAGCCGCCCTGGCTCTGGGATTTGATTTCTTCAGAAACAGAGGTTCACTGGGTATGAATGGCCGAGTTCCCGGTTTTGCAGGAACGGCAGCATCTGCCTGGAGAACCTCTCTACTTACCCCTTCAACCCTCGTTACGGCATTTTTGAGTTTTCCCATAGCAAGGAGCGGACTGGGCTCTGTTATTAAAAGGAGAAGACCCAATGCGGATACTCTCAGCCTTCTCTCTATTGTTGCAAGCCTGCTGTTAAGGAAGTCCGGATCGGCACTGACAGTCCTGCTGCTTCACGAGATTGCTGAGCTTCTAACTGCTTATACGGTAAAAAAGACCCGCAATGCCATTGGAGATATGCTGTCTCAGGGCGAGAGCAGTGTCTGGAAGGTAGATGAAAAGAATCACCTGGATAAGGTCCCCATCAGTTCCATTCAGATAAGTGATGTTATCAAGGTGCATACCGGTGAGAAAATCAGTGTGGACGGAATTGTTATCCGGGGAGAGGCATCGGTGGATCAGTCATCCATTTCGGGTGAATACTTCCCTGTTGAAAAGTCCAGTGATGCCGAGGTTTATGCGGGTACTGTTGTTGTAGAGGGAGCCATATATATTCAGAGTGTCAGGGTGGGCGATGATACCGCTGTCGCCAGGATCATCAAACTCGTTGAAGATGCGGCAGACAACAAGGCTCCCATACAGAATACGGCTGACCGCTTCTCAAGCCAGCTCCTCTATGTGAATCTTTTTCTGGCCGCCTCTGTTTTTCTGATTACAAAAGACCCCTACAAGTCTCTCAATATGCTGATAATTGACTACTCCTGCGCTCTCAGGCTGTCAACAGTAACAGCCTTTTCCGCCAGCATTAACAGGGCCGCCAGAGAGGGCATCCTGATCAAGGGCTCCAACTTTATTGAATCCCTTTCAGATTCTCAAACCATCATATTCGATAAGACTGGAACTCTGACCGAAGGGAAACCTGATGTAACTGCAATAATTCCGGCTTCTCCTGATGTAACAGAAAGAGAAGTTCTGGAAAACGCAGCCGCCGCTGAAGAAACTTCCTCTCATCCCCTTGCAGGTGCAATATTAAGGAAGATGGACAGATGCAGTTGGCCCATTCCCTCCCATGGAGAGAGTGAAGTGCATGTGGGCTACGGAGTCTCATGTGGAATGACCCGCAAGAAAAGTGATAGAGTCTATGTTGGCAGCCGGAAATTCCTGACCAAAATCGGAGTGGAATCCGATCTGCTCAGAGAAGAGGAAAAAAGTCTTCTCTATGAGTCGCAGAATGTTATATTTGTGGCCAGAGGTGATCGCTTTCTCGGAATTATCGGCATTAAAGATACACCACGCCTTAAGATGAAAAGGTCAATTAATACACTAAGGTATTGCGGCCTCTCAGAGATTATTCTCCTGACAGGAGATGTGGAACAGCAGGCTGCCATGGTTGCCTCCCATATGAAGCTGGATAGTTATCTGGCCGATCAGCTGCCCGAAGACAAGGCTAATGCTGTCCTTAAGCTACAGGCAACCGGTGAAAATGTTATTATGGTGGGTGACGGTATTAATGATGCCGCAGCCCTGGCTTATGCAGATGTGGGGATCTCCCTGGGCAGTGCTAGAACTGATATTGCCATGGAGTCTGCAGATATTACAATTGCAAGCGACGATCCAATGAAAATACCGGCTGTCATACACCTGTCTCAAAGCTGTATGAGTGTAATCAAGCAGAATTTTGCAACGGCAATTGTTGTGAACAGTCTTGGTCTGCTCCTGGGCGGTATGGGAATTCTGCCGGTAATTGGTGGTGCTATTCTTCACAATGCAAGTACTATAATGGTTGTCGGGAATTCTTTGAGGCTGCTGAATCACCCCATGAACAATAAAGGGAGAAGCCTGTGAAAAATGTTACAATGAATATCATTCACTCCATACCCGGCAGAATGAGGTTGAGTTTAAACTGTGTTGTTCACCGTACCGAAAAGGTATGCAAAAAAATAGAGTCTCTTGATGGTCTTGTTTCCTGTTCCTATTCAGAGATTAGCGGGAATTTTCTGATTTACTATAAGGAAACGGATATCGGTCCAACAGGAGTTATCAAAGAACTTATTCTGGCAATTGCAGAAGACATCGGTCACTACCCAGTTTCAATAAGATCTCTTGAGAATTATAAATTGACACCCCTGGCAAAACCAGCTGCTGTGTTAATCGTTTTCAGTTCATTTTATACACTACTCGGGGGGAATCTCACCGCAAAAATGGTCCTGCAGTATTCTGCAGCCTTAATGACCGGTGTTTCGGTAGTTGACCATGGTATTTCTGAAATTAAACGAACCGGAACATTCGATTTTGAAAATCTGTCTCTGATTTATCTTATAAACTCTCTTGGAGAGAAAAAGGTTCTTCAGGGAACCGTCCTGACCTGGCTGGCCACCTATATAAGGCATTTGCTGCCGGTTAATCCGCCGGATGCTATGGTCTGCCGCATTGTGGAAACTCATGACAGCAATGGGGCTCTGGTTAAGGAAGTAATGACAAACGGGTTTATCGGTATCAACCAAATGGGATAATGCAGATTATAAAGAGTCTGCCTAATTATACAGTGGAGGTTTCATATGTTGTTTGAAAGAGGAAATGGTCGTGGTATTCTTATTGGAGCGTTAATCGGTGTGACCGGAGCTGCTGTCGGGTATACGGTATATAAGAAAAACCAGGATAAAGTCGACACTTTTCTGAAGAGTAAAGGCATTGATATGCCCTCTGGAAGCTCAAAGGATTATAGTTCCATGAGCATGGAAGATCTTGTAATTAATAAAGAACGGATCGAAGATGTAATTGCAGAAAAGGAAGCTGCCCAGAAAGGGAAAAAATGATTATGTCCCCCCCTGTCTCTTCAACAGGGGGGCGGATCAGCGGAAGGGATACTATTTCTTTTCCGGAATCACCAGCACCGGGCATTCGGCCTTGTGAATCAGCTTTTTGACAAAGTCTCCCAGAAGGCGGTTGATCATATTCATCCCCCCTCCCCGGCCGATTACGATGAGATCTATATCCTCATTTTTTGAGATATCCAGAATCTCCTCGCCCACATTACCGATAGCCATGCGGACCGAGTGGGAGATCCCCTCGGGGATCTTCGTTAGATAGGACTCCTCGACAATCCTGTCGATATCCTTCATGGCCTTCCTGTCGATATCATCCACCTCGTAGATATAGGTCTTCCAGAACTGGGCGTCGGGCTCGGGGATAACATGGTAGATGATCAGTTCGCTTCCGGGATTTCCCTCGGCAATATTCAAAGCGTAAAAGAAGGCCTTCATGGCATCGCTGTTAAAGTCTGTACAGAAGAGAATCTTTTTGAACAGATTCCTGTGTGGCATTTATTTCCTCCTGCCCCATCGGGCTCTGGACCTGGATTAAACCAGACCCGCTGGATTGGCTATCCGACCAGAGCCGGCAGAAAAAGACAGATCTTCGGGACGGCAATCAGAATGACCGCCGCCAGAACCAGCATCCCCAGGAAGGGCATGGACCCTTTAAAGATGACCGGGAGAGGAATATCCCTCTCGATCCCGCTGACAACATAGACATTAACACCCACAGGAGGAGTAATGACTCCCATCTGGGTTATCACAACCACAATGACTCCGAACCAGACGGGATCGAAGCCAAGCTGCTGTATTACCGGATAAAAGATTGGGATTGTCAGAAGCACCAGGGCAAGGGCATCGATAAAACAGCCCGCCACCAGAAAGAAGAGGATGATCAGCATGATCGTCACACCACCGGGAAAGGGCAGAGAGACAAAGCCGTTGGCCACCTCAAAGGGGATACGGGAGACCGCCAGAAAGCGGCCGAAGATGGTGGCTCCCGCAATGATAAAGAACACCATGCTGCTGGTCCGAACGGTCTCAAGCAGGATTCTTTTGATCTTCTTCATATTCAGCTCTTTCTGAACAAAGGCTATGACAAAACTTCCCGCCGCGCCGATGGCTGCCGCCTCGATGGGGGTAAAGAAGCCCTTGAACATCCCGCCCATTACAAGAATAAAGAGAAGGACCGTCTCGATCACACCGTTGAGGGACTTGAAGCGCTCCTTCCAGCCGTGCTTTGGCCCCGCGGGTCCCAGGGTTCCGTCCTTCAGACAGCGGATATAGATATTCACACAGAAGAGACCCACGATAAGAAGACCCGGTACAATCCCCGCCAGAAAGAGGGTTCCGATGGACTGCTCAGTCATCAGGGCATAGACGATAAAGACTACCGACGGGGGAATCAGCATTCCCAGGGAGCCTCCCGCCGCCACGGAGCCCGAGGCCAGGGAGTCGGCATAGCCGTAGCGCTTCATTTCCGGCAGGGCCACCGAGGCCATGGTGGCCGCCGTGGCAGGTCCCGAACCGCAGATGGCGCCGAATCCGGCACAGGCAAATACGGTGGCCATGGCAAGGCCTCCCCGCAGATGACCGAACCACACATAGGTTGTATGAAAAAGACGCTTGCTGATCCCCGCATGAAAGGCGACCTGTCCCATCATCACAAAGAGGGGGATCACCGTCAGGTTGTAGGAGGTAAAGGTCTCAAAGAGTTCGGCGATCACCATACTGAAGGCCGCCTGGGGAGTTATGATCAGGGCAAAGCCCAGAACCCCCGAAGCAATCATGGCAAAGGCCACGGGCATACTGGTAAAGAGGAGTACAAAGAGAACTATGCACCCGATTATTCCAATTTCTACAGGACTCATGGCTTGATGTACTCCTTACCGGGATGAAAAAGATGATAGACAAAGACGATCATCATCAGAAGACAGTTGAAACTGATTACAAAGGGAATCCAGAACACCGGTATTCCCAGATTGGCAAAGACCTCGCCGCTCCTGAACAGTGTGATTCCATGGCGGAAGGTGTGGTATCCCAGGAGGGCGAAGAGAACCAGTGCGGTGACTCTGAAGACCAGATCCAGCACCAGACGTCCCAGACGGCCGCTCTTGTGGTAGAAAAACTCAATGGCGATATGCCCTTTGGTGGCGGTTACATAGGGAAGGGCGCAGGCAACAGAGATGACTCCGAAGGCCCGCACCAGGTCAAAGGCTCCTGTGATACTGATATGAAAGATCCTCAGTATTACATCAACAACAGTGACTCCCATCATCAGAATGGTGGAAATGCCCGCGGCATAGGCCAGACCGATGATAAGCCGGCTGATAATCTTAAAGAAGCTCATCCCTACTCCAGCATCATCATAATGTCTTCAAGCACTTCTTCTCCCGGAAGGCTTTTGGCAGCGGCTGCGGAGGTGAACTCTGAGTAGACAGGCTTCATGGCCTCCCTGAGGGCGGCGTTGTCACTGTCGCTGAGGCTGACAAAAGTCTTGCCCAGCTCGGTCACATAGGCCCGGCCGTTCTCATCGGCTTCATCCCAGGCGGCACCCTGTCTGGCGATCCACTCAGCGCTGACCTCGTTGATAATCTTCTGCAGATCCTCGGGAAGTGCCGCCCATTTGTCCTTGTTCATAACCGCAAACATGGTTGTTGTGTAGCCGACGGCGCGGGTGTCCACAACATAGTCGATCACCTCACCCTGTTTCCAGCCCTTGAGGGTCTCGATGGGACAGAAGGTGGCATCCACAACACCCTTCTGGAGGGATTCATAGGTATCGCCCTGGCTCATGGATAGAGGTGTTCCGCCCAGTGCGGAAACAACCTTGGCGGAGAGTCCGGTGGCCCTGACCTTCATGCCCGCAATATCCGCAACAGTGCTGACAGGCTTCTTGCTGGCAAGGATTCCGGGGCCGTGTCCGTGGAGGTAGAGCACATGAACATCCGACAGCTCTGCGGGCTGGTATTTATCGTAAATTTTATTTGCAATCTCTGTAACAGTCACACCATCGGGGTAACCGACGGGAAGGTCCAGAGCCTCCATCAGGGGAAAGCGTCCTCTTGTATAGGCAAAGGCGCTCATGCCGATGTCGGCAACTCCCGATACAACAGCCTCATAGGTCTGGGCCGCCTTGGACAGTGTGTCTCCGGGAAACATGGTTATCTCGATCTGACCGTCTGATCTTTTTTCAACCTCTTTGGCCCAGGCTTCTGCAGTCTGGGTCTGAAGATGGGTGGCGGGAAAGAAGATGGCATAGTTGAACCGGTAGACCTTCTTGTTGTCGCCTTCATCTTTTTTGGAACAGCCGCTGAAAAGAACAGCAGTCAGCAGCGCGAGGGTTAAAATTTTCTTCATTTTCTTCTCCTGAGATATCATCTGCATCCCTGACAGGATACAGTCCCGGAATGACTCAGGCCGTGAGCCCGGCCCTGTTCCGGAGGTAACAGAGGAGATTATAGCACTAAAATGAGACGAAAATGAACAATAATGTGCATAATAATATGGCGATTTACGGGATAAAAGGTGTTTCTATGCGAAATAACAGAAAAAAGTTCTGATCCGGATCTCCTGCTACCGTGAGCTCCACTTAGCGGCAAGAAGGGCAGCCTGGACCCGGTCCCTCAGTCCCAGGGCGTTGAAGATGCCGGAGACATAGTTTTTAACGGTCCCTTCCGACAGGGAAAGCTCCTGTGCTATCTCACCATTGGTCAGTCCCTCACCCAGAAGTTTGAAAACATCCTTCTCCCGTTCCGAGATGCCCTCGATCATGGAGAGAGTCGTTTCGGGGATATCTTCTGCCCCGGTATGTCCTGCCGGAGCCGGATCAGATAAAAGAGATCCCATAACCGACGGGGCAAACTGATAGAGTCCTCCATGGGCCTGTTTGACGGCTCTTGCCAGATCGGCAATGGGAATATCCTTCATCAGATAGCCCACGGCCCCTGCCTTCAGGGACTTGGAGATATACTCATGATCATCGAAGGTGGTCAGCATAATAATCCTGCCCGGATAGTTGTTCTTCTTCAGGGTCTCCACAGCATGGATACCGTCAAGTACGGGCATACGGATGTCCATCAGAATTATATCGGGATTGTGCTCCAGGGCCAGATGAACCCCCTCCCGGCCGTCCTCACCGCTGGCCACGACGGTAATGCCCTCCTGAAGGTTCAATAGAGAGACAATTCCTTCACGAACAAGGCGCTGATCATCAACTACAAGAACTCTTATGTCCTTCACTCATCCTCTCCTATCAGGGTTACGGGGTCCTTAGGCAGAGTGGCCTTCAGCACACAGCCCTCTCCGGGAGCAGTGATCACCTCCATACGGCCCCGGACCAGCTCAAGGCGCTGCCTGAGCCCCATGAGACCGTAGTGTTCATCATCTCCCGGGGCTGGCTTTTCCGGATCAAATCCCTTTCCGTCATCCCGGAACTCCAGCACCACCTCTCTTGCTCCGAACCGGAGGGAGAGGTTGACATTCTTCGCCTCCGCGTGCTTCAGAATATTGGTAATACCCTCCTGGACCATCCGGAACAGGGCAATCTGCACGGCATAATTATACCCCTTATCATCTCCTTCCACCAGAAATCTACAGTTCATCCCGGTGGATTCCAGACGTGCCAGGAGCTGGGGGATTTCGGCTTCCAGATTGATCCTCGGATTCCTGTCATTCAGCATCCCCAGGGAGGAGCGGATATCCTGAATGGCCTGGGCCGCCGCCTCCCTGGCCTCCCCAACGGCACTGCGGCTTTCTTCAGGATCAAGGTCGAAATAGGCCTCTGCCTTGGTCAGCTGAATCTGGATTCCCGTCAGGGCATGACCCAGAGAGTCATGGATATCCCGTGCCAGGCGGGTTCTCTCCTCAAGGGCAACGGTCTGCCCGATCCTCTGGGCATACTCCCTGAGCTGCCCTTCCGAACGGTTCAATGAACCCACCAGACGGATATTCTCATCACTGATCTGCCGGTCCTTGTCCCAGAAATAGGCAAAAATATAAAAGATAACCATGATAATTGACCGGTAGGTCATAAAGAATAGAGAGTAGTTTGAAAAAATCTGCAGATTATTCAGGCGGTTGAATTCCAGCAGAAACAGCCCCAGGGGCATAATTATGGAACAGGCAAGACTGACACGGAAGGGAAGAGTGTAATAGCTGTAGAACAGAAGAAGTGTCAGATAGAGACTCATCCCTGGATGTCCCAGATGAACCCCATCGGTCATAAGCATGGTAAAGACACAGATCAGACGGAGGCCGAAAAAGAGCCTTGGAATCAGAGGAGAGGTATAGCGGTAGTTCCACTTCCTGTACTCAAGATACTCCAGAACCAGAAAAAGAGTTACCGCAATAATAAAGAGCAGAGTGATCTGAAACTCGTTATCCGGCAGAACTCTTTTCTTGTAGAAAAAAAAACGCAGCTGTCCGGGAAGCTGAAACATAATAAATATGGCAATGGTCGTGAGCCTGAGCTTGCTCTTGAAATCGCTCTTTAAATTCTGAATCGCCAATGAATACTCCTTTAGTCTATTCTACAACAGGACGCCCCTTAAGCCAGTGTCGATACTCATAATGAAGGCTGTTTATATATGACCGGAGTCATAGCACAATCTGCTCATTTTCACTCCCTTTGATGGAGTTTATATGTAGATAATCAGTACCCAGGAGATAATAGATGATTAAAAAGTTACTTTTGACCCTCTGCCTTACCGCCTTCGGATCAGTCTCCCTTTGGGCGGAACCCCTTACCCTGACCGTTGAGGAAAGCGTCGCGGCGGCTCTGGAGCAGAACAAGGCGCTGATGATTACCCGGCTTCAGACCGATTCTGCCAGACTGGACTTCGAAAACCGCTGGAACAGCCTGCTTCCGGGGATTTCGGCTTCCACGGGGCTCTCCCGCAGCGATGATCTCTTCTTTACAGGTGCAGGGAAATCAACCAGATTGTCTGCGGGTCTCTCCCTCTCCCTCCCTCTGAACAGCGCCCTGGCCCACAGCATGGAACAGACCAGGATCGACTATGAGGGACAGCTGATTACCATGGAGACGGCCCAGAAGCAGCTGATCCGTGATGTGAATAACGAGTTCTACTACCTTCTGGCAAGCAAGAGCAACCTGGATATCCTGACCCAGAACCAGGAGCTGGCGGAGAAACGCTATCAGCAGACCCTTGAGAACTTCAATAACGGCTTCAGCTCCGAACTGAACGTACTCCAGGCCCGGGTAAGCGCCGCCAACTACGGCCCCGAACTCAGCCAGGCCAGAAGCAGCTATGAGAACAGGGAGCGGAGCTTTCTGATCCTTCTGGGAATTGATCCCGAGACCGAGGTGGAGCTGACGGGAGATCTGGTACGCCCCCCCATAGAGCTGGATGCGGCGGATCTTGTTACCGGCTATATTGCCGGACGCCAGGACATCAGAAGTCAGCAGAAGACCATCGAATCTCTTGAAAACAGCCGGAAAACTGAAAAGGCCCGGAACTTCACCCCCAGTCTGTCCCTCTCCGGAGGCTGGAACAGCTCCCTGAATGATCCCTTTACGGGAAGCAGTTGGAGTGACGGCTGGACCGACACTCTCTCCATGGGTCTCACCCTGAGCATTCCCCTGGACGGCTACATCCCCGGCTCAAGCCAGAAGACAGCCCTGGATCAGAGGGACAACAGCATCCGTCAGGCACAGATCACTCTGGACTCCCTCCACGACGGCGCCAGAACGGAGATTCTCAATCTGGCAAGAACCATTGAGACCTCTCTGGAGCAGCTGGAACTGGCGGAGATGAACGTCAACCTGGCCCGGAGATCCTATGAAATGACCGAAGAAAGTTATAATCTGGGTGTTATGGAACGCCTGGATGTGGAAGATGCACAGCAGAGCTACCTCAGCGCCGTTCAGCAGCAGCTGACAAGCCGGTACCAGTACCTTTCGGCCCTGATCGACCTGAAATACGCCCTGAATATGGATTCCATAGATGACCTTTATAAACTGAACACAAGGAGTTACCAATGAGCAAGACCGGAAAAGGAGACAGAATCGTTCAGATCATCCTTCTGCTTATGATCGCAGCGGGAATCTCTGTCATCGTCTTTTTGAATATTTCATCTTCCAAACCCTCGGGAATGTCCGGAGGCAGGCCTGGGGCCGGAGCCGGAGGAGCGGAAACTGCTGCCGTTGCGGTAGAGGCCGAAGCGGCAGGGAGAAGTGATGTGTATCAGTTTATCAGGGTCAACGGGGACGTTACCGTGGACACCTCAGTGGATATCTACTCCGATACAAGCGGTAAGGTTGTCAGAAGTAATATAAACCTGGGAGATTCGGTACGCCGTGATACTGCCCTTATAGTGGTTGACCCCTCACTGCCGGGTCAGGTCTTCAGCACAAGCACCGTACGGAGCACCATCAGCGGAACAGTGATCGATCTCCCCTATAGAGTGGGTGACAGGATCACCACAAGCAGCCCCATCGCCACCATCGGCGACCTGAACGACCTTATTATAATGACCTATGTTCCCGAACGCTTTGTGGCGACCCTGAGAGAGGGACTGGCCGCCGAGGTCTATCTGGATGCCTTTCCCGGTGAAACCTTTGCAGCAGAGATTATGGAGATCAATCCGGTAATGGACGTAAACACCAGAACCCTCTCGGTAAAGCTGAACCTGATTAACCGGGACAGCAGGATAAGACCGGGTATGTTTGCCTCAATGAAACTGATTACCAATGAGAGCCCCGATACTATAGCTATTCCCGCAAGGGCGGTACTCTCCTACTACGGCGATCAGATCGTCTATGTTATTAATGACCAGGGACTGGCGGAGCGGCGCCTGATCAGAACCGGACTCTCCACCGATGAAACCGTTGAGATTCTGGAAGGCATTGAAGTGGGAGAAATGATTATCACCCAGGGACAGGGCAGACTGACTGACGGCACAATGGTCAGAGCCATAGATCCCGAGGAGATTCTATGAATATAGCCGAACTCTCTGTAAAACGCCCGGTAACCATCCTGATTATCACAGCCCTCTTTGCGGGTCTGGCAGCCTTTATGGTTCCCGATCTTGCGGTAGACCTCTACCCCTCTGTCTCCCCACCCTATATTACCGTCTCCACCACCTATACGGGGGCAGGTCCCATGGAGGTGGAGGAGTCTGTAACAAGGCTGCTGGAACGGCAGCTCTCCAATATTTCGGGTCTGAAGAATATGACCTCCGTCTCCAGCGAGGGACGGAGCCGAATCAGCCTGGAGTTTGACTACAAGACTGATCTGGATGAGGCCACCACCGACGTCAGGGACTCACTGGAACGGGTAACCCGAAGGCTTCCCGACGACGCCGACACTCCCCAGATCTTCAAGTTCAATATGTCCAATATGTCCATTATGACCCTGATTGTTCAGGGAGACGAACCCTCGGACAAACTGAAAACCATTGCCGAAGATACAGTGCAGCCCCTTCTGGAGCGAATCGAGGGAGTTTCCTCTGCCGATGTCCGCGGGGGTGATACAAAGATTATCAGTGTGGATATCTCCCAGAGCCGCCTGGACGCCTATGGACTGACCCTCAGCCAGGTCTCTTCCGCCCTTGCAAGCCGGAATATTCAGTCCGGTGCGGGTTCGGTCAAGAAGGACGGTATAGACTACACCCTCCGTGTAGATGAGAAGTACTACGACCTTGAGAATATCCGCAGAACCATAATCACCACCAAAAATGCCGTCAGTGACGGTGAGTCCATCAACCGTTCCCGGGTGGTCCGCCTGGAGGACATTGCCGATGTCTATGAGGATAATGAAGAGGTCAGGTCCATCGTCTATGTGGACGGAAAACCCTCTGTCTCCATGTCTCTGAGAAACGAGTCCGAGAGTAACGTTGTACAGGTGGCTGACGCTGTGGCCGAGACCATTGAGGATATCAACAGGGAACTCCCGGCAGGAGTAACTCTTTCCATCCTCTATGACAACACCACCATGATCCGCTCCACCCTGAGTCAGGTCTATATGGCCGCCCTCCAGGGAGGGCTTCTGGCCATGCTGGTACTCTTCCTCTTCCTGAGAAATATCAAGAGTACCCTGATTATCGGCCTCAGCATCCCCATCTCTCTTCTGGTGACCATGATGGGTATGTACTTCTTCGATCTGACCCTCAATATGGTCAGTCTGACCGGTCTGATTCTGGGATTGGGTATGATTGTAGACAACTCCATCGTAATTCTGGAGAACATCTACCGCTACCGTGAGCGGGGTGCCAAGCTCGGCCCGGCAGCGATCCTCGGCTCCCGTGAGATGATTACCGCCATTATCGCCTCCACCCTGACCACCCTCTGTGTATTCATTCCCATGATCCTATGGAAGGATGAGCTGGAGATGATGGGGCAGATGTTTGAGGACCTGATCTTTACGGTTGTTCTCTCTTTGATAATCTCCCTGATTACGGCAATCACCATCGTTCCCGCCCTGAGCAGCCACTACCTGAAGCTGGACAGCCGGAAGCAGAAGCCTCTTAAAAACAGACTCCTTATCAGACTGGACGGGTTTGCCGAAGGTGCCCTGGTGGGCCTTGAGAACGGCTATCAGAAGTCCCTGGACTTCGCCCTGAAAAACCGGGCCCTGATCCTGACCATGGTTATGATATTGATGGTCATAGCTGTTCAGCTCTTCGGCACACTGGGTATGAACATTCAGCCCCGGGGCGGCGCCGATGACAGCGTAAGAATAAACCTGACCATGCCCATTGGAACCACCCTTGACCGGACTGAACTCTTTCTGATGGAGATGCGGAAAATTGTGGAAGAAGAGATTGAGGGCTACACCAATATCATCGTCAATGTGGGATCAAGCGGTTTCGGAAGCTCAGCCACCAACGAGGGACGTATTCAGATAAACCTTCCTCCCCCCAATGAACAGATCGATACCCCAACGACTATTCAGAATAAAATCCGTCCCTATTTGAACGAGTTTCCCGAGGCAACCTTCGCCTTCTCCGCAGGACGGAGGATGAGCAGCAGCTCTCCCATCGATATTGAGATCTACTCCAACGACCTCGACCTGGCCAGCCAGACGGCCATCGATATCAGAGACCTTCTCCGGAACAACTTCCCCCAGATAAAGGACCCCGAGTCCTCCATGGAAGACGGAGCTCCCGAGTACAAGATAAATATTGACACCGACCGGGCTTCCGCCGTGGGTTTGACCAGCAGTTCCATTGCCTCCACCATCAAGGACCTACTTGACGGAAAGACCGCCACCACCTACTGGCTGGACGGTACGGAGCTGGATGTTAATGTACGGCTCCGTGAGGAAGACCGGAAGACCATGGAGGATCTGGAGTCCCAGTACCTGGTAGGGTCCTCGGGTCAGAGTATATCCCTGAACAACCTGGCTGTCCTGGAGGAGACCATCGGTCCCATGAGTATTCATCGTGAGAACGAGACCAGGGTACTTCACGTAACGGCGGACCTGGACGAGGGTGTGGCGGTTACGGAGATTCAGCCGATGATCGAGGAGTTCCTCAGAATGAACTACATCGTCCCCGAGGGAGTCAGGCTGGAGTATGGCGGAGAGGCCCAGGAAATAGAACAGTTCTCCGGCCCCCTTATTATCATCATCATTGTGGCGGTAATAATGGTCTTCTCTGTTATGGCGAGCCTCTTTGAGTCCCTACTGGACCCCTTTATCATATTCTTCTCCATCCCCCTTCTTCTGATCGGAGTAGTGGCGGTCTACAAGATAACAGGTGAGGCCTTCAGCATCTTCTCTGCCGTGGGAATCGTCGTACTGGCGGGTATTGTTGTAAACAACGGTATCGTACTGGTGGACTATATCAACCTCCTGAGAAGCAGAGGTATGGGACTGACCGAGGCGATCCTCGAGGGAAGCCGGAACAGACTGCGCCCCATCGTCATGACCAGTCTCACCACCATCCTGGGAATGGTTCCCATGGGATTCTTCCCCGGAGAGGGGACCGAGTTTATCCGTCCCATCGGACAGACCGTTGTTGGTGGACTGACGGTGAGCGCCTTCATCACCCTCTTTGTGACCCCCATTATGTACAGCCTGCTGAACCATCATAAAAGAGAGGGAAAGAAAAGCCGCAAAGATAGAAAGAGGGAAAAGCTGAACGCTCTGGCTCAGGAGGTACCCGCATGAAAAGAGTGGAGATATTTATCAACCAGTCCATTGCCGAGGACCTGAGGGAACGCCTTGATGCCGCCGGCCTGATCGACTCCTTTACCCGATGGAACCCGGTGTACGGCACCGGGAACTCGGGCCCCAGGGAAGGGTCTTCCGTGTGGCCTGAAACCAACAGCGGATTTCTGCTGTTCACTGCAAAGGAACGCCTCGAGGAACTGAGATCCATTATCAGGGCTCTTAAAGAAGAGTTTCCCGATGAGGGGCTCAAATGCTTTATCAGCGAGGGTCCTGAAGAGATTATCCAGTCTTCTGTTTGTTTTTAATTTTTATACATTCCAGGGGCTGTATCCTCCGGTAGCAGGATCAGCCCCTCTTATTTACTCCCGCTGCTGCAGAAATCGTAATATTATGTAAAAATATTATACCTTTGCGTACATTATGGATTTCGTTAATTTTATGGCAATATATTAATCTTTTCAAAATTATATCCCCATCCAATTGCATTATATGTATAACAAACAGGGTTCACTAATAAAACAAGCCGAGAAGCTCCCAAAAAAAACACTTGCGGAATCCTGATTTTTCCTTTTATGTAAGAAAATCTTCAAAATCAAAATGCATATAAAGGAGCTTTTTTGTGGAACTTTTCTCTCATATTGTGTCGCAGGTAAACAGCTTTGCCTGGGGCCCTGTTATGATCGTTTTTCTTGTGGGTACCGGTATTCTTCTCTCTGTGGGGACAGGGTTTATCCAGTTCAGGAAACTGGGTCGCGCCTTTGGTCTTCTCTTTTCTAAAGACCATGCCGGAACCGGGGACATCACTCCCTTCCAGGCCCTGATGACTTCCCTTTCGGCTACCATTGGAACCGGAAATATTGCCGGTGTTGCCACAGCCATCGCCCTGGGAGGACCGGGTGCAGTATTCTGGATGTGGATGACCGCCGCCTTCGGAGGAGCCACGAAATTCGGAGAAGCTGTACTGGCAATCCGTTACCGTGAAACAAACGATAGGGGTGAACAGTCCGGCGGTCCCATGTACTATATAAAGCATGGAATGAAGGAGAAGTTCGGCGGAAACTGGGCCTGGCTCGGTTGGCTGTTCGCCTTCTTCGGAGTCTTCGCCTCCTTCGGTATCGGCAGCATGGTACAGTCCAACTCCGTTGCCGACGCTCTGTCTACAGGATTCGGCGTCCCCCCCCTTGCAACGGGTATTGTACTGACCGTACTGACCGCCCTTGTTATTCTGGGAGGAATTAAATCCATTGCCAGTGTTACATCCAAAATAGTTCCTTTTATGGCCCTTGTATTTGTTGCAGGAGCCCTGGCGGTTCTGGCAAGCAATGCCGCAAGCATTCCCGCCGCCTTCTCCATGATCTTTTCCAACGCCTTCAACTCCTCGGCTGTTGCCGGTGGTCTTGTGGGTACTGTAATAAGACTTGGTGTGGCCAGAGGAGTCTTCTCCAATGAAGCGGGACTGGGAAGCGCCCCCATCGCCCATGCCGCCTCGGCCAACAGCAATCCCTATACACAGGGACTGATCGCCTCTCTGGGTTCCTTTATCGATACCCTTATCATCTGTACCATGACCGCTCTGGTTATCCTTGTTTCAGGACTGGTTACCATCGGAGCCGACGGCCTGATGAGTGTGGCAGGAGGCCTTAACGGCGCGGCACTGACTACCCGGGCCTTCGATGCCTCCCTGCCGGGAGTCGGTAAGTACATTGTCTCCTTCGGACTTATTTTCTTCGCCTTCTCCACAATTCTCGGCTGGTTCTACTACGGCTCCAAATGCCTTGAGTATATCGCCGGAACAAAGTCCATCATTGTCTACAAGATCGCCTTTCTGGCTTCCGCCCTTGTGGGAACGGTGCTTAAGATCGGTATTGTCTGGGACCTTTCAGACACCTTCAACGGTCTGATGGCCATCCCCAACCTGGTGGCTCTGATTGCCCTGAGCTCCATTATCTTTGCCACTGCCAAAGAGGCAAAAGAAGAAGCCCTCGGACCGGAAGGAGCTCTGGAAAACAGCTGAGATTTCTGATCTGCTCTTGAGCAGTTAATCCATAAGCGCCGGGTATCCCTTACAGGGCCCGGCGCTTTTTATTAACCCGATTTAACCGATTTCTAATACCCATCTTCATTTTTTGCATTTAACAACCCTTCACTGATTGTTAAAGTTTATACACCATGAAAACAACCGTTTCCCTCAGACTGGAGTCTCCTGATTCTGTAGATACAATACCAGAAAAATTCATCTCCCTGGCCCTTGATGCGTCACAGATTGTGGGCGGTTACTGGTGGGATCACTCGGATAAGGTAAAGGACGGCGTCGGCTGCAGCAGGGTCGATCCCCTGGATCTTGAAAATGAAAGGCTTATTGCACTGACAAGGCTCCTCGAACCGGCCTATATCCGGATAGGAGGAACAGAGGCCGACAGGATCTACTACTCCATCAAAAAGGATGTCCTCCCCGAGGGCTATCACTACCTGCTGGGCAAAAAGAGATGGAAACAGATCAACCGCTTCTGCAGGAGCTGCGGCAGCGCCCTGATGCTGACCATCAACGCCGGCCCGGGTCCCCGGAAGGAGAAGGAGCGCTGGCGGAAGAAGAACGCCCGGCAGCTTATCGACTACTCCGATGCCAAAGGGACCCATGCGGCGGTCTGGGAGCTGGGGAACGAGGTCAACGCCTTCCCTTTCTTTATGGGCCTCTCCCACAGGCTCAATCCCCGGGAGTATGCAAAAGACATCAGGCGGCTGCAGACTCTTCTTTCCGAGGAGAGCGGATCAAGGATCGCCGGACCCGCCCTGGCTGTCTGGCCGATACTGGGTGAGACCCTCCCCTTTATGAAGACCTTCCTGAAATCCGCTAAAAAATATTCGGGGATACTGACCTGGCACTACTATCCCCAGCAGAGCTCCAGAAGCCTGGCCGCCGTCAGAAGGGCACGAAAAAGAACTCTCCTCAACCCGAAGCACCTGGATGAGGCAGCCAGACAGGCTCTAAGGATCAAAAAATACAGAGACCGGTACCAGCCTGAGGCCGAACTGTGGCTGGGAGAGACGGGGCACGCCCTCTGCGGCGGACAGGCGGGGCTTTCGGATACCTTCTACTCCGGCTTCTGGTGGCTCGATCAGCTGGGCCTGATGGCCCTCTGCGGCCAGAAGCAGGTGATCCGACAGACCCTGAGCGGCGGGGACTACGGCCTTCTGGACAAGGTTGACCACAGCCCCCTGCCCGACTTCTGGACCACCCTCTGCTGGAACCGTTTTGCGGGTACTGAGGTCTACCGCTGCAGAAAACCGGCAGAAAAAAAGGTAAGAGCATACTGTCACTCCATCAGGGGCAGAAATGAGGGGCTCTGTTTTATCTGCATCAACCTGGACGAGTCAAAGGAGTTTACCCTGGACTTTCCGCAGGACAGGCCCCCGCTTCGTGAATACGCCCTTCTTACATCCCCGGAAATCTACAGCAGGGAGATCAGAATCAACGGCAGGAAGCCTGATCTTGAGGACATTGAGAAGAGTCTTGCCATGAACAAGGTGGATAAAGGGAGTGAATTCACCCTGCCCCCCTTAAGCTTCGCCTTCCTTTTGCTCTACTGAGTACTATACTTACTATCAGGAGCCTGTATGAACCAGAACTTTCACCTGATTATCAATCCAGGACGCTTCCCCTGGTTTTCAAAGGAACTGGGAAAGCTGATGCGCTATGTCCGAGGCGGAACCATAGTAGAGAGCCGTGATGCCGACCACTTCAGGGAGCTGATTCGGCAGTTTGTGGCCTCCGGTGACTCCTACCTTCTGATCTGGGGAGGAGACGGCACCGCCAACCTGGCCCTCAACGCCCTGATGGAGGAGGCTGATGACGAGAGGCGGAGTCAGATTGCAGTGGGATTTCTCAGGGGGGGCAGCGGCAACGGCATTCAGGACAGCTATGAGGTTCCCAAGGGCCTCTCGGCCCAGGTAAAGACCTACCTCAGGAGCATGAGAGAGAACCTTACCCAGAGGGTAGACCTGATCAGGGTGGAGTACGACGGCAAGGAGCGATACGGCCAGCTCTTCGGCAGCGGTCTGGACGCGAAGATTCTCAAGGAGAGAAACAACAACAAACGCTTTACCGGTGACAAGGCTCCCCGTGCCGGATTCTTCCCCTATATCACTGCGGCAGTCCGGGTTGTCTGGAACGAGGCACGACTGCGGAATCAGCCCGAAATTATCCGGATGAAGGAGGGTCGTTTTGCCTTCCGGGGAACCAGAACCAATGCGGAGTTCCCCTTCGACCGCTATGAGATCTCCAGCAGAGCCCCCCTTATTGAAGCGGGAGTACGGCCCTACTTCGGCTGGTACTACAAGATCTGCCCCGACGTGGTCTGCAATGACGGCTTCTTCGATGCCTATCTCTTCAATGTGACGACCCCCTTTACCGTGGGCTTTCACCTCTTCTATCTCTGGAACGGCCTCTACAACAGGATCAACCAGTGGCAGGCCAAAAGGAGCCTCCCCCTGATCGAGCACTACAAGATCAAAGAGATGATTCTGAAGGCCGAGAGGGGAAGACTCTTTCATATTGACGGTGAGCTGAAAAAAAGCGACGGGGATATTAAGATTCAGGTGGTTCCCAAGGCCATGAAATTCCTTGTTCCCACCAGCTTCCATGAGAAATTCCACCCCATTCACGAACATGTCTGACTGCCTGGGAACAGGAGAATTAGAATCCCTTCCAGCCCAGACCGGGAGAGCTGCCGGGATAGAGATATCCCTTCCGGAAGCAGATGATGCCTGAGGCAGGGTCATCCTTCAGACCCAGGTGTCCGTCCAGGTCGGCATAGCGGATATTGGGACGGCTAAGGGCGAAGTGGAGCCCCGCGGAGATCCCCAGGGCAGACTCATCCATACAGCCCACCATCACCTCAACACCCGCTGCCCGGGCCACGCCGTCCACCTGAACCGCCTCTGAGATGCCTCCCACCTTCATCAACTTGATATTCATCAGATCGACAAGTCCCTTTTTTACAAGATGGAAGGCGTCCATCAGGGAGACCAGGCTCTCATCGGCCATAACAGGGATGTTTGAGGAGGCCCGGCTTACAACGCCCAGCTGCTCGGGCTTTCCCTTGGGTGTGGGCTGTTCGATCAGCTCAATCTCCAGATCTTTGGAGAGGTCCAGAAAACGCAGGGCCTCATCCACACTGTAGCCCTGATTGGCATCAAAGCGGATCTGAAGGGAGTCCGGAAAATCCCTGCGCAGGGCCCGAAGCCGTTCAAGATCCTCCTCCAGGGATGTCCCGCCCTTGATTTTCAGCACCGAGACTCCCGACGAAATCAGCTCCCGGGCTTCCCTCAGGGTCTCTTCCACAGAGCAGATTCCGATGGTCACCGAGGTTCTGATTCTTTCCCGGTAGCCTCCCAGGAGCTTCCAGAGAGGCAGTCCCGCTCTCTTTCCGGTAAGGTCCCAGAGGGCCATATCCACGGCGGCCCAGAGGCTGAAGGCTCCGGGGGTCTCCTTCTTCAGCTGCTTCATTATCAGGGATCTCCGGAAGGGGTCTTTCTTCAGGAACGCCGGCAGTATGGCCTCGGCAGTCTGCCTGATGGCTTGGGGATACTCTCCGGTGACATGGGGGTCCGGGGCGGCACAGCCCCAGCCGTTGAGTCCTCCCGTTTCAATCCGGACAAAGACATTCTCCGCCCTGTCGAAGCTGTCGTAGGCCACGGTGTAGGGCTCCTTCAGCATCATTGTGACAGGGATGACCTCAACAGCGTCAATCTTCACCTGCCGCTCTCCCGGAGATCAAGAAAGAGAGGTATCAGCGAATCCACTCCGTGAATCAGGGGGTCCACAACCGGCCGGCCGCACTCGGCTTCCAGCTCCCGGCAGACCCTGTCGATATCAGAAAGGGGGATGCCCTCGTGATTCAGGGTCACCGCCACAACGGGCTTCTTGGAGAGAAACTCGGCGGCATGGATCTGATCGCTCAGGGGGTCCAGAGGGTAACCGGCAAAGCCGTCGTACTCCTTCCGGGCCGGAGCATGCTGCATCACAATGCCGTGGGGACGGCCGGCGGCAAGGATCTCGAATCCTCCGGGGTAACCGGGATTCATCAGACTCCCCTGCCCCTCGATTACCGCGAAGTCCATATGCTTCGCCTCCCAGGCCTGCCAGACGGCATTTTCCAGTTCTCCGCTGATATAGTCGTTGAGGAGGGAGTCGAGAATAATTCCGTACTCCGCCCCCTGCATCCAGGCGGTCTGGCCGGTGCCGATCATCTCCGCCTTCTTTCCTGCGCGGCGGAGAGCATGTACCAGTATCCAGGCGGTGGTCCGTTTGCCGATAGCCGAGTCGGTGCCCATGGTGGCAATCCTGACGGCGCCGACCTCCTCGATCTTTCCGGTAAAGGCGTGCATGCGCCGCTGAGGAGGCTTACGGATGTCGGTGATGGTCAGCTTTTTCTTCTCCATCAGCTCTCTGGCCTCGGGAAGGTCACAGATATACTCATGGAGCCCCGAGTCCACTCCCAGTCCGGCCTCAAGGGCTTCCAGGGCCGCCTTTTTCACTGGCTCATCCAGAAAACCGCCATCCGTGGCGATTCCCACAACAAAGCGGCTGAGTAGTTCTCCCCTTTCTCCAGCCTTTTCAAGGGCTTCGGCCAGATTCCGGACAATAAGAATCCCCTTGTCCTTACCGTCCAGAACCATCCCCGCATCCTGCCCTGCCAGATGGCTGTCAATTACAAAAAGGGGGTTGTAGCGCTCTGTAAACCGGACCAGACCATGGGCGGTCTTGCCGTAGGTTGAATCAAAAGAGCCTTCGCAGTAGACAACTGCATTTTCCATGGATTATCTCCTTCCTGTCAGGATAACCACATAGCGGTCTCCGGGCAGTTCCTGTCTGTTATGGTAGTCCCTCAGGGCAATCAGACCCGCCGTGGAGGCGGGGAGCACAGAGAGGCCCTCATTTTTCTTGATAAAACTTGAGTAATAGAGCATCTTCCGGTCGCTCCCGTCCAGAGCCCAGCCGCCGGTTCCGGTCACCGCCTTCAAGGCCAGATCACCGTCGATGGAGTGCCAGTTGATCAGAGGTTCGTTGATGCTGGACTCCCTGATTTTCGACGGGTCCAGATCCTCGCAGCTCTCCAGTCCCTTTTTGAAGGAGGAGATAATGGGATTTTTTTTGCTTGAGGAACCGGCAATCATCCTGGGTATGCGGGAGGTCTTGCCCCTACGGTAGAGCTTTTCAAAGCCCCTGTGAATTCCCGCCAGGCAGGTTCCGTTGGAGACAGGTACCGCCACCGCCGCAGGGGCGTCCCTGAGTTCGTCATAGATCTCAAAGGCGATCTCTCCGTAGGCCCTGAGCTGGAGCATGGTATTAAGCCCCCCGGGGTTGGCATCGTAGTAGTCATTCTCCCTGGCAAAGCGGGATGAGATATCCACCGTTTCCTCGTAGTCCCTGCCCTTCCGGAGGATCTCTCCCCCCAGCCTGGTCATCTCCTCCTCCCGGAGGGAGTGGTATGTCTCGGGGATAAAGATGATGCATCTGATCCCTGCCAGTTTTGCAGCAAAGGCGACGGCTGCGCCGTAGTTGCCGCAGGTGGCAAAGCAGATGGTATCATAGCCCCGTCTCAGGGCATCCTCCACCTGGGCAAAGGCGATTCTGTCCTTCTGGGTCCCCGATGGATTGCCCCCCTCGAACTTCAGGTAGATCTGTCTGAGGCCTATCTCCCTTTCAATGTTCCGGGCCCGGGTCAGGAGAGTATCCCCCACCTCCGAGGCGATTATATCCTCGTATATTTCCAGCCTGGCATCTCTATCCAGGGAGCTGTCCGAGGCATCCAGGCTCTCGCCCTTTATCTCCTCGCTGACCCGGGAGATATTTCCCCGGGCACTGTCTATGAGCTTCATATACTCATCAGAATTTCCGTTCATTGATCTTTGTTATAGATCTGCCCGGGGGGGAAGTCAAATAGAATATTGTGTTTTTTTCACAGGGTATATTCTGCCATGTTTTCCCTTGAAAAAAATATGATGAAAAAACTTGACATTCCCGAAATAGAGGTTATTTTGGGAGTATCTTATTCTCCCGTTGTTGACGGGGGAACAGGCTGCGGAGACCGGTCTTCGGCAGAGACGGAACACTCCGGTTCATTTCCATGAGATTGCCTCCCATTTCCGGCAGAGATGCAGGAATGTAAGGGAAGGACGAGAAGGATATCCCATGACTGAGAAACTGTATATTGCCAATCTGGACGCCGACATAACCGCTGATGACCTGAGAGAGAGTCTGGAACACTACGGAGAGCTTATCTCCGTGGAACTCCACCCCGCCGAAGATATGGCCTTGGCCGAGTTCAAAGATCCCGAGGACGCCGTTCTGGCGCTCCGCTCCATGGAGGGGATGGACTTTCTGGGCCGGCCCCTGCGGGTCGGATGGTTCAGGGAGCCAGGTCCGGGAAAATTAAGAAAAGCCTCTTGAAAACTGACAGGGTACGGATCGGACCATAAACAGCAGTACATTTTCCATTTTTCTCTTTTATTTTGAACCGGGAAGGATCATAATTATGTCTGATACCTGACTGACATGGAGAGATATATTGCCTGAGATTCCGGATAATGAAACTGCCCTCGCGGCCATCCCATGGGGTCCTCTGCTCCCCGGCAGGGAGGAGATAAGGATTCTTCTGCCTGCTGAGCGTACTGTCTCCTTCCGCAGGGAGGGAGAAACCCTTGTTGTTGAAACCGGTTCCGCTTCCGATGGAGAGCCCCTCAGCAGACGTTTTATTACCGGTGAATCTACCGGACTGATGCTGGAACCGGCCCTGCCGGAGCTTCCCGTTGTTATAATCCCCACATCGGAACTCTCCATCCTCCCGGGACAGAAGCTTGAGACCCTACTGGCAATCCCCCTGCTTCTGTCTGTTACAACCGGCACGAATGCCTCAAAAAAGACTCTGTGGGAGGAGTCGATCGTCTCCCTGTCCCAGAGCTTCTTCGGTGCACCCGACAGCGGCGAACTGGCCTACTCACTGGAGAGCGGGCTCCCCCTCCGGCGGAATGCCCTGGATCGTAGCCCTGAAAATGCGTACTGTCCCCTGACCATTCACAATAAATCAGATCAGATCCTCCACTTTGAACGAATGATACTGAGAGCTCCCTGGCTGAGCCTCTACTACGGAAGTGACGGAATCTATACCAGCCCTGTGCAGATAAGCTTCAAAGGCGCCGACCAGACCAGTCAGGTCCATATAAAGAAGAAACCCATGGAGACGGAGCCGCCCATGAAACCAGCCGCTCCCCCCAGAACAAAAGAGGAGAAGAGTGTTTTGAAAAAGAGTTTCTTCTTTCTGAAAACCCTCTACAACGGATAAGATGATGGAGCGTATACACGAAATACTGGACATAAACATCTTTGGAAATGTAGATGTGGAGCAGCTGCTGAAGGTGATATTGATATTCCTGGCCGGATTCTTCCTGATCAGGGCCACCAGGTTTATGCTGAACAGATGCTTCAAGAAGAATGCCAACCCCCAGACCAGAATGCTGATCAGCAAGATGGTGGACTACATCGGCTTCGCCCTCCTGATGATGATCATTCTGGCGGAACTGGGACTTAAGCTCTCTACAATTCTGGGTGCTGCGGGAATCCTCGGTCTTGCCGTCGGTGTTGCCTCCCAGAAGAGTCTGGGAAATATTATCAGCGGGATCTTTCTGGTCACAGAAAAGAGTTTTGAAATCGGCGATGTAATCCGTGTGGGTGATCAGACCGGAGTGGTCTACTCCATAGACCTCCTTTCCATAATGCTCAAGTCCTTTGACAACCTGCTTATCCGCATTCCCAATGAAACCCTGATCTCATCCAATATAACCAATATCACCCGCTTCCCCATAAGACGTCTTGATATCTCTGTTACGGTCTCCTACAAGGACGATCTTACCCATGTGATGGAGACCCTTAAAGCCATTGCCGGGGAGAATACCAACTGCCTGGATGAGCCGGCTCCCTTTATTCTTATTAAAGATTTTGCCGATTCTGGGATATCGGTTCAATTCGGTCTCTGGTTTGACAAGAGCCGCTATGTGGATACAAAGAACAGCGTTATGCAGGACATCCACAGACGGTTCAGAGAAGAGGGCATCGAAATTCCCTACACCCATATTAAAATCGTCAATGAGTAAAGGGTTCTGAAATCTTGAACAGCTATATACACAGCCTGCGGATATCACTATATTGGGCTGACTCAATATGAGTCCGCAGAAAAAGGATTGGAAGTGAAAAAAGATCTGTCCAAACTCACTGCCATAGGTTGGCGGGAGTGGGTCAGCTTTCCCGAGTGGGGAGTCGACAATATCAAGGCCAAGGTGGATACGGGGGCCAGAACCTCCTCCCTCCACGCAGGAAATCTGAAGTACTTTGAAGAAAACGGAGTCCAGCGGGTCAGTTTCAACCTCTCCCCCTGGCAGAGGTCCTCAAAGGATAAGGTCCGGGTCAGTGCCGATGTGGTGGGTTTCAAGACCGTAAAAAGCTCCTCGGGATGCGAGGAGGAACGGCCTGTGGTCAGAACCACAGTCCTTGTGGCGGGAAGGGAACTGATGGCCGAGCTGACCCTGACAAACCGTTCCAAGATGGGCTTCCGTATGCTCCTGGGCCGTGCGGCAATGAAGAAATTCATGGTCATACCAGGCAGTTCCTATATGGGAGGCCGTCCTGACGCCGAAACAAGAAAGAAAAACCGGGAAGCCGGCTCCCTGAGTACCGGAAAGGTGGAATAAGAATGAAACTTGCAATACTATCCCGGGCCCCCCGGTCCTACAGCACCCAGCGCCTGAAGATGGCGGCCCTGGAGAGAGGACACAACTGCAAGGTCCTGAATACCCTGCGCTTTGCCATCGACCTCTCGGGAGATCTTCCGGACCTGCAGTTTCAGGGAAAACCCCTGTCGGATTATGATGCCGTTATCCCGAGAATCGGAGCCTCCATCTCCTACTACGGCACCGCCGTTGTAAGACAGTTTGAGCAGATGGACGTCTACACCCCCAATACGGCAAACGGAATATCAAACTCCCGGGACAAGCTCCGGGCAACACAGATCCTCTCCCGCCACGAAATCGGCATCCCCGCCACCACCTTTGTGCGCAACCAGAAGGATGTAAAATCCGCCATCAACCGGGTCGGCGGTGCTCCTGTTGTAATCAAGCTCCTGGAGGGAACCCAGGGCATCGGAGTGATACTGGCCCCTGAAATGAAGGTGGCCGAGGCCATAATCGAGACCCTCCAGAGCACCGACCAGAATGTTCTGATCCAGCAGTTTATCTCCGAGAGCAGGGGCAAGGATATCCGGGCCCTTGTTGTGGGTGACCGGGTTGTGGGCGCCATGCGCCGCAGCGCCCAGGGTGACGAGTTCCGCTCCAATGTACACAGGGGAGGACTGGTGGAAGCCATCGAACTGCCAAGGGAGTATGAAAAGACCGCCGTCCGTGCCGCCCAGATTATGGGCCTTAAGGTGGCCGGTGTGGATATGCTTGAGAGCAACGACGGTCCCCTGGTGATGGAGGTGAACTCCTCCCCCGGCCTGGAGGGCATTGAAAAGGCTACGGGTCTGGATATTGCCGGCTCCATTATCGACTATGTGGCCAACCAGGTAGACTTCCCGGAACTGGATGTCCGTCAGAGACTCAGCGTCAGCACCGGATATGGTGTGGCGGAGCTCCTTGTAAAGGAAGACAGTCACCTTGTAGGCGTCAGCATCGGCAAGTCAGGTCTGAAGGAGCAGGATATCACCATCCTCACCCTCCACAGAGACACCGATGTGATCCCCAACCCGAAGGATTCCCTCCTTCTGGAATCCCATGACCGCCTTCTCTGCTTCGGCCGTCTTGAGTCCATGCGGAGCATGATTCCCAAGCGGAAAAAACGGCGTCAGAAGGTTAAGAAGCTGCCGGACAAGCTGATTACTGAAATCTGAAAAAACGGTCAATCCTGACTCTTTTTATTTGCATTCTCCGGGGTGAGAATCGATACTCCCATTTATGAGGAAAGCGCTTCTTGCCCTGTTTGTATCAGCCGGTCTCTTCGGCCTCTTTCTGGAGCCCTACAGAGGCTCCGGCAGCCCCGCCGCCCTGGCTGCGGTAATCATCGACTACTCCCTGATCGCCTACCTGCTGGGGGACTTTCTCCTGGGCCTGAAGGAGAGCCGGAACAACCTGCTCTATATAAAAAGAAACCTGTTCTCCTTTCTCTTCCTTGTCATCTATCTCGGCCTGTTTGTCTTCAATCTGACCGCCGGACTGAGGGCTCCGGCCGCAAGGCTGGACAGCGCTCTTCTCAGTGTTCTGCGGAACCTGCTTCTGGTGCTGAAGATCTTCGGCAGATTCCGGAAGATATCCTCCTTTATCCAGTCCATCATTACCAAACCGGCCCAGACAGTTGTCTTCAGCTTTATCATGGTTATTCTGATCGGCGCCCTGGTGCTGATGATGCCCATGATGAGCAATGGCCCTGCCCTTAGCCCCATAGATGCCCTCTTTACCGCCACCTCTGCGGTCTGTGTTACAGGGCTGATTGTTGTGGATACGGCAACCCGGTTCACCATGGCCGGCCAGGCTGTTCTGATGATACTGATCCAGATCGGCGGACTGGGCATAATGCTCCTCTCCTTCTTTATGGTCTTTCTCTTCCGTCAGAAGCTCAGCGTCAAGGACCGGAACCTCCTCTCTTATATGCTGAACTCACAGAACACAAGCAGTCTGAAGCAGAGTGTTAAACGGATCATCCTCCTGACCTTTCTGATTGAGGGATCGGGTGCCCTGCTTCTTTTTCCCGCCTTTCTGAAACGGGGAATCGGCTTCGGCAGAGCCCTCTTCTACAGCCTCTTTCACGGAGTTTCGGCCTTCTGCAACGCAGGTTTCGCCCTCTTCTCTGACAGCCTGATGAGCTTTGACGGCAGCCTGACGGTCAATCTGGTTATATCGGCCCTCATATTCGCCGGAGGCATCAGCTTTGCGGTCCTGACAGACTGTTTTTCGGTTCTCAGAAAGAGAGCCGGAGGAGCAAAGGCCATCCTCTCCATAAACAGCCGGGTGGTTCTGATCGGCACGGGGACCCTTCTGCTGCTGGGGATGCTGCTGATCTACAGGACAGAGCACCGGAACATACTGACCGAAATGCCCCTGGGCGAGCAGTATCTGGCGGCCTTCTTCCAGTCCGTCACCCTGAGGACTGCCGGATTCAATACCCTCCCCTTTGAACGCCTGGGAGCCGGTACTCTGATGATAATGATGGGGATCATGTTTGTGGGGGGAGCGTCGGGAAGCACAGCCGGGGGAATCAAGGTCAACACCCTGGGAGTGGTCTGGGCCTATATGCGCTCCTTTCGCCGGGGTGAGGATGAGATCCTCCTATACCGGCACAGGGTTGCAAAGGAGAGCGTTCTTCAGGCCTTTACGGTAATTGCCTTCGGCCTCCTCTCCACCTTTATGGTAAGCGCCGTACTGATGGTTACAGAGAGGGCGGAGCCCCTGGCACTGATCTTTGAGACGGTCTCGGCCTTTGCCACCGTGGGCCTCAGCACCGGCATCACCGGAGGACTGAGCAGCACCGGTAAAATCGGAATAATACTATTGATGTTTCTAGGGCGCCTGGGCCCCCTGACTCTGCTGACAGCATCATCGGGCAGGGAAAAACAGTCCAGGATATCCTACCCAGAGGCGTCGTCGATACTGATCGGCTGATATGAGGGAAGGAGAAAGGAGTACTAAAATGGATAAGACATTTGCAGTTGTGGGACTGGGAGTCTTCGGACAGAAGGTCTGTGAAGTTCTCAGTCAGAAGGGAGCCGAGGTCATTGCCGTGGACAACACCAGCGAACAGGTCAACAGGGTCAAGGACTTTGTCAGTCAGGCGGTTCTGCTGGACTCCACCGATGAGGAGTCCCTGAGCCAGGCCTCCCTGGACAGCGTGGACTCGGCCATCGTGGCCATAGGGGACAATATCGAAGCCAGCATCCTGACGACCGCCCTGCTGAAGCAGCAGGGAGTGCCCCATATCATCGCAAGAGCGGTAAACAAGACCCACTACCAGGTCCTGAAAAAGGTAGGCGCCGATGAGATTATCAATATTGAGGAGGACCAGGGGACCCGGATCGCCCTGAACCTGATTGCCCCGTCAGTGATGGAGAAGGTGAAACTCTCAAAGGAGGTGACCCTTTCGGAGATGTACGTTCCCCCTGAGTATCCGGGACACAGTGTAAAAGAGATGGAATTTGAAGGACAGTTCGGCATCCGCCTGGTGGCCATCCGACGGAGTCTCAACCAGATGGATGCGGAGGGACTGAATGTGAGGAATGAGGTTCTCCTCTTTCCCGAACCCGAAGAGAAGCTGATTGAGGGGGACGTTCTGATCCTTGTGGGAGAGGAAGAGAAGCTGGAAGAGTTCCAGAAAAGCGGGAGCAGACAATGATATCCGTCAGAATCAAAAGCCTGATTACCGTGCTGGTTCTTGTACTGATCTCTACGGGATTTCTTCTCTACAGAGGCCTTGTTCTGATCCCCGGAGCCGCAACAGGGGTAAATCCCGACAAACAGGAGTTCCTCTACTGGGGAATTGTGACGGCCCTCTTCCAGATTATCCTTTTTGTCTTCTTTTTCAGGGGCCACAGGAAGCTGATCACGGACCTGAAAAAACTGGTAAGCAATCAGGACCTGAACCATCCCCAGTCCGTCAGAATTCTGGAGACTATGGGAGAGACGGGGAAGGTAATCCGCTCCATGATGGATGAGTATGCCAATCTCCTTGATATGAGACTGAACCGGATCTCAGCTTTCAACAAGATTCTGAGGATTATCTGTGAAGAGTATCCCGAGCCCATTATGATCAGTGACACCCTGGGAGCGGTTCTCGCCATCAGCGACCGGCTACTGGAGAAAGCGGAAGTCAGTCCCGGTGTTCTGAAGGTGAACGAGGTCTTTCCGGAGATAAAGATGGCCGAGGTGCTGGTCCACCTGGAGAAGAACCGGGACCTATGGAGGGATAAGTCGGGATACAGCTGTACTCCGGTGTTTGACAGAAGCGACCGGCTGAACCTCTGCATCTGGGAGCTGGAGTCCGAGAGCATTCTGAAGAAGATATCCAGCCGCCCGAGTGCCGCCGGCATAACCAGAAAGACGGTGAAGTCTTTCAAAGATCTTATCAGAAGAAAGAAATAATACCATCGGAGCACCAGCCGGCCGAGCTGCCTGCCGACTTGCCGGGCCTCCCCCCTCCCCGCCCGATGATCTCCCGGCGGCTGCCCGTCCGCTGACCACACGGCTGCCGGATACTGCAACTGCCGGCTCGATGCCCCTGCCGGCTCGATGCCCCTGCGGCGGCTGCCGCCGGGGGGAGTCGAACAAATCACCATTCCCGCTTATAATGGAAGGATTCAAATATCATCCGGAGGTTCCTTTAAATCCCGCTGACCATGAAAAACCGTAGCTTTTTAACCATCCTGATCCTGTCACTGCTCCTGTTCTTCCCCTCCTGCTGCTCCCTTTATATGGGCAACAGACCCGCCGCGGGCAACCCTTCCACCTTCAATGCCGAAGAGGCAGCAGGGACAGTTGTTGTCAACTTCGGAGACAGCATTACCCACGGTGTCCTGAGCGCCGACTATGTGGGAAATCTGAGGGATGAGTTCCCGGAGTACACCTTTATCAATGCCGGAGTAAACGGAGAGCTGGCCTGGAACCTTCTGCAGCGGGCGGATGATGTGATTGCCTGTGATCCGGACTATATTACCATTCTGGCCGGCAGCAACGATGTTCTGGCCACACTAAGTCCCATGAGGATGCGCAGCTATCAGAAGAAGCACGGCATTCCCGTGGAGGCGAATATCAGCTGGTACAGGGAGAATCTGGAAGCCCTGGTAGATCTTCTGAAGACCGGGACTGAGGCGGATATCGTACTCCTCTCTCTGCCCCCTGTGGGTGAAGATCCTGAAAGTCTGCCCTATAAAAGAGCGGCGGAGTACTCTGCGGTGGTCAGAGAAACTGCCGAAGCGAGGGATTGCGCCTACCTGCCCCTGAACGAAGAGATGGATACTATACTGAAAAAAAAGGCAAAGCCCGAGGCCCTGCCATTTGATCCGGACAGCAATTCGGCTCTGTACCGTGCTGTCCTGAAGCACTACAGCTTCAACAGAAGCTGGAATGATATATCAGACTCCAATCATCTGACCCTGCTGACCGACAACATTCATCTGAATGAAGAGGGAGCAGCCCTGGTCAGCGGACTGATCGGGGAGTACCTGATCAGTCATCCTCCATCAGTTCGTTAATCTCGTCCCAGGCCTCCGGTTCGTCCCGGCGCAGGCGGTTCAGGAGCTTGTAGTGATAAAGAAGAAGGCTGGCCTTCTTCTTGCGGAAGCTCTCCTGATCATCCCCTTCGGGGAGCTGAGAGTCATCCACATCGGGACTGTTCAGCACCTTCTCCAGTTCGGGGAAAAAGCGCTTGGAATCCGCCGAAATAAAGTCCTTGAAATCCGAAAGAAGAATGGGCCTGTACTTCATCCTCTCAAGAATGTCCGTTGTTCTTGCGATCTTCTCGGGATCATCTGTGATAACAAGATCTTTCAAAGCCTTTTCCAAATCCATTTGAACCTCCCTTTCCGGCCTTCAGGACCGGTTCTTAATCTGCGTCTTCCACATGCCCTTCAACAGCCTCGGGCCCGGCATCCTTATCCTCAGAGGCATTCTCTGAATCTTCTTCAATTGACCCCTCAGCCTTATCCTCGGGATCCGGCTGCTCATAGGGATCACACTTGCTGCACAGGTTGGCGTCATAGAGGAACATCTGGTTCATATCCAGTCTGGCGCCGCAGTTTATACACTTTGTCTTGTAGGGGATAATTCTCTCCCGGAAGAAGTAGAGGGCTACAGCAATTACGGCGAGGGGTACAATGATCCACTTGGGTTCCAGTCCCTCCGCCTTGATCACAGAGGCTCCCACGTAGAGGATAAAAACCAGAATGGCCTGGTAGAGGGTGGCACTTCTCTTTTTCATGCCCCTCTCCCTCTGTTTCCTCTGAATAATATTCAGTACCAGAATCCCCAGAAAGAGGTAATAGAAATAGTCAACAATAAAATCAATCATCATGGTCTCCGTTTTTTTCTTTATTATATATCTTTTTTTTAATATACATTACCATCTTGAATAAATTATACGGGAGAGTTTCCTGTTATCCAAGATACTTTTGTCCGTGGTCACCGGAACGCCCTGATCCTTCAGGTATTGTGCAATGGGGATAAACCGTGACTCCTCTTCATTGAGATGATATCCTCTTATCAGATAGTCCAGGGCGGATCTGCCGTCGGCATCGGTCACGGAAAGGGAGTATCCGGCCTCTTTCAGAAGCTTCAGGGTCCTGAGGTCCGCATAGAAGGCAGCATAGTGAACCAGTGTGCTGCCGATCCTACCGGTAAGGTCTCCCTTCCAACCGGATTCCAGCAGATACTCCATTATGGAGTGGGAGCCCGAGATAAAGGCAGCGAAGAGTGGTGAGTTTTCCAGATAGGGAGAGTCATCGGCGGCGCCCTTCTCAATCAGATATTCCGTCAGCTCTCTGTTGCCGCTGAAGGCTGCATACCAGAGAGCATCCAGTCCCAAGGTATCCTTCAATAACGGATCGGCGCCGCTTTCCAGAAGAAGTTTTGATATATAAAAATCATTGAGAGAGGCCGACAGCATCAGAGCGCTCAGATCTTCCGTGTCCGCCGCATCGGGATCATATCCGTCGTCCAGCATTTTCTTTATCCCTCTGTAGTCCCCCTCCAGAAGGACCTCCAGAAAACCATGGTGTCTCCATCGGGTCTCTTTCAGACTGAGAGCCCGGCTGTAGTGCTGACGTCTTGTCCAGACCTCGCTGAGCATGGGGTGGTTGTAGTAGGGCTGAACGATTATCCCCCCCCACTCTTCAAGGGCAATTGAGGCTTCCCGCCAGCCGGCGTTCACCGCATACTGAAGGGCCGTGTAGCCCTCGGGAGACTGAAGATTTACCTCTGCACCGGCCTGAACCAGAATCTGAAGGATATTACGGTCCCCCCGGAGGGCGGCATGCATCAAAGGGGTTAGCCCTGCCGAGTCTCTCTTGTCGGGTTCCGCACCGTTCATTACCAGCCAGCGTACCTCACGGCTGCGCTGTTCGTCACACATGATAATAAGGGCGGTCTTTCCGTCTTCCAGATACTTGTCTATTGAGTATCCTGACTCCGTAAAAAAGGCGGCATCCCTGAGGCGGGATTCCCGCAGGGCCAAAAGAAAGTCCTCTTCCGGAGTAGACCACAGGGGAGCGGTCAGAAGAATCAGGAGGATTAAGAGAGAAGACTTTTTCATTTTTGACCCCTCATCGGATAATTACAAAAAAATATAGGGAAATTACAATATTTCCCCTCGGGCAGCCATTTAACTTCAATTATACAGTATCGGGAGATGATTATGAATTCAACAACTTTTACAATATATAAGGGTGAACGAACCATCAAGGAAACAATTACTCCCGGAAAGACCCTTCTTGAACTGATCCAATCCATTCCATCTGTTGAGATCGACGCCCCCTGCGGCGGCAAGGGAAGCTGCGGCAAGTGCAGGGTGAAGATTCTGGAGGGCACAGTATCCGAACCGGACCAGGAGGAACTCAGACTCCTGAGCCGCGAAGAACTGAAAAGAGGTATACGACTGGCCTGTAAGACCCGGCCCGAAGGCTCTGTTTCGGTAAGACTGGACGCCGGCACAGAGGGAGCCAGGATCAAGGAGTCCGGGGGACTCCCCTTTAAGGGAACTACAGACTCCCTTCTGAAACGCATCAATCTTGCACTGCCTGTGGCAAACCTGGAAGATCAGAGATCCTTTGAACAGCGGATACTGGAGACCCTCTCGTCTCTCCCGGGTATTCCGGAAGATATGGGGATGAACCATAAAACAAGAGCCCTCCTCTCCTCTCTTCAGGACAGAAAAATATACAATCTTGAAATCAGCTGCTGCGGCAGCGAGATCACCCGAATCCGTACGGCGGAACAAGCCGCCGGACTGTCAGCTTCCAATAACGGCTCCGGCGGCCCGGCCTCCGGCTCCCCGGTCTGCGCCCTTGCCGTGGATATCGGCACAACCACTGTGGTTGCCTACCTTCTGGACCTGGAGACCGGAGAGCGAATCGGCAGTGCATCGGCCCTGAACAGCCAGAAAGCCTACGGCGCCGATGTGATCTCCAGAATCGAGTATATCGGTGAAAATCCCGAGAGGCTGAAAGAGCTTCAGACCAGGATAGTCGTACAGATAGAGGAGCTCTGCTTCCGGGTTCTGAATGAAACCGACAGATCTGAAGAGGATCTTCTGGGCATCTTTGCCGCCGGGAACACCACCATGATGCATATCCTTCAGGGGCTAAGCCCCCGGAGCCTGGCCGAGGCCCCCTTTCTCCCCGTATCTACCGTAACCATGATCCTGACCCCCGGTGAGATCAACTCAAACCTGCCCGACTGGATGCGTTTTATTCTCCTTCCCTCCCTCTCCGCCTACATCGGGGCGGACATCATCGCCGGCATCCTCTCTACCGAGATGGCCGAGACCGATGAACTCTGCCTTCTTGTTGATATCGGAACCAACGGAGAAATAGCCCTGGGAAACAGGGAGAAGATGACAAGCTGCTCCACCGCAGCGGGTCCGGCCTTCGAAGGCGCCAATATCCGATGCGGCTCCGCCGGAATCCCTGGTGCGGTCAGCGCCGTTTCGGGCAAAGGAAGCAGCATAAGCTGGGAGACTATCGGAGGAAAAGAGATGACGGGAATCTGCGGCTCGGGAATTATCGACCTGACCGCCTACCTTCTGAAAAGCGGCCTGGCAGACTATACAGGCAGACTGCAGGATGAGTCGGACTGGGGTGATTCTCCCGCTGAAGGAGCGGAGTTCCTGAAGGAAGTGGATGGGGAACTTCGCTTTGTATGGACTGACGGAGTAAAAGAGCTCTACTTCAGCCAGAAGGACCTGAGAGAAGTACAGCTGGCCAAGGGCTCCATTGCCGCGGGCATCAGCACCCTTATCAAGGAGTCGGGCTCCACCATGGATGATATCAAACACGTCTATCTGGCCGGAGGTTTCGGCTCCTATATCAATACCGACAGCGCTCTGGCCGTCGGTCTTCTTCCCGAAGAGCTTCGGGGAAAGATCCGGTCCGTTGGGAACTCCTGCGGCGGCGGAGTAATCCGCTGTGCCCTGAGCCGGGAAGAAATGGAAAAGTGCGAAAGGATAAAAAAGAATTGCGGCTATGTGGAACTCTCATCCCATCCGGGATTTCAGGAAGAATATATGATGAGTATGTATTTTCCAGAAACTGTAACTTAGTCTATACTGAATCTCAATGAACGGCAAAAGCAAGAACTACATCTCCCCCTTCTACAAAAAAGCCCTCGAACTGGCGGATATCTACAAAGCTGCTACTGGTATCGAGTGCTTTGTAATAAACAGCAAGGGCTACCGCCTGAGCAGTGACGGAGCGACGGAACCTGTCTGCCCCTTCTGCAGATCTCTGACAGATATCTGTCACACCGACTGCCGACAGGCCCACCTCTACGGAGGCTACCAGGCTGAACGCTTCGGCGGCAGTTACATTTATTTCTGTCCCATCAATATGCTCCACTGGGCCTCTCCTCTGATGGAGGAGGGAATGATGACGGGAGCTCTTATTGCCGGTCCCGCCCTGATTATCGATCCCGATGAGCTGATTGATGAACTGAATCAGAAATTTGACCCCGACTCTGTTAAACAGGCCAATCTGAAAAACAAACTGAAGTCCATACCGAAACTGAGCACCGAAAAGGCCAAGGCCCTCTCCGAGATGCTGCTTATCACAGCGTCACACCTTATTGAGGGAGACCGCTCTCAGCTGACCTCCCGGAAGGACAGCATGGACCAGCAGGCTCAGATCTCCGAGTATATTCAGTACATCAAGGAGATGGAGAACAAGGATGCCGAAATATCCCAGTATCCCATCGAAAAGGAGAGGGAACTCCTCCATCTGATTCAGACCGGAGATTCCAAAGAAGCCCGTTCCGTTCTCAACGAAATTCTCGGTGCCGTCTTCTTCTCTTCGGGAGGAAAGTTCGACGTGGTCAAGGCCAGGGTGCTGGAACTTCTGGTTCTTCTCTCACGGGCTGCCGTGGAAGGCGGAGGTGACGCTGAGCAGATCTTCGGTATGAACTACCAGTACCTGAACGAGATAAACGACTACACCACAGTAGAGGGTCTTGCCGGATGGCTGGCCAAGGTGATTGTCCGGTTCTCGGACCTTGTATTCGACCTCCGGGATGTGAAACACGCCGATGCCATCTACCAGACCATTCAGTATATAAACAAGAACTACGCCGAAAAGGTCACCCTGGACGAGGTGGCATCATCGGTCTACCTCTCCCCCGCCTACTTCAGCAAGATCTTCAAGGAGGAGATGAAGTGCAACTTCAACACCTACCTGAATCAGGTGAGAATCAACAAGAGCAAAAACCTGCTCATGAACAGCAAGTTCTCCCTGGTTGAGATAGCCGGTATGGTGGGATATGAGGACCAGAGCTACTTTACCAAGGTATTCAAGAAGATGACCAACCTCTCCCCGGGAAAGTACAGGGAGAAGCGTGGAAAGATAGACCTGGACACCAAGGAAATCCACAGCTGACCGATTTCTGCCCACCCGGGCAGCTCATCCCGGGCAGCTCATCCCGGGCAGCTCATCCCGGGCAGCTCATCCTGAGAATAACGGGACTCGCCCCCTTGAATCACTAGTTTTTTTATATAGATTATTTTTTATCGTAATTCCCGATTTTTACCAAAATTGACAGAATATTTCCAATACGATTATAAAAGCTCATAGCATACTTTAGCTGTTCAGAAGAAGGAAGCGAGGTGAAAATCCTCCACGATCCCGTCACTGTGAGCAGGGACAAACCCGAATTACGCCACTGGCAAAACCTGGAAACGGGGTACGCCGGGAAGGCTCGGGGGAGATTGAACTGCAAGTCAGGATACTTCAGATGAACCGGTCTACAGGACAGCTTTCGTCCAGCCGTATGCCGCATTTCGCACTTCGTGGATTAAGTCGAATGTAACAATTTACTTAATATGGAGCCTGCCCCCATGGGCTCTGCCAAGGAGAGAACAAATGGCCGATTTAGAACAAATTTCAGAACTGATGCAGAAAGGTAAGGCAAAGGAAGTAAAAGAGCTCTGCCAGGAAGCTGTTGACGGCGGAGTTGCCGCACAGACAATCCTTGATGACGCCCTTCTCGCCGCAATGAACATTGTTGGTGTTAAATTCAAAAACAACCAGGTTTTTGTTCCCGAAGTACTGATTGCCGCAAGAGCAATGAATGCGGGACTGGAAGTTCTGAAACCCCACCTTGAAGCCGGCGGAGCCGAAGCCAAGGGCAAGGCCGTTCTGGGAACCGTAAAAGGCGACCTCCACGACATTGGTAAGAACCTTGTAAAGATCATGCTCGAAGGAAAGGGTCTGGAAGTTATCGACCTGGGAACAGACGTTGCCCCCGAGAAGTATATTGAAGCAGCCAAAGAGAACGGCGCCAATATTATCGCTCTCTCAGCCCTGCTGACCACCACAATGACCCAGATGGAGAACGTGGTTAAGGCAGCCGAAGATGCGGGAATCAGAGACGATGTAACCATTATGATCGGAGGAGCCCCTGTTACACAGTCCTTCTGCGATTCCATCGGTGCTGACATCTATACTCCCGATGCCGCCACAGCTGCTGAAAAAGCAATGGAAGTCTGCGGCTGAAGTAGCCTTACAGATATAATTTGATTACAATGAAAACTCCGGAACTGCTCCGGAGTTTTTTTATGGCTTAATATTATTACCAATGCAGCAATAAGATAAGGAGTTCATTTATGAAAGTAAGCAAAGAAGTTTTCGGATCACTTCCCGATGGAAGTGTTGCGGACCTCTATACTCTGGAAGGTGAAAAAGGGCTCACCGTAAAGGTAAGCAGTTTCGGAGGGATCGTCACATCCATCCTCTGCCCCGACCGCAACGGAAAAATTGAAGATATCAACCTGGGTTTTGATACTCTTGATGAGTACCTGAACAGCAGATTCTACTTCGGAGCCGCCATCGGCCGTTTCGGAAACCGCATTGCCGGTGCAAAATTCACCCTGGACGGAGAGGAGTACAGCCTCCTGGCCAACGACGGTCCCAACTCCCTTCACGGCGGAGACAAGGGTGCCTTTGACCGCAAAAACTGGGCTGTAACACCCTTTGAAAAAGATTCTTCCATAGGTCTGGTACTGAGCTCCTTCAGCCCCGACGGTGAGGAGGGATTTCCCGGTAACCTGACCACAACCATGATCTACACCCTCACCTCCGAGGGAGAGCTGATCTTCGAATACAAGGCCGTAACCGACAAGGCTACCCCTGTAAACCTGACCAACCACAGCTACTTCAACCTCAAGGGACTGGGCAACGGAGACATTCTGGACCACGAAGTGGAACTGGACTGCCCCTGGTACCTTCCCGTTGACGGCACTCTGATCCCCACAGGGGAGATCAAAAGCGTTAAGGGTACTGAGATGGACTTTACAGCAAAGAACACTATCGGAAGCCGAATCGGTGAAGTGGCTGGCGGCGGATACGACCACTGCTATGTTCTGGCCCCCGGCAGAGGTGTCAGAAAGTACGGAACCGTTTATGATCCCGCATCAGGGAGAACCATGGAAGTGTCCACAGACCAGCCCGGAGTTCAGTTCTATACAGGAAACTTTCTGGATGGAATAAAAGGACATGAGGGAACAGTCTACGGCAAACACGGAGGATTCTGTCTTGAAACACAGCTCTTCCCCGACGGTATCAACCAGACACAGTTCCCCTCATGCATTCTGAAGCCCGGTGAAGTGTACTCTCACACAAGCTCCTACCGCTTCTTTGCCAGGTAAAATACCCCGGAGCACCCCCGGGGATCTTGTATCAGATTGGATCTCCGGGAGTCCCGGTTTTGGGAAGGGTAATGGTAAAGGTACAGCCCTTACCCTCCTCACTTTCCACAGCAACACTTCCCCCGTGAATCTGGGAGATGTGTTTTACAATGGACAGTCCCAGACCGGTACCGCCCAGATCCCTGCTGCGGGCCTTGTCGACCCTGTAGAAGCGCTCGAAGATCCTCGGCAGGTCCTCTTTGGGAATGCCGTAGCCCTCATCTTTTACATCGATATAGATATGTTTCTCATCACACCGGCCGATAACATGGATTCTGGTTTCCTCGGGACAGTACTTGACGGCATTCTGAATCAGATTGGTCAGGGCCTGCTCCATCAGCACCGGATGGGCCGAAACAACACAGCTGCTGTCGCACTCCACCATCAGGGGGGAGTTTTTCTTCTTGGCCTTCACCTGACAGACCGAAACGGCACTTGAAAGAAGGTCCTCCAGGGGAAAGGTCTCCTTGTGGAACCGTTTTCTTCCGTCCTCCACTCTGGACAGGGTAAGAAGGTCATCGATCAGGGCATTGAGGTTTCTGGTCTGACGGAACATGATGTCGATAAACTCCTCTGCCTTGTCGGGATACTTCAGGGCTCCCGCCTTGAGAGTTTCCACATAGCCCATAATGGAGGTAACGGGAGTCTTCAGCTCATGGGATACATTGGCCACAAACTCCTTGCGCATCTCCTCCAGTTTTTTAATCTGGGTAATATCATTCATCACAAGAAGGACCGTCGGAGGAGTCTCCTCGTCCCTGTAGAGATAGTTGGTATAGACCTGCAGGTAGAGGTCCTTGTCGGCGTAGTAGATGATGCTCTCCATATCACTGCTGTCTGAAATAGTCTTCTCAACCAGTTCGCAGGTCTCCACCGAGCGCATAACCTGAAGCAGGCCTTTACCATAGTAGTTAAGACCGTCTCCGGGAGTCAGCATGGCAATGGCAGCGGGGTTCATCTCCTTGACCTCAAGACGATGATTCAGAAGGATTACAGGTTCCCTCATGCTGTTGAGCATTCCCGCCAGTTCATTCTTCTGATAGGTAATGGTGCTGATCTTGTCCTGAAGCTGCCGGCCCATGGCATTGATGGATCTTGTCAGAGAGACAGCCTCTCTTGAACCGGCCACATCCAGCTCGGTATCAAAGTTCCCCTGGGCAAATTCACCGGCCACATCCTGCACCGACCGGAGTGTAAAGCTCAGGCGCCTGGCAATAAAGACCGTAGAGATACTGCCCAGGATAAGAACCAGCACAAAGATCAGCATGATCTGTTCATAGATCCTGCTAACATCCTCCTGTATCTCCTCAATGGACTGGGAGAGGCGGATCACTATATCCCGCTCGGGTTCATGGAGGGCCGTATAGAGCATCATCTTGGAAAGGGTCTTACTGTACCGGGACGAACTCCCCGCTCCTTCCAGAAAGGCCTTGCGGATCTCCGGTCTGTAGGCATGGTTATCCATGGTCGAAGCATCCTCATCGGTATCAGCAAGTACATGACCGTCCCTGTCAATCAGGGTGACTCTGACTTCCGTTCCATGGGAGATTTCATAACTGTAGTGCTGAGCAATTTCAGGGTCCGCCAGATCCCTGTCGGGAACCAGGTTCAAAGCCATACGGGTCATATTCATCTGACGGTGCAGAACGTCTCTGTACATTCCATTTTTAACAACAGAAATTGTAACGGCAAAGTAGAGAACCACCGTAAGCAGCAGGAGGATGAATATGGTGAAAAAAAGCTGCTGAAAGAATGTTCGTCTGTACATTACTCCCCCTTCATGCGGTATCCGATTCCGCGGACGGTTTCTATTATGCTGCCGGAGTCACCCAGCTTGCGTCTGATCCCGAGGATCTGAACATCCACGGAACGGGCGGTTACAGGATAATCTTCCCCCTTAACCGAGTCAATAATCTGGTTTCTGGAAAACACCCATCCCGGATTTTCCGCCAGAAATCTTAAGATGGAAAACTCTGTGGCTGACAGATCCACAGGATCACCATCCAGAAGGGTCAGATGCCTTGATGCATCGATCATAAGGTTATGGAGAGTAATGGGGGTGCTCTTTTTCCCTCCGAAATCCGCCTGGGACTTTCTCAGGGCCGACTGGATTCTGGCTATCAGAACCCGGGGACTGAAGGGTTTGGTCATATAGTCGTCTGCACCTGTTTCAAGGCCGTAGACCACATCATCGTCCTCCGCCCGGGCCGTCAGCATCAGAACGGGGATATCCCTTGTTTCGATATCCTTCTTCAGATACTTGCAGACCTGATACCCGTCTATACCCGGAAGCATTATGTCCAGGATAATCAGATCCACACCGCCCCGGGAGGCCTTCTCAAGCCCCTCTTCTCCGTCTGCGGCCGTTGCAACCTCGTAGCCGCTCATCTCCAGGTTGAAGGAGATAAGTTCCCGGATATCCGACTCATCCTCAATTATCAGTATTTTTGCCATTGTTCTATTCCTGATCTACCGGCTCAGTCCGAAGCGGTCAAAGCAGGCAGGATAATTTTCATTTTTTATTTTTCCTCACACTGGTGGGGGTCCGGTTAGTCTTCTGTTAGAAATGGGTTAGTTTTTTCATACTGTGACAGAAATTAGATTGATGCTTTCAATTCACTATACATACAGGTATATTTCATCCCCTTTCATACACTGTTAATAGGGGATGAAAATTTTCCCCGGGGGCTGTTGACAAAAACCGGCCCCTCAGGTATTTTCTGTAAACCAATTGCGGTAGTGGTGGAATTGGTAGACACGCTAGCTTGAGGGGCTAGTGGTCGCAAGGCTGTGCTGGTTCAAGTCCAGTCTACCGCATTAGTATTAAAAACCGGGAAGCAAATACCTCGCTTCCCGGTTTTTTTTATTTTATAATCTGAATCAAATACTGGACTTGAACTGGAAGTCCGGCCGTGAATACATGCAACGGCAAATCCGCATGGATGCGGATTTAGGACTGGAAGAGGGCCGGAAATGAGTCAGCACGATGCTGACGAATGAACGGCAAGTCCAGTCTACCGCAAACAAGTTTTTAACCCGGTTACCAAATACCTCGGTAACCGGGTTATTTTTTTTATAATCTGAATAAAACACTGGACTAAAACGGAAGCGCTGATATCTCTGCATTAGAAAGTTAGTTGATAATTTTCCAGGAAAGAAGCTGCTCTATAGCCTTACAATCAGTTGAATCAATCTTTGGCAGTTTTTCAAAAATC
Organism: Spirochaeta sp. UBA5339; assembly: GCA_002408085.1. Classification (GTDB taxonomy): domain Bacteria; phylum Spirochaetota; class Spirochaetia; order DSM-2461; family DSM-2461; genus Oceanispirochaeta. The sequence continues at coordinate 83,541 of DHQL01000020.1, forward strand.
TAAAAGAGACAATTCTGCGGCTCAATATAATTTGCCAACGTAGTTTCACACAGACTGAAAACCACAGCACTCGCATGGAGAATATTAATCCTGTAACACTGAATATAAAGCTACAGATCTCCCATCACTTCCGACACCCCCAAAAGACGAATTCATAACTGAACACTGTCTTCCTCTAACCCTTGCATGCCTCATCTCTATATAATCTGAAACCACTCAAATTCGCCTTTTTTGTCCAAATTTGAGAGAAAATTCAACTAAAACTGCAAGAACAGCTCGAAATTCCGGTGATACATTGGTTTTCACAGGACGGTTCCCGGGCAGTTTCCCCTTCGGGAAATCTGGCAGTTTAAAGGAAATATGGATGAGTATTTATAACTTTGAACAGATAGAATTCAACAAACTCCAGCACTTCAACAGCTTCGTTACGGCTATTGATAACTCCAGTTTTCACTGGCACTACGAGTATGAACTCATCCATGTTCTGGAAGGCTCACTCATGGTCTATATGAATCCGGAACCGGTACTTTTGAAAAAGGGAGACCTCCTCCTGATCAATTCAAAAACAGTCCACTCAATGGCGCACACGGAAGAGAGAAACACCTGTCTGATACTACAGATCCATCCTGATCTCTTTCAGATGGAGGCGGAAGCTAATGTCTCCTACCGCTTTCATCTGAACAGTGCCCACGGAAAGATTCCGGCAGACTGGGACAGAACGGATTTAATCAAAACAGCCTGCAGGCTGACCCTGCTCTATATGCAGAAGGAGAGGAAAAACTTCCACAGACTCAAAGCCCTGGTCTATAAGATCATTGCCGATCTTTTCGACTATGTTCCCTATGATATGACCTTTCACTCCCCTTCAAACTCCGATGACTCCTCCCGGGTCATGGAGATTCTGGACTATATAGAGAACAACCTGCAGTCCGATGACGTGTTGGACCGGCTCTGCAGTGAGATGGGCCTGAGCGGCAAGTCTCTTTACCGCTTCTTGAAGGATCATATCGGCCTGTCCGCCAAGGAACTTGTGGATACCATGCGCATAGACAGGGCCAAACAGCTTTTGAAATTTACGAAGAAGAGCATGGACTACATTGTTGACATCTGCGGATTCGGTTCGGAGAGCTCCTTCTACCGGATCTTCAAGGATAAAACGGGCTCAACTCCCAACCAATACAGAAAAAACGACCTTCCCGCCGACAGAAACCCCGAAATACAGGGCTATCTGAATTTCAGAAATACCGAGGCGGTAAGAGTGCTGATGAATATAGTGGAGGAATAAATTGAACAGTACCACACAAACAGACTTTCGTGAGAAGGCCCGGCTGATTGTCCAGGGACTCTCCCTCGAGGAGAAAGTCTGGTTGATGAGCGGAAAGATGACCTTCGATGAGGTCCGGGCTTCCATCAAGAAGCAGTCGGATCATCACTACAACCATATCCCCTACCCTTCAGGAGGACTGGAGGAACACGGCGTTTCTCCCATGCTCTTCTGCGACGGTCCCCGGGGCGTTGTCTGCGGTACCGGTAAAAGCACCTGCTTCCCGGTCTCAATGCTCAGAGGAGCCAGCTTTGATGCGGAGCTTGAAGAGAAGATTGGAGAGGCCATCGGCCGGGAAGTCCTCGGATACGGGGGCAACCTCTTTGCCGGTGTCTGCATCAATCTGCTCTACCATCCCGGATGGGGACGGGCCCAGGAGACCTATGGAGAGGAGTCCTTTCACCTGGGAGAGATGGGCGCCGCCCTGACCCGGGGTGTACAGAGCAAGGGAGTTATGGCCTGTGTCAAACACTACGCCTTCAACCAGATGGAAAACTCACGGTTCAAGGTGGATATCGACTGCAGCAAAAGAACCGAGAGAGAGGTGTTCCTGCCCCACTTCAAAAAGTGCATCGACAACGGCGCGGCCAGTGTGATGACCTCCTACAACAAGTACAAGGGCCCCATGTGCGGCCACAACAGCTACCTGATCCGGGATGTTCTGAAAAAAGAGTGGAACTTCGACGGCTTTGTAATGAGCGACTTTGTCTGGGGTGTCAAGAATACGGTGGAAGCCGCCTGCGGAGGCCAGGACATTGAGATGTGCTGTACCAAATACTACGGCGGCGCTCTTGTTGATGCCGTCAGGGAGGGAAAGGTTCCCGAAGAGGCCATCGATGAGGCAGCCGTCAGAATTATCAGCACAATTCAGGACTTCGAGAAGAAAAAACAGCCGGGAGATCCCGAAAGCATCGGCAGCCCCGAGCATATAGCCCTGGCCCTTCAGTCTGCCAGAGAGGGGATGACCCTTCTGAAGAATGAAAACTCCACCCTCCCCTTAAACAGGGAGAAGTGCCGAAAGATAGTTGTCCTGGGACGCCTTGCAGCCGAGGAAGTGACAGGGGACAAGGGTTCCAGCGAAGTTCATCCCGCCTATATCGTTACCCCCCTCAAGGGAATCGTAAAGGCTGCCGGAGATTGTGAGGTGACCTTCTACGAGGGAAGCGACCTGGACCACTGCCGTGAACTGGCTGAGTCCGCCGACGCCGTGATCTTTGTGGCAGGCTACGACTTCAACGATGAGGGCGAGTTTGTGGCAGAGGACAAGAAGGATGCCTATACCGGAGCCATCGGCGGTGACAGGAAGGGCGGCCTCACCCTCCACAGGGAAGAGGAAGAGCTGATCAGAACCATCGCACCTCTTAACAGCAACTCAACCGTCGTACTGATCGGCGGAAGCATGATCATGATGGAGGAGTGGATTGACTCTGTCAGCAGCCTGATCATGGCCTACTACCCCGGAATGGAGGGAGGAACAGCCCTGGGCGAGATCCTCTTCGGAGATGTGAATCCAAGCGGAAAGCTTCCCTTTGTGGTTCCCACTGATGAATCTCACCTGCCTGAAATCAACTGGGACACCGAAAGCCAGAACTACGACTTTCTTCACGGCTATGTGAAGCTGGAAGCAGAAGGCATAACTCCCCGCTTCCCCTTCGGATACGGCCTCTCCTACACGGACTTTGAGTACTCTGGTCTCTCTGTAAGTCAGGATGAGGAGTACCTCTATGCAGAGTGTACCGTCAGCAACACCGGAGAACGCTCCGGAGAAGAGGCGGTCCAGATGTATGTGGGATTTCCCGAGTCCAAAGTGGAACGTCCCGTAAAAATCCTCCGTGGTTTCAAAAGAATTTCACTCAAGCCCGGAGAGAGCAGCAGGGTGTCTATCGAATGCAGAAAATCTGAGCTTTCCTGGTACAACGAAGTGATCGGGAAATTTGAGTTTGAAGAGATGAATTACCGGATCTATCTGGGAAGCAGCTCTGACAATAAAGACCTTATTCAAAAAGAAATATTTTTATCCTGAAGGAGATTAGAATGAATAAAAAAATAGGTTTAGGTGAAAAACTGGCCTACGGTGTCGGCGACGCCGGATGCAACTTTGTCTGGACAACAATCAGCATGTTCCTGATCCTCTACTACACCGACTCTGTCGGCATCAGTGCGGGAGTAGTCGGAACAATTATGCTTCTGACCAGACTTCTTGACGGAGTAACGGACCTTGGAATGGGTGCGATTATCGACAGAACCAAAACCCGCTGGGGCAAGGCAAGACCCTGGGTCCTCTGGACTGCCCTTCCCATGGGAATCGGTATCGTTCTTCTCTTCAACGTTCCCTCAGGACTGGGAGACACAGGAAAGATCGTCTACTCCTTTCTGATCTACGTACTGGTTGCGGCCTTCTTTTACACAGCCTCAAACCTCTCTTACAACACACTGCTCTCACTGGCTGCTCCCGATCCCCAGGAAAGGGTTTCCATGAGTTCCATCCGCTTCTTCTTCACCCTGGGCACGGTTATTCTGATATCCAAAACCACAATGAATCTGGTTGCTAAGTTCGGCTGGAGCGGCATGTCCTGGATCTTCGGTGCCCTGGCAACAGTTCTTCTTCTGATTACATTCTTTTTCACCAAAGAAAGAGAGAGTGCTTCGGTTAAGAAAGAGAGCGCCGAACCAATGAAGATCAAGGACTCCTTCAAGGTTCTGGTCAAGAACAAGTACTTCCTCCTGATCACCCTGACATTTGTTATCAACTACATGGCCCTGGCCACCGCAACCGGAATTGCCGTCTACTATGCAAGGGATATCCTCGGAAAGGTCGCCCTTATCGGAACCCTGGTTATGGCCTTTATCCTCCCCAAGATGCTGGGTAACCTGATCTACCCCAAGTTCGCCAAGCTTTTTGGAAACTGGAAGTGTATGATGGCCGGCTATGTTATGGAGATCGCCGGACTTCTGATTATTCTGGTAATGCCCACACAGATGAACTGGATTATTGCCGGTCTGATCATCAAGGGACTGGGAGGAGTACCCCATACTGCCGGACTCTTCGCCCTTGTTGCCGACGTTGTCGACTATGGTGAGTGGAAAACCGGTGAGAGAATCGACGGTCTGACCTACAGTGCCTCCAGTTTCGGAATGAAGGTGGGAACAGGTCTCGGCGGAGCCCTGATTGGATGGGTACTGGCCCTCGGCGGTTATGATCCCTCACTGGCACAGCAGGGAGCAAGTGCAATCTTCGCCATCCAGTCCCTCTACATCCACATCCCAATCGCCCTCTACGCAGTGGGCCTTGTGATCATGGCCTTTATCAATATCGATAAGATTCATCCTGTTATCAAAAAAGAACTGGATGAGAGAAGAGGACTTGCCGTAAGTCCCGCCTGATAGAGATTATTTCAGAGAGGGAGAGCGCGTCTTTCCCTCCCTTGCCTATGGTTCCAATCCTTTTTGCACATAGATAACTTATTTGAATAGATAGAAAGAAATAAGAAAAGTTCTTAATTGACAGAATCAATATTCCCGGAGTTAAATATTTATTAGTCAACCAATAATATTTCAACCGGATCTCTTCTCTCTGCCGGTTGGTAAAAAGGAAATCCTGCCATGGAACTCTTGAAATACTGTATTCCTCTAGCCGTTGTTCTGTTTGTCTATGGAGCCTTCCGGATAATCAGAAAATTGTCTGTAAATGATGAACTGAAAGATCTGGACTCACACAACCAGGCCAAATCCCCGGGTACCCGCAAGACTTCTCCCGGAATACAGACCGTGGATGCTCAACTGAAGAGTGTTGATCATATTTCTCATAAAAAACAGACGGTCACCGCCGGGGAGCTCAAGCTGGAAGATTTTATCGATCTTAAGCAGCTGCAGAAGATCCAGGATAACTTTTCCGAGGCCATGGGCATGGCCTGCATTACCGTCAACAACGAGGGAGAACCGGTAACAAGGGAAAGCGGTTTTACCGACTTCTGCATCAAGCACACCAGAGGAAGCAAAGAGGGCCTGAAACGCTGCTATGCCTGCGATGCAGGAGGAGGTACCCTGTCGGCCAAGACCAGCAGACCCGCCGTCTACCGCTGCCACTCGGGGCTGGTGGACTTTGGAGTACCCATTCTGATCGGAGATGTTCAGATCGGCTCACTACTGGGCGGACAGGTTCTTATTGAGTCTCCCGATGAGGAGTACTTCAGAAAGACTGCACAAGAGATTGGTGCCGATGAGAATGAGTATGTTGAGGCCCTGAGAAAGGTTCCCGTACTCTCTCCCGAAAAGGTCCAGTCTGCCGCCAATATGCTTTACCTGATAGCCAACACCCTCTCCGATCTCAGCCATAACAGATGGAAGGCAACGGAGTTCGCAGGGAATCTCTCTGAAAAATCTAAAACCCTTGTAGACAGCACAATTGAGAGTACCCGGAGTATTGTGGATCAGATCAACCTGCTCAGGAACTTCGTTGTAGAACAGATGACTGTAGTCGAGGAGTTCTCCAGCACCATAGAGGAGCTCAGCTCCACCATCAACTCCATTGCCCGTGTCAGTCACGCGAAAAACGAAAGTTCCCGTCAGCTGCTGGACATGGCCCACGGCGGGGAGGACTCTATCAAACAGACGAAAAGGGCCATTTTCGGGATTGTAGAGAATGCCAAACAGATTGGAAAATTTATGCATATCATCAGCGATATCAATCAGCAGACCAACCTACTGGCCATAAATGCCTCCATCGAGGCGGCCCACGCCGGTGAGAAGGGCGGCGGTTTTTCGGTAGTAGCAAATGAGATTAGAAAACTGGCAGAAAACTCTGCAACCAATGCTGTATCGGTTGAGAAGTTCCTGAAGGACAGTACCGGCCAGACCGAAGAGCTTACAACCATGGCCGATGACACAGAGTCATCCTACTCAATGATCAAAAAAGAAATCCAGGAGGTACTGAACAGCCTGGAGGAGATCACAAGCTCCACCCGGGAAGTATCCCAGGGAAGCAGTGAGATTGTAACGGGGATCAGCGATCTTCAGAATATCTCAACCTCGGTTTCCGACTCCACCATTCAGATAGAGGAGATGATTAATAGAATCAACGACTCGGTCAACGAGATGAGCGGTATATCCGAGGATGTTAATGAGATGGTGGCTGTACTGAACTCCTCATCAAGCTAGAGGACTGTAAATCCTGTCCAGGATCTGGTTCACCGTCCTACCGGTTTCTCCGTTAATAACAGGCTCTCTCTTCTCCAGAACTGCTCTGGTAAAATCCTCAATCAGGGGCTGGTGCACATTGACATGGGGAGGATGATGCTCTGACCTCTCCCCTTCTGTATTTGTAACAATCAGAATTTCCCCGTTGAGTACGGGAACATGAAGACTTCCTCTGGTTCCGAATATATCCAGTGTATCCCGTCCTTCCATTACAGCATGGGAGACCCTGAGGGTGGAATGGACACTGTTTTCAAAGAGCAGTGAGAGCAGAGCCGTATCCTCCACCTCCCGGCCAGTAAAGTGAAGATTAAATATCTCAGAATTCAGGGACCGGACCGGGCCGAATAGATCAAGGAGCACCTCGATACGGTGGCAGCCGAAGTCCATCATCGGTCCTCCTCCTGCCATCTTCTTATTGAGAAGCCATGCCCGCGGTTCCCCGGGCTTCCTGTCAAACCATTCACAGGCCTGCACGTCCGCTGTAACAGGATCACCAATCTCTCCCGACAGGATCAGCTCTTTGATCCTGTGAACAAGAGGATAGAAATGACGGTAGTAGGCAGTACCGAAAGTAACACCGTTGGCCCTGCAGGCATCCAGCATCTTCCCGCACTCGTCAGTATTCAGGCCCATGGGTTTTTCACAGAGGACATGCTTACCGGCCTCGGCCGCGGCAATGGTCTGCTCTGCATGAAGATATACAGGGGTAGAGATATACACGGCGTCAATCTCACTGTCTTCGATCAGATCCTTCCAGGACCCATACCAGCGTTTGGCCCCGAACTCCCCGGCAAAGGATTCTGCCAGAGAGGCATCCTGTCTGGCAACAGCGGTCAATTCACACTCTTCAAGTGCATTAATGGCAGGAACCACCCTCTTTCTGGATATATCTCCGCAGCCGATTACGCCCCATCTGACTGTCTTCATTTGACACCTCTCCCGATTGATTGATACAGCAGCCAATCCTGTCTCAGAAGCTGCTGCGGTATTTTAAAGAGTATAGAATAATTCTGGATGCTTTTCAGCGACGTCCCTTCAGAATATCCTTCTTCTCAAGGTACTCCTCCTTGCTGATGTCCCCGTTGACATATCGTTTTTGAAGGAGATCCAGCGGAGATTCACTGTCCTGTCCTGTTCCGCCTATGCCCCCTTTACGGACAGCCAAATAGACAATTACTCCAATTAAAACGATTCCCAGAATAAACAAAATACTACCTCCTGCAGGATATCTGCCAAAGAAATTAAATCCGTCACAAAACCTGTTTGCATATGAATACATGGTTCCTCCGCACTGTTTTTCTTTAATACTGAGAGAAAGATATGAATTAACTGTGAACAGGGTATAAACTCTTTCTTTATTATCCCGGCTCGTACAGCTGCGGTAGGTCCTGAGGCATAGAATACCGATGATTTGAGAAAGAGAAAAAAAGATTCATGATGTGTTGACTAAAATTTATCCATTAGGTATTATCACGACACCTAAACGCGGTAGTGGTGGAATTGGTAGACACGCTAGCTTGAGGGGCTAGTGGTCGCAAGGCTGTGCTGGTTCAAGTCCAGTCTACCGCATATAGTTTTTAACCCGGCAGCTAAATACCTCAGTTGCCGGGTTATTTTTTTATAATCAGTGATAAATTGCTGGACTTGAACTGGAAGTCCGGCCGTGAATACATGGAACGGTAAAACGGCAGGCCCTTCGGCCCTATGCGAGGAATCACCGGAGCTGTATTACAGCTCTGGTAGACCAAAGAATATCCGTTTTAGGACTGGAAGAGGGCTGGAAATGAGCAAGCAGGAAGCTTGCGAATGGACAGCAAGTCCAGTCTACCGCAAACAGTATTTAAAACCGGGAAGCAAATACCTCGCTTCCCGGTTTTTTTATTTTATAATCTGAATAAAATACTGGACCTGAACTGGAGTGAAGGCCCTGAATTCAATATGATTTGGAAACTCCCGTAATTCATTTTCTAAAAGATATCCATAACGAAGCGACACTGAAGCTGAAACTGCACTTTTCCTGGGATGAGGTTCATAAAGCCATGGAGGAAGGAATCAAAAGAGCGTGTTAAAGCATAGCCGTTTCTAGCGGTATACCCGAAGATATAATGCCTCAAACACATGGTATATCCCCCTGCAGTTGTGAATGATGAAGAGTTGATGGGATACTTCCAATCAGTTATAGAAGCCACCGGAGATGCTGACTATGCTATTGATGACACCATGGCTTTTCCTTTACATCTCATGACCCCAATTATCTGGTTGATCTTGAAATTATCCCCCCGGGATCAAAGATTGTTACTCAGCTAGAGCAGCTCTTTTAATCTGGTTAAGTCAATGCTGATCCTGGCTGCCAGATCATGGACTTCAACATCTTTACCATCGAGGAACTGGTTATGAACAACACTGTAAAGTTCTTCCAGTACCTCTTCTCCCCGGGGAGTTATATAGATATGGAATTTGTTTCCATACTCCTTCTTTTCTCTGCTGATAAGGTCAGAGTCGTGGAGGTTCATTATGATCTGCTGACATCGCTGATTGGTATAGCCCGATACCAGGGAAAGCTTATACTGAGTCAGTCCCGGATTGTCATACACTGTCCACAGAAGGGTATAGGAAGCAAGGGACAGAGGAACCGGATAGGTTTTGAGTACAGTATTCAAGGTTCTGTTAAAAAGGTTCATCAGGGAGTTCATGTTCTGAATAAGTTTTGGATTGTTTCTGTCCTGCATAGTATTTCCTTCCAAATTATTTTCATCTACATACTATCAAATAATTTGATAGTGCCCTTAAGGCGAATGCCCGGCTAATCTGATCCTGAATCCCGGACCAACGGGAAAGGAGTTTATATGAAAATCAGATATGCAGGTATTATCTTATTAACAGTATTACTCGCTTCATGCCATACATCAAAGGAAAACAGGGCCGAGGTTAAAATATTTACAGGCGGAACAATCCTGACTGTGGATAAGGATTTTTCCGAGGCCGAGGCGGTGGCCGTCAAAGGCAACAGGATCATCTCTGTTGGCAGATTGAGAGATGTCCGCCGGGCGGTGGACGGGAACTACGAACTGATCGATCTGGAGGGAAAAACAATGCTCCCCGGATTTGTTGATCCCCACAATCATGTAATCAACGGTGCCATGGTCAACACCATCAGCGAGTACGTCGGAATGGCAGATTTCAGAACCACGGAAGAGGTTCTGGCTCATCTCAATGAGTATGAGAATACTCTTGCTCCCGGGGAATGGCTGGTGGCCAGCAGCTGGGATCCCTCCATTATGGAAGGACCTGAGGCACTGACCTTTAAAGAACTTGATCAGATATCAACGGAGAGGGCTGTCTTCGTCTTAAATGCCTCAGGTCATCTGGCATATGCCAACAGCAAAGCCTTTGAATCAGCCGGCATCGATAATTCTGTAATAGACCCTCCCGGAGCGGAGTTCGTGCGAGATGAGGATGGAGAACTGAACGGTGTCATGAAGAACAATCTGGCCTTTATGCAGGTTCTTGCAGCCAATCCAGCCCTTGCGGATATTGATCTGGAGTTGGCGATCGTTGAGCTGATGCAGAAGTTTGCATCCATGGGGATCACCACCAGCACAGAACAGCTTCTGGGCTCCGTCACAGGAGGACGGGGAGACTTCGATCTCCTGCTGAAAGCGGCGGAAAACCCAGGATTTACAGGAAGGGTCAGAGCCTATCCCGGTTATACCGTTGAGGAGTCTCTTCAGGAGAATCCGATTATGGTCAATGAAGGTAATGACCTTGTAAGGGCTGTCGGCTATAAGCTTGTTGCCGACGGCTCCAACCAGGGATTCACAGGGTTTCAAAGAGAGGTCTATATGGGAACCTGCAACCATGGCCATGAGTATCTGACAGTCCGGGAGCTGATCAAATACATAGTAGAAAAGACGGAAGAGGGCTGGCAGCTTTCCATCCATGGAAACGGAGACAGAGCCATCGATAATATTCTGGAAGCTTTTGAAAGAGCCAAGGGATACGGGGCCGATTTCAGTGAACTCCGCCCACGGATTGAGCACACATCCATCCTCCATGACGGACAGATTCAGAAAATGAAGGAGTTGGGAATCTCTGCAAGCTTCCTGATCGGTCATGTCCACTACTGGGGTGTAGACTTCAGGGATAATATCTTCGGAGAAGAGAAAGCATGGCTGCTTGACAGGGCAAAGAGTGTTGAGGATGCCGGTATCAGCTACACCCTGCATTCGGACTACCCTGTTACATTCGCAGACCCCATGCAGATGATCTATACGGCGGTCACCCGTGAGACATGGAAGGAACCCGATTATGTCCTGAATCCCGCCGAACGTGTATCTGTTGAATCAGCCATAAGGGCCCTGACCATTGAGGCGGCCTGGCAGACCATGAGCGATCATGAGATCGGCTCTCTGGAAGAGGGGAAATTTGCAGACCTGGTTATACTGGATCGTGATCCCCGGAAGGTTGATCCCCGTGAGATTCCATCAATAGATATTGTGGAAACCTGGGTAGACGGCAGACAGGTCTACAGCAGAGACTGACCGAACCCAGGATAGTACTACCGGAAATCACATTGATTGATTTCCGGTAAGTAGTCTTTAGCTCCGGCTCTGGCCGGGGCTCACACTTATCCCAATCACACCAGTCTTTATCGTAAACACGAAAGTGCATACGGCTGCTCATGGCAGGGATAAGTTTGTTCTCCCCTTGAACTATAAAGCACTTAGCTCTTTTGTCCTATGAGATATTTTTAATTGAATGGTATAATTGTTCAGATTATTAGAATCATACAGCCCGTACAGCAGCCATAATAAGGAGAGATAACGATATGAGTGAACGATCCTTTGAATATGATGCCTTCGGTCCCTGGATATACCCCATTGAAGGTGAGCATACCCTGCCGCCTCTTTTTTCAGGATATCAGGAATCCATTGAGAAGTCCCTGATGTCTTTCAAGATCCCCTTCAATGCTGTCTCAGAGGAGATTATCAAAAAAGAAGACAGCACTCTCACTCCTGTTGCCTACCAACCGGGCATGAAATACAGGGTTCCCTGGAAGTTCAGCCTGTCCTTTCTGAACAGACTTGGTTTAAAAAAATCGGCTCTGTCGGGTTTTGTACTTTTAAGCAATGACAGTGAGCTTGTAGCCATCCACCACATCTACTACACAGGCAGGCCCTCTACAGAACGGTATTCCTACACCCCACACTACCTGCCCTATGGTTCTCTGACCGGAATAGACAGGGTGCCCACTGACGGCCCCAATCCGGGACTTCGGCTTAAGACAGAGCACACTCATGCCGTTCTACCCTATGAGAAGGCCAGTAACCTGCCTCAGTTATTAGCAGCTTCAATTGCCCCGTGACAGTAAAATCCCGGCAAGCAGATGATTCGCTTACCGGGCTGCTTTGAATCCTCAGGACAAGGCCATCTAGAACCGGTGTACAGCTACCCGGCTTATCTGATTGTCTTTTGTCTCATAGAAGGCACCGAACCGCACTGAGATCGCTGTTCCCTTCTTTGCCGTACCGAAGGGGAAGTCAGGGATATCGATATCAAAAGCCAGTTCTCCCATCAGTTCCACGGCTACCTTATCACCGTCAATTAACATATTGAAAGGGACGAGTTTCTCTTTAACGGCACCCATGGCATGGGCCTCATCCAGATGCTTGACCACAGCCTCTCGTCCCTCGACCTTTCCGAAGAGGGACTCAAATACGACATCTTCAGAAAAGGGTACGGTGCTGTAATCACCTGTACTGTAGGTGGTGTAGTAGTGATCCATCAGATCTTTAATTGCTGACACAGGATACTCCTTTATTTATGGGGAAGCATATTGATGTAAAAATCCTTGACCGCGTCATTGACGGATGTCGCTTTTCTTCCGGTCAGCTCTTCTACCGCATTGGTCACCTTCTCGAAATGACCGCTCAGGATACTTGCGTTGTTTCCGACAATATCATCGGAACAGATTCCTGGAGGAAAAACAGAGTTTGAAAAGTCACCCTGCTGGGTTTTGGGAACGCCCTTCCCTGCCCAGTACTCGTAGAGTTCCTCTGTGCTGCAGTAGCTGTGGGAGATGGAGAAACCGGTCTGCTTTCCGACTTCAGCAAAAAACTCAGCTTCTGAAAGCATTTCCGGTCCCGTGATGGTATAGGCCCTGTTTTTCTCACCCTTGCCGGCAAGCAGCGCCGCCGCGACTTTGCCGCAGTCCGATCTGAGAACATAAGCGCACTTCTTGTCGTACATATTGCTCATCCAGGTGCAGTTCAGCTTGGTTACCGCCAGGGGATAGAAAAGCATCAGGGGATAATCAAAATAGAGCATGTTTCTCTGGAAGTTGTAATCCAGGCCGGACTCAAGAATAGCCTTCTCTGTATCCTTGTGATCCGAGGCGATCAGAGGGGTATCTTCTTCAATCTCGGCTCCATTAAAGGATGTATAGGTAATATAGCCGACCCCTGCTGCCTTGGCGGCATTGATCGCGTTTCTATGCTGCTTCCTTCTGGTTTCACCCAGTGCATAGGTGGAGATAAGGAGCATTCTGTCCGCTCCGGTGAAAGCTTCAACCATCTGATCATAATTTTCATAGTTGGCTTCTCTTATTGTTACACCAAGGTCCTTCCATCTGTTAAGATTCTCTGCCTTGATGGCGTCCAGACTATAGGCGCAGAAGATCAGGTCTTTCGGGTCCACAAGAGTCAGCATTTCATCTGCGGCTGCTGTTCCCAAATGGCCGTCGACACCGTTCATTAGATACTTCATAAATATCCTCCATATATTCACTCATTGATGAATGTTCTTATGGATAATATTTTATCTATAAAAAAACCAAGCTGTCCAATATGTATTATAAATGCTGTCATAAGGAAATCTTATAAGAGCTTCCGGAGCTGCTCCTTCTCCCGTATGGCAAAATCGATAAAGAGCTGAAGAGTAGGATTTTCTATCTCCTGGTTATAGATAAGATCAAAATCGATGATATGGGGATCACCGGCGATGGGAACTTTTCTTATTTCCAGGGATGTGGGGCCTGTCCAGATATCAGGAACTATGGCGACCCCCTCATTAAGACAGATCATAATATCCAGTATCTGCCGGTCACTGACGCAGCGTACTTCAGAGGGACGTCCGGTGTCTTCAAAAAATTCCATCAGATGCTCCGTACTCCTCTCCATCTGGTCCGGAGGAAAGAAGATGCAGCACTCGGACACAAGGTCATCTTTGGAAACAATGTTCTTGTTGGCCAGAGGATTCTTCTTGCTGATCAGGGCATGGGCGATACTCTCGAAAAGATGGAGCGTCCGGATTCCCTTTCTGCCTGTCAGATCATAGGGAAACGAGAGGGTGCAGTCGTACTCTCTGTTTAGAAGATCCTCCTCAATACGGTTGAAAGAGACTCTTTTAAGCTGAACATTGACACTGGGATATCTCTGTATAAACAGGTGCAGCAGTTTCTTGAGGTATATGTTCTCATCCCAGCCTACAATGCCAAAGGAGAGAGTCCCCTGGGAATCGGCGGCGATGCTCCTGCACTTATCAAATGTAAAATAAAGTTCATTGAGGATTCGCTGTGCATCCTCATAAAGGGCGGCTCCCGCCTTTGTCAGTGCGAACCCGTTGGATGAACGTTCAATCAGCTGAACGTCAATCTCCTGTTCCAGGGATTTGATCTGCTGACTGACCGCAGGCTGGGCAACATGAAACTTCTGGGCAGCTTTTGTAAAGCTCCTGTACTCGGCAACGGCGACAAAATACTCAAGCTTGGCTAAATTCATATTAACCTCTTAACTTATAAATCAAAGTTATTACACCCCTGTGTCAGGAAGCCAGTATACTGCTGATGATTATCAGCACCGGCTCAATCAGGCCTCCTGAGTCCTCAGATGAACCGCCGACTCTTTCCTCAGAACTCCTATGGAGAGGAATCCTGTAATAACAAAACTTGCCAGAATGGCCGTAAAGACTCCGTTCACACCCATAACTCTTGATAGAAACCAGGTGGCGGGTACGGCAATCACTCCAATCTGTACAAGAGAGAGGCCTCCGGCGGTATAGGGCTTATGGAACACATTCATTATGGATGCGGTGATCTGGGTTATGGCCATAATTCCGTATCCGATGGGAACGATCTTCAGGTACATGGCCGTGGTACTCCGGACCATGGGGTCATCGTTGAACAGTCCCGCAAGGAAATTTCCGGAGAAAAAGAACAGGGCGGCAATGGCTGCCCCAAGCCCGATAAGAACATAGGAGAGAATCCGGACTCCCTCTTTAGCCCGGTCTCCTTTGCCGGCACCGAGATTCTGACCGACAAATACGGTGGCGGTAATGGAAAAGGCGTTGATAATCGCCAGAAAGACACTCTCGATCTTTGTGGCCACACCGAAACCGGCAACAACTTCATGTCCGTATCCCGCAAGAACAGAGGTGAAGAAGGCCGTTCCCAGGGGAGTGATCGCCTTGACCGCCGAGTTGGGCAGTCCGATATGGAAGAGCTGCTTCCAGTAGGTCCAGGATTTACGGATGGAGAATCCCTGGAGAGTCAGAAGCTTCTCCCGGAACAGCTGAATCAAAATGGATACCACTGCAGCGATTCCGCGGGAGATCACCGTTGCAACCGCGGCTCCCCGTACTCCCATAACAGGAAAGGGGCCGATACCGAAGATCATCAGGGGATCCAAAACCAGATTGACCAGGGCAACCGTCATCATAACAAAGGCGGGGGTAAAGGTGTCTCCCAGCCCCCTGAGAATGGAGTCTCCCAGCATGGGGATAACCACAAAAGCCGTTCCCAGATACCAGATGCTCATATAATCGGTGATATAGGGCATCAGATCATCACTTGCACCAAGGGCACTGAACAACGGAGTTATGGTAAAGAATCCGATAACACCCAGGATCACCGAGATACTGATCCCCAGAGTAAAGGTGGATGTTGCCAGAAGGCGTCTCTCGGTGTCGTTGTGCTGCCCCGAGGCCCGTGAAAACAGTGCCATAGCCGCGGTTCCAATACCGAAAACAAGGCTGTTTACCACCATTACAACGGGAAAGGTGAAGGAGATGGCCGCCAGTTCCAGGGAACCCAGCTGACCGACAAAGTAGGTATCGACAATATTGAAGATCATCATACCGAACATTCCGACGATTGAAGGAATGGTGATTTTAATAAGGGTGGACGGGATGTTCCCGTTCAGTATCAAATAGCTTTTATCTTTCAAAAAATACTCCCTTTTGTGCAATTCTATAATAGCCGTTTACAATAAAAACCCTTTCTCACTGCTGAAGGAGCAGAAAGGAAAGGGATTCGACCGGCTAAAATATCACTGGTCAGTGTCTGTTATCCGACAAGGACCGTCCGTCCGCATCTATGGCACTGTTCGGTTTTGATGCCTTCGGGCAGATTCAGACTCTCGGCAGATTTTGCTGCAATATTCTGATCCTGTCTGCGGCCGTCGCCGTGTCCGTGCTCGCCGCCGTGTCCGTGGCTGCCG
>DHQL01000018.1:0-50483 GCA_002408085.1 Spirochaeta sp. UBA5339
CGCCGTGTCTGTGCTCGCCGCCATGTCTGTGCTCGCCGCAATGGCCGTGGCCTCCGCCGTGTCTGCTTCCGTTTTCGAAATTGTCTTTGTTTCTATCTCTCATAATAATTACTCCTGTGTATTGGGGTTGATCAAAGCTTGTACCTTGTCAACCATTTCATTGATATATGATTCGAGACTCTCAATGGTCCCGTTATCTTCAAGATTCAGCCTCCCGGACTGGTAGGCTCTGTAAATGCTTTTCATCATCATCTTGTACTTGATATGGGAATTTTCCAGAAATCTGTCCATTTCGGGAGAACTGACCTGATTCATATCAGAGTAAATGTCTTGAATCAGAAGCTCCTGGGATTCCAGTTCCTGAAGCCCCAGTTCTGTTATTCTGTATTTTTTTTTCTTTCCCTCTTCCAGAGGTTCAATCCACTCCAGATCTTCCATCATCTGAAGAGCCGGATAGACTGAACCGGGACTGGGCTTGTAGAACCCTCCGGACTTCTCCTCCACTGCTTTCATGATTTCATAACCATGGCGTTCGCTCTCTTTCAGAGTGTCGAGGAGTAGATATCTGATCTCTCCCCTCTCGATTCGGGGACCGCGGCCCCCCTTAATTTCATTCAGCCAGTGGCCTCTCATTCTATTTCTTCCACCGCCATGATGATCATGATGGCCGGAATGTCTATGTCCTTTCATTATTCACCTCCGTGTAAAACGTAATAATCTTCATAAATATCTTTACGATATATCGTAATAATATTACTTAGAAATATGTTTGTCAAATTAATTACAGATAAAATTGGAAAAAAGTTAATTAAGCTCCTGCACAGGGACAGCTGAAGAGGAACAAAAATATTCAGTCCCGAATCAATCCTGTCTGGTATAATATATAGAGTTTCTCAGCTGAAGTTTCCGCATCATTGGCTCAATGTTTGATAAAACAGGAGAAGATCAATGGGAAAATCCATAATCATTATCGGTGCCGGATTAACAGGACTGTCTGCAGGTTGCTACGGACAGATGAACGGATACAAGACCTCCATCTATGAGATGCACGACAAGGCAGGCGGGGTCTGTACCGCCTGGAAGAGAAAGGGCTATACCATCGACGGGGCCATGAACTGGCTGATAGGGACCAAACCCGGAACCAGCTACCACCGGATATGGCAGGAGCTCGGTGCGGCAGCCGGCTGGAAGGTCCACAACCATGACCGCTATATGGTGATGGAGGATGAGAACGGTATCCCCCTCCCCGTCCCCTGCGATACAGACTCTCTGGAAGAGTTTATGCTCAAGATCTCTCCTGCTGACAAAGAAGCAATCAGGGAGTTCTGCCATACCGTCAGAAAGTGCGGCAGGATCTCTTTCCCCGTGGATAAACCGCAGAGCCTCTACAATATCATTGATAAACTGAAGATGATTAAGATGCTGCTCCATTTCCCCTTCTTTACGAAATGGGGAAAGATGACGGTCCGGGACTTTGCAGACCGCTTTCAAAGCCCCCTGCTCAAGAAGTTATTTACCATGGGCAACGATGATGCCTACTCGGTCATGCCCGCCCTGACACTGCCCATGCTCTTCAGCTGGATGAACGAGAGGGAGGTCGGCTATCTGCTGGGCGGAGCTCTGGCCCTTGTCAAACCGATTGAGAAGCGCTACCTGGATCTTGGAGGTGAAATTCTCTTCAAATCGGCAGTGGAAAAGATTCTTGTGGAGAACGGAAAGACTGTAGGAGTAAGACTCAAAGACGGCACGGAACACAGGAGCGACTATGTTATCTCAGCCGCCGATGGTCACAAAACCATATTCGAGATGCTGGAAGGAAAATATATCAACGATGAGATCAGGGGATATTATAAAAACTTCAAACTCTTTCCTCCTCTTATCTACTGTGCCTTCGGTGTAAAACGCAGTTTTTCGGAGATCCCTTCTTCATTGAACGGATACAGCTTTACCCTGGAAAAACCGCTTGTCATCGGGGAAAGAGAACGGCAAGATATCAATATTCTAATCTACAACTATGATCCCGCTCTGGCGGAAGAGGGAAAGACAACCATTATAGTTCCCATAAATACCAGCTACGGATACTGGGAGGAACTCTATAAGGATCAGAAAAAGTACAAAGCCGAAAAGGAGAAGACCGCAGATCTCATACTGTCCGCTCTGGAAACCAGATTCCCCGACATTACATCAGATGTGGAAGTAAGAGATATGGCCACACCCATGACCTGGCTGCGGTATACGGGAAACTGGAAGGGCAGCTATGAGGGATGGCTGATGAGCTCAGATACCATGATGATGGAGATGCCAAAGACCCTGCCGGGACTGAAAAACTTCTATATGGCCGGTCAGTGGGTCAATCCCGGCGGAGGGATGCCTACGGCGGCGGTATCGGGAAATCATACGATTCAATTGATCTGTAAAGAGGAAGGAAAGAAGTTTGTGACTTCGACTCCAGATTGAGTTTCAGGAAATCAGTACGGCCGGTATTTAATTCTTTTAAGTCAACATTTATGGCCTCAGCTGCGGTATACTGAGAGTCAGTACATAATCTTCAGCAGAAAAGGACCCCTATGAGAGACCTCTCCCTCAGAAAACTGTGTCTGTATACAGTATTTACAGTAGTATTTCTTCTTATATCCGGGTGCAGTAATTCCGAAGCTCCGGTAAGTGAAGAATGGACCTGGCCTGAAAGGATGCATATTGCCGCTCCCGGGCGCAGCGGTCTGGCAAAATATGTCAGTTGGGCATCTGTTCTGGAAGCGGATACGGGTATGACTGTCCGGGTCGTTCCGGAGTCGGATCACGGGATTGCCATGAACAATGTGAAGTCCGGAAAGATGCTTATCAGTTCAGGCTCACAGAGCATTCTTCGAAGTATGATCGAGGTTGAGAGTGAGTATATTTCAGCTGTTGGAGGCGTTTTTCAACCGGCTATACTGTGGGTTCACGACCTGGCCAACTCAGGCTTTATTGTCAGGGGAGACTCTGACATAAAAAGTATCAGAGATATCAGGGAGGGCACCAGGTTTTCGGTCTGGAGCACGAGAGAGTCGGCTCTGAATCCCTACCTCTCTCTTTTGGCATGGATTGAACTGGATGAAAAGAACATTAAATGGGTGAATGCCGGAAGTTATGAAGGAGCCATGAGGGCTGTTGCCGAAGGAAGGGCCGATGTGGCATTCGGATTTCCCAGCTCCCCCCTGCTGGCAGAACTGGCCGGAGCTCCCCATGGTATCCGTTTCCTTGACCTCAACTCCAGTGAAGATCCCGAAGGGGCCAGGCGGTGGCAGTCCCGGAGCCCCCTGTACTCTTTCGGACCAATCGAAACAGGCATCAAAGAAGCACGGGGAAGATGGGGAAGTGTTGGCTACATCTTCGACATCTGCTCAATTAATGCCGATGTAGAGCTGATCTATCATCTTGCCAAGTGGCTTGATTTAAACTTTGAAGACTATGAGGACAAGTACGGGACAAACAGGTTTATGAGCCGGGACCATCTGATGGAAGCCCTGAACTCCACCTTCCTACCCGTACACCCCGGCCTTGTCCGTTACCTTAAAGAGTTGGAACTCTGGACTGAAGCCCACGAAGCCAGGCAGAAGGAAAATATTGCCCTGGTTGAACGCTATAAGGGTGCCTACAATGAGGCTGCAGATCTGGCTGAAAAAGAGGGCATTGAGATAAGTCCCCTGAGCGGAGAGTGGATATCACTATGGGAAAATTATAAGGCGGAGGCCCGGATACCCAGAATCGGAATGCATCCCTCTCTTACAGAAAGTGCTTTCCCTGTGTATCCTGAATCACATGGAAGATAAGAGTTCGAAACACCCCCAGGATCTTATCTTTCTGATATCAGGATCAGGGGCAGTGCTGGTCTATATATGCTACTGGTTCGGCCTCCCTTTTCCCGGAGGGGTTCTGGAGGACAGGGCATATTTTTATCTGCTATTCACTCTTCTGAGTCCCATGATATTTCCTGGAATCCGCAGCAGGCGAACCCGGGAAGGAAGAGGTCCCGGATGGTATGACTATCTTCTTTCAGCCCTCTTCTTCTCGGTCTTTTTTATCTGTTTTCTCTCCTCTGAAAAAATGGCCTACGGCCTGTGGATGATCAGCCCATCGGCCCTGCATATAGGGATCGCCGCTGTTATCCTGCTGTTGTCCATCGAAGCGGGCCGGCGGGCTGCAGGATGGAGCTATGTTCTGGTAATTGTTGCCTGTGCTCTATATTCCCTCTTCGCGGACAGGTTTTCCGGCCCCCTCTACGGTGTCCCTGTTTCTCCGGTCAGGCTGATTACGGATTTTGCCTTCGGCCAGGACGGGATTCTCGGAGTCCCTGCCAGTCTGATTGGGAAATCGATGCTGGGGTTCTATGTCTTTGCCGCCACAATGCAGGGACTGGGGGGAAGCACCTTTTTTATTAACACCGCCTCGGCCCTTTTCGGAAAATCCAGGGGAGGTACTGCAAAAACAGCTGTTATTGCCAGTGGACTATTCGGAAGTCTCTCGGGAAGCATTTCGGCCAATGTAATGACTACGGGAACCATGACTATCCCTGCCATGAAAAAGGCAGGATACTCAGCAGAGTATGCAGCGGCATCAGAGGCCTGCGCCTCCTCCGGCGGAGATACAATGCCGCCAGTGATGGGTGGACTTGCCTTTATAGCCGCGATGGTCGCCAATTTTGAGTATTCAGAGATAATGATTGCAGCCTTTCTGCCCACAGTACTCTACTATTTCGGTCTACTGATACAGGTCGACGGTTATGCGGCCGTAAAGCTAAGAAATCCCTCAGGATCAAAGCACGGGGAATCTGAATCCAGGAGACCTGATCTAGCTGAAGTGATCATAGAGGGCTGGCACTTTCTGATATCCATTGCCTTTCTGGTATTCGGGCTGGTCCATATGAAATGGGGTTATATATCACCCCTCTATGCCTCTGCTCTTGCAATTGCCCTGTCAGCAGCCCGCAGGCAGACCGGTTTTTTGGAGAGACTGAAAAACATCTTTATATTTGCCGGCAGGCAGATATCCTTCGGACTGGCCATCTTTCTGGGTACCGGAATCATTATGGTCAGCCTTTATAAAACAGGGATGGCTTCGGCCCTCACATCCTGGATTGTATCCCTGGGATCAGAAAACCTCTTTGCAGTACTGCTGATTGGAGCCCTCTTCAATCTCTTTATGGGAATGCTGGGACTGCAGCGGAGCTCCTATCTTTTTCTGGCCGTAACGATGGCTCCCGCCGTATCCTCTCTGGGGAATATTCCGGAAGTGGCAGTCCATCTTTTTCTGATTTTCTATGCAGGCATGGGAGGCCTGACTCCCCCTGTTGCCATTACTGCCTATCTGGCCGCCAATATAGCAGGAGCCGACAGATTGAAAACGGCACTGACCAGCCTGAGGCTGGGTTTTGTTCTGTTAATCCTGCCCTTCTTCTTTATCCTTCAGCCCGCCCTGATTCTGCAGGGAGCCCTATGGAAGATACTTCTCTTCGGCAGCGCCGTCTTTTTCGGTGTCTTTCTGACAGCCTCTGCCATAGAAGGCTACCTTGCCGGCCGGGGAGTCCTGAGAAAAGGGGAAAGGATCATCCTTGGTCTATTCGGTCTTCTGACCGCCTTTCCGGACCTGAGAACTCTGGCGGCAGGAGTTATTCTGGGAGGAGCTTTCTACCTGAAAGGAATAAAAAGATCCGGACACCGATCCATCGGCAGGCAATCTATCGGGGATTGAGTAAATTAATTTTCCCGGCAGGAATCCCTGCAGAGGGGGCAATTCACACCCAATGTCCCTTCCACCCCGGTCCTACCTCTGTATTCTTCCATATCTTCGATAAGTGTCCGGATCATCGAAATGTATAGAGGAGATGTACCGAGGGTCTGGACCCGAAGCAGCCTCAGCCCCCTCTCCTTTGCAATACCCGCGGCCTTAATGTCCAGATCATAGATGACTTCCATATGGTCGCAGAGAAAGCCGATGGGCATAAGGACAATCTCCTGAACACGGGAGATATCCTCAGAACCTAGAACATCATTCAGATCCGGACCGGTCCACTCCTCCCTGGAGGCCCTGCTTCTGCTCTGAAAGACCAGCCTGTAGGGAATACTCACAGGAACACTTCCCATTATCAGGCGGGCGGTCTCTTCCAGTTCCTCCACATATTTCCGGCTGTTTTTCATACTCAATGGAATACTGTGGGCTGTAAACAGCAGTTGCCTGCCGACATCAGAACTTTCCCGGAGAGTGGCTGCAAGGAGTTCGCTCATACCTCTGATAAAAAGAGGATGTGATGAGAAGGGAGGGAGCTTATCAATTATCATGCCTCCCCCAACCCGTTCCAGGGCCTCACCTAACTCATCTACATACTCCCTGCAGCCGTAGTGACTGCCGTAGGCAGATGTAGCAAAGGCCAGAACCCTCCTGACTCCGTCTTCCTTCATTTTCTGAAGAGTGTCTGTGAGAAAGGGATGCCAGAAACGGTTTCCAAAGTATACGGGGAGATCGATCCCGGCCTTCTTCAGTTCCTCTTCAAGGGCAGAAACCACGGCTCTGTTGTGCCTGTTAATGGGGCTTGTTCCCCCAAAAAATTCATATTTACCAGCAACCCTCTTCAAGGCTGCCTCGGGAACCCTGCCCCGGGTGACCTTCCGCAGAAAGGGCATCACGTCACCGGGCCCTTCAGGACCTCCGAAGGAGATGTAGAGAAGGGCATCATAGAAGTCCTCAGGCATCGATGCTTCCTGCTTTCGGGGGCTGATAGATACAGTAGGGTTCTTCATCAAGATAACTGCCAGTTGCCGCCTTTGCCCGGGCCCGGCAGCCGCCGCAGTTTGCTCTGTATCCGCAGACACCGCATTTTCCGTGATAACCGTCCAGATTCCTCATCTTTCCAAACAGGGGCGACTCCTCCCAGACGGGACGAAAATCATATCCCTCTTTAATGATATCGCCGGCTTCATCTTCCAGAAACCCGCATATCTGAACCTTTCCTGTATGGGATATAAATGCAAAACTCTGCCCGCCCATACAGCCCTTGGTCATGGCATCCAGACCGTGGGTGGATGGAGCCACAATGCGTCCCTGTTTCTTTTCCTGCTGCCTCAGTATCCGGTAGTAGTGGGGGGCGCAGGTGGGCTTCATCTGAATCGAAAGGTCACGGCTTTTACGGTAGATCCAGAGAAGGAGTTCCTCATACTCTTCGGGACTGACCTCATATTCAGCCAGATCCCTGGCCCGGCCCGTTGGAACAAGGAGAAAAGGGTGAAATGAGACAGCTCCCAGCTTTATGGCCAGATCAAGAATTTCAGGAAGTTGTCTGTAGTTGAGCTTGGATACGGTAGTATTAATCTGAAACTCCAGACCTCCCACCCTGGCCGCTTCAGCAGCCCTGATCACCGTGTCAAAGGCTCCCTCAACACCACGGAAGGCATCATGGGTCTCTGGATTCATGCCGTCCAGGCTCAAGCTGATCCGTTTGATGCCCGAATCTATGATCTTCTCCACAGTCCCGGCATTGATCTGCTGACCGCAGGGAGCCATTACCATCCTCAATCCAAGTTTGGTTCCATACCGGGCGATATCGTAGATATCATCACGGTTCATTGGTTCCCCGCCGGTCAGAATAATTATGGGTTTGGCAAAGGAGGCAATGGAATCCATAAGCCGGAAGGCCTGATCGGTACTCAACTCTCCCTTATAGGGTTTGTTCTGAGCAGAGGCCCGGCAGTGCCTGCAGGACAGTGGGCAGGAGCGGGTGACCTCCCAGGCAATGACCCTGGGAAGCCTTTTTTTTGGGGCATCTTTCATCTTTTCCTCCAACTGAATACTCACTTAAAAATAGTAGCATGAAAGTAATAAAAATGGATTCAGAATATATTGAGATTTCAGAATGTATGAGGATAAATTACCAGGCCGGATTCCAGCTATTTAGTAGTAAGCACAACAGCCCCGGTCCAGTCCTCTCCCGGGGGATTATCCATATGCTCCCGGCAGCGTTTGATATAGAGTTTGCTGCAGTGGTCACTCCGTTTCAGCTTCAGGCACTCCTTAAAGAGCTTTTCCGCTTCTGTAAACTCTCTGTTGTAGTAACGGGTCAGGCCGTCATCATAGGTCAGCCATAGCTCCTTCTCCCTGGCCGTCAGATGTCTCTTCACTGTATAGATATTGCTGCCTGCGGTTTTTCCCTTGACCACGACCCGGTCGATCTGACGGCAGAGCATCTCATCCTCAATCTTCTTGTAGACCGACTCGCTTATCAGTATCGGCTCATGGTACATCTTGGTCAGTCCCTCCAGCCGGGAGGCCAGATTCACCATATCCCCGATCACCGTATAGTCCATCTTCTTTTCGGTGCCGATATTCCCCACCGTAACATAGCCGTAGTTGATGCCCACACCGATCTGAAAGGGGTTCCGGCCGTATTTGATCTGCCAATCATTAAAGACCGTAAGTCTGTCGATCATCTCCAGTCCCGCATTAACGGTTTCAAGGGCATCGTTGTCATGGTGGACGGGGGCTCCGAAGAAGGCCATTATGGCATCTCCTATATACTTGTCCACAATACCGTTATGCTGAATTATGGAATCCACCATAAACTCAAAGTACTTGTTCAGGGACTCCACAACCTCATGGGGAGGCAGCTTCTCCGAGAAAGTGGTAAACTGCCTGATATCGGAAAAGAGGATGCCCAGAACACGGCTGTCCCCCTCCAGCATGGACTCGGGTTCCTCATAGAACCTGTCGATCACACTCTTGGGAACATACTTCTGAAAGATATTCCGGATCTTCGACTCGTTCCGTTTGGAGATTACAGCCTTGAGGGCGTAGTTTTTCATCTGATCATTTGCGACTTCCAACTGTCTTGTCATAAGGTTGAAGTAATGCCCTATCTCTCCTATCTCATCATTGAAGACAACATCCACCCTGGCGGAAAGATCGTTTGTTTCTATAATTCTTCTGATGACCTCGTCGATCCGTTTCAGAGGTCTTGTCAGAAATCCTGTCAGAATTACAAGCAGCATTATTGAGACAACCAGTGAGACAACAAAAATAATAAGAATACGGCTGACCATGGTGCTGATGGCGCCGAAAAAGAACTGCCCCTCAACTGCATTGACCAGGGTCCATCCAAAAGGATAAAAATTCTTGATATCTGAAACGTAATGGAGATCCTGCAGTTCAAACTCCACCCACCCTGTCTCGGACTCTTCAAATTTCATTATCAGTTCCTGAACATCCTCTTCCTTCAGATCTACAACTGATGTACTGAAGGAGAGCTCCCCAACACCGGTCAATGCAAAAATCAGCTCCTCACTATTTTCAATCAGAGTTCCGGCATACTCTTCAACAGACTTTTTGGAAACCTCAAGGTAGTCGGGATTCTCTGAAAATCCATTGGCCTCAAGAAGATGCCACTGGTTTTCAATATACTGAATCAGGATACCCGATTTGAAGGAGAGATGCTTTGTGGCAATATGGGTGATTCCGTTTCGTGTAGAAAGAACACCCACAATAAGTGTAAGGATCAGAGGTGCCGCCAGAAGGGGTAAAACAATTAAAATCACTTTAGAGCGTATTGTCATTTGTGTTCCGTCTATTAAAACATTATAATTTTTTTTGTCCCCTTTTGAGATAAAAATAACTTATTTCTGGTTTTTGGATGGTATTATGTCAGGATTATTGGAGAGAGCCCTTCCAATTCGCGATGATTATTTAGAAATCGAATCCATACCTCCGGCAGAACGTGATCAGATCTTTGACGAAATAAATCAGGCAATAGCCAGAGGAAAACTCCAGATTACCAGAGAGAGTTTCCAGTTCAGCCCTCAAAAGAAGGGATGGACCTTTCCCCTTTCAGTAAACCTTGCAGCCCTTATTCTCACCGCACTCCTCGGCAGCCTTCTCTATCTTTTTTACGGCAGCAGCGAAAGGGAGATGATTACAGAAAGATCCTCCATCAATTACACAGAAAGCCAGATTATCGGAGCCCTGAGGGAGGAGTCTGAACGGCAGCTTTCTGCAAAAGAACTTGAGATCGCCAAGATTCAGGGAGCCATGAACAATCTGCGTAACGAGCAGTCCCTGCTGCTGATTGAATCGGAAAAGGAGAGGGCCAGACTGGAGGAAGCCCTCACAGAGGAACTGAAAAAACAGCTTGACCAGGAGGAAGAGCGTCTTATTGCCCTTAATATGAACCGGAACGAGATCAACGAGCAGCTCCAGTCTCTCCGGGTCAAACTGGAATCGGAGTATACTGACCAGCTGCAGAGAGCCCTCACTCAGGAAGAGGAGAGAAGAGTTCAAAGAGAGAGAGAACTTGAAGAGGAGATTGCAAGAGCCGAGGAGTCCCTCAGACTGGCAGAGGAGGAGAGAGCGGGGCTCAGTTCCGATCTGGAAAGTCAGCTTGCCTCCCGTAGCGCCGTGGAAAAGGAGTTTGAGCGGCTCAGCTCACAAATGGAAACCGAGGCCTTTCTGGCCGACCAGATCAATGCCTCCTACACCAGAATAGCCGGAAGCCTTGCCGTCAGAGACTATACCGCAGCAACCGGTGAAATAAGCGCACTTAAGCAGTTCTATGAGACCAGGGACTTTGCAGAATTCCCCAACCTTCAATCAAGAAAGCAGACTGACCGGGAAGTTCTCAAATCAATAACATCCCTTATTCCCTCAGAGGCATCGGATATCCCGGAACCTGTACAGCCCCCGAATCTGACCGAGGCGACCCTGCTTCTGGAAAACGCCGGGAAACTCTATGAGACCGGAGAACTGGATGATGCAGCGGAAACCATAGAGTCAGCCCTTGGTCTGATCCCTGAAATCAGCAGCGCCTACGAACTCCTCATGTCCATAGAGAGAGCCCGTCTTGACCGGGAGAGAGCCCTATTTGAAGGGAAACTGGCCGAAGCTGAATCGAACAGGATAAGCGAAGAGGACCTGGCATTGCTTGCCGCGGCCCGCAGTGCCTCTCTTTCCCGGAGCAATCTAATAGACCGGATCGATGAACTGAGCTTCCTGCTGGATGAGATTCAGGAGGGCCTGCCCTACGCCCGAAACGAAGAAGACCTGCTGGAGCTTGTCAGTAAGAAAGTCCTTCTTAAAGAAGCTCTGGCCTCAGAGGCCGTCAGAAAAGAGTATCCCGACCTCTACAGCTCACTGGATGAGTATATGGACACCTACGGAACCATCCATGAATCTATAGGAAAGACTACGGCCCTTGAAGAGACAGCCTCTCTTATGGAAGCTCTTCTCCTTGAACAGAGTCACCTCCCCTCCCCCGATGATCCGGAACAGAAGGAACTCTACCAGAGCATACTGTCAAATCTCAGTAAATTTATTACTTCCCCTGAACAGTGATTGTGTAGGGAGAACCCAGATGAACCGCCAGAAACTCCACACCGATATAGTATGTTCCATCTGGATTAACCGTGTAGGTTGCCGGAGTGCTGGAGGCCTGGGGCTCACTGTTTGAATCGGTGCTGGCGGACAACTGGGAGTTATTTGACTCATCCCAGAGATAGAAGTTGATGGCATCATCACCGGTACTCCAGGTAATGGAAATTTCAATGGAAGTTGTTGTGCTGCCCATAATTATCTTATAGGTATCCCGTTGTGAGGGATTGTTATCCATCTGCCCCTCAATACGAAGCAGCTGTCCCGGATCAAGAGTTCCTCCGTCGAGAGTAACAATCGAAACATTGGTCAATTCAACACCAGTTGGGCCGGCATCGGAGTTTTCCGTTGCATCTTCCGTGTATACTTCTGCAACCGTGATCCTGTCAGGAGTCACATAGAGGTTGTTCATAAGGTCGCTGTCATCATTTGAATGAATGGAAACGATGATGTAGTAGTACCCCCCCGCATCGGGCCAGAAGGCACTGTCGAAGGATATAGGTCCGGAAGAAGTGCCAGCATCCAAAGGAGATATAATATCTTCAAGGATGGATGTGTCTTCACTCTCATTAAGAACCGGATCAAGGGAGAGAAAGACCTCATAGCTGATGGGCTGACCGCCGTCAAAGCCTCCGGTCTCCTCAATTTCAAAGGAAAATGGTCCTGCGTCACTTAAGACCAGTCCCGGCTCCCCCGTACTCTGATAAGTCAGAGAGGTGACTTCATAGTCCACGGGATTCTGAACCTCGAAGATTCCCTTTGAGCCGATATTGTTGTCCGTTACAGTCTCACCACCCGATATTAGCTCTATCAGAAGGTAGTAGCTGTCCACAGTCTCAGGCCAGAACCCGTTGATGCTTATGGTATCGGAAGCAGCACCGGCAGTCAAAGCGGCATGGGTACCGGAATCAATCAGAGTATCACCTCCGACAGACTGGTCGGTTGAGGCATAGGCGCTCCAGTTGATAACTGTTCCACCGTCGGCTCCGCCAAGATTTTTCAGTGTAAAGGTCTCTCCGCAGATACTGCCAGAATTGACTGAGAAACTTCCATTGCTGCCCAGATCGCTTACAACATAATCAATGGTCGAAACTCCTGAATATATGGTAAATGTATCGCTGACTGAGTAGTTGTTGGAAGGATCTGTGTCATCGGATGAAGTGAGCTGAACAATCAGATTGTAGACTCCTGCTGAAGAGGGCCAGTTTCCTCCTATGTCAATGGAAACAGAGGATGCTCCCGCATCAAGGGAATCATGAAGTCCGCTGGCAACAAGTGTATCGCCACCGTCCAGTTCATCATCATCGGACACATAGGCCCTCCAGAATACCGATAGAGCACCGTTATCGCTTCCCTGATTGTCAAAGACAAAACTCTGACCGATGGCTGTGGCCGCCTCGGCAGTTGCGGGAGTATTGGTAATTGCTGATACAAAATAATCCGCATCAAGCTGTTCATCGGTAATAGTCAAGGATGAGGTGACACTTTCCCCACTGGCATCACTTACTGTCACTGTTTCAGACCCGGCGGAACCGGGAGCCGTATATAAGCCTTCCTCTGAGATTGATCCAGTCCCTTCTGAGACGGTGTAGCTGTAGGGCTCAACCCCTCCGGTAACATAGAACTGCATTGAACTGTCAATATAGAGGGTTGCCAAAGAGGGATTGATCGAAAGCTCTGCCGTGGCTACGGCCAGTTCATCCAGAGAACCTTTCAGGGTAAAGGGCTGTCGGCAGGAAAAAGAAAAAAGGATGAGAATCCAGAATCCCAGGATTCCGGCTCTGTGGAAAAGAGCAGAAACACATATCCGGGACATACTCCACAACCTTTAAAATAGACATAGACTTATATATTAAAATATACACCTACCGAGGGGGATATTCCTGTAATATTCAAAGATTCTTCGGGATAGATGGAAAACGCCGCTCCTGCGACAAAACCGACATGGTCAGAAAAAATCCACCCGGCTCCCGCATCGGCAATCAGTGAGGGCAGCAGCATCCCCTGGTACCCTTCATCCTCACGGTTTGTCATCCAGATGCAAACTCCCCCTGAAAGCCCCGTATAGAGATAGATCTTTTCTGTAATAAACCATTTGAGCAGGATATCGGGTCCAGTTGATGTAAAAATATTCTCAGAGGAGTACAGGTCACCCTGAGCAGAAATAAAATTCATCGAGAAGGACCAGCCCAGAGCCAGTTCTCCAAAGGGAAGGGTTATGGGATAATGGACTCTGATCCTGGGAACAATTCCCATAGAGAGGTACTCTGCCGACTCTCCCAGTGGAAAAAAGAGGGACAGTTCAGCAGTTACATCCGGCCAGTTTGACTCTCTCTCTTGCGGAGGGCTCTCCCTAACCTCTTCATCATAGACCAGGCGAGTCACCAGGTCCGGATTCTGATCAATATCCGCTTCTATCAGATCGATCAGCATGCTCACCCTGGCCTGAATCTCTTCATCAAGATCCAGTCCGACTCTGGTCCTTATGGAATCTGAATAGATTTCTGCTTCGTCGCTGATTCTGATGCAGCGGATCTGAATCTCAAGCTGCCCCTGAACTACGCTGTACTCAGCCTCAATAAGATAGGAGGAGCGGGTTCTGAACCCCAGGGTCAGCATCCTCTCCCTATCCCCCACCTCGTAGTTGAGGACATCAAAATTTCTGATAAAAAATTCCAGGATAATGGAGTCTGTAATGACCGCATTAAGGGGTACATTGTCCATCCCGATGCTGTCACGGACAATAAGGATGACCCTGTAACCGGGCAGGTCCTGCTCCTGGGAGTAGAGTTCCGGCAAAGAGAGGATCAGGAAAGCAAAAACCAGGGGGCCAAATATTTTACGGGCAGCCATGATTCAATTATATTACACAGCCTTAGTCATATGCAGAAATTATTGCAGATGAAGAGGAAGAGAACTCATTCTGAATAGGCGGAATCTATAATGATCAAGGCTTTATAATGTTGTATAACTAAGGGTATGGAAAAGAAATTCGGCACCTTCAAGGGTGTTTTTGTACCCTCCACCGAGGCGATTCTGGGAACCGTACTGTTCCTTCTTATGCCCCTTCTTGTGGCGGATGTGGGACTCCTTCCCATGCTGCTTATCGTGATTCTGGCCCATACGGTCACCATCTCCACCAGTTTTTCACTGGCCGACTGCGCCACCAACCTCAACACCATCGAGGGGGGTGGCATGTACGCCCTGGCCAAAAAGTCCCTGGGCAACGCCATGGGCGGTTCCATCGGCATAATGCTCTACCTGGCTCAGGCCGCGTCGGTGGGGTTCTACTCCATTGGTTTTGCCGAGCCCCTGCAGCCCCTTCTGGCGCCGCTGCTGGACTTTATCCCCCTCTTTACCGACTTCTCTCCCGCGGGTATCCTGCTGCAGAAACAGGTCCTGGCATCGGTTTTCTTTATCATCTTCTTTCTGATTGTTATGGGAGGAGCCGACTTTACCCTGAAGCTTCAGCTACTGATACTGGTGGTACTGGGAGTCAGTGTGGGTGCCATCCTCCTCTCTCCGGTTCTGGGGATCTCCTTTGAGGGAACTCCCCTCTTTCAGAGCTCAGCCAATATCCGGGGAAACCGGCCTCTCACCCTGGGAATCTTCTTTATCGCCTTTACCCAGTTCTTCCCCGCCGTTACGGGAATCAGCACGGGAGTGGGAATGAGCGGCGACCTGAAGGATCCCCGTCGGAGCATTGTCAGGGGAACCTTCTCGGCCATTCTGGTGACCATGGTGGTTTACCTGATTGTCACGGTGATCTTCTCCTTTATCAATACCGACCTGATTCTCACCGGCTACAACGGAATCAATCCGGAGGGCAGACTTCTAACTGTCCTCTTCGGTCTGGGGAAAGGAATGCCCGGTGGACTGCCTGGGCTTCTTGTGCTTCTGGGAGTCCTCTTCGCCACCTCCTCCTCTGCCCTGAGCGTCTTTATGACCGGCCCCCGGACCCTGCAGTTTCTGGCCAGGGACAAGATCCTTCCCGAGAAGCTGGCCTTTCTTGAGAAGGACTTTAAAGAGGGGGGATCCGAACCCCGGTACGCGGTGCTGGTCACCTTTGTTCTGGGATTCGGCATTATCTGGATGGGAAGCATCAACTTTGCCGCCACCGTTGTGGGTATCCTCTTTCTGGTGGTCTACGGCTGGGTCAACGGCGCCGCCTTTCTGGAGCGCATCAGCCGGAACCCCTCGTTCCGTCCGACCTTCAAGGGACACTGGCTGATCTCATTCTACGGATTTATCTCCTGCCTGGCGGCGATCTCCCTGTTCAACTGGAAGGTGGGGATTCTGATCTTTCTCTCACAGTTCGGACTGTTCCGGCTGATCCTGAAATACAGGGCCGAAGGAAAACTGGAAGGCGTCTGGTGGGGATTCCTCTTCCGCCTGATTACCCGGGCCCTGGAGAGCCTTCAGAATATTGTTCAGGGCAGCAGAAACTGGCGTCCCGTTATCTCGGCCTTTGCCTACCGGGAGGAGTTTGAAATCTGGAAGAAGATCGCCTTTCTTGCGGAGAAGCTGGCCTCCTACCAGGGGCTGGTGAGCCTCAACATCATGTGCCCAGCAAAGTTCGAAGGGGAAGCGGCGGACTGCTCAAGTCTCTCCATACCCGCGGTGGAGGTCAAAACAGCATCTCCCGGACCCTCCATACTGGCCCTGATGTCAAGCTGTCAGCACAGCGGCATCGCTCCCAATACGGTGCTGATCCAGTACAACAGCAAACTGGAAAATGTAAAGATCCTCAACCAGGCCCTGAGCCTGAACAAGAACATCCTCTTTCTGAAAAACGGAGAGCGCTTCAAGACCGGGGGCACCCTGGATATCTGGTGGCGGGGAGAACAGAACGGCAACCTGATGGTGCTGCTGGCCTACATCATGAACCTCTCCTCTGAAGAGAGAGACCGTTATGACCTCAGGATAATCCGTAAACTGGGCAGTGAAGAGAACAAAGCTACCGCGGAGTCGGAACTGCAGAGGCTTCTTAAAAACGCCCGCCTCAGCGGAGAGATCCTGATTCTGGACGAACCGGAGACTGACTTCCATGACACCCTGGAGAGGGTTTCCGCCTCTTCCAGCCTGATTATGATGGGACTCCCTGGAAACTATGTGAAGGAGAACGAAAGCCGCTCCCTGTTCAAACTGAACGAATTCTTCTTCGACAAGGAGATCAGCGGCTACAGCAGCCTGCCGGCAATTCTCTTTATCCGCTCCTCCAGGAAGATGATGCTTATGGAGGATTAACCGGACAGACAGGGTTTCCTGTAGATAGGAAGAACAGAAAACTATATATTGTTTAGCTTAAAGCCAAACAAAGATCATTCAGGAGTAGTAGATTGGAAGGGAAAGGAATTATTACGGTAGTCGGAAAGGACAAGGTAGGAATCATCTATTCGGTGACCAGGGTTCTGGCCGAAAACAATGTGAATGTGGAAGATATCAGTCAGACCATCCTACAGGATTATTTTACCATGATGATGATGGTGAATCTGTCATCAGTGAGCTGTGAATTCAACAAGCTTCAGGAGATTCTGGAGGATCTGGGAAAAGAGCTGGGACTCTCCATCCGCATTCAGCGGGAAGAGATCTTCAACTACATGCATGAGATTTAACCCAGCCCCCCAAGAAAATACCGGAGGAAGAGATTGAAGAGACAGAAGAATGTATTAGAAACCATTCATATGATAGATAAAGAGAAGCTCGATATCAGAACCATCACCATGGGAATATCCCTGATGGACTGTATCGACGGAGACGGAGAGAAGGCCCGGCAGAAGATCTATGACAAGATCACCAGATACGCCGAAAATCTGGTGAAAGTGGGTAATCAGATCGAGACTGAGTACGGGATTCCCATTATCAACAAACGGATCTCCGTAACCCCTATCTCCCTTATCGCCGGAGCAAGCAGCGACACAGACTATGTGGCCTACGCCAGAATTCTGGACAAGGCAGCAAGAGAGGTCGGGGTCAACTTTATCGGAGGCTTTTCCGCCCTGGTACAGAAGGGATTCGCCAAGGGCGACCGGATTCTTATAGACTCCATCCCCCAGGCCCTGAGCGAGACAGAGCGGGTCTGCTCCTCTGTTAA
This sequence comes from Spirochaeta sp. UBA5339, assembly GCA_002408085.1. Classification (GTDB taxonomy): domain Bacteria; phylum Spirochaetota; class Spirochaetia; order DSM-2461; family DSM-2461; genus Oceanispirochaeta. The sequence goes on from DHQL01000018.1 coordinate 17,480, forward strand.
CCTTGCCAGCTCCAAGGCCGGTATAAACCTGGATGCCGTTGCTCAGATGGGGAAGATTATCAAAGAGACTGCGGTCCTTACAAAGGACAACGACTCCATCGGCTGTGCCAAGCTTGTTGTCTTTGCCAACGCCGTTGACGACAACCCCTTTATGGCGGGAGCCTTCCACGGTGTGGGCGAGCCCGAAGCGGTAATCAATGTGGGCGTCAGCGGTCCAGGAACCGTCAAGCGAGCCCTTGAGAAGGTCAAAGGCCAGCCCATTCAGGAGGTGTCTGAGAATATCAAGAAGACAGCCTTCAAGATTACCCGGGCCGGCCAGCTGGTGGGCAACGAGGTCTCAAGACGTCTTGATGTTCCTTTTGGAATTCTGGACCTCTCCCTGGCCCCCACTCCCGAAGTGGGCGACAGTGTAGCCCGTATCTTTGAAGAGATCGGACTGGGGGCAGCCGGTGCCCACGGTACCACAGCAGCCCTGGCCCTCCTCAACGACGCAGTCAAGAAGGGCGGTATTATGGCCTCATCCTCTGTGGGAGGCTTAAGCGGCGCCTTTATCCCGGTCAGTGAGGACGAGGGAATGATCAGTGCCGTTCAGAACGGTGCCCTGACCTTCGACAAGCTGGAAGCCATGACCAGTGTCTGCTCTGTTGGCCTTGATATGATAGCCATCCCCGGGGATACCCCCGACACCACCATCTCGGGCATGATTGCCGACGAGGCGGCCATTGGTGTGATCAACAACAAGACCACCGCTGTCAGAGTCATCCCGGTACAGGGCAAGGACGTGGGAGACACCGCCGAGTTCGGAGGCCTTCTGGGCTACGCCCCCATCCTGCCGGTGAGCAAGTTCAGCTCCGCCGATTTTATAAACCGTGGCGGACGGATTCCCGCACCCATCCACAGCTTCAAGAACTAAAGACATCTGCAATTAAGAAGATCCATACCCCTCATCCGCCATATCTGGTATTGAGGGGTTTTCTTTATCATTTCCTGTAAGAGAATAATTAATTTGACAAATGACACCATGTCTCTTATCTTTTAACTATTAAGAGACACTGTGTCTCCTAGAACATCTGGAGGTAATTTAAAATGACAGATATAAAGGGAAAAACGGCTCTTGTAACAGGGGCCTCATCGGGAATCGGAAAGTCCACAGTAGAAAGCCTGCTGAAGGAGGGGGTGACAGTCTATGCCGCCGCCCGAAGAATAGAGATGATGAAGGATCTTGAGCAGGCGGGTGCCAGACTTGTCGCCATGGATGTAACCGATGAAAACTCCATGACAGGAGGGATCGACCTTATTTTGAAAGAGAAAGGGAGTGTGGATATCCTTGTAAACAATGCAGGCTACGGCTCCTACGGTTCTATAGAAGATGTCCCCATGGAAGAGGCACGGCGGCAGTTTGAAGTAAACATCTTCGGCCTGGCCCGTCTTACCCAGCTGGTTCTTCCTGGAATGCGGGAGAAGGGATATGGAAAGATTATCAATATTTCCTCAATCGGAGGCAAGATCTATACCCCCTTCGGCGGCTGGTATCACGCCACAAAACACGCCCTGGAGGGACTGTCTGACTGTATGCGTCTTGAAGCAGCCCCCTTTGGTGTGGATGTCATCATCATTGAACCCGGCGGGATTGCCACAGAGTGGGGCGCCATCTCTGCAAAGAACCTTAAAAAGACCTCCTCAGACGGAGCCTACAGCAAACAGGCTGAGATGGTTGCAGACACCATGGCCCGTATGTATGAGAGCGGTAAGGTCAGCCCTCCTTCAGTAATCTCACGCATCATCCTGAAAGCGGTAAAAGCCCGCAGGCCGAAAACCCGCTACTCCGCAGGCTATATGTCGGGAATTGCCCTCTTTATGCGGAAGATTCTCAGCGACAGGATGTTTGACAGAATTGCCATGTCTATGGCGTAATATCTCCATGAGCTGGAAGAGAGCACGGAGCTCCGAACAGGTGGAGTTCCGTATAAAAGAGATACAGGAAGCGGCGGCAGAGGTTTTCCGCAGAGAGAGCTTTGAGAAGGTAACCATGCAGATGATTGCCTCGGAAGCCGGATTTACCAGGTCCAATCTCTACCGCTATTTCAAGACCAGAGAGGAGATCTTCCTGGCCATTTTTACTGGAGATGCCGAAACCTGGCTGGATGACCTTACAAAGGAGTTCACGGGCCCCATGCCCCTTGAGGACTTTGTTCAGCTCTGGACCGAAGTCCTCTGCCGGCAGAAGCGGTTTCTGGAGCTCTCCCCTCTTCTGGCCCCCACACTGGAGAAGAACAGTTCTGAAGAGATTTACCTGCAGACCAAGGTGAAGATGAATGAACTGATCTCCAGAGCTCTTCCAATTCTCAGTCAGATTCTTCCTGATTTTACCGAGCAGCAGCTGATGGACTTCTTTCTGGTTCACCAGTCCCTGGCAGCAGGACTGAGGCCAATGACCCACTACTCCGACTGGCAGATGAAAATCCTGAAGGAGCAGGGACTGGAGCACTTTAAACTGGATTTTCCCGCATTTTACGAACAAACCATACTCGGCTATCTGCGGGGCATAAGCTCTTAAAGATCTGTTTTCGGGATTTTTATAGGTTTTTACAAAATTAATTCACAATTTTTCGAACAGGTTACCATTATTAATTCAGCCAATTGATATATACTTTACCTAAGAGTGAATATTTTTAAAAATAACTGTAAGATCATTAAATATTCAGCGTTATTATCGTCAATTACATTCATCTTTCTTATCCTGAACACACAGACGCTGTCTGCCTCTGAAACAGTATTCCATCAGTTTGATTCCAAAAATTCGGACGTACAGATGGAGTTAGAGGAATTCTTATATCTATCCATTTCCGTGGAGCTTTTAAAATACGAACTCTCCAGTTCCAAGATCAAGAAAGATACTGACTACACCCTTAATATCAACTACCTGTTTGAAGACAACATCGCTCATATTGATCTTGAACTGATGGACGGCAGAAAAACACTGGCCTCGACAACCATAGACTCAGCCATAGACAGTACATTCAGAAAAACCATCAGTGAATCTGTCCGGTCAATGATGGAAGATGCCGAACGTGAGGAGACAGAAACAGAAGAGAGGGCCGCAACCATTAAGGATGTGATTGACCTGGAGGAGTCAAAACCCTATGTTTCCTCAAGGGGATATATGAGCCAGAAGAACAGCTTCGGTATCGAAGCCTCCGTGGCTCCGGGAGCCCAGGTCTACCTCTGGGAGTTTTCCGACTACGTCACATGGGGACTCAATGCCAGAGCCAGCCTCTCCTTTATGTGGCTCAGACAGAAACAGGTCTTCGGACTCTCTCTGACCGCCTGGGGAGGTTACGGGTTTAACGGAGATTTTACCGAGGGAGGCCCCCTCTACCTGAGTACCGTGGGAGGACGGTTTACATGGGGTCTCAGAACCGGTGCAGCACAGTTTATCGCCCTATACACAGAGGGAGGAATAGCTCCTCTCTTTCTGGTTAAAGACAGCAACGTACTCATTCAGACATGTCCCTACTTTGAAGCGGGTGTGGATTTCAGAGTTGCCAAGATTCTGAATTTCTTTATAGATCTCAGCGTCGGATACAAAACCATATTCGAGGCGGATCTGATTATTTCAAGTATAGAACCTTCGGTTTCTATCAGTTTCGAGTTGTAAAAATGAAAAAGATATTATATTTAACAGTTTTAATAATTTTAATGGCTTCCGGATGCCAGCAGTTTTCGGTTCTGGGCGAGTTTAAGCTGACGACTTCAAATACAGATACTACTGATGCATTAACCCTGGATATTGAAAAAACTAGAGCCCTTCAATACGAACCAATTGAATTGACTCCCAGCGGCGGCACTCCTCCCTATTACTACTCAGTAGCCGATAATGATCTGTACTATTTGGATCCCTGGAATGATATAGGCACCTTCTCAGGAAACAGTTTCATCCCGGCAGCTTCTGTAGGAAAAGTTGATATTATCCTTAAGGACAGTTTGAACAGGTCTGTAAGAAAGGAGCTGATCATAAGACCTCCGTCACCAGCTATTGTTCAGCCTGGAATAGGTGAAGATGTTGTGACTGTTGATAGTATAGTGATTGAATGGACTATAGACGATAGTGCAGACCAGGAGGATATGATCAGTAGTTTTATAATCACTCGAACCAACGAAAGCAATGTGAAAACAGAAATATCAGTAAGTAATAGTGAAAGAAACTATGTAGATTCGGGATTAGGAAACGGGACTTATAGATATTATATCACATCAAAAGCACAGGCTAATAACTATTATATGTCAATATCTTCAGATGAAATTGAAATAACAGTTGCTGTACCATAACTCAGTCCTGAGTAAACTGCTCCATCACCCCCAGCACCTCTCCATAAGCCTCCTGGGCCCCCTTGGAGTGCTCAATACCCCTTACGGTTTCCACATACTCCGAGAGGTCGGTTCCCAGGCTGGGATACTGTTCCCTGATTTCAGGGAGGCTCAGGATGACACCCACTAATTCGTATCTGGTAAGAAGTTTGATATCCATCACATCGCTGCCCTCAAGGGCAGTATATCTATTTTCCACCAATTCACGAAGGCCTGAAAGCTCGGCAGTCAGGGCGGCCTGTTCTCTGTTTTTCAGATAGACCTCCCGCTCAAAGCGGCTTGTGTCTGCTTTCAGGATCTCTTCCAGGGTAATATTGTCAGCCACTAGAATGGATATCTGATCCCGGAGCTGTTCATTCTCGATACGGGCTTCCTGCTCACTCTTCTTCAGGGCGATAAGTTCCTGACGGTTGAAATTATCCGAGAGGGAGAGGCGCCTTACCAGAACAGGTGTGGCTTCTTCTCCCGATGCAACTGCAGCCTCTGCCGATTCAAGGGGAATATCGAGGGTCATCTGATCGAGAATGTTATCCCTCTCCTGTTCTGCAGTTCTTATTCGCTCTTCAATCTCCCTGAGAGCTTCACTGCCGAAGGCCTGCCTCTTCAGTGTTTCATACTGCTCTCTCAGATGTTTGATTTCACGGTTTTTACTTTCAAGCTCCTCTTCAGCCTGACTTTTCATAATCTGAAGGAGGTGCCACTCGGTGGTTATATAGCGATTCTCTCTGAGGGAGGCATCCTGGATTCTGTTCTGATACACTCTCAGTCCGGCATAGGTAATTGAGGTTCCCGCGGCGAGTAGGATAATATTATAGACAAGAATCATGCGGAACGTTTTATCAAGATGCAAATAGGATACTCCCCTGTAATTTTGATTATGATTATCAAAACATCTAAAATTATAGTACAATTTAATCCGTGAAAGGATTCCTTGGTATACGCTACTCTCTAATTCTAATGCTTCTTCCTCTCATAGTCATTATTATAATTCTGACAAGTCTGTTCAGTGTTCTTGAGGCAAGGTCCGCCATGACCCTTCTGGCCAACAGGCATCTGGCCTACAAATCCGAAGAATTAAGAGACTTTGCCTACAGCGAATGGGAGACCATCAGGACTCTGGGACTGGAAGAGAATGAGGAGCTCAAGGGCATAGTGGAGGAGTCGATCCTATCCTTCTCCCGCTCCCTGTTGAGAGAAAGGTCTGAGAGCATCTACTTCTTTGATTCTGAGAAGAATCTCATTCTTGAGCTGACTCTTGAGTCATCTGGAAGTGAAGTCTCCTCTAACCTTGATATGACCGCCGCCGGTTTTAATCCGGGGTGGACCAGCTTTTCCTCTGATGGAGAGGAACGGGTGGGGATTCTGTTCGAATATACTCCCCTGGACTGGTACATCCTCTTCAGCGATATGAGCGAGACCTTCTTTTCCGAAATCAGGAATATTCAGAAAAACAGCCTTATTATTCTGCTGATTGCCATTGCCGCAGTTCTGATTCTGACACCCCAGTCTGTGAAACCGATTATCCGTCATGTGGAAGATCTATCCGCAGCGGCCCTTGATATAACAGAAAACCTGGACCTGTCCAGACGTGTGGAGAGGATTCCCAATGATGAAACAGGCCTCCTGGCTGAGAGGTTCAACTCCATGCTGGAAGCCCTTCAGCAGAGCAATGTAGAGCTGGAAGAGAAGAGACGGGAGGAGCAGGAAGCCAGGGAAGCCGCAGAGGCGCAGGAGAGGGAGGCCCTCTTTCTGCTGAGCCGGATTTCGGACATCAGAGATGAGAATACAGGGAACCACCTCAAGCGGATCGGTCTTTATTCTCAGCATGTTGGAAAACTGCTGAACCTTCCTGCCGAAGAACAGGATGTCCTTCTTCATGCAGCCCCTCTCCATGATATCGGGAAGATAGGAGTCCCCGATGCCATACTGCTGAAACCGGCCAGACTGAGTGATGAAGAGTATGCTCAGATGAAGCTTCATACAAGTATTGGCTTTGAATTGCTGAAATCCAGCCGGAGCCGTTTTTTAAGAGAGGGCGGAGTGATAGCTCAGAGCCATCATGAAAGATGGGACGGCAGCGGTTATCCTGCGGGACTGAAGGGAGAGGATATCCCCCTCTACGGAAGAATCGTCAGTATTGTGGATGTCTTCGATGCACTCCTTTCAGAACGTCCCTACAAGAAACCCTTTACCAGAGACAAGGCCTATGAGCTGATTGAAGCCCAGAAGGGTATCCACTTCGATCCTGCACTCACTGAGCTGTTCCTGGCCAACTTTAAAATCTTCTGTGAAATGCATAGGGATAACTGAAGTCCCCTGCCCGGCTGCCGGGCAGGGAGAAAACTCATATCAGATATTCTTCAGAGCCGCCGCATGGGCTCCGGCCTTCCTTCCCCAGTGGATAAGACCGATAATGGCCGTACCCGAACCGGGGTAGTAAGGACCGATCCAGCGTCCGGCATTCAGACCGGCTGCATAGAGACGGGGAAGAACCTCTCCTGAGGGAGTCAGGGCCTGGGCATCCTTGTTGATAAGGACACCACCGATGGCTCCCAGGTTGAAGGAGACATTCTTATAGGCGTAGAACTTGCCGCTTAAGGGGGCAATACCGGTGTTTCTGTCAAAGTCGGGGTCTGAGCCTTTGGCGGAAGTCTCATTCCACCGCTTCAGGGTTGCCGAAAGAATATCCTTATCGGCTCCGATCTTCCCGGCAAGCTCTTCAATGGTAGAGGCCTCAATTACTGTGCCCTCGCTGATGTCCTTTTTCAGAGAATCGGGGGTCCAGCGGGTAAACTTGTCCTTCAGACTGGAGTCTGCAAATACCATCCAGGTCGGTCCCTGAAGCTGTGTCACCTGCTGGAAGATTGCTCTGTAATGGTAGGCGTAGGTGGCGTCCTCACAGACAAAGCGCTGTCCCTTTTTGTTTACAATAAAGTGAGGGAACATGGGAAAGGCGTTGTCCGTGGCGGCACCTGTCTTTCCGCAGAAGTCGATGGTTCCTCCGAATCCTCCGATGGCGGCACCGGCGGCATTGGCCATACGGATACCGTCCCCCGTATCGGTCTTGGCACAGAGACAGATCTGGGTATCCAAATCCCAGTACTGCTGAGGGCTCAGCTCTCTGGCCATCTCCTTGTTCTGGTCGATGCTTCCGGCAGCGAGAATAACACCCTTGGAGGCTTTTACGGCAACTTCTTTTCCATCCTGTTTTACTATCAGCCCCTGTACCTCACCATTCTCACCGAGAACCAGTTCAAAAGCCTCGCTGTTGTACTCTACAACGGCGCCATTGGATTCTGCAGCCTTAAGGAGGGTCTGGGTCAGGATAACTCCGCCCCCTTCTCCACCGCCGCCCTCATAGACATGGATTCTGTCTGCATAGAGGGCATCATCAATATAGGGAACATGGCAGTGACCGTAAACACGGGTCCACTTCATCCCCATACCGGTCAGCCATTCAATATGTTCGGGAGCACCATAGGCCATATCCTTTACCAGCTCCTCATCGATATATCCCTCTCCCGAGGCAGACCAGAGTTTGTAGTGATTTTCGGGTGTATCGTTCTTAAAGGGAGTCAGTTCTTTCTGAACCGATGTACCAGCGGCCTGCATGACACCGCCTGAGTAGTTGGTCGTTCCTCCGGCAATCCCGGCCTTTTCCAGAACAAGTACTTTGGCTCCGTCCGCTGCGGCCTGTGCAGCGGCGGCCAGTCCAGCTCCTCCTGCTCCCACAACGATTACATCGGTAGTCTTATCGAACTTTACTCCGCTGCTCTTTGATGAGCATCCTGTAAGAACACTCGATGCAGCAACTCCTGCGGCACCGGCAGCGGCAATCTTTAAAAAGGATCGTCTGGATATCATTTTATCTTCCTCGCAAATAAATAATAGAAAAATTATCGATAAAAGATTATCCAACGTCAAGAAACATTATGTGCAGAATGTCTCAGGAATTTTGAAAGCAGTGTTCAAAGCGGCGGGGAAGATTTTCATCCATTAGAGCTACCATATCCGGAATGGGTTCGGTCATGCCCTCCCGTATCCAGAGATCCATTATCTCCAGATTTCCCAGAATGGAGGCCTGCATGATCTTAACGTTTGTCCAGTCATTCAGATCTATCTGATTGTCTCGTAAAATGGTAAAGAAAAAGTTCAGACTGATATCTCTGATATGATTTTTCAAACAGTTCATATCGCGGGAAGAGAGAGCGTTCTGATAGAACCTCAGATTACCCCGAATCTCTTTATAGATGGATGAGACCGCCTCGTTCCAGGCAGTACCCGAGTGAAAGCGGTAGAGAGAATCTTCAAGGACCCTGTCGTAGTAGCTGTTCATCAGAGCGTACTTGTCGTAGAAATTCCGGTAGAAGGTGGAGCGGCTGACACCAGCCTGAGAAACGATCTGGCTTACAGAGATCTTATCGAGAGACTTTTCATAAACAAGCTCATTCAGAGCAGTGTACAGACGGTTGGTGCAGGGATCAAATTCATTATACATACGGCCTCCCTGTCCTGTTCAGACAGAGGTATAAGGCATTTTCGGGCATCCGGCTTCCGGAGGAAATCAGGATTCCTTCTTCTTTTTATTTTTTACAGGTTCTTCAGGTTCTTCAGCCTCTTCGGAATCAGCACCTTCCTTCAGCCCCTTCTCGAGCTCCTTTTTTGCCTGTCCGATGGAGCGGGCAAACTTGGGCAGAGCGGTGGCTCCGAAGAGTACGACTCCCGTAACGGCAATGACAACAATTTCTGTGGTCCCGATCATAGTTCCCTCCTTATTTGTTTTTAACTGATCCGGTCAATTTCAAAAAATCAACGGAATTGATTCTAATAAAGTTATTATTGCCCCTTTTCTCGGCAGTTTCAAGATCCCGTTTCGCCCCTCACAAGAGACCGGGATCAACAATGAACTGTAAAGCTTCACATAAACTCCAGTATATCAACAGAGCTCCTGCTGCTCAGATTCATGCTCATTTATTATATGTTCACTCTTGCTCTGTAGAAAGTCTATTACCGGGGCGAAAGGGATGGATATGAAAGAAAAATATTTCAGCATGAAACACAGTCTGGCTGCGAAATTTACAGTTGCTACTATCATAGTTATATTGGCTTTCAGTATAACAATGTACAGGCGTGAAAAAGCCGATCTCTACGACGGCATATACAAGACTCTTAATTTCAATACCTGGGTTATGGCGGACTCGGTCAATGACTGGGTAAGCCTGAGAACGGCTGCATTTGACTCCAGGAAGTCGGTTCTGGAACGAGGAAGCACTATGGAACTGGTCATCGAGGAAGGTTCTGTCCGGAACTCCTATCTCAGAGGAAATATGATCAGTTACGGGGTGGAGACCTTCTATATCGGCTTCATTGACGGCAGTTTTATTGACGGTTCCGAATGGATTCCTCCCGCTGGATATGATCCCCGGGAACGGCTATGGTACACCGATGCCGTAGGTGAGGGAAAAACGGTTATTACCAGTACCTATATAGATGAAAACACCGGTGACCAGTGTCTGACCATAGCATCTCCCCTCTTTTCTGAGGATGATGAGCTGCTGGGTGTACTGGCGACGGACATTGTTCTGTCGGACCTTCACTCCCATCTGGAACTTAACCGCCTTGAGGGAACCTTTACGGTACTTGCCGACCGGTACGGAACAGTTGTGGCTGATAATACAGGGGAACTGGCAGAGGTCAGCTTTATGGATCTTGCCGATGGTGACGGTGAGTACTTTCTCCGTTCCATACTCTCTACCAGAACAGGAAATATTGAGCACAGTTTTCAGGGTGAGAACAGAATTATCTTCTATGATTTTATTCCATCACTCTCATGGCTGGCTGCAACAATCATCGATGAGTCCTATATTTTTGAACCCCTGAAGGGTCTGGTAAGAAGACTCCTGATATTCATACTGTCCGCACTGGCAATCAATATCTCTCTGGTCTACATTATATCCCATCTTATTGCCGGCCGAATCGGTGCTGTTTCCAACTCACTGGAGGATATTGCCGGCGGTGACGGGGACCTGACCAGGACCATTCCCGTTGTCAAAAATGATGAACTTTCCAGACTGGCCAGAAACTTCAATACCTTTCTTGAAATGATGAACACCATGATCGGCCGGATCAAAAAGAGCGCCGACTCCACCCTGGAGACAAAGGATCAGCTGATGGTAAACACCGAGGAGACCGCTGCGGCTATTAACCAGATCAGCGCCACCCTCCACTCCATTGAGAACCAGATTCTCAAACTGGACGGCAGCATCAGTACTTCCAGAAACTCGGTCTCCAATATCGATGATACAATTTTCGAATTCAGCAGAATCCGGGAGGAGCAGGCAGCTATTGTTGAGCAAACTTCCGCTGCCCTTGATCAGATGATGAAATCTCTGGAACAGGTCGCCCGGATCAGCAGAGAGAAGAAGGATATGGCCGGAGAGCTGACCGATGCATCCCGCAGAGGAAGCTCTCAGCTTGAAAATATGAAGGAAGAGTTCAACCGCAATGTTGTGTCCCGTTTGAAATCCATAGAAGAGATGACCAACATCATCAAGGACATCGCCTCACAGACCAACCTTCTCTCAATGAATGCCGCCATTGAAGCAGCCCACGCAGGAGATGCGGGAAGGGGCTTCGCCGTAGTGGCGGAGGAGATCAGAAAGCTTGCGGAGATCTCATCCGACTCTGTAAAGACAATAGACAGTTCTGTCCATGAAATCCGTCAGGGAGTGGAGGAAACCGTACAGAACACTCTGGTCACCGCCGGAATCTTCAATGAAGTAAACAGCTCTGTTAACGATTTTGTGGACTCCCTGAACCTGATTGCCAACAACACCAATGAACTGGTCTGCGGTAGCCAGCAGCTTATGAGTACCAGCGGGAAACTCAATGAGATGACTGCCTCCATCAGGGAGAGCTCCGATGTTATGATCACCAGCACCGGAAATCTGAAGCATGAGATGAACCGTGTGGGTGACGTTTCCAGAACTGTCTTTCAGGGTATACAGGAAGCCGTATCCGGTTCCGGTGAAATAGTTGCCGCAATGGATATGGTTAAAGGGCTTTCCGAGGCTCTTGCTGAAAACAGTGAGCATCTTAAAAGAGAAATTGACCGTTTTAAAACCAGAGACTGAGAGGAGATGCTTAAAACGCGATATCCGGCAGAGCTCTACTGCGATTGACAGTAAACAGAGATTCTCTCTACCATTTTTATATAGAGAAAAATCAGGAGAGGATTTATGTCGACAAAAAATGTAGAGGAATTTCTGATTGCCGGGGGCGAGGATAAGGATCTCAAGCTGAAGTTTGATGTCATGGACAACATGGAACTCTTTGTAGAGGAAGCAAATAAAGACGGCTATGACTTTACAATAGATGAGTTCAAACAGGTTTTGAAAGAGTCAGGAGACTCCTTTGAGTCCTTCGGTAATCCCCGGAAAAAAGCAATCTGGTGGAAGTAGAAAAAGGGTGTTTTCCTCTCTCTGTGTGAGTTTGGAGACACCCTTTTTTCATACATTTTTGTATTTAATAATTATGCTCAAATAGAGAATCCCTCTTTCAGTTCTTCAATTATCCTATTACAATTCAGACCATGAGCAATAAACAGAGAAAAATCATCCTCGGGGTTACCGGAGCATCGGGTACCCTTATCAGCAGACAGATCCTTCTGGATCTGCAGGCTGCAGGAGTAGAAATAAGCCTTATTATATCTGAATGGGCCGAACAGGTCTCACACCATGAAACAGGAATTACCTGGAAAGAGTGGCTTAAGAATCAGCCCGGATCAATCTGCCAGGAAGAGTGGAAAAATATGGCCTCGAAACTGGCAAGCGGTTCCTCGGAAAGCGACGGAATGATTGTTGCTCCCTGTTCCATGGGAACCCTGGGGGGCATTGCAGCAGGCATATCCCGGAACCTGATAGAGAGAGCGGCGGATGTGACTCTGAAAGAAAAACGTCCTCTTATACTGGTTCCCAGGGAAGCGCCCCTAAACAGGATTCATTTAACCAATATGCTGAACCTCTCTGATGCGGGAGCCACTATACTGCCTCCCATCCCATCCTTCTACCATAAACCTGAGTCGATTGATGACCTTCTCTGCCAGATATCAGCCAGAATCCTGAAATCCCTGGGTATCATATCCGATCACCTTTACTCCTGGAGGGGAGAGGAACCGTCAGAGGAGCCCTGAAGTTCTGCAGCATGGGCGTGTGAAGAATTTCAGGGGGCAAGTCTGTAGAGGACTCCCCTTCTGTCATCGGTCAGAATATAGAGAGCTCCATCCGGCCCTGTCCTGACATCCCTGATTCTGCCGACTTCATCCTTCAATAGAACGTCCTGACTCACCACTCTGTTCCCATTCAGCACAAGCCTCCTCAGCTGCCTGCCCGCCAGGGCCCCCACATAGAGATCTCCCTGATAGAAGGCCATCCCCGAGGGTGCGATGGAGGGAACCCAGTAGACCACAGGCTCTTCAATCCCCGGAGCCGAGGTACTCTCAGATATGACTGTGCCGTTGTAGTTCATACCGTAGGTAACCAGGGGCCAACCGTAGTTGCCCCCCTTTCTGATGATATTGACCTCATCTCCCCCCCTGGGGCCGTGCTCATGAAGCCATAGCTCTCCGGTTTCAGGATGCAGGGCCATGCCCTGTGGATTTCTGTGGCCATAGCTGAAGATCTCCGGCAGTCCACCACTGCGGCTGGTAAAGGGATTGTCAGAAGGAACAGATCCGTCGGGATTGATTCTGACAACAGATCCGCCGTGGTGATTCAGATTCTGGGCATTCTCCATCCCTCCCCTCTCTCCAAGGCTCACATAGAGGGTCCGATTCTGATCCATTACAAGTCGTGATCCGAAGTGGAGGCCTCCGGGACTCTTCGGCTCAGCACGAAAGATAATCTCCAGATTTCTCAACTCTGCTCCCCTCAGCTCAGCCCGGGCCACGGCAGTGCCGTAACCGCCGCGCCCGGACTCGCTGAAGGTAAAATAGATCAGCCTGTTCTCACTGAAATCTCTGTCGATGATCACATCCAGGAGCCCGCCCTGTCCGGGGGCAGAGATTTCCGGCAGGCCGGAAACCTCTGACTTGCTGCCATTCTTAAAGAGAAGAAGATTTCCGGGCCGTTCTGTTATCAGCATGCCTTCATCTCCCGGCAGAAAAGCCAGGGACCATGGAAAGTTGAGTCCCTCGGCAACGGTGGTCAGGGAAAAATCTTCACCTGGAAGAGTGATAACAATAAGAAATGACAAAAAACTAATAATTAGTACTTTCATTGTATTAATTATAAATAATTATTTTAGTTTTTCCTTTCTTTTTAGCCACATACCTTACTATATTGGTAATATATAAACTTCAAGGAGTATCAAATGAGTTATACAACACCGGATCTGCCCTATGCCTATGACGCATTGGAACCATATATCGACAGGATGACAATGGAAGTTCATCATGACAAGCACCATACAGGATATACATCCAAACTGAATGCCGCCCTTGAGGGCAGCGGTTTTGAAGGTAAAGAGATAGAAGAACTGATCAGGGGGGTAGACAGCCTTCCGGAAAAAATAAAAACTGCCGTCAGAAACAATGGAGGGGGCCATTACAACCACTCTCTGTTCTGGGAGTTTCTCTCTCCTTCGGGTGGAGGAAAACCTGAAGGCAGGCTTATTGAGGCCATAAACAGCAGCTTCGGATCCTATGATGATTTTGTTTCCGCCTTCTCCGCCGCAGCAGCGGCGAGATTCGGAAGCGGCTGGGCCTGGCTTGTAAGTGATGCAAAGGGAACTCTTTCTGTCATCAGTACAGCCAACCAGGACAATCCCCTGTCACAGGGACTTACACCCCTTCTGGGTCTTGATGTATGGGAACATGCCTACTATCTGAAGTATCAGAACAGAAGACCCGAATACATCGAGAATTTCTTTAAGGTAGTGAACTGGAAAAAGTCAGCCGAAATTTATGAATCTGTTCTCTGAAGCCGTATTAAGCTGAGTCTGTAATGCAGGCTCAGCTTTGGGTGAGATTGATCAGCTGCTCGGACCTGTGAAACTTTTCTGCATTGGACAGCACAAAATCTGCTCCAAGCTTTCTCTCCAGATCATAATATACACGGTAACCCCCTCCATAGACTGAGTCAGGATTCCGTAAACAGCTCCTGATATGATCAGAATCATCAATGCTGGCGGCATAGAAAGTCTCCATCCATACCGCAAAGCCCTCTACCAGCTTATTGTTATTATCGGCTATCAGACGGCGGCTGAACTGCCAGCAGTGGGTCAGCTCATGGACAAGAAAGTATCTGGCCTTCTCCTTCGGTGTATACCTGATCACGGCAATTTCATCTTTACCTGAATGACCCGAGTGCTCTGCAAATCCCAGGGAGTCATCCCGGTGAATCTTCATCTCTTCGGGGGTAGCCATCCTTAAGGGAATTGATCTGAAATCATATTCAAAGTGCTTCTCCATAAAGCGGTAGACAATGCTGACCACATTGTAGAGGTCCTGAGAAGAAATAATGCCCTTTCCTTTACAGTGAGAACAGACAGGAATATCGTCTTCATCCAGATTATCAGAGTCCACCGGTGTGCCGCAGCTCCGGCAGACCAGACTCGCCCGCTGTTCACAGTCTCTGCAGACCGAGTAACCGCTTGATTTGAGTATGATCCTGTCGCTTTGTTTACCGCAGACCGAACACACAAAGGTACTCTCATAGCAATCCCGGCAGAGGATGCCCGTATAGTTTGGAAAGGTAAAACCCTCACCCTTTATCATGCGGCTGCATTTGCTGCATCTTTTGACCATAGTACAGATTATAGTAACAGGCCCCACCCTCTGACCATAACAGAAAAGACGTTCATATTAATTAGAGCAAAAAAAGAGCCGCAAGCCCGGCCAGGAAGGCGACCGGACTTACGGCAAAATATCTATAAACAGGATTCTGTTATGGTGAACTAGATTCCTTTAACAACGTTTTTACCGGCAACGTATCCGTAGTAAACACACATTGAGTGGCTTACACCGCGCATACAGATGGGGTACTCAACGGCGTAGCGGTTACCCTGTACGTTTCCTGTAACGTAGAGACCGGGAATAATGTCTCTTTTGGGGCTCTCGGGAACGCTGGCGGAGTAAGTGCGGCACTCTTCGTCACTCTCAAGACCACCCAGACATACCAGAAGAACTGTTGTTCCCCACTGGTTAGCGTAGAAGGGTCCCTTTTCGAGGGGGAACATTCTCTTGCCGGACTTACCGAAGTCCTCGTCTACACCCTTGCGGGCCAGTTCGTTGTAGCGTTCGATGGAAGCCAGGGCCTTCTTCATTGACTCACCTTCAAACCCGAGCTTCTTAAGAAGCTCTTCAATGGTGTCGGCCTTGACCTTGTAGAATCCCTCTTTCTCCATATCTGAGACCTTGGTGTACTGACGGTCTTTAGCATTTGGGTGGGACATATCTTCATCTTCGGGGATGATGTAGCACAGACCACCGTGGTTTGCGGGCATAAAGGGAATCTGATTTCCCCAGTTTGAATCGTAGATCTGGAAAGAAGTATGCTCGGGCTGCAGTTCAATCTGGTTTTCCAGCTGCTGACCGGGAATACACTCGTTCATAAAGCGCTCACCATGCTTGTTGATCTGGAGGAAGGGAGTGATTCCGACCTGCTGGCCGGGTTCACCGCCGCCCATATGGTGGGTCATGGGAGCATGGAAGTCCTGAACCTTGGCACCTGCCCAGGCACCCATTCTCAGGCCGTCACCGGTACTGATGGGATCACCCTTAACGTCCACACCGAGGATTCCCATTGTTGCCATTCTGGCGATCTTCTTGTCCATAACCTCTGGGGTGAAGTGATTCATGATTTTGTCATCGGCACTGTTGTCACCGGTAGCCAGAACAACACCCATCTTGGCATTGAACTGAATGTACTTGCCGTCTTCGGCTCTTTCAACAACAATACCGGTAATTCTTCCGGAGTCGTCTTTCAGAAGCTTCTTACCGAAACATCCATAAAATACTTCTGTACCATTTTTAATGGCATCCTTCAGCTGGGCTTCAGCGATAAATCCCTGCTGGTCACGTCTGCTGGAACGGAACTCCATGGATGAGGGGAATGTGGGGAAGTCCTCTTCCTTGTAGTTGTAGTTCTCAGGAAGAGGCCATGAAAGGGGAACAAGAATACCCTTATCATACTGCTCCTGTGTAACCTTTTCTCTTGTGGAGTCACAGATGGTCAGTTCAGGGTAAGCACCCAGGAACCAGTCCATAGCCTCATGACCATGTTCGGCCCATTTGCTGTAGATGGGGCGTTTTGTTCTGTAGGTGGTCTCTTTTACAAGGCGGTCAACAACAGTATTAGTATCCACAATGTTTTCACGTCCCCATCTTTTATTGAGGGAACCGTTCAGAAGCGCATATTCACCGGAGCGGACATTCATGGTAGCTGATTTTTCAATCAATGCGACCTTGGCGCCTTCTTCGGCAGCGGATCTGGCAGTACAGATACCGGCAAGACCTGCACCTACGACAACAACATCAACTTCCTTAACTTCATCGATCTTGCTGATCTGGGGTTCTTCACCCAGCCAGTCTTCACCGGCAGCCTCAGTAGCTCCGGAAACTGTTGAAACAACAGTCTGTCCCTTAGCCTGAGCGATACAGTTGTCTACCGCAGTCTTTACGGCATTGGATGTCATTGTAGCACCGCTGACTCCGTCAACTTCGGCAGACTGAGCCTTCATGATGGCCTTTGCCAGGTCATCACCAATAACGGTACCGATTCCCTTGGACTCATGAGATACATCCAGAACAACATCGGTGATCTTGTCCTCTGAAAATGTCAGTGTTGCTGTTACTTCACCGACTCCCGTTGCTGTGGCACTGTATGTACCGGGGGTATAAAGTCCCTTACCTGTTCTGGGCTTACATCCTGTAGCCAGTGTTCCCAGGGCAACGGCACCAACCGTACCGGCTGCTCCCTTCAGGAACTTTCTTCTTGAAATATTATCTGCCATAGTTCTCTCCCTATAGTTTTATACACACCTCACCCGGGACAGCTCTTTCAGGTTTTTTCCTGAAAAAAGTTGAACACGGAAGTGAGATATTAAATTGTTAGTTGAATCAGTTAGCTCTTATTTTTTAGATTTGCTTTTTTTCGCAGACTTTGAATCTTCGACTTCTGCACTGTCGTCCTCGACGTCGTATCCCTCTTTCATTCCCTTCTCAAGCTCTTTTTTTGCCTGACCGATGGAACGGGCGAACTTCGGAAGCGCTGACGCTCCGAAAAGGACCATGCCAGTTGCCGCAATGACAACGATTTCTGTAGTACCAATCATAATTGGAATCCTCCTGAAATTTGTTTCCAGCCCTTTTCGGGCATTAATTAAATCGGATTTCAGACCTTTTCGGTCTTCTCCTCATTATTACCTTCTTTTTTGCCGTCACCCTCAGATGTCTCAGCTTTCTTGACCTTCTCTGAACCCGGCTTCTCCGGCTTGTCGTCGATTTTTACGGAGTTGATCTCTCCCATAAATGTATCCCGATAATCCTTGATCATTCCGAGAAACCGCCCGATGCTTCTGGCTACCTTCGGTACATCACCGGGTCTGACAATCAGCAGGGCAACGACAAATACAATAAAAAACTCGGACATTCCCATATTAAACATCTTCTTCTGCTCCCTTTCCGAATCTGAAAATAAAGGCTATCAGCAGGGCGATAAAGTAGAGCACAATCAAGGGCACCGCTATAGCAATCTGAGAGACAAAGTCCGGCGGTGTGAACAGGGCAGAGATCAGAAAGGCCCCTAAAATCACAAATCGGCTCGCCTTAAGCAGCGCTCTCCTGCTGATCAGGTTCATAATCATCAGAACTTCCAGAACAATAGGAAGCTGAAACAGGAGAACTCCCCCCATAAGGAAACGCAGAACATAAAAGATGTTCTTGTCGAAGTTCAGCAGCATACCCACACCCTCAGGAATAAAACCTGATCCCGTAAGAAAGCGGATAGAGATAGGCACGATGTAAAAGTATCCGTAAAAGAATCCCAGGAATGAGAGAACCACCGCAACCACAAGGCAGAGACCGATAATCCAGCGCTCC
Organism: Spirochaeta sp. UBA5339; assembly: GCA_002408085.1. Taxonomy (GTDB): domain Bacteria; phylum Spirochaetota; class Spirochaetia; order DSM-2461; family DSM-2461; genus Oceanispirochaeta. The sequence goes on from DHQL01000018.1 coordinate 35,946, forward strand.
TTCCTTGTAAGGGCGGGGAACACAAATGCCAGAATATTGAAGAGATGAACCGGCGATGATATCACCAGACCCGCAATCAAAGAGAGTTTGATCTTAATCAGAAATCCCTCATAGATATAACTGATAAAAAGAGTCTGCCCGAGGATCTCCTCAAGAACCGAAAAAGGTTCGAAGAAAAAAGAGAAGATCTGATCATAAAAATAGAGGCACGCCCCCGCACCGATCACCAGTGCAACCAATGAGACAAGAATTCTTGTCCTCAACTCAGTGATGTGTTCCAACAGCGACATTTCGTCTCTGCCCTGTCCCATACATAATACTCCTGAAAATATGTGTACCGGAAAAATACTCTTCCGGCTTCGGGATACGATGGGATATTACGATAAAAAAAGAACGATATCGTTCTATCCGATAAGATCAGACCTTTTTTATCGATTTATTTTGAACGATTCAACTTTCTGAACTGACTTGGAGTGCAATCCTTCTCCTTTTTGAAGACGCTGTTGAAGGTGCCCTTTGAATTAAATCCCGCTTCGTATGCCACCTCGATTATATTCAGGTCAGACTCCTTCAACAAGCGGCAGGCTTCGGCTATGCGGTAGCGGTTGATAAATGAGTGATAATTCAGACCGGTATTCTGGTTGATGGTCTGAGAGAGGTTGTGATAGGTGGAACCCGTCTTCTCCGCAAGGGTCCTCAGGTCCATCTCGGAATCGGACCAGAGCTTCTCCTCCTCAATGATCCGGCACAGCTTTTCAAAGATCTTCCGGTCGTCACCGGGCTGGAGTCCCGACTTCTGATACTTGGGCTGGGGCTTCACCTTCTCTTCGGCTCCTGCAGGACTGTTCTCACCCTGCAGAGAGGACTTATCTCCGGAACCGCCGGGCTGACTGTCCGACAGCAGCAGAATGTAGTTGTAGATCAGTATAATAAAGACAGGGAAGTCCTTTATCAGGCGGACATAGGAGGTCTCCCAGAAGGGATAGTTGGTCAGCTGTGTCAGAAAGTAGACTACCCCGAAAAAGATAAGAAGATAGAGACTGAGTATGTTCCTCAGCTTTCTGAACTTCCCCTTTTCAAGGCTGTTCTTTGATCTGTAGAGCAGAATAAAACAGTAAACAAGAGATAAGAAGAAACAGAGGATGGCCAGATTATACATATGGATGTTCCCCAGCATGGGCGCAGGAATTATACCCTTTTGAAACATCAGGATTTTTTCATCACCGGGCAGACTGAATCGGGGTATATGAGCCACGGTGATAACAAGGAAGGGAATAAAATAGGCCAGGCGGATTATACCTGTCCATTTCTGAGGTCCTCTTCCTGTCATTTTTTCAATGTATATCATCAGAACCGGCGGAATCAGGAAGAGCACAGTAAAGTCGGTAAACAGCAGAAATGGAAGGACTTCATAGAGCCCTGTGGGAATCAGCAGATCCGTCAGATAGATATAGAGGGTCAGGAAGAAGAGGATATTGAAGAGGATGTCTCCCCTCTTCTTCACGGCAAAGCGGTAGGCAAGGATGCCCGTCAGGGTCAGGGCCTGGGCAAAGCCGAAAAAGAGCAGCAGTGTTAGGAATGAAAAACTGAAGGTCACACTCCAATACTAGCCTGTCCGGGTCCCGAATTCCAATATGAAAAGGGTGTTAAATTGGTGAACTTTGACCGGTAACAGTCCTCCTGTCATTGGCCATAATCATCGCCGACATTTTTCAATGTCGGTCTTGAAGCTCCTGATTTAATTCCCGGAATGCGCTATCGTATATCGGTATCAAAAAGTGTAATCCCATCCATCCGGACCGAAACTTTCATTTGCCGGCAGAGGAGAATCATTAATGAGCATATCCTTATTAGCATAAACAGTGTTGGTATACATCTCTCCAGAATATGTAATCCTGTAGACTCTGAATGTATCGCCCATTCTCCCGGTTAGACTGCTGTTCATGGCAAAAAGATTGACAAAATCACTGTTATTGGCATTTCCGCAGATACCGCCCACATAACCCTCAGGAACAAAAATATCACCAAAAGACCAGCTATTCTGACAGGAAAGAAATATACCCTGACCGATAAGGCCTCCTGCGTATATTTCTGAAGAACTTTGTGCTGCGCTTGAGATGATGACATCAGCTGTACACTCAATAATATATGTTCCAGAAGTCTTGTTATCATTATTGAGTGAACTATATGAATAACCCAGAATACCGCCTAAGGAAAAGTTATTGACAGTGACACTATCCAGCACATCAATCCTGCCTTTTGATACGGAATTCCTTATTATACCCGGACTGGATATTTCTCCAACCAGTCCTCCTACTCTGGCACTTTCAGAAAGACCTCGGACTTCTATCACCCCTTCTGCGGTAACATTTGAGACTTCCCCTCCATTCAGATGCCCGATGACAGCCCCAATTCTATAAATGTTCTCTGTATCAATAATTAAAGAATAGTCTGTCAGGGTAACATTCTTTACTACCCCTGTTACATCGCAGAACAGTCCCCCTGAGGCACGATATCCTGTTGAAACAGTCCGTGACAAACTGGAAATAGTAAAATCTCCACCATTAAAACTTCCGGAAAAGGGATCAGCCACATAGTGATTGCTGCTGAATCCGACAGGAGTAAATTCAATACCTTCCAAACTAATATCATCAACCTGTTTATAGTGGTCATTTAGAGTATATGGGCTACCCTCCGCACCTATCCAGCCGAGAGCCTCGGCACTGTTTATCTCAAAGGGAGAAGTTTCCGAACCACTACCACTCAGTGCCAGTTCCCACTGTGGATAGATATCCAGAACTCCTACTTCTGTTACAGGAATATAAACATCCGTACCGGGAACATAGGAATTACCAGACAGATCCTCCCATCCTGTAAAATTGTAGTATTTCTTTTGAATAACACCCCTTTGAGGGACTGTCAACTTGTCACCCTCATAGAGGATCTCTGATGAAGGAGCGACTCCTCCTGTAATATCTTCACATATATAATTAACAGTCAAGAAAGGTATAAGCTCCCATACAGGATGGAGGGTCTCATCATTCCCGATGTCGACTCCCAGAGCAATAGCTTGCCCTGCTTCAAAATCGTATTCAAGGGCTCCGGCAGATGTGGCCCAACCCATAAATTTAAAGCCTGGGTTAGCTATGTCTCCCTGACTGGCCAGTGTGACTTCATCCTCAGCATATCCCCATTGGCTGGAAGGAGTCTGACCATCTGCGTCTCCGATGTCATACTGTATTCTGTAAACCTGTTCTGAACCAGCTATGCCATACAGAGTGGTATTACCAGTCAGATAGATTTGATCACCAAACATATAGAATATGCCACTTCCATCCTGATTGGTATTCCATCCAACCCAGAATTGCACACTCAAGTCAGCGGCAATATCCAGAGGCTTATCAAAGGTTGATGTCTGATCCAACGCCAGCTCACCCTCATATTCCCCGTCAATATGATACTTGAGGGTATACTCATTCTTCTGCCAGGCAGCCCAAAGTGTGATATTGGAAACCCCGAAAGTAAGGATATCACCGGGGTAGTAATCGACAGACCCCTCTTCTGTCAGACTCCAGCCCTGGAAGGTATAATGATTATAGACAAGGCTGCCCTGATCCTTCACCTCTGCTGTCTTACCCTCAATATAGATCACAGAGTCAACGGGATTCGAACCGGTAACATCTGCATACCTGCTATATTGGTAGGTCAGGGAGAAGGTGTTGATGCTGTTTACTCGTTCCAGATAATCGGCGTAGTCGGAGCGGCTTAGCATCTCACAAACTGTAAGAAGCAGAATCATTAGAAGGACTAGTGGTATGGAATGCCTGGTTTTCATATAAAGCCTCCGATTTTACACTTCTCCCGTTAGGGGCAATTACCATTGTTATCGTACCTTTTTGTGACAGCTGGCAGCAGACCTGCCCCCGGTCAGGGCACAAAAAACTGACGATTCTATTTACTCGCCCTTATCATCCCCTACTCCCTGGAGGACGGGACGGCTGGTTCCCATTTTCCAGACGGTATTGAAATCCCATCCAATACCGTCAAGAAATATCTGATTCATAAATTGATCACTTGTCAAATCACGTCCGTTATTGTCATCACTATTATCTGAATTGATTACAGTGCCTTGAATATTCCTCATTGAACTATTCGCATAGATATTTTCAGCAGTAATCTCTGAACTAACCTGAAAACTGTAAATCCTGCCTGTAGTTAATCCATAAAGGTAGTCATTGAAAGCAATCAGGCTTGTCAGTTCTCCCCCAGTCAACAAGTTACCGACAATACCTCCGGTATAGTTAACAGGTCCGCTATCATAGGTAATATTACCTGTGGCATAGCAGTGTGAAATATCTGTATTGTAGCTATACCCTGCCAACCCTCCTGCCATATTACCGGTACCGGAATTCTGGAAAAATGTTTGAGTGGAATAACAGTCAATGATCTTGCTTCCAGACGATACATTCGAACTGCTGCGCCCTGTTAGGCCGCCCCAGGAATCAATATCTCCATAGAAGTAAGCACTGCCGGAAGTGAAAGACTCTGAAACTTTACTGCTTGTAAGTGAGCCGACCAGACCACCAGCATATCCAATATTTGTATCTGACCCCGTATTCAATTCCATATTTGAATACGAATGCGATATTCGGCTGTCAGAGAGTTCACCCACCAGTCCGCCGATCACGGCGCCCTTATTGGCATTTTTAACAACAAGGATTCCTGCAGATGCACTTACATTTTTTATAACAGCGTCATTCGAGGCTTTTCCAATCACCAGCCCGAAAGTATCGAGATCTGTTGCCGTTATCCTTATATAAAAATCCTGCAGATGGATATTTTTTATAGTTCCGCCGGAGACTTTTGAAAAAAGACCACCCTCAATTCTGCCTCCTTCTGTTGATCCAAATCCTGTATTAAGTGAAAAATCAAGCCCTGAGATAGTAAGATAATCTCCATCAAAGACCCCGGTAAAATCATCCAGTACTGAATAATGGCTGTCGGAAAGGGCAACAAGGTTTTGCAACTGTAAATAATAGGCATCAGCCGGATAGGGACTTCCTGCTACACCAATCCAGCTGAATGCTTCCAGCCTATCAATCTGAAAAGGGTTATCCGAACTACCCTCACCATCGAGAGCTGTATCCCATTCAGCATGGAGTTCAAGATCTTCATATATGATTAGATTTTTGGTATCTACAGGATTTCCATTACTGTCAGACCATCCTGAAATACTGTAATAGAGATTCACAAAACCCAAATATTCTTCGCTCAAGACTTCCAGTAGGCTCCCTGCAGGGATACTGTTCTGAGTAAAAGAGACTTCATCACTTGCTGATGTGTTCTGATAGTAAGTCACGGAATATACCAGTTCTTCCCAGACGGGATGAATAGTAATATCATATGTTATATCAGTTCCCAGTTCGACTGTATCACCAGCTTCAAAATCAATGGCTTGAGCACCTGAAGATGTAGCCCACCCCAGAAACTGGTATCCCGTCTTCTTCAAACTCCCCTGACCGGCAAGTGTTACTTTATCTCCTGGATACCCCCACTGACTGGATGGCGTCTGCCCCTCGGCATCTCCGATATCGTACTGTAGCCTGATAACCGCTTGTTCTCCACATATACCATACAGGGTGGTATCCTCTGTAAGATAGATTTGATCACCGAACATATAAAAAGGACCTTTGCCATCAGGGCTCGTACACCATCCGATCCAGTACTGCATATCCAGATATGCTGCCACAGAAAGAGGAACGTCAAAGGTTGTAACCTGATCGGCCTCCAGTTCCCCCTCATAGCCCTCTGCGAAATAACAGAGGGTGTACTCATTCTTCTGCCAAACTGCCCAGAGTATAATATTTGAGGTGCTGAAGGTAAAAATATCGCCGGGGAAGTAATCAACACTCCCCTCTTCGGTCAGACTCCAGCCCTGAAAGCTGTAGTGCTCCGACTGCATACTCCCCTGATCTTTTATCACTGCTTCCTTGTCCCTGATATAGATCTCACTGTCCACGGGCGGTGAACCGGAGGCGATCTCACTGTTTCCTGAATGATAGGTCAGTTTATAGGTGTTAATGGCGTTCACACGTTCCAGATAGTCTGAGTAATCCGATCGGGTAATCATTTCACAGCTGCAGAAGATGAGTATGATGAAAATGAAAGTACCTGTAAGTTTATTAAACACCTGTGTCCTCAATTAGTCGCAAAATATTAGTTTCAAAGCAGACCAGTTAATTCAGAGCTGATATCCCCAGCGCAGAAAGAGGGAAAGAATAGCCATCTCATAGTCATCAGTCAGACCGTAGGCTCCAGTTAAGCCGATACGGTAGCAGTGTCTTCTGCGGTTAATATCTATCCCGGCACTGCTCTTAAGCAGGAGTGCCGTCTTTGAATCAAAAAAATCATCACTGTCCGACCAGAGCACTCCGGCTCCCAGCTGGAAAAAAGGAGTTATCCGGCTGCCCTTCTGGCTTCTGAAGAAGAGGGAGATATCCGCTCCGCCGAGGATTCCCGGATTCTCTGTAAGAGGGTCTGCCCCCGCAAAACCGAGGTGCCCCCGAAACTCCAGACCAAGACTGCGGACAAAGGGAGTCTGGGAACCGGCCTGAACCAGCAGGGCCGCTTCCGCATTCCAGAGGCTTAGAGCGGTTCTGTCACTGTCCATGGCAAATCCTGCCATGGGAGCGTAGCCCAGATGCAGGTCAAACTGGGACTCCCGGAGAGACTCCTCGGGCATATACATGGGTTTGGCGATAACCGCCTGAGACTGGGAGAATGTCAGTTCCGACGGATCAACAGCTTCGAGCTCCCAGGAACCCGCCTTCAGCCTGACCTGGTGAAAGGCAACACTGCCGCCTCCAGCTTCATCCTCTATCCACTCCCCCTTGATCCTTCTGTTCTTATACAAAAGGTAGAATTCGGTACCGGGGTTCAGATAAGAGGGTTCAACAAAGACATTAAAATCAATTTTAGAGAATGAGGGAACATAGACAGGCTCAGGAAGCCTGAATACGGGTACCTGGGCCCTGGTAACACTGAGTGTGATCCAGTCAGAACGGCTCAGTTCTCCTCCGAAGGGATCAAGTGCCGTTATCCTGTACTCATACTCACCGGGAACCAGATCAAGGGTCAGTTCACTCTCATTCTGCAGACTGTTGTAGAAAATATAGCCGTCTTTACTGATCTCCACACGGTAAACCGCATCCAGGTCGACCCAGCGGAGAACAACCTCATCCTGAGAGAAACAAAATGATGCTGAAAAAAGAAGGACAGAAAATACCAGAAAAAACCGTTTTACCATCGGAATCCCCCTCCCGCATAGGGTCCCCAGACAAGGGCGCTGCGGTTCAGCAGAAAACTGCCTGAGAGACTGCATCCTAAATCAAGAAACCACCGTGGATGGGGATCAATCCGCAGAGCGGCTCCCGTTCTGAAGACAAAGTCGAAGGAGTCCATATCCTTAAGATAGAAATCATCTCCCGCATCACTGACAATCAGAAGGTCCCGGTCTATTTCAGGTGATGTATAGCGGGTGTATCCCACACCCACTGAGGCATGAATGATCAGATTTACGGGAAAGCGGAAAGGTGTTCCATAGTGTAGACCCATATTCAGTGAAATGAAATCGGCGTTTATGGTCACTGGTGTGCCGGAAGACTCCATCTCTGCCTGATTGTAAAAAACTCCGATATTCCAGCCGAAATTCCGGAATCCCGGGCGCTGACGGATCTTACGTCCCCGAAATTCATGGGCAAAGACGATACTCCCTCCCAGGAATGACTCCTTCTGATACTCAAGATTATCGCCATAGGGAAAGGTGCCGTTCCAATGGAGCTGAATATTACGGGGCCAGTCATTTTCGATTGACTCCAGTACCAGAAGGGCCTTCTCCACCCGGGCTTCCCTGCCGTCGGGGTTGGTCATTACAAAGTCCCAATCCCCGGGAAAAAGACCCGGTGTACCCTCCCACAGAAAGGCTGTATAACCTTCCATCCGTTCTTCCGGAAGCAGCTCTGCAGTGATCAGGGGAACTTCATTACCTTCCTGACTGACCAGCCTGTACCGGCTCTTTCCCCGCTCTCCATCCACGGCTCCGGAGATTCTTGCCTGAAGAGCCTGAGGCTCTGTTCCCAGTATCCAGGAGGGATGTACCCTGGCCACAAAGGGGTAAACCTGCTCCACAATTTCAAGGGGAGACCAGTCACTGGATGCAGCCACACCGCCGAAGGGGTCCAGAGCATGGATTCTGAACTCATAGCTTCCTTCCGGCAATATGACGGGAAGTGAGCTCTCAGAGGTGATCTGTTCCTCAATAAAGGTATCATCCTGCCTGATCTCAACCCTGTAGAAGTCAATTCCCTCCACAGCCCGCCACTCAATACGTTCCTGGGCACTAAGGGCGGAGGAAATTAGAAGAACCAGAATCAGCAGCAGGAGTCTCTTGTCAGTTTGTGTACTGCGTACCATCAGATATGATCTCCAGGGTTCGGGTAGGAATGTTAAGTTTCAGGCTGAAGGGAACTGATTCGGTCTGTGTCTGCTGTTCAATGCGCAGGTCAGGATATTTCTTGAAGCCCTGTATATTCAGAAGGAAGTTTCCCTCTTTCAAAGAGCTCAGATCCTGAAGCAGATAGGTACTGCCTTCGGTTTCAGAACTGTATAGAATCTCTCCACTCTCACTGTCTTCAATTGAAAGACGGTAGGCTTCCGAGTCTCCCGAGGCATTCCAGAGGAGCTCAAGACTCCTTTTACCGGTCATATCAATCTCTTCATTTCGTCCGGGATAGGTGACCCGCAGCGGGGAGAGGGGCTTAAGTTCATTTACCGTAAAAAAGGAGACTTCACTCAAAGGGGCTTCAAAGCCGTCACTGTCTCTGAAATCGACATTCCACGAGTATTCACCGGGAGTCAGATCCCTTAAAACCAGCCGGTTGGAGGCTGTTCTGTAGACCGAAGCCACCGAGTCTTTTACAACTTCTACGGTGTAGATGAACTCTCCTTCCGCCTCATTATGCCACTGAAGGATCAGTCCCTTCTGCAGTACATCAAGAAGCTCAACATCCGCCTCGTCTCCCGGAAAAAGGAGAAGGACCGGTTGATAAAGCTCTTCATCCACCATGGTAAATCGGGATTCGATTTCAGGCAGAAGAACCTTTCCCGCCTCATCTTTAATCTCAACTCTCCAGCTGTACTCTCCCTCTCCGGGAAGAACTGCCGTATAGGATTCGCCCTTCAGAACAGTCTGGGCTACTTTCATTCCGCTGTTTTCACTCTGTCCGTCAAGCTTTGTCAGGGTCAGTGAAGCCAGACCCGGAACATCCGCCTCCCAGAGGAAGGTCTGGCTGCCGTAGTGTGGAAGCTCGATAAGTTCACCCTTTGCCGGCTGAACAAGGCGCAGCGCATCCTCAATTGAGCGCAGCGTAAAGCTGTATACATCAGAGACGGGAACAGGTGCCCCGTCCGAAGCGATTCCCTGGACCTGCCAGAAATAGACTCCTGATTCCGCACCGGCCATCAGAGCCTTCCAGTTTCCATTCCCCTCCCAGCGGGAAACATGCTGGGTCATGCCCCTGTCTGATGCAACCAGAAGCTGATAGTTTTCCACCCCGTCCTGAGCCATCCAGCGGAAGGGGATTCCATTCTCCAGCTCCATGGAGGAGAGGATACTTCTGTCCGGAGGACTGAGCAGAAGAGTCTGTTTGAAATCCTCCAGTTTCTTCAGTGTAAAGGAAACCGGCTCCTGGGCGGGTATCATTCCGGTATCTATGTTCCGGTAAACCGGAGAGACCCGCCACCACCACTCACCCGGGTCCAGATCTGCCAGCATAATGGAACTGGTATGAATCTCTCTGGAAAAGTTGATGGAACTGAAATCGGCATCACTGGAGAGTTCAAAAAAGTAACTGTCTGTAAACTCTGCTGCCTTCCACTGCATCAGCACCCTGGGAGAATCTCCGCGGTACTCAACAATCCGCCCGGGGGAGGGAGATACTGTGACGGGAACGCTCTCTTTTTCTATGGTAAATGACCGGACTTCACCGGACTGACCGCTCCCCTCATCACTGATCCTCCAGAACCACTCACCGGGTTTGAAGGAGACCAGATTGCTTCTATAGGTATTGAACTCCGTAAAGTCGGGAGACTCAGAAACCTCAAGTACAGGAGAGTCCCAGTTTTCAGCAAGGGACCAGTCGAATTCGACCTCCCTGTACTCTGCAAAACTTAATAAAATGCTCTGATCTTTCGGCTTTCTGACGACTACATCCAGGGGTGTTTCTGAAACTGAACCGCTGCTGCTGTCGATATAGAGAAGAGAGTCCATTCCGAACTCCTGGACATCATTGCCCGAATCCACGGAGACAGACCCCTCCAGAACGGAGATCAGTGTGGGCATTCCGTCTTTCTTTTCAAGAGAGACAGTACTCTTCTGATTGACCTGTACCACAGTTCCTTCCATTGAGACAGAAAGTCCCGAGGAGGATGTGGCGATCAGATTTCCTGCTGAGAAGAATATATCCACAACCTGATCAAAGAGATTTAGACTGGCATAGGAGTTGGGACCGAATCTGAGCTCATCAGCCTTTTCTCCGTCAGCGCCGTCCAGATAAATTGAAACCTCCGAATCGTTACCGGTCTGGATTGAGTCGGATTTATAGAGGATCTCTCCAACAGCAATATTGGTCCAATGAGACTGTCTACCCGGACGTCTTTGACTGAGCCCCTTATATGCCGTTACCCGGCCGATGGGAACGCCCTCTGTTTCATCCAGAGAGCGGTTCAGTTCACCATAGAAAAACCAGCCGCAGACAATGGCCAGAGCCAGAAAGAAAATGATGACAAACAGGTCCTGACGGGATAAACGCCTACTGGAGGATTTCGTATTTGACTTCTTCATCACCAGAAACTTCCATATTATCGTTATAAACTCCTGTGATTCCCACAAGAGTCCTCAGTTCACCAAGAGATCTGGGCCTGGTATCATCATCCATGCGTCCCAGTACGGCATAGATCTGCTGAGCTTCCTTCTTGCCCTTAACCTTTATTCTGCTCATGGGAACCGCTTCAAATATTCCCTTTACCTGATCATAGGTATTGCTGGATATCAGGATATCCGTACCCATGGGCTTGTTCAGGGTCTCAATCCGGCTGGCCAGATTGACGGTGTCTCCCATATGGGCCCACTCCTCTTTGGCCGATCCGCCGCCCATCAGTCCAACCGTTGCCGGTCCGCTGTTCAGACCGCAGCCGATCTGTATAAAGGGTCTGTTTACCGATCCCCTCTCCTTGTTCAGCTCAATCAGTACCTTACGCATCTGAAGGGCACCGTTTACGGCACTCTCCGCATTGTTGGGAAGGTCGATCATACTGCCCCATACAGCCATCACCGCATCACCGATAAACTTATCCACAGTACCGCCGGATTCCTGAACACAGGGAACCATGGCCTGAAAGTAGGAAGAGAGGTTGTCCAGAACAAGCTGGGGACTCCCCATGGCCTCACTCATTGAGGTAAAGCCTCTGATATCGGAAAAGAAGACGGTGACCTGTTTGGTTTCCGCTTGATCCGGAAGGGTATTGTCTGCAATCATCTGGGCTACCTGGGGATTAACGAACTTGCTTGTTCTCTCCTGCAGACGGTCAACCTTCTCCAGTTCCGGAACCATGCTCATAAAGTTTCTGGTCAGCTGCCCCACCTCGTCATGAGTTCTGGGTTCTATGGATACATCATAGTCTCTGTTCCTGATACGCCGCGTGGCAATGGCAAGATCCTTCAGAGGGGATGAGATACGCTTTGAAAAGAAGTAGATGGCGATCATCACGATGGACAAAACCGCTCCCATCAGGGACCAGTTCAAAAGCTTTATGGACCGGACAATGCTGAAGGCGTCCTCCTCAACAACTGTTGTAATAACACCGAGGTTACCCAGGGGAATCATGGAGTAGGAACCCACAACGCTGTTCAGGCTCTCTCCGTCCTGATAGATGATCTGTCCCTCAGAGAGTCCCTTGCTGTACATCTCATCAAACACCGGCAGATCACGGATGCTCTCTCCACCGAAGACTCTGGAGTAATCGGGATGAGCCAGAATCTCACCATCCGAGTTGACAATCATTGTTGTGGTCAGTCCCTCCTGGGTTCGGACACTCTCTGCCAGAGAGGAGCTGACATCCGCAAAAATCACCAGTGCCTCTCTTTCCATCCCCAGAAGAAAGGGAGTTATCAGGGCTACCAAAGGAGTATTCAGATTGGGAATAAGGGGGGAGATATTTAGAACAACCGTCTCTCCTGCCCGTGCCCTCTCCAGATCCTCGGAACGTGTACTCAAAATATTCTGAAGGATAAACTCTTCATTGAAAATCCGGTTGCTCCTGAACCATATTCTGTTGGAGAACTCCATCTGGCGCCCCGGGATTCCCACATAGACCAGGGAACTGAAGTTGGCGAAGAAGTCATCCACCAGATCCCCGGAACTGCCAGAAGCTGCGGCTATCTGAAATAACAGATTGCCCGTATCAAGGAGCTGTGTAATCTCCTTTTCAGCCTGCTTGCCCACAGTTCGGGACAGTGAGACATTTGTGTCTTTTACACGGTTACGGGTCTCTACTTCAAAAAAGTAGGAGGACACATAGGTGAGAGTCACCATTGAGATGACCGTAAGAAGGGAAACAATGACTACCAGCTTAACACCGAGGGGGATTCTGACCCCCAGCTCGCGGTTGCTGATATTCAATTTTTGATTCTGATCCATATATTCAATTCCAGATCGAAGGCTGCTGCTGAAAGCCATAGGGCAGTCAGAGATCACAAGATGTTACAAAATGATCCAATAGTAATTTACTAACAATTGAACATCAAACAATATACAGCAGATCAGAAAATATATGAACACCATCCATTAAAAAATATTTTATTTGATTTCTACCAGATAAGGACTACTCTCCACAGTGCTCTTCAACAGGACAGATATAGGGATATTGACTCCCCTGCTCAATGGTGCAGCGGATACCCATGGCAGTCTTCAGATTCTCTTCGGTGAGAACATCTTCGGTGCGTCCCGAGGCAAAGATTCTGCCCTCATGCATCAGGCAGAGGCTGTCGGCAAAACGGTAGGCAAGATTCAGGTCATGGACGGCCATTACAATAACAGTCCCCCTCTCCCGGCTCCGTTTCTGAAGCAGGTGCATCAGGTTGAGCTGATAGCGGATATCAAGGTTGTTTGTGGGCTCATCGAGATAGATGATGGGAGTATCCTGAACAAAGCTCCGGGCAATGCAGACCTTCTGCAGCTCCCCGCCGCTCAGATTTCCCAGCTTCCGGAAGGCCAGGTCAGCCAGACGAAACTCATCAACCGTACTGTCCACGATCTGCAGATCCGATTCCGAGGGGCGCCACTGGAAATAGGGCTTCCGCCCCAGCAGGAGGTAGTCATAAACGGACATATCGTGACTGTACTGGGGCTTCTGTGGAACATAGGAGAAGAACCGGGCCCTCTGGTCCACAGGGATCTTCTTCAGATCTCTGCCGCCGTAGAAGATTGTCTCTTTCTCTATAGTCTGCAGCCCGCAGAGACAGCGGATCAGGGTCGACTTGCCGCTGCCGTTCTCTCCGATCAGTCCGATAATGCCGGGCTCATGGAAGGAGAGTTCGATCTCCTTCAGAACCTCACGGCCGGGGTATGAGAAGCCGAGAGAGCGGACTTCAACATTCGAAGTCAGGACTTTATCCATTCCCCTCCCCCTTGTGTCCGATCAGGATGGAGATAAAGAAGGGAACACCGATAAAGGAGGTGATCACTCCGATGGGAAGTTCCAGGGGAACCAGGACCGTCCGGGCCAGGGTATCCGACAGGGCCAGAATAATGGCACCGGAGATGGCCGAGGCGGGGATCAGGGTGCGGTGGTCACTGCCGAAGAGGAAGCGGACAATATGAGGAGCCACCAGACCGATAAAACCGATCACCCCGCAGAAACTGACAAGGGCCGCACTCATCAGGGAAGCAAGCACCGCCGTGGAGATCATAATAAACCGGGGCCTCACTCCCAGGCTCTGGGCAACATCCTCTCCACAGGAGAGCAGGTTAAGACTCCAGGAGAGGAGGAAGAGCAGAGGAAAGAGAACCGCAAAGAAGACGGAGAGCACCGCCAGCTGTCTCCAGGTCACCGAAATCAGAGACCCCATCAGCCAGAAGACGATTCTTGCCAGCTGGTCGTTGGTAGCCAGGTACTGAAGCAGACTTGTTCCCGCGGAAAAGAGGTACATCATGGAAATGCCGCTTAAGATCATAATCCCGGAACGGTAGCCCTTGGTCCGGCTGATCAAAAGGACGAGGCCGAGATTCAGCAGGGCAAAGAAGAAGGCATTTGAGATAATCATCAGGTAACCGCTGACGGAGAATACCGAAAGGAATCCCACATTAAAGACAATGGCCAGGGAGGCTCCAAATCCCGATGCCGAGGAGATTCCCAGGGTATAGGGACTGGCCATGGGGTTCCGCAGGATTCCCTGCATGGCGGCCCCCGCCACTCCCAGTT
>DHQL01000018.1:50644-53375 GCA_002408085.1 Spirochaeta sp. UBA5339
GGCGCCCCCCGCCACTCCCAGTCCCGCTCCGCAGAGGAGGGACATCAGAACCCGGGGAAGCCGCAGGGACCAGATTATTCCACTGACAAGGGTGGCAGAATCGGACTCGAGCTCTGCATTCGGTCCGGCCAGCAGGGAACTCCAGATGTCGGAGAAGGAGGCTTCCACCGAACCCTTTCGGAGACTGTAGAGAAAGGTCAGGATAAGAAGGGTCAGCAGAAGAAGAAAAAACAGACCCGTTCTGAGTCTGCTCTCACGCCACTGCCTGCTGTAGCTCATCATGGAACGGTGAATATCTCCTTTGTACTGTCGAAGGCCCCTTCTCCGAAGAGAAAGTCCGTCCACTGGCGGTTGAAATCCTCCGGATTGCTCCCGATAGAGGGACTGCCGGCTTCGGTGGGCCCGCCGCTAAAGGCTTCAGGATAAAACCAGGAAGCCAGATAACAGAGGGCCGTCGGGTAGCGGACCGTCATAAAAAGATCCGCCTTTATAATATAGACATTTTCATCTTTTACCGCCGCCGTGTTTCTGAGGCCTGGACGCCGGAGAATCTTGTCCCGCATCTGAATCATCGTATCCTCGCTCACATCACCACTGACCCGGCGTACAATGACCGAGGGATTCTCTGAGAGGATAAACTCGGGGCTCAGTGACGGAGCGGAGACCTCCTGGTCCGCCGCGATATTGACGGCTCCGCTCATATCAAGGAACTGATGGGACGAAGAAAGACTGGAAACGGACTTGTAGGTTTTTCTGTTCTCATAGAATACCTTCGGAGGCTCTGCGCCGTTCATCTGTTCGGCAGCTATAATCTCCTGAAGCTCACGGTCAGCCCTGTCCATGGCATTGATAATCTCATCGGCCCTCTCCCGGCAGTTTAGAAGATCGCCGTAGCGGACCAGAAGGTCCCGGACCCCCGCCGGGTCGCTGGTGGATTCTATGGCCACAGGAATTTCCAGTGCCTTAAGTTTCTCAAGAGTACTCAGATCAAACATGGCATCCGCCATCACAAGATCCGGTTTTAAAGACATTATCAGCTCCAGATTGGGATAGGCCGAACTTCTGGCTACCACCATTTTGGATCTGACAGAGGATGGAAAGCTGGAAAAGGAGTCGCGCCCCACAATTTTCTCACTCTGCTCAAGAGCGGCCAGAAGAGAGGAGAGTCCGGAGTTGACTACAACAATGCGTTCCACATCGCCGTAGAGAGGGATCTCCTGCCCCTGACCATCATAAAAAAGCTTCTGAACAGCCATTTCCACCGAACTTTCTGCAGCCCCCTGCCCGGAGGCAGTAAGGTGCTGTCCCGTCAGACAGAGCAGCAGAAGGATAAAAGCGCAACTTCTTTTCACTGGCATTTCCATCAATTATCAGGCTTAGAACTGTGCCAGAGTCTGATCGATTTTCTGAACAATAAGAGCCTGAACAGCGGGCAGAGAAGCCAGACCGTCAGAACACTCTGCAGGCAGACCGATCTGAGTTTTAAAGGAGTCCTCTTCATCACCCATAACATCATTGGACATATGGTCACCGAAGGTCATCATGAAGGTAATAAACTTGATGTGGTCCACATCGGATTCCAGAACAGTTTCCATTACAGGGTCAAACTCGGGAGTTCCTTCCATAACGGCCACATAGGCGTTGTCATAGTTCTCTCTAAGGTACTGATCCATCTGAATAAGCTCGGCATTGTACTCGGGGTATTTTTCATTTCCATGTGCGCAGACAATGGTGGCTCCGTTGCCTGTGGCAAACTCACCTTCCAGAGCAGTAATGATATTCTGAATATTTTCGGGGTAGTAGAGCATGGGATGAACATACTTTACGTTCAGTCCGGTTGTGGGGATTCCCATGGCTTCGCGATACTCACCGCCTACCATCAGCATAAGGTTAACCATAACAACGTTGGTCTTTCCTTCTGCCTGCAGGTCAGTAAGGGTATCGCTGATATGTTTTACAGGAACATTGGAATCAAAGACCGTATCAACACCCTCATCATGGAGTTTGTTGACAATAAACGCGGCGGTAAAGCCCCAGGCTACTTCATTTTCAGGAAAGGCTTCTCTGAGAGCCTTGTCAAAATCATTCAGGTTGGACTGTCCGCTTTCATAACTGCTTCCAAAGGCAGCAACAACAATAACAGGCTTAGCATCGGCGGCCTTGCCTGTGGACATACATCCGCTGAGTACGAGTACGACGGCAGCAACCAGAATGGTCAGTCTGCCCAAGTTTTTTTTCTGCATTTTCTTCTCCCATGAATAAGTCGGGAAAAAAGATTACCTTTAGGGGATTCTTCCGATAGGCAATAACTCTCTTTCCTCGAAGATTGTTATTATTCAGATTGCAGCAGGTGTTCTGACTTACCGTTTTTCAAAATAGAAAAGACGGATCACAGTGACGGGATCGCTCCGGATTCACACCGGAATTCCCCTGACGAGCCGATTGTTCAGTGCAATATCGGCTCTCTGCGCTCTGTGATGTAACAAGAAAAGAATAATGGCTAAGTAAACTTCCGTCTATGTAATATTTTGAAATTTCTTGTTCTTTTTTTATTCTGAATCAGCAAAAGCATCCTCATCTTTTTCTGATTGAGCAATGGATTCTGCACTGGATTTTTCATAAAGTCCAAGAGATTTCAGAAAAAGAAAAGCCCCGAATGCCGCAGCCAGAACGTACCCCAGAGTCAGCCCCCCCCAGAGTCCGGGAAGACCAAAAAGCCGGGAGCCGACCC
>DHQL01000018.1:53598-68885 GCA_002408085.1 Spirochaeta sp. UBA5339
AAAAAGCCGGGAGCCGACCCACCCCAGAGGGATGGAGAGAACAACACTCTGGGCAACGGTAACGGCCATGGCCTTTGTCCCCTCACCCAGACTGTTCAGCCCCCCCGAAGAAGCGGTCCTGAGAGCGATAAAGATATACCCCGGCGCCAGAAGCCTCAGCATCAGCACTCCCTGTTCGATGGTCTCACCGCTTTCCAGCATCAGGCACAGCAGGGGCCGGGCGAAGATCATCAACAGAAGGGTCAGAGGGGCAAGGACCAGAGCGGTCACTCCGGCGTTGGTCAGATAGACCCGGCGGCTCCTGCCGTACTGACCGGCGCCGTTGTTCACTCCCATCACTGTCATGGCCCCTCCGGAAAACCCATGGGAGGGAATAAGAATCAGACGGCGGAAGGTAAAGCAGACCGTGTAGGCGGCGGTAATGCCCGTACCCCAGGGGGCGATCAGGGCATAGACAAATCCCGAGGATAGGGACGAGAGGCTTCGGTTGAACATGGATGGAAACCCGACCTTTGCCACACTGCGGAAGGTTTCACCGTCCAGCCGGGTCCTGAAGAGCCCTTTCAGATCAAGAACTCCCTCCCTGAGAAGGACTCTCAGGAGCAGCACAACGGAAACACCCTTGGACAGAACCGTAGCCAGGGCGGCCCCCTCCACACCCATTGCCGGAACAATACCCCAGCCGAAGATAAAAAGAGGGTCCAGCAGTGCATTGAGACCAATCGAAAAGACAAGGAGACGAACAGGCATCTTCATCTCCCCTATCCCCCTGAGAAGGCTGTTTCCATAGAGTGAGAAGAGCTGGAAGAAGGCGCCTGCCAGGATAATATTTGTATAGGCAACGGCTGCCTTATGTACTCCCTGATCCGGGGTTATCAGGCTGTAGAACAGAGGCGTTACCAGGGCTCCGGCAAGAGGGATAAGCACCCCCATAAAAAGGACCAGCAGAAATCCCTGTCGCGCCCCTTCGCGGATGCTTTCAAGCCTGTCTGCACCGGCGGAGCGGGATGAGTGGGACCGGAGCCCCGAGCTGAGTCCGCCTCCGAGGGCAATTATCAGTGACTGGATAACAAAGGCCACACCCACAGCACCAAGTTCCTGCTCTCCCAGACGGGAGACAAAAAAGCGGTCTACCAGGTTGAAGCTGTTCTGAAGGAAGAGGCCCAGGGCACCCGGCAGTCCCAGTTTGAGAAGGAGGGGGGTGATCTCGCCGCTGAGGATTTCGTCTTTATTGCGTATTCTGATTGTTTTTCGGCTCATCCTGCGGCTCATCCTCTTCCTGTGGCTTAACCAGTCATGGCGTTGTGGGATCTATTTTCTGACCATTGGGCACCATTAGTCAACAGAAAGCCTACGAATCATAAAATTGGACAAAAGGAGGAGTAAAATCCGCAATAATGCAGGCTTCCGGCCGGAGTATGTTGATTCTGCTCACTTGTCAGAAAGGAGACTTTCCGTGCAATATAGGGCAGCTCATATTAGATGCGGAAGGAGATAATCATGGCAAAACTTTACGGAATCGGCGTAGGTGTCGGTGACCCCGAGATGCTTACGGTCAAGGCTGTCAGAGCTCTGCAGGAGTCGGACATTGTTCTCCTTCCCCGGGCCAGAACCAAAACCGACAGCACCGCCTATGAGATTGCCAAGTCCTATCTCCGTGATGATATTGAGAAGGTCTACGTGGACTTTACCACCGTGGACAATGATCAGGTCCGGGAAGAGGACCGCAAAGTCTATTCGGATGTGGTGAATCGGGTCATCGAAGATGACAAGACCCTCTCCTTTATCACCATCGGCGATCCCATGACCCTCTCCACCTTTGTCTATGTAATGGAGCTTCTGGACAGGGAGATCGAAGTGGAAAGCATCCCCGGCATCACCTCCTTCGCCTCGGTCTGCAGCCGCCTGAACACGCCCCTCCTTATGGGAGACGAGCGTCTTAAGATTGTTCCCCTCCACAAGGACTCGGACATTGCCGAAGAGATAGACTCTGCCGACAACATTGTCTTTATGAAGATATCCCGGAAGCTGGAGGACCTGAAAAAGGTACTTGCCGAAAAGAATCTTCTGGACCGGGCGGTACTGATCTCCAACTGCGGCAAGGCCGACGAAAAGGTCTTCTACAATATGGGGGAAGTGACCAGAGAGGAGATCTCCTACTTCTCCACAGTTCTTGTGAAAAAGGGCGGACTGGAGAACTGGCGCCGTTTTAATCCTTTCTGATCCCGCCCATTCAATAAAACACCGGTCAGCCGCCCTCCATGACTGACCCGCCGAACTTGCCGGGGGCTTTAAATAAACCGGATTTCTCATAATAATGAGACCATGAAACATTACCTTTACGCCATCGGAGCCATTCTCTGCTGGGCCAGCCTTCCTGTTGCCACCGGCTCGGGACTGGACAGCCTCTCCACCGAAGAACTGATGTTCTACAGCTTTACATCGGCTGCCATATTCCTCTATGGAGCCTCTTCCCTTAAAAACAAAACCTTTAAGATCCGTTTCCCGGAGATAAAAATAACCCTTCTGGGCATCTGGGGGATCTTTCTCTACCACTATGTCTACTATCTGGCCATGGACCGCGCTTCTCTGACCGAGGGTGCCGTTCTTGCAACCACATGGTCCTTCTGGATCGTCGTATTCTCCTCGATCCTCTTTTTCAGAAAGATTAATCTTCCAATTCTGCTTACCGCTCTGGCGGGTATGGGAGGCATTACCCTGGTTATGACAGCAGGAAAAGGGCTCAGTTTTTCATCGGAATACCTTCCGGGATATCTTCTTGCCCTGCTCTGCGGTCTGATCTGGTCCAGCTTTACGGTTACTCTGGGACAGATGAAGCAGAAAAAAGACAATATGACCGAGTTCACCATTATCGCAGCCTTTCTCTCGGCAGCTCTCTTTCTGTTCACCCTCCCCCACCCGATGCCGTCCCTGAAGGCCCTGGCCTCGGCAGTCTACCTGGGTGCCGTTCCTCTGGGACTCTCCTTTGTTCTCTGGAACCGGGCGCTGCAGGGCGGGAACATGGTGATTATCGGCTACCTGAGCTATATGACGACCCCTCTGGCAGTACTGCTGGTGGCCCTGGTGAGATCTGAGAGGGTTCACCATCAGGTTGTCCTTGGGATGACGGTGATTATTGCCGCTTCGGTCCTGGGGAACCTCAGCCTGAAACGCCGTACTCTTCAAAAATGTAACTAACTGCTCAGACAGCAACGTTTCTGTATGTTTTCCCCTGATAAATACAACTGAAACACGCAGTTATAGGACTTTTACCTGATGGCACTGTTCTTGCGTTATTAATGTCATGACAAAATATAATACTCTGCCAAATGAAGAGGACAATCGGGATCTGCACTCCAATCTGAAGGGTCTGGAACGTCAGCTGACCTGTTTTCTCTGGGCTCTGGAAGCCCAGTCTTCAATGAACAAAGCCCATATTAAAAATATGCAGCACTCCAACCGTTCCGGACTGTCTGATCTGAAAGATATAGACTCCCATACCTCCGTTATTGCGGAGCTGGCTCAGACCATCGCAGAGGTTTTGAAGAACCTCCAGAACGAGATGTTAATAACAGGAGGTCAGACCCGGGAGAGCCGCAGCAGTCTCCAGCAGCTTGCCTCCGGCATTGACGCCCGGAAAGATCAGCTGAAGAAACTGCAGACCCTTCTGAAGAATATGTCCGACCGGGTCGTCAAGGTGCGCAAGCATATCGGTTCTCTTGAGAATATTTCCTCCCAGATAGATGTCCTTTCCATCAATGCCGCCATAGAAGCGGCCCGTGCGGGAGAGAAGGGAGCCGGTTTCAAGGTTGTTGCTACAGAGATAAAGAAACTCGCCTTCAGCAGCAGACAGTTCTCCGATCAGATTATCCAGGAACTCCAGTCCATGGAGGGACAGAACCAGGAGCTCCACGGTGCCATGGACAGCTTTCAGACGGAACAGGCTGAACTGGGACAGGAGCTTAAAAACGGATCTGTCCGCTGGGAGGAGTGCGACGACCAGATAGAAGCCTCCCTTGAAAGACTCAAATCCATCTCCGGAATGGTTGAGGAGCAGAGTCTGAAAACAGGTAAGCTCAACAGCAAGACCGAACTTCTTCTGAAAAAACAGGAACAGAATATGAAGGCATCCGGCCTGATGGAGATCAGTCTGAAGAAGGAAGATGAGATACTCGGCTTACTGACAGGAAGCAATACCTCCCTGAAGGCCAGGCTGGACAACTACAGCAGCAGCGAAACCTCTTCGGTTAAGAATCTGAAAATCGGTCATGATCTTGCCTATCCCCCATGGGTTTACCTGCACCAGGGAGAGTCCACCGGAATCAGTGTCGATTACGCAAAGAAAATCGGCACTGCCATGGGCATCAAAACAGCCTTTGAGGCCGGCCAGTGGGCCGAACTGATTGAAAAGCTGAACAACGGCGAAATTGACCTGATTGCCAATGTGGGGTGGCCCAACGATTATATCAGTGAAGAGGAGTACTGCGTCTCCCTGCCCTATGCCAGTTTCGAGGTCTGCTATTTCAAAAACAATGGAGAATCCACTGGCAGAGAGTCCTCTGAAGCTTCAAAGGTCTTCTTCCAGAAGGGCTCCTATGTTTCCGAATATATAGGCGGGGAGTGCGAAACGGAAAGTGAAGAGAATGATATTCTGAACTTTGTGCAGCTGATCTGGCAGAAGGCGGACAGAGTGATCACCGACCGGAGTGTGGGCGAGTACATCTCGGAGAACTACTTCTCAGGCCAAATATCAGCCGAAAAGGAGGACAGGGGAAACCGGAACGTTGTGTTCCTCTGCTCCAGAAAGAACAGAGAACTGATGGACGGAATAAACAGGGCGATAAGTGCACTGGGACCGGCCCGAGGAGAGAGCGGATTCAAAGAGAGCGCCGCTCTTGAAGTCTCCGACCCGGAACTTCTCCTTCCCGTATAATATGGTCCTATGGACAGAGACCTCATCGACAGACTGACCGGACTCCGGAGAGAGCTCCACCACTATCCGGACCTTCCCGGCCGGGAGGAAGCAACCTGCACCCGTCTGAAGGGCTTTCTGGAAAGCGTCTGCTCCCGGGGCTCCGGCAGCTATAGGATTATTGACGGCCTGGGCGGCGGTGGACTGGCCCTTATCTTCGACAGCGGCAGAGAAGGCCCCGCCCTGATGCTCCGCTGCGAAACAGACGCCCTTCCCATTGAAGAACCTCCCCTCTTCTCATATGCCTCGTTTAATGAAGGAGTCTCCCACAAGTGCGGCCATGACGGGCATATGAGTATTCTTGCGGGCGTTGCCACCCTGATAAGTTCATTCGGTCCCGACGGCGGAATACAGAGGGGCCGTCTGATTCTCCTCTTTCAGCCCGCCGAAGAGACCGGCAGAGGCGCCCTGGCCGTACTGAAGGACAGCCGCTACGGCGAGATCAGACCGGATTATATCTTCGCCCTTCATAACTGGCCGGGAATACCCCATGGGACGGTGTCTGTAAAACCGGGGGGAATGTTTGCCGCATCCACGGGAATGACCATAAAGCTGACCGGGAAAAGCGCCCATGCCTCTGCCCCGGAAGAGGGTGTCAGTCCCATTGAGGGGATCAAGAGGATTCACTCCCTGCTGCCCCGGCTCTGCATCCCCGACCGCAGCTCTGGAAACTTCAGCCTGATCACCACCGTAGGAATAAGGGCGGGAGGCAGTGATTTCGGTGTCTCCCCGGGGAGTGGAGAGATTTTTCTGACAGTCAGAGCCTACAGGCAGGAGGTTCTGGACAGGCTTCTTGAAGAGCTTCAGTTCCGTGCCCGTAAGATTGCCCTAGAGGAGAATCTTGAGATCGCTTTCGGTTTTCAGGACAGCTTCCCCTCTGCAGAGAACAGCCCGGAAGCCGTGGAGATTGTCCGCAGGGCGGCGGAAAGCTGCGGCATCCGGGCAGTGGAGCCGGCACAGGGTACAGCCAGTTCAGAAGATATCGGTCATCTTCTTCGGGATGCCCGCCGGGGCGGCGCCGTATTTCTTCTGGGAAACGGAGAGGAAGCCCCTCCCCTTCACTCCCGGAACTACGACTTTGACGACACTCTGATCGAAACCGGAGTAAGGATCTGGATGCAGATTATTGAAGATATGCTCAACTGAAAACCCGCCCTGCATGGGTTAGCACAGGCGGGTTTTGCCGGCTTTGCGGTTATGCGATTTTGCGGCTCTGGTCAGTGTCGGCTCATTTCCGGCAGACTGAAAGGCCGGGCCGGACAGTACAGCCTGCCCGGTCCGCATACAGAAGAATCAGCCGACCTTGATCTTGATCTGTTTGGTCTTCTGCTCCTCCCGTTTGGGAAGGCTCAGCTTCAGAGTTCCGTTCCTGTACTCGGCATCAATATTTTCCGTATTCACCGAATTGCCCAGCTGGAAGCTTCTTCTGAAACCCGAATAAATCATCTCGTCCCTGAGGCAGTCATAGCCCTCTCCGGCCCTCTTGGTGCACTCGGCGGTCAGATAGAGGGTATCCTTCTCGATCTTCAGATTCAGATCGTCCTTCTCCACTCCCGGTATATCGAAGTACAGAACATAGGCTTCGTTGGTCTCATAGATATCACATTCGGGAGTTCTGTAGTTATTGCCCCGTGTAGACTCAAGATTTTTGTTCTCTTTCTCTTTCTTGATAATATCCATAAAGAACCTCCTACTTTATTTTGATTTTCCGCGGTTTGCTTTCGGCTGCCTTGGGAAGCCGGATTATCAGCAGACCGTTGGATGTTTCAGCTTCAATCTTTTCGGTGTCGATCTTCTCATTGAGCATGAAGCTGCGCTCGAACTTGCCCCGGAACCGCTCATCCAGGTGAACATTTCCGCCGGAAAGCTCCTCTTTCTTCCTCTCTCCGGAGATGACAAGGCTGTTGTCCTTCAATGTGATATCAAGATCATCCTTGTCCATTCCGGGAACCTTGGCCACCAGAATATACTCATCGTGATTTTCATAGACATTCGTTTCGGGCCAGCGCTTTCTATCCTGCCATCCCGAATCGTTCAAGATGCGGTTCATCTGACGGCTTACATCAAAAAGGTCATCAAAAATTGTTCTATTCATGTCATCCCTCCTTAATGGATCTCAATCTGTTTTGCCTGGAATCCGGCCAGCTTGGGCAGTTCAATCTTCAGAACCCCTTTCTTCAGGGATGCTGTAATTTTGTCCGGATCAGCGCCCTCAGTTACGAAGCTTCTGGAGAAGCTTCCCATCTGCCGCTCAAAGAAAGCCCTCTTTTTGGCCTTTTTCTCACGGCTCCGCGACCATTTCACGGTCACTCTGTCGTCCTTGAACAGGATATCCACTTCCTCTTTTTTGACTCCCGGCAGCTCCATCTCAATTTCATAGGCCTCATCGGTCTCTGAAAAGTCGCATTTGCCGTTCATCAGATCGGTGAACTCTCTCGATACGGAAGGAACATCAGTCCAGGGAAACATCATCAGCTCTTTGTTCATAATGAACCTCCTGTATTTGGTCTCTATAAAACAATATTGCATAGACTGTGCCAACTGTAAAACACAGCATCAAAATAAATATATTTCATTACAATACAAACATTTAACAAAATCACCAATAGTTTTTCATCCATAGTCAAATCAGACAGAATTGGGCAAAAAAGAGACACCAGGAAACAGCCCCGGAAAAGCCGCTGTGTTAAATTTCCTCAGCTCCCCTTATCCGGAGATTTTCTCCTGTGTCAAATGGAAACACCTCCTCTTTTAAAGAACCCTGGATCCGGCTCAAAAATAAATTGACAAAACAATTGGTACAGTGATAATGTACCAATTATGAGTATCCGGATTTTCCAGACAGGCTGGAACTACTCCCAGGACGGCCCTGGAAACAGACTCCTCCTCCATTTTCAGGGATGCAACTTCGACTGCCCCTGGTGCAGCAATCCCGAAGGAAGGAGTGTTAAGGGAGAACTCTTTGTCCGCCCGGAACATCTTGATTCCGGAGTCTGCCCCCATGGCGCCGTATCACCGACCGGACTGAACAGAAAGATCTGCAGGGGCTGCAGCACAAGGGAGTGCCTGAATCAGAACCGGAACCAGGGAATCAGCTTTACCGCCACCGAGTACAGGGTGGAGGAACTTCTGCAGATGGCCGAAGAGTCTGTTCCCCTCTTTTTTGACGGCGGCGGAGTTACCATAACCGGAGGTGAAGCCACCCTGCAGTTTGAAGGCCTGATATCCCTTCTGACAGGACTGAAAGAGAGGGGCATTCATACCGCCCTTGAGACCAACGGAAGCCACAGGGACCTTGAAAGGATCATGCCCCTGACGGACCTTCTTATCTTCGATCTGAAACACTGGAATTTTCCGGGAGTCAGGGATGTTCTGAAAAACAGCGGCTACCATGTTATCGGGAATCTTCAAAAGGCCTGCAGCCAGGGGATAAACACTCTGGCACGGATTACGGTTATCCCGGGATTCAACAGCAGCACCAGGGACATGGAGCGCTTTGCCGACCTCTTCGCCTTCTTCCCTCACTCCGACAGTCTCAGCCTGGAGCTCCTCTACTTTCACAGCTACGGACGTCCCAAGTGGGAGGCCATAGGGCAGACATACAGAGGTCCCGAAACGGAGATCTCTGAGGATCAGAAAAATGAGTACAAGGCCATATTCGAGTCCAGGGGAATCAGCATCATATCGACCTGACCGGATATGCCATTGAAAAGGAGAAATTAAATGAACTGGCAGAAAGTATATTCAGACAATGAACGGGCTGCCGCCCTGGCGGATTCGTTTTTTCAGGAGCAGAAAGAGACAACCGTCCTGAACGGCTGGTTCAAGGTTCTTGAAATTCATATGAATACGCCCCTCCCCTCGGGACTCTCTGAAGAGATGCAGGCTGCCCTGAAACTCAAGTCCGTAGCTGAGCACCTTCCCCTGACCATCAGTCCCTATGCGGTGTTTGCGGGAACCCAGAACGATGCCTTCTCCAGCAGCTACGCCCTGATCCATCCCTCCTTCAAGGTTGAGGAGTTCAAGGGCTACTGCGATCCCCTTGCCGTCTTCAGCGACCTGGGCCCCGAAAAGGGGATGAGTGAAGAGAGAATAGAGAAGGTCAAGGAGTACTATGCGGCCTCGGACTATGTGAAAGACCTGAAAGATTCCTATAAACCCTGGGAGAAACAGACCGGTGAAGCCCTCTTCTTTGTGGAACAGGTTACAGGGCATCTGATTCCCGATTTCTCCGATATAATCCGCTACGGAACCTCGGGCATCAAAGAGAAGCTTAAGAACAGAATGCTCTCTGAAGAGTATGCCCACAGGAAGGATGCTCTAAAGGCCATGGAAATATCCATGGATGCTCTGGACATTCTGGCGGCCCGATACAAGTCCATTGCGGAGAAGCAGAAGTCTGCTGCAGATGGGCAGAGAGAGAAGGAACTGGCCCTTATGGCAGGCGCTCTCTCCTATGCCGTAGAAAATGGGGCAAGAAGTCTCTATGAGGCGGTTCAGGTCTTTATTCTCTGCTGGCAGACCATGTGTCTGGAGCAGGCACCCAACCCCTATGCCTTCTCAGTGGGTAATATCGACAGACTCTTTGAACCCTACAGAGCCCTTGACGGAGCCGGCAGAGAGGCTTCGGCGGGACTCTTTCAGGCCCTTCTGGCCTTCTTTAATGTGGGTGACCGGAGCTGGGCGATCAGCCAGAACCTCCTTTTAAGCGGGCGGGACGCCTTCGGTACGGATCTGACCAACGAGTCCACCTACGCCGTTCTGGATGCCTTCTACAAGGGACGCTATCCCCAGCCCATCCTCTCCATGAGGCTCCATAAGAAGAGTCCTGAAGAGCTCTACCGGGCCACCGGCCGGTTCTTCTTTTCACCGGGACAGCTGACCCCCTCCCTCTTTAACGACGACTCTATGATTCCCATGCTTATAGATCAGGGAGTGAGCCCCGAGGATGCAGGAAACTACGCCGTTGCCGGATGTCAGGAGCCCCTTATCATGGGCAAGGACAACGGGAACACCACCAACAGCTGGCTCAACCTGGCCAAGGTGCTTGAAGTGACCCTGAACGGCGGCTGCTCCACCATTACGGGAGAGAAGATCGCCCTGTCACCGGAAGAACTGACAGGCAAGGCAGTAAGCGCCGGTGAGGTCCTGAAAAACATCAAAGAGCTCTTCTACAGCCAGCTGGACAGGACCGTGGAGTCCATGACCACCGCAGCCAACGACTGCTCCCGGGCCCTCTCTCATCTGAGGGTCCCCTTTCTGAGCACCTCCATGGGCGGAATTGAGAGCGGCATTGACCTCAGGGACGCCGATAAACAGGGAACCCCCTACAACGGCAGCGGCTGCCTTATCCACGGCCTCTCGGTTCTGGCCGACTCCTTCCAGGCCCTCTCGGACTTTGCCGAAGCAAAAAGCGAAGAGGAGTGCCGGGAGCTTCTGGAAGCCCTTAAAAATGATTTTGAAGGCAGGGAGCCCCTGAGACAGTATCTGGCGGCAAGCCCCAAATACGGCAACAATAACAGCTCTGTGGACAGTGAGGCGGCGGAGATTATCGGCCGGGTATCCGGGAAGATCAGATCAATGAAAAACTATCTGGATCAGCCCTTCCGCCCCGACTGGAGTTCTCCCTCCACCCACCTCCTCTACGGCTACTGGACCGGAGCCACCCCCGACGGCCGGCGGGCACGTACCATGCTGGGCTACGGCGTGGACCCCCTCTACGGCGAATCCACAACGGGAATGAACTCAAGGCTTCTCTCCCTGCGGAAGCTCCCCTATGAAGAGATGAACGGCGGCTGTGCCTGCCACCTGGGCATCAACCCCGGGTACTTTCCCGAAGAGAGCCTGGAGGAGAAGGGATCTGCCTTTAAAAAGAGGGTCCTGGAACCCCTGTTCAACCTTTCGGGAGAGAAGAAAGCCGTCGAACCCTTCTACCTCTATGTGAATGTGACCACCCCGGAGACTCTGAGAAAGGTTCTGGACAAACCGGAGAAGTACGCCCCCTCGGGAGTCTATATAATGCGTATACACGGAACCTTTGTGAATTTCCTTGACCTCTCCCCTGCCATACAGGAGGATATAATTTTGAGACTGGCGGGCTGAGGCCGCCAGGCTTAGATCGGTCCAGCAGACCAGCCCTGCAGAACGATCCCGCGGGACGGCGGCCAAACCAGCCCGAAAAGCTGCCAGGCTGATAAAGGAGCAAAATGGATTCAGACACCCTCTACCAGAAAATCAGGCTCGACTTCTTTCAGAAGGTTTACTCGGGAGAGCTTCTCCCGGACCAGCAGCTCCCCCCCGAAAGGAAACAGGCGGAGGAGCTCTCGGTCAGCCGGGGAACCATCCGCAAGGCACGGAATATCCTTGAAGCCGACGGCTATATCGCCAACACCCAGGGCAGCGGTGCCGTATACACTCCCCTGAAGACCAGAAGCGCCGGGAGCAGCGGAATAATTGCCGTTGTCTGCCCCGTTCACAATCCCTTCTTTATGTCCTACTACAGGGCCTTTGAGAGAGAGGCGGAGACACGGGACATGGTGGTTATGATCAAACAGCTGGACTCATCCAATGCCACGGGGCTGGAAAGGGTCCTCTTCTCTCTCTTTCTCAAGGGAATCAGAGACATTGTGATCTGGCCCTATGATGCGGATCTCAAGGAAGATTACCTGAGGCGTCTGGGCGGACTGGGAATGAATATCATCTTCTTCGATACCGGTTATAAGGGCTTTGATTCGGTGTCCGTGGATAATGCCCACGGCATAGAGAGCCTCTACAGGGAGCTGAAAAAGGAGGCTCCGGGACCGGCGGCCTATATAGGCTGGGACAGCCTGAGCAGTACAAGGGAGAGAGAGAAGAGATTCCTGGACCTGAAGGAACCTGATGATCTGATCTGCCGTCTGCCCTGGAATCAGGAGAATCTGACTCCCGAACTTCTCGCCGAAAACAGGGAGTTCTGCAGCTGGCTGAAGGAGAACAGAACAGAGGGCTTTATCTGCGGAAACGGCCAGATCGGCACTGCTGTGAAGAAGTTCCTCCTGAAGCATATGAATGACCACCGGCCTGTATACTCCATGGACAACTTTGAAGAGTCCAAAGAGCTTGGTCTGACAGTATACGAACAGCCCTTTGAAGCAATGGGAAAAAAGAGTCTCCAGCTCCTTCTGTCCGGAAAGGGTGAAGAGAGAAGAGCGGAAGCCCACTATATAAAAGGACGAATAATAAAAAGATGAACCTCATAGGACTGGACATCGGCACAACAACAATCTGCGGCGTACTCTACTCCCTGGATGAACAGAAAACCCTGCTGACCCTGCAGAAAGACAACCGTTTCTCAGGAGACAGAGAGGAGTACACTCAGGACCCCGCTGCTATACTGGCAACTCTCACGGAGATTCTGGATAAGCTGATTGAGGGCTCGGAGGATGAGATCGGAGCCTGCTCCATAAGTGCACAGATGCACGGCATCCTCTATGTGGACGAAGAGGGTGAAGCGGTAAGTCCCTTCTACACCTGGCAGAACAAGAGGGGCCGTGAACCTGTCGAAGAGGGCAGCCTCTCTCTGGAGGACTATTTCACCGAAAAACTGGGCTATCCCGTCCATACGGGCTACGGCATTGTGACCCACTGCTCCCTGATTCTGAACCACTGCTTCCCCGAAGAGGCTGTTAAATTCTGCAATATCGGCGACTATGCCGCCATGCGCCTGACCGGCAGAAAGGTACCGGTTACGGACATCACCCTGGGAGCCAGCATGGGTATTGCCGATATCAGAACGGGAACCTATGCGGAAAGCCTGAATAATATTCACCTGAAAATCAGGGACTACCTCCCTGAAATCGTAGCTTCCACCGAGAAACTGGGAACCTACCAGGGCATTCCTGTGATACAGCCCATCGGCGACAACCAGGCCAGCTTCCTCGGCTCCGTAAAAGAGAAGGAGCGCAGCCTTCTTCTGAACTACGGCACTTCTGGACAGCTATCCTTTTTCAGAAAGGAATGGGCCGAGTACAAGGGACTCGAAACCCGTCCCCTGGGGAATGAGGGATACCTCTTTGTGGCCTTCTCCCTGGCCGGAGGCAAGTCCTACATGATTCTGGCAGACTTTTTCTCCCATACAGCCGAAGCCTTCGGCACAGCCTCGTCAGAGAACATCGTGAAAACCATGGATGATATGGATATCCACTTCTCAGCAGACAAAGAGGGCAGGGAACCAGAAATGGACTGTCTGCCCCTCTTTCTGGGAGAGCGGGGCACGGACCGCAGCTACGGCTGGTACAGCGGTATCACCGACCGGAACTTCACCCCCCGGAACATGGTAAAGGCCACGGTACAGGGGATGATAAACGAACTCCGCCGCTTCTATGTCACCCTGCCAGAAGAAATCAGAGAGAGCCTTGATTTTCTGGCCGCCGCGGGCAACGGCATCAGAAAAAACAGCCACCTGATCAAGGCGGCTGAAGCAAGCTACGGCATGAAGGTAAACCTTCTGGATCTGAGCGAAGAGAGCTGCCTGGGAGCCGCCATCAACGGCGGCAAGGGCGCGGGAATATTCAAGGATTACAATGAGGGAGCCGACAGAATTGTCCGCTATAGAGTCGATCAGCTGCTCTGACGACCTGAACCGTCCCTAAGCCCCTGAGCATTGGAGTTTCCCCTCCCGCGGGATGAGCTTCCCTGTGCAGCTCTGCCCTGACCTGTTCCGGCACCGGCCTGTCTTTCAAAGGCCTGAAGATGATTCTCAGAGGCTCTCTGCAGAAGAACAAAGACTTCTCTTACATCATCGGGAAGATCCTGGGCCAGAAACTGTTCATACATGGCAATGTTGTTGATCTCAGCCTGAACGCCGATCTCTGCGGCTTCCTGAAGAGTGGAAGGAAGGACTATATGATCGTCCGTGTTCACCCTGGGTATGCTGATATTGTGGTTCCTGTAGAGTTCTTCAAGATAGGAGATATGGGTCTCTTCAGACCGGGCAATATTGGAATAGGGCCTGTCCACACCGAACTCATCCATCAGAGCCTGATACTCGTTCAGGGCAAGATACTCATCCTGAATGGCATACTCCAGCATCTCTTCCAGAGTAAATTCCGACTTTTCCTTTGCACCCGCAGAACCGAAGTCCTCAGCATAAAGACCAATGGAAACCATAAAAACCATAGATAAAAGAATAGTCATTTTGTTCATAACCTGAACCTCCGAAACTTGATATGCTTCAAACAATAACAGCAGGATCTAAACAGAGTATGAACCAAATATATGAATTTTCATATATTGCAGGCAAATCTGAACTCTTTTAATAGAAAACTGATGCCCATCTTAAAAAAATAATCTATGATTGTTGATAGATTCCCAGTTTTTGAGAAGGCTTCTTATGCAGAACCAGTGGTGGAAAGAGACAAGCATCTATCAGATCTACCCCCGGTCCTTTCAGGACAGCAACGGGGACGGCATCGGCGACCTTCAGGGAATCATCTCCCGCCTGGACTATATACAGGACCTTGGCTACGAAACTATCTGGATCTCCCCCTTCTTTTCCAGTCCCCAGAGAGACTTCGGCTACGATATCTCAGACTACAGGGCCATCGCCCCCGAGTACGGGACCATGAAGGACTGCGAACACCTGATCAAAGAGGTCCATCACAGGGGCATGAAAATTGTCCTGGATATGGTGATGAACCACACCAGCAACAAACACCCCTGGTTTATCGAGTCGGCCTCATCAAAGGACAACCCGAAACGGGACTGGTATATCTGGAAGGACGGCAAGGGCAGAAACAAGCCCCCCAATAACTGGCTCAGCCAGGTTAAGGGCAGCGGCTGGCAGTATGACAAAAAGACAGACCAGTGGTACTGGGCGGCATTCCTCCCCTTCCAGCCTGATCTGAACTACCGGAACTCCGAGGTGAAGGAGGAGATGTTTAACGTTCTCCGGTTCTGGCTCGACAAGGGAGTGGACGGCTTCCGCCTTGATATCATCGGCGCCATCTATGAGGATGAGGAGTTCAGGGACAATCCCTTCTCCTTCCAGCTCCTTCCCAACGGGGAGAAGAACCACAAACTCTTCCGCTCTACCGAGATGATCGAAAACCTCCCTGAGACCATCGCCTTTACCAGAGAGCTCCGTGCCCTGATGGACGAGTACGACGGCCGCTTTCTGATCGGAGAGACCTTCGGAAATCTTCAGGAGATGAAGGACTTTACAGGCAATGACAGGCCCGACGGCCTCCATGCGGCCTTCCTCTTTAAAAGCATCTACACCCCCTTCAAGGCCCCTGCCCTGAAGAAGCTCATAACAGAGTACGAGGAGTACTTCCCG
>DHQL01000018.1:69039-84011 GCA_002408085.1 Spirochaeta sp. UBA5339
CTAGTACGAGGAGTACTTCCCGGAGCCCTGGATTCCCACCTGGGTCTTTGCGAACCACGACAGAATGAGACGGATGACCACATTGGGCAGCAGGAAGCTCCTCCGCCTCCAGGCCCTTCTGCAGCACACGGCCCGGGGTATCCCGGTCAGCTACTACGGCGAGGAGATAGGAATGAGCCAGGCGGCACTTCCAAGGAGCATCTCCAAGGACCCGGTGAGCCACGCCTACAGATTCCTTCCGGACTTTCTCTTTACCCTGGTGAACAGGATGACCCACGGCTCTTTGAACCGGGACGGCTGCCGCACTCCACTGCAGTGGGACAGCACCAGGTACGCCGGCTTCTCAGAGCATAAGCCCTGGATTCCCGTAAGCACCGACAGAAGAAGGGTTAATGTGGCAAAGCAGATGAGGGACTCCTCCTCCCTGTTTAACTTCTACAGGGCCCTGTTAAAGTTCCGCCACTCCAGCGCAGCACTCCGCTCCGGCTCCCTGACCCTCCTTGAAACACCCAAAACCATTCTGGCCTACCTGCGCAAGTCAGAGACCAGAGAGTTCTACATCTATATGAATATCAGTCACCGCAGCCACAGCATCACCCTCCCCCGTCCACTGATTCCCCAGCTCTCCACAAGAGGTGCAGGACACAGGGAACTGGAGGAACTTGAGGTGATTGATCTGAAGCCCTGGGAGGGGGTGATTCTAGGGTAGACTCCCCTCTGCTTAAGCGAAAATAGACAGTTTGAAAAAGTTTCTTCTAGTGCAAGCTATCGATCAGGTTTAAAAGTGTAAACTGAAACCAGATTTTTATTTCTTTTGAGAGTAAAAGAAATAAAAAGAATGAACTCATATGATAGTATCATCAGAAGAAACCATTCATCGTCAGAATCCTTGCGACAGAATGCCTGCATTAAAGGACAGTGGAAATGAATCCTCTCTACAGATATGTACACAGATGGTCCTCCGACAAATCCCGGATCAGCTTTATCACTATTCCCATGATTCATATCGGGGAAAAGTCCTTTTATGACGAGGTGAACCTGATCATTGATGAAGCGAATCATATCCTTTACGAGGGAGTGAAAACAGGCGCCCGACACAGCGACTTCGGGAAATACCGGAAGATGGCCGCTATGGACGGAGATCTTACCGCCCAGTATGATTCGATAAGGTTCCCGGAGGATATCAAAAGAATCAATATCGATATTTCCGCTGACGAGTTCAAGTCCGGCAGGAGTCCCATCCCGTTTCAGAGTATATTCAGGGAAAAAGTCTCTCTCTTCCTTCTCAACCTCTACCTTAAAAAGCACTCCCTGAAGAATCTTCTGAAGAATCAGTTCTCCTACCCTGCAGCAGACAAGTACAAACTGGTGGACCCGAAAAACCACTACTTCTTTACTCACCGGAAAAAGGATAGATACAGCCTTCTGATAGAAAACAGACGGGATGAGATCTTCCGGGAGAACCTCAGAAACTATATTGATGAGAATAAAAACCGGGAGTATCCCCTGGAAAGCTGTATACTGGTGGGAGACAACCATATGCCTGCGGTATACAGAGAGCTGGAGGAGCAGGGGTTCAAATGGCAGCTGCACAAGACCCTTACGGTTGTTCACTAGATTCTGCCTGATAAACTGGAGCACCAATGAACCTTCGCAAATACAACCTTCTGTTTCTTTTCCTCTTCTGTCCCCTCCTTCCCTCCAGTTCAGAGAACCGGACGACTTCCGGGGAAAGCAACTATGTCCTTGATTCCCCCTCTCTTCTAAGCAGTACAGAAAAGGCTGAGATAAACACCCTCTGCGGGCAACTGGAGAAGGAGATCGGGTCTCAGATTGTTGTGGACATCATCTCAACCACAGGTGCGAAGTCCATTGAGGAGTAATCCCAGGCGAGGGCTAACACCCTTGGAGTCGGCAGGGCCGAATACCATGACGGCATTCTGATGACCCTGGCGGTAGAGGACAGGACCACAAGAATTGAGGTCGGCTACGGCCTTGAAAAGATAATCCGGGAGAGAAACAAATGAAAAAGTTCATACATCTGGTAATCTTGGCGTTGCTCCTTGCCGGCTGCGGAAAGACTGTAGACCAGGCAGCAGATGACAAAGCCCTGTCCACGATCGAAACGGAAACTCCGGCATCTCAGACGGCGGGTAATCCTGGAGCAGAAGAGGCAGCGGAATCTTCGGCTGTGCCGGAGATTCCCAATAAATCCGTGCTCAACGACTCCGGGGTCAGAGTCCGGGACTATCCCAACCTGGAGAGCAGTACCCTCACTCATCTGGATAGGGGAAAGGTCGTTTCGGTTCTGAAAAAGACAGAGGAAGAGCTGCAGATAGGCGAGATGCTGGCCCCCTGGTATCAGATCTCCTTTAATAATGAAAAAAGCGGCGCAGAGATGAAGGGCTGGATTTACGGATACTTTCTGGATTTCGAGTTTGACCTGACAGGACTGCCGGAGGTTTCCCTCGCGGCATCTGCATCAATGAATGACAGAACTATCGATCCCTACTGCCTGGAGAGGCTGCAGTTCTCTCTTAACTACAATATTCAGAAGATCGATCTGGACAGCCAACCCTCTCCCCCCACCTTTGAAAACGAAGATGAGCAAAAGGCCTACAACCTTATTGCCGGAATCTACAGCCTTGCCGGTCCGAGAAGTCCGGGCAACGAGACCAGCCTGTTCCCGACCCGGTACAGCTGGGGTTTGGAATACAGGTTCGGCCGGGGAATTTACACTCTGGATACTGACGGGGAGAAGTGGACCATCGGAGGAGACGGAGAAGCCCGGCATTTTACCATCGAGAGTGTGGACAGTTCTGGAGTCACAATCAGATGGACGAGTAATACAACTCCTCCCACATCCAAAATTGAAATTTTAGAGGATCATATCAAACTGGACAGGAGCACCTACTATCCCTTGAGTACACCCATAAACTATCTGAGCTTCCTGAAGAAGGTCAAAGAGAAGAGGGAGGCCTCCATCAGCAGATACAATGTGATCCCTCCTGATGAGAGCAGTCTACTGGTGGGCGGCAAGGTGATGGCCATCCACTATCTGCTTAAGGAGAACGATCCAGAAGGGCTGATTAATTACATCTCTGATATTGAAGGGCTGGACATCCGATTCAACCCGGGGGTCTGGCTTTCACCTGACAAGATCAGCATGGACAACGAAGAGTACAGTTCCTCAATCGCCACTGTGAGCAGCGATCTGAACAGCCGGTATGCACCTGACTATATGGAGTCGGTTTTCTTTTTCAACGAGTACATAGTCTCGGATCTTGAATCGATACAGAAGGAGTATCCCGGGTCCATTACGGTCGAGTTCTACCATGACAACAGCACCTTCCTCGTCTTTGTCTTTATGAAGGATGAGATGGAATGGAAATTGGTAAGAGTTGTGAACCACACTCTGGACTTCGCATAACATTATACAACAGGAGATAAAAGATGAAGATTCTACTTGAAAAATCCAGGATAAGCAGCATTCTGATATTCGGCGGTATTTGCGCCTTTCTGGGATTTACCCTCTACAACGCGGCGGTCCTTAAGGTTCCCGTCACAATAAACGATATTGTCATTTCACAGGACTCTCAGCACTACACCCTCCTGACTCTGGCTCTTGCGGTACTCCTGCTGGCAGCGGTGCTTCTGCTGCTGAACTCCATTCTGGCAAAGAAGTATCTGGTCATCGATGAGTATCACAAGGAGATCGTCCGGGAGAACGTAAACATGCTGCAACAGAGCCGCATCGAATTTACCAGAAAGACTTCAAGTATAAAGGAGATTATCCTTGTCTCCTTTGAGGAGTATCGCGGAGGCCGGCGGAAGGAGTTCTTCAAGATCTACCTTATAGACAAGGAGGACTATTTTGATGAGATCTCCACCGATAGAATCTATAGAATAGCCCGGAATGCAGCAGAGCAGATTTCCCGGGAGACAGGAATCCCCTTGAAGGATGATACCGAAAGGGAGTATGAAGACGAGTTTGACTTTGTTAAGCGCTACAACCGTAGAGAATCTCAGGACTGAATCCTGTTCCTTCCCCCCTGCTTTGCGTCGTAGAGAAGGTTGTCTATCTCCGACAGAAGGGTATCGAGGTCTTCCTTCTCCCACTGGGCCAGCCCTCCGCTGAAGCTCATTACCAGCTTCGGATCAATCTCGCCAAAGGAGAGAGAGTGGAAACCGGATCGAAGCTTTTCACAAATTCCCTCTGCCTCCTCAAGGGGAGTATCGGTCATAATATAGAGGAACTCCTCCCCCCCGTAGCGGCCGAAGAAGTCCTTCTCCCGGCAGTTGTCCAGAAAGAAACGGGAGAGCCTCTGCAGAACAATATCCCCATCTGGATGGCCATAGGTATCATTTACCGCTTTAAACTTGTCCACATCCAGAAGCAGTGCAGATAGAGGCCGTCCCGTCTCTTCGGATAAGCGGATCTCATCCTCCAGCTTCTGAAGAATGGAACGGCGGTTGCTGGCACCGGTCAGAACATCAGTGACAGCCTGATACTCCATCTCCCGGCGCCTTTCCTCCAGCTCCTTCATAACCATAAGGTTGCGGAAACTGCTTCTGATCCTGGCGGTAAGAAGATCCACATTGAAGGGCTTTAATATATAGTCATCTGCTCCGGCCTCAAGGGCCTGAAGGATGGTACTGTCCTTCCCCATGGAGGAGATAATGATGATTACCGCCATGGGATTATCATTTCGAAGAGTCATGGTCAACTGTTTGCCGGACATTCCCGGCATAAACATATCCACCATATAGATGTCATAGCTTTTCCCTGAATCAAGAAGGTCCCGTGGGTCTCTGTAGAGGTCTACATCATGAATTTCCTGAAGGGAGAGGATGTTATGGACGACCTTGAGGATGAACTGGCTGTCATCGATGATGGCGATGGAAGCCTTGCGCAGTTCACGGGTCAGATCGTCGTGCTTCTTCATGGCATCAATCTCTTCCCGCAGCTTCTCAACGGAGAAGTTGTCTTTGGATATAAAATCGATAACCCCCAGCTCAAAGTAGCGTTTTCGGAGCTCCATATCATCGGAGGAGGAAACCATGATTATGGGGATGTCCTTGCAGGCAGAGTCGGCAGTCTCCTTCAGCAAGTCCTCTATCCTGCCGTCGGTTATCTCCTGTGCCGTAAGAATAAGATCGATTGCCTTGGTGTCCAGAATCTTTTTCGCCTCTTGAATGGATTCACAGCCGAAGTACTCCTCCTGCTGCAGATCTGTACCCTTCTGAACAACCTTTCTGAAGAATGAGCTGGTTTCCAAATGTAAAATTCTCATACAAGACACCTCTGTACCTTAAGATTTCCGGAATCAGGAGAAACTGAGATTCACTAAATTTAAACTTAGGTCCCAACCTATGCCCAGTCAATGATTTACTGTAATGATACGGTTACATATTGATGGATATTTTTCAGGGCCTGATGGATGGAGACAAAGAATGATTGACATATCAGAGAATGGAAGCTTATTCTTAAGATGTTAAGGGATCAGGTGCCGACGCATAGGGTAACCGGGCTTTTGCAGCGAAATCTTCGTGGGACCCGTCATTATGAAAAATCATGAGGCAGCGAAGATGAATGCAAAGAGATCACCTGAAGAGTTCCAGTCCAGACTTAAACAATCCAACCGTATAACCCTTGCAGGGGCCATCCTCAATATTCTGCTCAGCGCATGCAAGATTGCCGCGGGCATTCTGGGGAGAAGCCAGGCCATCGTTTCCGATGGGATCCACTCCCTTTCTGACCTGTTGTCCGATCTGATTGTTGTGGCGGGCAGCTTTTTTTCATCCAAACCAGATGACTCCTCTCACAACTACGGTCACGGGAAATTTGAAGCCTTTTCCGCTCTGATCATTGGAGGGATTCTTGGGAGTGTCGGGCTCGGAATCGGATATTCCAGCGTGATGGAGATTATCGGAATCCTCCAGGGGAAGAGAGTGGAAGGGCCGGGGATGATTGCCCTGGCGGCGGCGCTGGTTTCCATTGCAGTCAAGGAGATTCTCTTCCGCTATACACTGACCGTCGGGGAGAAGATCAACAGCTCCGTTGTTATTGCCAATGCCTATCACCACCGCTCCGATGCCCTCTCATCCATCGGTACTGCAGCGGGTGTGGGCGGAGCGATCCTTCTGGGAGAGGGCTGGATTCTGGTGGACCCGGCGGCAGGACTGATTGTCTGCGGCATCATTATTTTTGAGTCGTTCAGAATTGTCAGGGACAATGTGAATGAACTCCTGGAATCATCCCTGCCCGAAGAGGTGGTAGAAAAAATCATCACCCTCTCTGAATCAGTGCCGGGAGTACACTCCCCCCATAAACTTAGAACCCGCAAGGTGGGCTGCCAGTATGTCATCGACCTTCATATATGTGTGGACCCGCAGATGTCCATTGATGAGGGGCATACCATTTCTCACAAGGTGGAGGAGCTTATCAGGGAGAATATCAACAGCGATATCATCTTCTATGCTCATATCGAGCCCTATACGGAGAGGGGAGATTAGTCCCCGTTTGCTGACCCGGGAGCGGGTCAGCCCTCTTTTCTTTTGCCGCCCTTTACAAGCAGCCAGATTCCGAACCAGCCCTCGGCGAGAACTGAAGGAACAGCCACAATTGCCATCAGAATGCCTGCAACACTCTGATAGTCTGACAGAACAGTATGGGCCACAGTGTCGATAACATAGGCCGTTCCGGCGGCGATAAGGATTATCCCCAGCACAATGGGAGCCGTTCTGTATTTAACAATCATTCCTCCCAGAACAACCAGATGGAGACCGAAGGCTGTCAGGCCGATAAGCCAGACCGAGTTGAATGCCTCAAGTGCCGCATAGGCCTGGTTCTCCAGCCCCGCTGAGAACTCAAGAAGCTGCAGAGCCTGAAAGTAGAATACCAGAGCCACTCCCAGAAATACGGTATAGACTATCCTCAGCCAGGCAGCCAGCAGGGAGAGATCTCCATGTACCGGCCTGAATAGAATAAAGAGTCCCCAGGCGACAAATACATCGATCAGAAAGACAAGAAGGAAGCTCACCATGCCGTAGCGGAACAGAGTGGTGTTCTCCATGATATTCCGGGCTGATTCTACGACATTCCCGGAAACGATCAGCCCCTCTTTTACTATAAAGTTGGCAAATACGGCCAGTATAAAAAGGCTGGCATAACCGATACCGGCAATAATTGAGGCGTGACGGGGTGATGTATAACCCCTCCGGGAAGTAAACTCTTCAATATAATTCTCTTTCATTGATAACTCCTATGTTAGTTCGTACACTGTACTATAAAGTCGATAAAATGAGCCTTTCAATTTTCAGATCCCGGACTCCTTTTCAAGGGAATCCAGCATAAGACTCAATCCGAAATCAAAGGTATCCCTGAACCGGTAATTACCTCCAAAGGTGTAGCGGCTCAGTTCCAGCAGATGGGGATAGTTCTGAAAAGGGCCTTTTGCCATCTCCCTGGCCATCTCGATCATCTCATCCCCTCCCCCTCCGGGAAGACTCGCTTCCTGAAGGGCAAAACCGTAAACAAAGGCATCGGTAACAGCCACGGCCCTGGCAACCAGATCAATGGAGAATCCAGCTTTTATAAAGCAGCCAATCATTGCATCATGGTGCTTCAGGGTCAGGGGGCCGGGATTCTTTCGCGATTCCATAAAGGAAGATGCCCACTTGTGTCTGTTCAGAACTTCTCTTGTTGACTCACAACGAATCCTGATGGCCGCTTTCCAGTCCATATCTTCAGGAGGAAGAGCAATTTCACCAAAAATCTCATCTACCATGGCATCGATGATCGCCTCTTTGGATTTAAAGTAGTAGTACACAGACATGGTTCCCGCATTAAGCTCTTCTGCCAGTTTGCGGATGGAAAAGGCTTCGATGCCGATCCTGTCGGTCAGCTTGAGTGCCCTGGATGCAATATTTTTACCGGTTAGTTCGGCGGCTCTTTTCTTTCCCAATGTCTTTTTCTCCTGAAGCTGCTTTTTTCGTACGCTGTACCATAAAAGTAGTCTTATCATTCACTGTTGTCAAGCTTAATACTACTTTTTTTATATTATTTATCCGGAATATTCTGATTTCCCCTGGCTGGAATCAGGTTTAGGAGAAAATCAGAGTACAATATTTTTTTATGAACGTTGTTTTTTTTCAATATACAGATAATCTATTGCAGGTTAAAATAAATCATCACTAGTTTATTTTAAAAGGAGAAATAAAATGAAATTAAGAGGAATGATTAAATGGATTATTCTGGGATTAAGTCTGTTTGCTGTTCTGTCCTGCTCAGGAGGCAGCAGTACAGATCTGGGAAGCGGTACAATCCGGCTTGTGTCAATCACACCTGAAGGCCCCTATACAGATGGAGATTCTGAAGATTTTACCGTAGTAGTAGCCTATACCATGGTCGATGCAGATGAGGCAGAAATCTATATAGGTTTTGGTTATCGGGACGGTACGACTTCCTATGTCTATGGAAGTGCATCAGAAATTGTCGGACCTACCAGTACCGAAGTCACAAAAACCTATACATTTTCAAAAGTTATGAACAACTATATTGCCGACGGCTATGATGAAAACATATTTGATGTTTCACTTGATCCCTACCCAGTTGAAGGCACTTTCACCCCCTATGACGGAGAAACTCTATCAATCACCGTAAATTAATCCTGCTCAGGCGGATGCTCCCCTGCGGGGCTCCGCTGGTTACACCTCTATAAAACCAAAGATCAATTGAATAAACACCCGTTTTCTGGCAGTCTGAATGCATGATACATGCAGACTGTTACCCCTGCCTCTTTCAGCAGATCAGTGACCTCTCCTCTCTTATGACCCTCAATGAGGATGGAAAGAGGAAGCTCTACAACTCGGTTATGGAAACCCTTATAGAAACCAGGGGCGAAGGACTTCTGGTTCAGCATATGGTCAGGTCCGCCACCGACAGGGCCGTGAAACTGAGCGGCCGCCCTGAAGGATATGATCCCTACAGTTCCATCAAAAAGGAGTCCAATGCTCTGGCTCTTGAAAACTATGGAAGGTTTAAAGAGATTGTCGCCAGGTCCGCGGCGCCCCTGGAAACGGCAGTAAAGCTGGCGGCCGCCGGGAATATCATCGACTTCGGAGCCCTGAGCCACAGGGAACTGGATATCGAGAAAGAACTTTCCGTAATGGAGCACCAGGGATTCGGCATCTACCACTTTGAAACCTGGGAAGAGAAGCTAGCCTCAGCAAAGCAGCTGCTCTACCTCTGCGATAACACCGGGGAGATTGTTCTGGACAGGATTCTTGTGGAGACCATCAGGGAGACTCACCCTGACATAGAGATTATCTGCGCATTCCGGGAGAGTCCGATTATCAATGATGCCCTTGTGACAGATGGAATAGCCGTCGGCCTGGACAGAACGGCCGAACTGATCTCATCGGGGAGTGTTTACCCGGGAACTGTGCTTCCTGAGTGCACCGGCAAGTTCAAAGCCCTTTTTGACAAAGCCGACATGGTTATCTCAAAGGGCCAGGGTAATTTTGAGACCCTTTTGGGATGTCCCAAAGAGGATCTTTTTTTTATTCTGAAAATTAAATGTCCCCTTATGGCAGACCTTTCGGGTGCCAGTGAAGGGGACCTTGTTTTGATGAAAAACCGGAAGGGTTAACTCAGCTGAGTTTACCGGCAACTCCGGCTACCCTCTCGCCCAGCTTAAAGGCAAGTTCTTTTTCACCGTCATCGGGGAGGCGGGAACCGTCTCCACCTGATATCGTAGACGCTCCGTAGTAGGAACCGCCGCCGACTCTTGTAATATCAGCCAGAAGGGGTTCTGTCTGGGGAAGTCCGACATAGATCATTCCATGGTGGATAAAGGGAACCAGGGATGTCAGTATG
The DNA here is from genome assembly GCA_002408085.1 of Spirochaeta sp. UBA5339. Classification (GTDB taxonomy): domain Bacteria; phylum Spirochaetota; class Spirochaetia; order DSM-2461; family DSM-2461; genus Oceanispirochaeta. Next base: position 78,920 of record DHQL01000018.1, read on the forward strand.
GTAGACTCCTGTCCGCTGTGCTGTGTTGCCGACGATGTAATTATCCCGAAGGGCTTGCCCACAAGAGCTCCGGTGAACCAGAGCTGACCGGTTGCATCCAGGAAGGTCTTAAACTGGGCGGGCATATTGCCGAAGCGTGTGGGAAAGGCAAAGATAAAGCCGTCATACTCTGGAAGCTTGTCCACTTCGGCTCCCACCAGATCGGCAAAGGCCTTCTGGGCATCTGTGGCTCCCAGGGCATCAATTACCTCGGGAGAGAGGGTCTCGGGGACCTTCAGAATATCTACTTCAGCTCCGGCGGCCTTTGCGCCTTCAGATGCCTTCTTAACCATTTCATAAATATGACCGTAGGTCGAATAAAAAACTACTGCGAATTTCATATAATCAATCTCCTTAATAACTTGGTTAGGATCAATTATTACTAACTAGTAACAATCAACCATGACTGAAATATAATACTAATTAGTAATATATGCAAATAAAATATTGCTTATTTTATAATATTAATTCACAATTCCTTTTCTAAAAAGGAATTAAACTGCAATATTTTTTTTTACAATCAGAAGTGAATAGTCGTAACTTCCCTTTTCAGGGAAAGAGTAAAAGGCTCAGTCCTTGATCTGAAAAACCTTCTTTACATAGGAAACATACTCTTCATCATTGCACATCAGTTTTCCGGGACTGTCAGAGAGCTTGGCTACAGGAGTACCGTTGCACTCGACAATCTTCATAACAATCTGAAGAGGGGTTATGCCGTCAAAGTCATTAGTCAGATGGGTACCGATACCGAAGGAAACCTTCGCCTTGTTTTTAAGGGCTTCCCAGAGTTCGGCAGATTTCTGCATATCAAGACCGTCGGAGAATACAAGTGACTTGGTTCTGGGGTCGATTCCCATCTTCTCATAGTGGGCAATTGCCTTTTCGGCCCATATCATGGGATCTCCAGAATCGTGGCGGAGGCCGTCATAGAGCTTGGCAAAGTACTCGTCAAAGTCTCTAAGAAATGCGTCAAAGCCGTATGTATCGGTCAGAGCAATTCCCAGGTCACCCCGGTACTCATCGACCCATCTCTGGAGCATATAGGCCTGGGACTTGGCAAGGCGGACATCTTCCTGCCCCGCTCCGGCCATAATGTACTCATGGGCCATGGTTCCAATGGGTTTCAAACCGTGTTTCATGGCCAGACCGACATTGCTTGTTCCGATAAAGTTGGGAAGTGTCTTAAGTTCCGCCATGATCTCATCCTGCCAGTCGGCAGAGAAACGTCTTCTGGTTCCAAAGTCCGCAAAGGGGAAGCCGTGTTTCCTGGCAATCTTCAGCTTCTCCTTAAGCTTTTCACGGCCGTTCTCCTTAAGCCTGGCCAGTTCCTCTGAAGAGAGGCAGCGGGTAAAGTAGGTTTCGTTGACAATGGAGAGAACGGGAACCTCAAAGGGCAGGGTCAGGTACCAGGGGCCCTGAACCCGGATTGTGAGCTCACCGTCGATCAGCTCTGTTCTGATATGTTTTCTGTTTGGTTTGTAGAGCCGGAGGAAGTCGATAAAGTTGCCCTTGAAGAAGGAGATCTCCGAGAGTTTCTCCAGTTCCTCTTCGGTGAAGCTGAGTTCGCAAAATGAATCCAGCTCCGCATTGATTTCCGGAAGAAGCCCGGTCCAGTCCGCTTCGTTCCTGCATTTGAACTCATAGACCACTTCGGTATCGTTAAATTTATGCAAAGCAATCTGCATCATTGAGAGTTTGTATAAGTCTGTATCGAGCAAACTTTTAATGATCGCCATTCCATCCCCTGTTTCTTTTACGGACCCTGTTGGATTCGGCTTTGAGCCTGAAAAAAAGATCCCTGTCTGGTATAAAAGATTCATTATGAACATTATGCAAATCAGTTCAAGTCTTTCGAGCCGTAAACTGGAGCCATTTATACCGGTATCATTAATATTATATGCAGAAAGCTGATAATGCACTAACTGCAAAAGATAAAAAATGAATCAAGTTCACAAGGTGACTAATCGTTAATTCCCAAAACAAGAGGTAGAAAAAAGCTCGATAACAGCATGTTTCCCCGTTAATTTGGAAATCATCAAATCCTTTTATTTCTCATAATAACCAGAAAACTCTCAAAACGGTGCAATAATCAATATTAGTTTTGACTAAATTAACAGTAGAGCCTTAGGATTAGTTATAAGAGCTGCAGATCAGGCGGTTCCCGGAAGGAGGCTTGTATGGAACTGAAGGCTAACAGGATTCCCGATGAGTTTAAAAGGGTAGTTCCCCGGGGAATGAGGCTGGTGCAGAGGGAGGATCAGGACTTCCTGCTTGTTGAATCCATCTACTGTCCCAAGGGACACAACCTGATGGTCGACAGCGTCCGTATCCACGGCGAACCATCCATAAAGCTGGAAATCACCGTCGGAGGGTCAAAGGGTCTGGTCTTTGTGGATGCCTTCTGGGGAAGTCATGCCAAGCTCTTCAGCTTTCTCCCCGAATGCGGCGAAGGCGGACACCTTGAAGGATTCTGCCCCTACTGCCATGTTCCCTTAAAGGAGGAGTATCCCTGCCCGGTAGAGGGATGCAGCTCAAAGAGCGCCATGGTCCTCCACCTTCCCTCTGGAACGGGACGGGTCTATGTATGCGACTCTCTGGGATGTCCGGGACATGTTCTGGATGTCAGCACTATTCCCCACGAACTGGCCGAGTCCATCAGCGGCATCAACTTCTTCGGCCACGGAACTGAAGACATATTCGGAGGCCTGGAATGAACCGCAGCGAAATTGAAGCGGACCTCTGCAAGGGCTGCCGGGTCTGCGTAAACTCCTGCCCCAATCACTGCCTGTTTATTGGAAGCGAAATTAACCGTCTGGGATATCAGTATGCCCACTCCAATCCCGAAAAGTGTACTGCCTGCAGCATCTGTTTCTATGTGTGCCCCGAACCCGGGGCCATAACCGTTTACAAGGAGGAACCCGATGAGTGAATCTGTTCATGCCGAAAGGACCGGAACGGTTAAACAGCTGGTCAAGGGAAACGAGGCGGTAATATACGGCGCTCTGATGGGCGGCGCAACCCACTTCTTCGGCTACCCCATCACCCCCGCCAGCGAGATCGCCCACGGGGCGGCCAAGTACTTTACCCTCTCGGGCCGCCACTTCCTTCAGGCCGAATCGGAGGTATCGGTGATCAATATGCTCTACGGCGCCGCCGCAGCGGGAGCCAGGGTGATGACAGCCTCCTCGGGACCGGGACTCTCCCTGATGGCCGAGGGCCTCTCCTATATTGCCGGAGCCGAACTGCCCTGCGTGGTGGTGGATGTGCAGAGGGCCGGCCCGGGACTGGGCAATATCTGGCCCGAGCAGAGCGACTACAATATCACCGTGAAAGGCGGGGGACACGGCAACTACAACAGCATCGTTCTGGCCCCCTGGTCGGCACAGGAGATGTGCGACTTCACCTATATGGCCTTTGATCTGGCCGACAGCTACCGCACAACTGTAATTGTACTGGCCGACGCCTATGTGGGGCAGATGATGGAGGCCGTTGAGGTCCCCCGGAAGAAGCTCAAAGGAGAACGGAAGGAGTGGGCCCTCTACGGTGACACCGAAAGCAGAGGCAACCTGATTACCTCCATCCTGATGGACCCGAAACTCCAGAGCGACCACAACTGGAAGCTCCAGCAGAAGTACGAACATATGAAACATGAGTGCACCCTATGGGACGAGAAGGAGTGCAGTGATGCCGAGGTTCTTCTTGTGGCCTACGGCATCACCGCAAGGATCTGCCACAGCGCCGTGGAGGAGCTGAGGAAGAAGGGCATCAGGGCGGGGCTTCTGCGCCCGAAGACCCTCTTCCCCTACCCCGAACACCGGCTTGAAGAACTGGCAAAGGATGCCCGACTGGTGGTTTCCGCCGAACTGGCAGCCGGTCAGATGGCCGATGATGTCACACGGATCTGCGGACCCGTCTGCCGGACCGAACGGCTCTGCTGGCTGGGAGGTGTAATCCCCTCGGTTGCGGAAATCGTCGAGAAAGTGGAGACACTCTCCAAAGGAGGCGGAAAGTGATGGTCAAGGAAAAACCGAAAGCCTTTTATGATACCTTTGACAGGAAGGGTCCGGGACAGAAGGTGACCCACTACTGCCCCGGATGCGGCCATGGCACCGCCCATAAACTGATCGCAGAGCTCCTTGTGGAACTGGGAATCCAGGACAGGACCATCTTTCTTTCCCCTGTGGGATGCTCGGTCTTCGCCTATTACTATATGGACACCGGAAATATACAGTGCGCCCATGGACGGGCACCTGCCGTGGGTACGGGAATCAGGCGGACCCACAGGGATGCCATTATCATCTCCTATCAGGGAGACGGGGACCTTGCGGCCATTGGAACCGCCGAAATCATCCACGCCGCCAACCGCGGCGAGAATATGACTGTCTTCTTTATCAACAACGCCATCTACGGCATGACAGGGGGACAGATGGCCCCCACCACCCTGGAGGGACAGAAGACAATGACCACACCCCTTGGCCGGTCTCCCGGAAGGGATGGCAACCCCATCGGCATGGCCGAGGTGATGAATGCCCTCAAGGCACCGGTCTATATCGAACGGGTCTCCCTGGCCTCGGCGGCCAAGGTGCTTAAGGCTCGGAAGGTCTTTAAAAAGGCCCTGGAGAACCAGATGGAGAAGAAGGGCTTCAGCTTTGTGGAGATCCTCTCTCCCTGCCCCATCAACTGGAAGATGGATCCCGTAGAGGCCAGAAACTGGATCAAGAACCAGCTGGAACCCCTCTACCCGGTAAAGAACTTCCGGGACGACTCGGACCGCCCCGCTCCGTCAGACGACAGCCTTCCCTTTATGAGTGAAGAGCACCTTCACAAGCTGCTCTCCTCCCATGGCGCCATCCCTCCGCCGGCTGCTCCCGAAGAGATCGGAGAGCTGGAAGAGAGGGTCAAGATCGCCGGATTCGGCGGACAGGGGGTTCTGTCGGGAGGAATACTCCTGTCAAACTACGCCATTGCCCGGGGCTATCATGCCACATGGCTCCCCTCCTACGGTCCCGAAATGCGGGGCGGCAAGGCCAATGCCAGCGTGATCTTCTCTGGC
>DHQL01000018.1:84271-97776 GCA_002408085.1 Spirochaeta sp. UBA5339
ATCTCCCGTAGTGCCCTCTCCCACGGCCCTGATTGCCATGAACACCCCCTCCCTCCTCTCCTTTCAGAAGGATGTGGTTCCCGGAGGAATCATTCTGGTGAACTCCACCCTTGTCAGTGACAAGGTGGAGCGGAATGATGTGGATGTTCTCTATATTCCCGCCTCGGAGATGGCCAGGGAGAGCGGTGTTCTTGCCTCGGCAAATATCATCATGCTTACCATCTATCTGAAGAGAAAGGGACTTGCGGACACTGAGATTCTCAAGAGCGTCATTCCCGTCAGTATGAAGCGGAAGGAGTCAGAGGAGATAAATATCAGGATGATGGAGAAGGCTCTGGACTACTACAGCAGGGAGATTGAGTGAGTCTGACAGTACTGGCGGTAAACCCCGGCTCCACCTCGACCAAGGCGGCCCTCTTCCGGGACGGGGAGATTGCAGAAGAGATTAACTTTCCCCATGATGCGGCAGATCTGGAGGCCTGCGGAGGGCTCTTTGACCAGAAGAAGCTCCGTCTGAAGGCGTTGGCTCCTCTCCTGAAAGAAGGGATAAAGCTTGATGCCGTTATCGGCAGAGGGGGGCTGATGAAGCCTCTGGGCGGCGGAGTCTACCGGGTAAACAGGGCCATGCTGGAGGATCTGGAAAGCTGCCGCTACGGAACCCATGCCAGCAATCTGGGTGGGGTTCTGGCTGCAGAACTGGCCCGGCGATTCGGCAGGACGGCGGACTGCCCCGCCCTGATTGCCGATCCCGTTGTGGTGGATGAGATGATCCCCGAGGCCCATGTCTCGGGAATTGACGGAATCCCCCGGCGCAGCATCTTCCATGCCCTGAATCAGAAGTCCACAGCCCGGGAAGCGGCAAAGCAGCTGGGACTGGACTATGAAAATGCAAACTTTATCGTTGCCCATATGGGAGGGGGTATCTCAGTGGGGGCCCACCGGACCGGACGGGTAATAGATGTAAACAACGCCCTGGACGGCGACGGTCCCTTCTCCCCCGAAAGGAGCGGCACAGTTCCTGCTGGGCAGCTGCTGGATCTTGTAGAGTCGGGCAGACCCATAGCAGAAATTCGCCGGCTTCTTACAGGGGCCGGGGGTGCGGCCTCTCTATACGGCAGCAAGGATATTCAGGCCCTTCTGGACGACTGCACCAGGGGTGTTGAAAGAGCCCGGATTATCTACGGGGCCATGATTCTGCAGATATCCCAGGAGATAGCCCGTCATGGCGCGACCCTTGAAGGCAGGGTGGATGCGGTGGTTCTGACCGGGGGAATGGCTCAAAGCTCCACAATCACCGATGATATAGAAAGGAAGATCAGTTATCTGGCGCCGGTGATTGTCATTCCCGGAGAGAGGGAGATGCACTCCCTTGCGGACAACGCCTACGCCGCTCTGAAAGGAACCAGAGAGATCAGGGAGTACACAAGATGAAAGATGCCGTAACACTGGACCGGATGCTCTCCTTCCCGGCCGGCAGAAGGAAGAAGATTGCCCTTGTAGGCGCCGACCATGACGAATCCCTGCTGACGGTAAAAGAGTATATGGATGCGGCAGACTTTCTACTCCTGGGTGATGAGGCTGAGATCAGAAGGCGATGTGATGTTCTGAATATTCCCCGGAACTCCTATAACATAGAGGATATCCCGGATCACAGTGAGGCGGCTGAGAGAGGAGCCATGCTGGCATCCAAAGGAGAGGTGGATGTTCTGATGAAGGGAGGAGTTCACACCGCCCTTTTTACAAAGGCCCTTCTGAAAAAAGAGAGAGGACTTGTTCCGCCGGAGGGGCTGATCAGCCATCTGGCCCTCTTCGAGATACCAGGCCTCCCGGTTCCCGTGGCCCTGAGCGACGCAGCCCTTAATATCAGCCCCGGACTGAATGAGAAGAAGATTATCCTTGAAAACTCCCTTGCGGTCCTGAGACGGCTGAAAAAGGGCCCCTTCGGAGTGGTCTGCGTAGCCGCCGTTGAGAAGGTGAACCCGAAGATTCCCGGAACCCTTGATGCCGATGCCCTGGCTTCAATGGATTGGGAGGATGCCCGGGTGGAGGGTCCCATGGGCCTGGATGCCGCCCTTTCTGCGGAGGCGGCTGAGATCAAGGGCATTGAGAGCCGGGTGGCCGGAAGACCGGATCTTCTTCTCTTTCCAGACCTGAACAGCGCCAACGCCGCCTACAAGGCCTTCTCCTTTATGAAGGGAGTCCGCCACTGCGGAATTCTGGCAGGCTTGAGTCTGCCGGTTGTACTGACATCCCGATCGGACCCCGAAGAGGTGCGGAGCCTCAGTCTGCGCCTGGCTCTCTCAGCATCCTTTCATTTTTAACGCCTCTTTCTTGAAACAAAGCATCTGATAAAGATACAATTCGGACCATGACAGATATACTTGATCCCGATATTGAGGACTACGAAGACGAGTCCTTTGAATCCCTGAACCTGAGCGGGGAAAACCTGAGTGCCAAAGCCTTTATGGACTGCACCTTTATTGACTGCCGTTTTTCCGACTGCTCTCTTGTGGGCACCCTCTTCCGGGGCTGCCGCTTTGAAAACTGCGAGTTTTCACTGCTGAAGGTGACCAATTCGGTCTTCAGCAGCATCGAGTTCGACTCCTGCCGGCTCCAGGGAATCAACTTCTCCGACAGTTCAACCCGCCAGTTTTATGCGGAATTCACCGACTGCGATGTGCGGCACTGCTTCTTTTCCGATATGAATATGAAAAAGAGAGAACTCTCACGCAGCCGTTTCAGGGACTGCGAGTTTCATCAGATCGACTTCCGTGAGGCCGACTTCCGTTCCACCGAATTCAGTGAAACCCCTTTCAGCAGCTGCGACCTGAGAAAAGCCGACTTTACCGCTGCCAGGGGATATATTATCAACCCCGAACAGAACAAGCTCCGAGACGCCAAATTCTCGGTTCCCGATGTGCTGGCCCTGCTTGCCCCTCTGGGAATCAAGATAAAAGAGGGCTGAAGGTCTGCCGGGCGGAAGCCCGGAGAGGCATCAACCGGACCCGGCCGCAATCTTGCCGGACGGCAGCCCGGAGGGGCATCGGGCGGGCCCGGCCGGACCTCCCGCCTCCCGGCCCTACCTGTTAAGTCTGCCGGGATTATTCTTTGCCACAACCGCAAAGGCCTCGGAAGCCACCTGAATGGTCTGACTGATATCCTCATCTGTCAGGGAGCAGTTGATAAAGTGATTGTGATGGCTGGTGAAGAAGACACCCCGTCTGGCACACTCGGCGCAGAACTCCTGCTGCATCATAAGAGAGTCGTCATTGATCAGCCGCATATAGAACATCGAGGGCACACCGCTGATCTTCAGGGTCAGATCTTCCGCCGCCGCGGCTTTCACAAGCCCCTCGGTCAGCTTCTTTCCCTTCTCAATCATCAGGTTTGCACCATCCAGACGCTTCAGCTCATTGATACAGGCCACACCGGCAGCCATGGGAGCCGCACTGGACCAGTAGCTGCCGGTATAGAAAACCTTTGATGCAGCGTCCTTCAGGGAGTCCTTCCCGACCACGGCGGATACGGGATAGCCGTTGGCCAGGGCCTTGCAGTAGCAGGCCAGATCCGGTTCAAAGCCGAAGTATCTGGCCGATCCCCCCAGGTCCAGCCGGAACCCGCAGCGTACATCATCGATAATCAGGACAATACCGTTCTCATCACAGATCTTTCTGATCTTCTGCCAGTACCCCTCCGCAGGCAGCACATTGTCCGCAAAAACCCTGTGGTCGTAGGGTGTGGCGATAAAGGCGGCAATACGGCGGGGATACTTCTTTACCAGACGCTCCACCGCAGCAGTATCGTTCCAGGGGACGGTAAGGTTGTTCCCCACATCCCCATCGGTTATCCCCGCATGGGTCACCGACTGTGTCCAGGGAGCCACACCATGATAGCCCCCCTCAACCATTATCACCTTCTCCCGGCCGGTGGCGGCATGGGCAATCAGCCTGGCGAAGCCTGTGGCATCACCGCCGTTTTTCATAAAAAAGGCCCAGTCGGCCATCTCAATGGTATCCACAAGGAGCTCAGCAAACTCCACCTGCTTCCGTCCGGGCAGGGCCATACAGTTTCCCTTCTCATACTGCTCACGAGCCGCCGCTTCCACAACATCATTGTTGTAGCCCAGCACATTGGGGCCGTAGGCGCACATATAGTCGATAAATTTGTTGCCGTCCAGGTCCCAGAAATAGGAGTCCTTCACCCTGTCCGCATAGAGGGGATAGGCTGTGGTGGGAATAAACTGGGACTGCACCGGTCCCTGATGTCCGGGGATTCCAGCGGGGAGAACCTTCAAAGCCCTCTGAAAGAGGTCCATGGATTTAGTATAGCTGTTTAAAGTATCTTTTGTTTCTGTCATTACTGCTTTCCTTATTTCAGATCAGGAGAGATAGAGTGGAACAAGATCCAGTATGGGGTTCATATGGTCCAGCATGGGGATAAATCCCTTCATGGCCATCTCTCCGCTGCCCAGACCGGTAAAGGTATCCAGATTCCCGTTCAGGACCCTGTGGGCTGAATCCAGATCCCTGAAGGAGAGAATCGCCCTCGGGTCCTCATGATGCCCCTTTACACAGGAGAGTTTTCCTCTTTTTACATGGATCTGAACTCCAATTCCCTTCTCTACAAGAACCTGAAGAACACCGTCGGGCATATGGGCTGCACTGAGACGTCCCTTGCTGTCATGATTTCCAATCTCAGCCAGGGCAAAGAATGCTGTGTAGGCGGTGAGTTCCGTATTCATCCTGAAGTAAGCGGGGTCCTTTAACAGAGCCTCGGTGGGTCGAAGATAGTAATCAAGGCGATCGGCCAGCTTCATAAAGGGTCCTGTAAGAAAGCCCAGTCTGGTAAATCCCTTAAGGGGGACGGGATTTGCCTCGCCCGCTATCATTTTGTTGAAGTGTTCAGGGGAATTGAAATAAAGAACGATACTGCTTTTGTGTTTCCCCCTTTTCATCTCGGCTCTGCCCCCTGAAAAGGCCAGACAGCCCCGGGGACCACGGGCAATGATAAACTGAATGGAAAGCTCTCTTCCCTCTATAAGACCGGCACTGACCGGATCATGTTCCGCCAGATATTCCATTCCTTTGAGTACGGCAAAAAGATTGCATCTGGCCAGGACAGTTGAGTCCATCATAATTTCCTCCCTTATTTTTCAGCATAAGTCAGCATAAGTGAGTAACCACTCATCTTAATAGGATATCCTATAACCGGAAGAAGGAAAGGCTTTTTAATATATTTGGAGAGAGTTCGCTCTCTGCCTGCGGCTGCAGGCATTTTCAGAGAGTTTTTATCTGGATTTCAGACAAAAATGTAAGGACCCGGACCGTGTAAAAGAGTTTATCAGACTTTCAGATCAGCCTCAGCAGGAACCAGTTTCCTTACTGCCTCGGCCCAGCCAAGTTCTTCAAAGAATCCGGCTTCAGCCAGAGACGGGATCTGCTTTTCAGACAGGGATTTTACAATCTCCTCTTTGAAGGGAATCTTCAGAATAACAGGAATAGAGTGCTCAGATGCAAAGGCCTCGATGGCGTCAGCCCCCTTCCTGGAGAGATCGGACTTGTTGATAATAAGAAAGATCTCCGGTTCAAAACGCTGAAGCATGGTATAGAGCCGTTTAAGATCATGCAGTCCCGAGACGGTGGGTTCGGTCACAACGCAGACCCTGTCGGCTCCGGTGCAGGCCGAGATAACGGCACATCCTATTCCCGGAGGTCCGTCGATAAGAACATGGTCATACCCCAGTTCCGCCGCCTTTTTTCCAGCCCGTCCGCGGACTTCCGAAACTAGGCGTCCCGATGTCTCCTCTCCGGGAATCAGTCGGGCATGGATCATGGGACCATACTCGGTGTCGGACTCAAAGATTGAGCCCACAGCGGCCTTTTCCAGCTTCAGAGCCCCTGTAGGACAGACATGAACACAGACACCGCAGCCCTCGCAGGCGGGAGCCTTGATTGAAAAATCCTCCTTTACGGCACCGAAGAGGCAGTAGACCCGGCACTGACCGCAGGATTCACAGAGATCGGGATTCAAAACCGCTTTTTTGGTTCCGTAGAATACCTCGTCCCTGACCTTTTCCGGTTCAAGCAGTATGGAAAGGTTGGGTGCATCCACATCGCAGTCCGCCACAACCGTATTTTTCAGATAAGGAACCAGAGAAGCGGTGAGGGAGGTTTTTCCTGTCCCTCCCTTGCCGGAGATAATTACTGTTTCACTTACTTTTTTCATTTGATACTCTCCGCCTGTACTCTTTCCCAGACTCCTTCCAGAACCTTTTTAATATCCGGCTTCATCTGACTGAGCATTTCACCCTCTGCATAAGCCTCTGCAAGCTCCCTGCTGAAAGGGATCTCTCCGATAACGGGAATATTCTCATCCCGGCAGTAGCCGTAGACCTCATCGTCCCCGAGTCCGGTCTTGTTTACAATCACTGCCATTGACATGTCCATGGTCCTCAGCATCTCAACAACCATCTTCATATCACTCAGGGCAAAGGGGGTGGGCTCTGTTACAATCAGAGCCAGATCACAGCCCTCCAGAGAGGCAACGGTGGTGCAGGAGGTGCCCGGAGGACTGTCTATTACGGTCATATCATACTCTACAGCCAGTGTGAGGGCCTTTTTAATAACGGGAACACCCGAGTACTCCCCTGGAGTCATGGCGCCGCTGATGACAGTGTTGCCTGTGACGGCTGTTCCCTTCTGAATCTCTCCGACCGGTCTCTCACCGTAGCTGATGGCATCTTCAGGACAGACCATTGCGCAGCCTCCGCAGGCGTGGCAGATCTCTTTCAGAACAATTGTCATGGCAGGTGCGACGATCAGGGCGTTGAACTGACAGAAAACCGAGCACTTCCGGCAGTGGGTACAGAGCTCCTCATCCACCTCGGGGTAGGAGACGGTTACAGGAATCTCATCAATCCACTCGGATTTCAGAAAGAGGTCACCATTGGGTTCCTCCACATCAAGATCCATATAGAGGGCGTCGGGATTAAGGGCCGCCAGATGGGTGGAGACCGTTGTCTTTCCGGTTCCACCCTTTCCGCTTAGGACTGCTACTCTCATAGATCAGGCCCTGTGCATTTCCTGGACAGAGGCCTTCTCCTGGCGTTCCAGCTTACCGTCCTGCCACTCTTTAATAACAGTATCCGCATTCAGAGTCTTTCCCTGTCTGAAGGCGGGAATACCCAGCCTGTTCAGGGCGTCCATGGCCTGGGGACCCAGTTCGGGAGCAATAACGGCCTCCGCGCGGTTGTCGGCAATCTCCTGAACCGCCCGGGAACCCGCTCCGCCCTCGGCATGTCTGGCCTCATTTTCCACTGCATGGAAAGTACTGTCATCTGTATTGTAGAACAGGAAATAGGAACAGCGCCCGAAGCGGGAATCGAGGTCCGCATTCAGGGCCGTACCAGTACTGCAGAGGGCCACTATCATGACTGACCTTCCTTCAGTTCTTTTATCTGTGATTCCAGCTCTTTTATCTTTCCCAGAAGGGCCGAAACATCTTCCCCCTCCACAGACTGACCTCCAAAGGACATTCCCCGGCCGAATCCTCCGGGTCCGCCGAAACCTCTTCCGCAGCCTCTGCCGGCTCCCCGGCCTCTTCCGTAGGCTCCGCGTCTGCCTGTTCCGAAACTGCCCTGTGCGTTTACATCCGCACCGTTTTTTTTGCAGGACCCCATTCCGCGTCCTGTCATCGGTCCCATATTTTCAGGACCCATTCCATTTCTGTTCATACTGGTTCTCCTTGATAAAGGTCTAGTGATCACAGTTCTCATCGTGAGTATGATTACAGACCGAACCTGTTGATTCCAGGTTTCCGCTGATATAGAAATCCAGGGCTTCTGTAATGCTTCCGCGGGCTCCGAGGATAACATCAATACCAAAGTCCTTGAACATCTGTACTGCCATTCCGCCCATTCCGCCGGTAATGATTGCTGTGGCACCCTGGCTCTTTACAAACTCGGGGATTACTCCGGGAGCATGGGGGGGAGGAATCACATATACTGTGGCCTCCACCTTGCCGTCTGTTACTTCGGCAAAGGCAAACTCCTTTGCATGTCCGAAGTGCTCTTCCACTGTTGCTCTGTCATTTGTGGGGAATGCTACTTTCATATCCATTTTTCTTTCACCTCCTGCATTTGTGCATATGCACATTGTATACCCGGCGTTTTCTTTTGGCAATATCAAACAGAGGTTTTTCAAAAAAAAGAGTTAACCTGATGGATTTTTTGAACTAAGATAGGTCATATGCCCAGACGATACAAACAGAGAAACTGCCGCAAACTGGACGGCCGGCGCAACTTCAAACCCTCGGGGATTCCCTCCCGGGAACTGGAAAAGGTTGAGCTGGATCTTGATGAATTTGAGGCGGTCCGGCTTTGCGACTACGACGGAATGAATCAGATCGAGGCTGCCGAGGCCATGGCCGTCTCCCGTGCCACAGTACAGCGCCTCCTTACTACCGGGAGAAAAAAAATAGTTGATGTCCTTCTGAACAAAAAGGAACTTCTTATCAGCCATGAACACCCGAAAGAGTAAGGTCCACAAAATCGGGAAAGCATATTGCACAGGCCTTCTCCCTCCCTTACAATAGAAGACTAAACTGTTAATCTTCTGGAATTTAAATGGATCTTATAACACTGATAATCACCGCCTTCGCACTGTCGGCGGATGCCTTTGCGGCCTCACTCTCCTGCGGCTGCACAATGGATGATTTTAAACATAACCACTGCCTGACCACGGCTCTCTTCTTCGGAGCCTTTCAGGGTATTATGCCTCTGGCCGGATGGCTGGGAGCTTCACTGTTCCGTGATTCATGGCTCTTTTTCAACGGCCACTGGGTATCACTGGCCCTTCTGTTTTTTATCGGGGGAAAGATGATTTGGGAAAGCCTTCATCCCGACGGGGAGTGCGCCGATCCCGATGAAATATTCGGTCTGAAGAATATGCTGATTCTTGCAGTAGCCACCAGCATCGATGCCCTGGCCGTTGGAGCCAGCCTGGCCTTTCTGGGATCAACCATCCTTGCGGAAGCGGTGATTATTGCACTGATTACCTTCGGCGTCTCCTATGCGGGAGTCCACGCCGGCCACCGTCTGAGTCATCTTTTCGGAGAGAGAATGGAGACCGTCGGCGGATCAGTACTGCTGCTGATCGGAATCAAGATCGTAATGGAACACTACGGAATACTATTCTGATTCTCCCGGGAGATCATCTCCCCGGGGATTATCTCCGGGCGAGGAGCCGGGACTGAATAAAAGCCCATCCCTTCTCTTCGGAGTGCTCTACATCGGGCAGGCCGAACATCTTTTCAAGATAGAAACCGCATGCTCCGTCTGCAACGGCGAACTCGCCCTTGTCGGAGAACTCGATCTGACAGTTTACCCTGTCGTCATAGGGCCATGAGTCCTCAACACACTTCTCAAGAACTGCAGCTGTAAGTGAACTGTATTGACTGAGCACACCGCCGATAACAATCCGGCTCAGGTTGAGGGAGTTTACAAGAAGGGCGATATTCCGTCCCAATTCCAGTACAGTTCTCTCCACCTGCCCCGGCTCCTGCCAGCGCCGGCCGAGGTCTTCGGGGTTCTGGGAGAACTGACCGCTATGGGCCTCCTCTCTCAGAGCCGAAGTGAACTCACCCGCCGAGTAGTCCTTTCCGTAGTGGACCTGACCGTTCAGAACAAGCCCCATACCGACCGAGAGGCTTGGATGACCTGGGTTCAGGATATTTCTTTCCCTGAATTCCGAGAGCAGAAAGAGGCTGTTTTCCTCTCGTACAGCCATCTGCCCCGCAAGGTCTCCCCAGCAGCAGCAGTTGGCGTCATTCTCGATATAGACGGGTAGTCCCGCAACCCTCTCAGCCTCTGCCGAGAAATCCAGAGGTTCCTGAATCCCGAAACCCATGGAACGGCGGATAATCCCGGTTCTTGTATTGATTACCCCTGATACTCCAAGAGCAATTCCGGAAACTCCGAACTCCTTAAGAAAGGGACGCAGTTCTTCAATGCTGTGGCTGAAGTGCTCAAGTATGGAGCAGTCATCATGGTTCAGGGTGTTGCTGCGGGAGAAGACCACCTCTCCCCGGGCATTGCAGATAACAGCCCTGTAGGACTCGGTCTGAATCTCCATGCCCATGATGTAGCAGAAGTCCTGACGGATACCAAGAGCCACCGGACGGCGTCCTCCCTGGGGTGTCGAACTGCCCTCGCTGATCTCCTCGGCAATTCCCAAATCAAGTAGAATCTGCACATTCTTTGTCACCGTCGATTTGTTCAGTCCCAGTTCGCGGCATATATCGGCCCGGGAGTATCCACGGTTCAGCCATATACTCCTGAGGACACGGGACATATTAATATTGTTGATCTGATTCTGGGTAGCCATAGGTTATTGATTGTAGAGCCCTCTGCCCGGGATGTCAATTAATCTGACTCGTATTGATAAAGGCCGATTTTATTTCTTGACAACAAAGGCAATGCATGCGATTCTCTTAGTATGTTTGAGACTCAAACATACTAAGAATGCAAGCTATACCGGGATTCTGGCCTATACTATGTGATGCACCGCTCTCTCCATCATCCCGGACCCAAACAAGGAGAATCTCCAATGAAATTCGGTTTTTTTGATGACCACAACAGGGAGTATGTAATAACAGAAGCAGCCACTCCCTATCCCTGGATCAACTACCTGGGAAGCAATGACTTTTTTTCACTTGTATCCAACACAGCCGGAGGATACAGTTTCTACAGAGACGCCCGTCTGCGCCGTCTGACCCGCTACCGCTACAACAACGTTCCCGTGGATACCGGCGGACGCTACTTCTACATTAAAGACGGCAGCACCGTATGGAACCCCGGTTGGAAACCCAGCAAGACAGAACTGGACAAGTACGAGTGCCGCCACGGTCTGGGTTACTCCCGTATCACCGGTGCCAAAGAGGGTCTGGAAACAGAAACGACCTTCCTTGTCCCTGTAGATTCAGCCAATGTAGAGATGCAGAAGGTTGTTATCCGCAACACCGGTAGGGAAGAGAAGAGCTTCCAGCTCTACTCCTTTATGGAGTTCTGCCTCTGGAACGCCTGGGACGACCAGACCAACTTCCAGCGGAACTTCAGCACCGGAGAGGTGGAGGTCCACGGGCCCGCGATCTACCACAAGACAGAGTACAGAGAGAGACGGGACCACTACGCCTGGTACGCAGCCAGCGAAACTCCCCAGGGATTCGACACCGACAGAGAGACCTTTACCGGGCTCTACAACAGCTATGACAGCCCTCAGCAGGTAAGTGCCGGCACCAGCGGAAACTCCATCGCCTCCGGATGGTCTCCCATTGCTTCGCACCGCTTCGATATCACCCTGAAACCCGGCGAGGAGAAAGCCCTTGTATTCCTCCTCGGCTACACCGAAGTAGCCCCCGAAGAGAAGTGGGAAGCCCCCGGAAAAATTAATCGGAAACCCGCCGAAACCATGCAGGCCGCCTACGGAACTGTAGAAGCCTTTGACAAGGCTCTGAATGAACTGAAGGATCACTGGCAGAATCTTCTGGGCCTTTTTACAGTTACCACACCTGATGAAAAGGTGAACCGCATGGTAAATATCTGGAACCAGTATCAGTGTACCGTAACCTACAATATGGCCCGTTCCGCTTCATACTTCGAATCGGGTATCGGCCGAGGTATCGGATTCAGGGACACCAGCCAGGATATGCTGGGCTGTGTTCACCAGTTCCCCGAACGGGTCAAGGCCAGACTTCTTGATGTAGCGGCCACCCAGTTCTCCGACGGAAGCGCCTACCACCAGTTCCAGCCCCTTACCAAGAAGGGCAACGCCGATATCGGCGGAAACTTCAACGACGACCCCCTCTGGCTGATTATGGGAATCAGCCGCTATATCAAGGAGACAGGAGACTTCTCCATCCTCGATGAGAAGGTACCCTTCGACGACATCCCCGATGTACCCGAAACCATCGCAACACACCTGGAGCGCTCCTTCAGCTTTACACAGAACAACCTCGGTCCCCATGGTCTTCCCCTGATCGGCCGGGCCGACTGGAACGACTGTCTGAACCTGAACTGCTTCTCCACCAACCCCGACGACTCCTTCCAGACCACCACCAACAAGGAAGGCGATACCGCCGAGTCTCTTATGATTGCCGGTATGTTCTCCTACATCGGTAAGGAGTATGCCGAGCTTCTGGATAAAACAGGAAACAAAGAAGCAGCAGCTTCTGCTCTTGGGGCCGTAGAAAAGATGAATAAGGCCGTGGAAGAAGCCGGATGGGACGGCGAATGGTACCTGAGAGCCTATGACGCCCTTGGTAACAAGATCGGAAGCAAAGAGTGCGAAGACGGAAAGATCTTTATCGAAAGCCAGGGATTCTGCTCCATGGCCAGAATCGGTGAAGAGAAGGGATGGCCCCGCAAGGCCCTGGACTCTGTAGAGAAGGAACTGGCAACGGACCATGGAATCATGATCCTCCAGCCCGCCTACAAGGAGTACCATGTAGAGCTTGGTGAAGTATCCTCCTATCCCCCGGGATACAAGGAGAACGCCGGTATCTTCTGCCACAACAACCCCTGGGTCATTATCGGGGAGGCCATGGAGAAGAACGGCAACAAGGCCTTCGACTACTACAGCCGGATCTGTCCCGCCTTCCGGGAGGACCAGAGCGACGTGCACAGGACAGAACCCTATGTGTACGCCCAGATGATTGCAGGCCGGGACGCCGTAAACCACGGTGAGGCCAAGAACTCCTGGCTTACCGGTACGGCCTCCTGGAACTTCGTATCCATCTCCCAGTGGATTCTCGGACTCCGCCCCACCTGGGAGGGACTGGAAGTTGATCCCTGTATTCCCTCTCAGTGGCCCGAGTTCAGAGCCCAGAGAACCTTCCGGGAGAATGTCTACAGCATCATCGTCCGGAACCCCGAAGGGGTAAGCTCGGGCATCAAGTCCGTTGAAATCAACGGCGAGACCGCCGAAAGCAGCACCCTGCTCCTGGGAGAACCCGGGACAAAGTGGGATGTTGTAATCACCCTGGGCTGAGACTGAAGATCAGGATCTGATAACGCTGTGGAGGTCCGCCATCTCGAGAGCACTCGAGGCGGCCTCCCAGCCCTTGTTCCCCGCCTTGCTGCCGGCCCGTTCCAGGGCCTGATCCAGACTGTCGCAGGTAAGAACTCCGAAGCTGACGGGAACTGAACTATCCAGAGAAACAGAGGCGACTCCCTTGGAGACTTCGGCGCTCACATAGTCGAAGTGGGGAGTTCCTCCCCGGATCACAGCACCCAGACAGATAACACCGTCGGGATTCTCTTCGGCGGCCCACTTGGCGGCCAGAGGAATCTCAAAGGCCCCGGGAACCAGAACCGTTTTAATGTCTTCGGCGCTGACGCCATGACGGATCAGGCAGTCCTTTGCACCCTCTTCCAGACGTGATGTGACCAGATCGTTGAAACGGCTGACCACCAGTGTAAACTTGTATCCTGCTCCCGTGAGCTTTCCTTC
>DHQL01000018.1:97912-409534 GCA_002408085.1 Spirochaeta sp. UBA5339
CTCCTTAAGTTGATTTTTATACGGCCTTGGCTGTAGACCCCTGCCGGCGGCTGCCGCTGCGGGGCCGGAGCCCGAGGCTCCTTCAGGCGGACAGGTGACCCATCCGCTCCTGTTTTGTGCTGATATAGCGGAGATTGTTCTCTCCGGCCTCAATAATCAGGGGAACCCGTTCCACCTCGATGCCCGCTTCTTCCAGCTGGGAGATCTTGTCGGGGTTGTTGGTCATCAGTCTGATGCTCTTAATCCCCTTCTTCAGAAGCCAGGCGGCAGCCTGATCATAGTCCCTGGCATCGGCGGGATATCCCAGATGGAGGTTGGCATCCAGAGTGTCCATTCCTCCCTCCTGCAGCTTGTAGGCCCTCATCTTTGCCCTGAGGCCGATCCCACGTCCCTCCTGACGGAGGTAGAGGAGATATCCCCTGCCCTCCCGGGCAATCCGGTCCAGAGCACTCTCAAGCTGACTGCCGCAGTCACATCGCTTTGACCTGAAAAGATCTCCAGTCAGACACTCCGAATGAATCCTGACCAGTGGAGCCTTCTCAGGCTGATTACCGGAATCTGAATCCTCCAGAGAGAGACAGAAGTGCTCCTCCTCTTCCCTGGTGCTGAGGAATTCCATAGTGAACTCCCCCTGATCGATGGGAAGGGATACAGGTTCCGCTTCCGAGGCCTTCTGATGGGCCACCAGGTCCTTAACACTTAGAACTCCCAGCCCCCACTCTTCGGAAAGCTCGTCAATCCGACCACCCCGGACCATGGTGCCGTCGTCATCCATCATCTCGCAGATCACCGCGGCCCCGGGAAGTCCCGCCTGACGCATCAGATAGACCGAGCCTTCGGTATGACCGTCCCTGGCGGCAAGTCCACCCTCGGCCTCGAGGATGGGAAACATATGCCCGGGCCGTGCAAAGTCATCAGGCCTGCAGTCCGACGCAGCCAGTCTGTTCAGGCTGATGGAGCGGTCGGAAGCTGATATTCCGGTGGTACACCCTTCGACGGCATCCACAGGGGTGCAGAACCGTGTTCCGTGAAGGGCATCGGGCCCGCCGGATGAGGGAAGGACCTCAAGTCCCGCCGCATCAAAACAGCTCCGGTCGATGGCGCAGCAGATCAGTCCCTTCGCCTTTGACGCCATAAAGTTGACCATCTGAGGAGTGGCCAGAGACGCCGCTCCCACCAGATCACCCTCGTTCTCTCTGTCTTCATGGTCCGTAAGTATGACCATGCCGCCGGCCTTTAAGATTTCTGCCGCTTTCTCTACTGTGATTTTCATATTATCCCCCATAAACGTAATTTTTCTTCTGTAATTGTTCCTGCCCCCCCGGCAGTTCCGGCTGCTCTGCCGCCGGTCTCTCCGGAAGCAGCCCCGACGGACTGCCGGCCGGACCGGCCCCACCCGGCGGTCCCCAGATCGGATGCTCTGGTTCTTAAAAGCATATCCGTCTCAAGATTCACCGGGTCTCCGGGCTTCAGAGAGTCCAGACAGGATGCCTGAAGGGTCTCACCGATCAGCTGTACCGAGAACCGGTCCGACGCCATAGACGCCACCGTAAGACTGACGCCGTTCAGAGCCACAGAGCCTTCCCGGCAGATCTCTCCGGCCAGTTCCCGGGGTAGAGAGAGAACAAGTTCTCTGCCCCCCTCTCGCCGCCGGTTCTCCATAACCCTGATCAGGGCGCTTACATGGCCCTGCACCAGGTGTCCATCCACAACGGCGTCCAGGGTCATGGCCGGTTCAAGGTGGACCTTCTGTCCGACCTTAAGATTTTTAAGGCTGGTTTTTGCCAGTGTGGCGTAGTGACACTCCGCCCGGAACTGCCGGTCATCGGCACCCTCAAGGGCGGTCAGACAGATACCTTCAAGGGCAATGGAGTCTCCCTGACGGGGAACCCTCTCCAGGGCGTGAGCGATGGTCAGAACCTTTACCCCTCCCCGGTCTGCTATGTTTTTTACCGTGCCGATGCAGCGGATCAGACCTGTAAACATGCCATATCCTCCCTGGTACCGCTGATCACAACATCCCGGCCCGAGATCTCGGTGGTTCGACCTTTCAGCTGGACTTTTCCGCCGATATTTCCGATTCCCAGACTCCCGCAGAAGGGAATGCCCGAACCGAGAAAATCAGGAGACTGAAAGACAGTCAGCCTGTCCCAGAGTCCCTCTGTCAGAAATGAGTTGAATACTCCCGAGCCTCCCTCAACCAGAATGGAGTGGACGCCTTCGGACCGGAGAGCACAGAGCCTGTCGAACAGAGTGCCGCCTGACTCTCGCCCTGAGAAAACAATCTTCCGGGGCTGATAACCGGGAAGCTCCCGGCCCTCGGAATCCCTGACAGTAAGGGAGGGACTGTCGGCCTCCCATGTCCCCCGGCCCACCAGGACGGCATCGCAGTCTCTGCGCATCTCCATTACCCGGGCTCTTGAATCGGGGCCGCTGATCCATTTGGAGGAACCGTCTTCGGCTGCGATAAATCCGTCCAGAGTCAGGGCCACCTTCAGATGAATCCAGGGTCTTTCTGACGAGATCAGATGCTCATAGACCTCGTTCAGGGCCGCCGAGTCCTCTTCCAGAACTCCGGCAACAACCTCAATGCCCGCTTTTTTCAGGGCGGCGATTCCTCTGCCCATTACTTTGGGATTGGGATCCGGTCTGGCGATGATCACCCGGCGGATTCCCGCTTCAATGATCTTTTCGGTGCAGGGGCCGTTGTGCTTTTCAGGGGACCGGAAGCTGCAGGGTTCCAGGGTGACATAGAGTTCAGCCCCCACAGGATCATTTCCCTGGCTGCGGCAGTCGGCCAGGGCATTTGCTTCGGCATGAGGCCCACCGTACTCAAGATGGGCCCCCTCTCCGAGGATCATACCGTCCTTTACGACAAGAGCGCCGACCATGGGATTGGGACGAACTCTTCCGCGGCCCTTTTCGGCAAAGGCCAGAGCAATTTTCATAAAATCTTCATCAATGTGTTTCAGAGCGACTCTCCCGAATCGGGGCTCTGATGCAAGGAAGGAATAAGGGGAACTGTTTTCGCTGCTGCAGGAGGGGCCGGCGGTTCCCTGTGGGAGGCCTGCGGCACTTATCCGTTGCAGATCAAAAAAAAGCCCCGGACAGATAAACTGACCGGGGCATGGCAATCCACTCTTACGACTATCTTCTCTCATCCAGACTATACTGTCGGCACTGGAATCACACCAGTTCAATCAGAAAAACTGACTCGCGGGCTTTAACCGCCGGTAGGGAATTGCATTTTCAAGCTCACCCTGCCCCGAAGATTTAGTTTGTGCTGGTAAGATACTCCATGATCTTTTTTTTTGTCAACAGCCTTTCAGTAATTTAGAAAATTCTGCAGTTTCTCTTTCACACCGGAGAACTCGATTCCCTCTTCGGAGCAGTAGTCCCTGACACTCAGACTACCGGGTCCCATGGGAATTCCGCCAAGGGCCTCGACAATCTGATCTTCGGTGATTCCGGCATCCAGGAGTTCCGAGAAGAGGGTCTTCCCCTTGATCTCAAGAATCTCCGCTTCATCACCCGAGTCTACAGGCTCACGTCCGGTGAATTCCAGAGAGATAAAAAACTCATCCAGGGCCTCCAGCTCCTCTAAGGTCAGAACACCCTTATTTTTCAATACACCATAGGCAGGCCGGGGCAGCAGGGTCGTCTCCTCGGGGGTATAGGGACGGTCCAGATAGAGGGCGACAAACCATCTCATGCTGTCGGTTCCGATCTCCCCCTCCTCGAGTCCTCCGTAGATCTCTTCAAAACTCTTGATCTGTATGGTCCCTGGATTCTCCTCTCCCGACATTCCGAATGCCTGAGCCAGGACAGTGGCGGGAATTCCAAAGGCATTTTCCACATCGGCAAGGGTGTAGGAACCACGGATATCGGCGGGATTGTACTCGCCGGCAGCCTCTCCCTCCTCATACCTTGCCGGAACCTTTGACCCCTCAGTCTGCCAGTATCCTGCAAAAGACGTAACTCCTATTCCTGTAATAAATAAAACAGGGAAAATCAAAGCGGCAGTGGATGCATTAATCTTCATCTTTCACCTCCTTGATTCCGCCTGTGTGGAACTCCAGAGTGGAAGGAACGGGACAGACTCCGTCACCCGAGGTGCACTGGTAACAGGAGATGCACTGATGGTTTCTGACGGTACCCGCAGAGTCCACTTCGATATTCATCGGGCAGACTTTGCTGCACTTTTTACAGCTGATGCAGGTGGCAGAATTCCTTTTTAAGGGCACCAGTCTGAAGAGGTTGAAAATCCCCAGAACCGCGCCATAGGGACAGGCGTATTTACAGAAGGGACGCTCTACAAAGAGGGAGAGAATAGTGGTCGCTCCCAGCACGATAAACCCGCCGATGGCGACTTCCCCTGTCCAGAACTGAAAGAGGGCAAAATAGGGGTCCACCCCGGCAAAGATCAGCTGACCCGAACGGGCCGTCATAAAGAGAACCCAGACCAGAACCAGGTAGCGCAGATACCTCAGCCAGCGGTCGAATCTGTAGGGGATAAAGCGGTTGAATTTCTTCTTGAAGAGCCTCTTCCCGATCCGCCCCAGGGCCTCCTGAAAGCTTCCGAAGGGACAGATCCATCCGCAGAAAAGGGGTCCCAGAACAAGGGCCGAGGCAAAGACGATATACATCAGCACCAGGCTGGACTCATGGGTCTTTTTTACAAAGCTCCCGCCGGTAATCAGAGTGTCAATACTCACTACCCCGCCCAGAGGGCAGACCGCATGGAGTGAGGCCTCGGGTACAAAGGCGATTCCCCCGCCGGTTTCGCTCAGGCCATGACTGACGGCAATCAGGGCAATCAGAACAAAGAAAAAGCTCTGCACAAAGTACCGGATCTTCGGTTTCCTCTTCATATTTCCTCCCCTTTTTAATAGAACAGAAGCGTATAATCAACCTCTGTTCTCTATGAGAATTATAGCTCAGGGAGATATGAAATGATTAAGAAAGTATGAAGACTGTATAAATATAAAATGAGAGGGCAGGGGCCCTCTCAATCCTTAAATCACAATTTGATGATACAGTATTTCTGATTCCATCAGAGGGAGATCTTGCTCTCTCAGACCTCTCCGGACACTTCAGCGTCAACAGCGTCAACAGAGCCAACAGCGTCTTCAGATTGCCGTAATTTATCCAGAGCCTCTTTCCGGTCATAATAATAATTGTAAAGAGTCTCACTCATCTCAAAGGGAATGTCCAGCAGAACAGCAGTTCTGATATAGAGATACTGAGATTCCGGAGTCTCGGCTTTATTCATCCTGTCAAAAAGAACAGCCGCGTCGATACAGTTTTTATCATAGGAAAAGTCTGCAACACTGCTTTGAATATACATATCCCTCTTTACGGATCCATCCTCTACAGAGATGTAACTGATTTTCATAAAACCATCCTCCTGCTCCTCATAAGCGGCCAGAACCTGAAAAAGATCAAGCTTGAAGTTTTCCAGAGCTGTCAGCTTTGGTTCTCTGAAAACCGGAATTCCTGAAGAGGATAAAATAACAGCAGGCCGGGCCAGTTCGGCAATATAGGCTTTGGAAGCCCATCCGGTCTCACCGTTGTTTTTCTCAATCTGCAGATAGGTTATATCATCAAAAACCCTTTCATTACCGGTGCTGTACACCACCTCATAGATTTCCAGTGAACTGTCGGGAACAAGAATATCATTTCCATCCTTATCCTGAACCAACTTTCTGAAGGCAAGTCCCTGATAGAAGTTGACCGAAGGAACACCCTTTCCAGTTCTACCTGAAAAATCCTGCAGTTCAGGGCGGATATCAATCCTTTCAGACAAGACGGGACGGAAGATTGCAGATCCCCTTTGAATCCACCGTAGTTCACCCGTATCCATTTTAACAATATACCAGGGGTCATACAGCCCTTCTGTATGGGGATTAACAGCCAGAACATCGATTTCCTGTTCCCCCAGCATTATACTATCAGAACTCTCATCCCACTCTGCAAAGGCTCTGGTACCCGACTTGGGAGTTACTCTGTTGTTAAATGTCGAATCAAGGGAGAAGGCCAGATTAAAAAAATCATGGCTCATATCAGAATTTCTGAATGCCTTCAGAACGAGTCTGGCCACATCGATATCCCGGGGAGCGGAGGAGAGATTATCATACTCGATGTATCTGCTGACCGGACTGGAAATTCTGTCATTGTCATACCAGGAGAAAGTGATCTCTGCGAAGCCTCTGTCATTCCCTTTGTCAAGAGAAACAGCTACGATCTGTGCAGCCGGAACAATCTGTTCCAGAGGGGTGGTCACTGAGGGCTTGCTATAGAGTCTGGAGGGTTCCACAACAACCGCAGCTCTTGCATTTTTCACAAGGCGGACTGTTGATATCCAGCCTTCTCTTCCATCATTGAGCCTGACTTTGGAGTACAAATAGCTGTTGCTGCCGGATTTAAGCTCCTCATCCACTCCAAGCCAGATAAGCTCTGACCCCATGTCCAGAGTGTCAATGGAATTTGAAGACAGAACACCCTCTTCATTGAGCCAGACCCTGGCATCATCTCTCAGAACCACAGCGGGAAGGTTCTCAAAGATTTTCTGTTCCACAACCTCTCCCTCTTGGGGAACTTCGTTGACTGCAGGCTGTTCAGACACATTCTGTTCTTCACTTGCAACTGCATTTTGTGTGGTTTCGCTTTCCTGTACCGGTGCATCACATGAGATGAACAGAACTGAAAGGAATAGTAAAACAATAGTTATTTTAGATTTCATATAACCGAGGACTCCTGAGATGTAAATATCTCCTAACAAGTTATCCCATATCAAAATACTTTACAACTTTTGAACAAATTATTCTGGAAAGAGTTGCCCCTGGAAGAAGTCAGAATAATGAGTGAAAAAAAAGAGAGGACCGAAGCCCTCTCTTTATCAGTTTATCAGTAATTTACATCGGAACAGAGAATCAGACTCCGCCGGCAAATCCTTTCATTGTGTAGTACAGATCGTTCCACTGCAGCTCTTTCTTGAAGCTGCGGATATCTGTATCTGCATCGATAACCAGAGACTCAACACCGCAGATGTCTGCGTAATCGATAAGCATCTCTGTAGTTACGTCCTTGCTGAATGCAGTGTGGTGTGCACCACCGCCGTAGATCCATGCAGCAGCAGCTGTCTTGAGATCGGGAAGGGCCTTCCATACAACTCTTGCTACAGGCAGGTTGGGGAGTTCTTTTCCGGACTCAACGGCTTCAACTTCGTTGATCAGCAGACGGAAACGGTTACCCATATCCATCAGAGAAGCGTTGAGGGCCTTGCCTCCAGGTACGTCGAATACCATTCTGACAGGATCGTCTTTTCCGCCGATTCCCAGTTCGTGAATTTCCAGTTTAACCTTCTTGTCCTCGCTGATGGTGGGACATACTTCCAGCATATGGGCACCGAGAACCATGGGGTTCGCAGGGTCCAGGTGGTATGTGTAGTCTTCCATAAAGGAAGTTCCGCCGGGCATACCCTTGCCCATTACCTTGAGGGCTCTTACAAGGGCAGCTGTCTTCCAGTCACCCTCACCGCCGAATCCGTAACCCTTCTCCATCAGTCTCTGGCAAGCCAGACCGGGGAGCTGAGCGATTCCGTGGAGGTCTTCGAAGGTAGTTGTGAAGGCGCAGAATCCGCCCTCTTCCAGAAACTGTGTCATACCGGCTTCGAGGCGGGCTGCAGTTCTAAGAGCGTCAGACTTTTCACCCAGCAGGGCGGGGTCGATTTCGTACTGAGCCTTGTACTCTTCGATCAGGGCGTCGATGGTCTTTTCATCCACATCGGCGATTACCTGAGCCAGGTCACCAACGGCGTAACCGTATACGTCGTAACCCAGTGCGATCTGTGCTGCAACCTTGTCACCTTCGGTTACCGCAACGTCTCTCATGTTGTCTCCGAAACGGGCGATCTTTCCGTTTCTCTGGTCTTTAACCGCCGCACAGGCTCTCATCCATGCGTCGAGTCTTTCGTGAACTTCACTGTCCTGCCAGAATCCGACAACGACTTTTCTGTTCAGCTTCATCCGTGAGTTGATGAATCCGTGCTCCCGTCCGCCGTGGGCAGACTGGTTAAGGTTCATAAAGTCCATATCGATTTCACCCCAGGGGATGTCTCTGTTGAACTGTGTGTGGAGGTGGCAGACGGGCTTGTTCAGCACGTTGAAACCGTTGATCCACATCTTTGAGGGGCTGAATGTGTGCATCCAGAGGATTACACCGCCGCAGCTGGGATCGGCGCTGGCTTTGGTACAGAAATCTGTGATCTCCGCGGGAGTAGTCAGGATTCCCTTGTACTCAACCTTTGCGGGGATTCCTTTCTGTGCGTCCAGGTATGTGGCGATCTCTTCTGTGTGGGATCTAACCTGGTTCAGTGTCTCTTCACCGTAGAGGTGCTGGCTTCCGGCTACCATCCAGATGCTCATGTCATCATAAACTTTCATATCTATCTCTTCCTTTTATATAAAATTCTTAAGAAATTACGACTGCCCGTAGTAGGCATTCTTTCCATGTTTGCGCTGATAGTGCTTGTCAATCAGAGTGTCTTTCATCCGGGGATTGCCGGGATTGATCTGCTCTGTGTAGAGAGCCATCTGACAGAGTTCTTCGAGAACCTTGGCGTTATAGACGGCCTTCTCGGGTGTTTTTCCCCAGGTAAAGGGACCGTGGGATGCCACAAGGATCATCTGAACCTCTTCAACGGAGATATTCTGATCCTTCAGGGTGCTGAGGATCTGATACCCTGTCTGCTCCTCGTAATCCCCCTTGATGGCTTCATCAGCCATAACCTCGGTTACGGGGATGTCGCAGGCCAGGTGGTCAGCGTGGGTTGTTCCGTAGATGGGTACCGCACGGCAGGCCTGGGCCCAGGCAACGGCGCAGGTGGAGTGTGTGTGAACAATTCCTCCCAGTTCAGGATAGGTTCTGTAGAGAACCGCGTGGGTCATCGTGTCCGAAGAGGGTCTCATCTCCCCTTCAACAACATTTCCTTCCAGATCCACAATAACAATGTCATCGGCCTTCAGCTCATCGTACTCGACTCCGCTGGGCTTGATGGCAAATACCTTCCGCTCGGGATCAAAGGCGCTTACATTTCCAAAGGTGTAGATGGCGAGATTCTGTTTGGGAATCTCCATATTCGCCTCATAGCACCTCTGCTTCAGTTCCTGAAACTTACTCATTTTCATCCTCCAATCAGTTTCTCTGATTGTAATTTTCAAAAGTGTGCAGGTTCTCCCTGGTGATAATATTCAGGGGAACAAACAGCTCCTTCTGAACCTCTTTTTTGAGAACCAGTCTGTCATAAAGCTGTAAAACACCCCGGTAGCCCTGTTCTTCAGGCTGCTGGGTCAGTATAAAATCGATCAGACCGCTCTCTATATATCCTTCCCTGCCGGGAATCAGATCGTATCCGATAAGAGGAATGCCGTGGTAGGACTCCCCCTTCTTCTCCAGCCATGAGGCAACATAGTAGACCGATGAGTTGGCTACAAAGATACCCAGGGGCCGGACTTCGGACTCCTTGATGGAGGAGTCCAGGTAGCGGTGGAAGCTCTGTTCGTCATCCACCTCTTCCTTCACATCCAGAAAGAACGAGTCCGGATGCATATTCGTCATATAGTCCCGGAAACCCTGAATACGCCTCTTGATATGGGCATTGGAACCGGGAGGTTCAATCAGCATTATCCCTGGGCTTTTCTGCCCCTTAAGGAGAAGTGACATCAGCTTTCCCGACAGGATTCCGCTCTGATAGGAGTCCTGACCGATGTAGCTGATCCTGTCATCCAAGCCCTGTACATCGGAATCGATAAAGAGATAGGGAATATCCCTTTCACTCAGACAGCTTCTTACTTCATCAGGACGAACCGGGGCAACAAGAAGACCGTCTGAACCCTTGAGGCAGGCTTCTTCCAGGGTCTTCCGGCAGGAGCCTTCGGAGTAGCGGTCAAAGGTCAGAATCTCCAGATGACTCCCGTAGGAACCCAGCTCCGCCGCTGCCCGGTTTATCCCCTTTATCACAAGGTTCCAGTAGCCGCCGTCCTGCTCACCATGGGGTATGACTGCCGCAAAGTTAAACTGTTTTGTGCTTTTAAGACCCCGGGCATGGATGTTGGGAGTATAGTTCAGCTCCTCCATTACCTTCAGTACTTTCTCAGCTGTCTTTTTGGAATACCGCCCCCGCTTATGGATAATACGGTCCACCGTTCCGATGGAAACACCCACTGCTTCGGCAATATCTTTGATCGTCGGCAACTCTGCTCACTCCTGATACTTGGAAAAACGCTTTTCAATTGACAGAAAGAGTGAAGTCAATTTAAAATGCGTTATCGATAACGCAAATGATAGATGCAAACTTTAAATATGTAAAGGGGAATTTTATGGATGTGAAATCACAAATAGAATCAGGACAGGCGGTTCTGGGTATTGAACTGGGTTCTACAAGAATCAAAGCGGTTCTTATCGACACTGCCAACAAGCCCGTTGCCTCCGGCGGACACGGCTGGGAAAACAGCCAGATCGACGGGATCTGGACCTACAGCATTAAAGAGATCTGGGAAGGAATCGCCAAGGCCTACGGTGAACTGAAAGAGAACGTTCAGAAGGAATTCGGCGTCACCATCAAGAGCCTTAAGGGACTCGGATTCAGCGGAATGATGCATGGATACATGGTATTCGACAAAGCAGAAGAGCAGCTTGTTCCCTTCCGCACCTGGAGAAACAACTTCACATCCGAGGCTTCTGCCAAACTGACCGAAGTCTTCTCATATAACATTCCCCAGAGATGGACCATCGCCCACCTCTATCAGTCCGTACTCAACGGCGAGGCCCATGTAAAAGAGATCGACCATATGACGACTCTGGCCGGTTACATCCACTACAAACTCACAGGCGAAAGAGTCATGGGTGTTGGTGAAGCTTCCGGTATGTTCCCCATCGACCTCTCTACAAAGAGCTTCGACAAGGGCATGATGGACAAGTTCGATGCCCTGGTTGCCGACAAGGGATACGGCTGGAAGGTTGAGGCGATTATGCCGAAGGTACTGGTTGCCGGTGAAGAAGCGGGAACCCTTACTGCAGAAGGCGCCGCCCTCCTCGACCCCGCAGGAGATCTGGTCCCTGGCATTCCCCTCTGTCCTCCCGAGGGTGACGCGGGAACCGGAATGGTTGCCACAAACTCCGTAGCCGTCAGAACGGGTAATGTTTCCGCGGGTACCTCCGTATTCGCCATGCTGGTACTGGAGAAGGACCTGTCCAAGGTTCACCACGAGATCGATATAGTAACCACTCCCGACGGACACCTTGTAGGGATGGCCCACTCCAACAACTGTACATCTGACTACGATGCCTGGATTCAGCTGATGGGTCAGGCGGTGAAGGAACTGGGATTTGAAGTTTCCACTCCCCAGCTCTACGATACACTCCTGGCAGCAGCCCTCAAGGGCGATGCAGACTGCGGCGGACTTCTGGCCTACGGCTACATATCCGGTGAGCATATGACAGGATTCAGCGAGGGAAGACCCCTCTTCGCCCGGTCCGAAGGAAGCACCTTCAACCTGCCTAACTTTATCAGAACCCACCTCTACACTGCCCTCTGTGCCTTAAAGACTGGTCTTAACATCCTGATCGATGAAGAGAAGGTTGAGGTAGATGAGATAAGAGGTCACGGAGGATTTTTCAAGGCCGCTGAGGTTGGACAGAGAATCATGGCTGCCGCCACAAACACCCCCATCTCTATCCTGGAAACTGCGGGAGAGGGAGGAGCCTGGGGTATCGCCCTTCTTGCCTCTT
Source organism: Spirochaeta sp. UBA5339 (assembly GCA_002408085.1). Lineage (GTDB taxonomy): Bacteria > Spirochaetota > Spirochaetia > DSM-2461 > DSM-2461 > Oceanispirochaeta. The sequence continues at coordinate 109,703 of DHQL01000018.1, forward strand.
TTATGGCATCTCAGAAGGAGAAAGCCTCCTCACTGCCCGAATTCCTGAATGTTGTATTTGAGGGAAGCATGGGCGAGGCTGTGAAGCCCCTGGCCTCCGACGTGGAAGGATTCAACACCTTCTTCGACAGATACCACAAGGGTCTGGCCATCGAACGGGCCGCAGTTGAAAATCTGTAAGATCTGACTGCTGTTTAATCAGACGAAAAATCCCGGGGTGCTTCCGGGATTTTTTTCGTATTTTAGAGGGGGTATTACTCAAAGGTGAAATCGGGTCCTGGGATCTCCGTATCTACCTGCTCAGGATTGAGGTCTTCACTCACGTAGAGTTTCATACCTCCACTGTCTCTGAAGGAGGCAAGAATATCGCCGTCAATATGGCCGTCCTTTACCATAAAATTCATGATTTGGAGGGCCTTTGAAAGCTTCATGGGCTCCCGGTAGGGTCTGTCCTTGGCCGTAAGGGCCTCAAAGATATCGGCGACCGATATTATTCTGGCCTGCAGGGGAATCTCATCTCCCTTTAAGCTGCGGGGATATCCCGATCCGTCGAGTTTTTCATGGTGCATACAGGCATACTCCCCTACCATTGAGAGATGGTGGGGAAAAGGAAGTTCATTGAGAATCCGCCGGGTCATCTCGGCATGGTGCTCAATCAGCTTCCTCTCCTGTTCATTGAGGTTGCCCTTGCGGATGGAGAGATTTTCAAACTCCCGTTCTGTCAGATAGGGGAATTCAGCATCATGAATCCGGTAGACCCGGCTGCGGATCTCCTTCAGACGCTCAACCTTCTCATCGGAAAGAAACTCTCCGCTTGTATTACAACTTTTCAGGAAGTCCATCTCCTCCTTCAGAGTATCATGGTCACAGACTCCCTCATCCCTTTCGCTCAGACCGCAGAGCATTCTGTAGCGGTTCTCAATCAGATCGATTCCGTCAAACATCCCTTCCAGTTTCGTCCGTTTATCCATGACCCGCTCCGGAGTCGTAACCTTACCGATATCATGCATCCAGGCCGCCAGATTCAGCTCCATCATCTCATCTTCGCTCAGAACCCGGTCCTTATATACCCCGGAACTGTCATCATTGATGCCCCGGGCAATAATGGATGTGAGCTTGACCACCCTTCGGATATGGCCGCCGGTGTAGGCGGACTTCTCATCAATGGCGGCGGCAATACTTCTGATAAAGGCATGAAACAGCTCTTCCAGATCTTTGTTGAGCTGTACATTGGTCAGGGCGACCGCCGCCTGTGAGGCCAGGGAGACGATCAGCTTCTCATTGCTGTCAGAGAAAGCCTGAACTCCCTTCTGATCCGGTTTCCCGGCATTGATCAGCTGAATCACGCCGATCAGCTCTCCCGATATGTTCTTCATGGGGATCACAAGCATGGAACGGGAGTGATAGTTATTCAGGCGGTCATAGCTCCGGGTACCGGAGAAGTCGAAATCCTCGGCCTGATAGACATCGTTAATATTGATCACCTTGCCGGTAATGGCGGCGCAGGAGGAGACATTGGACATATTGGGACTGCCGTCACGGCTCATGGGAACAGGTGGAAGAGTTACGGGATTCCCGCTGGTTCCCCCCATACGGCTGTTCATTGTGTCGTTCTGGAGGATGGAGAACTCCAGGCAGTTATCCTCCTGGTTATAGAGATAGAGGGTTCCGCCGTCTGCCCTGGTAAGGCGTCTGGCTTCATCAAGTATCAGCTCCATCAAACGGTCAATATTTTTTTCAGTGGAGAGGGCCAGTCCGATCTCGGCAAAGCTTCTGTATCCCTCTTCACTCTCCCTGAGACTTCTGATCTTGTATTTCAGCTCCTCATTGGCCTCCAGAAGACTTCGGCGGAGAGTATTATAACTGCCGGCAAGAATTGAGAACTCATCGTCCCGGTCAAAATGAATCTCTCTGAAGCGGTCTAATTCAATAGACTTCATGGAAGATACCAGGATTTCAAGGGGAGAGAGAATTATTTTTCTGAACCGGTCATGAAAGAGTTTGTACAGAAGAAGGACAACTGCAATTGTAAAAACAAGAATACTCGCGATAATACTGTTTCGGGCAGTAGTCATCTCCCGTCTGTCCTGAAGAAGGATAACGGCGTAGTTTGATTCACTGAAAACAGAGCTCCCCATATCTACGGGTCTATAGTAGACATTGTAGGAACCGTCCCGGAATGCAACATTCTCAATATGTCCGTTGATTCCCGATGTTGCCTCAGTCACAGCCTGTCGGATATCCTGAGGCCAGTCGAGGTTACTCTCACTCCTCTCAAGAAATCCTTCGGAGTCAAGATGGTCTGTTCCGCTTTTCAGTACCGATCTGGTCATTGTCTTCAAATTATAGATATCCGACATTACCTCCGGATCGGGATGGGCAATAATCACTCCATCCATATCGGTGACAATGACGTAGGTATCCTCCAGAGCTCCCTGCACCAGTTCCTGAAGTCTGTCAAAATTGACATCCGTAGCCATTATGCCGAGGAACTCTCCCTTCTCAATAACAGGATGAAAGATCGTTGCAACAGGTATGCCCCCGGTTAATGAGAAGTAGGAACCGGAAATAAAGGGTCTGTAATCCTGGTTGACAGCAATCCGCTGATACCACCACCGCTCGCTTCTCTGTCCCAGGGGGCCATGGGAACGGGCCGTCTGGTTCCCCTCTCTGTCTTCAACATGAAAGAGATCCGCAAAACTGAAATGGATCTTAAGTTCGGCCAGAGGAGGATAGCCGGCATCGGCTGCCGGAGGAGATGATGTGTCATAGAGAGAGTCATAGAGTTCGGACCGTTTTGCCCAGTCCGGATCTGCCTCCAGAATTGTCTTCCTGATATCGCTGCTGACCGAGAGCTGATAGTTTACATTGACCGCACTCTCAATATAGGAGGATATGGTTCGGGAGATTCCCATAAGATGAACCTGGTTCCGCTCAACTGTACTCTCCTTGATCCGAACCATCAGAAAAACCGAAACAGCCAGGGAAGAGAGTACAACCGAAAGGGCAACAGAGAGGATCAGCAGTATATTGAATCTTCTGGACACATTACTCATAATTTTAACTTCGGCATCTCCAGGGTTAATCGTCAGGGGAATTTTCATGGCTGTCCGCAGCCAGGGGATAGTAAAGGAAGAATACTGTTCCCTCTCCCATTCTGCTCTCAACATTAATAAAGCCCTGATGTTCCAGAATGGACCCGTATACGGCAGAAAGCCCCAGCCCCGATCCCTGTCCAATCTCCTTGGTGGTATAAAAGGGCTCAAAGATCCTTTCAAATGAACTTTCGGGAATACCGCTTCCAGTATCACTGACCCGCATCAGGAGAAAATCATTCTCCAGCTCCACTTCTCCGCCGAAGGTTATTATTATCTCTCCTCTGTTTCTGTTTTCAGTTGTAAAACTTAAGTTCCCTCCCCCGGGCATGGCATCACGGGCATTGAGGGCCAGATTCATCAGAACCCGCTGAATCTCTGTAGGGTCTCCATGAATAGAACTTTGCCGGGCACCGGGTTCGAAACGGATCAGGATATTGTCGGGAAAGGTATGAATCAGAAGCTCTATAGTCTCTTCTATCACAGGATGCAAATCAATCTTCCTGCTGATCATCTTTCCTTTTCTTGAGAAGGAGAGGAGCTTTGCTGTCAGGTCTGAAGCCCTTCTGATCAGGGCGATGATTCCCTCGAACTTCTTGTCTCCGTCCTTTCCCTCTTCCTCCAGATCCAGTTTCATCATGCTGATAATCCCCTGGATTCCTCCCAGAAGATTATTGAAGTCATGGGCGATGCCCCCTGCCAGCTGTCCCACAACCTCCATTTTCTGAGACTGTCGGAGCTGTTCTTCAAGAGCTCTGGACTCTGTGATGTCCCTTAGTACAATAACCGCACCCTGAATACTGGACCGCATATTCTGACGGATTGGTGCCGCTCCGATTGTGATCACAGAAGTATCCCCATCCCTCTTCTCCAGAAGGTAACGGCATCCCGGATCAACAGTCTCCCCACCGGTGAGAACATCTTCCAGAAGACCTGAGCAGATCTCCCCGCTGTTCTCATCCTTCAGATCAAGAACCTCTTCCACACGGACCTTTTCCATACCGTCCCACTCATACCCGGTCAGACGGACGGCTACAGGATTAATGGAGGTCAGAAATCCATCTCCGTCACTGACAAGAACTCCGTCGGCAATGGAGTTCAGGGTGATTCTCAGATTATCCTCGCTTCTGGCCAGGGCACTGTTCATCTCCTCAAGCTTTCTGTTCTGACTGTTCAGCAGGTATGCGGCTTTTTTCTGATGAGCCATAATCTCCTTCAGCCTGTAGCTCAGATGACTCAGCTCCCAGACACCGCCCTCAGGCCACTCGTCCTCCTCTTCCTCTCCCGTCTCCAGACCGTACATATTCTTCGAACTCTGAAGTATCAGAAGATCAAGATCGCCTACAATTCGCCTTGCCAGAAACCACATAACCAGCAGAACCGTCAGAATAAGCGCTGCTATCAGAGTAAGTATCCTGCTGATCCACTGGAGAAAGGTCAACAGGGTCTTATACCGCCCGTCATCAAGAACAGTCAGTTTCCACAACCCTGAATTGACATAGGTTGTGATACTGACTCCCTGTCTGAACAGGGGAAACTGCTCTTCAATATGCTCAATAAAGGCACGGCCCTCTCTTCCCTTGAGCTGATATACTCCATCCCCGGACCTTTTGGAGCCTGCCAGCAACCGGCCATCCCTGTCACTGATGGCATAGCTTATATGTTCTCCGGTCTCCACCGCATCCAGAAGCTCCGACAGACTTTCGAATCCTGCAACCGCCAGAAGGGAGTAATCTTCTTCAAAAGGCAGAGTGACCATCATCAGGGGACTGTTGTCTACGGCGGAGGTGAAGGTCTTCATCCCCGTAGGGAGGGGATCAGGAAGGTCCGGACCGGGGCTGTCAGTAGAGCTGTATACCGGCTCTCCCGCCTTGTAGAGAGTAAAACCCTTGAAATCAGAATGGTTATCAAGATAATAGCGGTAGAGGGAGTGATCATATCCCTCATTGTGCTTCAGAAGTTCTGCAAACTGCTGCAGGCTTCTGTCTCTCTTTTCTATCCATTCATCCGTGTAGGCGGCGGCCCTGTTCAGCTGGCTTTCAAGAGTTCTCCCTGATGCCTCCCTGTAGCGCTGTCCGTAATACCTGCCCTCCAGCAGTATAACCGTAGCGGAGATAAACATAATCATCATGACCGTAAAGGAGGCCAGAGTATTAAAGGCGGTGTTGAATCTGTACTGTCTGATAAGTCTTATCTTCTGTACCGGCGGCAGGCAGAAGACAGCAGAGACCAGGGAAGCGGAGAAGACCGAATTGAGCAGAAGGATACCCGCACTCATTGCCACATAAAGAGGAGGCTGCTTAAAGACAAAAAACTGCAGCGGTATATAGGAGGGCAGACCGCCGGCTAACCAGAACAGAATAATATATAGAATCAGATCACCACGTCTTCTTTTTCTAACAGCCAAAGAAAGAAAGAGGGCTTCAAGAAGAAAGAGGGGGATATAAAGTACCGCCTGATAACGGTAGAAACAGAGCAGACCCGACAGCAGCCCGGCAGCAGCAGCCCATAGGGGATGAAATAGAACTGCGATCATAAAGACCGGAACTGATCCGAAAGTTGAGTTCATAACCCTCATCAAACGGGGAGTATAAAGATCGGCAGGGAGAATCATAATAAAGAGAAGTATAAGGAAGAGATATTTCCGAAAATCTTCTTTCACAGCACTGCTCCGGCAGAAGGGCTCAATATCTATTATAGTGTACACTGGATTAATTTTCAGACAAAAAGAAACCTCCGGAAAATCCGGAGGCTCTCTGATTTTAAATTATTCTCATAAAAGAGATTAAGCCATTGCTTTCTCAACGGCTACCGCTACGGCAACGGAAGCACCTACCATGGGGTTGTTACCCATACCGATGAGTCCCATCATCTCTACGTGAGCGGGAACGGAAGAAGATCCGGCGAACTGAGCGCTGGAGTGCATTCTTCCCATGGTGTCGGTCATACCGTAGGAGGCGGGACCGGCGGCCATGTTGTCGGGGTGCAGAGTTCTACCTGTACCACCGCCGGAGGCAACTGAGAAGTACTCTTTACCCATCTCGTTGCACTCTTTCTTGTAGATACCTGCAGTGGGGTGCTGGAATCTGGTGGGGTTTGTAGAGTTACCTGTGATGGATACGTCTACTCCCTCTTTGTGCATTACAGCAACACCTTCGGAAACATCATCTACACCGTAGCAGTTGATGGAACCTCTGTCGCCTTCGGAGAATTTCTTCTCTCTTACAACAGCAAGTTCACCTGTTTCGTAGTTGTACTTGGTTTCAACATAGTTGAATCCGTTGATCCTGGCGATCAGGTAGGCAGCATCCTTACCGAGACCGTTGAGGATTACCCGGAGGGGCTCTTTTCTAACGGTGTTGGCGTTCTGTGCGATCTTGATAGCACCTTCAGCGGCAGCGAAGGACTCGTGACCGGCGAGGAAACAGAAACAGCTGGATTCGTCAGACAGAAGTCTGGCAGCCAGGTTACCGTGACCGATACCTACTTTTCTCTGGTCTGCTACAGAACCGGGAATACAGAAAGCCTGGAGGCCTTCACCCAGAACTTCAGCAGCCTTGGATGCCTTGGTAACACCTCTTTTTACTGCAATGGCAGCACCGAGAACATATGCCCAGCTGGCGTTCTCAAAAGCGATGTTCTGTGTTTCTTTTACGATTTCATAGGGATCGAATCCCTTCTCTTTACAGATTTCGCGGGCTTCTTCGAGGGAAGCAATGCCGTTCTCTTTCAGAACAACTTCGATCTGTTTAATTCTTCTTTCATAACTTTCAAACAGTGCCATAATTACTCAGCTCCTCCCTACTCGTGTCTCGGGTTAACAAATTTTACACCGTCCGCATAGCGGCCGTAGGTGTTGGTACAAGCCTTTACGGCTTCGTTGGCATCTTTACCCTCTTTCACGATCATATCCATCATGGGTCCGGTCTTTACGTACTCGTAACCGATAACTTCATTGTCGCTGTCCAGAGCGAGTTTTGTGATGTAACCTTCGGCAAGGTTCAGGTAGCGTGCACCCTTCGCCTTTGTTCCGTAGGTAGTTCCAACCTGGGATACAAGACCCTTTCCGAGGTCTTCGAGACCGGCACCAACGGGAAGTCCGCCTTCTGAAAAGGCAGTCTGAGAACGTCCGTAGGCGATCTGCAGGAAGAGTTCACGCATGGCTACGTTGATAGCGTCACAAACAAGGTCTGTGTTCAGGGCTTCCAGGATGGTTTTTCCTGTCAGAATTTCAGACGCCATTGCGGCTGAGTGGGTCATACCTGAACATCCGACTGTTTCAATCAGACACTCTTCGATAACACCTTCTTTAATGTTGAGAGAGAGCTTACAAACTCCCTGCTGGGGCGCACACCATCCGGCTCCGTGTGTAAAACCGGAAATGTCGCTTACATCCTTAGCAACTTTGAACTGCCCTTCCATGGGAATGGGAGCAGATTCGTGCTTGGGTCCTCTGGAAATGGGACACATTTCTTTTACTTCTACAGAGTATTCCATTTTTCCTCCTGAATACTACCGGGGCGTAGTGAGGCCTCCGGTGCAATTGGGTCAGGGCCCGTAAGCCCTTTTAGTGAGTCTTTCCATTGTCATGCTGTTTTTCGAAGAAACGATAAAAGACGACAAGGTAAGGTTAAATGACATAAGACCTTATTTTCTCAACAATACTATTGGAAATCGGAAACTTTGAAAATAGGTAAGCATAGATTATATAAATAAAATTATATCCAATTTGCCTGCGGGGAGTGGCCAGGGGTCAGGCAAAGGCCTTTCTCATCAGGTCACAGTAGAGGCGGACATTGTCCCACTGTGCATCCGGAGCAATTCTGTGATCGGGACAGGGAATATATCCTCCCAGATCCACCAGAGGCTTCAGTCTCTCCACCTCGGCTTCCACGGCCCTCCGGTCCCGGGCAAAGACGGTCTTGTCCATCCCCCCTACTCCCCGCAGCTCCTGTCCATACTGCTCCCGCCAGGGGGCAATGCTCGCCTTCCAGGTTCCCACCTCGATGGGAAACATGGTGTTGACCCCGTTCTCCAGCCAATGGGGAATCAGGGAGTCTATCAGGCCGTCACAGTCAACAGAGATAATATCGATGCTGTGTTCCGCAGCCAGAGCAGTGATGCGTTTATAGTGGGGGGCCACAAGCTCAGCGAAGAGCACCGGGTTCATCAGGGGACCGTTCTTGAAGCAGATATCCTCCCAGAAGTGGAGGAAGTCGAACCGGGCTCCCGTCTCCAGAATGGTTTTGATGACCTGGTAGCTCATCTCACCGGAAGTATCAATAATCTCTTTCAATAGGTCGGGATCATCAACTGTCATATAACTCATATTTTCAACACCCAGGGTGTCTCTGATAATGCCGATCATGCTCCCGCCGTTGAGTCCCAGAGGGAGCTCTCTGCCCTCATCCTCCCGCATAAAATCCAGACCTCCCCCTTCCAGAGTGAGCATACTTTCATTGAATGGCACCATCTTGTCCGTATAACGCTCAGGGCTGTACTGGAACCGGACTTTGAACTCCTCGTCCCACTCCTTTCTTCCCTTGAGATAGTGATCCACCTCAGTGGGTATGGACACCACATCCCGCTTCTCCATCACGATGACACCGTCGCAGTTGAGAACCTTCATATTCCCCTGGTCATCCTCTTCAAGAACCCTCCGTTCAAAGGCAGGATAGGCCCTGTAATCGGGACCGAAGAGGCGGCACCAGTCTGTATCAAAGCCCAGAAGGGCGCTTATTTCAAAGTCCGCACCGTTCCCGTCCTGCCAGTTTTGCGCCTGATCCCGGCTGATATGCCCCTGGTCGGCCCATTTTGTCAGGGTCTCCTCCCAGAAGCCGAAGTGAACAAGGGGAAGGGATCTATATGATTCATAATGCAGTATGGCATTGATATTTTCTCTGATTGTCATGGATTTATCCTTACTATAATAAGATTAGTTTTATGATATAATCGGGTTTATACCATTAAAATAGACAAATATAGAGAACATATGGACAAAAATAAGATTTCTCCCATTTCCACAATGGAAGTAAAAGTGAACTTCTGCGCCTGGAACAGAACCGAACCGGGACGGACCGTTTCCTGGGGCCCAAGAGAGATCGAGGAGTACGAACTGATCTTTATCCGCAGGGGCCGCTACCGTTATCTGGAGCACAGTGAGTCGGGTTTCTCATTCCCCCGGGGTAAAGGGGAAGAAGATGGAAGCTTCAGCATCAGCGCCGGACCGGGAGAGCTTCTGATCATTCCTCCCGGAACCACTCACACATTCGGTGCCATCACCGAAAAGGGAGAGTATGCCTTTATCCACCATAAGCTGAATCTCACCGGAGGGGAGGAGAATTCCCTAAGGGGGATTGATCCCCCTCCCCGGTACATCACTCCCTTCAGGGAGGATTACCGTCAGATTGTCCATGACTTTACGGAGATTATCAAACTCTATCAGAGCTATGAGCCCCTGAAGGAGGAGCTTCTGTGCAATCTCTGCCGAAACATCTGGCTCAACTGCGGCCGCCGCTGGACCCTTGATACCGGAGGGAACACTCCGTCGGGAAGAATGGAGAGGATGCTGGAGTATATCAGATCAAACTGCACCAGTCCCCTGGACCGCAGAGAGCTTGGCCGTGCCTTCAACCTGACCCCGGAATACATCAATGCCCTCTTTAAAAAGGAGCTGGGTATGAGCCCGGGCGAGTGTATTAACCGGGAGAGGATCTTCCAGGCCTACACCCATATATACAACGAAGGCTGCTCCGTAAAGGAGGCAGCCTTCCGTTCGGGATTCAATGATCCCCTCTACTTTTCCAGAGTCTTCAAGAAGATAACCGGACTCAGCCCTGGAACTCTGAAGGGGCGGGAGTTTTTTCACGAGGAACTTACTCCTTGACTCCTCCCTCGGACATACCGCCCACAAGGTTCTTCTGTATTCCCATAAACAGGGCGATAACCGGTACCGCCGTAAGGACCGATGCAGCCATAATTCTGTCCCATACGGCATTTTTGGAAACAAAAAGGGCCCGCAGTCCCATGGGAAGGGTATAAAGATTCTTGAAACCTTTGAGAAATACCGAGGCAAAGAGGTACTCATTCCAGGCGATCATAAAGGAGTAGATATAAACCGTGACAATGGATGAGAGCGAGAGGGGAATGATGATTCTCCAGATGGTTCCAAAACGGCTGGAGCCCTCGATCATGGCCGCTTCTTCAATGGAAAAGGGTATGGTCCTGAAGAAGTTGCCCAGCATATAGAGGGAGACCGGCAGGGTCTGTACCATGTAGATTATCAGCAGGGCCGTAAAGGTGCCCCCTCTGGTGGAGAGCAGACCTATTCCCACACAGACCTTGTACAGGGGGATCAGCAGAAGGATGCCTCCGAACATATAGACAAAGAGGACCCCTCTCTGCACCGTGGCCCGGCCGGGATACCTGAGACGGCTGAAGGAGTAGGCCCCTAAAATGGCTATGATCACCGACATCAGAGCCGCCACTCCCGAAAGGATCAGGGAGTTCATAAAGTACCGGGGAAAGGGAAAGACATCTCCGCTGCTGCGGTACTTGTCCAGAATCTGATCCTTCTGGGCTCTGGTCATATCCGGGGTGTTCTCCAGAAGCTCGATGATCGATTCAGGTACATTCTTCAGGTCCTGACCGATATTCAGAAGCTCCTTGTAGGCATCGGTATTGATCTGTGTCGGAATCAGTGAGGGATTTCCCCAGTCCCACTGATACTTGAAGGAGGTTGAAAGCATCTGGATAAAAGGAAAGATGCAGAACAGAACGATTAAAACTACCAGCAGAAAGAATCCTGCGGATCTGAGAAAACTTCGTTTTTTTACCATTTCAGCACCTTCTTTACGTAAAAAAGTATGAATCCTATAAGCAGGATGAACTGGATCAGCGCCAGAGCGGAGCCCTGCCCCATCTCCATGGTGCCTACAAAGGCCTTGAAGTAGGTGTATACCGAAAGAACACGGACATTGGTGGTAAGCAGGTAGATCTCATCAAATTTATTGAAATTCCAGATTACCCTGAGAAGGATAATGGAGCTGGTGACAAAGTAAATTTCCGGGAAGGTTACATAGCGGAACTTTTCCCACCCCGAGGCACCGTCCACTTCGGCGGCTTCATAGAGGTTTTTATCGATTCCCTGGAGTCGGGAAAGAAGCATCAGGTATGTAAAGGGAAAGTTCTTCCAGATACTGAATACAATGGCTATCCAGACAGCCGATGATGGGGAACCGATCAGATTCACCCGGGTATTCAGAATCCCCAGTCTTTCCACCAGCACATCCATAACAATTCCGTTTACAGGATCAAAGATAAACTGCCAGGCAAAAACAACCGAAATAACAGGAGCCACATAGGGAAAGAGCACCAGCGAGCGGACCAGACCTCTCAGGGGAAATTTCTGGTTCATCACCAGGGCAACCACAAGACCCACAAGGGTCGTTCCGACGGTTGTAAAGACCACATATACCACAGTCGTTCCTAAAGACCTCCAGAAGGTGGGGTCCGTAACAACGGTTCTGTGATTCTCAAGGCCCACAAAGGTATTCCCCCTGTGGAGATTAACATCAAAAAAACTGAGATAGATGTTATAGACAATGGGGTACAGGATCAGGGCCAGAATGATAAAAACAGCCGGAAAAACCAGACCCCAACCCAGCATGACTTCTCTCTTTTCTCTGGTCAGAGAAGATGCAGGAAGAAAGGTACTCATGAATAACTCCCTTGAAAACTTTTCCGCCCCCCGCGGGGGATTGAGTTTCCATTTCCATTTTGAATTAAAGGCAGACCGGGTCTCCCCCCGGGGAGGAGGCCCGGAAATTCAGAAGCAGGAGGCTACTTCTGCTTGTTCATTTCAGCTTCAGCCCAGGCCATGGCTCTGTCCACGTCCATATTCTCCTGAGTGATCTTGTAGATCATCTGGGGAATGATCTGCTTGCTGTAGATGGTACTGGCTGCGGCAATTCTGTTTCCTTCAACAATGCTGAAGGTTTCGATATTGTCGAGACCGGCTATGATTTCGGCCATTTTATCGGCACCGTAGTTGGAAAAGATTCCCTTGGGATCGTTCTGAAAACGCTCGTTGACGGCAATCTCTTTCAGAACCGGGTTCATTCCACCGGGGGCCATATGGAGCCATGTGATATAGGCATTGGGTGTATAGAGGTAGCGCATAAAGCTCTGGGCGGCAGCGGTCTTGGCAGCATCTCCCTGATCGGGAAGAGCCAGAGAAACAACCACACCGTATCCGGCGTCATAGTCGTTGGTGATGGTGGAGGCCATTCTTGTATTCTTGACCAGTTCGGGGTCGAAACTGGCACCTGCCAGATCTGCGAAATTTTCACTTGTAAGTGAACCTGCGGCGGCCTCAGCCAGGGCCAGGTCGTCCATGATATAGGTGGAGTAGAAGAACATGGCCATCTTACCCTGGAGGTAGTAGTCTCTCGCTCTCCAGGTCTGGGGTCCGGGAGGATTATACTTTGCCAGCTCTGCATAAATTTCAACGGCTTCCTTCATTTCAGGAGAGTTGAAGATCAGGTTTCCATCCTTATCAAAGAGCTCGGCACCGTTGGACATGGCGAACATGGTAAAGCACTGCTCCGCATAGGTTTCAGCCTTGGTCCCCACCAGGATTCCATACTGGTTATTGGAGGGCTCATAGAAGTATTTGGCGGCTTTCAGGATATTCTCCCAGGTGTTGGGGGGATTAAGCCCGGCTGCTTCAAACCAGTCGGCCCGGTACCAGATTCCCTGAACCCAGCCGTGGTAGGGGGTGGCATAGTAGAGACCGGGGGTGGAGCTCTCATTCAGCTTCAGGGTTCCCGCATAGTATTTATCTTTTCCAATTGAGTTGATCAGCTCTGTAACGCCCTCAGCATCCAGAAGTCCTTCACTGCCGAAGGCAACAGCATTCTCGGCGGCACACTCTATCATGGCGGGCATATTTCCCGCAGCGGCGGCGGTGTTCAGCTGAGTGGGCATATCGTTTTCATCCACCGGGATAACATTGATTGTCACATTCGGATTCATGATCTGAAAGGTGTCAACCAGAACCTGAATGGTTGCCAGACGGTCTGACTGGGTCTGGGTCGTCCAGAAATCAATTTCCACAGGACCGGCCATCTCATCAGCAGTTTCCTGCTGTCCGCCGGCAAATCCGAAACTGATTAAAACCAGAAGGATCATAAGAAAACTCAACATTTTTTTCATAAACTTCTCCTTTGCACTTGAGGACCTGTCCGAAAAGACAGGTCTAATTCGAGTCATATTAATTCTATATCCGGTATAGAATTGAAAAAAGTCACAAATTGGTACCGGATCGGTACCGGTTTACTGCAAAGGACGTCTATTCATCCAGGAGATAGCTGCAGAATTCGCTGAGCTGCGAGTTTCTGGCAGCCTTCATTGCTGACATTCTGTCATGAATCTTCAGCTTGCCGTAGATATGGGTTATATGGTTTTTCACTGTCTGAGCCGCCAGAAAGAGTTTTCCGGCGATCTGTGTGTTGTCGTAGCCCCGGGACATAAGGTAAAGTATCTCACGCTCCCTGCGGCTAAGGTGCTCAATGCTGTACTGGATCTCTTCGGTCCCCTCCGATGACTCTGAATACTGCAGGTCTGTCCTGCTGGACCTACCGCCCACAAGCTGAGACGCCACATCCGGGGAGATCTGCAGGGTTCCGTTGTTGACAGCCCTGATGGAGTGGATCAGATCCTCAGAGGGCATGTTCTTGAGCAGATAGCCAACGGCGCCCCCTTCCAGAGCATCATGGACATAGGCATCGTCATCAAAGGTAGTGAGCATCATAATCTTGATATCCGGTTGTTTTCTGTGGATCTCCGCTGCCGCCAGAACACCGTCGAGTACGGGCATCCTCACATCCATCAGAATAATATCGGGTTCAAATTCCAAGGCGGCGCTGACGGCTTCCTCTCCGTTAAAGGCGATACCCACGACATCAATATCTTCAGCCTTCATGGTCAGAACCGTCTGCAGGGTCTCAACAAAAAGAACCTGATCATCAACCAGCAAAACCCGGATCATCCTCCGCCTCCTCAAGAAAGGGTTCCTCTTTTTCCAGGGGAACCCGCATACTAACCTCGAAACCGTCTGTTATATTCTGAAAGAGAATACTGCCGCCCAGTTCGGAAAGCCTCTCCTGCATTCCTGTAATACCGATTCCCTTCTTCAGGTTCTCCGCACCCCTGCCGTTGTCCTGGAGGCTGACCTTCAGCTCGTCTGTATTGACCCAGAAGTAAATCCTTATTTCACTGGCCCGGCCGTGGCGGAATGAGTTTGTCAGTCCCTCCTGAATAAAACGGAATACCGCCTTGTCCAGAAAGGGACCGAAACTGTCGGGAGAGTTCCCGAACTCCACATTCACCGAGATACCGGTGGCCTCTGAAAAAATGGTCACCAGCTCGAAAAAGGCCCTCAGTCCCCGGGGCCTTCTTATCTCCTTAGAACGGAGCAGCCTCATGGCGGCCCTGGTCTCTTCAAGACAGATCCCCGCCTCTTTCATACTCTTTTCGATAAGCTGTGCAGCCTGCTCCCGATCGTCCTCAATCATCATGGCAGCCGCCTCAAGCATTATTCTGATATTGGTCAGAGAGTATCCGACGGTATCATGGATCTCACGGGATACCCGTTTCCTCTCCTTTACAAGGGTGTCCAGCTGGAGCCCCGTGGAGTAGGACTGAAAGTCCAGATTAGCCCGGGAGATAGAGTTCAGTGCCCTGTCAAGATGGGCGCTCAGCTTCCGCTCCTCCTCCAGCTGCTTCCGTCCCGCCGACACCAGGGCCAGAAGGAAAAATACGACCAGGGCTATGGAAATAAAAAGGAGCCTGTCATGAAGCTCCGGTCCCGGCTGGCTCATATAGAAGGCACTGCGTGGCTGCTGCAGAAGAAGGGAGTAGATAATGATCCCGCCCATATAGATAAGATTCACCGGGTATGTGTGATTGAGTCCCTCCTCAACAAGCAGAGAGACCAGGAAAATCAGACTCAGCCAGATGTAGGCGCCCAGGGGATAGCTGATAAGAAACAGAAGTACCAGCTTTATAATCAGACCCGCCGTCCGGAATGCCGGAACAATAAAGCCGAGGGTGGTGACGGCCAGAGAAACGGCAATTATAAAGTGAAGCTGCCAGGTAAAAAGCCCCGAAGAAAGGATCATCGATTTCATCAGATGGAACTGCAGAACAGTGACCAGCTGCAGAGAGACAGAGACGGCCAGGGTCCAGAGATCTGCTCTGGTGTCTTTTACGGGAGAATCGGGCTTCATGGTACTGATTTGGTACTCCTCTCCCCACCAGTGTACTACTGTTTCCGGATCTGTTCAGCAGGTTTTTAAGCTAATTTCTATCCAGGAATAGAATTCCGACAAAGCTGTTCAGCCGATAGAGAGAGTTCCTAGAAAATCAGTCTCCAGACAAAGAAGACTGCCAGCCCCCAGCCGATGGAGGCCATCAAAGTGTGCCTGCGCATGATGACGCCTCCGGCCACAGCGGCCAGGGCCCCGAAGATATAGGCGTTATTCAGGCTCAGATCCCAGTATCCCTGAGGAAGGAGCACCGCCGGCAGAAGTATGGCCGTCAGAACCGCCGGGGGTACATAGTAGAGTGCCCGTTCCAGCAGGGGAGGCATTGAAAAACGGTCGGCCACAGCCAGAAGAATGTAGCGGATCAGAAAGGTAACCGCCGCCATTCCCGCAAGCATAATAATCTCTTCTACAGTCATGACTCCTCCTCGGCCTGTTTCAGCAGTTTCCTGCGGCTCACGGCTCTGTCCACCAGAAGCCCGGCAAGAACACCGGCCACCGCGGCGACAATCAGCCCCAGCTTAAAGGGCAGAGACCCGGTCATTAGAGAGACGGCTCCCGCCGTAATAACACAGACCACAGTTGCCCTGTCCTTTACAAAGGGAATGGTCATTCCGATAAAGGTGACGGGCAGGGCAAAGTCCAGTCCCCAGGCTCCGGCATCGGGAATCCGGCTCCCCAGAATCAGTCCCAGAAGACACCAGAACTGCCAGTTAACATACATTGCCAGGGAGGCTCCCAACTGAAACCAGTGTTTAAAGGGAGAATCATCGTCTTGTCTATAGCGGCTGACCGTAACGGCAAAGACCTCATCGGTCAGCCAGAAAGCGAGGGGGATGCGCCATTTCTGTTTAAGTTTTTTCAAATGGGGAAGCAGTGTGGCGCTGTAGAGCATATGACGGAGGTTAACCACAAGGGTCGTCAGCACAATAATGGCCACTGGAGCCCCTGCAGCCACAAGGCTCACCGCTATAAACTGTGCGGAACCGGCAAAGACGACAAGGGACATGGCCACAGCCGCAGGCCATGAGAGTCCAGAAGTCACCGCAAGGGTACCATAGATAAGACCGAAGGGGGCCGTTCCCAGCAGCAGGGGGAGTGTATCCCTGGCCCCGGCAATAAACTCTGTTGATTTTCTATACTCTACCATTCAAACCGCCGATGCTGTAAAAAACAGGATACAAATATATCAGGGATCATTTTTTTTAGGAAGTATTACGCTCGAACTCCCCGATAATCAAAACAGAACCGTTTTTGAATGAAAACAGGATCTCTTTGATGTAATTACGGTAATCTGCTCCTGTACGAAGGTGAAAATGATTTTCGATGCGAAAAAACTGAAAAAACTAAATAATCCCGAACGGTCCGAATGGATACCTGTGAATGGACTGTGGGAAACCCTGGGGTTGGACGATCCCGGCATTCTGGTGGATCTGGGGGCCGGCACAGGTTTCTTCACCGCTCCCCTGGCAGCCCTGGCCCCGGAGACACGAATCTATGCCCTGGATGTTCAGCAGGAAATGATAAGCTACATGGAAGAGAAGATGCCTGAGAATGTGGTCCCCCTGCTGATAGACGGAAGAAAAATTCCACTGGAAGAGAACAGCGTTGACGGGCTTTTGTGTATTAATGTCTATCATGAGATTCCGGACCGTCCGGCCATGCTGAAAGAGATCCGCCGGATACTTAAACCCGACGGTGTACTTCTTCTGCTGGACTGGGAGAAGGAGTCCCCCGTACTGAAAGACGGCCCCCCCCTGGAAAGAAGGATTCCCGCAGCATTGATGGTGGAGGAACTGGTGGAAGCCGGTTTCCACGGTATTGAATCATTCTACAGATTCAACTCCCACACGGCATTGAGGGGAGTAAAACCTCTTTAGCCCCTCTGCGCCCCCTCTGTTTATCCGGAATTCTGCTTATCTGAATTTCTACACCGAAAAGATTGTCCGCTTCTTGTTCAGCCGCCGCCGTGAAGCCAGGATCTCATCCCCATAGGAGTCGAGAATATCCTTCAGCTTCTCTTCTAGCACCTGCATTCCAAAGGCCTTCTTCATGGCATTGAAGCTCTGCTCGGTCATCATGGCGCTGACCCCGGTATCCGTAACAATCTGATAGATCTGCTTCAGGGCGTTGTCCGGGATAATCAGCCTGCCCTCTTCATCATAGTCGTCTCTGATCTCAACACACTCAAGGCCGCGGTTCATGATATCGGTCTTGTAGACAAGATATGTGGCCACCGCAAGGGGTACCCTTGCCGCAACGGCTTCAAGAAGGGCGTTTCCGAAGCCCTCCCAGATGGGAAGATAGGTGACAAAGTCGGCGTTAACAAGAACATCCCGGTTGGTAAAGAGCATTCGTCCCCGGCTGTCTGTTCCCCGGACAGAGGCAACCCGCTCGGCAATCAGATCAAGATGAACCTCTTCGGCATCGGCCAGCTCACGGATACCGTCAACATAGCTGTCATCCAGCTCGTCCCCCTGATAGAGGGAGATAATAAATCGGACCCTCTCCTTTAGATCGGGATACTTTTTCTGGAATTTTGATACCAGATAGATGGAGTCCTCGATACGCTTGCGGGGAACAATTCTTGTAGGTTGCAGAAAGAGAATGTCATCTTTGGCATAACCGAGTTCTTCCCGGAACTTCATATTGTACTCATCCCGGACGGGAGGATTGGAAAAATCCTCACAGTTGGGAACAATATGGGGATGAACCCTCTTGATGGTCCTCAGGTTATGGGCGGCATAGGACGAGATAACCACATGCTCCAGGGAGGGATCTGTTGGAGGCATGACCTCCTTGAGAAGATCCTCCATATGGTTGCCGCTGAACCGGCTGCGCTCCCACCAGAAGTCGTGGTGATGAAAAATAACCGCGGTCTTGTACTCTGAAGAGAGCTTGTGAACCGCCAGGGCCCCCACAAGGGTCATGGGCATGGCATTTGTATTCTGGGCGATCAGGGCGTCGATCCTGTTATCAAGAATAAAGTTATGGATCTCCTCAGCGGCATCGGAACCGGCAATATCCAGATTTTCAAGAAGCTTCTTTCTCTCCTTCTGACTGCCGTTTACCCTGTTCCCCGGAACAATATGGGGAAACATAACCGGCTCTATCTCTCTCTGAATATCCGAATCAAAACGGAGATTATCGATGGTCAGAGTCTTTTTAACAAGAGGAAGCTCCGCCGCATAACTGCCGGCAACGGCATAGATCTCATGACCCATTCCCGCAAGAACCTCAATCCATTTATCCACTTCCAGTGAGACGCCGTCCACATCTCCCAGTTTTCCGCAAACAACCGCAAATCTATATTTCTTTTCCATACTGATTTCAATCCTATTTAATAAAACGCTATTTTAAATATGGAGTTCATTATATTAAAGATGAACATCTCTGTAATGAGCCGCCACCCGTATTCGGATGATTTTTCCAGATAATCAGAAATATAGTGCAATAAAGATATTCAGACTATTGGATATTCAAGGGACTACCCTGATACGGAAAATAGCCGGTAGATCTCCCCAGGTTGAAAGAATCTTCAATTTGAGAGATTTAATATTGATTTTATCTGCAAGGTCTATAGTGATTCTGCTTTGGTAGTTGTTCTTTTCTTCCATTATGACTTTCCCCATTTCATCTGTCAGGATGAAGTGTCTTACACAGTTAGGAATGTGCCGTTCCCCATGGCCCATCTGAACAGTCTCCATAGAATGATCAAAATCTGTATCAAAACTGAGAATGACTTTTGATGCTGCAACCGGTTTCTTCCAGGACAGGTTCATTTCCGGATGTTGATCACCCGGATCGGGAACCCACCCGAATTTTTCATGCCAGGGCCGCTCAAAGCCGGCTTTAATGCCATCTCCGGAAAAACAGCTGAGACCCGGAGAAAAACTCAGAGCAGGAAGTATGGTTGCAGGTCTTCGATGGGGCAGCCAGAATTCAAAACTGTGGACACCTGATCCCTGAGGTGCTGTCTGAACTGCAGATTTTGCCACTTTATCATTCAATTCATGATACAGAGTGATTAATCCCGGGATTAAAGCAAATGAAGTTTCTATCTCAAAGGGTCTTTCAGAAATCAGAACCAAAAAGCCGTAATAGGGCTTATACTCCCTGTGCTCAAATTTTACTGCAATTTCATGTGTTTGCGAAGTTACATAAAAATCCTGTTCTTCAAGAATAATTTCAGGACTGTAGTTCCCCTCTTTTTCCGCTTTTCTCAACTGAAGGGATACTCTCTGGGAATAAGCAGAATGGATTGGAATTCTAATTTCGGGAAGCTCTGATGAGGGAAGAGGAAGGAGAATTCCAATGGGATGGTCTATAAAAGAGAATTCCCCGCTACCAGGGATTTCATTTAGAACCAATTCAGATGAAACTTGAATATCCGCACTGCAGGCAAGATCGTCTTCATCCTCAAGATCCAGAAAAGGGATATATTGACCAGTTCTAATCAATCTTTTTTGGAAATCCCTGATAAAAAGATCTTTAGAAAGTTCCCGGGGAAGAATCTTCTTCTCCAGACAAAGAGATGCCCCCAATCCAATGGCCTGAGCTCCGTGAGCACATGTCATCATCACCCTTGTAGACCCGAATGCTACATGGGACGCACTGATAAGCCTGCCAGCGATAAACAGATTAGGTATATTCCTGCTGTAATAGCAGCGCCATGGAATCTGATAGACCCCTTTGCTGTGATATTGACTACATGGAGAAATATCAGTGTAAAGACCGTCTGCCGGATGCAGGTCGACAGCCCAACCTCCATATGAAACGGCATCCTTGAAGACATTCTGCTCAGTAATATCCGACTGATGGAGCATGTAATCGCCCTCAAAACGCCGGCTCTCTCTTTTTCCGGGAATCAGCCCCACCCATTCAAGAGTAAGGTTTTCCGCTTCAGGGAAATTTCCTGAATTTTTAATATAATCCCAGATGCCATATGTGACCCGCCACAATTCCTTTTTAATATCCTGGTTATCATGAACCGTATCCAGACGGCCCCCGTATTCAAGCCACCAGAACGAGCAACCAGTATCTGAAGCCTTTATTCTGTTAAACCGCGGAATCTTTGTAATATCCTTCAATGCAAAATCGGGAGCCACATAGGTCACAGGAGTCCCGGCATCTTTGGAATAGAAATAAATTGTGTGCCCCAGAAGTTCACCATAGAATTCATCAGGAGCAAGGGGCTCGTTGAATTCTTCCTTATCTTCAGCCCCCACACGAAAATCTGCACCGGAAAGATAGCCGAGAATACCATCGCCTGACGCGTCGCAAAATAGAGGTGCCGACAGGTCATACATTGTAGCGTTCTGAGAGCAGAATGCTCTTACTGATTTGATACTGCCTTCTTCATTCTGATCCAGCTGAAACACTGCAGTATCCAAAAGGAGAGTAATATTTTTTTCGGCCAGAACCTTATCCAGAAGAACTGCATCAAATAGTACAGGATTACCTTCCGGATTCCGATGGAGATTTTCTACAACAATCTCATCTATTACTCCCCCCTCTCGTGACCATCGGTTATTGTTACCCATATGGCTTGTAGCTCCCAGAGCCCACAATCTGACTTCACTGGAAGCATTTCCTCCAAGAACAGGACGATCCTGTACAAGAATGACTGCTAATCCCTCACGCGCAGCGGTTATTGCCGCGCAGATTCCGGATAGCCCCCCACCGGCAATCACTAGATCTGCCTGATACCGTATAGTGTTCAAACTCCGCCTGTCATCATTTATAAATTCTTTCATAGAAATTCATTCCCCTCAGGGACAGACTCCTTGCTCTTTCAATATGGATTGTACTTTTTTTGGATCAAGCTCTCTCGGCTGGAGACCTTCCCTGATACATACAGCTGCAGCCGCCCCGGTTCCCTGACCCATATTGATACAGATGGGCATGACCCTGAAATTTGAATGGGCCTTATGGGTTCCTGAAATACTTCTTCCTGCCAGCAGAAGCCCGTCTATCTTTTCCGGAATAAAACAGCCAAGAGGAATACTGTACTTTTTAGTCTGGGTAAAAGACTTCTGTTCACCAGCAGGATCAAGACCTGGTCCTGAAACCCCATGGATATCGAAATTAAAATAAGCTCTGGTAACCACCCAGTCATCAAACAGAACAGCCTGTTCGATATCTTCTTCAGTCAAGGTATATAGCCCCTTGAAATGCCTGGTTTCCCGTACGCCTATTAAAGACGAAGTTGATAACAGATAACATTCTTCATACCCCGGGACATACTTTCTGAGAAAGGAAATTATTTCAGGTATCTGCTCACGGCATTCGATTTCAGCTCTAGTAAGGTCTGAAGATTTTGTCCCGTCTTTTCCTATACTGTTCGTCATATTGACAGAAACCACACCCGGAACAGATCCCGGGTAGAGAAGGACATGTCCAATGGGAGCCCCCAGATGCCTCTTCCCCAACTCCTGAAGTTTTCCGGCGGAAACCTCAATATTGTCTTCAAACTCACCCGGATAAACAGCAGTTTCTACTTTTACACCGGCAACTTTGAACATGAGTGTCAAAGGCTGCATCAAACCATCACTCTCTCGGCCCAGGGTAAATTCAGCCCCTGCCCGTGCAGCGATATCACCATCTCCGGAGCAGTCAATTACAATTTTTGCCAGGGCTGCGGAACGTCCGGACTTATTCTCAAGGATTGCTCCACATACACATTTTCCGTCCATTATGGCTTCAACAGCATAGGTATAAAGGCTTAATTCGACATCCGACTCCCGAAGCATCTTCAGCATAATGAGCTTTGTTTTTTCAGGGTCTATTATCTGCTCCGCTTTAAGAACTTTGTCTTCAAAATAGTTATAGTCTTTCTCAGCGGTTTTTGCTCTTTCCAGCAGTTCTTCATAGAGAGGCCCCTCAGTGTTCCCTGTCCAATGACTCATCAATCCTGATGTCGCGACACCTCCGACTGTTCCAGTTCCTTCGACAAGCAAAGTTTTCAGTCCCAGTCTTCCACAGGTAACAGCTGCTGCGAATCCTGCCGGCCCTCCTCCAATGACTAAAACTTCAGATTCATAACTAACAGGTATCTCTCTGGGAGATTCTTTAATAGTCTTCATTACAGCTCCCAATCAGTTCTTGATACCCGATGACGAGATTCCCTCAACAAACCATTTCTGTGCTACTACAAAAATAAATAAAATCGGCAGAACTGTAAGAATCACAAATGTCATAACCAGATGTGTATTAATTTCTTCCGCAGACATTCCAATCACCGTATACAGCCCCATGGTGATTGTGTATAACTTTTCACTCTGCAGATAAATGAGAGGTTCAATAAACTCATTCCATCGCCACTGTGTTGTAAATATTACAATTGTGGCAACTGCCGGACCGGACAGAGGCATTATGATCCGTGAATAGATTCTTAACTCACTGCAGCCGTCTATACGTGCGGCTTCACTTAAACTCATTGGGATTCCCCGCAAAAACTGTCTCATAAGGAAAATACAGAAAGGAGAACCGAAAGCAGAAGGAAGAATCAGCGGCAGCAGGGTTCCTATCATCCCCAGATGCTTAAAAATAATAAACCTTGGAATAATTATAAGAAACAGAGGCATGAACATGCAGGCTAGTGTCAAATTGAAGAGGATTTCTCTTCCTTTAAAGTTCATTCTAGCTAAAGCATAACCTGTAAGAGTACTCACCAGAACATTTCCAAAAATCGCAAAAACAACAACCGTAAGGGTATTGGAAAAATACCGGCTCATCGGATACTGCTTAATCACAATTTTAAAGTTTTCAAAATGTAGAGGAGCGGGAAACAATGCCCTGGGAGAGGTTATAAGCTGACTCTGATCCTTTAATGCTGTTGAAAGAAGATATACAAATGGTGAGAAAAAGATACCGCATACAAGGATCATCACCAGGTATTTAAAAAAATTATCTGTTTTGTTTCTGAATCCGGTCATAACTATGCCTCGTAGTGAACGTAACGATTGCTCATTCTCATAATAAAGAAGGTAATTACCATACTGAGCAGAATAAGAACTGTAGCGAGAGCGGAAGCCTCACCAAGATTAAATCTCTGGAATGCCTTCTCATAGATATGAAGAGCATAAAAACGGGAGGATGTTCCGGGGCCGCCGGGAACATTTCCTTCAGGCAGAATCAGCCCCGGAACAAAAATCATAAGCCCGAAAATGACATCAATAACCATACGAAATAGAATTGTAGGCGAAATCATTGGAATCGTAATATGAAAGAACTGACCAGAATGGCTGAGTCCGTCAATCTCCGCTGCTTCATATAGGTGTTTGGGTACACCTTGAAGAGCTCCAAGATATACAACCATTGCCGTTCCACACTGCCAGATCATAAGCATGACGGAAGCCGGTTTTATCAGATTGGGATTTGCCAGCCAGAGAGGTCCTTTTATTCCTGTCAACTCAATCAGAGTATTTACAAGTCCGTTGGGATAAAACATAAACTTACCCAACACAAGTACCGCTACTACCGGTAGAACCGCCGGCACATATATTATGGCTCTCCAGAAGCCTTTGAACTTAATGTTCATATTAAGCAGATAAGCCGTAAACAAGCCCAGGGCAAAGTTAGCAGGAACATACATCAAAATAAATACAAAAGTATTTTGAAGCCCTGTCCAGAACAACTTATCCTGAAAAATCTTTGTATAGTTGGAGAAGCCGATAAAATAGCCTCCCCCTATAAGGCGGTATTTCATTAAGCTGAGTATTACGGTATAGAGAATCGGTCCATACCAGAACACGATCAGAGAAAATAACCATGGTAAGAGAAATAGCAGAACTGTCCCAGTGTACCCCTTCCTTAAGGAAGAGGATGGAGGTTTCTTTGAAATCATTTAGTGATCCTTAACTCATGAAAAAGAATGAGCTTCTAAATATTTAATAGAGTATTCCGGAATATCCCCCGGAAGTATTCCGGGAGAACACCGTAAGAAATCAGCGGTTGATATCGTCCAGATAATCCTGATATCTGTCATTGATATCCAACATTATTGAATCGATGGATTCTCCGGCTATTCTTCTTGACGGGATATCCCGCAACCAGGGTTTGAGGGTATCCTGGTGAATGTCCAGTGCTTCAGGAACAATGTCCATGTTCATGGACTGAACAAGGTTGCTCCAGATTTCAGGACCCGATTCCGTCAAAAAACGGCTGTCCTTGTTAACAGAAATAATAGGGCTTGGTCTTCCCTGAGCAATGCAGAACTCACCGTTTCCTTCCGCTTCAAGGGTAATAAATTTGAGGAAGTCCCAGGCAGCGTCCTTGTGCTTGCTGCTCTTGCTGATGGCATATGACCATCCGTTCTTTGCAGTCCCACCGTGCTGAACCTCAAAGCCAGGGACTGGAAGAATACCGAAATCCATATCCGGATTGCCGCTTTTAACCTGACCGATGGTCCATGAACCGGAAACATAGAAGACCTGATTTCCATTAATGAATGCCTGAACCTGTGCTGCACCGGTATCTGCTCCGGCAACACGGCTGTTCCACTCCATTACTCCTCGATAACCGCCGTAACTTCCATAAATGTTTTCCATGTAATCGTCAAAGGCTTGAGCGGTCTTCATCACCCCCGGAGTGTCCAGAAGAGCGATTTTGGTATCATTGGATACTGTCGGGTAACCGGCACCATAACTGAATACAATTACTGAAGGCTGGCCTGCCATCTGATTGGGATCCCATGCAATGACATCCAGCTCTTTACCTGTATTCAACTTATCAACCAGAATCCGGCTCACTTCAGTAAATTCTGCCCAGTTTTTCGGAGCGTCTTTTATTGGATCCAAACCGGCTTGCCTCATAAGATCTTTATTGTAGAAGAAAAGACCCTGAGCTCCTGCATTTACATTCGGTAAACTGTATAGAGATCCCTCCCAATAGCTTCTGAGTCGTTCAGCATCTACCAGTGTGGATTCAAGGTTCAGCCCGTCTCTCTCCGCATAGAGAGACAGATTCTCCAGAGTTTCTGCTGGCATAAGGTTTGTGTACCAGCCGCTGTGAATCTGTACAACATCGGGCAGAGTTCCCGTTCCTGCCGCCTGTATAACTTTCTTCATAAGCTCGTTGGGAGGGGTAAAAGTCACATCAAAAGTGACATTGGGGTTTCGATCTGCATACTCTTCCAGAAGAGCATCAATCAATTCTGTTCTGGAGCCGCCCCAAAGATGCCACCAGCTTAATTCAACCGGACCATCTTTTGCAGCATCTCCCTGTCCTGTTGAATAGACGGGCGATACATAAAACAATGAAATAACAACAGTTAACAATATTACGGATAACTTTTTCATAAGTTATTCCTCCTTTTTTTACGGGAGAACCCGTTGATTACATATTCAATAAAGCTCTTGTGGAATCTCTTAAACTTAAGGAACTGTCCAGAATAACAAATTGACCGGTGCGGCCTGTTTCAATGGTGTTAAGCAAAATTTCCGCAGCCTTCTTGCCCTCGTTAAATACCTGACGTTTTACAGTTGTTAGAGGGGGTGCCATATAGGAGGCGAAAAAAGAGTCATTCCGTCCTATTACCGATATATCACCAGGCACTGAGATATTGTGTTCTTTTAATGCTTCATAAACTCCCAGAGCCATGGTATCGGAAAGACAGTAGACAGCCGTAAAATCAAGCTTCTTCCTGGTCAAGTACTGGATTAATGAAGATTTGGCACTGTCCTTTTCAAAATCGCCCCATAGAATAAGGTCATCATCAAATGGTATATCCCTTTCCAGGCAAGTCTCCTTATAGACAAGAATGCTTGCAAGACTCTCACTATCCTGTTCCCGTCCAGCCATCAGAAGGATTCTTTCATGTCCAAGTTCAATCAGATATTTAACTGGATTTGCCGAGGGGGGATCCCTAAAAACAACCTGATTAACTACAGATTTCATCTGAGGCATATTTACAACAACAAAGGGCATTCCCGATTTTTCCAGTTCCTGAACATTAGACTCCATATCCTCTGTGGTACAGTATCTGGTACCGAAGAGAATAAGACCGTCATGTCCCTGCCCTTTATCAAGTTGATTCTTAACCATTGACCTGGAATCTTCACCTGTGGTTGGTAAAAAAACCATACTGTATTGTCTGGGAAACAGTACTGACTGAATTCCTGAAAGCAGTTCATTGATAAATGTGCTTTGATAAAGAGATCCGTTAAAAGGAACCATAATTCCAATGGACATACTTTTTTTGGTTGAAAGACTTCTGGCAATATTATTTGGGCGGTAGTTGAATTTCTTTCTTGCCTCATCAATTTTTTTCTTTGTGCTGACTCCCACACGGGAAGTGTTTTTATCTTTCAGATATATGGAGACTGTCGCTTTTGAAACTCCAACATAATCTGCAATATCCTGAAGACTGGCCATCTCAACCCCTTTAAGTTAACAATTAGTTAACCGGTTAACTTTTTTTAATGATATATCTGTTTGCGTCTCCGGTCAAGTTATTAATTTTGAATAGACGATCAAAAATAGATAAAAATGAAATATAGCTTACTCGAATATGTCAAACTTTTATTGCCTTTCAAAATGTTGTAGAATAGAAATAACACCGATTACTTCTCAGTTCAGGAGAGAGGCTGATGCCCGATTTTCCTCAAAAAGACAAACTTCTTCGCTTTGCCCGGACAACCCCGGAAGGTTCTCGCAGAGAACCGGACTACAGGTACAAGGTGATAGTTGCCGATGATGACAGGGATGTTCATACGGTAACCCAGCTGGTGCTGAAGAACTTTCTCTTTGAAGGCGCGGGCATTGAGTTTATCGACACCTACTCGGGAAAAGAGACAATCCAGGCCCTGAAGGACCACGATGATATAGCCGTTATACTTCTGGATGTGGTAATGGAGGAGAATACCTCGGGACTGGATGTTGTGGAGTATACAAGGAATATTCTGAAAAATGACCTGACCAGGATTATTCTGAAAACCGGTCAGCCGGGAGTAGCCCCGGAAGAAAAAGTTATAATTGACTATGATATAAATGATTACAAATCTAAGGCCGAACTCACCGCCCAGAAGTTTGTTACCACCCTCTATACGGCCATACGGAACTACAGAGATCTTAGAAAGCTGGCCAATCATAAGAAGGGTCTGGAGATGGTTATCGAATCCTCATCGGACTTCTATCACTACAACAATCTGAAGGAGTTTTTTACCGGTCTTCTTACCCAGTTGAATACACTGAGGAATTTCCACAGTGACGCCTTTATGGCCAGCACTCTGAAAAATCCTGATGAAGACAGTTTTATTGCCTATTCGCAGGAGAACAGCTTCCGTCTGATTGCCGGAACCGGCCGCTTTACAGGAGAGTGTGAAAAACCCCTTGAAGAGGTATCCACCCGTGAGGAGCTGAAAAAGTTCCTGGAATCCAGAGGGGAGAGCAGCATCCACTACAAGAAGAACAGCTCCTGCTTTCTGGGCTACTACAGGGGTTTTGACAATACAGAGAACCTGATCTACCTGGAAGGAGAGATCAAGGATATCAACGAGGATATGATCCGTCTCTTTCTGACCAATTTCACCTTTGCCTTTGACCGTCTTTTTATGAACAGAAAGATGATCACCGGCATGAAGCAGATAATTATGATGTTGGGAGAGCTGATTGAATACCGTGACGGGGAGACAGGGTCACATGTGCGCCGCGTTTCTGAGATGGTCCACTTTCTGGCCGAAGCCTCTGGCAGAAGTCAGGAGGAGTGCGTGGACCTCAGCATCGCCTCAATCGTCCATGATATCGGTAAGATAGCCATATCCGACTCCATTCTCATGAAGCCGGGAAAACTCACACCCGAAGAGTTTGAGCTGATCAAACAGCATACGGTAACAGGTCACTCCATCCTGAAGGGGTCCGGTCTGTCAACCATTAAAACAGCAGCTGAAATAGCACTGAATCACCATGAGAAGTGGGCCGGCGGTGGCTATCCTAACAACCTTTCGGGGGAAGAGATTCCCTGGTCCGCGAGGGTGACGGCCCTGGCGGATGTATTTGACGCCCTGGCCAATAAAAGATACTACAAGGAAGCCTGGCCGGAAGAGAAGATCTTCAGGCTTATTGAGGAAGAGAGGGGTAAATCCTTTGATCCCGACCTGGTGGACCTTCTGTTCAGGCACAGGAAGGAAATCATGGATATCCAGAGGAAGTACCCCGACAGCTGAGCCCTGGTCCCCCTGCCTGCGGGCCCTCCGGCAGCGGCCTTTCGGCAGCCGTCCTCCCCGTTATTGGTATCAGCGGGCCAGCCAGCCGCCATCCACAGCCAGTGTATAGCCGTTCACATAGTCTGAGGCAGAGGATGCCAGAAAGACTGCGGGGCCGGCAATGTCTTCGGGGAGTCCCCAGCGGTCTGCGGGGATACGTCCCAGAATTTCAGCAGAGCGGTCGGGATCATTTCTGAGAGCCTCGGTATTGTTGGTGTCCATATACCCCGGAGCAATACCGTTTACATTGATATTGTCCTTTGCCCATTCACAGGCCAGAAGTTTTGTCAGCCCCATCAGGCCGCTCTTGCTTGATGTATAGGAGGGAACACGGATTCCGCCCTGAAAGGAGAGCATGGAAGCAATATTGATAATCTTTCCGCCGTTTCCCTGTTTCATAAACTGCTTTGCCGCAGCCTGACAGAAGAAAAACACGGTCTTAAGATTGACGTTCATAACATCGTCCCAGTCCTTCTCGGAGAAGTTGATGGAGTCCTCTCTTCTGATAATCCCGGCATTGTTTACCAGAATGTCCAGAGTGCCGAACTTCTCGATGGTTTTTTCAATGATACCGGCGATGGGTTCGGTGGATTGAAGGTCGGCCTTTACGCTGAAATACTCCGCCCCCAGTGCCTTAGCCTTCCTCTCTGTTTCCGAATCATCGGAACGGGATACACCGACGATATTGGCCCCCGCTTCGGCCATGCCGAGACAGAGTCCCTGACCGAGTCCTGTATTTGCACCTGTTATGATTGCGGTCTTGCCTTTTAGACTGAAACTGATAGCCATTAATGTCTCTCCTGAGATTACTGTATTTTTCTCCTTACCGAGTATAATACCTGATTCATGATTCACCGGAGAAACGCATTTGTAAGTATAGTACTGAGCCTTTTACTGTCAATCAGTCACAGGAGGAGGAACCGCCGAGGAAGCCCGGGAAGAGCTACTTTTCGTATATACGATCTCCAATTCGGTATTCTGAACTCAAGAAAAAAGAGACCGCCGAAGACAGTCTCTGGGATTTTCTCTATGTATCACACAGATTAAACGGAAAAAGACGGACCGGTCAGACCGCCTCATCATCAAAACCGGAGTGTGAATTCCGTCTGTAGGTCTTGAAGTCAATGCCGTACTTTCTGGCCCTGATCCCCATCATCCTGTTGGTCAGTCCAAGCTGTTCGGCAGCCCGGGAGAGGTTTCCCCTGGTGGATTTCAGGGTCTCCACAATCATCTCGTATTCGATGGCATCCAGCTTCTGCTGCAGGGTCCCCTGTATCTCTTTGTTTCCAAGGTGAGGATCCGCCATCTGCAGACTGGGGGGAAGATGGTAGCCGTGAATGACCCTGTCTTCACTCAGGATAACCGCCCTCTCGATGGAGTTCTCAAGCTCACGGACATTGCCGGGCCAGTGATAGGCAATAAGCATATCGATGGCGGGAGTGGAGATCCGGTTGACCTGTTTTCCGTTCAGGCGGTTGTACTTCTCGATAAAAAAATCGCTTAAGAGCAGAATATCGGTTTTTCTCTCCCTCAAGGGGGGAAGGGTAATGGGAATAATATTCAGACGGTAGTAGAGGTCCTCACGGAACTCACCTTCACGGACCTTCTGTTCCAGGTCCTTGTTGGTGGCGGCGATAATGCGCACATCCGCCTTGAGAGTCTCTGATCCCCCAACCCGTTCAAACTCCTTCTCCTGAAGGACTCTGAGAAGCTTGGCCTGTATACCGGGGCTGATCTCACCTATTTCATCAAGAAAGAGAGTCCCTCCCTGGGCCAGCTCAAAACGCCCCTTTCTATGGGCAACGGCACCGGTAAAGGCTCCCTTCTCATGGCCGAAGAGTTCGCTTTCTATAATGCTTTCGGGAAGGGCCGCACAGTTCAGTTTGACAAAGGCTCTGTCCGAGCGGTTGCTGGCATAGTGGATGGCCTCGGCCACCAGCTCCTTACCCACACCGCTCTCTCCGAGAATCAGAATGGTGGAACTTGCGGGAGCCACCTTTTGAATCATCTGATAGACAGGCTGAAGAACCTTGGCGTTTCCGATAATATTCGGGGGACGCTGGATGGGATCATCGCACTCGGCAGTCTGTTCCCGTATTTTCTGTATGTTCTCCTCATCCCGTGAACGGGAGAGCTGGGCTGCCTGGGCAATCATGGCCGCCAGAATCTGAAGCAGCTGTTCATCGGCCTCCAGGAAATCTTCCTCGTCACGGTCCTCCCGTTCGGATGTATCGATCACAACGCTGATGGTTCCGATAATCTGGATTCCTGTTCTGATGGGAACACAGATAAAGGCGCTCTCCAGAAGATCATCGGACATTCTGGTTCTGTTAAGAAAACGGGAGTCCTCTCTGATGCTGGGAACAAGGATGGTCTGCCCAGTCTCAACAACCTCTCCGGTGATTCCTTCACCGGGGTAGTAGATTCCTCTTGCCTGCTCCTCGGGAGAGACTCCGAAGGACTCCTTGATAAGAATGGAACCGGCCTTTCTGTTAAAAAGAGCGATCATGCTTCTTTTATAGGATTTGTGTTCACACAGGCTCTGCAGAACCCGTCTGAGGATTTTATCAATATCTGATCCGGTGAGGAGAAGCTGACTGATACCAGCTATAAACTCTATCTCCTCCCAGACTTCGCCGTGGCAGTGGCGGCATTTATCTGACATCTTCAGCATACTCCTTCGGCAGTCAGCAATGTTCTATACAGATCCAGTACCTCATCCTGTCTGAGGCCCCGCTTCAGGAGCATGGATGTCTGTCGGATTTTTTCCAGCAGGGGCGCAATAAGTTCCTCACAGTACTCAATTCCAAGCTCTTCAAAGAGGGATCGGGCCGAATGACGGCCGCTGTGGCGTCCCCAGACGATGGTCTGCGGAGCGCCCCCAAGGGGTTCAGGATCATAGGGTTTGAAACTCAGGGGGTTTTTATTCAACCCGGCAACATGGATTCCCGACTCATGACTGTTTATCCTGTCTCCCAGAAGGGGTTTGTTCGGCGGAATATCCAGTTTACAGAAAGCGGCAGTCATTCTGGCAATACGGACGACCTCTTCCAGATTCACCCCGGTATTCATTCCCAGAAGATTTCCGGCTCCCAGAAGAACCTCTTCCAGAGGGGCGTTCCCGGCACGTTCCCCCAGACCGAGAAGAGTCATACTGACGGCTGAAAATCCGTGCTCCAGGGCAGTCAGGCTGTTGGCTACAGCCATTCCAAAGTCATTGTGCCCGTGGAATTCCAGGATATCCCTGTAATCCGTCAGTTCGGCGGCCCACTCTTCAATCATCCGTGGTCTCGCCAATCCAAGGGTGTCTGCCAGACGGAGTCTTCCAAATCCGGCCCTGTAGGCGGCCGAGGCAAACTCCTTCAGCTTTTCTGTACTGCAGCGGGATGCATCCATGGCTCCGATGGAAAGAAAGTCTGCGGAACCCCGCAGAACTCTTCCCCACTCCCCCACCTGGTCTATGACCCGGTTCCAGGAGTAGCCCATGGTGTCGAGGAGACAGTCTGAAACGGGCAGGCTGATATGAACAGCTCCCGTCCCTGCCAGGAGGGCTCCCTCAACATCATCTTTATGGGCACGGCACCAGCAAATTATGCGGGCATCCAGCCGACTCAGATCTTTAAGCAGTCTGATCTCATCCTGACCCATAGCCGGAATCCCCGCCTCCAGGTCTTTAATTCCTGCAGATACCAGAGATTCGGCAATCAGGACTTTTTCATCCCTGCTGAGAACAACACCGGGGGTCTGATCACCCTCCCTGAGAGTGCTGTCCACAAAAACTGCTGATCGACGAGTCATGAACATTTATAATGCAAATATCAGGCCAAAAATAGAAAATCAGAATATCTGCTTATTTCAGAAGGATTTACCCAATACTGACACAATTTCAACAAATCCGATCAGGATATAAAAATCAACATTCATGTCATATATTTAGACCCTAACTACATAATTGTGGGTATTTATAAATAAAAAAGGAGAAATCCCCTCAAAGGGGTAGATTTCTCCAATGGTGTAACATTTATATACCATAGAGGTATTTTTCAGCTGATCAGAAAGTCCTCAGCCACTTCATCATCCTCAATGGCGTCCAAAATGGCATCGAGATCATCTTCGCCGCTCATGCCGCCGTACCAGATGTTGTCGGGATAGATGACCATGGCAGGTCCTCTGTCACATACCTTCAGACAGCCTGTTGAAGAGACAAGCACACCGTCCATTCCGCGGTCGACGATCTCATTTTCAAGGTAACCGAGCCAGTCACCGGTTCCCTTCTTATAGCAGACCCCCTGGGGCTCTCCTGATGCTCTGAAACTGCAGCACACCAAGAGGTGTTTATTCGGTTTTTCCATACATTCCTTCTCCTGATTTTTTTATCTATGCGCAACCGGCTGCATTACCGGTACACCCACCCTTTCTAACGGCCATATGCTTCAGGTCCTCGCCCTTGAAGAGTCCCCTCAGAGCCTCATCGATCAGTCCCTCCACCTGCATAACCTTTATTCCCGACTCAGAGAGGACCTCATTGGGACGTCCCCCGATTCCGCTTACGAGCACTGCAAAGCAGTCCTTCAGCCTGTCGGCGATCTCAATCCAGCGCTCATCTCCCCGTCCGGGAGCGGGCATAATCCGTTCGGCATCCAGTGCGTAGCCGGAGTCGCCTTTGCGGTAGATTCTCATCTTTGTGGCATGTCCCAGGTGCTGGTTTACAAGCATTCCCTCGTTGCTGGCGATGGCCACACAGGGTCTTTCCTCACCGGGGTGGACGGGCTGGCTTGCAGCCTCACGGAGAAGACCGGCGGTTCCTTCGCTCATGGCCTCTTCCAGGAGTCCGGCGGCATCGGCCCTGCAGCGGCGGCAGTGTCCCATCTGAGGGATATGTTCACCGCTCTTCTTTCTGATCTCCTGCACGTCTTCGTGTTTGGGATGGGGAAGATGACCGAAGTCGGTATCCTTTACCGGAAGAAGGGGCAGACAGTTCTGGGTTGTTGCATCCAGATCTCCCACAACCTTTGCGATCTCATGAATGTGGTGATCATTAACGGTGGGGATGATGATGCTGTTGATCTTTACAAGAATGTCATTCTCCCGCAGCTCCTTAATAGCCTGAAGCTGTTCATTCATAATGATCTCTCCAGCCGCCTTCCCGCGGTAGACCTTCTTGTCATGTCTGATCCAGCGATAGGCCTTTCCTGCTGTCTCGGGATCAACACCGTTGATTGTCAGGGTGACATGGGTGACCCCGAGACGGGCCAGTTCAGGGATGTAGGGCCGGATGTTCAGTCCGTTGGTGGCCACGCAGAGCATCACCTCGGGATAGGCGGCATGGACCAGGGAGAGGGTCTCCATGGTCTCCTCGGGGTTGGCAAAGGGGTCCCCGGGGCCGGCGATTCCGACAACATCAAAAAACCTTTTTTCCATTGCTTTCTCAAGGTAGTAGAGGGCCTGTCCTGGAGTCAGAACAGAACTTGTGACTCCGGGGCGGCTTTCATTAACACAATCATACTTCCGGTTGCAGAAGCCGCACTGCACGTTACACTTGGGGGCCACAGGAAGGTGGATTCTTGCGTGGTCGTGACAGGCATCCTTGCTGAAACAGGGGTGATTATCCAGGTTAATTTTCATAATAACGCTCCTAAAGTCTTTTATGTCCGCCTTGGCAGGACAGTTGTTATATATCTTGCAGTCCTGCCTTCCCCGGAGGGCCCGGCCGGACAGGGGACCTAAATATAGGTATATCCGATATCAGAATCGCTCTGCTTTTTCTCAAGAAGCATATTGACGATCTGATCCAGCAGGTTCAGGGTTCCGCTATACCCCAGCATTCTCTGCCGGGAAGCTCCAAAACGGTCGTGAATAGGGAATCCCACCCTCAACAGGGGGATATCCAGCTTCCTGGCGATCTTGTAGCCCTTGCTGTTTCCGATCAGCATATCGGGATTCATCTCCTCGATAATTCCCTCGGCATCGCCGAAATCACAGTCCTCCATGACAAGGGGGGCTGTCGTGGATACCGGAGGTGTCCCCAGCTTCTCGATGGCTTTTTTGAGAATCCCCGAGGGACTTCCGGTAAAGCAGAATACGGGGTTCATGCCGATCTCCGATGTAAAGCGGTAGAGGGCTTCCACGGTGGAGGTATCTCCGAAGAGGACGACCTTCTTTCCGTAAAGGTACTTGTGAGCATCTGCATAGGCGTCGGTAAGACGGCTGCGGATCTCCATAAACTCGGGGGGGACGGGGCAGTCCAGCACATCCTCAAGAAGTTTCATAAAGTGATCGGTGGCGTCCACTCCCAGGGGAAGGGCGGCCTGCAGATTGGGCAGTCCGTGCTGCTTCTGCAGCCAGTATCCGGGGCGCCAGTCATCAGGAAGAACGGTACCGAGCTCCACAGAGGCTTCGCTCAGATGCAAGGACTTGATCTCCTCCTGGTCTGTTCCGCCGGGGGGGATGGCGTTGTACTCCTCCCAGAGTCCGCCGTCCAGAGTTTCGCTGATATCGGGAAGGACTACCGCCCGTCCCTTCATGGCCTTTGTAATATCCTTGATCCAGCGGATATCCGCGGGGGTGATCATGGGCAGAAAGAAATTCAGCGCCGGTCCTTCACCTGCATGGACCTCTCCGGCACCCGCCAGGTTTTTCACCAGAGCGTATATTGTTCTGTGAAAGCCTTCCTCCTGGGTCCCCTGATAGCTGGGGGTGGAAACAGGCACAAGTGTGCAGAGACCAGGCTGGTTCTTCTTCAGCTCACGGACAAAACGGTCGATATCGTCGCCGATGGTCTCGGAGAGACAGGTGGTGGCGATGCCGATAATGTCGGGGCGATACTGGTTGAATACATTGAGGACGGCCTTTTCCAGGTTCTCCTGACCACCGAAAATCACTGTGGTCTCATCAAAACTGCTGGAGGCGATATCGATGGGCTCTCTGAAGTGGCTGATCATATAACGCCTGATATAGGTGGCGCAGCCCTGCGATCCGTGAAGGACTGGGATACAGCCTTTCACTCCCTTGAAGGCCCAGCTGGCGCCCAGGGGCATACACTGCCGGCAGGGGTTTCCTGCGGACTGATAGTTCTGTACTTCTGCGCTCATTTTTTCCTCCGTGGTGCGAAGCGCCATACGGGACTCAGTGCCGAGGCGCATACTTCATTGGCAAAGTTCAGGGTGCCTTCAAATCCGGCCAGGGCCGTTTTTCTTTCATGGTTGTGGTCGCAGAATCCGACGCCCAGCTTGAATGCCATGGGCCGTTCCTTGACTCCTCCGATAAAGAGGTCAACATCCTTTTCTACGATGTAGTGAGAGAGCTCCATGGGGTTGGAGTCGTCCACGATGACCGTACCGGGGTCACACATGGATGCCAGCTGCTCGTAGTCCTGACGGTTACCGGTCTGGGACCCTACCAGCACAACATCCACTCCCAGAGTCCTTAAGATGCGGATCAGGCTGAAAGCCTTGAAGGCGCCGCCCACATAGATGGCGCACTTCATTCCCTCAAGCTTGGTCTTGCACTCCTGCATAGCGGGAAGGTATTTGGAAACCTCTTCCCGGACAATTTCCGCGGCCCTCTCCTTCATCATGGGATCCTCTTCGCTGAAGAAGTCTGCAACCTCGTAGAGGGCCTTGGAGACGTCCTCCATTCCGAAGTAGGAGACCCTCTTGTAGGGGATGCCGTACTTGTCCTTCATCTCCTCGGCCATGGTGGTCAGGGAGCCTGAACACTGTACAAGGTTCAGGGAAGCCCGGTGGGAGCGGCGGATATCATCAATCCTTCCGTCACCGGTCAGAATGGAGACGACCTCGATCCCCATGCGGCGGTAGTACTCCTTGATAATCCAGGCCTCACCGGCCAGGTTGAACTCCCCCAGGATATTGATACTGAAGGGGCTGACTTCGCCGCTGTCGTCGGTTCCGACGATCTTGCTCAGGGCGGTACAGGCGGCCTTATAGCCGTCTTTCTTGGTGCCGGCAAAACCGGCTGAATGAACGGGGATCACTGGGATTCCGAGTTCCTGCCCTGCTTTCTTACAGACAGAATCCACGTCATCTCCGATCACTCCCACGATACAGGTGCTGTAAACGAAAACCGCCTTGGGGCTGTGTTTGGGAACCAGCTCTCTTATGGCGGCGGCGAGCTTTTTCTCGCCTCCGTAGACAACATCCTTCTCGCGGAGGTCGGTGGAAAAGCAGAGGCGGTGCAGCTCCGGTCCGGAGCTGACCGATCCTCTGATATCCCATGTATAGGAAGCGCAGCCGATGGAGCCGTGAACCAGGTGCAGAGCATCGGCTATAGGGTAGAGAACCACCCTTGAGCCGCAGAAAACACAGGCTCTCTGACTTACTGACCCCGCAACGCTCTTGCGGTCACACTGCAAATCAAAAGCGGCTTTCCCTTTCTCAAATACCTGTTTGTTCCGGTCCTTTAAAATCGGCGCACTCATTTCACACTTCCTTACAAATAAATTACATTACCAGTTCGAATTTCTCTTCGGGAGCATCTCTATCCTGTTTGTCCATAATGACACCCAGCATCTTCTCCAGAATCCGGATGGCACCCATGTAGCCCACAGTGGGGAAGTAGCTGTGTCCCACTCTGTCATAAATGGGGAATCCCATTCTCACAAAGGGAATATCATCATCACGGGAGATGTACTTTCCGTAGGAGTTACCCATCAGAAGGTCCACACCCTCTTCCTTGATCCACTGGTGCATCAGGAACATGTCAGCTCTTTCACCGTTTTTGAACTTGGCTTCGGGAACAACATCACCCAGGATGCCTTCCATCTTCTTCATAAACTTCTTACCCGGAGTACCGCTGACGATATAAACAGGTTTCATATCGATGTCAGCCAGGAACTCGGAGAGAGCCAGAAGCTGGTCGGGATCACCCCAGAGGGCAACGCGCTTGCCGTAGAGGTAGTTCTGCATATCGGTAATCATATCCAGAGCTCTTCCTCTTTCCGCTGTCAGAGACTCGGGAACGGGAGTTCCTGTAATCTCGCTCAGCTTGGAAAGGAAGCGGTCGGTGGCCTTGATACCGATGGGCAGATCCAGAGTCTCGTAGGGAACGCGGCACTTCTTCCAGAGTTCCTGAGCCGCAGCCTCGGAACCCCAGGCACCGAGAGCCAGGGTAGCCTTGCTCAGACCTGAAGACTTGATCTCTTCGATGGTGGCTCCGCCCTTGGGGTAGAAC
This sequence comes from Spirochaeta sp. UBA5339, assembly GCA_002408085.1. Lineage (GTDB taxonomy): Bacteria > Spirochaetota > Spirochaetia > DSM-2461 > DSM-2461 > Oceanispirochaeta. The sequence continues at coordinate 147,517 of DHQL01000018.1, forward strand.
TCATGGTGTCCTGTCATGGGAGCATCAAGAACGTCGGATGTATCGGGATACATTACAAAGGGAACACCCATGGTCTTCATGATTCTCTTGATCTCTCTCATATCAGAGGGCTCTACCCAGCCGGGGAGGATGTTTACCTGATCCAGAGGAGCTGCATCCTCCGCAGGAACTTCGGCCAGCTGCTTGGCCATACCGGCACACATATTGGCAAAACCGGTTACATGGGAACCGATGTAGCTGGGTGTAGAGGCGTAGACTACAGTCTTGCCCTCGGGAACCTTGCCCTCATCGATTGCCTTTTTAACGATCTGTCCCAGGTCGTCACCGATGGTCTCAGAAAGACATGTGGAGTGAACCGCCACAACATCGGGTTTGTAGACGGTAAACATATTGTTCAGAGCCTGCACCAGGTTACCCTGTCCACCGAATACCGATGAACCTTCTGTAAAGGAGCTGGTACCGGCCATAACAGGCTCTTTATAGTGTCTGGTCAGTGAGGATCTGTGGTAGGCACAGCATCCCTGAGAACCGTGGCTGTGGGGCAGACAGCCGTGGATACCCAGAGAGGCATACATGGCGCCCACAGGCTGACAGGTTTTTGCCGGGTTGACCGTAAGTGCTTTACGATCGGCAACTTCAGCTGTAGTGTGTTTCAAAAACATAATAGACTCCTTCCTAATCCTTCATTGTCACTGCGGGGGAACCGCTTTCGACATATACGGGAGACAGAGATCCCTCTTTCTCCCAGGGTGCGCCCACAAGATCCCAGACCCTGCTTGATACCATCTGCGCGATGTCTTTGTAGAAGTTGATGGCACCTTCAAATCCCGCATAGGGTCCACCGTAGTCGTAGCTGTGAAGCTGCTTGAGGGGAACGCCCATCTTCTGAACGGCATACTTCTCTTTAATACCGGCACAGAACACATCGGGTTTGTGTTTCTTGATCAGCTCTTCCATCTCATAGTGGCTGAGGTCGTCGATAACCAGGGTACCCTCTTCCATCTGGGGCATCATTCCCTCGTAATCACTGAAGTCGAGACCCTGCTCATCAAGAGCCTTTCTCTCGTCATCACTGATTCTCTGATTGTATCTTTCCTCATCCTTTGTTACGGTCAGCTCTTCAATGTTCCGGCTGTCCGCGTCAATCTTGATGGTGGGAATTACACGGCGTCCCTCATAGTCATCTCTATGTCCGAACTCGTATCCCGCAGCCAGAGTCCTGATTCCAAGTTCATTGAAAAGATCCTGGTAGTGGTGGGCTCTGGAACCGCCCACAAAGAGCATGGCGCTTTTACCGTCAGTTTTGGAGAAGACCTCATTCTTCACTGCTTCAACGGATTCCATCTCTTCGGCGATAACCTTCTCAACCCGGTCCTTCAGTTCCTGGTTTCCGAAGTAGTCGGCAATCCTTCTCAGGGACTTGGCGGTACTCTTGGCACCGATAAAGTTAACCTTGATCCAGGGGATTCCGTACTTCTCTTCCATCATCTCCGCAACATAGTTGATGGAACGGTGACACATAACACAGTTCAGGTCAGCAGAGTAGCTGGAGGCAAACTGGTTGTAGGAGGAGTTACCGCTGAAGGTGGCAATCAATTCGATTCCGCACTTCTCAAGGATGTCCTCGATAACAAAGGCGTCACCGCCGATGTTGTACTCACCGAGCATGTTGATCTTGAACTTGCCGGGAAGCTCCTCACCCTTTCCGATTACATGACGGAAGAGCTGGTTGTTGGCAATATGGTGTCCCGCCGACTGGCTTACACCCTTGTAACCTTCACAGCTGAAGCCGAAGATGTTACAGTCTCCGATCTTCTCAGTCATCTCTCTGGCAGCGGCGTGAACGTCGTCACCGATCAGACCTACAGGACAGGTACTGAATATACCGATGGCCTTGGGCTTGAAGATGTCATAGGCTTCCTGAATGGCCTCTTTCAGCTTTTTCTCACCACCGAATACGATGTTGGGGTCCTGCATATCAGTGGAAAAGCAGTAGGTCATAAAGTTTTCTTTGTCGCCGGAGGCGTCTGTCTGGTTACGTCTGGTAAGCCAGGAGTAGAAACCGCATCCGATGGGTCCGTGGGTCAGGTTGATGATGTCCCTTGTGGGACCCAGAACTACACCCTTACAACCGGCATAACTGCAACCTCTCTGGGTGATGATACCGGGAATGGTTCTGACGTTCGCCTGAATCTCGGGAATCTCAGCCGGATCGTTAAGAACAATGGCCTTCTTCCGCTTTCTGGCGACTTTTGCAGGATAGATATCCAGCATTTCGTCTCTCAATTTTTCATTATCAATTAATGAACTCATAATCTTATTATCTCCTTACAGCCCCATAATCAGGGGGTGAAGGCCTAAGGTTTAGGCAATGAAATCCGCTAAAAAATCAGAACTACTGCGGCTGATACAGCAATCTATTCAGCACAGCCGCAGGGAAAATCCTACTGGAGGATGCTCTCTCCCTTTTCGCCTGTTCTGACTCTATATGTTTCTGTGGCGGGCAGAACAAAAATCTTTCCGTCTCCGGCTTTTCCTGTCTGATTGGCTGAAATCAGTGTGTCTACTGTGAGATCAACCATATCATCGGGAACAACCACAAGGATCATCCTCTTGGAGATCAGACGGGGACCTGACCCCAGCAGAGCCCGGGCGTACTCGTCACCGGCATCTGCCGCTTTCAGAACCTGGTGGTCTACCAGGCCCTTTCCGCGTCCCATAACCCTTCCGGTTACGGTGAAGGAAGTAATGCCCGCCTTTGTAAGAGCGTCTTTTGTCTGGTTCATCGCATTGATCCGGACAATGGCCATAACTTCTTTCATCCTTTCTCTCCTGTACGGATAGTGTATGTTTCATCTACTGCGGATACGAAGATTTTTCCGTCTCCGAAGGAACCCTCTTCTCCGGTCTTGGCTGAAGACATAATTGTCTTCAGAACAATGTCCTTCTCTGATGCGGGAACAACGGTGATCAGAAGCTCTTTGGGGAGTTCGTCATATACAACGTTTCCCAGTTTAAGTCCTTTCTGCTGACCTCTACCGGCAACGCTTACTTTTGTTACCGCGGGGTATCCGGCTTCCAGCAGGGCATCCATTACATCCTGCGATTTCTCGGGTCTTACGACTGAACGAATTAATACCATTTTGTTCTCCTGTTTTTTTATTAAGATGCGATTCCGAAATCTACAAGCAGCTTCTCAAGCTCTTCGATTTCAAGGGGACTGGGAATAACAAGCATTGTGTTTTCCGCCATCTTCTTGGCCAGAGTTCTGTACTCATCGGCCTGATTGTGTGTGGGTTCGAAATCGATAACAGTCTTTCTGTTGATCTCGGCTCTCTGTACCATGTTGTCTCTGGGTACGAAATGCAGCATCTGTGTTCCAAGTTTCTTGGCCAGCTCTTCGATCATCTCTTTCTCGTTATCTACCATACGGGAGTTACAGATCAGACCACCCAGGCGTACACCACCGGCATCGGCGTATTTAACAATACCCTTACAGATGTTGTTTGCAGCGTACATGGCCATCATCTCACCGGATACAACGATGTAGATCTCTTCGGCTTTTCCTTCGCGGATGGGCATTGCGAATCCACCGCATACAACGTCACCAAGTACATCGTAGAAGGCGAAGTCGATGTCATCAGACTCATAGGCACCAAGCTGCTCGAGCAGGTTGATACTTGTGATGATACCTCTACCGGCACATCCAACACCGGGCTCTGGTCCGCCGGACTCTGTACAGAGGGTCTTTCCGTATCCCTCTTTTACGATGTCTTCCAGTTCGACATCCTCACCCTCTTCTCTCAGGGTGTCCAGAACAGTCTTCTGGGCCAGTCCGCCCAGAAGAAGACGTGTGGAATCCGCTTTGGGGTCACATCCTACAACCATTACTTTCTTACCCATTTCTGCCAGTCCGGCAACGGTATTCTGTGTTGTTGTGGACTTTCCGATTCCACCCTTTCCGTAAATCGCTATTTTTCTCATTTTGCAGCCTCCTGCCTCTATAATCAGTTGCCAACCTATAGTGCAGTTCCTGTGCCATCCGAAAAAAAACATGAAATTTAATTTATTCATTCTCATTTTTGTAGTATTTTATCTGTCTACTATATATAGATTTATTAGATTGATGGAAATTAAAATAATTTATTGACAGATTTCCAAAAGAGGGATTCACTCTTAACAGCAAATGTACTATTAGGTAAATTGAGGTAAAAGGCAGTACATTTTTATACCGGAAGGTAAAAATGAAATCTCTATTCCGACAGGTTATATCCGGCTGATGCGGACCTCAAACGAATCCTTCTCTTCTGCCCCGAACTCTTCTGCCCCCGAAAACCCCAGAGGCTTTAATTAAAAACTAATTTTCTACGAACGAAGTGCTAATCCAGACCCTTAAGAATGCATAGGCATATAGACGTCTAGACATCTTGGAGGATTTGTGAATTATCTGGAAAAGCACAATATAAAAAAACAGATGTTGGCCGCTGCGCTGGTTCTGGCGCTGATGCCCCTGTATTGGATGGTAAGCCTTGCCATTCGCTCATCAGCTGAACTGGGAGCCGGAGGACTGACAATCTACCCCCGCTCTCTGAGCCTGGAACATATCCAGGCGGTTTTCACCAGCGGTGCCGTAATGCGCCCCCTTCTGAACAGTCTGACGGTAACCCTTTTATCCCTGGCCGTAACAATGGCTTCTGGAATTGCGGCAGCCTATGTGCTGGGACGTAGCCGCCTGAAAAGCTGGATAAACAGACCTTTTCTGGCCTGGGTTCTTATAATAAGGGTTCTCCCCCCCATTACACTGGCGATCCCCCTCTTCCTTATGTTCAACAGGATGGGCCTGCTGGGAACCAGGATTCCCGTAATTCTCAGCCACATTATGATGAACCTTCCCTTTGTGATCTGGTTTCTTATTCCCGCCATCAGGGTCATCCCCGGAGAACTGGATGAGAGCGCCCGGATCGACGGTGCCACAGAGGGGCGTCTCTTCTTCTCCATAATACTGCCCCTGATACTGCCCTCGGCAGCGGCGGTGGGAATATTCACCTTTATGTACTCATGGAACGAGTACCTCTACGCCGTCATCTTTGTGCAGAGCCCCTCGGCATTCACCCTGCCCGTATGGCTCTCCACCATGAACAGCGAACAGGAGGTAGTTAAATGGGGTGAGCTGGCCTCGGGAGGAATCGTCTCGGTTATGCCCCTTCTGACCTTCGCCCTTCTGATGCAGCAGTATCTGATATCAGGGATGGGAGAGGGAGCCGTAAAGGAGTAGCCCCATTAATCAGCAGTCTTTTCCCCTTTGGGAATCAAATATGTTAGGAGTAAATGATGAAAACAAAGAGTGTAGTTACAGTGCTGACCCTTATGCTGGCAGTCGTTTTTTCAGCCCCCTGTTCCGGTCAGAACGACGGAACAGAAACTTTGATTGTAGCCGGTAGAGGCGGAACCCACATTGACGGAATGAATGCCGTGAAGGCACAGTTTGAAGAGGAGTACGGTGTCAAGGTTGAAATTCTTGCTCTGGAATCCGCCGACCTGAAACAGAAGATCTCCCTGAATGCCGGAAGCAAGACAGGAAGCTACAGCCTGATTATGGCCGATGACACCTGGATGCCCGAATTTTGTGATGCAGATCTCTTTACCAACCTGGAGGAACTGGGAGTAAAGGGAGACAGTGACTTTATTGAAGCCGCTCTGAACCTGGGAAAATTCCCCTACGCCACAGGAGATCTCTATGCTCTTCCCATCGTCGGTAACGTTCAGCTCTTCTTCTATAACAAGGGACTCTTCGATGCACAGGGACTCACCGCTCCCGAAAGCTGGGAAGAGGTGCTTGAAGCGGCAACCGCCATCAGGTCCGCAACCGGCAAGGATGGATACCTGATCCGCGGACAGCAGGGTAACCCCATTGTTTCCGACTTCCTCCCCGTACTCTGGGCCATGGGCGGCTCTGTGTTCACCGGCGACTGGATGGCCAATGTAAACAATGATCTGACTAAAGAGGCTCTTTCCCTCTACATCGATCTTCTGAACCAGGGCAACAACCTTGAGAAAAACGAACTGGTGGAAGCTGTGTCCGCAGGAAATGCAGGAATGTCTCTGGGATGGCCCTCATGGTACATCTCCGGAGAGACATCCTCCGCAGCCTTCGCTCCCATCCCCACCCGCTATAACGGAGGCAGCAACCCCGCGGGTATGATAGGAAACTGGATGATCGGTATTCCCGCCAACGCCCCCGACAAGGAACTGGCGGCAAAATTCCTGGAGTTTATCACCTCCTCTGAAATACAGAAAGAGATGGCCCTCCACGGCGGTGTACCCAGCAGAAAGAGCGTCTATGAGGACCCGGAGCTGGTCGCCCGCTACCCCCACTTCCCCGCTCAGATGTCAGCCCTTGAGAACTCCGTGGCCCGCCCCCGGACACCTCTCTGGTCTGATGTAGAGAATGTCTTCGGCGCCGAACTCTCGGCTGCGGTTTCCGGACTCAAATCCATTGACCAGGCTCTGGCAGACTCTGAAGCGGCAATCAACCGCATTATGAACTAAACGAAACCGGTAATAAACAAGATAACCGCGGAGGATCACTTCCGCGGTTATTCCCTTTAAGGAGCTACCTTTTGACCTGTAAACAGGCACCATCAGCCTTTACTCTCAGCTTTCTGGCCCCGGGTCTGCTGATTTTCGCAGCCCTGACGATCTTCCCCCTGGGTTTTACCCTCTATAACAGTTTCCATAACCTCTACCTGTTGAGACCCAATGATCTGGACTTTGTGGGTCTTGCCAACTACCTTGATGCTTTGAAAGATCCCCTCTTCTATCAATCATTGAAAAACACAATCACCTTTATGGTCTTCTCAACGGCCGCCGAAACCGTACTGGGCCTATTGCTGGCGGTCTACGTACACTCACTGGGCAAAAAGACCGAGTACCTCCGCTTTCTGATCGTCCTGCCCAACCTTGTTCCACCGGTTACTATTGTTCTTATCTGGCAGAATCTGCTGGGATACAATGGAATGACCAACAGAATCATTGCCACTTTCGGCTTTGAAGCGGTCAACTGGTTTATGAACCCGAAAACCGCCATGGGAGCCCTGATCTTTATCGATATATGGCAGTGGACCCCCTTTGCCTTTCTCCTCTTCTTCGCGGCTCTGACATCTGTTCCCGTCAATCAGTATGAAGCGGCAAAGATCGACGGAGCCGGCCCGGTCTCCTCATTCTTCCATATAACCATCCCCCATATACAGAGCACCCTGGTAATGGTCGTTCTTCTGCGTCTGATCGACAGCTTCAGACTCTTTGACAAGGTGAACATACTGACAAAAGGCGGCCCCGCCAACGCCACGGTGACCATCACCCAGTTTATATACCAGAGGGGTGTGGGTAACCTCAGAATCGGATACGCCTCGGCACTTTCGGTCTGCATGACCCTGATCGTGCTGCTTCTTGGAATCCCGGCAATCCTGCGGAACTTCCGCAAAGAAAACTAGAAAGGAGGGGAGGTTCATCCTCCCATTACATATATGACTGACTTTAAATCACTTTCCTTATGGATGGTCCCACTGGCCGAAGAAGCGGCAGAGATTCAGAGGGCGGGGCATCTGAATGGAGGATTCAATATTGACGCCAAGGCAACGGAATTCGACTTTGTGACCGATATCGACCGCCGGTCGGAAGAGCTTCTTGCAGGTGCCATTCAAAAACGCTTTCCCGATCACTCTATTCTGGCCGAAGAGGGTACAGGCATCGAGGGCCCCAGCGGCTACCGCTGGGTAATCGATCCTCTGGACGGCACCGCAAACTACATCAACGGACTCCCCTTTTACAGTATCAGTATCTATCTGGAACACGAGGGAACCGGACTCTACAGTCTGGTTCTGGCTCCCGCCATGAATATGAGATTCGAGGCCTACCGGGGAGAGGGAGCCTTCCTGAATGGAAGGGCTCTGGGAGTATCGGATAAAACAGTGCTGACCAACTGCATCCTGGGTACGGGCTTCCCCGCGGGAAAACTTATGCGCCCTGAAGAGAAGATCTTTCTGGATGAATTTATGACCAGGACAATGGGAATCCGCCGTATGGGCAGTGCTGCCCTGGATCTGGCCTTTACTGCTGCCGGTTTGCTCGACGGAGTGTGGGAGTTTGATCTGAACCCCTGGGACTTCGGAGGTGGAGCCTTTCTTGTGGAAGAGGCGGGAGGGGTCGTATCCCATACCGGCTGCGCGGGAGGCTCACTTCTTATTGCGGGAAGCAGGCAGATCCATGATATGATGGAAGAAATCTGCAGGACTGCAATTAAATGACCGTACAACAGAAGAAACTGAAAAAGAAACTGACAGAGATAATAAGGAACGAAAGCTTTCCCGACAACCGCCTTCCCTCTGAACTTGAGATGGCCGGGCGTCTGAATGTCAGCAGAATGACATACAGAGGCATCGTACAGGAACTGGTTCAGGACGGACTGCTTCTGGTGCGTCACGGGCGGGGCACCTTTATCATCCCACCCCTGCCCTCCATACCCGGCAGCATGGAAAGGTTGGAAAGCCTGGGCAGGATGATCCGGGAGAGCGGCTTTACAGAAGGAGAGAGCCGCAGAAAGATAACGGTACAGAGACCTGACAGCGAAATTTCCAACCTCCTGAATCTTAAAAAGGGAGAGAAGGTACTGAGAATTGAACGGATACGCTATGCCGACGATGAACCCGTCGCCTTCTCTCAAAATTATCTGCCCTACTCCCTGGTGGGCAGGGCCTTTGAGGAGAATGAATTCTCCGGTTCCCTTCTTCAGTTTCTGGAAGACCACTGCCGTATCCGCATAAGCTGCGCGGACTGTGAGATCTGTCCTCCCGAGGAGAACAGGGAATTTGCCGAAAAGGCCCTGGACTATATGGGCAAAGGGCGGAATCTGCTCTTTATAAAACAGAACCACTACGATGAAGAGAACCATCCGGTCCTCTTCACCTATGAGTTCCTCAGAAGCGACATCTTCCGCTTCAGAATCCGCCGGCGGCGCTGATCGGGAAGACGGTAAGATCAGACAGAACGAAAATCTGAAAACAGATCCCGGATTTCCGGTTCCCCGCTCTTTCTGGTAAACTCACCGCTCTCCTGGTGAAAGCTGTACTCCTCACCCCAGCCCCTGTAGTTTCTGATCACATCCACAACAGCCTTCCCGATATACCGGGCCTCTTCATCTGTCATTGTGGGATGGAGAGAGATTCTCACCCAGCCGGGCTTTTCGGTCAGGTCCCCGTGGTCGATCATATCGGTAATCTTGGATGATGTGCTCATATCGATGGAGAAGAGGATGTGCCCGTAGGTACCGGCGCAGCTGCACCCTCCACGGGTCTGAATACCAAAGCGGTCATTCAGGAGTTTTACAATCAGGTTGTGGTGCTCTCCGGGGGCATAGATGGAGACAATCCCCAGACGGTCCTCATTCTGGGGTTCCAGCATATAGACCATGGGCTCCTTCTTCAGCTCCTCCATAAGGATACCGTAGAGCTCCTCCTCCCGGGCCCGGATCTTTGCAGGGTCCATGGCCTCCTTGACCTCCATGGCCAGGGCGCAGCGAATGGCCTGAAGGAATCCCGGAGTTCCCCCGTCCTCACGCACCTCTATCTCATCAAAGTAGCTGTGCCGCCCGAAGGGAGTGGTCCACTTGACAGTGCCTCCGCCGGGCTGGTCGGGAATGACTCTCTGATAGAGATCGTTGCTAAGAACCAGAACTCCAGATGTCCCGGGTCCTCCCAGAAATTTATGGGGAGAGAAGTATATGGCATCCAGTCTCTCTTCGGGATCTTCGGGATGCATATTCATCTCGACATAGGGCGCCGAGGCGGCAAAGTCAATAAAACAGTAGCCACCTGCCCTGTGCATCATCTTTGCCATCTCATGGTATGGGGTAATGATACCGGTCACATTGCTGCAGGCGGAAAAGGCGCCGATCAGCAGGGGGCGGTCTTTGTTTCTGTCCAGCAGAAACTGCAGGGATTTCAGATCGGGAAGACCTGTCTTATCCACCCGGGGAAGAATCTCAACATCACAGGCGCACTCCTCCCAGCTGATCTGATTGGAGTGGTGCTCCATATGAGTCACAATCACCAGGGGTTTCAGGGAGCCGTGGCAGTTCTCGGGACAGCCTTCGGGAAGACGGAGGCCAAGCATTCTCTGAAGCTTGTTGATGGCCGCAGTCATGCCGAAGCCCGCCAGAAAGAGGGAATCCCTTTCATCGGCGCCCACATGCTTCTTTATCTTCTGCCGGGCGTCATGATAGGCACGGGTCATGGTTGTACCCATGGTGGTTGTTTCGGTATGTGTATTGGCAACCAGAGGGCCTATCTCACTGGTCATAAATTGCTCAATGGGGCCGTAGAGCCGTCCGCTTGCCACCCAGTCCGCATAAAGAATGGGAGCGGTGTCTCCGCTGCTGAGGGTCATTGTGTTATCAATGCCGATGATTCCCGACCTGAAAGGGGCGAAGTGTTCCTTTAATGTCATAAGACTGTCCTGTTTTTAACTGATTTGGGTACAGAATACTTCAGGATGAGTCATGAATCAAGGAATACATTACAATATCTGCATATACAGTTCAGGATTTAACGATAATCGAATTGATCCTGCCCTGCGGCGCCGATTATCAATCCGGCCCCAGGGCCGTCAGAAACTCCTTATCAGGATCTTCCAGTTCAAAGACTATGGTTTCTCCCTTTGTAATCAGATGATAGAGGGGGAAGGATTTCTGGAGAAATGAAAAGAGTCCTCTCTTTCTGATTCTGACTAGAGACTCACGTTCCTCAAATGGGAAGATCAGATGCATTTTAACGCTTCCCTGGGGCCCCCTGGTACTGCCTCCATCGGAGCTTCCAGTGCCGGAACCTGCCCCACTGGAACCGATCCCGTCGGAACTGCTGCCGCTGCGGGCGGTTTTCATAAGGGAGGAAAACCAGTTCTCCTGATTAAAGCTGACAAAGTGAAGGTTCTTCCCTTGATCCAGAATAAACAGTCCCCAGAGGGGAATCCTCCCCGGTCCGGCTCCCCCCTGAAAGTACCGTCCCAGAGCCCAGTAGGCTGCATCGATTGCCAGGCTCTCAGCCAGGGTGGATCTCATTTCCTTATGTTCTTTCATAGGGAGTATTATACAGATAACCAGGGGAATATGTCTTTCTATTTTCAGATTGCAGCCGCCGGGAAAAGCTTTCCCTTTTTTATGGATTTTTTCACTGGGAAAGGATAGAGTGAATCTGTATGATCATTGTACTGCATAGAATTGCCGGACTGCTTCTCTTCCTCTTCCACAGTCTCTTTCTGCTGCGCTCTATTGTGCTGTTAAAAAGTAAAACTGCCCCGACAAAGGCCGACCGGGTCTTTATGACCCTCTCACAGCTGCTTCTGCCCGTGGTCCTTCTCTCAGGGCTGCCTTATATCGGCAGAGCACGGTTGATACATATTATTCCCGGGGTCCTTCCGGTGGTAATGATGTTTGTACTGTCCCGTAAGAGCATCAGGAGGAAGTATCCCCTTTTGCTTCCGGCGGTGAACTGGATCTTGATTACAGCGGCCATGCTGACAGGAGTACTCCTATGAAACTTTTTGACGAAAAGGTTGAAACCCTCTGCGCCGACATCACCACCCTCGACTGCGATGCCGTGGTGAATGCGGCCAACTCCTCTCTTTTGGGAGGCGGCGGAGTAGACGGCGCCATACACAGGGCCGCTGGTCCCTCCCTTCTGGAAGCCTGCCGGAAGATAAGAAACGAAAAGTATCCCTCGGGCCTCCCCGCCGGAGAGGCAGTTGCAACGGAGGCCGGACGGATGCGCTGCTCCCATGTCATCCATACGGTAGGCCCTGTCTGGCAGGGCGGAACTGACGGAGAGCCGGAGAAACTGGCCTCCTGCTACCGGAACTCACTGGGATTGGCGGAGGAGCTTGGTCTGAAAACCATCGCCTTCCCGGCCATATCCACCGGTGTCTACGGTTATCCGAAGGACAAGGCCGCCCTGGTGGTCTTCGAAACCCTGGAGTCCCTTGTTCCATCACTTAAATCTGTGGAAAAGATCTATCTTGTATTCTTCTCAGCCTCGGGGGAAGAGGATTTTCTGGGAGCACTCCCTACTGAAGAGAAATCCCCCGGAGGTACCGTGTCTTGAGTCTCAACTGGCTTGAAATCAACAGGGTTCTTGAGGAGCTTCCCCTTGAGGGAGCCTTCCTTCAGAATATCAGACAGAGCAGCTACTCCCATCTTATATTTGAATTTCACCGTCCAGGCAGAAGCTTCAATCTTCTTATATCTCTGGACAGAAACACCCTGCGCCTCCATAAGTTTACAGGGAGGGAGCCATCCCTTCCCAAACCGCCCCGTTTCACCTCCTATATGCGGTCCCGGATCAAGGGCGCCAGGGTTCTGAAGGCGGAACAGCTGGGCTGCGACAGGATCGTCCGACTGGACCTCAAGAAGGGAGATAACTACGACATCCTCTATATCCGTCTCTGGGGGGGAGCCTCCAATCTGATCCTCTGCACATCGGACAACCGGATTCTTGATGCCTTTTCCAGGCGCCCCGCCCGGAAGGAGGTTCCCGGAGAGCTCTACCTTCCCGAAGAGGGGGGGAAACCGAAGAAGAACCTTGAGGCCCGACCCCTTCCCGAGGGCTTTGAGAGCTACAGTGCCTATCTGCAGGAGTTCTACGCGGGCCGGGAAGAGACTGAGGATATGGACCGGCTGCGGGAGAGGGCCAGAAAGGGACTTCAGATCAGGGAGAACGCTGTCTGTGTCTGTCTGAAAAACCTTGAGGAACGGCTTGCCTCCTATGCCGACGAAGAGATTTACCGGAACAGGGCGGATATCCTGATGTCCTGTCTCCATCTGATAAAAAAGGGAGAGACAAGCTTTACCGATGAGGCTTCGGGAGAGAAGATCTCCCTGGACTCACGAAAGACGGCAGTGGAGAACGCCCAGGACCTCTACAAGAAGGCCTCCAAAGCCTCCAGAGGCAGGGAGCTTGTGGAAGAGGAAGTTCAGAATCAGAGACTGAAGCTGAAGTCCATTGAACAGAAGCTGGCCGGTCTCGACGAGATCAGCGATCCGGAAGAGTTAAAGGAGCTTGCCCCCCGGGAACAGACTCAGGAGAAGAAGCCCGTAAAGACCGTTCCCGGTCTGCAGTTCGAGTCCGGAGGATTCACCCTGATTGTGGGCCGGTCTGCCAAAGAGAACGAGGAGCTCCTCTCACGCCATGTCCGGGGAAACGACTACTGGCTTCACACAAGAGACTATCCGGGAGCCTATGTCTTTGTCCGCCGGCCCAAAGGGAAGACAATTCCTCTGGAGGTGCTTCTGGATGCGGGTAATCTGGCCCTCTTTTACAGTAAAGCCAAAGCCTCGGGAGTTGCGGACCTCTACTACACACAGGTAAAATATCTGAGGAAGCCCAGAGAGGGAAAACGGGGTCTGGTTCTGCCCACACAGGAGAAGAACCTCCATATTAAACTCGAAGAGGAGCGGATCAGCCGCCTCAAGGGTATCACCTAAGGAAGAGCAATGGAAATAGTGAAAAAAGATATACGGGAACCCATCGTCAGCGGCCTCTTCTATCCTGATAAGGCTGAAGAGCTGAAAGACAGGGTCTCGGGACTTCTTGAGGAAGCATCTGAGTACCGCGGAGCATCCCCCATTATTATGACTCCCCACGGAAGCTGGGAGGAGTGCGCCCCCTGTATGGCGGCGGCCTTTGCCTCGGCCGCCGAATCGGCTCCCGACAGAGTAATTCTTCTGGGTCCCGTACACAGAGAGAAGGATATTCTGAAGGTTCATCTCTCATCAAAGAAGTACTTTCAGACTCCCATGGGAGTGGTAAAGGTGGATCAGAAAGTCTGCCGCAGTCTGATCCGGGAGGGAGGACTCTTTCAGACCGATGACTCCCCCCATATGGAAGAGCATGCTCTGGAACTTCAGCTTCCCTTTATTCAGCAGCTCTTTCCCGAGGCGGAGATCATCCCCATGCTTACGGGCAATCTGAAGAGAGGGGATCTGAAAAAGGCCGCGGCTGTACTGAAGAAGCAGATTCTAAGTCTGCCCGGAAAGCCCCTGGTTGTTATCTCGGCCAACCTGAGCCGTTACGGTCTGGCCGATGAAACAGCGGTGGAAGCCGAAGAGATTCTTCAAAACATGGATATGCCCCTGCCCAATCCTCTGATTGAGATGGAGAAGGAGGGAAAGATCAGCAGCTGCGGAACAAGGATTCTGACCCTGGCCTCTGATCTTGATCTCTTCAGGGACGGACAGAAGGCGCGGATTCTGAAGCGCTGCCGGACGGAAGTTTCCGAAAAGAAGGGAACCATGGCTGTCTTTTATGCGGGAGTCAGCTGGAACTGAACCCTGCCGGCCAACCGCCGTTCCACGGGCATTGAGAGGAGGAGTTATGAGAACCTTAAACAGCGCCGAAAGGCAGGAAGTACTTAACTGGGTCTACGACTCCATAGGCACATCCTGGGAAAGAGAGCTATCCCCTCCTCCGGAAGTCCTGGCGGAGCTTCCCCGGTGCGGTGTCTTTGTAACCCTCCATCTGAACGGACGGCTCAGGGGCTGCATCGGATTTATCGAGGGGCGGGAGCCCCTTGAAGTTAGCCTGAAGGACGCCGCTCACTCGGCGGCCTTCAATGATCCCCGCTTCCCCTCATTGACCGAAGAGGAGTGGCTGAAATCGGATCTTGAAATATCTCTGCTTAGTCCTCTGGAAGAGGTAGACTCTCCGGAAGATCTGACTATGGGAGAGCACGGTGCCCTGATCCACGCCTCTAACCGGCAAGGCCTCTTTCTGCCTCAGGTGGCAAGCGAACAGGGGTGGAACAGGGAGACCTTTATGAGCCATCTCTGTATGAAGGCGGGGCTTCCCATGGACTACTGGCAAAGGGGTGAATACACCCTCTACCGTTTTACGGCACAGGTCTTTGGACAGTCTCCGGAGCCCGGCTCCGAAGAGAAAGACTGAACTGCTGTTTTATTACACTTCCGGCCCTGAAATTAGTATATTAAACTGAATCAGACTATCGGCAGCCCCAGGGGCCGTCCAAGGAGTACATCATGGAGAATTTGATTTCCCTCACAAAAGACGGAAAAGAGCATACCGGAATCCCCACGGGACTGGAATCAAAAATTTTCAGAGCCGTGGATATCGGCTCTCTTCAGAGCGATCCGGGATGGATCTATGATGACCAGGGACGGATGGAACAGTGGAAACTGGAAGGGGTTACCGAGGAAGAGGGACAGATGGTCTTCTACGGTCCCCGAATTGAGGGAGAGGTCTTCTCCGAAGAGGCTCTGACCCTGGAGAGACTTCAGAAGATGATTCGTATTTTTGAGGCCCTTCAGGAGAAAAAAAGCTCCTACAGGGGTTTCTACAGCAGAAACTGGGTCTTTCTGAACGACGGACGGGTACTTGTGCTCCCTGTTCTGCTGATGGACTTTATCAGAAAGTCCGAAAAGGAGGACCTGAGGATCAAAAACTGGTATCCCTTCAACCATCCCGACTGTCAGGGAGTTGACGGCCTCTCCTTTACCGCCGCCATCCTGACCTGCAGCCTCTTTGGGCAGATCCACCCCTATGCACCTCTTGAAACAGCCGAAGACAACCGGAATGAACAGCTCCGCAGACCCCCTTCGCTGACTCCCGATCTTCTGATCCCCGGCATCAATAGGGAAGCGGCAGACCTGATCGGCCGCAGCCTGTCCAAAGAAAGACCCACCATGAGAGAGTGGCGGAAAACCGCCGATACCTGGACCGAAGACAGTGTGATCCAGGAGATCTCCGGGGAGGAGAGAAAAGAGATCGAAGAGAAAGCAGCCCAGCTTCTGGATCGGGGTGAGAAGAACAGAAACCTCAGACAGACCTGGAGAAGGAAGAACACCTTCTATATGGTTATTGCAGCCATAGCCATTACTGTGGCTCTGATTGCCGCGGCTCCCATAAAAAGAGCCATGGAGCCGCCCCTTACCATGGGAATGAGTGATCTGGAAGTGGTGGAAGCCTACTACAGCAGCTTCAATACCATGGATCAGGACCTTATGGATGACTGTATCGACAAGAACCTGGGCAAGGGTGACAAGCGGGAGGTCACCGGTTTCTTTGTTACCACAAGGGTCCGCATGGGGTATGAAGGAAACAGCGGTATGGTCAGTGCTCCCGAATGGGTTGAGGCGGGAATGCCGGAGCTTGAGTTCGGTCAGAATGTATTCGGAGTCACGGACCTGGAAATACTGGAACTGGGAAGCGGACGTTTCAGGGCCACCTACAACAAGTGGGTACCCGGCAGCAGCGATGAGGTGGATCTGGAAAGCACCGAGGTTATTCCTCCCGAGGGAGTGGAAATAACAGACCTTCTAACCCTGGAAGAACAGAAGAAGGGGAACTGGCTGATTACCGGACTGGACAGAACCATCAGGGATATTCCCTGATCTGAATCTGCCGGAGCCTCCAGGCCCCAAGCTTTGGGTTACAGGCTCCGCGCCCGAACCTACTGTCCGAGAATAAAGGAGCGGATAAGAAAGTATCCGCCGGTAATAATCATTGTGCCCCCTACGGTGGTCAGACCCACTGCCAGCCCCTGGGAGTCACCTATATAGTAGAAGGCGGCGGCCCCTCCCACTATAAGAGCTCCGCCCATGGTGGTAAAAATACCGGCCTGTCTCAGCTCTCTGGCATCATTATGAAATGACTCAAAGATGAACTCTGCTTTGGTCTCTTCGGGCTCGAAGATAAACTCATTAGTCTCCCAGAAATTCCTGATATCCGGCTCTACCCTCTCTTTCTTCAGGTTCTCGGGCTTTTCACTGTCCACGGACACCATCTCATTTTTTCTCAGGATCACCGTTGAGCTGTACTCCTTACCCGTTGAAAAATCCTCATCAGGGACAAAGGTCTCACCCTCGGGAACATTCATCCTGCGGACAACCTCCACAGCACCTTCAAAACAGTAGACCCTGATGTTCTTCTTCTCAGGGGCCTCTGCATCATAGAAGAGATCGTACCCGAAGTCCGTCCCCCGGACCCCGGCGACAGTATCTCCGCTGCCCAGCCAGAAGGGGGTCTCCTGGGTAAGTCTTTCCACCCGGGCCCTTACACGGCCGTAGGAGACCTCAAAAACGCCCCCGGCATCCTGAATGCTTTTGATGGTAAAGGTTGTATTCTCGGCTACCTTGATAACCGTACCCGTATCATTCAGGAGTATCTCCACCCAGGTGTCCCCCTCGGTAAGGATCAGATCTCCTCCCTGAAGCTCAAGACCGTCGGCGTCTCCTGAATAGACATCGTAATAACTGCTGGCCCCGTCCCGGATTACGGTAAATCCCTCGCCTTCCGCATAGACCACCTCTGCCGAATCAGCAACTGCAAATGAGATGACCGAAAGCAGTAACACTGAGAAAAAAGCTCCCCTCAGGGAGTACCGGAAATTGTATGAAAAACTTCTGCCCGTCATAGATTCCTCCACCTTTGGCAAGTTGCAAATATTCTGCTAATATGCCCATTATAACATTTTTATCAGGGATTCGCACCCTGGATTCAGGAGACAGTATGGATCAGTTCAAAAACAAGAAAGTTACCGTCATGGGCCTCGGGCTCAACGGCGGCGGCCTGGCTTCGGTCCGCTATCTCGCCTCCCGGGGTGCTGCGGTCACCGCAACAGATTTGAGAAGCGCCGAGGTTCTTGCTCCTTCAATCGAAGCCCTGAAAGATTTCGATGTCCGCTATGTTCTGGGAGAACACAGAATGGAAGACTTCACCGGGGCGGACCTGGTCATCAAGAATCCCGCGGTTCCCGTCTCCTCACCCTACCTGAAGGCGTCAAAACAGGTGGAGACAGATATATCCCTCTTTCTGAGTCTCTGTACAAACCCGATTCTGGCGGTAACCGGCAGCAAGGGTAAATCCACTGTGGTTTCGGCCCTGCACCATATACTTAAGAAAAACTACCCGGGCTGCCGTCTGGGGGGCAATATCACCGTATCCCCCTTGAGCTTTCTGGACGCCCTGAGGGAGGGAGACCCGGTCATCCTGGAGCTCTCATCCTGGCAGCTGGGAGACCTTAAGGGACGGAACCTTCTCCACCCCGAAATTTCTGTCCTCACAAATATTATGAATGACCACCAGAACATGTACGATGATTTTGAGGACTATGTGGATGACAAGAAGGAGATCTTCCGGGGCCAGAGTTCTTCTCAGCACTCCATCTTCCTTCTGGATGGCAGGGGGAGAACCTTTGCGGAAGAAGCACCGGGAAGCTCCCTCTTCTACAGTACAGGCCCCGATAGGGAGGCCGCCATCTATATGGACGGAGAGAGAGGCCTCTTCAGGAATCCTGAAACTGCCGGGGAAGCTGAGGAACTTCTACCGCAAAAACTGATGACACCGGGACGCTACTTCCGCCAGAACTGCCTGATCGCCGCGGCCGCTGCAAGACTCTTCGGTGAGTCTTCTGAAACAGTCAGATCAGCCCTCTCGGACTTTCCCGGAGTGCCCCACCGCCTTGAACTTGTCAGGGAGTACGAAGGAGTCGGCTACTACAACGACACCACAGCCACCATTCCCGAAGCCATGGCAGCGGCGGTGGAGAGCTTCGACTGCCCCGTCCACCTGATCTGCGGCGGAACAGACAAGGAACTGGACTACAGCAGCTCCGCTCCGGCTCTGAGAAAGGCTGGAGCCATCTACATTCTCAACGGTACCGCCTCGGAAAAGCTTAAAGCCGAACTGAAGAAACTGAATATAGACTATAATGAAGGGTATGGATCACTGGATGAGGCCTTTGCCGATGCCAGCAGAGCCGCCGTGGAGGGTGAGGTTGTCCTGATGTCACCGGGAGCCACCAGTTTCGGCATGTTTATCAACGAGTTCGACAGGGGAAACAGCTTCAGAAAACTGGCAGAAGCCCTCTAACCCTGCAGCTGGATGGTGTTCAAAAGCATTCATCCTTTCTATAATAACCGCCAGTTCCCCTCTTAATAGCGGGACAAGACAAGTTAACGGAGAAGAATATGAATAAGGAATCAGCCATACTGTTCCTGTCCTGTATCGACAGAAAGGGGATCGTTGCCGAAATAACCCACTTCATCACAATGTACGAGGGAAATATCCTTAACTGTGACCAGCACTACGACGAGTCCGGGATGTTCTTTATGAGGGTGGAGTGGGACATGAACGACTTCGCCATTCTTCCTGAAAAGATCGAGTCGGCCTTTGAACCCATAGCGGTAAAATTCGAAATGGACTGGCGCCTTGAGTTCTCGTCAGACCGTCCCAAGATGGCCATCCTGGTCTCCAAATACGACCACTGTCTCTACGAGCTGATTCTGCGCAGCCGGGCGGGAGAACTGAATACCGATATCAAGATGATTATCTCAAACCATGAGGACTGCCGCCCCATTGCCGAGTACTTCGACATTCCCTACTACTGCTTTCCCGTCACAAAGGAGACCAAGGCGGAAGTGGAGAAGGAAGAGATCGCCCTGATGAAGAAGGAGAAGATCGACGTGGTTGTTCTGGCCCGGTATATGCAGATTCTCTCCAGTCAGCTGATCGAAGCATTCCCCCGGAAGATTATCAATATCCACCACTCCTTCCTCCCCGCCTTTGTGGGAGCCAAGCCCTACCACCAGGCCTTTTCAAGGGGTGTAAAACTGATCGGAGCCACCAGCCACTATGTTACCGAAGATCTTGACCAGGGTCCCATCATCGCCCAGGATGTTGTGCGGGTAAACCACAAGAACAGCGTCAGCGATCTTGTGGAGAAGGGGCGGAACCTGGAGAAGAGCGTTCTCAGCCAGGGAGTCCGCCTCCATCTTGAACATAAGATTCTGGTCTTCGGAAACAAGACCATCGTCTTTGACTGATCCCGGAATCCGGGTGTCAGTACCGGGGGATCAGATATAAATCAGAGCCTTTTCAGAATCTCATTGAGATCCATGGCGTCTCCCGTGTAGGGAGTGTCGTGGTTCCAGTAGAGCCGGCTTGATACGGCCAGGTGAGGAATTCCGTAAAAGGGGGTATCACAGGTCAGCCTTCTGTACAGGGGGTCACCAATCACAAGAGTCGGTTTTTCCCTGTTCACATACTCCGTCAGATCGTCCTCTTCCTGAAGAACAAGGTCCCCCTCCATTTTCAGGGACGGTTCCTGCTTAAAGAAGGAGATGCAGCGGATATCCAGATCCGGATTCTCCAAAAGGAGAGCCTGCCGCAAACTGCAGCTCCAAAGCTGTTCTCCCAGAAGGACAAGCCTCTGTCCCCTGCCCGGTTTCAGGGCCATGATGGCGGGCTGCCCGCTTCCCTTTCCCCGGATCTCCTCTGTCAGGGCCTCTGCAAACCGGGCCAGAGGAACACCGCATATAAAGGGAATTCCATGGTGCTTCTTCATATACCGTGCTCCGCGCAGTGCCGAGGCGGCGACAATCAGATTCATCTGAGCCTGCAGGCTCTTTCTGACAGACTCCCAGGAGTTATCCATCCCCCAGCAGCCGTTGACCCTTATGCCCCTTTTTTCCAGAGAATCTCTGATTTCACCGGCCTGTTCCATGCCCCAGAAATCAAGGGGGGTCGCACCGACAATATTGACTGAGAGATCCTCACTGGGTTCAGAAAGAGGAGGGTAGAAGTCCGCCTTCCTGGCCAGAGCATCGAAGGCTCTGCTCAGACCCTTCTCATAGCAGTCGATCCCGGTTGTATTGACCGTAAACACGGGAATCTCCCGTCCCCTGCTCAACAGGGTGGTCACAGACTCATGATCGCTGGCAATCACCGCCGAGGTGGGTGTACCAAGGATCACTATAAAGTTAAGATCCTCCTTTTCCAGGGAGTCCTCAATCTTGCTGCGGAGCACATCCTCATCACCTGTGATGGCGTGAGTCTCCTTCAGGCCTGAGCTGAAGATATAGGAGTCGTGGTCGAAGAAGCGGGGTTCATCGTATCCCGTGACATTTCCAATACATCCGTCGGCTCCGTTAATAATAATGGCCCCTCCCAGGGTGTAGAACAGGGAGCTGACCCCCGAGTAGTCCGGGGCAAAGGGAGGCAGTTTTTTCAACAATCCTTTCATATGAAATCCTCTTATTAAATGACCAGGTTGGCGTTATAAACCAGGTCTTTCACCGACCCACTGAAGGGTTCTGCACTGCGAATGCTCTCAAGAAGGGCAAGAATACCCCTGTACCCGAAAAGACTTGTCTCAAAGGGAAGAAGGACAAGCTTCCGGGGCCGGAAGTAGACCGCCGTATCCAGTCCGAAACCGAAGTCAACTTCCTCGGAGTTCTCCTGCCTAAGCGCCAGGGCGGGATCCAGATGGGGTATAACAGGCAGATCAGGCCGTTTGGTTCTGAGAATCTCCATGGCCTCCTGTTCATGATCCTTCACTGCTGCGGCAAGAACATACTTCAGCTGAAATCCCAGTCGGTGAAGAAAGAGGGCCAGGTCAAAGGAATCGGCATTTACTGTTTTTCCCAGAACCGCAGTTCTCCCTGCTGTCAGTGGACGGATCTCCCGAATGGCTTCTTCCGCCTCTCTCTTCAGGGCTCCCGTGTCATAGGAGAAATCTCCCAGGAGTGAGAGGTTTTTATAGCCCTCGTCGATCTTTTCAGGAAGAAATGAAGCGGGAAGATCAATCCAGGGAAGGCCGATCGCCCTCTCCATATCCCGGCAGGCCCGTTTACCCGGTGCCCTGATCAGAAGGTTGACCCGGGAATCAGCCATGGACAGGAACTCATCGAAGTTCGAGCAGTTCCCCATATGCCTGACCTCCCGGATTCCTCCGCTTTCAAGAAAGTCAAAGAGCTCTGAATCAGATGTCACTGGAGAGAGGCACCCGACAAGGTTGACAGCACTCTCCTCCTGTCCCCTCTCTCGAAGGAAGTTGTAGGCGGTGTTATGAACCATAATATCAGGAGCCCGGGGAGTCTCGGAGAGTATGGGGTTCATCTTACCACGGCTGATGGGGATTTGGAGTTCCTCCTCCATCTTTTCAATGAGCCCCTCAAAGTCTGAACCCAGAAGGTCATCTATGCAGGTTGTGAACAGAATCAATCCCTTTGCTTCAGTCTCTTCAACCAGTTCCCTCACAGCGGCCTCGGTTTTTTCCAGATGATCCCCGGACACAAGATCCACCTCCTCCATCAGGAGATAGTGGATTCTCGAATCTGTTCCGTCCTTCATGGCGGCAATGGCACCATGCCGGCCGCAGCCGATGGGAATCACAAAGAGAACTTGAACCTCGGGAACCTGGACCGCTGTCTTAACAACCCCCCAGCCACCGCCGCAGGGTGGACAATAGTGGAGAGCATCCTTACTGTTCAGCCGTTTTTTATTTTCTTTCAAATATTGGGGAAGATTTTCCAGAAGGACCTGCATCTCAGGTATCCTCCCCGGGTACTGCCGTACCACCGGCCTTCCCGCCGGCAACAATCCTTCCGGCGATTTCCATGATTTTTTTTGAGATTTCCAGATCGGGATCTCCCTCAATTACAGTCTGACAGCGGTCTTCATAGATCTGGATATTTTTATCCCTGGGAACGACTCCCAGAAGCTCAGTATCAGCCCGCTGAACAAAGTCATTGATCAGCTCTTCCTCATTTTCCACATTTCTCTTGTTCAGAATGACCCCCAGCATCTTTGCGTAGTTCCTCTGCTGGTAGTTCTCAACGGCCATCCTTATGTTGGAGGCCGCAAAGAGGGCCATTTTCTCACCGGAGGTCACGATAATAACCTCCTCTGCATAGCCCTTGCGGATGGGCATGGCGAATCCTCCGCAGACAACATCTCCCAGAACGTCATAAAATACAAAATCGGGGTCGTAGGTTTCAAACATCTCAAGATCATCAAGAAGTTCAAAGGTGGTGACAATACCCCGCCCGGCACATCCGGTCCCGGGGGTAGGCCCTCCAGCCTCAAAACAGGCGATGTTTTTATACCCCCAGGTGACAATCTCATCCAGAGAATCGCAGCCCCCGTGCTGTCTCAGGTATTCAATAACGGGAACCGTTTCCTTTCCTCCTGTGAGGTTCAGTGTTGAATCGGCCTTGGGATCGCATCCGATCTGAACCACTTTATATCCCATTGAAGCAACG
This sequence comes from Spirochaeta sp. UBA5339, assembly GCA_002408085.1. GTDB lineage: Bacteria > Spirochaetota > Spirochaetia > DSM-2461 > DSM-2461 > Oceanispirochaeta. Next base: position 170,621 of record DHQL01000018.1, read on the forward strand.
GCCGCTGCCAGACTGCTGGTGAGGGTTGACTTACCGATGCCCCCCTTTCCGTATACGGCAATTTTACGCAAACTAAAGACTCCTTAAATGTGGTGAATGGGGAGGATACCTCTGATATTCCGGTCTCCCCGACTGTACTCGATCAGGGCACTTTCAACCTGAAAGTACTCCCTGATACTCTGTTCGGTGACGACCTCATGGGTTTCACCGCTTCGGTACCGGCAGTTTTTACCCAGAAGCAGAGCCCGCTCCGACAGACGAAGGGCATGCTCCGGATAGTGAGTATTCATGATAATGGTGGTGTTTTTTTCTCTTTTCAGATAATCCAGAATATCCAGAATAATCAGCTGATTCTTCATATCCAGATTGGATTCCGGTTCATCGAGGATCATCAGAGAGGGATCTTTCACAAGCCCCCGGGCAATCAGAGCCAGTTGAAGCTGACCGCCGCTGATTCTATTCACAGGACGGTCTTCCAGATGACTCATGCCCGTAAGGGTCAGGGCGTCCCGTGCTTTTTCATAATCCTTCTTCCCCGGAGCCCTGCCGATTCCGACACTGGAGGCCCGTCCCATCAGAACCATATCCAGCACAGTAAAGGCAAAGGAGGGAGTTTTTGCCTGGGGGATGTAGCTCACGATATTCCAGAACTCCTTCCCCTTTCCACAGCCCTCAATATGAAACTCCCCTTCTCCAAGGGGAAGAAAGCCCAGAAGGGTCTTGAGAAGGGTCGTTTTTCCTACACCGTTCGGCCCCAGGATGGAGAGACTTTCCCCCCGGCCCAGAGTAAAATTCAAGTTTTCAAAGAGTGAGGCTCCCCCTGGATAGGCGAAACCACCGTTGCGGAGCTCAATCATTCCATGAACCTCCTGTTTTCATCAACAGCCATGTGAAAAAGGGCGCACCGATCAGGGCGGTCAGTATGGACAGAGGGATCTCTGCAGTTGTCAGTGACCGGCAGAGGGTGTCTACCACCACCAGAAAGGAGGCTCCCAGAAAGATGGAGACCGGCACCAGTGTCCGGTGGTCGGGTCCCGTGATCATCCGGCTCACATGGGGTACAACCAGCCCTACAAATCCGATAATCCCCGACAGAGAGACAGAAACTGCAGAGATCACAGTGGTACTGAGGATGACCAGCAGACGCATCAGCTTTACATTGACTCCCAGAGAGAGGGCCTCCTCCTCATTCAGGGAGAGCACATTGAGCTGCCAGCGGATGAAGAAGATGACAGCCAGACTGATCACCAGAGCTGGAACTCCATAAAGCAGATCCTTCATACTGGTTCCCGCCAGAGACCCCATAAGCCAGTAGACGATAGTGGGCAGCTTCTCTTCCGGGTCTGCAATGTACTTGATCAGCGAAATCAGAGCCTGAAAGACTGCTCCCACCATTACACCCGCCAGAACCAGCATATGGACTCCGGAGCCCTTTCTGCTGCGGCTGACCACCAGTGTCAGTCCCATGGCCGCCAGTCCCATAAGAACCGAAAGTCCCTGAATTACAATTATGCTTCCCGACAGAAGGATTCCCAGAGCCGCCCCCAGTCCCGCCCCGTTGGAAACACCCAGTATATGGGAACTCACAAGGGGGTTTGAGAAGAGGGACTGCATGGCGCAGCCCGCAGCAGCCAGTGAAGCACCGATTACGGCAGCCAGGAGAATACGTGGAAGCCTTACAGACAGAACAACGGTCTGATCAAGAACCGGACCGTCATAGTCAGCACCGCTGATATGGGAAGAAAGGACCCTGAGAACCTGTACCGGGGACAGGCTGTATCGGCCCGCAGCCAGTGACAGTAAAATGACAATAAGAAGCAGCATCCCGGAAAGAGGGATGCTGCTCTTTTCAAGAGACTTGATCATTATCTGGACTGCGCACCCGATGTGATCGTACCTTCGGCGGCTTCCCTGACGGGCTTGAGTATGCTCATAGCCTGGTCTTCAGAAAGATCGTAGCCGTAAAACTCCTTGTAGAAGGAGGTAATCTCCTCAAGCATATCGTAGTCGAAAAGGTCGGGATGCTGGTGAAGAGCCATCCATTTCAGCATAAGGGGTGCATCGCCGCTGGGGGGATACCATCTGTAGACACCCAGGGGGATCTTGTAGACCTGTCCCCGTTTTACGGCTTCCACCTGACTCCAGTCCTGACCGGGGATGGAGTTTTCAAGTATATCCTCGGGCATGGTGGCAGAGAAACTGCTGATAAAGAGGATCTCGGGGTTCCACTGGTAGATCTGCTCCATATCCACCTGGGCTGTAACCTTAACCTCTTCGGAGACATTTCGGCCTCCAGTGGTATTGATCCACCAGTTCCCATAGTGCCCTTCACCGGGTACAACAATAGTCTTGCTGTCATGATTGAAGAGAATCATGGTAGAGGGCTTGTCAGAATCATCCAGCCCCTGAAGGACTTCATCGATTTCCGCCTGTGCGGCTCTTCCATATTCAATTACCCTGCCGGTTTCAGAACTGCGGTCCAGTGCGGTACCCATCAGTTCAAGCCAGGTCTCCAGTGTGAGAAGAGCATCCCCTCCTCCCTGGGTTCCAACTCCAATGGCGGGAATACCTGCTTCCTGGAGCATCTTTCTCTGGTTGGAGTAGGCTCCCCAGTAGATCACCAGGTCAGGCTGGAGCATAAAGAGCTCCTCAATATTGATATCTGTTCCCTCAATAAAACCGGTCTCCCTGTCCGCCAGACCGGGATACATATCGTTCATAACAGAATTGGCAATGGCGCTTTTTGAACCGGGATGCATACCCACAATCATGTCGGGATCCGCCCCGGTCAGAGCAAATATACTGGGAAGAGGGAGGGCCGTCAGAACGACACGCTCCACATTGGCAGGGATGGTGACGGTATCTCCGTTCTGGTCCACCAGAGTAATAATTCCTGAATCCTTTTCCGCTTCTCCAGAAGAGGAATGATCTTCTGCACCTCCCATGGCAGCAAGGGTGGTAAGAGAACCTGCCAGCAAAAAAACAAAAACTGTAAATATATTTTTTTTCAAAAGACTACTCCTATCATCAATATTTTAATCAATACTAACTATGTTAATACCAATTAACCAGCTATTAATCAATAGGATAATATAACAATTTTAGCCTACACTAATTTTAGATAAAAATTCCATTTCTACTGTTGAAACAGCTTTGTTCAGATCTTAATTGATCTCCAGCCGGAGCGGTCCAGAACCATATGCTCCCGGTAGCCCGCCTCCTTTGCCTTCTCCCTGGCCAGATCAAAACCGCTGTCCAGATGGTTCGGGTCATGGGAGTCACTTCCGATCACCACGGGTATTCCTCTCTTGAAACACTCTTTCAGGATGGGTTGTGAGGGGTAGAGATCATCCGTGGCTCCTCTGAAGATGCCTCCGGTATTGATCTCAAGGGGAACTCCCTTCCGGCTGATCACATCAAGGACGGTCTTAACCTTTTCCAGATACCAGGGCTGTGACTCATCAAGGAACCCGATGACCTTGTTTCTCTTCTTGATCACATCCAGGTGGCCTACAAAATCGAAGGTCTCCCTCTCCACCATCAGAGCCAGAGTGTCGTAGTAGTCTTCAACCAGGCGCCGGGCGTTTCCGCCGTAGCCCTTCTCGATAAGCTCAACCATCTCATCCACCGGTCCGTCCACGGTCCCCAGGCGCCCCAGCTTTTCGGACCAGACCATATGAACCGATCCGATCACATAGTCCAGCTGAACACTCTCCCAGCGCCTCACCGGCCAGACCGGCTCGGAAACGATAAAGTCCTTCTCCATACCCGCCAGAATCAGAATATCATCCCTATACTTTAAAGCCAGATCCCGGATGGTCTGTACATAAAGCTCCACCTCGTCAGCCTTAAGGGGCCACTCTTCCCCCTCCAGGGGTGAGTGGGAGGAAAATCCCAGGACATCAAATCCCTTCTCTATTGCGGTTTTCACCACCGTTTCAGGGTCGGCTATACCGTCGCAGAAGTTGCAGTGTGTGTGATAATTGGTTTTCATAGTTTCATCATAGAAGCTTTGGCCGGTCGTGGCCATAGGCCCGGTTCCGGAAGCAGTTGGGACCCGGAACCTATTTCGGTATTCTAACACCTTTATACCTGTTTTTGTAACACATGTTACCGATTTTTAAAGCCGTGACCTGTAGACTCAGAATCATCAAATCGCAGAGAGGCCGGATCTGCCGGCGTTTTTTAAGGAGAAGTAATTATGAGTATGTTTTGTTTTCAGTGTCAGGAAGCTGCCAAAGGTACAGGATGTGAAGTAAAAGGTGTCTGCGGAAAGACTCCCGAAACAGCAGCCCTCCAGGATCTTCTTATTTACACCCTGAAGGGTATTGCACAGGTAGCCGGTCCTGCCAGAACCGCCGGAAAGAGCCTTCCCGAGGCCGACCAGGCCCTGATGAGAGGTCTTTTTATGACCATCACAAATGCCAACTTCGACAATGATGCCTTTGTCAAAACCATAATCCAGGATATAGCCCTCAGAGACAGCCTGAAAAAGGAGCTGGGTGATCAGGTTCCCGCCGAACTCCACGACTGCGCCCTATTTACAGCCCTCACACCCGCAGCCATGGAGGAGAAGGCAAAAACAGTCGGTGTTCTTTCTACTGAGAATGAAGATGTCCGCTCCTTAAGAGAGTTGATTGTCTACGGTCTGAAGGGAATGGCTGCCTATGCCTGGCATGCCGACCATCTGGCCGAGCAGGATGACGCGGTTCTGGTCTTTATCTACAAGGCACTGAATGCCACCCTGGACGACAGCCTCTCCGCCGATGATCTTGTGGCTCTGACCCTTGAGTGTGGAGAGAAGGGTGTCTCAGTCATGGCCCTTCTGGACAAGGCCAATACCGAAGCCTATGGAAACCCCGAAATCACCGAAGTGAATATCGGGGTGGGAGCAAGACCTGGAATTCTGATCTCAGGACATGACCTGATGGATATGGAGAGCCTTCTCAAACAGACAGAAGGAAGCGGTGTGGATGTATACACTCACTCTGAGATGCTCCCTGCCAACTACTACCCTGCCTTTAAGAAGTACAGCCACTTTGTGGGGAACTATGGAAACGCCTGGTGGAAGCAGGACAGGGAGTTCGACTCCTTCAACGGACCCATTCTGATGACCACAAACTGCATCACCCCACCTAAAGAGAGCTACATCGACAGAATGTACACCACGGGAGCAGCGGGTTACCCCGGGGTTAAACACATAGCCGATCCTGCAGGGGCCACTACCGGCAATGCAGACAAGGATTTCTCCGCAATTATTGAGCACGCCAAAAGGTGCATCTCTCCCGAAGAGATTGAAACAGGAACCATTGTGGGCGGCTTTGCCCACTCACAGGTTCTGGCCCTGGCGGACAAGGTTGTGGACGCCGTAAAATCAGGAGCCATCAAGCAGTTCTTTGTGATGGCAGGATGCGACGGCAGAATGAAGGGACGGGACTACTACTCGGACTTTGCCAAAGCCCTTCCCGAAGATACAGTGATCCTTACAGCAGGATGTGCCAAGTACCGGTACAACAAGCTTCCCCTTGGGGATATCGGAGGAATTCCCCGGGTTCTCGACGCCGGTCAGTGCAACGACTCATACTCCCTGGCGGTTACCGCACTGAAGCTGAAGGAGGTTTTTGAGCTGAATGATATCAACGAACTTCCCATCAGCTACAATATTGCCTGGTATGAGCAGAAGGCGGTCATCGTTCTTCTGGCCCTCCTCTTCCTGGGGGTCAAGAACATTCACCTGGGTCCTACTCTTCCCGCCTTCCTGAGCCCTAATGTGGCTAAGGTTCTGGTTGAGAACTTCGGAATTGCCGGCATCGGTGATGTGGAAGGGGATATAAAGAGCTTCCTTTCAGCCTGATATTGCCTGTCTGACCGCCCCTTCCCGGGGCCGGTTTATAAACGGAAAAGCCGCCCGAATCCGGACGGCTTTTTCTATATCAAGTCAAAGGACTTTCAAGAAAGGAATTACCAGCCAACCTGGAACATAACTCCGTACTTGATTCCGTGCTCATCGTATCCGTCGATCAGAACAGCTTCATCGGCAATGTCACCGTGTGCGTATGTCATGTAGAACATGATGATGGGATCGCTGAATACAGAGCTTCCTGTGTCCAGAGTCATTGTGGGAGCCAGGGTAACTCTGTTCATAAATGTGTGCTCTTCAGTTTCAAAGTTCATGAAGTGGTCGAAACCATACTCGAACATAAGACCGAAGTTGCTTGTGAAAGAGTAGAAGGGTCTGATGGCAACTGTGTTCCAGATACCGTCAGAATCAACATTCTGGTTTCCTCTTGCTTCTGTCATGGCAGCAGCCTTGAGGCTCCATGCATCACTCAGAGTAGCTCCACCCTGGAAACCGGCACCGGCTCTGTAGGCATCAGTGTCTGCATCTGACCATTCGAAGTTACCAACACCTGTTCCGAAGTCATAGTAACCGAAGAACTGAGAATCACCTTCTGCGAAACCAAGGAAGCTGTCCATGCCGTAGGAGGCTTCGAGGATAGCACCGTAGTTGTTACCGTCAGCACTTGTAGCGATCTGGGGAGCAATCTTGAAAGAAAGAGTACCGGGCCCTGCGTTGAAGTGGGGTCTGAGAACGAAAGAGTGGATTGTTCCATTACGGTCAACAATTTCACCCTCATCTGTTTCATCACTGTAACCCATCATATAGGCCAGGCTGAGATTTCCGGCAGAACCCATGGAGATACCATCAACACCAACACCATGAGCATTGGACATATCGTTGATGTAGTAATCGTAGAGTCCCATACCGATAGAATCGTGATATCTGTTACCGGCCCATACAACCAGGTCGCTGTCGTTCCAGCCAAGCTGCAGGTAAGCTTCGGGAAGAACAAATCCGTTTCCGGGCATGTCCAGACCATTCCAGCCGATTGCGTAGCTGTCAAAGGTAAGAGCAAATCTGGTGTTCATTGCCCACCACATGTTTTCACCGACACCAACGTACTTGAGCAGGTGCTCAGAGTAGTTACCTTCGTTTCCGAGGCGAGACTGGTTGAAACCACCGTCTACTGTGAAGTGTCCGCCGCCGGCAACTGCTTCACCCTGTGCGTTACCAGCTACACCACCGCGAGCGTAACCATGGTAGCTGAAACCTGACTGGGGCGCATCCGCGAAAACCATTACAGGGATCAGACAAAGTGTAAGAAGAACAAGAATTCTTTTCATTTGAAAAACCTCATTTTTTCAGATTGTTTTGTTACGGTTAAGTTAAGGCCTGTCTGTGTCGGTGGTTTTAAGCGAAAAGATGCGTTTATAGCACAAATATGAAGAGCTGAAGGATATTATGAAGATAAGGGTAAGCAGGAATCATAAAATCTGCTCTACTCCTCCTCAATTACTCTGATAAGGGAGCTTCTATCCAGAATTACAGCGTTTTTCCCCTTGCACTCAAGAAGACCGTCCCGGGTCATGGCTGAAATTTCACGGCTCAGACTGGGCCGGGCTGCTCCCATAAGCTGGGCAAGCTCCTCCCGGGTGTACTGAAGATTCACTGTGTTCAGGCCCCGGCCTCCATCGAGCATCATAATATAGGCGGCAATCTTCTGCCTGAGTGACTTGAACTGAAAAAGACGGATTTTATCGGTCAGAAAACTGAGCTTGTCGCCGTTTTCCATCAGAAAGGCTCTCAGAAAGGAGGAAAACTCCCTCATAAGCATCAGAACCAGGTCTTCCGGCAGTTTCAGGATTTCACACTCTTCGGCGGCATCCAGGGTAACGGGCAGAACCCTGGCCGAGGAAAAGAGGATAGCCGTAGCGGCGGCGCAGGGAGCCTTTAATGTCTCCAGCCGGATCATCTTCCCTCCGGGAGCCGCCATGGATGCGGCGGCGCTTCCTTTCAGAATAAGAATCAGCTTTTCATAACTGTCCCCCTGAGAGGCGATTCGCCCCCCTTCAGGGACATTCTGGACCTTCAGAGAACTCTCTTCAAAGAAGTTCTGCAGATCAAGAATATCAACATCCCGGAACAGGGAAATCTCCGACAGGGCAACCAGCTCCCCCCGGGTCATCAGCCCATCCTGTTGATATAGGAGGAGTAGTCCTTCACCAGCGGCTGGTACTCCTTCCCTTCAAAGAGGGGGGAAGAGATCAGATAGTCAGCGGTAGCTCTGTTGTTGGCCACAGGCAGATTGTAGAGAACCGAGATTCTAAGGAGGGCTTTCACATCCACATCATGAGGCTGGGGCTGCATGGGGTCCCAGAGGAAGATAAGAAGATCCACCTCGGAGTTGCAGATCATGGCTCCCAACTGCTGGTCCCCTCCCAGAGGGCCGGACTTCAGCTTGATCAGATCCAGCTTGGCACCTCCCTCAAGGGCGGTCTTCTTATTAATGGCCTTCTCCACAAGCTTACCTGTAGTTCCGGTACAAACCAGTCTGTGTTTGCTTAAAAGCTCATAGTTCCACTCAACCCACTCGATCAGGTCTTCTTTTCTGTTATCATGGGCCACAAGGCCGATTGTTTTCTTCAATTTAATATCCTTATCAGATTATATTTTCACATCCCATTCTAAACATCCTGATCCATAGATTCCAGATTATTTGATAAAAGATCATTCTATTGCGCAGATTGCAACAACCCGTCCTTTTTATTTCACCGCTCCAAGACTTGAATTCCCCCCTGATCGGGTTATACTTGCCCTTACAGATTGAAAAGAAAACGGGGAATCAACCCTTAAAACAGGAGAAAGTATATGGCCGGTAAATGGAGAAGTTCGGAAACCAAAAACGGACGCCGCATGGCGGGAGCCAGAAGCCTCTGGCGTGCAAACGGAATGACTGAGGAGCAGATGGACAAACCTGTCATCGCCGTGGTCAACTCATTCACTCAGTTTGTTCCCGGTCATGTACACCTTCATGAAATCGGACAGATGGTTAAGGGTTTCATCGAAGAGAAAGGCTGTTTTGCCGCCGAGTTTAATACAATCGCCATCGATGACGGAATAGCCATGGGTCATGACGGAATGCTCTACTCCCTCCCCTCCCGGGAGGTAATCGCCGACAGCGTGGAGTATATGTGCAATGCCCACAAGGCAGACGCCATGATCTGTATTTCCAACTGCGACAAGATCACCCCGGGTATGCTGATTGCCGCCATGCGCCTGAACATCCCCGCCATCTTTGTTTCCGGGGGCCCCATGGAGGCCGGACGCCTTCAGGACGGCAAGGGACTGGACCTGATCGATGCCATGGTTATGGGCGCAGACAAAACAATTCCCGATGCCCTGGTACAGCAGGTTGAACAGAACGCCTGCCCCACCTGCGGTTCCTGTTCCGGTATGTTCACCGCCAACTCAATGAACTGCCTTGTTGAAGCCCTGGGTATGGGACTTCCCGGCAACGGTACAACTCTGGCCACTCACAAGAACCGCCTGAACCTCTTTAAAAAGGCTACGGATATCATTGTCAGAAACACCTACGCCTACTATCAGGACGGAGACGACTCGGTTCTTCCCCGTTCCATCGCCACCATGGACGCCTTTAAAAATGCCATGAGTCTGGATATAGCCATGGGAGGCTCCACCAACACGGTTCTTCACATCCTTGCGGTAGCCCGTGCTGCAGGAGTGAATTTCACCATGGATCAGATCAACGACCTCTCCCTGCAGGTTCCCTGTCTGAGCAAGGTCGCTCCAAACTCTGCCAAGTACCATATCGAAGATGTCCACCGGGCCGGCGGAATCGTCGGTATCCTGGGAGAGCTGGACCGGATGAACCTTCTGAATACCTCAACCAGCCATGTAGCCGGAGGTTCCCTGGGTGATGTCCTTGATGGATACGATATTATGAGAGAGGGCTGCACCGGGGAAATAAAGAAATTCTATAAGGCCTCTCCGGGCTATAAGAAGTGCCTGGTTATGGGGGGACAGGAGAACTACTACAAGGAACTGGACACCGACCGCGCCGAAGGCTGTATCCGTGACGGTGAGCACTGCTACACCAAAGACGGAGGCCTGGGGGTACTGAAGGGAAATATCGCCCTGGACGGCTGTATCGTAAAAACCGCCGGTGTTGATCCCTCCATCTTCAAGTTTACCGGTCCCGCCAAGGTCTACTACTCACAGGACGCCGCCTGCGACGCCATTCTGGACGGCAAGATTGTTGCCGGAGATGTTGTTGTTATCCGCTACGAAGGACCCAAGGGTGGGCCTGGTATGCAGGAGATGCTCTATCCCACCTCCTACCTGAAGTCCATGCACCTGGGCAAGGAGTGCGCCCTGATCACTGACGGACGTTTCTCGGGAGGTACATCGGGACTCTCCATCGGCCATGTCTCACCCGAGGCAGCTGCCGGCGGAGCCATCGGCCTGATAAAGGACGGAGATACCATAGAGATCGATATTCCCGCCAGAAAGATCAATGTTCTTGTGTCCGATGAAGAGATGGCCGCAAGACGAAAAGAAGAGGAAGCCAAGGGCGATGATGCCTGGAAGCCCGTCGGTAGGGGACGTGTTGTAAGCCAGGCCCTTAAGGCCTACGCTCTTTTGGCTGCTTCGGCCGACAAGGGAGCCATCCGTGTTCTTCCCGGAGAGGAGATCTGATCCCATGGATAAACGATACGGATTTGTGGGCATCACCATCGAAAACAGGGACGACCATGCCCTACAGGTGCAGAAGGTTCTCTCGGAGTACTCGGATATAATTCTGGGCCGGATGGGACTGCCCCATCTGGATGACAACCGGATTGCCGTTATCACCCTGATTGTCCAGTCCTCCACAGATGAGCTGGGAGGGCTGACGGGCAAGCTGGGACGGATTCCCGGAGTTTCCGTTAAATCGGGACTGACCAAGGTGGTCTGACCCCTTCAATACAGGTCCGGGGCTTTAATCCCCATCATCGGGGCAATAAAAAAGCCGATCCTCTCTCAGGACCGGCTTTTTTTATCGGCACTCTATTCATTAGATTGCCGGATGGTTCAGGATCAGTGGTTTCCGCAGCCGCAGCCGCCTTCTCCGTGTCCATGACCTTCACCACCGCAGCAGTTGCCGTCGCCGTGACCTTCACCGCCGCATCCGCAGCCTTCGCCCTCACCATGTCCGTGCCCGCCGCAGCAGCCGCTTCCCTTGGTAAGTCTGTCGATCTCTTCCTGAGAGGCAGGACGGGAAGAGAGGAGTTTTCCTGCAAACTGCATCTTCTCACCGGCCAGGGGGTGGTTGGCATCGAGGGTGATCTTGTCCCCTTCGATGGACTTTACGGTCATCAGCTTGTTGCCTTCGGGGGTATGAGCCTCAATGATGATCCCTACAGTGAGCTCGTCGGCGGCACCGTGAAAGTCCTTTGCTGAAACTTCCATAACACTCTCTTCATCTCTGAGGCCATACATGTCGGCAGGGTCCAGAACCACATCGAATTCACTTCCCTCGGTGACACCTGTCAGAGCCTTTTCGATTCCGGGAACAATCATTCCCAGACCCTCGATATAGCTCAGAGCTCCGCTGTGTTCGGAGCTGTCGATAAGAGAACCGTCTTCCCTTTTCAGGGTAAATTCAGCAGAAATGCTGTTTTTAACATCACTCATATGTGTATAACTTCCTTATTTAATAGAGCCGAACCATAGGGTCTGAGGGCTCCCGAAATAATCTCAAGTACAATAATATAGAGCAAAGTCTGGTAAAAGAACAGTTTATATGCCCCGATTAAGGGGTATTTTTTTTAATTTTATCATTATTGAACCTGTCTTTGACATTGCCATTGATATCTATAATCCTATACAATCGCACCGTCGACGGGGATTATCCCCCCGAATGACATGACATAGGAGAGAAGGACCCTTTATGACACTTGGTGAACAGCCTAAATTTGTCGGAAACGAACGGCAACTTAAAATTCTGCAGAAAGCTCTGGAAGAGGATAATATCCTTATCTGGAATAAATTCAATAACAGCAACGGACCGCGGTTCAAAGCCAATCTGAAGGGTATCAATCTTTCCGGCCTGGAACTGAAGGAGATCAATTTCTCCCGGGCCAATCTAAGCGGTGCCAACCTCTACGGTACCGACCTCCGCTTTGCAAAACTGGATGAAGCAGACCTTTCCGGAGCCACTCTGGAAAGCGCCGATCTCCGCAATGCCAATCTTAACGATGCAAACCTCTCTAAAACAAGACTTAAGGACGCAAACCTCTCCCGCTCAAGACTGGGCAGAGTCAACCTGGACAGCGCCGATCTGGAAGGGGCCGACATGAGCGAAGCCTCTCTTACCGGAGCCGTTATCAAGCCCGAAAAACTGGCGAAGGTTAAAATATCCAAGGCAAAACTCCCCGGCAAGATCAAGGTCAAATCCAAGACCGATCTCTCCACCGCTCCCCCCTGGATGAAGGCGAAGCTGGAAGAGGAAGAGCGCAAAGCCTACCGGATCAAGAAAGAGAAGGAAGAAGCAGAGGAGTTTGAGAGAAAGGCACTTCGCCGTCTCGGCATCAAGCGCCCTTCCAACTGGAAAAAAGAGGACTGACCCTCTTTTCCTGAAAACTGACTATCCCAGAGCCACATCAAGGGTCATCATAACGGCAAAGCCGACCATGGCCCCCAGTGTGGCAATGTCCGTATTCCCGGACCCCTGTGATTCGGGAATGGCCTCTTCAACAACCACAAAGATCATTGCCCCCGCCGCAAAGGCAAGAGCATAGGGCAGAATCGGGCGCAGCAGCAGCACAAGGGCCGCCCCGAGAACACCCGCAAGGGGTTCCACCATCCCGGAAAACTGACCATACACAAAGGACTTTGTTCTGCTCAGTCCCTCCCGTCTCAAGGGGATGGATACAGCCGCTCCCTCGGGAAAGTTCTGAATACCGATACCAATGGCCAAGGCAACTGCTCCCGCCATTGAAGCAGAGGGTATTCCCGCAGCCACCGCGCCGAAGGCGACACCTACGGCCAGACCTTCGGGTATATTATGGAGGGTAATGGCCAGGGTCAGAAGAACACTCTTCTGCCAGCCGGTCTTCACACCCTCCGCCTTGTCAATGGAAAGTCCCGGATGAAGGTGAGGCAGAAGCCGGTCCACCAGTCTCAGAAAGACTCCTCCTGCCAGAAACCCGATAACCGGGGGAACCCAGGAAATCATCCCCATCTGCTCGGCCATATCAATAGAGGGAGCCAGAAGGGACCAGAAACTGGCGGCAATCATCACCCCTGCAGCGAATCCCAGCATTCCATCCAGGACCTTTCTATTAATTGTTTTAAAGAAAAACACCATTGCCGCCCCCAGGGCCGTCACAAAATATGTAAACAGGGTTGCTATCAGAGCCTGAACCACCGGTGAAAATCCTGATATCCATTCAATCATACAAATCTCCTTAAATAAAAAATATCGATCATATGCGGTCCGAATGCCAGAAACTTAAGATCATGCCGAGGTGCAGCAGAAAAAAAGGATTTCAATTGAAGATTTTTCATCCCTGTAGTACTGTTTTTGAAAGTCAGAATCAGGAGGAAGGGGATGCTCAAAATTGCACAGATTTCAGACAGCCACATATCAATGGACCAGCAGTATCCGGAGTTTTTCAAAGCAAAGGACCAGCTGCAGAGGGTATTAGAAGAGATCTGCCGGGGTGATTACGATCTGATTATACACACCGGTGATGTCAGTTTTCCTGATGCCTCCGAAGAAGCCTACCTGTGGGTCCGGGATGAGCTGGACAAAACCGGTCTCCCCTATCTGATAACTCCGGGAAACCATGATGATCCCGTCCTGCTGTCCGGGATTTTCAACCTGAAGGACCGGGCTCCCAGGGTAATCCTGACAGGTGCTGTTGCCTCTAAAGGGCAGTCCCTGCTCTTTCTGGACAGCTCATCTGAACGCCTCAGTATAAAACAGGCCTCATGGCTGAAAAGGGAGATAGAGTCCCAGAAAGACCAGCTGATCCTCTTTCAGCACCACCCGCCCTGCCTTTGCGGCATAAATGTAATGGATACTAAATATCCCTACAGAACCCCCGATTTCTTCCAGAAAACAATAGCTGACACCGGCAGAAAAATGCTGGTCTTCGCCGGCCACTACCATACGGAAAAAGAGGTCCGGCCCGATGATAATCTGCAGGTCTATCTCTGCCCTCCTCCCATAGGCTCCATCTCTCCTGTAGCAGACAACTTTGAAACCGTTGACACCAGATCAGCATGGAGGGAGATAAGAGTGGAGAATCAGAAAATGATCGATACAAGATGCCACTATATAGAGTGAATTTCCTCTGAATTATGGAAAAAAGAGCCTTTTTCGTCTAGATTGAAGATAGAGCCGTTTTTTTTCGGTATACAAGGAGTTATCTAGATGAAGAAAGTTCTTTTAACAGTTCTTATGCTGTCCATTCTCGTACCTGCGTCCCTTTTTGCGGCAAGTCCCAAAGACGAGGAAGTATACGAAGCGACAGTTGCGGTTCTGTCTGTATTCGGTATGGTTTTTATGTCATCCATGTTCGGAACAGCCCCCGAGGGTGTGGATATGGACATGAATATGGAAACCGGCTATGCCAAGATGGTTTTTGATGATTTTGATGTAGATGGTTTTATGGGCGGAATGTCCGAAATGATGGAAGCCTCCGAAGAAGAGATAGTCTTCGGTTTTACCGGTATGGACGGAACCATTGAAGTCACCCCCGAAGGAGATCTGAATCTGGATGTAGATCTGGACGGAGGGAATGTCAATAATCTTAAGATGGCTTCTCAGGGTGAGGATATCGTCTCCATCCAGGCAAATGGAAAGTCCTACAACCACCTTGCCGAAATGCTGATGACTGAAGGCGAATAAGGCCTTTATCCTTCTGTAACAGGAAGCCGGTCAGTCATGAATTGATATCCGGCTCCTGCTTTTCTTCTTCTCACCCTGTTTTTTCTTGGCATTCAGCCTTTTTTCTTTCGCTGCCCGCCCGGGCCTTGTTTTCTTTCTTTTCTTCTGGACTTTCAGAGAGTTTTCAATTAGCTCTGCCATCTTGTCCACTGAACGTTCCCGGTTCATGAGCTGGCTTCTCTCCTCCTGAAACTGCAGAAACAGTTCGTCCCGGCTGTTGATTCTACCTGTCAGCTTTCCCCTGACCCGGTTGATCTCCTCCTCACTGAGGCAGAAAGCCAGAGATTCCATGGGCAGTGTAAGAAGAACCTTTGTGTTCACCTTGTTAACGTTCTGTCCTCCTGGTCCTCCGGATCTGGAAAATGAGAACTGTCCCTCTTTCTGTATGCATTCTTGCAGCGCTTCTTTGTTCATTTCAAAAAAAAGTTAGCTCTTTTTTTTCATAAAATCAACAAAAACACTTGTTCAATTTACAGCTCTGTGTTAAGAATAATGAAAATCACCGCAAAGGAGAGGAAATATGATGAATAAACTTTCACTGACCTGTTCAATTAAACGAACATTCCCTGTATTCCAGGGCTATTCCGTCTACACCATAAATTTATTGTATTTCCGGGGGCTTAACTGAAGCCCGATAATTATATTGAAGTAATTACCCCCGGATTTTCCGGGGGTTTTTTTTAGCCCTGCAGCCCTGAAAACAGCGCGCATTTTCAGGATTGCATACCCTTTATCCGGAGACCGGACGGCTTTTCGCGAAACCCGTCCGGCTCATCGCCCCGAACCTTGGGATCTGAATCAAGATCTATGGAGGAGGAATATGACTAATGATTACACTAAAAATTGATTTTTACAGACCGGCAGCGGCAGAGCCGCGGCAGATGAGATGGATAAAGAACGGAGGGGGATTTCTGTAGAAAGACCCGTCAGGCTCCGTACTTTTCACCCCGGTCAAATTGAGGCAGCGGGGTTTTCCCGGAACGAATGCCCCCTGCCCGGGAGAAAGTAAAATGTACCAGCTTTACAATGATTTTTACAATGATCACCAGATCCGCCTGAAAGAGCAGGAACGGAAACTGGAGATGGGACGGAAATTATCCGAATATGAGGCCCAGCAGAACAGAAATAACAGCTTCTACCTCTTTATGGTAATGCTGGCCTTCAGGAATCTGTTCCACTAAATTTATAAAAGAATCTAAATAACCGGGAAGGTCCCTCAGGGACCTTCCTTTTTTTAAAACAGTTAAATAAAAAATGAAACACAGTAATATACAGAGAGCAAAGGTTCAGATAGAATCAGATGTATGAATAAAAGCGCAGACCAGGTACTTTCAGTACTGAAAACCATGACACTACTGGAGAAACTTTCCAGCCAGGAAGAGGTGGGGGTTACCGAACTCGCCGAGGCTGTTGAAGGCAACAAGAGCACTGTTTACCGTTTCCTGAATACACTTGCAGGACTGGGTTATGTCAGACAGAACAAGAGGAACGAAAAATACGCCCTGACCCTGAAGCTCTTTCAGGTGGGAGTACAGGCCCTTAACCGGCTTGATATTCATAAAGCCGCCCTTCCGGTAATGGAGGAGCTTGCAGATTTTTCACAGGAGACCATTCATCTGGCATCCATGGAGAACAATCAGGTCTTCTATCTGGACAAGATCGAGTCACCACTGACTCTGCGTGTCGCCATGGGATCGGCCCAGGGGCGGTTTGCTCCCGCCGTCTGTACCGGTGTGGGTAAGGTTATTCTGGCATTTCTAAATGACGATGCGAAGGCTGAAATGCTCAAGGCTGCTGACTGGACTCCCAGGACGGAATACAGCATTACCACACCAGAAGAACTGGAAGTGAGGCTTCAGGAGATCCGCAGCAGAGGATGGGGTTATGATATGGAAGAGAACGAGCCCGGCGTCCGCTGTGTGGCTGCTCCCATCTACGATAACAAGGGAGAGGTTTGCGGTGCCATCAGCATTTCCGGCCCCTCTGTCCGAATGAATGAGGAGAAGCTGAATCAACTGGCCCTGAGGGTCAGCGCCGGTGCTGCCAGGATCTCCATGGATCTGGGTTTTAAAAACTGAATTCCCAAGCGGACAGTCCCAGCAGATCTACCCGCAGCCCTTTAGACAAAAAAAGCCGGCCCACAGACTTTAAGGGTTAACCCCAAAGGCTGCGCCGGCTTTGTATTGTTTGTCTCCGGTCATGGAACTTATCAGGAAGGGTTTACTTGCCCCTTCTGAATCGGTCGTCCCAGTCACGTTCCTTGTCAAAGACCCGCTCTTCCATATTTTTTACCTTGTCCTTCAGGTCATTGAAGTCACGGCGGATATTATCGTATCGGTCCCTCCGGGGTTCTTCACCGAATCCGGCGGGTTCCTCGGGAAGAAAAATACCTGCGGCGATATAGGCCACTCCCACGGGAAAAAATCCCGTGATCAGGAATGCCAGAACAACAACCAGTCTGACATACCCGGCCTGAACGCCCATCCAGTCGGCAATTCCCTGACAGACCCCCATAACTTTCCCGTCCCGGGATCGGTAGAGTCTTCGAGTTCTTTCAGCCATCATAACACTCTCCTGTTTATATAAAGAAACCTGCCGAGGCAGGCAGTCACTTCCTGCTTTCAAGATCCAGGAGGATAGATTCCAGATTGGCTATCCTCCTTTTCAGATCCTTCATACCGGCCTGAATGTCGCCGAGCGCTTCATTTTCCTGACGGAGATAAGCCTCGCGGTCCTTCTCTTTCTGAGCGTAATGCAGCTTTGCAAGTTTCGTAACGGTACCGCTCACGACGGGTATCCCCACTGCTATGGCAACAATCCAGACTGCAGTCATGATTTCTCTTTCCCCTTCATAGACTTTTTCAGAGCTTCAAGTTCCTCATCGATTTCCGATTCGGATTCCAGCTTGTCAAATTCATGCTCAATGGAGCTGTCGGTCTTCATGCCGATTCCAGAAAGTTCAGCTTCCGCTTCCATCTTTTCCACCGTTCTTTCAAGCTCATTGAATCTCTGGAAGGCGGCAGTCCCGTCAGCCTGACGCATGGCGCTTCTGGCCTGTTTGGTCTCGGCGGCATGACGGCCTCTCTGAATCAGGAGCTTGTGTTTCTGACGAACCTCTTCCAGCTTCTGTTCCAATTGTAGAATATTGGATTTACACTCGTCAATGAGCTTGGAGAAGTGCTCAAGATCCTTGTCCATCAGCTCTATCTGGTTGATGCAGTTCTTCTTCTCAAGAAGGGCTTCTCTTGCAAGATCCTCACGGTCCTTTTCAAGTGCCAGGCGGGCTCTTCCCTCCCAGCGCTCCAGTGTCTTCTCAAGGTACTCCTTCTCCCGGTTTACCTCGGCACGGGAGGCCATCTTTCCCGCACAGGACGATTTCAGTTCAACAAGGGTGTCTTCCATCTCCTGAATCATAAGACGGATCATCTTTTCGGGATCTTCCACCTTGTCCAGGATATCGTTGATATTGGAATTCACGATGTCTCTGAATCTGGAAAAAATACTCATACATTCCTCCTCGAGTTTTTCATACGGTTTCGATTCCCTCAGGGCCGGAAAAACTCAATTTAATTTCGTAATACTGAATATATTGCAAGGGCTGTGCCAACCTCTTCCATAGGACCGAAACAGCCAGTATAGGTGGTATTTGGACGATATTCGGCCCTGTTATCCGGGAATAATGATTTTTTAATTGGTATATTTTGCCAACTATCAGTACAATAGACCTATGGCTACCGATTATACATCCCGAAATGATGCTCTGGGGGAATCCCCGGAATTTATGGATTTTCAGCAGAATCTCAGCCTTGCAGCCCGGGTGGACCGGCCGGTCCTTCTTGTGGGCGAGAGGGGTACCGGCAAGGAGCTGGCCGCGGCAAGGCTCCACTTTCTCTCAAGCCGGTGGAAGGAACCCTATGTTCCCGTCAACTGTGCCGCCCTGCCCCCGAGTCTTCTGGAGTCGGAGCTCTTCGGCCATGAGTCGGGTTCCTTTACGGGGGCCGGCAAGATGCGCAAGGGCCGTTTTGAAGAAGCCGATGGAGGGACCCTCTTTCTGGATGAGATCGGACTTGTTCCCATGGAGGTGCAGGAGAAGATTCTCAGAACAGTGGAATACGGCCGTTTCAGCAGAGTGGGCAGTTCTCAGGAGCAGGAGGTAAATGTCCGGATTATCGGAGCCACCAATGCCGACCTTCCTGCCCTCTGCCGGGAGGGAAAGTTCAAGGAGGACCTGCTGGACCGCCTCTCCTTTGAGGTACTCTATCTGCCGCCGCTCCGCTACAGGGGGTCCGATATCACCCTGCTGGCCTCACACTTTGCCATGCGCATGTCAAGGGAACTGGGCAAGCCCGATGTTCCGGAGTTTACCCCCGAACTGATTCAGAAGATTCAGGGCTACCCCTGGCCTGGAAATGTCAGGGAACTGAAGAATACGATAGAGAGGGCCGTCTACAAAACCGAAGGGAAGCTGATCGAAGAGATAGAGCTGGAGCCCTTCAGCAACCCCTACCCCTCCCTCGAACAGTTTTCCAGGAAAGGAGCCGCCCATACCCGAGCATTCCGCGATGAGGAGCCGGCACCGGAAGAAAACGGCGAAGAGGCTGGCAAAGTGGGTGCAGCCCAGAATAACGAAGAGCTCACGTCCGGGCCTTCCGAACCGGCCGGGGAGATACCTCTGGCCGGCTACAGAGAGCATATGCTTCAGGTGGAACTTAATTTCATCAGACGGGCCCTTGAAGAGAACCGGTTCAGCCAGAAAAAAGCGGCGGAGGCACTGGGACTCAGCTACGACCAGTTCCGTGGCCTTTACAAGAAGTACCAGTCCCTTCTGGCTGAGGAGTAGCTGCTACTTCAGTGATTCCAGCATTACAGCCGCATTGTATGAGCTCCGGACAAAGGGGGCGCAGGCGGCTGCCTTGAAGCCCATCTCAAGGGCCTTCTGTTCATACTTTTTAAAGCTCTCAGGGCTCACATACTTTTTTACAGGCAGGTGTTCCTTCGACGGCGCCAGATACTGTCCTATGGTCAGAAAGTCGACATTAGCCTTCCGCAGATCCCTCATCACCTGAAGGACCTCCTCCTCTGTCTCTCCCACACCCAGCATCAGGCCGGACTTGGTATAGATCTCTGGATGGTTCTCTTTGACCCTGGCAAGGAGCTCCACCGAGCGTTCATACACAGCTTCGGGGCGGACTGTGGAATAGAGAGATGGGACGGTCTCTACATTGTGGTTCAGAATTTCCGGACCCGCTTCCAGTACAGTCTCCAGATCCTCGCGGCGTCCCTGAAAGTCTGGTATCAGCACCTCAATCCCCACGGGAGGATCAAGGGCATGGACCTCACGGATCACTTCGGCAAAGACAGATGAGCCGCCGTCTTCAAGGTCGTCTCTGGTTACCGAGGTAACTACGGCGAACTTCAGCCCCAGGGCCTTTACGGCCTGAGCCAGTTTGGCAGGCTCTTCGGGATCCGGGCAGCCGGGCTTCCCCCCTGTTACATTACAGAAACGGCACCCTCTGGTGCAGACACTTCCTAGAATCATAAAGGTAGCTGTCTTGTTGCTGTAGCACTCCATCCGGTTGGGACAGTTGGCCTCCTTGCAGACGGTGTTGAGGGTGGAGTCCTTCAGAAGATCCTCCACATAGGCCAGGTTGTTGCCCCGGCGGATAGGGATTTTCAGCCAGTCCGGTTTTCTTAAGGGCCGCTCCTTCTCCTGCCGGTTGTCTGCCGTTCCGGCAGCGCTGCCGGTGGTTTTACTCTCTGCCATATATAAGCTCCATGGAATCGTAGGAAAAGACCTCTCTGTACACCTCTGCCAGACGGGGAATCAGGGTATTCATATCCTGTTTCTTACCGGTAAGCTTCTCAAGGGATGTGACCCCCTTGTCGCTGATGCCGCAGGGAACAATCCATTTAAAGTGGTCCAGATCGGTATTTATATTGAATGCGAAGCCGTGCATGGTGATCTCTCTCTCGATGGCCAGGCCGATGGCGGTGATTTTATCATCCCCCACCCAGACTCCGCGGTGTTTATCGTGACGCTGTGCCTGAATACCGTACTCGGAATCCAGAAAGCAGACAAAGACATCCTCAAGATTGTGAACAAACTGTTTGATCTTCCTGGAAAAATCGGCCAGATCCACAATCAGATACCCGACCAGCTGTCCTGGGCCGTGATAGGTGACCTCTCCTCCCCGGTTTGTCTTTACAACGGGGATCTTCAGGGCCTCGGTGTTGATCAGAATATTGTGCTCCTGCTTCCGGCGGCCTGTGGTCAGAACAGGAGGGTGTTCCAGAAGTATCAGTGTATCGCCAATCTCACCGGCCCGTCTTTTCTCAACCAGGGAGTACTGCCACTCCAGGGCCTCTTCATAGGGGACAGAGCCAGGTACATATACAGTCAGTTTCATGGCCTCTATTGTATAGGCCATTGGGCATATAGAGAACCCCGGCGCTTTACTTAAAACCGGCCTGCCTGTACTATCTTTTAACCGGCTGTTTCCCAGCCGCAAGATTTGGAGGTAACAGGCTGCATTCCCGCAAATCAGTATTGCTGATCCTTTTGATAATTTCCTATGGTGTTATTCCCAGTCTATGGGCACAGGAGTCCGCCATCGGCTCCGGATCATACCGAATCCTGAACTACGATTATCAGGTGGAGGGAAAGACACGTCCCGATTCAGTAGACAACTACCTCTACTCCTACAAGGAGGAGGGTTTTCCGGACTATATTTCCATGCACCGGAACGCCCTTGAGATGCGTCAGATCCTGATCAATATGAGGATATTCGAATCCGTGGAAATTGAACTGCTGCCGGTCCCCTCTGATTCTGAAGATAAAGAACCGGCGGAGGCTGAATTCCCTCCCGGAGACTATACTCTGATTTTTCATCTGAAGGACTCCTGGACCTTCTTTCCCCTGATCGTTCCGACCCTAGACAGCAACAACTTTCTTACCCTTCAGATGAAGATGAACTATGACAATGTCTTCGGTTCCCTGGTGACCTTTATTCTCGATGGAGATGTCGGGATTGGTGTGGATCAGGATAGCAGCAAACCGATGATCAACTTCTGGGAATTTGAGACCGGATTCTCAAACCTCATGTACCGGGGTGTCAATTTCGGATTCTCCTGGGTACAGACCTACGACAGAATCATCAAAAAAGACGGTCTGGAGATTCTGGAGAACTACAGCTATCACAAGACCGACTTTATTATGACCGCGGGATTCAACCTGGGCTCGGACTACTACTATGAGCTGGCTCCTGCCATTGAGCTGAGCTACAACTACGAGGACAGGACCGGTAATGGTAACGGCTATATCCAGAAGGAGCCCCAGTCCTACGGAATCTACCAGACCATCGGCAGGGACAGGGTCAACTGGGTTGGAAATTTTCAGGAAGGGTACAACTGGGAAGCTGAGCTCCAGAGCCGCTATGTTCCAAAATCGGGATTCAAGGGACGGGTGACCCTTTCCAACCGCTGGTACCATATTTTCAACAGCCGCCTCAACTACTCCAGCAAGGCAACAGCACTGACAGGGCTGAACGAGGACATCCCGGAACTGGGGGTATATATGCGGGGAGTCCCCGACTTCAACCTTACCGGAAGAGCGGCCTTCTTTCTGAACAATACCCTGGCAGTCAAGCTCTTCACCTGGAAGGGAGTGGCGGAAGCGCAAATTCAGCCCTTTGCCGATTTCGGTGTTGTTGCCCCCTCAGGACGGGGCTTTGAAGCTCATAAGGATATGAGAATGGCCATCGGTTTTGATGGCGTCGCCTTCCCGGAGAAAATCAGCAATATCTCCTTAAGGGGAACCATTGGAATTGATCTCTTTGGCCCGGGAGATATACTGGACCGTCTTGAGATTCTGATATCAACCTCCCTGTTCTACTGATCCGGCTGCCCCTGCTTGTCGCAAGGACACGGTGAGTGTCGGCTAAAAGGGGCGTTCTGAAAGGGTGATTGTGGTACTCATCAGGGTACCGTCTCTCAGATAGTCCACATCAAAGGTCTGCCCCGGACGTGAGTTCTCCAGTACCGAGAAGTAGTCAAGCACACTCTTAATCTCTCTGCCGTTTATCCGGACAATAACATCCCCGCCGACAATGACGCTGTTCAGACCAAGACCGACACCCCGGCGCTCTCTGCCCCCCTGTAGACCTGCGTCTTCGGCATTACCTCCGGGAAGAACCGAGGTAATCAGTACTCCCGAACGGATATAGGGAATACTCAGCTGCCTTGCCAGATTCAGGTTCATCGAGAGAGCCTCAATATCGATCCAGCCCCGGTTAACCCGTCCGAATTCGATCAGCTCCGGCACAATACGCAGGGCAGTCTCGACGGGTATGGCAAAACCTATCCCCACAGAACCGGAACCATTGGGACTGACTATCATCGTATTTATCCCGATCAGTTCTCCTTTGGAGTTCAGAAGTGCTCCGCCCGAATTCCCCGGGTTGATAGCCGCATCTGTTTGAATCATGCTGTTCAGAAGAAATCCATCCTCTGTCTGCAGGGGCCGGTTGATTCCGGATACGATACCGGTAGTCAGGGTTCCTTCAAGGCCGAAGGGGTTCCCCAGAGCCAGGACCTTCTGTCCAACCTGAAGATTTTCCGTGTTTCCGGGCTTGATAACCTGCAGATGTCTACCGGCGGGTTCAAACTTTATCACAGCCAGATCACTCTCGGCATCACTGCCGATAATTTTTGCCTGGTAGTTTGTTCCGTCATAGAGAGTGACCACCACGTAGTCAGCATCGGCGACCACATGCTTATTGGTCAGTATGTACCCCATCCCCGATACGATGACTCCCGATCCGCTGCCCTCCTGTGAGTAGCTGCCGGAATAACGTGAGTTGTAGAGATTAATAGTGGTAACATTGACAATAGCACGGATATTGTTCCGGTAGACCTCCATGCTGTTGATCTCCTGATCAGTAAACCCGTCGGTTATGATCTCGGGCAGAGGAGGCTCCTGATACCCCTCACCCAGTTCGGGGTCCATCCACGAGGGAGAAGTAAGGGCATCCACCCCGTTCTCCCCTTGAGAACCGGATGTGGAGGTACAGGAAATAAAAAGAGGAAACAGGAGTAGAAGGAAATAAACTGTTTTGTTCATACGGGGCCCCCAGGCTGGTAGAAACTCTCTCTACCAGAAATTATAAGGGTTTTCCCCGTCGAATTAAAATTTTATTACCCGTGATACCCGGGAATCTCCGGGAATTTCCGGATTTATTTCTCCGAAAAGAGTTTAGTAAGCTCATCCTTTGAAAATTCATAGGAAGTATTGCAGTTGAAACAGGTTGTCTTCAGGGGGAATGGCCCCTTCTCGCTTATCTCAGCCTGCTCCTTGCTCCCCATATTTTTCAGGAATTTTTCAAACCTGGCCTTGGAACAGCCGCACATAAACTCAACCCTTCTGTCATCAAGAAGTTCAGGCTTGAAAACACCGAAGTGCTTCCCTATAAACCGGACGGCATCGGTTTCCGGAGTAAAGGCCTGACTCAGAGAGGGAATCTTAAGGGCAGCTTCCTGAACCATCTCCAGGACAGAATCGTCCGCACCGGGCATGGCCTGAATAAAGAGACCCGCTCCACCGGAGATTTCCCCTGTCTTCTCAAGATGAACAGAGAGATTGAAGATGGTGCTGATCTGCTCGGACTCACTGTAGTAGGCGGCAAGGTCCTCCGCCAGACGTCCGGTTCTGAGCTCGACCTGTCCGGTAAATCCGTTCTTCTGCTCTCCGGAATAGCGGGTAACAGAGAGGAAACCGGGGCCGAAGAGATTGGATGTATCCAGAGTATCGGGAGTCTTGTCCAGGGGGATGGGGTTCTCCATCAGATAGCCTCTGACGGTACCGTGATTGTCTCCCTCGACGGCAAGTCCCGCAACAGGGCCGCCGCACTCCACCTTAAGCTGAACCAGACCGTCCCCCTTAAGGTTTGAAGCCATCAGGGCAGTTCCCAGATAGGCCTGTCCCAGAATGATGGACTCAAGGACTCCGGTCTCATGGTTGGCCTGCATCTCACGAAGCATACGGCTGCCCTGGAGAAGGACTCCACGGACCGCACCGCCGGCCATAACAAAGTGGTAGCGTCTGTCCCGGGAACGGGCGATAAGACTGCTTTTTTTATTATCACCCGGAATGGGTTTACGTATCATACTCTTACCTCACTGATCTCGCCGCAGCAGGCGGGGAGAATCTCTTTCAAATCAAGGATGTCCCGTATCCACGGGAACTTTCCGCTTCCTTCCTTTGGACCGACTAATATAGCATTTCCGCCGATTCCGGCAAAGGCTTCAAGATTGACTTCCTTGTCATCCATAAATAAAATTTCCTCCGCGGGTACTCTCAGATGGTTCAGGACCTTCTCGTAGGCGGATACATAGGGTTTCCCCTTGAATCCCAGCCACTCCAGAGTGTACATATGAGGAAAAAGATCGCTTACTCCCAGGGTATTGAGAACCCTGCGGGCGTGAAACTCAGGACCGTTGGTCAGAATTTCCAGGCGGTAGGGAAGAGCTTCAAGCATCTCTCTGAGCTCAGGATTATGCGGAATATAAAGCCCCAGGTCCTCGGGATGCACCTCTGCCATATAGGAGTCGATATCCGTCAGGTTGTGACAGACCTGAAGCCATCGCAGGGAGGTGCCGTATACGGGAAGATTTTCATTCCTCAGGGCGATGGCCTCCTCCAGGGAGACCCCCAGCATACGGGCAGCAATACCGTTGATCCGGCGCCCCATCTCCACTTCCACACCGCAGCTCTCGTCGTAAAGGGTGTTGTCCACATCAAAGAGCAGAGTTGTTATTTTCGAATAATCCATTATCAATCCTTAATTCTGCGGCCGGTCTGTCAGCGGACATCAGCCCTGAGGGATCGGCTCTTATCCCTGACCCGCCTCGTCGGCCCGGCGGATCATATCCTTGTGCCACTCCAGCAGCCATGACTCGGCAGCACTTACAGAACCCTTCCAGTCTGCCAGTACCCGGAAGACGGGCTCGGTACCGCTTCCTCTCATCCAGATATACCCCAGGACATCTCCCTCGGAACCGAGAAAACGGACAGTCAGGCCGCCCTTTTCGGCGCCGCTTCTGAACTCGGGTCCTACGCCCTTACGGGACTCGGTTCCCTCCTGGTTCCACTCCTCCCAGGCAACAATTCCGAAGTTCTTAAAGAGCTCGTCCTTCTTATCTTCCCAGTCGGCGGCAAAGACCTTCTCATAGTTCTTCTTGAGAAGACCGTGATCCATGCCGGTTATCTGCATCATGGCCTTTGGTTCAAAGGCGCTGGTTGTAGTGTAAGCCGGAAGAGAGTCAATCACATCCTGAAGATCAAAATCCTCACGGTAAAGCTCGGACTGACCCGAAAGATGGCACCAGATCTCAAAGAGCCCCGCCTTATCGGGAGTGGTTCGTAAAACAAGAAGCTTCAGCAGGGCACCCAGGGTATTCAGGGGGTCCCGGACCGCCGCAGGCCAGGTAATATTTCCTCCGTTGGAGCCCTCTCCCAGAATACGGATCTGCCATCCGGCGTCTCTCATCTGACGGGCCAGGTTAACCACATTGGCCTCTCCCACTTCCGCCCGGAAGCAGCTGCAGCCGAAGGCTTCGCAGATATCCTCGATGCGTCCCGAGGTGGGTCCGTTTACGGCAACCCCGGTTTTCTCTGTCATCCCCTCGTTCCAGTAGAGATAGGCCAGCTCAGAAAGAACCGAGAGGGCAAAGACCTCCTGGGCCTCCAGAATATGGGCTTTCCCGTCTCTTTTGCTGAAGTATACAAGATTCCCCCGGTCTCCGTCATTGTCGGGAACATAGCCCAGCTGAAATGCACCGTCTTTTTTTGCCTCGTCCTCCAGAATGGAGCGGCAGAGATCCAGGGACTCCCCCTCAGGAACAATTCTATGCACAATTTCACGGGGCTTTCCGTTGACCACACGAACCTTTGCGCCCAGCTCTTCCAGATACTCTCTGTCCACACTCAGGGCACGGGCGCTGCCGTTCAGTTCGGCAATAACTCCAATGGGTCTTGCAGAGATTCCCTCCTTCAGGGATCTCACAAAGGCTTCCCGCTCTTTGGGATTTTCCAGACCAGACATAACCCTGGTGCTGAAGCTGCCGTAGAGGTCATAGGCCTCTTTCTTCCACCTGGCGATGCTGCCGTAGAGCCCTTCAAGATCTGAAGCCGATGCGCCGTTACAGCGGGAAGCCAGAGCTTCACAGGCTGAGGAATCTTCAAGTAAAGCTTTGTATGCGGCAATCAGTTCGGAGGCTTCTTCCCCCGAGAGCACGCCGCCTCCCTCCAGGCCGAACTTCACCCCATTGTGACCAATAGGGTTGTGGCTGGCGGAGATGTAGATAAATCCGTCGCAGTCGGGATTCTGCCCTGCATAGGCCATTACCTCGGGAGCTCCGGCAATAAAGAGATAACGGATCTCCACGTCCCGGCCCAGAAGGGTACGGAGCATCACGTCCGCCAGGGCAGGACCCGTATGCCGGGCATCCAGTCCCACAACCACAACAGGCATATCCTTATTGCAGCGGCTCAGGAGAAAATCACAGTAGACCTCCGCCATGGCAGCAGCCAGAAGGGCATCTGCCTGTGTGATCTCAGAAGTTGTACTCTCCTCGTCACCATCGGCAGCAAAGACCTTTCTCCACCCCGAAGCCGAGAGAATCATCGGCTTCAGGGCCTGGGCCATCTCTTCAGCGGAAACACCGCTGCCCGCCGCGCTGAAGGGCCTGATTTCCGGATCCGACACGGCCAGTCCGCTTGCGGAATCTATAAACATTGACATAAGTTCTCCTTGGTGTTCCTTGTTATCCAGAGCTTCAGGGGGCTCAGCGGCCTAATGATCAGTCTGCTCCAGATCTTCCCGGTTGATTCCTTCTCCGGAAGAAATCTCTCTATTTATCCGGCATCCCAGTATCTGATCAAAAAACCTGGGGTGCATGCCGGGGGTCAGTTTCTTTTCGGTCCTGAGAACTGCACAGTTTTCCGCCGTCAGAAGAGTTCCCTTCTCAAGGGCCTTCATGGCGTGGATGCTGCGGTTTGTTCTTCCGTAGTTTCTCTCTTCCGATGCGGCCAGAACCTTTCTCCCGTGCCCCTGAACAGCCCGGATGCGGTCTGCTGAAAACCAGGACTCCAGTTTCCGCTGCTTCTCCTCCGAATCCAGAGCCTCCAGCTCACGAAGCCGTTCGCACATCAGGCGGAAATCTCCGGGTTCCAGGGCAATGGGATCGTCCAGGCCGTCCTCCTCACGGGAGAGGGTAAAGTGCTTCTCTACCGCTGAGATTCCATAGAGTGTGCCCACAGACGGAACAAGGGAGGGGTCAAGGGAGTGGTCCGAGATCCCGACGGGAACCTTCAGCTCACTCTTCAGCAGGGGCAGCACAGAGAGGTTGTAATCCTCTTCAGGAGCCGGGTAGGAGGTCACACAGTGCAGCAGGGTCACATCCCGTCTTCCAAGAATATCCAGAGCCTCCTTCAGGTCCTCCATACGGCTTACCCCCGAGGATAGATAGACAGGGAGCTCCCACCCGGAGATCTCCCGAAGCAGCTGGGTGTAGTTCACCTCGGGGGAGGCAATCTTTACTGCCTGTGGATCAAGGGACTTCAGAAGGGCTGCGCTCTCCAATCCGAAGGGAGAGGCCAGAAAGACAAGACCTTCAGCCTCGCTCATCTGCTTCAATTCCCTGTAGAAGGAGATGTCCTTTTCAAGGGACTCAAAGACCTCATACAGAGGAGTGTCTCCTCCGGGAAGGGGAACATTCCCTGTCTCCGGGTGGAGGATCTCTCTGGCAAAAACAATCTGGAATTTGGCGGTATCAGCACCGCTTACGGCGGCTGCCCTGATCAGAGTTTCCGCCTTTTTAAGGGATCCCCGGTGGGCTGTTCCAATCTCTGCGATAATATTCAACTAATCTCCTCCGGTTCGGTATCTTTCACTTCACGGATCATACCGTCCTCAGGCTCCCGGACAAGATTCAGACTCCTGCCGAACTGACTGCTTTTGAGATATACCGTTATTGCCGTATGAATAGCCGCCAGACGTGCAAATACCAGGAGGAAAACAATGACTTTGGGGACGCTCTGTTTCTCTGCTCTCATAGTCCCGTAAAATAACAAAGTATTTAATGCCCCGGAACGAATCCGGGACCTTTCTTATGAACGGTGAATTTCCTTGAAACCAGTGTAGGGAACAAGTTTTTCGGGAATCCGGATGGAACCGTCCTCCTGCTGGAAGTTCTCCAGAAGAGCGATGATTCCTCTTGAAACGGCAATTGCTGTACCGTTCAGGGTATGGGCATAGCGGTTTGTTCCATCCTCATCCTTGTAGCGGATACCCAGTCTTCTTGACTGATAGTCCGTACAGTTGGAGGTACTGGTCACTTCACCCCAGTCTCCCTCGTCACCCCGTCCGGGCATCCAGGCTTCCAGGTCGAATTTTCTGTAGGCGGGACCGCCGAGGTCACCGGTACATGTATCGACAACACGGAAGGGGATTTCCAGACCATTGAAGATCTCCTCTTCAATGGCTCTGAGTTTCATATGAAGGTCATCGGACTCTTCGGCCTTACAGTAGGCAAACATCTCGATCTTGGTAAACTGATGAACCCTGTAAAGTCCCTTGGAGTACTGCCCTGCAGCTCCTGCCTCACGGCGGAAACAGTGGGAAACACCGGCCATAAGGATGGGTCCCTTAGAGAGATCAATCATCTGTCCGGCGTAGTAGCCTCCCAGAGTGATCTCGGCGGTACCGACCAGACAGGTCCCTGTACCTTCCAGGTTATAGATATTGGACTCCTCCCCTCTGGGGTTGAATCCTACACCCTCTACAATCTCCTCTCTGGCTATATCGGGGGTGATGGTCAGCATAAATCCGTGCTTCTGCAGAACATCCAGAGCATAGCGGGTCAGGGCCAGCTCCAGAAGAACTGCTTCGTTTTTCAGGTAGTAGAATTTTGAGCCTGAAACTCTGGCGGCATTCTCAAAATCCACCAGATCCAGCTCTTCGGCCAGTTCCACATGGTCTTTGGGCTTGAAAGAAAACTCTGTGGGATCGGCGGATCTGTGGATCTCAAGGTTGTCCTTGTCCTCCTTGCCCACGGGAGCATCGGGATGAGCCATATTTGGGATCAGCTTGGCGGCCTCCATCAGCTCGGCCAGGAGACCTTCCATTCTGCCTTCAACCTCGGCAATTTTCTCTTTAAGGGCCTTTCCTTCGGCGATCAGTCCCTGGCGGACTTCGGGCTCAAGCTTGCCCTTCATCTTGCCGGCATTCTCGTTTCTCTGACGACGAAGATCCTCCAGTTCCTGAAGAACAGCATTGCGCTGATCATAGAGATCGGCCACCTTTTCGGGGTCGGCAGATACATATCTGTTTTTGATATTTTCCCGGATAGCATCCAGATTGTCTTTAATAAATTTAAAATCAAGCATAGTAAAATGATATTACCAGATTGGAATTTAATGTTCAATTCAATTAATCTGAAAAGAGGTAGTAAAAAAAGGAGATTTGAATGAAAGGGAAAACAGTTCTTCTGATGCTGGCGGTCTTTGTGGTTTTTTCATGTGAAAAACAGAGTGAATCTGCTGTATCCGGTCCGCCGGTTACAGGCGAAATTGTGAATATGGCCGGTTCTGTCACCATGGGCGGGCAGATCGTAGCAGAAGGGGACTCTGTTCCAGACGGCTCGGTCATCCAGACAGGGGTTGACGGTTACTGTGAAATTCAGTTTCTGGGTGCCAATGTAATCAGAATCTTCGAAGATTCCATTATCAGGCTCTCCTTCGCCGAATCCACAGTATCTGTGGACAGAGGCGCCGTGGCTGGAGTCCTCAGAAATCTGGGAGACTTTATCAGGGCCATGGACGACACCTTCCATATCAATTCCGGCACCGTTGTGGCGGGCATCAGGGGGACCAGCTTCTATGTCCGCCGGGAGAGCCCGGACACCTCCTACTTCTGTCTCTGCAACGGAAAGATAACCCTGACCGACGGAAAGGGGAATTTCACTAGAGAACTGGAGAGCACCCACCACGACTCACTCAGAATCAGAAGAAACGAGAATGCCGTGGAAGTAAGCTCACCGGGTATGCTCTACCACGGCGATGAGGGAATGGAAGCCCTTGCCGCCTCCATCGGCCAGAGGATGGACTGGACAAAGGTCGAGGGCGCCCGCTGATCAGGCCTGACTAAACAAGCCGGAACGACTGATCCAACCGGCCATGCCCGCGGGGATCTCCCCGACGGGCATCATTATGCGCAACGGTTCAGGAGAGTTCCTTCTCCAACTGGTCCACCAGGGAGGCAAAGCGCTTTAAGGCGCTGTTCACCGCATCGGGCCGGCTCATATCCACACCAGCAGCCTTCAGTGAATCCAGAGGAAATCGGCTTCCGCCGGACTTGAGGAAGTTCATATAGTCCTCCCGCTCCGCATCTCCGCCACTTAAGACTCTCTCCGAGAGGGCCATGGCGGCTGAAAGGCCTGTGGCATACTTGTATACATAAAAAGCCGAGTAGAAGTGGGGGATTCTCAATCCCTCAAGATCAGCCTCTTCATCAATCACCACATCGGGTCCGAAGTACTTCTCAAGAAGAACTCTGTAATCGGCACGCAGGGAGTCGACAGTCAGAGCCTCACCCTTCTCGGCCTTCTCATGGCAGATATGCTCATACTCGGCAAACATGGTCTGACGGTAGATGGTGGCCAGGGCATCGTCGATCTGACGGCTCAGCAGATAGAGGGTCATCTCCTTTGATTCGGATTTTTCCATCAGAAGCCGGCTTAAAAGCTGCTCGTTGAAGGTGGAAGCCACCTCGGCCTCGAAGATGGTGTAGTTGTAGTCCTGGAAGGGATTGTTCCGTACAGAGTACCAGGAGTGCATGGAGTGGCCTCCCTCATGGGCCAGGGTGAAGACATCCCGGATATCATCGTCCTTGTAGTTCAGAAGGATGTATGGATCACCCTTGTAGGAACCGGCAGAAAAGGCGCCCGAGCGCTTGCCCTTGTTCTCATAACGGTCTACCCAGCCTCCGAGAAGTCCCTCTTTCAGAGTGTTTCCGTACTCCTCTCCCAGAGGCTTTACGGCCTCAAGAACCAGATCTACCGCCTCTTCATAGCTGTGCTTCACCTTCACCTCGCCGATCAGGGGAGCCTTGGTGTCGTAGATATGGAGGGCATCGACTCCCAGAACCTTCTTTCGCAGGGCATAATAACGGTGCAGGGGTTCCAGATTGGCGGATACAGAGGCCACCAGATTGTCATAGACATCGGTGGGAACATTGTCGGGGAAGAGGCTGGCCTCACGGGCCGAGGGAAAATTCCTCACCCTGGCCTTGTAGATATCCTGAAGCACCGAACCCCCAAGGAGTTCGCTCAGGGTGTTCTTGTGGCCCTCAAAGCCCTTGTAGAACTGTTTGAAAGCCTTTTCCCGGACCTCCCGGTCCTTGTGCTGTAGAAATACACCGAAGGTGGAGTTGGTCAGGTCCTTCTCCTCTCCGTCCACCGAGATGGTGCCGAAGCTCATATCCCCGTTGGTCAGGGCCGAGAAGGCCTTACGGGGAGTTCCTGCAGACTCGGCCTGCATGGCCAGAAGGGTCTCCTCCTTCTCCGAAAGGATGTGGGGCTTGTAGCGGATCAGCCTCTCCAGGGAGATTCTGAACTCCGCCAGGACGGGGTCCTTCATATAGGAGTCGATGGTCTGGTCGGAGAGGGACTGGATCTCGGGCCTCATAAAGCTGGCCTCGGCGCTGCTCTTTGTGGCCACCGACATATACCGGGACATCCGGCCGATGGAGCTGCTGTCCCCCACATTCTCCTCTTTCCGGAGCATGGCGTAGTAGCCCAGGCGCTCGGCAAGGAGTTCCACCTTGTTAAAATAATCGAGGCACTCCTTCAGCCGCTCTGCAGACTCTCCCAGGGTTCCCTTGAAACCGG
This sequence comes from Spirochaeta sp. UBA5339, assembly GCA_002408085.1. GTDB lineage: Bacteria > Spirochaetota > Spirochaetia > DSM-2461 > DSM-2461 > Oceanispirochaeta. Next base: position 203,362 of record DHQL01000018.1, read on the forward strand.
AGATTCCGGGAATCAGAGCCTCAAGCTCCTTCAGCCCCTCTTCCCAGGACTCTTCGCTGGTATAGAGGGAGTCCAGGTTCCATCTGTGTTCTGCGGGTACGTCCTTCCGCTCTTTGATTCTGCTGCTCATGAGAGGGCCTCCAGTAAGCTGTTCATAACCTTTCCCGCCTTTCCTCTGTGGGAGACACGGTTCTTCTCCTCCTCTGTCAGCTCCGCCGCCGTCTTTCCCGACAGGGCATCGATAAAGATGGGATCGTAGCCGAAGCCGCCGCCTCCGTAGGGAGCCTCGGCCAGGGTTCCGTCAAAGGTCTCCTGTACGGTGTAGACCTTGTAGGGCGCGGTGATCAGGGTCATGGCGCAGACAAACCAGGCGGTTCTGTTGGTCTCGCCCTTCATATTCTTCAGAAGAAGCTCGTAGCGCTCCACATCGCTCATCTTGTTTACGCCGTCGGAGCCGTAGCGGGCCGAGTAGATCCCGGGTTCTCCCTTCAGGGCCTCTACACAGATGCCCGAGTCATCCGCCAGAACCGGACGCTTTACCAGATCATAGAGGGTCTGTGCCTTGAGAATTGAGTTCTCGATAAAGGTCGTGCCTGTTTCGTCGCAGTCGAAGTCCACCCCCAGGTCGGAGGGGATCAGAATTGTGTGACCGGAGAGAATCTGCTCCAGTTCCTGTTTCTTATGCATATTGCCGGTGGCCAGTACTATTTCCATATGGAAAAGATAATGCATCTGCTGCCCGGGGGCAAGCAAGGGCTGAAGATTCCCCTGCCCGGGCTGCAGAGCCAAGGCTCCAAAGTTAAGGCTGAAGGGATTAGAATCTGAAATAGGTTTCAGCCGGATTACCTGAGGTCCTGACTGCCTACCGGCCAGCCCCGATCTGATCCTCACCGGTAATGGAGTCCAGGTCCGGACAGGCGCCGTCGGGAAAAAGGGTCTTCAGGTAGTTTCTCAGATAGTAGAGCCCCGAATCCACCGATCCCTTGGGGATCTTCAGAACCCCGGCAATCTCCTCATTGCTCGGCACCAGGGGGATGGCCGCAATCTGCTCATCCAGGCACTCCAGCCTCTTCCTGTAGAGCCGGCTTCTGTCCTCATGCCAGGCCAGCTTAACAGGATCAGCACAGTCGGCCTTTCTCTTCTCGCTGAGGGTGTAGCGGTAGTAGTTCTCCCGACGCCTCATAACCAGAGAGTTCTTCCTCTGAAACTTCCTCTCCATTCCCTCTAGGAGGATCTCCCTTTTTCTCCTGGTCTCCTTTTCGCAGACATTCAGGAGGGGCAGGAGAGAGAGAAACTCATCCTCCCTGACAAAGGCCGCATTCTTCAGAAGAAGGATCAGAAGCCTCTGCCTCATGGCATCCACCCTATACCCTGTAAGATCTTTCATGGTCAGGAGATAGAGTATCTTCGGGTAGAGGCAGTAGTCGTTTTCCGCCGGGTTCCACTCATAGTCGATAATGGACTCCCTCTCGCAGATCCACTCGCACTGCTTCCTCTTCACCTCCTCCCTGTAGTAACTCCTCAGCTGCCACTCCAGGACCTTGTTGAGATACCCCCAGAACGAGGGCCCCTGATAATGAAAGTTCAGAATAATATCATGAAGCTTGGCATAGAAACTCAACAGGAAGTCGCTCCATTCCTCCTCTCCCAGACTGCGGCGTCTGCCGGGAAATCTGTAGACATGAAGGCAGAGTTCATTTATCAGAGCCTCTTTCAGAGCCCTGCCCTCCTCGGTGTCTCTGTAGTACTGATAGACCAGTACACGGTGTGTCATGTAATCCAACATATTGATTACCTCCGGCCAACCCATGGGCAATAACCCTGCCAGAGCATAAAAAAAAGGGAAATCTATACGATTTCCCCCGTTTCATTAAGAATCCATTAAGAATTTAAAGCCGGATTAGAATCCCATAGCCTTTCTGAGTCTGGCAATCTTGGCAGAAGCCAGGGCACGGGCCCGTTCTGCTCCCTCTTCAAGAACTTTGTCAATATAGCTTGTATCGGCCATAAGTTCATCATACCTTGCTCTCATGGGAGCGATAGTTTCGTTCAAAACATTGAAGAGCTCACCCTTGGCCTCTCCCCAGCCCATGCCTCCCGCACGGTAGCGCTCTGCCAGGGCATCCTGCTGCTCCTGAGTGGCAAAGAGTTTATAGAGGGTAAAGACGTTACAGGTCTCGGGATCCTTGGGTTCCTCGATGGTCTGTGAGTTGGTCACAATCTTGTTGCAGAGTTTCTTCAGCTTCTTTTCGGGCAGGAAGAGGGGAATGGTATTATCGTAGCTCTTGCTCATCTTCCGTCCGTCCATTCCCACAACGACCTTTGTGCTCTCGGAGACAACTGCCTCGGGCAGAGTCAGAAGCTCCTCCTTGTAATTGCGGTTTACCGCCTGGGCAATATCCACGGCCATCTCGATATGCTGAACCTGGTCCTTTCCAACGGGTACATAGTTGGTATCGAAAAGGAGGATGTCCGCCGCCATCAGCACCGGATAGGTGTAGAGGCCCATATTCACATTGTGGTCTTCGGGTTTACCCTTCTCCCTGTTCTGATCAACCTGTGCCTTGTAGGCATGGGCGCGGTTCATCAGTCCCTTGGGAGTGAATGCCATGATCATGGTAGTCAGCTCGAAGGTCTCGGGGACGTCGGACTGTCTGTAGATCAGGGTCTTCTCCGGATCCAGACCGCAGGCCAGCCAGCAGGCGGCGATCTCATAGGTGTAGGACTTCAGAAGGGAGGGATCTTTGATAGAGTTCAGGGAGTGATAGTCTGCAATAAAGTAGCGGGCATCGTAGGACTCCGCCAGTTTGAGGGCCGGTTTGATGGCGCCGAGGTAGTTGCCCAGGTGGGGCATTCCGGTTGGTTTGATTCCTGTCAGAACAACTTTGTCACTCATGGTAAAAAGATCCTTATCAATAGGGGTATTCCGCCTCCCTCGGGAGGGTGCAATTTATGCCGTGGATTCTAGCACAGTCCCTTATAAAAGGAAAGAGACCGGAAATCCGGTCTCATTTCTCATGACAGTGAGCAATATGACACATTCAATAAAATCAGAATCTATACCCGATTTCCATCCCGAAATTCTGATTATGCCTATTGTAATCAGCAACCGCTTCTGTGATTGTTTTTTTATATATCAGAGCAGTCCTGAAATGCCGGTTTTCATATCCGATTCCAACGGCTATCCCGAATTTCAAAGGGAAATCATACAGTTCATCCCAGGGGAAGACATATCCATACCCGTCATCGTAAGTTTCAGTAATGGATCCTATTGTATAAAGGATATTGGGACCACCCATAAAAACCACCTTACCCTTCTGGCCGACAGGAAATCCGAGTTTCAAATACAGGGGAACTTCAATTAGATTTTCTCTCCATTCAATCCACTCATACCCGGACCATTCAGAATCTTTTGCTTTAACACCCGCTGTTATTGATGAGTAAAGAATATCAATTTGAAAGCCGAAATAATCTCCTGAAAAATCTATAAAGAATCCTGCTGAATATGAAATACCTGTTTTATTATCAGCATCATTCCAATAGAGTACATCTTTCCAGTCAGATCCGGTAAAAGATGAGAGTCCGATAGAATTTTTAATTCCAAATCCGACATCAGCACTGACGATATCTGCACCGGCAATCAGAACCAGCAAGACCAGTAGGTTTTTCTTCATTTATACTTCTCCTATTAAATGAACATTATTCTTTTCTATAGGAAGAATGAGTAATTTACAATCATTTTTTTATAAGTTTATTTTTAGACGTACTAAACTGATGACTGGTCAATTCAATGAGTCATGAAGCAACGGGCCAAGTGATGATTATATCAAACTAGAAAAGATATCCCACTTCAAGAGCGATGATATGACTGCAGATTCCAATATCACCGAAGGAAACAAGCTCTCTGGGGCTGATGCTTCTCTTGTACAGAACAAGGGCCTGCCAGTGTTCCAGTTCATACCCGAGGCCGGCGCTGACCCCGGCTCTTACGGGGATATTGTAGTAGTCGGAAAGGCTGTAGCTTTCCTTATAATCATTGCTACCCTTCTCAAAGACCTTGCCTATGTTAATGTAGAGCGACGGACCGGCGGCAAAAAGAATCCGGCCGGGACCGGCATCCAGTCCGTACAGGAAGTAGAGAGGGATCTCCACAGCCAGTTCCCTGTATACCGAATAGAACTCATCGGATCCGAGAGTAATGGTCTCTCCCCCTGTTATGGATGTAAAGAGAGTTTCCAGCTGCAGGGCTCCACCCCAGTCAAAGGAATATTTTGCCAGGGCACCGGCAGCATAGGAGACACCGAAGCGGTTCTTGCTGCCTGAATAGGAAAGATAATCGCTCCAGTCTGAACCCGTGTAGGATGACATTCCGACACCCGCTTTCACGCCGAATTGCACTTCGGCAGATATCATTCCGGTACTTAAAACCATCATCACCAGACCAAGAACAACTGTTTTTCTCATATTCAAACTCCACAGAGACCTTATATATTCTTTTTAGTAATACCGAAGGGATTTATCAAACATTTTTTTCCACACTCTCTTCACACTGCCTTCAAAATGCCAACAATCTAATTTGAGAAAGTTTTTAACAGGAAGATTTTCTTAGGCTTATCAGTAAAAAAGGACTGGTAAATTCGTTTCTTTTCGGTCAAAATATCTTTTATGGCATTGATATTTGTAATTGAAGATAATGACTCTATCCGTGAGGCGGTATCAGGATACCTTAAACTCTCCGACTATGAAGTGGAAGAGTTTGAAGTTCTGGCGGGTGTAAAGGATGCTATAGCAGCCAGAAGCCCCGAACTGCTGATACTGGACGCGATGCTCCCCGACGGGGACGGTTTTGTATTTGCCAAAGAGATCCGGCAAAAATCTGAAATCCCCATCATCTTTATGACGGCAAGGGAGTCCGAGTCCGACCGCATTACCGGATTTGAAGTGGGTGCCGATGACTACATCGTCAAACCCTTCTCACCCAAGGAACTTGTTCTGAGGGTCGGCGCCGTATTGAAACGAACGGGAACTGCTGTTCCCCAGAAAAAGATGCAGGGCTGGGAACTGGACGGTCAGATACTGACCACCGATGAAGACTCCCATAAGGCCATGCTGAACAATCAGCTTTTAAAACTGACAGCCGCAGAATGGAAAATTCTCCTGTACCTGTCTTCCAATGGCGGAGCCGTTGTCTCCCGGGAGCAGATACTGGACCGCTGTCTTGAATACTCCTTCGAGGGCTACGACAGGACGGTGGATACCCACATTAAGAACCTGCGTGCCAAACTGCAGAATCCGGACTGGATTGAAACTGTGAGAGGATACGGGTACAGGTTCGCAGGAAACAGTAAGTGAGATCAATGCGCGCCAGAATGCTGGCGGCTTTTTTCCTTATTATACTTCTGAACACTGTATTGCTGATTGTCTCCCTTCTACTGGGATACAGCAATTCAAGAAAATACTGGAACTACCTGAATGAACAGGAATCCCGCAAGGTTGTTATGCAGTCCCTTGCGGGTGTTATTGAAGCGGGAGGCGTTCTCGACAGGGAAACCGCCTCCACCCTTCTCAACCGTTACGATATGAATCTTATCAATACGGGACAGATCATCCTCTTTTCTCCTGAAGGAGAACTTCTTAAAGACTGGCACAACCCCGCGGTTGCATCGTACACACCTTTAGAAGGAGACCTGTCAGAGGCAGCCCCTCTCTACCATAAAAACGAACTGCGCGGCTATGTTGAGATCATCCCCCTGAAATTCCGAGATGTGGACTACAACAATATCTTTGTTTCCAGGATTATACAGCTGATGATCCTGGGTCTGATGTTCTCAACGATCCTCTCCTTTCTTCTTGCCTACAGGATTTCCGAGAACTTTACCAAAGAGGCCCGGAATACGGCACGATCTCTTATGAACATCACCCTGGGCACCAGGGGAGAGAAATTCGCCAGAGCCAGCATACAGGAGCTGAATGCCATCAACGAGGCAGCGGATAAACTACAGACCATCCTGATCAAGGGAGAGGAACGCCGTCAACGCTGGTCCACAAGCATTGCCCATGACCTCCGTACTCCCCTGACGGCCATGAGGACCCAATTTACAGCCTGCCGGGACGGGGCCCTCGAACTGACCCAGGAGCGCTGGGACAAGATCATCGGCCAGCTGGATGTAATCGAATCCCTGACCAGAGACTTTCTTATCCTGGGTGATCTTGAGGCCAATGGGCGGAAACTCTCTGTAAAGCAGGTGAGAAGCGAGAGCATCAGGCTCAGCCTTGTGGACTCCCTGCAGTATCTTGCGGACCAGGCCGGAGTATCTTTGAACTGGAAATCAGAACTCGAAAATATCTTTTGTGACTTTGATCTCACTACCCGTGCCCTGGAGGCTCTGGCAAAAAATGCCCTGCAGCATGCAGCGGGTTTTGTGGATATAACCCTGAAAGGAAGCAGTGAAAGCCCGGTCTTTACCGTGGAAAATGTGGGACACATCCCCGAGGAACACCTGGCGCACCTCTTCGATCCCCTCTATAAAACCGACAACAGCCGGAATAAACAGGGCAGCGGAGTGGGGTTGACCATTGCAAACCGTATTGCCAGCTATCATAAGGGTTCTATTTCGGTAGAAAATCTTGTAAACGGACGTGTCTGTTTTACGTTCACCTTGAATAACGGCTAAATACCGGCTGAAAAAGGACTTCCGGAAGCCTTGAATACACAAACTTCACAAGCCCTACACAGTTAGCAGATTTGTGAAGTTTTCTAAGGTGTTAAAATTGGGTTATTTTTTATTCGCTTCACACACTCTTCACATTGTCTTCATATTATCAACAAATAGTGCTCCTAAGATCGAGTTAATTGTATAAATTACGCAGGACGTATGTTCTGTAATAAACAAGTAGGAGTGAAAGTAATATGAAAAAGACTATTGTTCTTCTGACAATCGTCCTGGCATTCGTTGCCGCCCCCGTTTTCGCTGAGACAACATCAGCATTCTCTGGTGAAGTAGAATACGCATTCGGTTCTGACTTCAGTGACTACAAAGAAGATCTGGACAGCATTGGAAAGATCTCTCTGACCGGCCAGGTTGGAGAGTTCACAACAATTACACTGTCTTACGAAATGGAAGCTGACTCAGATGGTTCCGGTGACACCACCAATGACGCTTGGCTCAATACTACAAACCTGATTCTGACACAGGATGTAACAGGTGCTCTCGGAGTTGACGGCCCCATTTCTTTCGCTTACGCCCTTGGTAAACAGGACTTTGAAGTTGCAGACTACTCTGCAGTAGCCGGTTACGGTGATTTCGAAGCTGACGCTGAAACAAACTCTGCACTCGGTCTTAAAATGACAATCGGCGCAACAGAAATGTTCAATGCTGACGTTGTTGTTTACCCCAAAAGCTACTACGATGGAAAAGAAGAGTTCGCTCTGAACGCTTATGGTACAGTCTCAATGATTGACTACTCTGCATATGTTGTAATGAACAACGCTTATGACGTTTCTGATCTCAATGACGATTTTCCCTCAATCACAACAGACATGATTTTCTACGGTGTTAACGTTGGTGCTGTAATCGATGCTCTTAGCGTAGGTGTTCTGTTCGAAGGTGTATCAGTTGAAGAGGAAAGCCTTGGTAAGTTCGGAGTTGCCGGTAAATACCAGGTAACTGAAGAGTTCTCAGCCGGTCTTGCTTTCGGTACTAAGTTCACATCTGTTGATACTGGAAAAGATTTCTCAGACTATTCAGCAATCGGTATCAACGTAAACTACGACTTCTCTGAGGCCTTCGGTGTTTGGGCTGCGGCGATCCTCAACAACCTCAACTTCGACAATGACTTCTACGATGACATTTTCGGATACGAGCTTGGTGCAAAAGCTATGCTTGACGGTGTTACATACAGCGCTGGTTGGACTTACAAGTCTGACTACCAGGCATTCGATGCAAGCAGCATGTGTCCCGATGGAAACATCTTCTTCAAGGTTGCTGCTTCCTTCTAATCTGATTTATTCTTAAATCTGATTAAACAAAGACTGTTCTTCCTGGAAGAGCAGTCTTTTTTTTTACTCCAGCTATTGGAATACCCTTTATTTTCCTGATATACAAATAAGAAACACCTCTTAAAGGAATCCATTCGATATGAAAAAAATTTTAGTGAAGCTGACTGTCCTTGTTACTCTGTTTTTTACAGGCTGTAAAACAACAGAATTCATCCCGGAAACTGAGACAATTACCAGGAATATTGGTGACATTACAATTACTATGCGTTATATATCTGAAGCTGAAACTGTCGAGAAATTTGGAACAAACCACAATCCATACTATAGATATCCTTCCAAGCTGCCCCGCCGTCAATTTTTTGTTTTTGAAACCAGTATTGTAACTGAAGAGAGTGATTTATCAATTAATATGAGAGACATCACCATATCTCTGGATGGCGGTAATCAATCCAAGGCAAGAAGTGTTTCAACCCTTGACATCGACTGGAAACCCTACTACAAGACAGACTCTGAACAGGCTCGCAAAAAAGCAAATATGAGAAAGACAATGAGCGGCAACAGTATCGAGGTAACCCCCGATCAGCCCTACAACAGCTGGATCGTCTTTCTTCCTGCCATCTCAAAGACCTCTCTCCAGAGCATGGTGAAAGCACCAGTCGACGGACCTGCAGATATACTTATCAGGATTCCCGCAACAACAGCAGCGGGGGATGAGGGAGTTATTGAGATTCCCATGAACCTTTCAGCCATAACAGCCGGTGTGGATGACGAGGAAAACCTCCCCCGGAACACCGGTATTTTCAGTGAAGATGCCGATGGAGAAGTAACAGAATAGTTCATTAGATTAAAATTATCAGAAGCCGTTGCCGGGAAATTTCTCTTTCAGCCAGGTGATCAGCTTCTCTGAAGTAAAGCCGACCATGCCGTCTTCAAAGACCAGGTCGGCTTTTTTCAGCATGTTTCTGGGGTCCGGAACGACAGGAGGCGGTACGGCCACGGAGTACATCCCTGCACTCAGAGCGGCTTCCACTCCCAGGGGAGAGTCTTCCAGTACCAGGCAGTTCCCGGGTTTCACCTTCAGCCTTGAGGCGGCCTCAATAAATACATCGGGTGCGGGTTTACCCTTCCCTACCTCATGAGATGAGATTCTCAAGGGAAAAAGATCCCTTATTCCGGTAAGTTCGGTCATCTCCTCGATAATGGGACCCGTAGAGCCCGAGGCTATGGCAATGGGAATCCCCTGCCCCCTGGCCCATTTGGCAAACTCCACCATTTCGGGGAAGGCCCTGAGCTCTGCCCTGGCGATCTCAAGGTAGGTCTTCTCCTGAAACTCCTTGATCTCATCAAAGGACGCCTCTATGCCGTATTTTTCCTTTATCATGGGGATAAATGTCTTGGAGCCCATGCCGATGCAGGCGTCATGCTCCTCTTCGGTCATAAAACCGCCGTAGGAGGCGATCATGGCCAGGTCTGCACGGAGCCAGATGGGCTCGGAATCCAGCAGGGTTCCGTCCATATCAAAGAGGATTGCTTCTAATTTGCTCATTTTAACTGTCCTTGGAAATTACTTCGTTACTTTTGCCTTCGGCTTCCGGATCTGATCCGTTCTCTACAGGAGGAATCTTTTCGTCAGTACCTGGGGAGATTTCGGGGGCTAAGGACACAACTGTTCCGTCCTTACGAAGGCGCTTTGATTTAAGGGCTTTGCCGCTGCTCATCAGCACACTCACGGGCTGGAGGCCCTCAATATTGGCGCAGATAATCTTGATAGTTTCAGTCAGGGGAACCGCCAGGAACATCCCCGGTATGCCCCAGATCCATCCCCAGAAAACCAGGGAGACCAGAATAATCACCGGAGAGAGGTCTAACTGGTTGCCCTGGAGCTTGGGGTCCAGAAAGTTTCCCAGCACCATCTGTATAAGGGGCATTGTGATCAGGGTAGCCAGAATGGGGTTCCAGTCGGGGTAGAACTGAATAAAAGACATCAGTATCGTTACCAGCATAATAAATGTGGAACCGATATTGGGTATAAAGTTGAAGAGAATGGCCAGAAATCCCCACATGATGTAGAAGTCCAGGCCGATAAAGTAGAGGGTGATTCCCACTATAATTCCGGTGGCCGTGCTGATTCCCAGCTTCACTGTCAGGTAGCGGGCGATCTGTGTGTTGATCTTCTTGATTATCGCCGCCAGCCTGGTCTGGACACTGAGCTTCGGAAAGGCCATCTTGATCTTCCGCTCGGAGAGTGGATTCTCAAGAAGCATAAAGACCACGAAGAAGAGGACAATAACCAGCTGTCCGGCAAAACTTACAAATGAGAGGGAGAGGTTGTAGACACTGGACCTCAGTCCCCGGGAAAATTCCATAATATCCAGAATATCTTCCGGAAGATTATATCGATGAACCAGTTCGTTCAATATGATGCCGAAGCGGTCCTGATAGTAGCCGAATACCGAGATAAAGGATGAGATACTGGTGTAGAAGAACCATCCGATCACATAGAGGAAGACCATCAGGATCAGGATCACCAGCAGCACCGCCAGGGTCCTTGAAATTCTCTTGTTGAAGTGAGTAACCAGAGGGGTCAGAATAAAGGAGAAAAGGATAGCAATAACCAGGGGCAGAAAGACAGCCTGAACCACGTGGAGAACGGCTCCAAGGGCAATCAGGGTCAGAATGCCCAAAAAGACCGTATTCATCTTTATCTTCATAGATTTGATAATAAACTATTCTTGAAATCTGTACAAAGCCTGCACTTACATTTCATGCCTCTTTTCGGCTATTATGGCGGAGTGAAAATCAACTTTAACAAGATCAAATTTGTAAAGAGCGCCGCCTATGTAAAGAGCCTCCCCGCGGACAGGGGAATGGAAATTGCCTTTGCCGGTCGCTCCAACGCGGGTAAATCCAGTGCCCTGAACGCCCTGGCCAACCGTAAAAACCTGGCAAAGACCTCCTCTGTGCCGGGTAAGACACAGCATATCAACCTCTTCAAGGTCAACGATTACCTTCATATAACCGACCTCCCGGGCTACGGATACGCCAAGGTTCCCCCAAAGGAGAAGAAGCGCTGGGAAGAGGAGATGACCAACTACATCCTCAACAGAGAGTGCCTGGCGGGAATAATTATTGTGATGGATATCCGTCACCCCCTGACCGAGATCGACAGGGCCATGCTGGATCTGGCGGTTGCCGGAGGACGGGAAGTACATATTGTCCTGAGCAAGGCGGACAAACTCAAAACCGGTGCCAGGAAGAAGACTGTAACCGAAATGAACAAGGCTCTTCGCGGCCTCACCATTCCCTGGAGCCTGCAGACTCTCTCCTCTGTTAAAAAAGACGGAGTAAAGGAACTGCAGGATCAGATTCTCTTCTGGTATGAGCAGATCTTTGAGGAATCAGAAGACCTGCCGGAAGAGGCGGAGTAGCGGTTTCCCCGGGCAGGGAGCGGCTGATAAATGCCCAGACCAAAATAAAACCCGGCTCCTTTGCGGACAGCCGGGTTTTTACTTTATGAAATAGCCTTATCGATCAGAGTGAGATGGGGGTGAGGTATTCAGTACGCAGGCAGGTCTCGAAGAGCTCCTTGGGCATAAACTCCTTCTTCTCTTCCATCCATCCGCTTCTGTCTCTGATAATTTTGACCTGATAACCTTCTTTACTCTCTCTAAGGACTTCCAGAACATCCTTTCGCCCTGCAGTTCCCTTGATGCTGTACGATTTCATTTTGAACTCCTTCACAGTATTTAGGCAGTTTCTCAGCAAAAAGCCGCCTTTTGATCTGATGTACTTATTATCGGCATTTAATTATTACGTATTAGCACTGCTTATTATTAACTTTGGTATTGCCTTTTACTCCGGTGTTTGAAAAAATACAGACCATGCCGGTAATCGTATTGGGAGGCATCAAACACACTGGAAAATCAACGGCCGGAAAGAATCTTTCGGTACGTCTCAATTTTCCCTTTGATGACCTGGATGATCTGATATTAATGGAACTCCCCTACAAGTGGACCATCAGAAAGTGGTACAGAGAGAAGGGTGCCCAGGCCTTTATGGACAAGGAAACCCTGGCCCTGCAGAAGTATCTGGACGGCTGTGATCCCGACGGGACAAAGATCCTGGCCCTGGGAGGGGGTACCCTGGAAAATGCCAGGGCCCTGGAGCTGCTGAAAAAACACGATGCTTCCATTCTGATTCTGGATGAAGAGGAAGAGGTCCTCTACCGGAGGATTATCCGGAACGGCATCCCTCCCTTCCTGGATACGGGAGATCCCCGGCAGGCCTTTGGAGAGTTATACAAGAAGAGAAGAGCGACCCTGATTGAACAGGGCGACCATATAATCAATATACACAATCTGGATCAGAGGCAGACGGCCGATGAACTGGTCCAGGTGATCAGGAGCATTTATGGCGGGTAACAGTTTCGGTACTGCATTCAGAATCACCACCTTCGGAGAGTCCCACGGCAAGGGTGTGGGTGTTATCGTGGACGGCGTTCCGCCGGGAGTTCCCCTCACAGAGGAGGATATCCAGCCGGAAATGGACCGCCGCAAACCGGGGCAGTCTGACCTGACCACTCCCCGAAAGGAGAGCGACGAAGTAAGCATTCAGAGCGGAACCTTCGAGGATAAAACAACCGGTACCCCCCTGATGATGATCCTCCACAACACCAACACAATCTCCAGCGACTACAATGATGTTCTGGACAAGTACCGCCCGGGACATGCTGACTATACCTACCACAAAAAGTACGGCTTCCGTGACTGGCGGGGCAGCGGCCGGGCTTCTGGCCGGGAGACCGCCGGACGTGTGGCAGCCGGCGCCGTAGCCAAGAAGATTCTGAAGGATAGGGGCATAACTATCACCGCCTATACAAAGGCGGCGGCGGGTATCAGCTGCGAGAGCTATGTACCCGAGCAGATTGAGAAAAACCCCATGCGCGCCTGCGATCCTGCGGCGGCGGAGAAGATGGTCAAGGTCATAGAGAGACTGAAGGAAGAGGGCAACAGCGCCGGAGGCATTATCGAGTGCCGGATCAACGGTGTTCCCGCGGGCCTCGGAGAACCGGTTTTCGACAAGCTTGAAGCGGACCTTGGAAAGGGAATCCTCTCCATCGGTGCCGTAAAGGGCTTTGAAATCGGCGAGGGCTTTGGTGTTGCCTCTATGTTCGGCACCGAACACAACGATGAGATGTCCGCCGAGGGCTTTGTAACAAACCATGCCGGAGGCATCACCGGGGGGATATCCACAGGCCAGGAGATTATCTTCCGGGCGGCGGTGAAACCCACCGCCTCCATCTCAGCCCCCCAGAAAACTGTCAATATGAAGGGTGAAGAGGTGGATATTGTAACAGAGGGCCGTCACGACCCCATTATCTGTCCCCGTATTGTCCCTGTAATGGAAGCGATGGCCGCCATAGTACTTTGCGACCATCTGCTGCGCTTCGAGGCCCAGAAGAGCCTTCAGATAAGCTGAAAAGTAAACTAACCGGCATCCCGGGGCACAAAATGCGGAAATTTCTGTTTTTATGCCCTGTGGTGAATAAAAAAAAGGCTTAATCAGTCCCGGAGGGCTGTTACAATAAGGGGCAGCCTGCCCTCACCGGCTATCTCTCCCCTATAGCTCCCATAGGTCTCCCAACCGGAAAAACCCGCCATACTCAGGGAGGCCATCAGGGTCTCGGGATAGAGAGGATAGTGGGTGATTGTATTCCGGTATATCTCTCCGGTTTCCTTGACCTCAAGTTCCGTATGAAACAGAAGTTCTTTTTCGTCATCCGCAGCGGCATAATCCCTGGTAAAGAGACAGTGCTCCGTCTCAATAACCGGAAAGGGAACTCTGTCATGAACAACGGTGTTGTAGTTGATAATCTGAAGAACAAGAACACCCCCGGGATTCAGCATCTCCCTGATGTCCTGAAGAAAGTGAAACTGTTTGTCAAAGGGAATATGAACAAGTGTGTTGCCCAGGCAGCTTACGGCATCAAAGCTGACCGAAGGATAGCTCTCTTTCACCCGTCTCAAATCGGCTATTTTAAATAGATCATTTCCCGGCAGTCCTCTCTTTGCGGCGGTTGAGGCTGCAGAGAGGATCATCCCTTCATCAAGATCAAAGCCTCTGGCATCCACTCCCCTGCCCTGCAGTTCAAGAACAAGTTCTCCTGTACCGCAGCCCGCATCAAGAAGAGTACGGCCCGCATGGCCGGCTACGAAACGGCTGCACTCGGCAGAGAGGGGAAAAATCTCATCATAGAAACGGGACAGAACCCTGTAGAAATCCATATTAACTCCGGGTTTTCTGGTATTCAAGCTGCCGCTGCAGTATTACGCAGCCCGACAGGACGGTTTCCTTTTGGCGTTTTCAGTAAAGAGTATAGCGCAAAAATATAAAAAAAAATGCCGCCCTTTTCAGGACGGCTTAGATTTCAAATAGAATACAAATTACTCATTGGGTGAAAAATCAGATTTCTCAGCACCGCAGAGGGGGCAGACCCAATCCTCGGGAATATCAGCAAAGGCTGTTCCAGCTGCTACACCGTTTTCAGGATCACCCTCTGCAGGATCATAAATGTAACCGCATACATCGCAAACATATTTCATTTTAATTACCTCCGAATGCTTATAGCTTCAATATCAATTATAGAAAGATTTTCCTTTGAAACAAGAAAAATATCTATCAAAATACTCAGGACTTCCAGAGTCCGTGAACATTGCAGTACTCTCTGGCGCTTACCTTTGAAGCGCTGACGCAAAACTCTGCAACAGGCTGATCACCGGGTTTCAGATACTCCTTGTAGGATTTTCCGTCGGCTGTCAGTTCAATCCACTGAATGTAGTGCTCATCAGTCATGGGGTGGATTGTGCTTCCTACGGTTACCTTGTAGCCGTCAGAAGTCTTTTCGATTACGGGAACGTGTTTCTCGGTGGATGAATCGGCTGTCTTCTCTTCCATCTGAGTCATGGGTTTACCGCAGCAGACGAGTTCTCCGCCTCCCACATTAACTACTTCAACAATATTTCCACACTCTTCGCATTTGTAAATCTGGTTCTGTGCAATCATTATCTTTCTCCTTGAATATTCAATGCTGATGTTCCCCGGGTTCAGCACGCTAAAGTTCAGACCCGGGAGAAAAAATTACCAGTTCTCACCGAGTAGCTCGAAGTGAGCTCTGGGGTGGGCACAGGCGGGACAAACGGCGGGAGCACTCTTGCCTTCGTAGAGATATCCGCAGTTTCTGCATCTCCAGACAACATCCTCTTCCTTCTCGAAGAAGGTTCCGTCATCAACAAGCTTTTTCAGTCCGAGATATCTCTTTTCATGCTGCTTTTCTGCAACCGCAATGGCTTCGAAAATATCGGCGATTCTGTCGAATCCTTCCTTTCTGGCAGTTACGGCAAACTCGGGATACATGGTGGTCCACTCATAGTGCTCACCGGCTGCGGCTTCGGCCAGATTTTCACTGGTAGAGCCGATTACACCTGCGGGGAAGCTGGCTGTAACTTCAACTTCACCGCCCTCAAGAAGCTTGAAGAGACGCTTTGCGTGCTCTTTCTCCTGATCAGCGGTTTCTTCGAACACGTAGGCTACCTGCTGAAATCCTTCTTTCTTTGCCTGACTCACAAAGTAGGTGTATCTGTTTCTTGCCTGAGACTCTCCGCAGAAGGCGGTGAGGATGTTCTTTTCTGTCTGGGTACCTTTGAGACTTGCCATAAATTTACTCCTTGATAAACAATATTAAATACGCCGATGTCCGACCTTGTTAAAGGGGTGTAACGGACAGTCTGCGAAAATGAACAATACTTACTTCATATTATTTACACAAAAGTTCCTAAGTCAAATAATATGTGAACATTCTTCACAGAGCCCCCTGTAATTGAGGGTTGATGAGGTAATCACCCGCCTTTTCATCCACTCGCTGGCCTCATCGGGAACCGGCGCATGGAGCTCAAAGGGAACGTCCTCAATCTTCCCGCATTTTTCACAATGAAAGTGAGGATGGGGTTCTGTGTTGAAGTCAAATCTTTTCTGCCCGCCGGGAGTCTCAATTTTCACAATCATGCTGCTCTGGTACATGCTCTCCAGGTTTCTGTAAACGGTACCGAGGCTGACGTTGGGGATACGGGCCCTTACATAGTCATAAACCATATCTGCAGAGGGATGCGCCTTGCTGCTCTTGAGGGCATCAATAATCACCTTTCTCTGGTTTGTCATTCTTAAATGTTTCATCCGTTAATGATAATAATTACTATTATTAATTCTGTCAATAAAAAACACTTTTTTTCTCAAATGACTGCCAGGAACAGCCTGACGGCAGGGGCAGACTGCTCAGACATAGTAGGACTGCCGGCTTTTATCCATCCTCTTTCCAGAGGCGTGGATCTCGTCTTTCATGGCCACCAGTATTCCCTGGAGAGACTCCTTCAGCCTTGTAAATCCAAACTCCCGGGATGCCGACTCGAAGCTCACGTCCACCCGCAGCCTGCGGTCCACGGGATCTGTCAGAACAGAGTAGATCTCATCAACGGTACTCTCATCAATAATCAGTTCTCCCTCCCGGTCATAGCGGTCCCGGACCTCAACAGGCCTCACACCGCTGCCCTTGATATCGGTTTTATATACAAGATAGGTGCTCACCACCACGGGAACTCTGGCGGCAAAGGCTTCAAGAAGAGAGTTGCCGAAGCCCTCCCACCGGGGCATATAGCAGACGATATCCGCATTGACCAGTACATCGGAATTGGTATAACAGCGAAGCCCGTCGACAACCTCCCGTTCGGGCCTGATTCTTTTATGAATCAGATGGAGCTCAACCCCCGCTTCCCGGGCGGCTTCCTGCACCTTTTCAGGATATCGGCACTCAGCCTCGTCCCCGGGATAGAGGGTCACGATAAACTTCACCCTCTTTGCCAGGTCGGGATACTTCTTTTTCATAACAGAGCAGAGCTTAAGGGAGTCCTCTATTCTCTTGCGGGGAACGATTCTTGTTGGCTGGACCACCAGGAGATCCTCTTCTGAGAATCCAAAGTCCTTCCGGAAGTTTCCGTTGTACTCGTCCCGGACCGTGGGATTTTCAAAGTTTTCACAGTCGGGAATCAGATAGGGCCTGATCCTCTTTACTGAGGTCAGCATATGTTCGGCATAGCTTGAGAGAACCACATGCTCGTTGCTGATGCTGACGGGAGGCATAATTTTATGGAGTACATCATCGATAAGACAGTCGCTGTAGCGGCTCCTCTCCCACCAGAAGTCATGGTGATGAAAGACCGCCGCCACCTCACGGGTTTCCGTCAGGTCGTAGACCGCCACGGCCCCCAGGAGGGTCATGGGCATGGCGTTTGTATTTTCCGCGATTATCAGGTCGATACTGTTTTTCAGGAGAAAGTCATAGATCTCCGAGGCGATCTGCAGCCCCTCCTCCCAGAGCTCGTCCTTCAGCTGCTGCAGCTCATCCTCTGCGAGGTGGGCCTCGCTGTCTTCCAGATGGGGAAATACTCTTTTCTCATAGTACTCCTGCCTCTCTGAGTCAAAGGAGAGAGCGGGGATAAGAAGTCGCCGCTTGTCGGGAACACGGGGATTCAGACGGGGATACTCACCGGCTACGGTAAAGATCCTGTGGCCCATGGTTCCAAGATTGCTGATCCATTTGGCAGCCTCCATGGAGACACCGTCAATACCGCCCAGTCTTCCGCTGATGAAGCAGATATTATAGTTCTCCTGCATATCCTTAATCATAGGAGCAGAGACGTGGCATTTCAAATAATCGGTGATGCCGGCGGCATAGGCCCTCACAGCGGGAGTCTTCAATCGAAGCGGCTCAGAGGCTTCCAGTCAGCAGGGGGCAGTCAAAAGCCGCAGGTCAGAACCTGCCGACACCGGACCTGAAGCTATACCCCACCCCCCTAATGGTCTTCAAAAACCGGGGATGGGAGGGATTTTCTTCGATTTTGGTTCTCAGGTGACGAATATGAACATCCACCGTCCTCTCATCGCCATGGTAGTCGTTTTCGGCGGACCATACGGAACCCAGGATCTCCTTGCGGTTGAAGATGCGGCCTTCGTTCTTCAAAAAAAAGAGGAGGAGCTTGTACTCAATGGGAGTCAGATCGATCTCCCGGCCATCCCTCTTCAGGCTCATCCCCTCCTTACTCAGGGAGAAGGAACCGAAAAGGTAGCTTCCGCTGTCAGCCGAAGGTGCCAGTTCACCATAGGAGCGCCTCAGTCTGGCATGAATACGGGAGAGAAGCTCGCCGCTGCTGTAGGGTTTGACAATATAGTCATCGGCCCCGTCCTCAAGGCCCCGGATCTTGTCCATGTCCTCATCTCGGGCAGTCAGCATAATAACGGGAAAGCGGCAGCCCCTGCTCCGCAGCTCCCTGCAGATCTGAAATCCGTCCCTGCCGGGCAGCCTGATATCAAGGAGCAGAAGGGAGGGAGAAAGACCGGGAAGAGTATCGAGAAAGGAGTCGCCGTTTGGAAAGTGACGGACCTGATATCCTGCGGCTTCCAGGGTCAGCTTCAGGCCCTTGGCAACGGGAAGGTCATCTTCAACAGTAGCAATCAGGGTGTTCATAGATCTGATTGTACAACAGATCGGTTAATTTTCAATGAGAAAGTCCGGCGGGGGCAGCGCCGGATTTCTGAATTTAAAAGAGCCGCCCCAAAGAGCGGCCCATGGCTTTAAATCAATATCAGACAGATCCCTTGACCACATGGCAGGCCACGTGGTGTCCGGGTGCCAGTTCCTCAAGCACAGGAGTCGCCTCGCGGCAGACCTTCTGGGCCATGGGACAGCGGGATGCGAAGCGGCATCCCACGGGGGGATCAATGGGACTCAGGACATCGCCCTGAAGAACCACCCTCTTATTCTCCCTGGTTATCTTAGGATCAGGAATGGGGATGGCCGAAAGGAGGGCCTTT
Source organism: Spirochaeta sp. UBA5339 (assembly GCA_002408085.1). Lineage (GTDB taxonomy): Bacteria > Spirochaetota > Spirochaetia > DSM-2461 > DSM-2461 > Oceanispirochaeta. The sequence goes on from DHQL01000018.1 coordinate 222,281, forward strand.
GTATAGGGGTGCAGGGGATTCCTGTAGAGCTCTTCCGAGTCGCAGACCTCCATAAGCATTCCCAGATACATTACCCCGATTCTGTCGGAGATGTGCTTAACCATGGAGAGGTCATGGGCAATAAAGAGATAGGTCAGACCCATCTCGTTCTGCAGATCCTCCATCATATTGACTACCTGTGCCTGAATGGAAACATCCAGGGCGGAGATGGGCTCGTCGCAGATTACAAGATCAGGTTCCACGGCCAGGGCTCGGGCGATACCGACACGCTGTCTCTGTCCCCCGGAAAACTCATGGGGATAGCGGTTGGCGTGTTCCTTCTTCAGGCCCACATGCTCCAGGAGACTGTAGATTCTCTCCTGACGCTCGGCGCCGGAGGCGATCTTGTGGGTGGTAATTCCCTCGCCGATAATATCGGTTACGGTCATTCTGGAGTTCAGACAGGCATAGGGATCCTGGAAGATCATCTGGATCTTCTTCCGGAAGGGTTTCATCTCCTTCTCGGAAAGCTGTGCCAGATCGGTGCCGTCAAAGTTGATCTCACCGCCGGTGGGATCATAGAGGCGGATAATGGTCCGTCCGGTGGTGGACTTTCCGCATCCCGACTCTCCTACAAGACCGAAGGTCTCTCCCCTTTTTATTTCAAAGGAGACGCCGTCTACGGCCTTGAGGTGCATCTTTTTGGGCTTGATCAGCCCTCCCCCGTGGATGGGGAAGTATTTTTTAAGGTTGTTGACCTTCAGCAGTACATCTTTATCACTCATGAAGGGGCTCCAGCTTTCTCATATTTTTCCACCTGGGGAGCGTCCTTGTGAAGGAGCCAGCAGGTGGAGGAGTGGGATTCTGACAGCTTGAAGACAGGAGGTCTTTCGGTAAGGCAGATTTCCATTGTGTGGGGGCAGCGCCCGGAGAAGGGGCAGCCCGCGGGGGGATGCAGCAGGTCGGGAGGTGAACCTTCGATGGGGACAAGACGTTCCTTCTCCCCTTCGGTCAGCTTGGGCACCGACTTGTGGAGTCCCACTGTATAGGGGTTCTGGGGATTGTAGAAGATATCCTCTTCGGTCCCCTGCTCCATTATGGTTCCGCCGTACATAACAACGATATGATCGCAGATCTCGGCAATAACACCCAGGTCGTGGGTAATCATAATAATGGAGGCGTTGATCTTGTCCTTCAGGTCGTTCATCAGGTCCAGAATCTGGGCCTGTATGGTCACGTCCAGTGCGGTGGTGGGCTCGTCGGCAATCAGCAGCCTGGGGTTGCATGAGAGAGCCGTGGCAATCATAACCCTCTGTCGCATTCCTCCTGAAAACTCATGGGGGAAGCTGTTTATTCTCTTCTCAGGCTGGGGGATTCCAACCAGACGGAGCATCTCAACGGCACGGTCAAGGGCCTCCTTCCGGCTGACCTTCTGGTGGCGGCGGATAACCTCCACCATCTGATTTTTGATGGTGTAGACCGGGTTCAGAGAGGTCATGGGATCCTGGAAGATCATGGCAATATCATTTCCCCGGATGTCCGAGAGCTGCTTCTGAGAGAGCTTGGCCAGGTCCTTTCCTTCGAAGAGGATCTCCCCTTCCTTGATCTTTCCGGGTTCTTCAATCAGACCCATGATAGAGAGGGCGGTAACGCTCTTGCCGCTTCCCGACTCCCCTACGATTCCGAGAACCCCGCCCTTCTTCAGATTGAAGGAGGCGCCCCGGACGGCCTGTATCTCACCGTGGTGTGTAAAAAATGAGGTTTTTACATTGTTTACTTCTAATAAAATATCATCTGACATGGTTGATTATCCTTTTCTCAGTCTCGGGTCCAGTGCGTCCCGCAGTCCGTCTCCCAGAAAGTTAAAGGAGAGCATGGTCAGGGCGATGGCCATGGAGGGGTAGAAGAGCTGGTAGGGATAGGAGAGCAGTCCCTGAAGGGCATCGTTTGCCAGGGTTCCCCAGGAGGCCATGGGAGCCGATACACCCAGTCCGATAAATCCGATAAAGGCTTCGGTAAACACCGCCGAGGGGATCATCATGGTCATGGAGACGATAATGGGTCCCAGGGCGTTGGGAATAAGATGGCGGAAGATGATATGTCCCTTGGAAACACCCAGGGCCCTTGCTGCCATTACAAATTCCTGGTTCTTCAGGCTGAGGACCTGTCCGCGTACAAGACGGGCCATAACAACCCAGTAGACCGATCCCAGGGCGATAATCATCGTCCAGAGGCCGCGGTTACCAACCAGTACCATAATAAGGATTACATAAAGAACCAGGGGAATGGAGTTCAGGATATCAACGATTCTCATCATGATGCCGTCGGTCCGTCCTCCCTCGAATCCCGAGATGGAGCCGTAGACAACCCCGATAAAGAGGTTAACCAGAGAAGCAACCAGGGCGACTGTCAAAGAGATCCGGGCACCGTAGATAACACGAACCATCAGGTCACGACCCAGGATATCGCTTCCGAAGGGATAGGTTCTGTTCTGCACCTTCTTATAAGGCTCTGTATACTCGGTTCCCTTATAGGTGAAGGAGAAGTCATAGGGATAACCCTGCTTGTCCTTTAGAAGGTTGTACGAGAAGTCCAGGGCCACTGCTTCGCCTTCGTACTCATAGGTGTAGATCTTCTTGATGGCATCGGTCTTAGTCCGGGGCAGGCGGCCCAGGATATGTCCGTCCTTTGAGATCTGAAGGACCTTGTAGTCGGTGGTCAGGAACACATAGAGATCCTCATCCAGCTGATAGATATCCATCCGGGGAGGAACGTTGGCGTAATCCAGGTTCTGATCCGAATAGGACAGTGTTGTAAACATGGGGCCGAAGACGGCGATCAGTACGATAAGGGTTACCCCCGCCAGACCGATCATGGCCAGTTTATGATTTTTCAGCCGCCTCCAGGCATCCTGCCAGTAGGTCAGACTGGGGCGCATCTTTTCAGGGATTTCCTTTACGCTCTTGTCGACAAATTCAAATTGCTTGGAGTCCATGAACTACTTGCTCTCCTTTTCAAAACGGATACGGGGATCGATCAGGGCGTAGGCCATGTCTACCAGAAGTACCATCAGCACATAGAAGGCCGCGAAAATTACGGTGATCCCCATGATGACCGTATAGTCCCGGTTGTTAACGGACTCAACAAAGTAGCGTCCGATGCCGGGAATGGCAAAGATCTTCTCAACAACAAAGGATCCTGTCATCAGGGCGGCGATGGTGGGTCCCATGTAGGTGATTACCGGAATCAGAGCGTTCTTTACGGCGTGTTTACCGATTACCGACCACTCGCGAAGACCGTTGGCCCGGGCAGTTCTTACATAGTCCTGCCTGAGGACTTCCAGCATGCTGGAGCGGGTCAGACGGGTAACAAAGGAGAGGGAGTACCCCGCCAGAGCCACCACAGGCCCGATATAGCTCACCGGAGAGGAGAGCCCGAAGGGGGGCACCCAGCCCAGTTTTCCGGAAAAGAAGTATATAAACATCGTCGCTATAACGAAGCTGGGAATCGTGACTCCCAGGGTCGCCATAAACATGACAAAATAGTCTACAGGTTTATTCTGCTTCAGGGCAGATATGATTCCAAAGGGGATTCCCAGTGCAACAATAAGAAGAGAGGCGAGAAAGCCCACCGTAGCGGTGGCGGGGAATCCGGTAACGATCAGTTCATTTACGGTGATACCGATCTTCGAAAAAGAGGGACCCAGATTAAAGGTGGCAAGACCCTTCATATAGTCCAGATACTGCATATACAGAGGCTGGTCCAGTTTGTATTTTTCGTTCAGAACGCGCATGATTTCCGGGGGAACGGGCTTCTCTCTTGTGAAAGGGCCTCCCGGAATGGAGTGCATCATAAAAAAAGTAACAGTGGCGATCAGTATGACCGTCAACAGCGAATAGAACAGGCGCCGTACGAAATAGTTTCTCATACAGAGTTCTCCTAAATGCGGCAGCTTGATCCGGAATCGTGTTCCGGCGGGCAGCCGCCAAGATTAGCCTGAAAACATTATTTTTCGTTTTTTAAATCCAGGCTTTGGTAACGTTTCAACAAACATTACAAAGGCTGCACTCCCCCAATAAGGCAGAGTGCAGCCGGGCAAACTATAGAAAATTATCTGACTACAGTAGCGGTTGTGAAGTCGATAGCTCCAAGCATACTTCTGTCCCATCCCTTAACCTGGGGAGAGGAGAGGAAGTAGTCTGTGTAGTGGTACACAGGAACGATGGGCATATCGTTCATCAGGATATCCTGAGCTTCATAGAGAGCCTCATAGTGCTCTGCTCCGTAGGTGGAGGAAGCCTTGGCCATGGCCGCGTTGTAGGCGGGGTTGTTGTAGTTGGGATCGTTGTAGTCGTTTCCGTCAACAAAGATCGCAAGAAGACCCATGGGGTCGAGGAAGTCTGTCAGCCAGCCGCCTCTGGAAACCTCATAGTCACCTTGCTTTCTTGTGTCCTGGAATACGGCCCACTCCTGGTTCTCGAGAGTACACTCGATACCAAGGTTGGTCTTCCACATCTCCTGAACCATCTGAGCTACCAGCTGGTGGCCTTCAGAGGTGTTGTACATCAGAGTAAATTTGGGGAAACCTTCTCCATTGGGATATCCGGCTTCGGCAAGAAGTCTCTTGGCTTCTTCAACAGATCCGCTGTCCAGAGAAACTCCGTAGGTTCCGGCTGTTTCAAAGAAGTCGTTTCCTTCGTGGTCGGGGAATCCGGGAGGTACGAAACCTGCAGCGGCAACTTCACCCTTGGCGGTTACTTCAACAATCTTTTCTCTGTCAATGGCATAGGCCAGAGCCTTTCTGACTCTTACATCCTGCCACATTTCAAGATCCATGTTGAAGTTATAGTAGTAGGTTCCCAGAAGGGGGAATACGTAAAACTCGGGGTTCTCGGCAATCAGCCTGGGAATTTCTGTGGGAGGAATGGATGTGTTGCTCAGGAAGTCGAATTCACCGGCAACATAGGCATTGTAAGCTGTGGAAGCGGCGTCGATGAATTTTACATTGATCTTGTCGATTCCAACCTTATCTGCATTCCAGTAGTTCTCGTTCTTCTCGAGGGTCATACCGTCGCCCACCTTATAAGAGGTAACCTTGAAGGCACCGTTGGAAACAGCAAGTGCGGGAGTTCTTGCCCAGGCGCCGTCGGCACCGGCAGGATCTTCAACGGAAGACTGTTTAACGGGCATAAAGTGATAGAAGGCTGTGAGGGAAACAAAGTAGTCTGTGGGAGCAGACAGGGTAACTTCGAATGTCATATCGTCAACGGCTCTGATTCCAACTTCATCAAGAGAAACCTCACCATTGTTGGCAGCTTCGGCATTAACGACGTTGGTGTAGTGCCAGATCCAGCCGTACTCGGAAGCTGTGGCGGGGTCCATGGCTCTCTTCCAGCCGTAGACAAAGTCATGGGCTGTCAGGTCGGAACCGTCTGACCACTTGGACTCTCTAAGGTGGAATGTAATAACTGTTCCATCTTCAGAAACGTCCCAACTCTTGGCGATTCCGGGGAAAACTTCACCGCTTCTTTCGCGGACAAGTCCCTCAAATGTATTACTAAGTACATCTCCACCGTCAGAAGCACCGTTCAGACCGGGGTCGATTGTTTTGGGATCGGAAGCCAGGTTCCAGTTCATAACAACAGGACCGGCAGCAGGTTCAGCCGCCTTCTCTGTTACGGCTTCAGTCTTGTTTCCACAGCTGATAAACAGCATGGGAACAAGCATCAGAGCCGCAAGTGCAGGAAATAATCTTTTTTTCACTTACCTTTCTCCTTGTACGTGATTTAATTGAAAATTATACCCCCACATCCGAGATGCTGTCCAATACAACAAATTCTTATATATGCGGGGAATAATCTTGTGCAGAGGACATTTAACCAGCCTTTGGACCATTAGTCAATGTTGTGGAATTCGTGTTTATAAAATAAAGATTAAATGTAGATACGAATAATTATTAGCTGAATATATGGTTTCAACCGATTACGTCCCTTACATAACGGTTTTTCATTGTATTTTTATCCATATTTATCTCAAAAAAACTAAAAAATGAATAAAAACGGCCTGTATGCCTTATATAAAACATTTCTAATATACAAAAGTATTTAGACCGGATTCCCCCTTAATGCAGGAAAGACTACCAAAATGAACGGTTTTCGGTTATTCCTTCATTAATGTAGTTTTCAATAAAAATCCGCAGGTTTCAACTACTGATGAGGAATATAACTAAGTGGTAAAAAAAGGTGCCGGGAAACAGCCGTTGATTGAATTTCTACTTGATAAAACCAGGCAAATGGGCGCATTATAACCCGATATGAACAATTCAATAGACCAGTTTGCAAAAACGGTTGCCCTTCTTCAGAGCAACCTGAAGGGTGATTATGAAATCCGCCCTGACAATGTCTTCCTTGAAGGCGAGCCCAAAAACCGTGAGATTATCGGCAGTTTTGTCGAGCAGGTATGGAAGCCCGGCAGCGCCATCAGGGGTGTGGAGAACCTGAAGAAGCTCCATGAATATTCGGAAAATGGAAAGGCCTGTCTGCTGCTTATAGAACACTACAGCAACTTTGATTATCCCGCGCTTTTCAGAATGATAGAAAAAACAGAAGGTCTTGGTCCTGAAGTGGCCGAAAGCCTGCTCCCCATACAGGGAATGAAGCTCTCCGCCTCAAGCGCCCTGACAGCAGCCTTCTCCAACTCCTACGACACCATCGCCATCTACCCCAGCAGAAGCATCGACTCTGAAAAAGATCCCGAGAAACAGGCTGAGATCCGCAGAGTAAGCATGCCCATCAACCATGCGGCCATGAGGGAACTGACTCACCGCAAGTACCACGGCAATATGGTGGTCGTTTTCCCCGCGGGAACCCGCTACCGTCCCTGGGACCCTGACTCCAAGAAGGGTGTTAGAGAGATCTACACCTACCTGAAAGCCTTTGACTATGTCTCCTTTGTAAGCATCAACGGAAACCTTCTGGTTCCCTGCCAGGAAGACAATATGGAGAAGGACACCCTCAATCCGGATGTTCTCCTGTTCACAGTATCCGAGCCCGTAAGAGGCAAGGACTTCAGACAGGAAAAAACAGACGAAACTCCCGAAGGGCAGGATCCCAAACAGTATGTTGTGGATCAGGTTATGGCGGAACTCGACAAGTATCACGAGGAAGCCGAAGAGTACAGAAAAACTCTTATCTGATTCTCGGATATTTCCTGAAGAAGGTTACTGCTGCTGCTCGTAGAACCAGTGTTCAACATCAAGCAGCATGCAGGGACCTGCCGTTTCAAATCCCCGCCTGTCCAGATTGGCCCTGAGAACCTCCCCTTCGGGAGGCAGAACAAGCACCACAGTATGAATCTGATTCTCATAGGCGTAAGTCAGGACTGAATCAAGAAGCCCCGAAGCAATTCCGGCGCCCCGGTATTCGGGCAGAACATAGAGAGCGCTGATTGTGCCGTAAAGATCATCACCCACCCTGTCCAGCTGCATGGTCAGCCAGGCGCAGCTGCTTCCGTCGGGACTCAAAGCCCGGAAGGCTATATCGGGAGTTCTGCGTCCCCTGTAAAACTGCTCCAGAATATGCTCGGTCAGAGTGGGTCTCAGCTCTCTGTAGAGCTCAGCATAAAAGGACTTGAAAACGTCCTCCAGCTCCCCCCGGGCAGGGGCAAAACTCTCCATAGAGAACTCATCCTGAAAAAGGTCCTCCATATCCTCGGGCTCCTCTCCCAGAGACTCCACACCCCAGTATTCACAGAGCTCATCATACCAAGCTCTTACTCGGCGCTTCATCTCACGGTCCTTGTGGGCAAACCATGCCTTCTCAAGGTCCTCCCTCTCTCTGAGAACGTTCTTGAATCCCCTGAAGACCCCCCGGCCGGAGTTCAGGATGGCCCTGAGGCGCTCACGGTAGATGGGATTACGGAGAACTCCTGTAAAACTGTCCATAAGCTGATAACCGTCACTGGGGTTCCAGTCGGGAATAGGCAGACAGTACTCTCTGCGCTCTTCGGGAATCTGAGCCTCTGTGACGAGCAGGAGACTTTCTGTATCCAGAAGAAAGGTTTCCGTCTGATTCTCCATGGCAAAAATAATCTGGTCCTGAAGCTCAGGTGTGAGATCAAACTGTCCTTTCATGGTCTTCTCTCCACTTCTTAAGCTCCTTCTTCAGATCACTGCGTTGAATAAACCACTTCCTGCTGGTCTTTCTGTCCTTCAGCTCAAGCTCGTCATTTTCAAGGAAACGGCGGCCCACAACGATTCTCAGGGGGATGCCCATAATGGCGGCATCCCGGAATTTTACCCCGATGGACTCCAGGCGGTCATCCACTATTACATTCTGCTCGCCCAGCTCCTCTGCCAGTTCCTCCACCGCCTCGGTGACTCTGATGGATCGGCCGATGCCCATTAAATAGAAAGTATAGGGAGCCAGCTCAAGGGGCCAGATTAATCCGTGCTCATCCCTGTTGTTTTCGGCGATGCAGGCAATCAGCCTCCCGATGCCCATGCCGTAGGAACCCATCAGGGGATAGGTCTTCCGGCCCCGGTCGTCCTCAAAGGAGAAGTTCATAGCCCTGGTATAAAAGTCATCAAGCTTAAAGATATTACCCATCTCAATGGCATTCTTTGAATCGAGAGGGGCTCCGCAGGCAAGGCAGAGGTCTCCTGAGTTTAGCTGCGCGATGTCCGCATTGGGGGGAATATCAAAATCCCTTCCGAAGTTCACATTTATATAGTGATGACCCTCTTCATTTTCACCCATCACCAGATTGGGACTGTTCACCACAGCCTCATCCACAATCACGGTTACTCCCTTGGGCGCGGAGATGGGAGACATATAGCCGGGTACCAGGCCGTAGCGTTCCAGAGTTTCCCGACTGGCCGGTTTTCCCAGGGCAAAGCCGAGGGCCGAAGTAAGCTTGTCCATGGACACATCGTAATCCCCCCGGACAACGGCCATAACAGGCCCCCGGTCGGACTCATAGACCCTGGGTTTGATAAGCTTTGAATAGGGCAGATCCAGCTGTGTAGACAGGCACTCCAGCTCTGAGCATTCGCTGGTTTCCACCCGGGTCAGGCCCCTGGGAGCCTCGGGCTGACTGCTCTTTACGCCGATGGCCACAGAACGGTTTGCCCGGTATCCGCAGTCGGGGCAGATCATAACCACATCCCTGCCCTGCTGATGGGGATAGAGAAACTCGTAAGCCCGTGAGCCGCCCATGATTCCCACTCCCGATTCCGCCGGAATCACAGGAACGGAACAACGCTCAAAGATCCTCCTGTAGGCATTAAAGACCCTGGGAAAGAAGTTGTTCAGATCCGCCGCAGTCCTGTGAAAGGAGTAGGCATCCTTCATAATAAACTCCTTGGCTCTTACAAGGCCCAGTCTGGCCCTGGCTTCATCGCGGAATTTGCTCTGAAACTGATAGATAAATATGGGGAAGTCCCGGTAGGAGCTTACCGCCGAACGGATCAGCTCCACTGCCGCCTCCTCGTGGGTGGGAGCCAGAACCAGGGTTCTTCCACGGGCATCCTTGAAGGTGACAAGGGGATTGTCCCGCATTCCGCTGCGCCCGGACTTGTTCCAGATCGCAAGAGGGTTCACCATGGGAGCCAGAAACTCCTCTCCTCCCAGATCCGTCATCTCTTCGGCAATCAGGCCTTTGAGTTTGTCCACGACCTTCATCCCCAGTGGCAGATAGCTGATCAGCCCCTGCCCCAGCAGATGAACAAATCCACCCCGCAGAAGAAGGGTATACCCTTCCAGAGAAGCACCGCTCTGACCGCCTGAGGCGGCCTTGCGTCCCGTTTTTCCGATAAGCCTGGAGTATTTCATGCCGTCATTTTAGTGTGCCTGCTTCATTCAGGTCAAGAAAGTATTTAGATAGCATTGACTATCATAGTTAGTATATCATATTTTATCTCATATGAATTTAACCCTGCAGATTTGACATTTGCGGAAACAGTTGCCATATTTTAATAGTGAAAAGGAGTTTTCAATGGCATTGAAAAATCAACAGCTCCTTTTCAGTCAAGGAGTAATCGATGGACACGATAGAATATGTAGAGGCCAGGGAGATTCTGGATTCAAGAGGAAACCCCACTCTTGAAGTGGATGTTATGCTTGCAGACGGCTCATTCGGAAGAGCTGCAGTACCTTCAGGGGCCTCCACCGGAGTCCATGAAGCCGTTGAGCTGAGAGACGGTGACAAGAAGCGCTACCTTGGAAAGGGTGTACTCAAGGCCGTTGAGAACGTCAATACAGTTATTGCCGATGCCGTAATCGGTTTAAGCGCACTGAATCAGGTCGATGTGGACAGAACCATGATTGAGCTGGACGGTACAGACAACAAGGCCAAGCTGGGAGCCAATGCCATACTCGGTGTTTCCATGGCTACAGCCCGCGCTGCCGCACAGCATCTTGAAATCGATCTCTTCAAATACCTGGGAACCTACCACTCCAACCTGCTCCCCGTTCCCATGGCCAATATCATAAACGGCGGAAGCCATGCAGACAACTCCGTCGACTTCCAGGAGTTTATGGTTATGCCCGTTGGCGCCGACTCCATCAGGGAAGCGGTCCGCTGGATTGCCGAAATCTTCCATAAACTGAAATCCCTCTTAAAGGATGCGGGACTCTCTACAGCCGTAGGAGACGAGGGAGGATTCGCCCCCAACTTCAAGTCCAATGAAGAAGCTCTGAAATTTATCATGGACGCCGTAGAGGGTGTGGGACTGAAACCCGGCAAGGACGTAATGATCGCTCTTGACCCCGCTTCTTCCGAGTTCAGTGAAAAACAGGCCGACGGCTCCTATATCTACGAGCTGAAATGGTCTACAGGTGAAAAGCTGACCAGTACACAGATGGCCGACTTCTGGGCCGACTGGTGCGAGCGCTACCCCATTATCTCAATCGAAGACGGTATGAACGAGGACGACTGGGACGGCTGGAAGGTACTGACCGACAAGATCGGCGAAAAGGTACAGCTTGTGGGTGACGACCTCTTTGTTACCAACACTGTCCGTCTGAAAGAGGGAATCGAAAAGGGAATCGGAAACTCCATCCTTATCAAGGTTAACCAGATCGGTACCCTGACAGAGACCTACGAAGCCGTTGAGATGGCCAAGAAGGCCGGATACACAGCCATTATCAGCCACCGCTCCGGTGAAACCTCAGACACAACCATTGCCGACCTGGTAGTTGCCCTGGAAACCGGACAGATCAAGACCGGTTCCATGAGCCGCTCCGACAGAGTCGCCAAGTACAACCAGCTGATGCGTATCGAGGATGATCTGGAAGGAAGATCCAGTTATGCCGGCTGGGACGCTTTCTACAGCATTAAAAGATAGCACTTTCTGACCGGGATCTCATCGCCAAAGACGACAGAGTCCGGCAGATCCCCTCATGACATAAAAACCGGGGCCTGTGCTCCGGTTTTTATTTTGCCCGGATATAATCCGCTCTTAATCAGTAATCAATATCGAAATCAAACAGATTGGGATCAATGGAGGAGGGAGTCAGCTGCGTTCTTTCGACTCTGGCCGAAGAAGGCCCCTTCTCAAGCCACAGGCACATCTCATCAACAATATCCCTTGGCCCCTGCAGGTGGACAAGGACGGTCCCGTCAGACTCATTACGGACCCACCCCGCCAGACCGCGGCTGCGCCCCTGTCTGACAGTATAGTAGCGGAAGCCCACTCCCTGAACCCTGCCGTAGACCCTGACCCTGACCGCTGTATTCATATCCCGGTATGGTCAGGAGCAGGAAATCGATGCCAGCTCTGCTTCCAGATCGGCATAATCATAGGGTTTATAGAAGACCTTGAAGGGAATCGGAAACTCGGGCCGCAGAAAACCGCTGGTAATAAAGACCTCCTTGTCTCCGCAGTATCTGTCAAGAAACTTGACCCAGTAGTCACCGCCCAGAATATCCATGCGGTAATCTGTTACGATTATCTCGATATCGGGATTATCCAGAAGCTGTTTAATGGCGCCTACGCCGTCTGATGCAACACAGACCTTGTAACCCTTTCTGATCAGATAGTCTCTCAGGGTCAGTCTAATTGCATCTTCATCTTCAACGACGAGAACAACCTTCTCATCTGCCATAAATCACTCCTACTCTGCATTGAGGCTCAGAATCACCAATGAGCGGTGCTCACATTGTTCACTTTTATTATAGACAGATTTAACTGCCGTTGTCACGGTTCAATTTCTTTTTAATGGAATTATAGGAGAATCCCCGTCTCATCAGGGTTCTGATCTGTTTGTCACTAAGCTCTTCAGGAGCCTCACCGGTGGTGACAGAGGGAGTTGAGACTTTGGCGATGGCCCTTTCAAGAGCCCAGTCCACGTCATCGGGAGTGACGCTTTCGGCAATAACTTCCTTTGCAGTGCCCGAGGGAACTCCCCGGTTCAGAAGACCTGCCAGTAGGGCATCGGGACCTTCGGGATGTGAGCGGAGCCTCTCCCTGATCCAGATTTCTGCAAACCGGGCATCATCAAGAAACCCCAGATCCGTCAGATCTGAAACAATCCGCCTTGCGACGGAGGAGGAGTACTCTCTCTGCATCAGTTTCTGCACCATCCTGCCGGAGGAGTCCTCCCGGGAGGCCAGGCGGGACGCGGCCCACTCCTTCCCCCTCACATAGGAGTCCTCTTCCTTCAGATGCTGATACTCCTCCTCTTCCAGAACATAGCCGGCTGCCCAGCCCTCTGGAAGGGGAAGGGGTATAAAAAAAGAGGAGCCGTCTGATAGAGAGACCGTAATAGTCTCTCTGCCTGAGCTCCTCTTCTGCAATGAAGCAATAGAAAGATTAACGTTTTGAGAACTGGAACTTTCTTCTGGCTCCTCTCTGTCCATACTTCTTTCTTTCGACCATTCTGGGGTCTCTTGTGAGGAAACCGTTGGCCTTGAGTGCGGGTCTGTTGGTTTCGTCCAGCTCTACGAGAGCTCTGGAGATACCATGGCGACAAGCACCAGCCTGACCTGTGATTCCACCACCTCTGACTGTAATCAGAATGTCGTACTTATCTGCAGTGTCAGTAACCACCAGGGGTTCCTTGATCATTGTTACCTGCTGCTCAATGGGAAAAAACTCAGAAATGGCTTTTCCATTGACAACGATTTCGCCTTTACCCTGTCTAAAATAAACGCGGGCAGTAGCTGTTTTTCTTCTTCCGGTACCGTGTGCAAGATTCTTAATCACTGTTCCTCTCCCTTACATCTCGATCTTTACAGGCTGCTGTGCCGCATGGGGGTGATCCGCACCGGCATACACTTTGACGTTTGTAAAAAGCTTGTTTCCGAGTGTTCCTTTGGGGAGCATACCCTTAACAGCTTTTTCCATGGGAGCGGTGGGCTTTCTGGAAACCAGTTTGTCGTAGTTTTCAGACTTCAGTCCACCAAGGTAACCTGAGTGACGATAGTACATCTTGTCAGCTTTCTTGTTTCCGGTGAGCGCAGCTTCAGCGGCATTCACGATGATCACGTAGTCCCCTACTTCCTGATGGGGGGTGTAGAGCGCCTTATGCTTTCCTCTAAGGATTTCAGCGGCCTTAACAGCCACACGACCAAGAGGCTGACCAGCTGCATCGATAAGGAACCATTTACGCTCAATTTCATTTGGTTTAACAAATATTGTTTTCATTCTTTTCTTCTACCTTATTCAAAGGATCTTTATATAGTCGTAACGGGTTCGTAATATTCACACAATCCGTAAAAGTTGTCAATAAGGAATTCAATACAAGAAAAGAGTTTAGAAAAATTTGTCTACCCTGCCGAAAAGGCCCTTACGGGGCAGTTTCGTGCCCTGAAAAGCTAGAACCGACGGTTCCGGTAGAGATAAAACCCCAGCCCCAGTGCATAGCAGAGATAGGGAAACATCTCCAATAGAGCCAGCCAGAGAGGCAGTGCCCCTGAAGCATCGGGACTGTAGGGCAGAATTCCAAAGGTGGAGAGGATTTCAATAATCAGCACCACAAAGGAGACCAGAATTCCCGTAATAATGAAGAGCCATGACTCCTCTCTTGTCCGGGACCAGACCCAGATGGCCAGAAAGGAGGCCAGAAAACTGACAGCAGCCCGTCCGATTAGCATTGATGCAGGACTCATATCGCAGGAAACCTTCCTTTTAGAGAATCTTCTTCAGGGCGGCCAGGTCTCCGCTTGTCAGCTCTCCGGGTATTATACAGGGATAAGCCGGTGATGGCGGCAGGAGGACTCCCGCCTCCAGGGCCTTTCTGAAGAGTTCATTATAATCTTCGGCATTCCCGTCCCATAGATAATAGCAGGATACTTTTTTCCAGCGTCCAGGCAGAACCTCCGTAAAATCCTGAGTCTCAGGTACAGAATAGGTTCTCGGCTTCCGGTAATGGACGGTGGATGCAGCCATAGCAAACTCTTTCTCCAGCATCGTAATCAAAGACCACAGGGTCCGGCTGACAGCGGAAGCCAGTACAGCAGAGGGAAGATCTCCCTCGGGAAGCTCCGCGATTGATACCAGGATTCTGCCGGTATCGATTCCGGGCAGGGGAATGAGAATCTCGATAACTTCCGCCTCAGAAGGCCAGAAGAGGCCGGGACGCCAGAGCTGGAACCTTTCACCCTCATCCCCCATCTGCATCAGCGGGTCATGGGCTTCCCCCAGTCCGGCGTCCTCGGGAGCTTTCGAACCCGGGGCATAGTATGCAGCCTTGAGCTTTCCGCCGAAAACTGCTCCGGCGGCCGGGTCGACGGCTTCGGCAGCGGCGACAGTCAGGGCAAGGGCTTTTGCGGCCTTGAGCATCTTTGCCTCTTCGGTCGAGGGATAGGGGGCATAGACGCCACGGCTCAGGGAGTTCTTCAGCTGCAGGGATACCCCTTCCGGACGGTGACCGAGCCAGGCCCGTCCTCCGTCAAGATAGAGGTCCAGAATACGCCGGCCCGAGGGGTCGTAGAGATGATAGTCTCTGGCCCGCCTGATTGTCGGCAGCAATCTGAGATTCTTCTTTTCTTCCGATGTCAGTACCAATCTCCGCCTCCAAGTTTCTCAAGCTGATATCCCGAAAACTCGGGTAAAAAGGTCATTGAATGGCCTGTTTCAAAGGCCACCTGTATCACAAGGTGACCGGAATTTTCCATATTACGGATCACTTCGCCCACTCCATAGTCTTCATGATAGATTCTCGTACCCGGTGGCCATTCAGAACCGGGTACGGCTCCCGCCGCAGCACCCTGTGCCGCATTTCCCTTGACCACAATATGATCCTCGGGTAGTTCCTGAAGGAAACGGCTGGGCGAGGCCTGTTCGGTCCGCCCGTAGAGCATCCTCTTCCGGCAGGATGTCAGGGTCAGATCCTTTCGGGCCCGGGTGATGCTCACATAGAAGAGACGCCGCTCCTCTTCGATCTCGTCCTCATCGTCGTACTCGGCACCACGGGGAAAGAGCCCCTCCTCCATGCCGGTGATAAAGACACGGTCGTATTCCAGACCCTTTGTATTGTGCATTGTTATCAGGGTAACCCTGTTAATATCATTCTCTTCCTCTTCAAGCGAAGCCTGGTCCAGCTCGATAAGCTCCAGAAATTCTGCAAGCCCCTCGGCGTTGGAGGGGTAGTCGCTGGCGGCGGAGACAAGCTCCTCCAGGTTCTGAACCCTCTGACTGCTCTCCACACGATCCTGTTCCCGATAGTGGTCAAGAAGACCGGTCTCGGTAATCAGCTCCTTGAGAAACTGCCCCAGGTTCTCCTGGGCAGGCATAATCTCCTTCATTTTATCCAGAAGAGCGATCAGGGAGCTGACTCCCTTCCCCGCCTTGCCGCGGATCTTTCCCTCTGATTCCTTCAGGGCATCCTCCAGGTTGACGGAAACGAGAGTTCCTCCCTCCCCTTTCAGGATCTTGCCTAATGAGACGGCGCCGATGCCCCGTGAGGGTTTGTTGATAAGACGGCGGAAAGCCACCTCGTCGGCGGGGTTGCTCAGAAAACCCAGGTATGCAAGGGAGTCCTTTACTTCCTCCCGGCTGTAGAAACTGGTGGTTCCCACCAGGCGGTAGCTGATATTGTGCTTCCGGAAGACCTGTTCGAAAAGCCGGGACTGGGCGTTGGTTCTGTAGAGGATGGCGGTGCCCGACCAGTTGCCGTCGGCCAGCTGACCGGCGATATACTCGGCCTCTTCGTTCTGATCCGACAGATAGACCAGGGCCGGTTTCAGCCCCTCTTCCTGCCGGGTCCAGAGGCTCTTGCCCAGGCGTCCCTTGTTGTTGGCCACAACCTCCGAGGCTACAGCCAGAATATGGCCGGTGGAACGGTAGTTCTCTTCCAGCTTGATTACCCGGGTACCGGGAAACTGGTCCTGAAAGCCAAGAATATTCTCCACCTCGGCCCCCCGGAAACGGTAGATGGACTGATCGTCATCACCCACCACGCAGAGCCAGGTATTGGGAGCCACCAGCTCCTTGAGAAGCTGAAACTGGGCCCTGTTGGAGTCCTGGTACTCATCCACCAGAATGACCTGAAAGCGCTGCTGGAGACGGGTCTTTATCTCAGGATTTTCCTCCAGAAGACGCTTCGAGAGAGAGATAAGGTCGCCGAAATCGGCATTTCCTATCTCCCTCAGACGATCCTCATAGGCCCTGTACTGGGCTGGAAAGTCATGGTCCGCGGAGATATGATCCAGGGAATCATCGGGAGTAAGACACTCATCCTTGGCCCGGGAGATGTTCCGGGCGATCAGGCGGAGTTCATTACGGGGGAGATGTTCAAAAAGGGTCTTTAACAGACCGATTACATCATCGTCATCATAGATTGAAAAACTGGATTTCAGTCCCAGAGGAGCGCCGTTCCGCCGGAGCATCCATGCACCGAAGGAGTGAAAGGTCCGGATCATCGCCCCCTCTGCACCGGGGACCAGGGACTGAACCCTCTCCCTCATCTCGGCAGCGGCCTTGTTGGTAAAGGTCACCGCCAGAATGGACCAGGGATTAAAGCCCAGCTTCTCCACAAGGTAGGCGATTCTGGTGGTAACCACCCGGGTCTTGCCCGACCCGGCACCCGCCAGAATCAGAAGAGGATCTTTTTCATGAAGAACGGCCTCACGCTGCTCGTTGTTGAGTTCGGAAAGCCAGGACGGTTCTTTCACATCTTCTCCTGCTTACGCCAGAGTCCCGGTCCGGGGCTCTGCTGGATTCTCAAGGAGAACTGCTTCAAGATCAACACCGTTTCGCCTGATGATCTTTGCCCGGACAATCTGCCCCGGCTCAAGACCTTCGGCACGGAGTACGACCAGACCATCCACCTCGGGGGCCTGGAAGTAGGATCTGCTCAGGTAGAGTTCCTCTCCTTCCACCGCTTCCTCAACGATCAGAGTCAGTTCGCGGCCCACAAAGCGGTCCATCTGTTCTTCGGAGATCTGCTGCTGCAGTTCTTCCAGCTCGGTTTTCTGTTTCTCTGTCTTTTTCGCCGCCAGCTTTGTGCCAAGAGCGCCTCTGTAGTTATAGGCCTCGGTGCCCTCCTCACGGGAGTAGCTGAAAAAACCGGCCCAGTCGAGGCGCGCCTCGGTGAGAAATCTCTTAAGCTCGGCAAAACTCTGCTTTGTCTCCCCGGGGAATCCGCACATAATGGATGAACGGATCACGCCGTCGGGAAACTCGGCTCTCAGAGATTCAATAAGCTTCAAATAAGACTCACGATTTCCTTTCCGGCCCATTCTCTTCAGGATACCCTCATCACCATGCTGGAAGGGGATATCGAAGTAGTGGAGAAACCGGGGGTCCTCTTTCATCAGAGAGAGAACATCCATGGGAAAGTGGTCGGGGTGTATATAGAGAAGCCTCACCCAGAACTCGCCCTTTATGGCGGAAATTCCCTTCAGGAGATCCAGAAGCTGCCTCTTCCCCTTGTCCAAGCCATAGTTGGCCAGATCCTGTGCCACCAGATTGATCTCAAAGATGCCGTTATCCACCAGACTCTTGATCTCTGTGAGGATATCTTCCATGGGACGGCTGTCCAGATCACCCTTGATCAGGGGGATGGCGCAGAATTTACATCTGTTGTTGCAGCCCTCTGCAATCTTTACAAAGGCGGAGCCCTTGAAACCGAAAAAATCTGTCCTGGCCGGAGTACTGAGGTCAGCCTCGGGAACATAGACGGGTTTTTCACCCTGGAGCACACCCGGAAGCATATCCGGGATCTTCACGGGAGCCCTGTTTCCAAAGACTCCGTCGAGCTCGGGAATCATATCCAGAAGCTCTTCATTATATCTCTGCGCGAAGCATCCTGCAGCCAGAACCTTTCGGTCGGGATAGGCCTTTCTGAGATCAAATATACTCTGTATGGATTCTTCTTTGGCGGACTGAATAAATCCGCATGTATTGACTATCAATAACTCAGCCCTGTCCGGACTGTCACAGTACTCCCACCCTGCGGCTTTCAGCGCCGCAATGATGGTTTCTGCATCAACCTGATTTTTAGAACAACCAAGATTCTCTACATAAAAGGTTTTACTGGACAGGGAAGAGGACGAGGTCAAATTTTCCTTCATCATTCTTCACCCACTGTATTAATTTTACCGCGACTTCACCGGCGGCGCCGGAAGTCACATTGACACCGGAGACTCTCATGGCTACCGCACCGCCCGATGAATAGCCTATCATCAGGGACTCTGTCGCATCCTGACGGATTCTCTCGCCGCTACGGTAGTATTTTTCAACAATATCACCGTTATCAACCTGATAACGGAACAGACAATACCCGCTGAACTGAGCATTCAGTGTAAAGTCTCCGGGTTCATCCCGGCCGGCAAGGAGTATTGTCTCTTCTCCCTCCATAATGGGAAGGGCAGGAAGTATTTCCTGACTTACTTCGGCCGCCTGGGCCACAGTCACATCGGTTCTGGTCGCCGCCAGAAGGGCACCTGAATCATCAATGGAGTTCAGACGGAAGCCCACAACGGGGATACCATCGCCTCCGGGGAGAATCTTCTCATCACCCGCCAGAAGGGAGAGTTCCTGACCACCGCCAACGGGATGAATCAGAAGCTTTGAATCTTCCAGGGTTACGGCCATCTGCATCTCACCGCCCTCATAGGAGATCAGAATTTTATCTCCGGTCAGCAGCTTCCATGCAGCCTCACTCTCATCAAGCCGGTACTCAACACCCACACGGGCGGGAGCGGCCTCTTCGGTTTCCGGACGATCCTGCATCAGGTACTGAGCACCGAACCACCCTCCGGCACCGAGAAGGGCCAGAACCAGAATAATAACGATCAGCCTCACAGGCACGGTACTGGGCCCGCGGGACTGACCTACAAGCTCCTCCAGGGGAGCCGGCTCCTCGCTGATCTTGTAATTCTTGTAGAGGGCGATGGATTTCTCCACGTCCAGTCCAAGATACTCCGAGTAGTTCCTAAGAAATCCCAGAAGGTATGTTTCTGCAGGGAAGATATCAAATGTCTCTTCCTCCAGGGCGGTCAGATACTCTCTGGAAATATTAATATCCTGGGAGATCTGTTTGACTGTCGCCCCTTTCTGCTCGCGGGCTTCTCTTAGTGTTTCACCTATGGATTTCATTGGGACCTCAGCTTACCGGTTCAAATAGAAAGTTCTCAATTGTATTCCCTTCGGGGGGACTCTTATACTCAAAACGGGCATCAGGGATATCCCTGTTGATCTGCAGATTCGTAAAATTGAAAATGACCCGGTCCTGTGTAGGAGTAACCCCTTCTATCCTGCGGATCAGATTGTTCTCTCCAATGGCAAGATAGAGTTCCCTGAATCCCTCGCTGGTAGTCCGCCAGTTGAGTCTCAGTTTGACAACCATCTCTTCAGATCCCTCGTCCAGAGGAACAGGTGAGGGACCCGTCAGATAGGCGATGCTGTAGTTTCTCTTCATCAGTGCCAGACCTTCAGAGTTGGCCATGGTGGCCAGGTTGGGATTAGACTCCCCTCTCAGGTTCTGAACAAAGGAAACTCTGTACTCGGGAATATAGACCTCAAGGGTCTCCTGATTTACGTTGATCACCTGACCTTCGGGCTTGGAAAAGTCCAGTCTCATCCTGCCGGGGTTCTTGTAGGAGACTCTGGCAACCTGCTCCACACTTCCCTTTGTAATCACAAGATCTCCCTCATAGTCGTTGAGACCTGCATAAAAATCAGAAATTCTGTCGAAATATCTTTCAGCCGTTTCCTGGGCTGCTATGGACCCTACTCCGGCAAGGAGCAGAAAAAGTCCTGCTATTACTCTTCTCATACACTGTAATATACCCCGATTAGACAGGGAACTGTCAAGGTAAAGCTAATTTCCTCAGGATATACTTTCAGGACTTCACTAATCCGGCGGGGATCCTTAATATAAGTCCCCGGAAAGCGGATTTTGTATTACCATAAGAGGAAATACCCGCCCAGGGAGGATTGACTTGAACAATATTCAGATACTTGATCTGGGAGGCTCCATCGTTGCCCCGGAACTTATCGATACGGATTTCCTGAAAAAGATGAGAGATTTTCTTCTGGAATGGCTGAATGAAGACAGCACACGTAAACTTATTCTGATCATAGGCGGCGGTGCCCCGGCGCGTAAGTATCAGACAGCCTACAGAGAAACCGATCCCGATGCGGTTGAGGATGAACTGGACTGGATCGGAATTATGGCCACCCGTCTGAATGCACAGCTGATGAAGGCCGTTATGGGTGATGAGTGTCAGGACCCTGTTGTTACAGACCCCACAGTGATAAAAGAGATGAAGGGAAGAGTCCTCGTGGCCGCCGGATGGAAGCCCGGTTTTTCCACAGACTACGATGCGGTTCTACTGGCCGAGAATTTCGGAGCCTCAACCATTCTGAATCTCTCCAATATAAAGAAGGTCTACTCCGCAGACCCCAACCTTGACCCCTCGGCAGTTCCCCTGGACAGCCTGAGCTGGGCGGAGTACCAGGAAATGTGCGGCGACAGCTGGACCCCCGGAAAGAACACCCCCTTCGACCCCGTGGCAACAAAGAAGGCCCGGGAGATGAAGCTCAAGGTGATCGCCGCCGACGGCCGTGACCTTGATAACCTGAAGAACATCTTCTACGACAGAGATTTTACCGGTACCGTTATCGGGCCCGAATAAGATTCTGTCTGTCCGGGCTGCTTACTGCCGGCACCCGGACGGTATCCCGACAGGCAGGCAACACCGGAGAAATAATGAAACTCTTTGATTTATGCCTTCTGCTTCTTCTTTCTCTCCAACCACTCTATTCCCAATCTGGATGGCAGAACCCAGCCGACCGTTATAAGGAAGCCTACAAAGAATTTCTCGATGAGCCCCAGCGAATTGCAGAGGATGACAGAATCAGCCACTATGTCTACTTTGCCCGGGACCGTGAGAAAATCAGAGGCCACGCTTTTCTGGCTGTACCCCGCTTTGATGGGGCACAGCTGATGTACTCCTGGCGGGAGCTGGAACCCCGAAAGGGAGAGTATGACTTCTCGGCTGTACTTGCCGACCTTGAATACCTTGAAAGCCACGGTAAAAAACTCTTTATTCAGCTTCAGGACGCCACCTTTATGCCAACCCGGCTGCCGGTACCCGACTATCTGCTGGCTCCCGAGTTCGGTGGGGGAGCTGTCAGAATGCTGGATGATTCAGGAAGCCATGAGGGATGGGCTGCCAGACGCTGGAACCCGAATGTTCGGGAACGCTATGCTCTGCTTCTTCAGGCACTGGGCCGTGAGTTTGATGGAAGGATAGAGGGGATCAACCTGCAGGAGTCCGCTGCAGCGGGAAGTGCGGCAGATGATCCGACCTACTCCCACGAGGCCTATGCTGAGGCTCTGAGGGAAAATATGACAGCCCTGGGCTCCGCCTTTTCTAAATCGGTGACCATGCAGTACGCCAACTTTATGCCTGGAGAGTGGCTTCCCTGGGAGGATGAGGGTTACCTTCGCTCCCTTTATGAGCATGGAGAAGCCGTCGGGGTGGGCCTGGGTGCGCCGGACCTGATGGTCAAGCGGCGGGGACAGCTGAACCATGCCCTGGCCATGATGCATGAGGGTGAGTATACAGTCCCCCTGGGGATTGCCGTTCAGGACGGTAACTATATCGGTGAGACAGGCACTCTCCGGGTCGACAGCGAGAGAAAGAGTATCGTTCCCACGCTCCATGGCTTTGCCCGGGACTTTTTGAAGGTGGACTATATGTTCTGGTCCTTTCAGGAACCCTACTTCTCCGAGGATGTACTTCCTTTCTTCGAGTGATACTCAGCGTGTGCCGGAATATCTATTTCCCGACATACCCCCTCTCCCAGTGCCACAGGGGCCGGGAGAGTTCCGATGAAAAGGGGTTGGTTCTGTTGAAGTCCGGAAGCCAGTCACACCCGGTGATCCACTCCTGAATAAAACCGTCCTCAAGACCGTAGCGCACAAGCATATCCACCACCCGGTCATACTCCTCTTCCGAGAGATAGCGGTTCGGCCTGGGATCAGGATATTCGGGGCTGACCACAGGGGTGTACTGACTCATGATGGAGAGCATGGCCCTTCCCTTCAGATTTTTTGAAAACCAGGACAGGACCTCTTCGGTGGAATCAAGCTCCCCGGGCAGCACCAGATGCCGTACCAGAACACCCTGCTTCATCACGCCGTCGCCACTGATCTTCAGGGGCCTGCGGTCGGCCATCTCCCTGAGAGCCGGTTCCACAATGGAGGGATAGGGGGCGAATCTGTAGTAGTCCCGGGCGACACGGCTGTCCAGAGTCTTCAGATCAGGAAGAAAAATATCCACTGAAGAGAAGATCTCCTTCATAGCCTCGGCCCTCTCCTGCCCCGATGAGTTCCAGACTACGGGCATCCCTGCCTGCCGTACTTCGGGAAGCAGTTTAACGAGAGAGGGGATGTAGTGTGAGGGGGTGACCAGGTTCAGGTTCTCGGCGCCCATGGCCTTCAGGCGGCTGGCGATATCAAGAAATTCCCGGTCAGTAATCTGACGGCCCATGCCGCCCCGGCTGATCTGATAGTTCTGACAGAAGGGACATCCCAGAGTACAACCGCTGAAAAAAACGGTGCCGCTTCCCCCTTCTCCGACCAGAGGGGGCTCCTCTCCGAAATGGAGGCCCGCCCAGGCCAGGGTGATGGTGTCACTGCTGCCGCACCATGCTCCCATTGGGGAATTGCTGCGGTCTACGGCGCACTCGCGGCCGCAGAGGCGGCACTCTTTATACTCGTTCATAGGCCCTATTTGACCCGACTCGGGGGGCTGAGTCAATAGCCCGGCGGGAGGATCCGATAAGCAGAACTGATCCGGCCCGCCAGCCTGATCCGGTCTGCCGCCCCGTCCCGCTCAGCCACAGAGGGACTGCCGCCGATGATGCAGCCCGGCCGGAATCAGGTGGTCTGCCGCTCCACCACCACCGGTGTGATGGTGATCTCCTCGGGAAACTCTGCGGGAGGATTCTCCCTGCTCCTGCCAATCAGATAGTCCGCCACCGACCTGGCCTTGGCCGATATAAACTGCTTCATGGTGGTCAGATTCAGAGAGGCTGCCATCCGGATATCATCAAAGCCCATCAGTGCCAGATCATCGGGAATGGCGATACGCTGCTTGTGACAGTATTCGATCCCCCCGATGGCCATGGTATCGCAGCTGTAAAAGAGGGCATCGCAGTCATGATCTCTCAGAATTCGCCGGGTACAGGCGGCTCCCCCGGCAATGGAAAGGGAGCTCTCCTCTTCGGGAACACTGTCCCGGGAGACTCCAAGCTCCTCCAGGCGGGTGTAGAATCCCGTCAGTCTGTCCTCCTGAAAGCTCCGGTTCACCTCGGACCACCTCACCACTCCAATCTTCCTGTAGCCTTTGCTCCAGAGATAGGAAGCAGCATCATAACCTCCCAGATAGTTGTTGTTCATAACGGAGAAGCTCCGGGCACAGCGGGAGTGAACCGCCGCAAAGGGAAGCCCCCTCTCATTCAGATACTCATGGGCCCTGTCATCTATCTCCATTGTCACCAGAACTGCCATATCCGCCAGATCCACCCAGCTGCTGTCCCGGCTCAGGGCCACTGAGAGAGAGTTCTCCTCCTCCGTATTGACCAGGAGAGGATAGATCATATGGGGGTGGAGCTCCTTCTCTAGAGCGATGGTGAGATCGGTAATAAACTCGCTGTCCAGCATAGGGGTTACCAGAGCCAGAATCCTCGGCTTTTCACGTCGAATGCTGGGGAATCCCGGCTGATAGCCCAGCTCCCTCATGGCCTCATAGACCCGCTCCCTGGTGGCAGGGTTCACCTGCTCAGGACCATTGACGACCCGGCTTACCGTAGAGATGCTGACCCCCGCCAGGCGGGCTATGTCCTTGAGATTTATCCTTGCCATATATCCATACTACTCCTGCTGCAGGGAGAGATCAACAAACATATGAAATATTTTTCATAACTTTTTTCAGACATTTTCAAATATATTTCCAGGTTTTCGGTCAAAAAGATTGATCCCCCGGATTCGTGGATTTAAGATGCCAGAACAACGAGTCAGAATAAATAGAATAAAGGAACAGACCATGAATAAGAAAATAGTACTTATCGGTGCCGGAAGCGCCCAGTTCGGACTTGGAACCCTGGGAGATATCTTCTGCAGCTCCCTCCTGAAGGGTTCTGAAATTACCCTTCTCGATATAAACCCCGAAACCTTGCAGAAGGTGGACGATACGGCCCAGGCATTTATTAAAAAAGAGGGTCTCGATTTTACGGTCAACAGCACAACAGACCGGAAGAAGGCCTTTCAGGGTGCCGACTTCGTTATTATTTCCATCGAGGTGGGAGACCGCTTCAAACTCTGGGAGGAGGACTGGAAGATTCCTCTACAGTACGGTATCAGCCAGGTATACGGTGAAAACGGCGGCGCCGGCGGCGTCTTCCACGCCCTGAGGATCATCCCCCCCATTCTGGAGATCTGCGGCGACGCCATGGAGATCTGCCCCGAGGCGCACCTCTTCTGCTACTCCAACCCCATGACCGCCATCACCACCACAGTCCACAGGGCCTTCCCGGGAATCAAATTCACCGGGCTCTGCCACGAGATTGCCTCTCTGGAGCGCTATCTTCCCACCATTTTAGACATGGACTACGAGGATATGGATCTGACGGCGGGAGGCCTGAACCACTTCAGCTGTCTTCTGGAGGCTAAGGAGAGAAAAACCGGCCGTGACCTCTACCCCGAGATTATGGAGAAGGCACCCGCCTTCTTTGAAGCAGAACCGGGATACAGCGATCTGTGGGACCACTACAACAGAACCGGTGAGCTGGTGCACACAGAGGGAGCCCGCGCCAGAGCGGACCTTGGAATTGAGCGGAGCGCCTACTCCTGGGCTGACAGAAAGCTCTTCAAATTTGTTATGGACAGCTACGGCCTCCTTCCCATCACCGGGGACAGCCACTTCGGTGAGTACCTGAGCTGGGCATGGGAGGTTTCAGACCACCGGGGTATCGTTGACTTCTTTGACTTCTACAAGGTCGCCCTGGGAGAGATGGCTGACCCCGAGATCCATCTGGAGACAAGGGAGCGGATCGTTCCCATAATGGAGGGAATCGTAACCGACAGCGGCGCAACCGAAGGGGCGGTCAATGTCCCCAACGACGGCCTTATCGCCGACCTGCCCTCATGGATTGCCGTTGAGGTTCCCGGAACCCTCAGTAAAGAGGGAGTAAAGGGAAATGTTCTGGGAGAACTGCCCAAAGGATACACCGCACTGCTGCGGAACTACTGCGGAACCTACGATCTGACTGCCGAGGCCATTCTGAAGCAGAAGAAAGAGTTTGTTGTTCAGGCACTTCTGGCCAACCCTGTAGTCAACAAGGCTCTGCCTCTGAAGGATATGGTGGACAGAATGATCAGCCAGCAGAGCAGGTGGCTCTCCTATCTGAAATAAATTTAATTTCTCCCGGGCGGCTCGGCCGGGAGTCCCGGCTGCTGCAGGCTGTCGGAACAGTTTCCGCGGCCGGAGCCTGCAGGGACAGCTGAGCCAGCCCCCTGGGGGGGGCGGGGCATCTGCCCGCCTCAGCTGTCCAGCAGTGCATTCCAGAGTTTCGATGCATAGAATATGGGCTGGTGGTCCTCGGCTATCAGCCCCATCCCCTCCTGAAGCTCCTTCAGGTGCTGCTTCCACTCCTCCCGGGTCAGCTGAATATGCCAGTCCATCTTCTCAAGAAAACCGTCGGCCCGTTCTTTACTGAAAAGATCGGCCCAGTTCTTGAACAGGTCCTTTGACCGGAGCTCCCGGTCCTCTCTGGTTTCCAGCATCTTCTCCTTCTGCTCCTTAAGGCTGAAAGAGGGACGCTCTAAACTGATCTCCCCTGTTCGGGAGAGAAAGACCAGCTGTCCCGGGTCCTTAAAGCTGAAGTTCACCGCCGGCAGATCCGGAGGAACCATGGGCACCGGGTCCCGGCCGTGCTCGACACGCCATAGAGGACGGCCTTCCAGCAGATCAACAAACTCCTGATCTCCCACCCGGGGAGATCCGTACACATAGGCGCCGAAGGCATCGGGGAAACGTGCCAGAGTGAGTATGGCCAGGGCTCCTCCCAGACTGTGGCCGCAGATCCAGAGGGGCCGCCTCTTATCCTCCCTGACCAGGGTTTGAAGAAAGACCTCGAGCCCCTCCTTACCGGACCAGATCTCGTTGAGTCCCGAAAGGAAGCCCTTGTGCACCTTGCCGCCGTCCTCAAACTCCACGGGAAGTGTATTCAGATCGGTTTTGATTTCATGTAGAGCGCTTCGGCTTTTCAGTTCGGTTCCCCGGAAGGCGGCGATCACTGCCGAATCATTCCAGCTGACCATACACTCGGTCCCCTTCCCTTCAAAGAAGCGGAACCCCTCGAATCCGGCCAGCCGGTAGGCCAGCCTGGCAAATCCGGGGTGACAGTAGGCCAGAAAGGCACACTCCGCAAACCACCAGGCATTGACCTCTGAAAACCCCCTCTCCCGGAACCGGGGCTTGTGTCCCGCAGGATACTCAAAAAAGTCATAGTCCATATCGGGAGGGATAATATCGTAAGTACGGGGATCGGGTATTTTCTTTTTTCTGCGGGACATAGGCGCTACCTCAGGACCTGACCGCCTTCAGGGCAGGGGCCAGCGTTTTTTAAACTCTTTCATATAGTGGTCCATCTCATCGAGCCTCTTGATGGAGAGAATCTCACTTGTGATCTTTTCGACATCCTGGAGGCTGAACTGAAGGAGTCTCTGCTTCACTCCCTCCACAGACTGGGGGGAGACGCTGAGCTTTCTGATCCCCATTCCCGCCAGAACCGGAACCAGCATGGGATCAGAGGCAATATCACCGCAGACAGAGATCTCCCCGGCCTTCTCTCCGGCGTCCCTTACGATCCAGGAGAGAACCTGAAGGACTGTGGGATGATGGCTTCGGTAGAGATGACTGAGGTTGTCATTGGTTCTGTCCACCGCCAGAAGATACATGATCAGGTCATTGGAACCTATGGAGAGAAAATCGCAGTGATTAGCCAGTTCAGAGGTGGCAATGGCCGCCGAGGGCAGCTCAATCATCGCACCCACCCGGGGGGCGGAGTTGAAATCATCCCCCCTCTCTTCAAGCTCTCTTATACAGAGGTCCAGTTCCTTACGGGCCTGAAGCAGCTCCTCAACTCCGGAAACCATGGGAAACATGATTCCCAGGTCAGCTCCCGCCCCGGCCCGAAGCATGGCCCGCAGCTGGTCATGGAACATCTCCCGGTTGGCCAGGGAGAATCGTATACCACGGACTCCCAGAAAGGGATTCTCCTCGCTCTGACTCCGCCCCTGAAGCAGCTTGTCCCCGCCGATGTCGGCGGTACGCAGGGTGACGGGCTTCCCCTTCTGACTGGTTACAATGGAGCGGTAGAGCCGGTACTGCTGTTCTTCCGAGAGAAAGTCGTTTTTCAGGATAAAGGGAAACTCGCTTCTGTAGAGACCGATTCCCTCGGCCCCCTCCTGTACCGCATCCTCGGCGTCCTTAAGGATATTGATATTGGCCTGAACCGAAACTCCGGTGCCGTCCTTCAGGTGTCCCTTGAGGATGTAGAATCCCGGCAGACCGCTGCTCAGACCGGACCCGGCAAGAATGGAATTTCTCATTTTCTCATCGGGTCTGACATAAAGCCGGCCATTTGTGGCATCCAGTATAAGGGGCAGGCCCTCGGGGATCTCCAGCAGAGAGCTGTCATCAGTAATAAGAACCGGAACAGAGAGGGAACGGGCCAGAATGGAGATATGGGCCGTGACCCCGGCGCCCCTCAGAACAATGCCGGCAACACCTTCAACGGCCAGACGGAAGAGGTCCGAGGGATAGATGTGCCGGGAGAGAACGATCTTATCGCTGTAGGAGAAGCCCTTGTGGTCGGGCCGGGCCAGATTGGAGAGGATTCTGTAGCCCAGATCTCTCACATCCTGTGCCTTCTCGGCCAGCCGGACTTCGGGGAGGGAGGCGAAACGGTCTGCATACTCCTGAACCACATCACGGACGGCTTTGGCGGCGGAACTGCCTCCGGCAATGGACTGGCGCATTTTATCCAGAAAACTGCCGTCTTTGAGCATATAGAGCTGAGCGGTGAAGATAAGAGATATCATCTCCCTGTCCCCGAGGGAACTGCTCTTCTCAATCTTCTCAAGCTGCAGGGACGACTGCTTCAGGGCCTCTTCAAAACGTTCAGATTCGGTTTCAGCAGAACCCGACGAGGCGATGGTTTCGGCGATGGTATCGATATCCGACCACACAGGCAGAGCCTTGCCCGAGGCCATTCCCGCAGAAGCTTTAAGCCCCTCGATAACACGGGAGGCGGGAACAGGAACCGAAGAAGCCGCCTCGGGGGGCAGTATAAAGGCGGTTGCATCGATCAGAATATCACCGAGCATCGAGACGGCCCGTTTCAGATCACTGAGATTCTCCCTGTCAAAGGCTCCGGTCTGACGATGGGCCAGCATCAGCACACCCAGCTTTTCGGGTCCCCGGACAATGGGGATGATCAGCTTGGAGCGGATCTCCTTCTCGCTGCTGTACTCGAGGATTCTGACCTGGGTCTCCCGGAAGGCCCTGCCGGGATCACTGTTCTCAAGAGAGAAGCTTAAAGGTGCTTTTTTTCCGCTGCACCGAAAGCTGTCCCAGAAATCATCCCGGTCATAGCCGACCCTGAAGACAAGCTCCCTGGAAGACTCATCATAGACATAGACTGCCCCCAGAGAAGAGCCTGAGAGTTCGATAAGCCGTGAAATGGCCTCTTTAAGGAATCCGTTCATCTCCCTGTCACTTTCGAACAGGGATGCCCTGGTGCTCAGAGTTGTTAGAGCGTCACTGTATTTATGCACAATTAAAATATAATAATCAGAGAGAAGATCTTCAAATTTATGGACAATATCCCTCAAAGTCATTACAAATAAAGCCCCTTAAGAAAAACTGACAGGATGATCAAAGGAGTCTGTTATGAATAAAGATCTGCTTAAGAAGGCCGGCAAGATGTTTGTGTGCGGCTTTCCCGGAACAGTGATGGATGACCATGCCCGGTTCTGCAGCGATGAACTGATGGCGGGCAACTGGATACTCTTTATCCGGAACGCAGCCTCACCGGGACAGCTGAAAGAGCTTAACGGAGAACTCCGTAAAAGAACTCTGGAGGCCGGCGGATTTGAACCCTTTATCACCGTAGATCAGGAGGGAGGAATCGTCAGCCGTCTCCATGGCGACATGAACCACTACCCGGGAGCCATGGCCTGCGCCGCAGCTGGTTCCGAACATCCGGAAAGGACAGCCCGGATCATGGCAGCCCATCTGAAGGCCATGGGATTCAACATGAATCTGGCACCTGTTGCAGATATAAACAGCAACCCCGTGAACCCCATTGTGGGACCCAGAAGCTACGGAGACAATCCCCGGGATGTGAGTGAGAGAGTCCTGGAAGTGTCCCGGGCACATCTGGAAAAGGGAGTTATTCCTGTACTCAAGCACTTTCCCGGCCATGGAGACACCGAAACCGACTCCCATCTGGAACTTCCAAAACTCCCCTATACCTTTGACCAACTGGAGCAGAGGGAGCTGATCCCCTTTATCAGAGGAATAGATGCCGGCCTTCCCGCCATGATGGTGGCCCATATGAACATTCCCTCCCTGGATTCCAGCGGGACCCCTTCCTCCCTGTCGGAGAAGGTAATAAAGGGACTTCTCAGAAACACCCTCGGTTTCGAAGGACTTGTTCTGACCGACTGTCTGGAGATGAAGGGAATCCGCTCCCACTACTCCGTCAAAGAGGCCGCAAGAATGAGCATAGCCGCCGGGGCGGATATGCTCTTTGTTTCCCACACCGCCGAAGAACAGGAGGAGGGAGTAAAAGCCGTCTATGACGATCTGGTATCCGGGCGGATCAAAGAGTCCAGAATCGACCGCTCCATCGCAAGGATGGAGGAGTTCAGAAAGAGATACACCCCCCTTCAGACTGATAATTCAGATCTGCCGATGTCATGGCCTGCGGCAGACCTTGAACTGCTCAGGGATACTAGCCGCCGCAGTCTGACAGTGATCAGGGACAAAGGCTTCTTCAGCAGCCTTAAAGATGAGCCGAAACTGCTGATCCTGAACCTGCGCCGTCCAGAACAGTTTATCGGAGAGAATACCGTTTCAGGAGGTGAACCGGTAAGGGTTCTGAAGGAGGCCTTCCCCCGCTCAGCCTACAGAAAGATCAAACCTGAAAAAATAGCCGAAGAACTCAATAATGATGGGGTACGGCCGGAGGAGTGGGACAGAATACTGATCCTCTGCTCCGACCTGTTCCTCCACCCCGAGGCCATGAATTTTGTCAAAGAGCTGCTGGAGAGTCAGACTCCCTGTGGTGCAGCTGTAATGCGCACCCCCTACGAGGCTGGTGAGTTCGGCGGTGCCGACGGTCTGCTGCTCTGTTACGAGGATACCCTGCCGGCATGGACCAGCCTGCGGGATTTTCTTAAAGGGGAGTTCAGGCCCGAGGGAATATGCCCGGTAGGAATACCCGGCATTGATTGAAAGCCCTCAGCTTCGTGACCGGTGGCTGAGGTCAGGAGCCGACGAAACGGCAGTAGTGATCGACAGCCTGTGAGGCCGTCATTTCGGGAAGTGAGTTTTTCATATAGTGCCAGTGCTCGGAGATACTGAGATAGAGCTCCAGCTTTGTCTTATCACCGAACTTCTCCTGATATCTTGGAAGCTCAGCAACACGGCTTATGGGACCCCATACCTCAAGGAACCAGGACTCCACCGCATCCAGCCAGGGCACATCCTCGCTCCTGTCCTTGCACAGTAGATATCGATGCACCTCAATGTGGTTGATAAGAGACTGGCGCTCATGCTCTTTCAGCTGTTTCAGGTCAAACCAGCGCTTCTCAAGCAGTATTTGTTCGATTATTTCATGACTCATAACCCGATTATCCAATAAAAGTGCGTATTTTTCCAGTAGATGTAAGGTTTTGTATTGCTCCCGTTTAAAAAGATAATTTATGATTTATCATTATATAGTAAAAAAATCTGGAGAATGTAAAAATGTTCGAGAAGCTTCTTTCTTATTACAACGATCATGGTGATATTACGATCCGCTACAGAGCCAAGGCACTGGTAAAGGTGGACTTTGCAGCCATTCTGCTCTTTATGGTCTTTGTGGTTATCAATTTTCTGGAAAAGGATTACATAGCATCTATTATCGAAATTGGTCTTCTCGGGCTGCTGATCACCAATATTTTTATGGTGAAAAAGGGAAAGTACAAAGCTGCAGTCAATATGGTTCTGACCATCTGTTTTCTTGCGGCGATTATGCTTATTACAGCATCACCCAAGGGTAATCTTCATGAAGCTTTTATGTTCTTCTCCTACGCCATGCCCACCCTGGTGGCCCTGACCCTCTTCGGGTACAGCAGGATCCAAGCCCTTATATTCGTGATAAGCGGTGAAATTTTTATGGTCTACTCCCTTTTCCTTAGAACCATGCCTTCAGGACAGTTTCAGTCTGGTGAACTCATAAAGCACTACTCCACCCCGATGCTTCTGTTTATTATCTGCATCTACTTTGTAGGACAGGTTATTGACAACTCCACCAGGATCTTTGGTTCCCTGAGCAATCAGGAAGAGATTACCAGAAAGAGATTCAATGATCTGAATGATCTTGTTTCTAAGTTCAAATTAAATCAGAACCTCGGCCGGGACCTGCACGGACTTGCAGAAAATACAAGCGAAAATACCGAAGAGATAACCGACAGACTCAAAGATATGGAAGAGGTTCTGGACAAGCTGAACAGTGCCATGCAGACAACCTCCGGGATTCAGGACATTATCACCAACGCGGGAAAAGAAGTTTCAAGGGGAATGGGGTCCCAGACCGAATCCCTTCAGAACTCCTCCGCATCGGTGGAAGAGATGGCCCGTTCCATCACCAGCCTCAGCAATACAATGCAGACCGGCGTGGTTGCTCTGAACAACCTGAAAGAGGATTCCGCAAAGTCTGAAGCACGGATCAAGGAGTCCGGCAAGATGATGGATGCCATGCTGGAATCCAACAAGAAGATCAATGAGATTACGGCAGTTATTGAAGACGTGGGAAGCCAGACAAATCTACTGGCCATGAATGCCTCCATTGAGGCCGCCCACGCCGGAGAGGTGGGCAAGGGTTTTGCCGTTGTTGCCGGCGAGATCAGAAAGCTGGCAGAAACCACAAACACCCAGTCCCGTCAGATACGGGAACTTCTTGAGGTGAGCAATGAAAACTCCCTTGCCGCTGTTAAGCAGAGCCGGGAGGTTCAGGAGCACTTTGTGGAAATCATGCATCGGATTGAGGATCAGAGTGCAGCCATGAGCGGTGTCTACGACAGTCTGACGGAACTCACCGGTAATGCCGGAGAGATCACAAGGGATGTAAGCACACTGATGGATGCAAACAGCAGTGTAAACAGCTCGGTTCAGAACATGACAGGAAAAATAGATGAGAGCCACAAGACCGTTTCCAGCACCACAGAGCTGACCCGGGAGGTCCTGCGTCTGATGACGGAGATCAGAGACTCCACAGCCTCCCTGAGCAGGGATGCCAGAACTCTGGCTGATATCGGTAAGGAAAACACTGAAAACCTGCACAATATGGAGCGGGAACTGCAGATGCTCCACTAGCCTTCAGCGGACCAAATCCTTATACTGTCGGACAATGAAAGAGAATACTGACTCCCTGCAGACAGGGAAAAAACATGTTGTAAAGCTGGCCGGAACCCGCGGCCGTTTCAGAGTACTGAAGAAAAATGATATAGAAATACTGATCCCCTCCTATGAGGTGCCCGACGGCCTTAAGACCGGAGACGATCTTGAGGTTTTTGTCTTTCTGGACGGAAAGGACGGCCTGAGAGGAACCACCATGCCCGCCAAGGCGAGGGTGGGAGAGTTTGCCTCCCTTGAGGTGAAATCTGTTACCGACTTTGGAATTTTTCTGGACTGGGGAATCAAGAAGGACCTCTTTGTTCCCAAGGCCCTGCTCAGAAAAGACCTGCAGGCGGGAGAGATGGCCATCGTCTGTCTGATTCCCGACTTTGACGGTGTCGGTGTAATCGGCAGCTGTCAGATCGATGAGTTTCTTGAGAAGGACGTAAAGGGTCTCAAGGAGAAGCAGAAGGCTGAACTCCTGGTCTTCGGAATATCCGACCTGGGATACAGGGTCATCGTGGCCAACCGCTACAAGGGACTCCTCTACAGAAATGAGGTCTTTGAAGATCTGCAGATCGGGGATGTCCGCAAGGGATATATCAAAAAGATAAGAGAAGACGGTCTGATCGACGCCTCCCTCCAGCCCGTGGGCTACAGGGATGCCGCCAAAGACCTGAGACCGAAACTTCTGGAAGCCCTTGAGGCGGCGGGAGGCTTTCTCCCCCTCCACGACAAGAGCAGCCCCGATTCAATCAAAAAGAAACTGCAGATGAGCAAGAAGAACTTCAAGAAGACCGTCGGACTTCTCTACAAGGAGAAGAAGATCCTTATTGAAGAGCGAGGCATCCGCCTGGTCAAATAACTGGAACTTCGGATATCCCCGGATGTGTTCCCCCCTGATAGCTTGCCATGTATAAAAAAGGACCGCTACCGCAAGGCAGGATCCTTTTTTTGTAGATAAATAATTCTATGAAGAAGGCCCGGAAGACCTGAGAGGCGCAACCGGACCAGACTGGAATTAGAAGAGCTCCTTGATCTCCTTCTTGTAGATATCGGCGATGGCGTGACGCTTCAGATCCTGCTTGCCCGAGAGCTCCCTGCCCACTTCAAAGGAGTGTCTTAATACGGCAAACTTGAAGATACGCTCGAAGCTTCTGAATCCGTTTTTAGCGCTGATCAGAGAGTTTACCTCACTGGTCATCAGTTCCAGAATGGCGTGAACATCCCGAAGGTGAACCCGGTTCTCATAGGCCAGATTGTTCTCTTTGGCATAAGCCTCAAGGGCATCGAAATCGGGAACAATCAGGGCCGCCAGATACTTCTGGTCCTGTCCTACAATAACGGCCTGCTCGATATAGGGTGACTCGGCCAGTTTCTGCTCCATGGGTACGGGCTCGATGTTCTCACCGCCCAGAAGGACGATGGTGTCCTTAGCACGGCCGATCAGCTTCAGCTCGCCCTTGACGGTGAGCATTCCCAGGTCTCCCGAGTTCAGCCATCCTTCGGAATTGATCATTTCGGCAGTAGCCTCGGGCTTCTTGTAGTAGCCCTTCATAACCTGGGGCCCTTTCAGCATAACAACACCCTTCTCACCGGGGCCGGCTGTCTCACCGTTATCATTGACAATTTTAATCTCTGTCCCCGGCCATGCGGGTCCAACCACGCTCATTACGGGGTGGTGCTGGGGACTGAAGGCCACAACAGGGGCGGTCTCGGTCAGACCGTATCCTTCAAGGATCTGGATGCCGATGGCCTGGAAGAACTGATAGATCCGGGGAGGAAGGGCTCCACCTCCGGAGATACCGCATTTGAATCCCGTTCCGACCTTTTCCTGAACCTTGCTGAAGATCAGCTTGTTTCCAAGGGCCCGGAGGGGTGTCAGCAGCAGCCAGGGAATGGGAAAGAGAATGAAATAAGGGAGGGTGAAGACCTTTTTGAAGTCAGCAACCTGTCCCTTCAGACGGTTCTGCATTCCCTGATGGGCGATGGCCACAGAGAGGAAGAAGCGGTAGAGGGCCCAGGATACGGGTCCCTTTGCCTTGATGTTTCTGGCAACACCTGACTCAATGGCCGACCAGATTCTGGGAACAGAGGCCATCCACTGGGGGTTGAGCTTCTGCATATCCATCAGCATGATCTTGCCCACAGGTTTAGAGTAGGCGATTGTGGTTCCCGAGCAGACGGCAATGTACTGAATAACCCTCTCAAAGGAGTGCCATACGGGAAGAACACTGAGCCAGATATCCCCTACCTCAAGGTTGGCCACCTTGTCTATATTCAGAACCTGGTGGAGAAAGTTGTTATGGCTGAGCATAACGCCCTTGGGCTCTCCGGTGGTTCCGGAGGTGAAGATCAGGGTTGCCAGATCCTCACCGTCCCCCTCGGACAGCTTTGTATTGATAAACTCTTCGTTATCTTTCTCAAGGCCCGAGGCGAGAAGGTCCTCATAGAAGAGGATTTCCCAGGGAGTCTCGGGTAGAGATTCGGGTCTGTCTATAAGTATGATTTTCTTAAGTTCTGGAAGCTCTTCCTTAAGGGTGAGGATCTTCTCCAGCTGGGCTACATTTTCCATAACTGTTACGGTACAGCCCGAATAACCCAGGATATAGCTCATTTCGGGAGCCATGGTATCACAGCCCCGGGGAACGTCTGCCGCTCCCAGAGAGAGAAGGGCCAGATCGGTAATCAGCCACTCGCTTCTGTTGTCGCAGATAAAGCCGACATGGTCGCCCCTGGAGATACCGGTCTCATCCAGACTGCGCGCCAGGGCGGCTATCCGTTTGAATACTTCCTTGTAGCTGATGGGGATGAATTTCCCCTTTTCACCCCGTGCATACTGGCAGACAACATCCGAGTGTTTGTCCACTGTCTGTTTAAATAAAAGCGGTAAAGTCATAAAAAACTCCTGTATCAAATTTTCTTACATCTCTCATTTTTTTATTTTGACATTTTATCATATTTGTCAATAAAAAGAAAGTCCTAAATTAATTCCTTTTGATACAGTAGTTTAATATATTAGTACATTCCAAATATATTGATCAAATTCTTCTCAATGGAGTCTTCAATCTTAATTGAACTATGTTCTCCTGTTGTGGTATCGGGATGAACAAGATCAACGCCTCCCTGGAAGTTCAGGGGGATCAGAGCCTCAGACATCAGCTCCAGGGATGAGTCGAGACTGACCTCTCCTGTAAAATCATAGTTCAGAGGTTCGCTGCTGGTCAGAAGATCCCGTACTGTCCTTCCCATGGACAGAAAATCAAGACGGAATTCAAAACCGATCTCGCCCATCCCTCTGGAAGCAAACTCAACGCTCTGATTTACACTGAGCTGACTCCAGGTTTCTTTGTTAATCCTGAACTCACCGTCAAAACCATTAAGTCCCACATCAAAGGCATTGGGATTCTCTACTTCCATTGTGACAATCAGGTCGGCACCCATAAGCCCGAGGCTCTTCACGTAGAGATTCTTGAAGCTGAAGGAGGGCATCCGGATATTGGGGAATGTTCCCTCATGGGAGAGTTCAACCCTCTGCTCTCCCAGAACAGGGAGCATAAAGTTGAAGCCCGTATCGATGCGGTAGGCCGATTCATCCTGATTCAGCATGGAAGAGACAGCGGCATAGAGCTCCTTGAAATTAACTGTCAGGGGAACCGTTACCACTGAAGATCCAAGGGCCTCAATATCCAGACCATCCCCGGATGTTCCCTTCAGCAGCCCCTGATCTTCAATCATAAGGCCATAGTCAAAGGAGCTGAGACTGATTCCCACGGGATTGGGATTTTCAATCAGAAGATCCATATCCAGTGTGATTTCCTGAAAACTTATTGCCGATGCCTTAACACTCTTTACCGAGACTTCGGGCTTCTGAATAAGCATCTGAACCGTCTCACAACCGCTCAGAAACACGAAAAGTACAAGAAGCCCGAAGGCTGCGATCATTCTTTCTTTCATAAACACCTCAATACTATTATAACGGCTCTCGTCCCCGCCTGTCTTACTGTTTTTAAATAGAGATGTCGAGTCTATGGGGCGGTATTATTCAATTTCAAGGGGAACGCAGATCAGATCTTTGTCCGATGCAACTCTCAGGCATTTTTTACACAGGTATCGGGGAGATCTGACTTCTGCAAATAGATCAGGAATCATTTTTTTCTTAAGGCCGTTTTTGGCTATTTTGCAGATCTTTTTATCCAGTTTGGACACTGTATACCTCTCTTGGGTTAATCTGATTTAATTGTAGTACAGGCCACCCGTTTTTTCTAACATCCTCCCTCTCTCTCATCTCCCCTTCCTATTAATTAAACTGGTGTTTACTTCAGATGCCCAATGAACTAAAATATTATTAAATCAGTCTATTTTATACTGTATAGAGTTTTATAGCTAACATCCCAGGCAAAAAGGAGCCGGATATGAAGGTCATCTGTATTGGAAATTATCCACCCAGAGAGTGCGGAATAGCCACATTTACAAAGGATTTTATTGAATCCGTTGCAGCCACCGGTGAAAAACCACAGGTTTCTGTTATTGCCATGAACGATCATGGGCAACAGTATGACTACCCGGACACAGTCTCCTACACCATCAACCAGAATATCCCGGGAGACTACATCAGAGCCGGGGAGTATATCAACTTCAGCGGTGCCGATGCCTGCATTCTCCAGCACGAGTTCGGCATATTCGGCGGCAACTGCGGGGTCTTCATTCTCCCTCTGATTCACCGTCTCAAGGTGCCCCTGACGGTGATCTTTCATACGGTGCTGAAAACCCCCTCATACAATGAAAAAAACATTATTATTGAGATTGGCAAAAAGGCTGCGGCCATTGTTGTTATGAACAGCATGGCTATAGGCATCCTTGAAGAGGTTTACGGCATCCCCGGGGATAAAATAAATGTAATTCCCCACGGTGTACCTGCCTATGACTTTGAGAAAAACAGGGACAACAAGAAAAACTTTGATTTTCAGGGACGGCGGACTCTGATGACCTTCGGTCTCTTAAGCAGAAACAAGGGGCTGGAGACGGTCATCGAAGCCTTGCCGGCGGTTGTTAAGGACCATCCGGATATTCTCTATATTATCCTGGGCAAGACCCATCCGGGGGTGGTCAGATCATCGGGCGAGGAGTACAGAAACTACCTGAAACTCCTTGTGAGGCAGTATCAGCTGGAGGAGAATGTCTTCTTTGACGACCGCTTTGTGGACACTCCGGAACTTCTGGCCTATCTGGCCTCAACGGATATCTATATAACCCCCTACCTCCATGAAGCCCAGATCACAAGCGGGACCCTGGCCTATGCTGTGGGAGCAGGCACGGCCGTTGTCTCAACTCCCTATTGGCATGCGAAGGAGATCCTGGCCGACGGCAGGGGGCGCCTGTTCGACTTCAACGACCACAGGGAGCTCTCCCGGATACTCAAGGAACTTCTTGATGACCCGGAAAAAATGAAAAGCCTCAGGGAAAAGGCCTTTGCCTTCGGCAGAACGACTTCCTGGCCGGAGACAGGCAGCCGCTACCTGAGCTTACTGGAGAAGACTGCCAGGGACTACAGTCACAGGGAAACTCCGACCGTATCTGTACAGGAGCCCAATCTGCCGGCTTTCAGTCTTGACCATATCCTGAGGCTCAGCGATGACACGGGTATTCTCCAGCACGCCCGGTATAATGTCCCCAGACGCTGTGACGGTTACTGTGTGGATGATAATTCAAGGGCTCTGTTGATGGTATCCATGGCTGCCTGCCTTCTGGAGGACAGGGATGCCTTGAAGCTGATTCCCGTCTATATGAGTTTTATTGAACATATGCAGACCGAAGACGGCTGGTACAGAAATTTCCTATCCTATGGAAGGGAGTTTCAGGACGAGGCAGGTTCCGATGACTGTTTCGGAAGAACCATGTGGGCTCTGGCCTTTCTGATGAATTGCCTTACTGATTCCACCTATGGGGAACTGGCCAGGGAATTATTTCTGAAAGGATACGGACAGTTCAACCGTCTCTCGTCCCTCCGTGGCTATGCCAACACCATTATCGGCATCTGTTTCTATCTGAAACGCTATCCCGATGATGAGGGAATGCTGAATACCCTTAAAAATATGACCGGGAAACTGACCGGAGCCTACGGTGACCACCGGAGTGCAGACTGGCACTGGTATGAACCATCCCTGACCTACGACAACGGTATTATTCCCTATGCCCTGTTCCACTCTGTAGAACAGACCGGAGACAAGGCAGTATTTGAGATTGCCCGGGAGAGTCTTGAATTTCTGGACACCATCATATTCCGTGAGGGTTACCTCTCACTTGTGGGCAGTAAAGAGTGGTTTTTCAAGGACCATGAACCTTCCCGCTTTGACCAGCAGCCCTTGAATGCCATGTCCATCA
This sequence comes from Spirochaeta sp. UBA5339, assembly GCA_002408085.1. Classification (GTDB taxonomy): domain Bacteria; phylum Spirochaetota; class Spirochaetia; order DSM-2461; family DSM-2461; genus Oceanispirochaeta. Next base: position 261,773 of record DHQL01000018.1, read on the forward strand.
TACTGATGTACAGGCAGGCCTTTGTTATCACCGGTGACAAAAAATATCAGAAGAGGATGTATGACTCATTTATGTGGTTTCTGGGAGAGAACGACCTGAGGATTCCGATCTATGATTTTGAGACAAAGGGATGCAATGACGGCCTGACCCGCCATGGAGTAAACCGCAATCAGGGTGCTGAAAGCAGTATAGCCTTTCTGATCTCCCAGCTTGCGGTATCATCCTACTTCGATCTGCCCGGCAAGCAGATCAACAGGCTGCGGGAGAAAATACTGAAGCTCTAGATCCCCTGGTGTCAGCGGATGCCATACTGCCGTGCAGAAATGCCGGCAGATCAGCTGCACAGTCTTTTCAGGGCATCATCCAGGTCTATTACAGCAAAGGACGAGGCTGAATCGGACATGCCGTAGGGAACGATGATCATGTTATTGTGGAGCATGGCACCGCAGGAGTAGACCACATTGGGGACATAGCCCTCCCTCTCCTCTCCATTGGGAATCAGAAAAGGCTCGGACAGGCTCCCGATTACATTCTCCGGGTGATTCAGGTCCAGCAGAACCATTCCCAGGCAGTACTCCCTCATGGCTCCCACCCCATGGGTTATAAGAATCCAGCCCTTTTCTGTTTCAATGGGGGAGCCGCAGTTTCCAATCTGAACAAACTCCCAGGACTGTTCCGGTTCCTGTAAAAGAATCACGTCATTCCAGTTCTGCAGAGTATCTGAATACATGATGTAATTGCGGTAGCCGTCAATACGGGAGGCCATGACATACTGCCCCCGGATCTTACGGGGAAAGAGGGCCATTCCCTTGTTCTGGGCGGCTTTCCCGTGAATGGGGCGAACAGTAAAATTGTAAAAGTCCCGGGTTTCAAGGATTTTAGGCAGGGTGGCAAAACCGTTGTAGGCGGTAAAGGTGGCATAGTAGATTGTGCTCCCGTCATCTTCAGTAAAGCAGACAAACCGGGCATCTTCGATACCGTTCTTCTCAGAATCGGAAACCGGAAAGATCACACGTTCCGATATGGTTGTATCCGGGGAGAACTGAATATCATAATGGGCATCTGCCAGCCAGATAAGGGAGTTGATTACATTCCGTTTGGATACAGAGACCTGCATACCTGCCACACAGTCATGAATGCTGCGCTGCAGGTCTCCCAATGTAAAAAGATCACCAAGACGGGAGAAAATATCATCCAGAATATCCTTATGGATGTCCAGTTCATCCAGTTTCTCCATAAACCGTTTTTTGTCATACTCCCGCATTTTTACAATGTGAGGCATTTCAACCAGGCTGCTGATGTCCATGAAGCTGAGATTTCCCCGGTCATCAATGATACCGCTTCTGAAGACTATGGATGAGATATGCCCCTCACCTGTTGCCCTGAAACTGACAATGACCCGTTCCTGCCCCTCTTCCAGATGGTCCTGGTTGGGGTCCTTGACCACAGAGGGATTGAAAAATGCAGCTGACTCTATGGAGTACTCCAGTGTGTAGTAGGCGCCGATAAGGAGTTTCATCTCCCTGTCCAGGCTCTTATGATCGATCTGCAGATCCTCCAGATAGTGGATGATATGAAAAAAATGACGCTCAAATACCGAAGTGATGTTCCTGTGGCGGTTGGCATAGGAGCCAAGGATTCTGTTCAGCTTGATCCCTACCTCTTCCCTGGTCAGTTTCAGAATATTCAGAAGAAGTTTACGGTTCCGCTCTTCGTCTCCCGCTATAAAAAATCTGGCGATAACCCTCTTGTTGTCAGGATAGAAGCGGTTGGATAAACGCTGAATCTTAACGCCCATAAAGCACTCCTTTATACCTGACTATTATAGTAGATAAAAAGGGAATAAAATCTTTTTTTACATAATTTTATCCATTTTCAATCCCCTTTGCCCCCCTCTTCCCTGGAGCCAACGGAAATACTCCTCGGGCCCCATTCCTGTATAAGACTTGAAAGACTCCTCAAAAAGCCCGGGATTTTCAATTTCCAGAGAAACCCTGACCTGATTCACTGTACAGCCTTTCTGCATCAGCAGACAGGCTCTGCCGCAGAGAACCCGAAGGGGCAGATCCTCTGTGGTCCGGGGGGAAATTGAGAAATAGATCCCCCCACCTCTGTCGGAAAGAGCCGGAGAAAAACGGTCAGGCACAAAGTAGGGCATATCGCGAATATCGTTAAGGGGGTGCATAAAATAGAGCAAAAAAATCAAAGCAGAGATTTCATGGCATTGGAACCTTAAAATTCCTATAGTTAAAGGTGGGTGGAGGAGCGGTATAAGGTCATGTCGGGCAGCGTAAAGGAAAGAAAAACATTCTGGCTTATTTTCAACTCCCAGCTGATTATCATAACAATCACCCTGACCGTAATGCTGCTCAATACCTTCCTGAGCTTACAGAAGATAGCCATAGACTATGTCATCAGTGATCTTGAAAAACTGAGCTACTTCTATCAGATACTCATCGAACCCGGATATTTTGATAAAGAACACATCTTCAGGGACGATGAACTGGTCCGCCTCGGCCTGATAGCAGGCCAAAGCAGCAGCAGGCTGACCCTCATTGACCTGGAGGGAAGAGTTCTCTATGACAGCAAAGTGGACTACAGAACCATGGAGAATCACGGAGACCGGCCGGAAATACTGTCGGCAGTCCAGGGAGACCCCCTGTCACTGGTCCGTTACAGCAAGACCCTCAAACAGACCCTGATCTACCACGCCGTTCCCTACTACTCCGGGGGTGTTATCAAGGGGGTCTTCCGGGTATCAAGGGTCTACGAAATGACCCGCAACATGATGATTGAGCTTGGAAGAAACATGGCCTTCGGTATCTTTGCCATCATTATTGGGATGGTCCTCTTTATTGCAGCACTCAACCGGACCGTGAGCAGATCCATAAGGCAGATCAGAGAGGCGGCCCTGAGCATCTCCCGGGGGGATTACGATACGGAAATTCCTCTTTCAAAATCTGCTGAGATCAATGATCTATCCCGGACCATCATGCAGATGGCGGCCAGGAACCGGCAGCAGCTGGCCCGGATCGAAAGCCAGAACAGGGAATTCCAGAAGCTGACAATGATTGATGAGCTGACAAGACTGGGAAACAGGAGAAAACTGGACAGTATTCTGAACTACCAGTGGGAACTCTGCCTTAGGAACAAGCATCCTGTCAGCCTGCTGATGATGGATATCGACTTTTTCAAGAAGTACAACGACCGCCTGGGACACCCGGAAGGGGATGTCTGCCTCCAGAAGGTAAGCAGTGTTTTAAGAAACTGTGTCAGACGATCGAGTGACACCCTGATCCGATACGGCGGTGAGGAGTTTGCGGTAATTCTTCCGGAAACAGACCTGAATGAGGCGGCAGAACTGGCCTGTCTGATACAGAATGAACTGAAGTCTGCGGCCATACCCCATCCGGATTCGGCGATTGCCCCCTATGTGACCCTGAGCATAGGAGTGAATTCTGTGATTCCCCTGCCCGGCATGAACCAGGAAGAGCTCCTGAAAATGGCGGATATCATGCTCTACAGAGCCAAGGACAACGGCCGGAACCGGGTGGAGATGCCGGAATAGCACTGGAGCCGGATTTCATGTAGCAGTTTTCAATGTTATCTGGATCATCCCCCATGCAGAACAGGAAATCACCGTACATTCTCAGAAGCACCGGATTATAAGGGTCTATATATCCCTGATTTTTTGGAATCCCTATTCATTCTCACCCTCCCCTGCCGATTCAGTTCCGGAGTGCAGGCCCTCACTGTTACAGGAAAGATTCAGCGCAGCTGCCAGTTGTTTTTCTCTCAGACTCCGATACCTTCCGACCAGATCCTGTATCCTGTCCTGCCCGACCCAGGGGCATTGCAGATAAATTGGAACAGTGAAAGCGGAGAGGTGCTCCTGATCCCTGCCGAACACACAGTTCTCTGTAGTGTAGACGATCCCTTCCTTTACCCCATCCTGTCCGATGACAGCAGCACGTACTGTAATACGGAAAATACTGACCTTCATAGACTCCGAATCCAGAATATAGGTCACGTCCGGAGCTGTAACCCGAAGGTATCTTCCATCCTTCGACACCTCCACAATTTTTTCAAAGTTTGTGTTTCCGATCAGGGTTGGAAGGTCTTTCAAAAAGCAGAAAGAGCCATTGGCTGTATGAATCGACAGGCCGTATCCCATTGCTCCCATTCGGAACTCTCCAATTGGATGGATCTTGATTTCCGGCATATTCTGCTTTATGAGCTCTGCCATATAAACCATTCTTTACCGCAGTGGCTGCAGCGGAATGTGGAAACTTCTCTCAGGGATTCCGGTTCCAGAGTAAATTCAAAGGACCAGAAGGTTTTCCAGTTTTGCGGCCCTCTGCTCCAGAACTGGTGGGTATCCACTAAAGCTATAGACTCCTTATAGGATTGAGGAATCCCGGTAAATTCACATAGTTCTCCGCAGCAGACAGCCCAGTCATCTCCCTGAATACAGAATGGAATGGACGGTGTTTTTCTGAGTTTCAGAACCGACGCTTCAGGTTCTCGGCAGTATTTCTTTACTACATCCTCAAAATCGTTTTCAGAGAACAGTTTAATCCGCCCTGACTTGATGCAGTCTTCGCAGGCATACTCCATCTCATAAACGCCCTCTTCTTCAGGGAATTTTTCAAAAATGTACTGACCGGGCTCAATATCGAAACCCTCAATGTTATAGATAGGAACGTCCCGGGCACCGCAGAAGGAACACTCCCCTGCATCACTGACGGTTTTTAATGCATTGTCTGCAATAAGATCAAATTTGCTTCCCATACTAACTCCTTTCAATACCATAGTTCTGAGGGCTCTTATGTTCCCCTGATACTGGAAAAATCAATATTTCAGACTATATTACTATTCTACGGAGCCGTTAACTTAAACAGTAGTTTCTTTTTTTTCAAGATACGGTTCAAAGAAGTTGAGGGCACCACCCTGGAATACAAGGATAAAAAATGAGACTGGAACATATTGAAATAGAAAACAGGCAGATCTCCTGGGGCATGACCATCAGGGACCTTAAACTCCTGTTTTCAGATAAGCAGCTTTATGAGAATGAAAATAAATTCTCCAGAAGCAAAACTCTCAGATTCAAAATAGACAGCCTGTGGGGCATCAATTGCAACTCCTGTGAGTTCTCTTCCCCCTCTTATGACAGACTGATAAACAGATTTCAAATATACCTTGGGCCCATGGTGATGGACCTTGATTCACTGATGAACACCCTGGACGGTATATTCGGTCAGAGGATCTCCGACAGCAGAGGAGAAAACCGCGGCAGCGGATCTGTCATAAGGAACTGCCAATGGAAGTTTGACAACTGCGATGCCGGTGTAAGCATCTACGGCAGTGAAAGGATGGAGAACGGTGCATCAAACTCCGGAATGCTCTATTTTTATTTAACCGACCTGAAACTGATTCATAAACTTTACTCACCAGAGTTAATCAGAAAGAGTCAGATTCTGGAAAGTCACATTGCCCATACCGACATTGATAAGAAAATTTTCAGACTCAGCCTTAAGCAGAAGAGATACTGGGACCATGAAACAAAAAACTATCCGGGTTTTGACGTGGATTATATATCCATGGCCCTTAACGGCCTGTTTAAAAGAGACCTTTTAAATGCACCTTCGGTCTTGAGAAATCTGCTGAAGGAGAATGAGATCTGCATCTTCAAAGATCCTGTTACTTCAGAATCATATATCGCCAATAAAAGGGAGTGCTGTTCCTTGAGTGAGAGCAAAGAGGTCTACTGGCATAATATGCTGCCGGCCAAGGGTTCAGGATTCTGCACCCTTAGCATTGGAAGTTTCAGAATTGACGATGAACACAGCCGGCCTGAAACCGAAGGCATCATCAGAGAGCTTGAAAAGATTCTGAATCTGATTGTCGAATGCCATGAGGACTATGACTGCTGAGAAAGGAGGACGGAAGGCCCGGAGTCTCCCCCCCCTGCATCCTTCCGGCTCCCTTTTAGGATCAGACTAGTCTGTTGTAACACTCTTCGCAAGGTTTCTGGGCTGGTCGATATCCCGACCCATGGAGAGGGCGGTGTAATAGGCCAGCAGCTGGCAGGGAACAATGGTCAGAAGGGGAGAGAGCAGGGGGTCCGAGTCGGGTACCACAAAGAGCTTGTCCGCCACCTTCCGCAGACTCTCATCCTCATAGTTGGAAATAACAAGAACCCGCCCGTTTCTGGCACGGACTTCCTGAATATTACTGATGGTCTTCTCCTGATAGTCCCCCTTTGTACAGATAAAGACCGAAGGGATCTCCTCGGAGATCAGAGCCAGGGGCCCGTGCTTCAGTGATCCGGCACTGTAGGCCTCAGCATGGATGTAGCTGACCTCCTTAAGCTTCAGGGCCGCCTCCATGGCCACGGGGAAGTTGATTCCGCGTCCCATATAGAGGACAGAGTTGTGCTCCTTGAGCTCTTCGGCCAGGGGCTTCAGCTCTTCCGCCATTTTTAGAATCTCACGGATCTTGTCGGGAAGGGACATCAGTTCGGCAACCAGCTCCTTTCCCCTGTTAAGGGAGATGTCCCGGGTCCGTCCTATCATCAGGGCCATCAGGGCCAGAACGGTAACCTGACTGGTAAAGGCTTTGGTACTGGCCACGGAGATCTCTGCCCCCGCATGGATATAGGCCCCTCCGTCTGTCAGACGGGCCAGTGTGGAGCCGACGGCATTGAGGATACCCAGGACACGTCCGCCCTTCTGCTTGATCTCCTGTACCGCGGCAATGGTGTCTCTTGTCTCTCCGGACTGGCTTATGGCGATAAAAAGGGTGTTCTTGTCCACAATGGGATTGATCCCGCAGAGCTCTGAGGCATCGGATACCTCAACGGGAATACGGGCCAGGTCTTCAATAATATATTTCCCCAGTTCTCCGGCGTACATGGCGGTTCCCATGGCCAGGATATGGATCTTGCGGATATCATAGAAGTCCCGCTTGTCCATATTGAGTCCACCCAGAAGGGATGTGCCGTAGTCGGGGAGAAGGCGCCCCCCCTGCCCCATGGCACGGAAGACGGAGTTGGGCTGCTCAAATATCTCTTTCAGAAGAAAATGATCATAGCCCTGCTTGTCGATGCCAGCCACTTCCAGATCCAGCTTCTCCACATCCTTGTCGATCTGGATATTCTGGCGGTTGACGACTCTGTACTCGTCGGCATTCAGAACAACCATCTCGCCGTCCTCGATAAAAACGGCGTGCTGGGTGTAGCCGGCAAAGGCGCTGGCGTCGGAGGCCAGGAACATCTCGTTCTGACCGATACCCACGACCAAAGGAGAACCGTTCCGGGCACCGATAATGATATCGGGATGGTCCTGAAAGATGATCAGCATTCCGTAGGTTCCGTCCAGCCGGTCCAGAGCCATGGAGACAGCCTTTTCGGGGCCCGCATCAAGATAGGACTCCACAAGGTGTGCCACAACCTCAGAGTCGGTTTCGCTCTTGAACTCGTTGCCCTTTGCCCCCAGCTCCTCCTTGAGGATGGCGAAGTTGTCGATGATTCCGTTATGAACAACGGCGACCTTGCCTCCCGGACCGCAGTGGGGGTGGGCATTCTCGGTGGTTACTCCGCCGTGGGTGGCCCAGCGGGTGTGGCCGATGCCGATGGTGGAGTTATACTTTTCGGTAATCTTGGATTCCAGACGGGAGAGCTTTCCCTCCTCCTTGACCACCTTGATCTTCTTTCTATGGAGGACGCCGATTCCCGAGGAGTCATAGCCCCGGTACTCGAGCTGTTTAAGACCTCTGAGCAGTACGGGTACCGCTTCCTTGCTTCCCAGATATCCTACTATTCCGCACATTCTGTTTCTCCTTGTTCTCTGCCGGTTTTTCCGCCGGGGGCTTTGAGCCGGGCCGGATCTGCCGGGGTTCAGCCGTAAATGATTCTTCTGATCTGGCGCAGACTCAAGGGAGCAGCGGCAAAGCGCTGCTCTGCCATCTCATTCTGGATCTTCTTGAAAATCTCACTGTTTCTGAAGCCCTCTTTCTGAAGCTGCTGATGTCTGAAACAGATAAAGGAGGGAATATCCCTTGAAAAGTAGCCGCCCAGATCTTCCAGAATATGATCCAGTACGTCTTCATCCAGGGGATAGCTTGAAAGCAGGTAACTGCGGAAATTCTCATCCACTTTGATCTTTGCCATATCTACCCTTATATAGTAAGAATCGTGTTACTTCTATAAAAAAAACAATAAATTACCGAAAACAGGTACATATTTGCCCGATATCGGGCATATTTTTGATATATATCTCTTTTCATCAGGATTAAACAGTTTTACTTTCCGGTAAATTCTCTTTCCATTTTTTTACAGGAATGTGAAAACCCCTGTCCGGGATTCTCTATAAGGGGCTTAAAACAGGGTTTTATGGGCTGGTCTGGTTCTTGCTTCAGGTATATATGAAGTTTAATTGACAAAGAAGGCTGATTATGGATTTTGAAACAAGACAGCAGACATGGGAAGAGGCTCTGAAAGAGGCTGAAGAGTACAGAAAGGCAGCTGTGGGCGGCATGGACAGAACAGCCGTATTCACTCCCCGCATTCTGTACAACATTCTTGCAATGTCCGCTGAAAAATACTGTATTGCTCTGTTTACATCCCGCCGCTATATGACCGAAGGTCACACATTCCATGACCTGGCAGCTGCACTGGTCGAGGTTCTGGGCAGTGATATTGATGAGGGATTTCTTAAAGAATTCAAAGATCTGGACAAGCCCCAGATGGAGCAGTGCTCCCTGGCCCTCTACAAACCGACCCCCATGGGATATGAAGATATCAGTTCATATCTGGGGGTACTGGAAGGGCTCAGAGAGCTTATTACAGGACATCTGCCCCGGACCGCGGCCTGAGGCAGATGAAAATTATTTAATTCCGTCCATGTCGACAAAGTCCATGTCGTCAAAGGTGATATTCTCTCCGCACATACCCCAGATAAAGGTATAGTTGCTGGTTCCAACTCCAGAGTGGATTGACCAGCTGGGGGAGATGACAGCCTGCTCGTTGCTCATAACGATATGACGTGTCTCTTCGGGCTGACCCATCAGATGGAAGACTCGTGTATCCTCTTCCATATCGAAGTACATGTAGACTTCCATCCGTCTCTCATGGGTGTGACAGGGCATTGTGTTCCACACGCTTCCGGGAGCCAGAATGGTCATTCCCATTACCAGCTGACAGCTCTGACAAACTGCGGGGTGAACAAACTGGTTGATGGTCCTCTTGTTCAGTTTGGCATCTTCGCCCAGCTCAACCTTGTTTGCCTTCTCCAGGTCGATAAGCACAGTGGGATAGCTGTGATGTGCGGGAGCACTGTTGATGTAGAACTTGGCGGGATTGGAGGCGTCATCACTCTTGAAGCTCACTTCCTTAACTCCCATTCCCACATAGGCCCCTTCCCGGCTGCCCACCTTGTAGGTCTCGCCGTCGAGAACCAGAGATCCGGCGCCGCCGATATTGATTACTCCAAGCTCACGGCGTTCAAGGAAGTAGTCCACACCCATCTCTTTTCCCGCTTCCAGGGTCAGAGTTTTCGCTGAGGGCATAACACCGCCGGCGATGATTCTGTCCACATGGGAGTAGGTCAGTTTAATTTCGTCCTTAACAAAGAGAGTATCAATAAGATAGTGCTTTCTTACCTCTTCAGTTGTATACTTTTTCGCATCATCGGGATGGTTTGCATACCTGATTTCCATATCCATAATTTACCTCCATCAGCCCCCTTAAGGGAGCATATAATAACTGAACGTCCGGAACCATTCCGGACTGTAATTCCATAACAAGTCTCTGCACCGGGTCTGCTGGCCGCCGTCTGTGAACAGCCTAACTGTCTCTCCGGTATCCCAGCTGCTTTGACAGTTTTGCAGCCGCTTCCTTCAGTACCTGCCCTTCCAGATCGGGGTCTCTCTCTTCAGAATAGAGTCCTGCCACTGAAAGCCCGGCAATGGGACGGCCCTTGTAGTTAAAGACCGGAACACCTACACAGTAGACAAAATCCAGAACCTCTCTGTCATCCAGGGCGTAGCCTCTACGGCGGCTTAAGGCCAGATCCGCAAGAAGGGGCTCAAGACTGACATGGGTCCTTGAGGTCCTGGGCCTCAGTTCCACATTGGAGAGGATCTCTCTCTGCTCTATCTCGGGCAGATGGGAGAGTATGGCCTTACCCAGGGAGGTACAGAACAGCTCCCCCTTGTTTCCCACGGGCTCCGTATGAATCAGTACCTTTTCGGGTTCCTTCTTGTACAGATAAAGGATCTCATGACCATCAAGCATGGCCAGGAAAACTGTCATCCCCAGCCGGGAGCAGCACTTGTCCACCAGGGGCGATGCCGTATTCACCAGATCAAAGTTCTGCAGAAAACGGCTTCCGATAACAAAAGCCTGTACCCCAATCTGATACCGGCGGATACGGCTCTCTTCAACCTGGACCATGGAAGTCTCCTGAAGCATAAGCAGGATCTCATATACCGTGGTCTTGGGGATTTCTGTGGCCTCGACAATCTCATTAAGAGACATTCCTTTTCTGTCCCTGGAGATTAAATCCAGTATTTCTACGGCCCTGACAACTGATCTTTTTCTCACAACTCTATTTTACAGTTCTTATATGCGATGTCAATTCGCATTTACGACTTAACGCTTTATTGATTATTTAACAGGCCTGTGAAAGGGTTTACGAATTCCGATAAAACCGGGCTGCTCTATTAAAATGAACATAAAAAATTTGCCTAATCCCTATTGTTTTAGTAGTATTTAATTGTAATCGTCTGATAAATTTTAAGGGCTTCAGAATTTGAATGCTCGTTCATTTTGAATGATGATTAAAAAAGTAGAATTACTTTCTTTTACTTTAGATTTTTCAAACAGAGAGGGAAAGATGTCTGAATATATCGATAAAGACCCTGAAGAAACCAGGGAGTGGCTGGATGCCCTGGAGGGCGTTCTGGAAGAGGAAGGTTCGGATAAGGCTCATTATCTGATTCAGCAGCTGATTGATCAGGCCCGAAAGAGGGGAATAAAGGTGCCCTACAGGGCCACAACACCCTATATAAATACCCTGACTCCCGGGGAGTCGGAAAAGATGCCCGGCAACACCCTGATTGCCAGGGATGTGGCAGCATATGTAAGGTGGAATGCCATGGCCATGGTGGTCAAAGCCAACAGAAAACCCGGTGCCCTGGGCGGACATATCGCCAGCTTTGCATCAAGCGGTTCACTCTATGAAGTGGGATTTGACTACTTCTTCAAGGGCCCCGATTCACCTGACCGTGAGGATCTTATCTTCTTCCAGGGTCACTCGTCACCGGGAATGTATGCCCGGGCCTTCGTAGAGGGACGGCTGACGGAAGATCATCTGAACCGCTTTCGTGAGGAAACAGAGGGAGGGGGCCTATCCTCCTACCCCCACCCCCGTCTGATGCCCGACTTCTGGCAGTTTCCAACGGTATCCATGGGGCTGGGACCTCTTCAGGCCATCTATCAGGCCCGTTTTATGAAGTATATGGAAGCCCGGGGGCATGCAACCGTGGGGGACAGAAAGGTTTGGGCCTTTCTGGGAGACGGCGAGACCGATGAGCCTGAATCCCAGGGAGCCATCAGCCTGGCGGCCCGGGAGAAGCTGGACAATCTGATCTTTGTGATCAACTGCAACCTGCAGCGCCTGGACGGCCCTGTCAGGGGCAACGGCAAGATCATTCAGGAACTGGAGGGAAACTTCCGGGGTGCCGGATGGAATGTAATAAAAGTTATCTGGGGAACAGAGTGGGATGAACTGCTGCTGAAGGACAAATCAGGACTCCTTGTAAAGAGGATGAATGAGGTTGTTGACGGCGAATACCAGACCATGAAGGCTCGGGGCGGCGCCTATATCAGGGAACACTTCTTCGGTGCCTATCCGGAACTGCTGAAACTTGTTGAGGACAAGACCGATGATGAGCTCTTCCATCTGAGCCGGGGCGGACACGATCCCCGTAAGATTTACGCCGCCTATGCATCGGCGGTAAAACACAAGGGACAGCCCACCGTGATTCTGGCCAAAACGGTCAAGGGCTACGGTATGGGAGCCGCAGGAGAGGCGGCCAACACAACCCACTCACAGAAGAAGCTGGATCTGGAGTCCCTGAAGGTATTCCGGGACCGCTTTCATGTACCCCTTAAGGACGATGAACTCTACGACCTTCCCTTTATCCGACCTGCTGAGGACAGCAAGGAGATGAAATTTATCCGCCAGACCCGTGAGGGGCTGGGAGGATATCTGCCGGCAAGAAACAGAAAAGCCGATGCCCTGAAAGTCCCGGAACTGGAGAGCTTCTCATCCATACTGAAGGGTTCCGACGGCAAGGACATGTCCACAACAATGGCCTTTGTCAGACTCCTGAGCACCCTGGCCAGGGACAAGGCGGTAGGTAAGAACATCGTTCCCATCGTACCCGACGAGGCCAGAACCTTCGGAATGGAGGGGATGTTCCGTCAGCTGGGTATCTACTCCCCCTACGGCCAGCTCTACGAACCCCAGGACGCCGAATCGGTGATGTGGTACAAGGAGGACAAGAAGGGCCAAATCCTGGAAGAGGGAATCAATGAGGCGGGCTCCTTCTCATCCTGGCTGGCTGCGGGAACCGCCTACTCCCACTACGGCATCAATATGGTGCCCTTCTACATTTTCTACTCCATGTTCGGCTTTCAGAGGATCGGCGACCTGGCCTGGCTGGCCGGAGACATCAGGGCCAAGGGCTTTCTTATGGGCGCTACATCGGGAAGAACTACTCTCAACGGTGAAGGACTCCAGCACCAGGACGGTCACGGCCATGTTATGGCGGCCACCATCCCCAGCTGTATCTCCTACGACCCGGCCTTCTCCTATGAACTGGCCGTCATAATCCAGGACGGTATGAAGAGAATGTACGAGGACGATGAAAACGTCTTCTACTACATATCCATAATGAATGAGAACTATCCTCAGCCCGCTCTTCCCGAGGGTTCTGAAGAAGGAATCCGCAGGGGAATGTATCTCTTTAAAAAGGCTTCGGGCAAGGGCAAAAAGGTCCAGCTTATGGGAAGCGGAAGCATCTTCCAGGAGATTCTGGCGGCGGCGGAACTCCTTAAGAAGGACTGGAAGGTGGATGCCGATATCTGGAGCGTTCCCGGAATAAACCAGCTTCACCGTGACGGAGCCGACTGCGAAAGATGGAATATGAACCACCCCGAAGAGAAGCCGCGGATTCCCTATGTAACCTCAGTTCTTGAGGGACATAAGGGACCTGCTGTGATCAGCACCGACTATATCCGGGCCTATCCCGAGCAGATCCGGCGGCTTATACCCAACGCTCTGACAGTGCTGGGAACCGACGGTTACGGCCGTTCCGATACAAGAGAGCAGCTCAGACGCTTCTTTGAGGTTGACCGCTACTACATCACCCTGGCTGCCCTGAAGGGACTGGTAGACGCGGGAGATCTGGAAGCAAAAGTTCTGACAGAAGCACTGAAGAAATACGGTCTGGACAGCGAAAAGCCCAACCCCGTAACTTTATAGAGGTAAAAAATGGCAGAAACAGTGGAAATTAAAGTACCCGACCTGGGAACCGATGATGCGGTTCCTGTGGCAGAGATATTTGTAAGCGCCGGTCAGAGCGTTGAGGCGGAAGAGCCCCTTCTGGCCCTTGAGAGCGATAAGGCGGTGATGGAGATCCCCTCCCCTGTTGCGGGAACCATCAGAGAACTGAAGGTCAAAGAGGGAGACAGCCTGAAGACAGGGGACCTGATAGCCCTTGCCGAAACCGAAGGAGCCTCGGCTCCCGAACCGCCGGCCTCGGCACCATCGGACAACAGGTCTCAGGCAGCAGAAGCTCCTTCAACAGAACCTGCTTCTGACGAAGGAGCAGCATCCTCTGAACCGGCAGCACCCCCGGCGGATACTCCCGCACCAGCGGCTCAAGTGCCCGCAGCGGCACCAGCCGCACCCTCCGGAGGAAAGGCACATGCCTCTCCCTCTGTCAGGCGTTTCGCCCGTGAACTGGGTGTGGACCTGGCAGCTGTTCAGGGTTCCGCTCCCAAGGGACGGATCACAAAAGAGGATGTACAGAACTATGTGAAATCAGCCCTCCAGTCCGGCGGCACCGGAGCTGGCGGCACGGCAGGACTGCCGAAGGCAGCCTGGAGTGACCCGACGAAGTTCGGCTCCGTCCGTGAGGAACAGCTGAGCCGGATACAGAAAATATCCGGCCCCCACCTCCACGCCAGCTGGGTCAATATTCCCCATGTAACCCACTACGAACAGGCTGATATCACCTATCTTGAATCCTGGCGGAAGGAACTGAACGCCCGGGGCAGCGAGGGTGTTAAATTCTCGGTTCTTGCCTTTGTGGTCAAGGCCCTTGGTAAGGCCGTGGAAGAGTACCCCCGGTTCAACTCGGTACTGGCTCCCGAAGGAGACAGGGTCCTTGTAAGGGAGTACTGCAATATTGGAATCGCCGTGGACACACCTCAGGGACTTCTGGTTCCGGTGATCCGGGATGTGGACAGAAAGGCCCTTACCGATATCGTTAAGGACATTAAAGACCTGGCCCTTAAGGGCAGGGACGGAAAACTGAAACCCGACGACCTGCAGGGTGCGGGAATATCCATCTCCAACCTGGGCGGTATAGGGGGTACATCCTTCACTCCCATAATCAATCCCCCAGAGGTGGCGATCCTGGGACTCTCCCGGTCGGCTAAGCAGCCGGTATGGAACGGCGAGGCCTTTGAACCCCGGCTGATGCTTCCCTTAAGCCTCTCCTATGACCACAGAGTCATAGACGGCGCCCTTGCGGCACGGTTCGCAAGGCATCTGGCGGACCTTCTGGAAGATATGAAGAAGATTCTGCTATAATCCGGATTATTACAGGAGTTAAGTTAATGTCAGAAAAAATAGTTGAAGTTGATACGATAGTGCTGGGGGGAGGCCCCGGCGGATATACGGCGGCCTTCAGAGCCGCCGATCTGGGACAGTCGGTAGCCCTCGTTGAGAAACGGGGTATCCTGGGTGGAGTCTGTCTTAACGAGGGATGCATCCCCTCAAAGTCACTCCTCCATCTGGCACAGATCATAAAAGAGGCCGGAGAAGCTGACAAATTCGGCATCAAGTTCGGAAAACCAGAACTGGACCTTGAAGGCATCAGAGGCCACAAAGACAAGGTAGTCTCCACTCTGACCAAGGGCCTGGGAGCCCTTGCCAAACAGCGAAAGGTTCAGGTCTTAAACGGTACAGGAACCTTCACCTCCGACAGCACCCTGAAAGTTGAAGGAGAAGACAGCGCAGAGGTGAAGTTCAAGCAGGCCATAATCGCCACAGGCTCATCGGTGCTGAAACTCCCCATGTTCCCCTTCGATGATCCCCGGGTAATGGACTCTTCTGATGCCCTGGAGCTGGAAGAGGTTCCCGGTTCCATGCTCATTGTCGGCGGCGGGATTATAGGAATGGAGATGGCCACCGTTTACAGCGCTCTGGGTACCGAGGTCTCGGTTGTTGAGCTCATGGATCAGATCATCCCCCCTGCCGATGAGGATCTTGTTAAGCCCCTGGCCAGAATGTACACAAAGAAACTTAAGGCCATCTACACCTCCGTAAAGGTGACAAAGGTTGAGCCCTCGGAGAGGGGTCTTCTTGTCAGCTTTGAGGGAGACAAGGCCCCCGAGCCCACCCTCTACGACAGGATTCTTGTGAGCGTCGGAAGAGTTCCCAACACCAGGAATATCGGACTGGAAAACCTGGGCATCGAAGCCGATGAGAGAGGATTTATCCCCGTAGATCCCAAAAGAAAGACCTCCGCAGAAAACATCTATGCCATCGGCGATATTACCGGACAGCCCATGCTGGCCCACAAGGCGGTTCATGAGGGCCGTGTGGCGGCGGAAGTAATCTCCGGTGAACCCGCCGAGTTTTCCCCCCTCTGCATTCCCTCTGTAGCCTATACGGACCCCGAGATTGCCTGGACTGGTCTGACCGAAAAGGAAGCAAAGGCAAAGAACATTGCCTATGAGAAGGGAGTCTTCCCCTGGGCAGCCAGCGGCCGCTCCCTGAGCAACGGCAGAAATGAGGGTACCACCAAGGTCCTCTACGACCCCGAATCGAAAAGGATTCTGGGTGCGGGACTGACGGGAACCAATGCGGGAGAACTGCTGGCGGAAGCCAATCTGGCAGTGGAGATGGGAGCGGACCTGGAAGATGTCTCCCTGACCATTCATGCCCACCCGACCCTGTCGGAGACCTTTGCCCTGGCAGCAGAGATGGCAGAAGGAACGATAACAGACCTGATGCCCCCTAAAAAGGGGTAAAGTGTAACCGGCGCCTGTCTTTATGATCTTTAAATTGTATGGTAGATTTGGTAAATCTTAAAAAAGAAACGGAAGACAGACAATGAAATATATAAATACGGTCCTGCTGGCAGGGGTCCTTGCACTTTTTGGTTCCTGCAGCATGAGTCAGGAGGTCACTCTTGACAGATCGGGAGCCGGAGAGGTGGTCTTTTCGGTGGGAATGGCATCCTATCTGGGAGATGTAATTGAGCAGATGGGAATGCTGATTGATCCTGAAGCGGCAGCAGAGGCCGGCAGCGGCAGTTTTTTCGATGTCCCCGCCATCCGCGAGGGCTTCGAATCCAATAAGAAGCTGAGCGCCGTCACAGTGGAGAGTCCTGACAGGCTCAGCCTGAATGGCGGTTTCAGATTCACCTCTGTTGAAGATATGGTGAAACAGGCCAATGAGGGTACTCCCGGTACTCAGATGATCAGCTTTTCATCAACCGGGAGTGAATCTCAGCTGACGGTGCTCCTGAACAGGGCAACAGTCAGCTCAATGATCAAATCCAATCCGGAACTGGACAACCCTCTTGTTCAGATGTTCGGTCCTTCATCCACCGAGGGAATGAGTGAAGAAGACTATCTTGATATGATGGAGTTCGGTCTGGGAGAGGAGAGCCGAAAGGGAATTATCGCTTCAAAGCTCTCTCTGACTGTGAAGGTCACCGGTGAGATTCTGGAACAGAGGGGCGGCACAAAGCTGAACTCTTCAGCGGTCCGCTTTGACATCCCCCTCCTCGATATTCTTCTCCTTGAAAATACAGCCGTCTACTCTCTCCGCTACAGATAATACTGCTATATGGCATTACCTGCCCCCCTTACGGTCAATGACCGGGGGGAGTATCAGCGGTGCAGCCTGCGTCTGAAAAAGAAGGCCTGGGCCCTGGCCCTTGAAACTCTATAGAAGCGAGCCTTCAGCTGAAGTCTTCTAAAGCCTAGTACGGAAGATCTCTTTTTTTTTTCTCTCCTGGGCGGAGTGATCATGGTCCATGGTCTTCTGATCTTGTCCAGAAGGAACTGAAAGTCCACCTTCAGGGATTTAGAAAACCGGATAAGATCGTGAAAGTGGAGATAGTCCCCTGCAGGGAGGCTGTCCCGGTTCTCTACCAGTTCAGTATATATTTCCTCCCAGCGGTCAATAATGGTCTCGAGTCTGTGGACTTCTACCATCTCCAGGGCCTTTCTCCCCATTTCGCCGGTTGAATCATTCAGTACATCCAGAATCCTCTCGGCCATGGCAGTGCTGTCACCCGGGGGAGTCAGATAGCCGTTCACACCGTCCTCTATCAGATTAAGGATTCCCCCCTCGGCGGCGCCTACACAGGGAAGGCTGTTGGCCTGGGCTTCAAGAACCGTTATTCCCTGGGTTTCGGTAACCGAAGCGGTGGCAAAGAGGGAAACAGAGGCAAAGATCCCCGATTTGACCAGATCATCATGTCCAATGGCCCCGGTAAAAATTACTGCCTTCCCGCAGTTCTTGCCTGATGCATACTCTTCGAACTCTTTTTTCTGGGGTCCATCACCCACAATAAGAAGCTGAGCCTCCGGTTCACGGGCATAGACCAGATCAAAAGCATCGATCAACTCGATAATACTCTTCTCATGGGCCACACGCCCTACATAGAGAATCCCCTTTTCCCCCAGTCCGTACCGTGTCTTGAATTCGGCCGCACGGCTGTTGTCAAACTGCTTGAAGTCGATACCGTTGGACACCGCTTCCAATGGAGCGGTGCAATTATGTTCTGAGATAACCCTGACGGCCTCCTCGGTGGGTGCTGAAACAAAGTCGGCACAGTTATAGTAGAGGTTCAGATACTTCCATGCAATCTCCTCGTTGGCTTTTACAGGACCGCTGAAGAGATGTTCAAAGTATTTAGGATTGGCAATAAAGGTATGAAAGGTTCCGACAACGGGAATTCCGCGCTTTCTGGCAAACTTGATCCCCAGCATTGAGATAAATACGGGAGTCATAAAATGGATTATATCTATATTCTCTTTTCTGAGAGCCTTATAGGTTGCATAGCTGAATGGATTGGTCCACTTGAAGTCATCATAAAAGGAGGCTGATATAGAGGGGACCCGGAGTATCCTGACTCCCGGTATCTCTATCTCATCAAGTTTTCTGTAGCTGGGTGCTACTATAACAACTTCGTGTCCCCGGTCTGCCATATTGCCTGCCAGACTGAGAATCGACGTAACAATTCCATTAATCTGCGGATAGAAAGCATCTGAGAAGATGGCTATTTTCATTCACTCTCCTGATACATTAAAAACAATAGAAAAAATTGCTTATCTATCTTAAATAAACTGTATTTCTTTTTGTGTTTCTATAGTTTCAATATACTATTTATACACCATGGAGGGCGAATTGTCTGCATTGATTCATAGTAAGGGGAATAAAAAAAGCGGCCCCCTCCCGCGGGAAGGGGCCGCTCCATAATTTTAAATATCTTGAATTACATGAACTTTCTTACTTCTGAGTGGACTATGGCTGGTACCTCGTCCAAAGGAGCAATTCAGTAACACTTTTTTAAATTTCTATGGCTTAAATATTAATTCCATTCTGTGTCGTTCCCGGATAGAAAAGAGAGAAATTTCATGTGTACTATGTCGGGATTGTGTGAAGAGATCCGGGGTCTTTTGGCAAAAACCGGTTTTAGCCCTATACTTGTTGAAATACATTCTTCCCGGAACAGGTAGAAAACTAGGAGTTTATTATGATTATTGCTGACAAATGTGTGGTTTCCATCGATTACACCCTCAGAAACAACAAGGGTGAGGTCCTCGATGCATCGGGAAACGGCGAACCCTTAAGCTACCTTCACGGCACCGGAGCCCTGATCCCGGGTCTTGAAAACGAGCTGACCGGAAAAAAGAAGGGAGACAAACTGAACGTGACCGTTGAACCAAAGGACGGCTACGGCGAGTTTATGCCCCAGCTGATACAGAAACTGCCCCGGGCAAACTTCGAGGGAGTTGATGAGCTGGAGGTTGGCATGGAATTCCAGGCCAGCAGTGCAGACGGCCACAGTATGGTTGTCCGTATCGACTCCATTGAGGGGGATGAGGTTACCATAAACGGAAATCACCCTCTGGCAGGAATGACTCTTGAATTTGAAGTGGCCGTTGCCGATGTCCGTGAAGCAAGCGATGAAGAGCTGGATCATGGACATGTTCACGGAGCCGGCGGGCATCATCACTGATTCTGACTGTACAGGGCCGATAGTTCTTTCAGAATATCTTCGGCCCTGGAATAGTCAAACTCATCCACAGCGCTTCTCAGGGCGGCGGCCTTTGAAGCACCCCTGGGAATTTTCTTCCTCACTAGAGCAGCGCTCATATCTCTTGCTTTCTGTATATCACTGGTAAGAGACTCCTGAATAATCAACAGATCATCAAGGATTTCCGCATCATAGGCAGGATCGAAAGCATCATGGTCCTCCCCGTCTGGAACACCAACGGCGGATTCTTCAGATTCAGGAAGAATTTTCCTTATGTTTTCAAGCAGATTACCAAGCTCTTCGGTCACTCTCACCTGCAGCTCTCCGGCGTCTTCTCCGGATTTAACAAGCTTGTTCAGACTGTCAGCACTGCCCGCCAGCTCTGCAGCTCCGATGTTTCCGGCTATACCCTTCAGAGTATGAGCCTCACGGCTGATCAGAGGATTCCCTTCATCGGCTTCAGAGAGCTCTATCAATATCCGTTCTCCCTCCCGGAGAAACCCCGAGAGTATTTTATTTACAGCCTCGCGGTCTCCACCGAGGCTCTCATAGAGGTGCGAGCCCTCAAGACCGGGTATTTCTGAGGGAATATCATCGGTTGTCCGTCCTTCACTCCGGGCATTACTTTCTACGGGAGATTCGGGAGACTCGGGAGAAGCAGTTTTCCTGAGTTTCTCAGGGATTTCCCTCTCACCGGGAGTGATATAGCTGACCAGGGCCGAATAGAGTTCGGCCGGCTGAATGGGCTTGGTTATATGGTGGTTCATTCCGGCTTCAAGGCTCTTATCCCTGTCCCCCATAAGAGCATGGGCGGTCATGGCCACAATGGGAATATGCTTCTTCAGGGGATCTGAAAGGGATCTGATCTCCCGGGCTGCGCTTATTCCGTCCATCACAGGCATCTGAATATCCATAAAGACAAGATCAAAATTCGCACTCCTTACCAGATCCACTGCCTCCTGTCCGTTTGAGGCGATGGTTACGTCCATAAATGCCTTGTTCAAATACTCCACCGCAACCAGCTGGTTTACCTCGCTGTCCTCTACCAGCAGTATCCGGGCTCCCTGGATGGTCTTCAGAACATGGGGTTCCAGACCCACATTGATCTTCCTCTGCGTTCTTCCCGTATCCGGCACCCCCTTGAAGGCGGTCATAAGGGCATCAAAGAGCCTGGACGGTGAAACGGGTTTGCTTAGAAGGGCGGAGATTCCCGCTTCTTCAATCTGATTGCTGATACTCTCACGGGCAAAGGCGGTCACCATCAGCAGCCGTGGTGTTGCCTCACCGGCCTCCTTGATCCGCCGGGCTGTTTCAATACCGTCCAGACCGGGCATCTTCCAGTCCAGAATAATCAGTTCATAGGGCTCGCCCGCTCCGCTGCGCTCCTCGATCCGGACAAGGGCCTCCTCTCCCGATGAAGCCGTATCCACCCGGAAGGACATGGAAAGAAGGGTCTCCTTCAGAATGGTCAGGGCCGTCTCGTTATCATCCACAACCAGTACCCTGAGGCCTGTCAGGTCGATATTTTCGCTCTTCTGGGTCTTGTGGTTTTTGTCCACACCGAAGCGGCAGGTAAAGGAGAAGACACTCCCCTTTCCATACTCACTATCCACGGTAATGTCCCCTCCCATCAGACGGGAGAGTCTTTTACAGATGGCCAGACCCAGCCCTGTTCCGCCGTATTTGCGGGTGGTAGAGCTGTCGGCCTGGGAGAAGGCACTGAAGAGACCTGCAATCTGCTCCTCTGTCAGTCCGATGCCCGTATCCGCTACAGAAAACTTCAAAATGATGGAGTCACCTGAAGCCCGGGCCAGCTCTGCCGAAACAACGATCTCCCCTTTGTCAGTAAACTTTACCGCATTCCCGGTCAGATTCAGCAGGATCTGATTCAGTCGCAGGGGATCACCCATCAGACAGGGAGGCACATCAGAATGGATGTTGTAAATCAGCTCCACATCCTTCTTCTCCACCTTGAAGGAGAGGAGGTTGGAGAGGGAGCTGAACACATCCTCCAGCTGAAAGGGAATGGTCTCAATGTCCATCTTTCCCGCTTCAATCTTGGAAAAGTCGAGGATATCGTTGATCAGACTCAGAAGGGTGTATCCGGACTGCTCAATTTTGCCGATATAATCCCTCTGTTTGGTACTCAGATCCGTGTCCAGGACAATGTTGCTGAGGCCGATAATTGCATTCATGGGGGTGCGGATCTCATGGCTCATTCTGGCGAGAAAGCTGCTCTTGGCAGAGTTGGCTTCATCTGCCTCCTGCCTGGCCTTGATCAGGTCCGCCTCCATCTGCTTTCTTTTGGCAATATCCTCAAAGGTCGCCACGACGGAGTTATGAAAGACCTCACCCTCCACGGGATTGAAGATACACCGGAGTTCGTTCTGCAGGGAGTCATCGGGAAAGGAAACCGGTCCCTCATAAACCGCCCGGTTTCCTCTTCTGGCCTTGATATAGGCACTCAGAACCTCCTCACCGGAAAACAGTTCTCTGATATTTCTGCCGATAATAGCTTTCTTTGTAGCTCCCGCCATACCCGCGAAATGTGCATTACACTCTCTGACCACCGCAAGCCTGTCCACCCGGATCATTCCAAGAGGAGAGGCTGCAAAGAGGATTCTGGCCTTGTTCTCCTTGTTCCTGAGTGTTCTGATCCAGATAAAAATAACCACCATTGCCGCGGCCAGGGAGATCAGAAGGCGCCTCAGCAGTGCATAGTCAACCTCCTTCCTGTACTCCAGAGAGACCCACTCCCGGTAGATGCGGTCCTGCTCATCCCTGGATATGCTGTCCAGAATCTTGTTTATGATCCCTTTCAGAACATACTCGCCCTTGCCTACCGCAAAGGCTATATCATAGCGGTAGGGGGTAATGCCGGCAATCTTCAGGTCTGTCAGGCCAAGTCTCTTACTGTAGTAGTCAAAGGATGGAAGATCCATCACAAAGGCATCAAGATTCCCTCTGGAGAGCTCCAGAAGCCCCTCGACACTGTTCGGGAAGGTTAGAAGATTGATCCGGGGGTAGTCCTGCCGAATATGAGTCTCGGTAACATAGCCCTCCACAACACCTACTGAAAGATCCTGACTGTCCTCCAGCTTGAAAACCGATGCGGAGGAGGTGATAAGAAAGGTTTCCAGCTCCAGGTAGCTCCTGGTAAAATCGAATATCTCCTCCCGCTCGGGACTGATGGCAATTCCGTCGATAACATCGATCTCACCATTTTCAAGTTTTTCCAACACCTCAGACCAGAGGGGTGTTCTGATAACCTCTACATATAGTCCCTTGACCTCAGTGAACTTATCCACATAGTCGGCAACAATGCCCGAATACTCTTCTTCACCGTTAAAGAAGGAGAAGGGAGGCCAGGCGCTGTCTCCGCTGATTCTAATGGGACCGTGCTTATCCAGCCAGACCCTCTCTTCCAGTGAGAGAACAACCTCACCGGCGGTTCTCCCGGTACCGGGCTCGTATCCCCAGCGTTTCTGAATATCCTGAACAGTATCCCTGTCCATGGCTCTCAGGGCCTTGTTGATAATACTTACCAGTTCGGGCCAGTCCCGCCTGACCGCAAAGGAGAGGCTGTTTATTCCCGTTGAAAGGGGAAAGGCAATTTCCAGATTGTCCAGGTAGAGACGATGGAGATCGTAGTTCACGGCTGTCTCATTGCCCACAAAGGCATCCACATCCATCTGTGCCAGGGCCTCAAGAGCCTCCTGGGCCGTATCATAGAGAAGCGGTTCAATTCTGCTGTTCTCTTCCAGATACCCCTGATGGGAACTCCCCTTTTGAACGGCTACACGGAGTCCCTCCATATCCTCAAGGGAATAGACATTGGGAAAACCGCTCCGTAAAACGGCGACTCTGCGCCAGTTCAGATAGGATTCGGAAAACAGAAAAGACCTGAACCGGTCCCTGGTAATGCCGACGCAGGGCAGAACATCAATTTCACCGGCGGAAGCCAGATTCTGGGCCTCATCCCAGGTCAGGTCCGGGACAACTCTGAATTGAATTCCAATCATGTCCTCCAGAAGAGCCACATAATCGGCAGCCAGCCCTCTGTAGGCTCCATTATCATCAATAAATTCGAATGGAACAAAACCCGGATCGATTCCAATTGCTACTACCGGATGATCCTCTATCCACTGCTCCTCTTCACTGCTGAGATAAAGATCATTTTCCTCTCCGTAGATTCTGTTACGGGGGTTCTGAATCCAGACAGATTCAGCAAGATTCCAGTCGGCGCGGGTAAGGTTCCGGAGCCCCCGGTTCAGATTCCCGGCCGCAGGACTCCCCGGGGGAACTGCCGCATAGAGATCCATCCTCTCCCCGACAGTTCCTGAACGGCTGATCCGGTTCTGCAGCATATTCCCGGCAATAAGCTGCTCTATGGAGAGGACCCATCCCGCCATAGCCGAGACCTCTCCCCTGTCAAGGGCATCAGTCATTGCTCTGTAATCTGAAAAGGGAACCAGCTCTGCTGCCGGATATTCTGATGCGAGCCACTCTTCCTGGGGTGATCCGGCTATAACGGCTATAGTCTCATTCTCAAGTGAGGAAAGGGGCGGGACGCCTCTGTAACGACCGACATATAGTCCTGAGTCGGCGGCATAGTAAGGTCCGCTCAGATCAAACTCTCTCTGATCATCCCTCTCTACCGGTTCTCTATCAGGAACATGAAATCCGCAGATGTCGGCCCGGCCGTCGTTCAGAGCCTCTATGCACTCTCCTGCCGGGAGGATCAGAAACTCCACTGAGTTTCCTGTCTTCTCTCCCCAGGTCTTCCAGATATCAACCAACAGACCGGCGGGGCTGCCGTCAGACTGAAGGGCACTGAAGGGACCCGTTGATTCGGGAAGGGCAATACGTATTTTTTCAGAGGAAAAGAGAGGAGAAAGAATAAAAAAAAGGTATAAAGGCAGGAACCGCAGTTTAGCCGGGATCACCGGAGGCCTCTGCAAGTTCATTCACCAGAATCAGAGCCGCCTCGAAATTATAGCTGTCGGTAAGCTCCCGGCTTCTTTTCAGGGCTACCAGAACATCCGGAGACAGAGGAGAACAGATAAGCCGATCCAGCAGTTCAAGGCTTTCAACGGGCTGGTGACGCTCCAGAAATCCCGAGAGTCTGATCAGGATTTCCTTAAGCTCATTGCGGTCCTTCAATTCCACAGGCTCAACAGAACTGCAGCCTGACTCTGAAAAATCGGCGAAATCAATAGTTTCCAGTGATTCAATAAGCTCAGAAAGTTCTCTTTTTAAATCTGATATTTCCGGTGAGTCCAAACAGCCGGAACTGGAGCCCTTTAAACCGCTCTCAAAGGTCTGAAGCATTTTATAAAGTGTGTCTGCTTCAATATTTCCTGCATCCCCTTTCAGGGTATGAACAAAAGAGGCAAGTTCATCTGTATACTCTGCTGACTCGAGGCCTGTCAGAATCCCGGGACTGTCCCTGTAGGTCTTGAAGAACTTGAATAGAAGGTCGAAGTATAGCTGAGGATTGTTCCCCAGACGCTTAATGCCCTTCTGGATGTTGAGTCCGGGAATCACAAGGTTATCCAGTGAGGAAAAATCTATCCGGATCATACCCCCTCCTTCCTGAAGCGCAGCAGCACTGAAGTACCGTGGTCTTCGGGATATTTTTCAATGGTTCTCGACCTTATCTCTATGGAAGCGCCGTACTTGTCCAGAAACTTCTTAACAAGGGGCATACCATATCCCGTCCCCTGCTCACCGGATGTTCCTTTGCGGCTTCCCTTGCTTCCGGGATGAAAAATACCATCAAGGATATGCGGGGGCATACCGATCCCCCTGTCCCTGATCAGAAGGCGGATATGATCATCCTCCTCTGTTAGGGAGATCTCAATTGCCTCTCCGGGATAGGAGAATTTTACGGCATTGGTCAGAATGTTATTGAGAACAGAATTTATAAGAGAGGTCTCCTCTGCATAGATATGTATCCCGGGATTTATATCCATCCTTAGAGTGATGTTTTTCTTCTCAAACTGGGAACTCAGTATGGATATGGACTGATCAATGGAATCCTTGAGATTTATGGCCGATGGAGTCAGTATGGTCTCCGCATCTCCTATGGTTCTGACCATCTCGATAATTCGGCAGCCGTTTCTTATGGACGACTTCAGCATGGGAAGACCTGAGGCACCGCTGCAGTCCTCATCAAGCAGTGCCGACTGTGCGGTTAGACTGGTAAATGTATTGGCAAGATCATGATAAAGAATATGAAGAAGTTCATTCTGCTGCCGGTTTTTTCTGATGACCTGATCACGGCTCTTCTTCAGGTCCAGATGAACCCTGACCCTGGCAGAGAGCTCCGGAACATTAAAGGGCTTGGTAACATAGTCGGAAGCACCGGCATTGAATCCCTTGAGAATCTCATCGCTGTCTGTCTTGGCTGTAAGAAAGAGGATGGGCACATCCTTCATATCTTCTCTGGATTTTATGTTCCGGCAGAATTCAAAACCGTCCATGCCGGGCATAACGATATCCAAGAGTATCAGATCCGGATGTAACTTATCCAGAAGAACCAGAGCTTCCTCGGCACTGCAGGCAATACTGACATCATACTCACCGGAGAAACTGCTCTGTATAATTCCGCTGTTGACTTCCGAATCATCAACAGCCAGGATTCTATAACGTTCTGATGCCATACCATTCTCTTCAGTGCCGCCCTGAGCAGCTGATAATTCGATAAAGACTACTTCCTTGAATTCAAGTTTATTATACACATATAATCAAGAAAAAAAAATACTCTATAAAGGAAATCAGGTTTTGAGTTCCAAAGCCTGCGAACAGAACAATGAAAGATCTGAAAGAGGCCCGTATTCTTGCGGTGGACGACTCAAAGGTAAACCTGGACTACCTGATAGGAATTCTGGGGAGCCGGTATAAACTGGGAGTCGCCCTGAATGGTGATAGTGCACTGGAACTGGCGGAAAAAAACCACCCTGATCTGATTCTCCTGGATATTCTAATGCCGGGAATTGACGGTTTTGAGGTCTGCCGCCGCCTGAAGAGTAACCCTGCTACCTCGGATATCACAATACTCTATATTACGGCCATGGACGACAGTGAAAGCCGGGATAAGATCTTTGATGCCGGAGGAGACGACTATATTCCCAAACCCTTCAGCTCCAGAGAGCTTCTTGCACGGGTGGAGAACTACCTGAAGCTCCGTTTTCTTGCTGAGGGCTGATGTACAGCTGATCCCCTCCCCTTAACGGTCATAAATTGAGGGCGAAAAAAACCGCTGCAGTTCCCCGCAGCGGTTATTCTTTATCCGGATGAATCCGGTATTATATCAGGATTAACCCAGGCGAGCCTTCAGCTTCTCGAGCTGCTCGGTCATCTTCTTGGGCAGTCTGTCACCAAACTTGGAGAGGTACTCTTCGGCCTCAAGGACAGTTTTTCTGAAAGCGTCCTTGTCAACCTTCATCAGTCTTTCCCAGTCCTCGGCGGGAAAGTCCATTCCCTCTGTCAGGCCGTTATCCACAGGCATGCGTCCGATGGGTGTATCGATGGCTTCAACCTTGCCTTCAACACGATCGCACATCCACTTCAGTACGCGGCTGTTTTCACCGAATCCAGGCCAGATAAATCTCTTGCCGTCTTTCTGGAACCAGTTTACGTAGAAGATCTTGGGAGCCTTGTCGCCGAGCTTCTCGCCCATGTCGAACCAGTTCTGCATGTAGTCTCCGCCGTTATATCCCATGAAGGGAGTCATGGCAAAGGGGTCGAATCTGAGGCTTACGTTTCCAAGGTCCAGAGCGGCTGCTGTGGGCTCGGAAGAAGCTGTGGCACCCATGTATACACCCTGTTCCCAGTCGTAAGCTTCGTGCACCAGGGGCATTACGGAGGTTCTCTTTCCACCGAATACGAAGATGTCGATGGGAACACCTGCAGGATCTTCCCAGTCGGGGCAGATTACGGGGCAGAGTTCAGCCTTGGCTGTGAAACGGCTGTTGGGGTGTGCACCCTTTACTTCGTTTCCGTCAGCATCTTTCTGACCCTGCTTCCAGGGGTTGTTCTTCCAGTCGATTCCGCCGCCGCCGGGGCAGTCGTAACCCATATCTTCCCACCAGACGTCCTTGTCTTCTGTTACAACAACGTTTGTAAAGATGGCATCTCTGGAACAGCTGGCCAGAGCCATGGGATTGGACTGTTCAGAAGTACCGGGGGCTACACCGAAGAATCCGGCTTCGGGGTTGATGGCGTAGAGTCTTCCGTCCTTGCCGGGTTTCATCCAGGCGATATCATCACCGATGGTTTCCACCTTCCATCCGGGAACAGTGGACTGGAGCATGGCCAGGTTTGTTTTACCACATGCAGAGGGGAATGCCGCGGCAATGTGGTATTTCTTGCCTTCGGGGTTTGTGAAGCGGAGGATCAGCATGTGCTCAGCCATCCAGCCTTCTCTTCTACCCTTGGCGGAAGCGATTCTAAGTGCCAGACACTTCTTTCCGAGGAGGGCGTTTCCACCGTATCCTGAACCGAAGGACCAGATCAGATTCTCTTCGGGGAAGTGGGCAATGTATTTCTTTTCAACGGGGGCACAGGGCCATCTGCTGTCTTTCTGACCAGGCTCCAGAGGAGATCCTACAGAGTGGAGACAGGGGATAAACTCGCCATCGTCGCCGAGTACTTCGAGTACCTTGTTGGAAACACGGGCCATAGTGTGCATGTTGACTACAACGTAGGGAGAGTCAGTCAGCTCAACACCGATCTGTGCGATGTCAGAACCGATGGGACCCATGGAAAAGGGAATAACGTACATGGGGCGGCCCTTCATACAGCCCTTGTACAGACCTCTCATGGTTACTTTCAGCTCTTCGGGGTCGATCCAGTTGTTTGTGGGACCCGCATCCTCTTTTGTTTTTGTAGCAATGTAGGTTCTGCTTTCTACACGGGCAACGTCTGAGGGATCTGAGTTGAAGGCGTAGCTGTTGGGTCTTTTCTTTTCATTCAGCTTGATGGCCATTCCGGTTTCTACCATCTGAGCCATAAGACGATCATACTCTTCAACGGAACCATCACACCAGATGATTTCTTCGGGTGTAGTCATGGCGGCAATTTCATCTACCCATGCAATAAGTTTCTTGTTTTTTGTTGGAACTGACATTCTACTATTCTCCTTGATTTAATGCTTTTTAAGTTATAAATCGAACCCTGATTACGTTTTCCTCAAAACGTAAACCGAGTGACTATCCATAACAAAGTCACTATCCAGAAGAATCTCCGCCCCGGACGGGCAGTTATCGATCGGCAAGTTGTGTGCTGTTCTTCAGCTGGTCCACAGCAGGTAAAAACCCTCCCGAACCCTCTCAAAGAACTCTAGTATCATACCGGGTGTTTCAATTCATTTCAAGTAAGTATGAAATATTTGAAAACATTTCAGTAAAAGCTTATTGAATATCTATACCCTGTAAGAATATAATTTTTTATCCCCATTATGCGGGTGTTTAGAAAACGAGGTGGAAATGACAAAAGGTCAAATGGAAGAAGCCGTAACCAAGGCTCTGATCCAGTACGAAAAAGAGAATATGGGACGCGGTCCCGTAGAGGCAAAATGCTACATTATTGAGGACATGCTTCTTCTGAGAATGAAGGGTACATTGACACCCGCTGAGAACCGTCTGGCGGCATCTCAGGAAATAGACAATGGAAGGGCCCAGATCAAGCAGATGAGACGGACTCTGACGGAAAATGGAAGGCCTCTTCTGGAGGCGGTAATCCACGATATTCTTCATTGTGACATTATCAGTATGCACTCCGACCTGAGTACCAGGACCGGTGAACGGATAATTATTTTTACCCTTAAAACCCCGCCTGTCTTCGATTAATATAATATAATAACAGTAATATGAAGATTACTGTTATAAAGCGGGCAGCCTTTGCTGCCCTCTTTTCCGGATTCTGTCTGACTGCACTCTTCGGGCAGGTCAGGAATATGGACAATGTTTCAACCTTCAACTTAAGAGACATCGACCTGAGATATGATTACGTTGACCTTGAGGGAGACTGGGACTTCTACTGGGAGAGTTTCCCCATAGAACACGGAGACTTTTCTTCCCTCAAGGCAGACAGTATCAGGGTTCCGGCTCCCTGGAACAGGGATGACAAATATCCTGTGTTCGGCTACGGGACCTACCGCTGCCGGGTTCTCAGACCTCCCGGAAATGTACAGCTGGGACTGCGTCTGGAGTACAGCATATCCCACTATAAAATTTTCATTAACGGTTCCCTCCTGCGGCAGTTCGGGACTCCCGGAACCGAAAGAGTCAACAAGACCAGAGATATGGGACCTGAAATACTGATCCTGCCCGATGATCCTGAACTGGATATCGTCATCCAGATGTCCAACTACTATGACTTCAACGGAGGCCTGATCGATGCACCTCAGATAGGAAGTTTCGAGAATCTGACCCTGGCCAAAAGAAGAAACGAGCTGACCGAGGCTTTTCTCTTCGGTGTCTTTTTCATTATCGGCGCCATGTATATCCTCTTTCACCTCGGACGGCCCACGGAGTCCCGGGCGTCCCTCTTTTTCGGTCTCTTCGCCATGGTACTGGCCTTCCGGACTCTCCTGTACGGGGAACACCTAATCATCCTCCTGCTGCCGAACCTGCCCTTTGAACTGACAGCAACCCTGGGACATATCACCTTCTATGCGGCGGTCCCCCTCTTCCTCAGATTTATGACTCTTGAGTACCCCTTTAAAACAAGCCGCTTTATTGAACCGCCCGTCTACATTATCAGCGGCGCCTACATTGTCCTGGCTGCGGTCACCAGACACCATATCTACATAAATTTCCTGACCTTCTACCAGATCATCGCACTGGCTGTGGGGCTCCTGAGCTTTGCAGTTCTGATTAAAAGAGCCCTCCTTAAGGACCTGTCTGCAAGACTGCTTCTTCTGGGCTACCTGCTCCTCCTTTTGGCCATGATCAATGATATCCTCTACTCCCAGGGAGTAATTGAGTCCTTCTACATGGTACCTCTGGGACTGGGAGTCTTTATTATGGGACAGGCCATCCTTCTGAGCAGGAAGATAGGCAAGTCCCTGATGGAGTCCAGACTTCTCTCAAAGGAGCTGAGTACAACGAACAAGTCCTTCCGGCGCTTTGTTCCTGAGGAGTTTCTTACCTTTTTGAACAAGTCCAGTGTTACGGAGATTGAACTGGGGGATCATGAACAGCTTGAGATGACCGTTATGTTTCTGGATATCAGGGACTTCACATCCCTCTCGGAGAAGCTGACTCCCCGGGAGAACTTCCTCTTCCTCAACTCCTACTACAGCCGGGTCTGCCCTGTTATCCGGGACTATGGAGGATTTATAGACAAGTACCTGGGAGACGGCATCATGGCCCTCTTCCCCGGTCCAGACTCCGCGGAGAATGCCGTTCAGGCCTCCATCAAGATGAAACTGATTCTCAAGCTCTACAATATTCAGAGAGCCCGTATGGATTATGAACCCATACGGGTGGGCATCGGCATCCATACGGGAACCCTGATGATGGGAACCATAGGCGAACACCGCAGGATGGACAGCACCGTAATCTCCGATGCGGTCAACCTCTGCTCCAGGATAGAAAGCCTGACCAAGGAGTACGGACTGGATGTGGCCCTGAGTGAAGAGAGCTACAACCGGATAGACTCAAAGGACCGGCGTCTGGTCCGGTATATCGGTCAGGCACAGGTTAAGGGCAAGGAGAAACCGGTGAGGATCTACGAGCTCTTCGACGGCGATACCCCCTCCGTCACCAATCAGAAACTGAGAACCAGAGAGCTCTTTGAAAAAGCCGTCCGCTTCAGAGACGAAGGGAGATACGATGAGGCCCAAAGCTGTTTTCAGGAGGTTCAGAAACAGTTTCCTGAGGACAGGACTACGGTTATCTACCTGAGCCGATTCCGCAAATCAGAAGCTTAGTCTATACTCCATCCATGAACAGTGAAAAACGAAAAGGGATCGCCGCCATTGCCCTTTGCTCCATACTCTGGAGTACCGGGGGCCTCTTTATCAAGGTGGTTGACTGGAATCCCATGGCCATTGCCGGAAGCCGCAGCCTGATTGCCGGTCTCTTTATACTCGCCGTTTCAGGGCGTCCTGATTTCAAATTCACCGGTCCCCGGATACTGGCAGCCCTTGCCCACAGCCTGACCATGATCCTCTTTGTGATCGCCACCAAGATGACCAGCGCCGCCAATGCCATTCTTCTGCAGTATACGGCTCCCGTCTATGTGGCCCTTCTTGGATGGCTGCTCCTTAAGGAAAAACCGGCCTGGCACCACTGGCTGGCCCTTGCCGCCGTGCTGGGAGGAATGGTTCTCTTCTTCAGGGATGACCTGAGCCCGGGAAACAGGATCGGAAATCTCGCAGCCCTGGCAAGCGGTGTGACCTTTGCCCTCTTTTCCCTGTTTATGAGGATGCAGAAGGAGGGCTCCAACAGGGAGTCGGTGCTCCTGTCCAATCTGATCACTGCTGTAATAGCCCTGCCCTTCTTTCTCAAGGGTCCCGCCCCGGATTTCACGGGATGGATGTCCATAGGAGCCCTCGGCATCTTCCAGACAGGTTTGGCCCTGGTTCTGTTTTCCGGAGGAATCAAAAAGATAAGGGCCATTACGGCCATGCTGATAGCCGCACTGGAGCCCCTGCTGAATCCGGTCTGGGTGTTTCTTTTTTACGGAGAGAAACCGGGTAGCTGGGCCCTTATAGGCGGGGCGATCATTTTAACGGCGGTAACCCTTTCCTCCATCCTTTCATCTGCAGAGGATCGCAGGGCCGGAAAGCCTCCGGTTATGCCTGTACCCGACTGATACCGGCGGCCGGCGCATCCCGGTACACCTGTCGGCTCAATATTTGTTAAAGAGAAAATCCACAGCCAGCAGCCCCGCTGCCAGCTCCTTGTGATAAACCATCAGCCCCTTGAGCAGGATCTTCTGTCCCAGCTCCAGAATTTCCGTACAGAGACAGTAGTCATAGTAGGGAGTGTCCTTCTCCTCATCCTTCCGGGTGACCTCTTTGGTCACCTCTTTAAAGAGGAGTTCCAGATTTTTTCCAAGGTTGAGCCGTTCACCGGGGGTTATCTCGGCCTTGAGCCGGGCGATTCTCTTATCCTCGGCAGCCTTCTTTTCCCGGATGGTATGATAGAGATCCTTCAGGGTGTACTCATGAACCCTTTTAACCTGAAATATGGCTGCGGCACAGTCGGCCAGACAGTAGACCTGATCCCTGTTCTGTCTCATCCCCTCGGGGAGAAGCATACCGATTTTTTTCTCCATACTCATATGGCTGTCAGTAAGATCAGGCAGGTGAAAATCAATAATCTGCCGGGCTTCGGGACTCTGGATAAAACGCCTGTAGGACTTCTCATGTCTGGCCTCGGGGATAAAGAAGTATTTTTCACCCTTAAGGCGGCCGAATACCTTCTTTGTGTCCAGGTAGCCCAGCTCCCGGTAGTCATGGAGAAAGGGTTTGCTGAAGTCAAAGACCCAGCCCATCTGAATGGAGTTCTTGATATAGACCGTGTTGGTCCCCTGGATATTTGGTTTCTTATTGATCCCCATTCCAGAAATATCCACAATAATGATGTTCCGGTAGCCCCGGGACCGGGCCATTTCATAGGGCATATTGTCCACGACTCCCCCGTCTATAAAGGACTTCCCGTTGATTACCGTCTGCTCCAGTCCCGGAAAGGCGGCGCTGGCCATCAGATAGTCCAGAACCGTACCCTCCTCCATCTCATTGAGAAAGACATATTTCGGTTTGAAGTCGGAGATATTAAAGGTGACGACCCCGAGGTCGTTTCCGCTCCTGCGGATTGCCTCTTCACTCAGGTGCTTATGAAGGAGATCCCGAAGAGGAGTCACATCGATTCCCTTCCTCTCAATAACAGAGCGGTAGAATTTCCGGAATGCCGCCAGATTGGCCTTGCCGATCCGGATGCTGCCGTTATCCAGAAACTCCTCGGGGATATTCATAATAAAATCGGCCCCCAGGTTCTCGCCGATATCCTCCATCTCCTTCACCCTGTGCTGTGCCAGAAAGCCCGCTACAATGGCCCCTATGGAGTTACCGATAAAGGCTTCCACCTCAATACCCATCTCAGTCAGGGCACGCCAGGCGCCTACATGGTAGACGCCCTTTGCACCGCCGCCGCTCAGGACGAGACAGTATTTATCTTTATGGTGTTTTTCCCTTTGGTGTTTTCTGAACAGACTCATCTGTCTTAATTATGTAACAAAGCAACGATCTTTCAAAGACCGGATGAAAAAATCAGGCCGTAAGACCGGTCAGATGCCTGATCTTGCGGGGAAGGTATTCCAGATAGTCGCAGCTGCTCCGTCTGGAAAGACTCTTTTTTGCAACCTCCCCGTCAAAAAAATCATGAATTTTCCTGGCGGTAAGTTCCGTATGGTCTTCAATGATAAAGCGGTGCATGGGATTGGCCCTCAGAGGAAATCGGTCCAGATCGGCAATAAATGCCTTTGCATCCTCTTCCAGGTTCTTAAGAGATCCCTCCCTTCCCCATCCGCTTGATTTCAGCATCCGGGCATTCAGACGCTGTTCATACTGCCCCTTCTGAGGAATGGCAAGAACCGGTTTCTTCAGAAAGAGTGATTCCGAGAGAAGCTGATGACCGGCGGGAGCTATGACTCCGGCACATCCGGCCAGGGCCTCGATAAAATTGCTCTGTTTGTCAGGGAAGAATCGGAACTCAACTCCTCTTACTCTGGATAGTTTTTCTCTTGTCTCCTCTGCCGAGGACTCCTTCACATAGACAAGTATGTACTCACCCTTTTTGACCTCGGCGGTTCTGATCTCCTCACGGAGAATGGGTCCGACATCACCGTCGTAGAAGGAGCAGATCAGGTTCTTCTGGGCGGGAGGAGTCATAATGGATGCAACCATTTTGGCGCTTACCGCGTCAGGCAGAAGGGAGAGATATCTCCGGACTACGGCAGGGTGGTTCAGATTCAGAAGCGGAAGCCCCGCCTTGTGAGCGGCTACCGCTGTAAAGGGTTCAAAATCACTGATAACCCCCTGTGCCCCCAGATCCTTCATTTTGCGGGCCATGTCATCGGTGATTTTGTTGAAACCGTATATAAGGGGCAGATTCTTCTGAAGAGATCCAAGATAATCAATCTTATGGCCGATCAGGGAGAAGTGAATCCCCGGAATCAGCTCCAGATTAACACCTGGCGCCTTCTCTTCCATAAAGGGGCCTATCGACTCGGGACAGCTGACTGTCAGATCCATATCCTTTGAAAGAAAGGGCCAGAGGGCTGCCGCTCTTGAAGCGTGCCCCCGCCCTTCTCCTGCTACGCCGTAAACAATTTTCATAACTCCTCCGGTGAACAACAGTTCGGGAACATTGAACACCCGAAAAGTTATGAACTTGTAATTTTAATGTTAAATTTCTGTTCTGAATGGATTTAACCAAATACTAACAGGACTTTATTAAATTTAGACCTGGTTCCTCATATATAAAGATTCCTATGTAAAACTCATTTTGAGGAAGTAATTAAAATGTTTCTTATAGACGGCCTGGCCGAAAGGGATCTGGATATGAACGAGTACTGGACCGACATCTGCCGTAATATGGACTATGCCTACCAGCCCATTGTCAACAGTTATACGGGAGAGGTATTTGCCTACGAGGCTCTTCTTCGAGACTGGGACAAGTGCGGATTCAGCGGCATATTTGATGTATTCGACAGAGCCTTTCAGGACAGGGCTCTCTACACGGTGGATCTTGAGCTGAGAAAAAAAGCGATAACAAAGATTCAGGCTCTGGAAGGAATCAGCAGGAAGGCTCTCTTCTACAATCTTGACAACAGGATTCTTGAGATGCCCGATTACAAGCGGGGCAACACCCTGGAGCTCCTGAACTCCCTGGGAATAAACAAATCCCAGTTTTACTTTGAGATTTCTGAACGTCATGAATTCCGCTCATACACCGACTCCATAGAGATACTGAATCGATACAAAGAGGAAAATTTCCGTCTGGCCATCGACGACTACGGCTCCGGTTACTCGGGTCTGCAGCTGCTCTATCACACAGAACCGGATGTGGTAAAGATAGACCGCTTCTTTATTGACGGCATTCACAAAGACCAGAAGAAAAAACTCTTTGCCGAGAATATTGTCAACATGTCCCACCTGATGGGCATCAAGGTAGTGGCCGAAGGGATAGAAACAGACCAGGAGCTAAACTTCTGCCGTGATATCGGTTGTGACTATCTCCAGGGCTTCCGAATTGCCAGACCCGAACAGGATCTGAGCAGACTTAAAACGTCATACTCCCTGGACACCGAAAGCTACGGCAGACGCAGAGGAGAGAAGAGCTCCCGGCTGATCGAGGAACAGCTCTCCCGGATTACTCCCATCAGCATGGAAGATGATGCGGTGTCCATCTTAAGACGCTTCCAGAAAGACACCGGAACCTCCATTTTTCCGGTAGTCAACAGGGAAAACGAACCTCAAGGCGTTATCCGCGAACAGGATCTCAAACAGTATGTGTACTCCCCCTATGGAATATCCCTGTTCAAGAACCACTCCCACAGCAGGGGACTGGACTCCTTTATTGACAGAGTTCCCATCTCGGAAATCAGCAGCAGCATCAGCTCCATACTGGATATCAGCGGACTCTTTAACGGAGAGAAGGGAATTATCATTACCGAGAACGGAAAATACAGGGGGCTCCTGGCTCCTTCTGATCTGCTGAAGCTGATCTATGAGCATAAAATCAACTATGCCCGTGAACAGAATCCTCTGACAGGACTTCCCGGAAACTTCTCCATTCATAAAAAGCTGTCGGAGATCAGCAGTTCCGGCAGAAAAAGCACCAGGGTCATCTTCTTTGACTTCAATAGCTTCAAACCCTTTAACGACAACTACGGCTTCAGAATGGGGGACAGGCTGATCATTCTCTTCGCGGAAATACTGAAAAAAAGCTTCCGTCTGAACCACGACTTCATAGGTCATGTTGGAGGAGATGACTTTCTTGTGATCCAGGAAGACCCTCAACTGGATGAGGAGTGCAGAGTTGTTAAAGAGGTACAGAGTGACTTTGCCTCGGGAGCCCTCCCCTACTACAGCAGGGAGGACAGGGAGAAGAGCTGTATCGAGGCGA
This sequence comes from Spirochaeta sp. UBA5339, assembly GCA_002408085.1. Taxonomy (GTDB): domain Bacteria; phylum Spirochaetota; class Spirochaetia; order DSM-2461; family DSM-2461; genus Oceanispirochaeta. The sequence goes on from DHQL01000018.1 coordinate 298,495, forward strand.
AGAACAGAAGGGGACACAGAGAGTGCTTTCCCATGATCACCGTCGCCGCCGCCGTCCTTGAGATAGACAATCCAGAAGCGGTGGAGCTTGAGAGCCTGAACAGCCAGCTCTTCACCCTCAAGAAGAGATCAAAAAACAGTAAGGATTTCTTTGCCCGGGAGGCAATGAACTACAGTGTGAGCGATTTGGCTGTCACATCATCCATGGAGTTCAATTCCTTTAAAAAGGATTCCAGCTCCTTTTCCCCAGCCGTTGTCTGAAGGATTACAAGTCCTGAAGGATCACAGCTGTTTTCCGGCAGGTCGTGGAGGCCCAGACGAACCTTTATATTACAGCCGAAACCGGTGAGAATTTTCTGTACCTGACTGGCTGTGTCCTCTCTGCTTCCGATTTTGATGGCGACCAGTTGATAATCCATAGAATTGCTCCTTTATAAACAGATAATTTACAGTATATTATGGGTGATATGAAACACAGGATCAAAGCAAAACAGAACAATTCAAAAAACTGTCTGGTCTGCGGAACAGAAAACACCCTCAGTCTGCAGACAAAATTTTATGAAACCGAAAATGATGAGGTCATTGCCCTCTTTACACCGGAACATCAGCACCAGAGCTATCCGGGAATCACCCACGGCGGTATCTCTTCGGCCATACTGGACGAGACCATCGGCCGGGCTATTATGGCCAGATATGATGAACAGGTCTGGGGAGTGACGGTGGAACTGAAGATGCGCTACCGGAAACCCGTTCCCTACGGCATCGAACTCAAGGCCATTGGCCGGATCACCGAAGAGCGGGGCCCCTTCTTCGAGGGAACTGGAGAGATCCTCCTTCCCGATGGAGAAGTGGCAGTCAGCTGCACCGGTAAGTATATGAAAAGAAAGATCGACCAGATTGCCAATGACTCCTTTACTGATGAGGAGTGGTATCCTGTTGCCGATGATGAGCCTGTGGGGGAAGTGGAGCTTCCCTGATCAGCTCTACCCGAACCTGGTCCGTTCAGAAATAAATACCTGGAAATGAATTATGGCAAGCGGCCTCCATCTCGACTATGATTTAGAGGAGATTTTTACTCTCAAGTTGCAATAAGCGGAACAGTCAATGTATCAGGATCAACAATCAGCTTCAGTAATGTTGTTTTCTATATAAACTGCCACGACATATCAACGGGTACTCTGAAATCGGATGTTGGAACTTTGACTGAATCGGGAACGTTGACTATCACTCTCTGAGCTATTAATAAGGCAGCCCATTCCGGCTGCCCTTTCATTTCTCTATATCAGATACCCTTACAACTGCTTCCCGAAGAAAGTCTTATTCCTGTCGGCAATCAGCCGGAGTCCTTCCAGAATAAGCCAGGGTTCCGTCATGGTGAAACGGTCTGTAAGGGGGGCTATAACACGGGAACGTCCGCCGGTGGCGACAACCGAGGCCTCTCCTCCCAGCTCCTCTTTCATCCTGTCGATCAGAGACTCTACCAGTCCCGTATATCCCAGAATTACACCGGACTGAATGGACTTGATCGTATTGGTGCCGATGGCCTTTTGGGGAGGTTCCAGCCAGACCTGGGGCAGCTGGGCAGTGTGCTCTGAAAGGGCCTCTGCGGCGGCCTGAATTCCCGGAGCGATGGAAACACCCAGAATCTCACCGGGCTCCCTGATGGCCGTTAATGTCAGGGCCGTGCCGAAGTCCACAACAATGCAGTTGCCCTGAACCCTGTTGTAGGCTGCCACACAGTTACAGACAATGTCCGTTCCCAGTTCCGCCGGGTTCTCAATACAGATTTTCAGCCCCGTTTTGACTCCGGGACCGACAATAAGGGGTTCGAAACCGGTCATATCCTGAAGCATCTGCCTCAGGGTGCCAGTCAGTACAGGGACGACGGAGCTGATAACCGCCTGGCGGATAAAGCGCCGCTCCACTCCTCCCTCACGGAGAAGGTCACGGACAAGTACACCGTACTCATCGGGCATCTTAGAGCGGTCGGTACTGATCCGCCAGTGGTCCACCCAGGACTCCCCATTATGGAGTCCCAGAACTATGTTGGTATTCCCCACATCTACGGCAAGAAGCATTATTTCTCTTCCTCCTGATCATCAAGATCATCCAGAGAGGACTTCTTTCCTGCTACAAGATCGGGATTGGCAATGGACTTCCAGGCCAGAATAATGGCTGTACAGATCACTGCCGCAACTCCCGCTTCGGCCAGACCGTTTGCGGTGATTATGGCCCAGATAATCTCCCAGGGGAGAGCACCGGCAATCCCAAGTGCCCCCAGAACCAGAATAGTATTGGTCAGACTTCCGGCGATGCTTGCCAGGATTGTGGAAAGAACGGTCATCTTTCCGTTAAAAGCTCTGAATACGGTCCATGCCACAAGTCCGATCATAATGCGGGGAAGAACAGAGATCAGGGGATTCACAAAGAAGACATCCACGGCGCCGGTGGGAGAGACTGCTGCCTGAATCAGGCTGAAAAGTCCGAAGATCAGACCAACGATAACACCCACAATAGGTCCTTCCAGAATGGCTCCGATAATTACGGGCACATGCATAATGGTCAGGGATGCTCCTGAAAACCAGGGAATAAATCCCAGTCTGGTGGCTCCCAGGACCACTGAGATTGCCGCCATTACCGCGGTAATGACGATTTGACGTGTACGATTTGTTTCAGACATAATTGCCTCCAATAGATAGTATAAACCTGCTGCCCGTAAAGAGCAGAAAAAGTATCAATAATACGGCCAGAGACCAGCTGTCCCTGCCGTTCCATGCATATTCAGTAAGCCGGCTTCTCTCCTGTCCCGGCTCATAACAGCGGGCCTCCATGGCCTCCACCAGGGTTTCCGCCCTCTCCAGGGCTGCAATAAAGAGAGGAACCAGCAGAGGAATGTAGAGTCTGATCTTTTTGATCAGCCCTGTCTTCCAGGTGCCGAAGGAGCCTCCCCGGGAGGCCTGAGCCTTGGTGATGTGCTCCGCCTCCATCGCCAGAATGGGAATAAACCGGAAGGTGATGGTAATCACCAGAGACAGATCATGGGAGAGTGCTCTTTTTCTTCCTATGGGCCTGAAGAGAATCTCCGCTCCATGGCTGATCTCAGAGATGGTGGTCACCGTGGTGAAGAGGGTAAAGAGCAGAAAGAGAGTAAAAAACCTTCCGAAGAGCTTTGCCGTAAAGATAAGGTCTTCCCGGTGCACACCGAAGGGGCCCAGCTCCAGAAGAGAGGGTGTTGAGTACTCTCTGGGAATCAGAAACATCTGAATCAGTGCGATGATCAGCAGAAATGGTAGAACCGGTCCTGTTCCTTTCAGAAGTTTGAAAAGAGACTGCCCCGACAATCGTACCATCAGTGTTATCAGAAGGAACATCAGGGGCAGATGGGGCAGCAGGGGTGAGATCAGTACAAGGACCATAAGCAGAACCAGGGCGCTGATCTTCAGGGCCGGATGAAGCTTGTGGAGGAGTGAGTCACCGGGCCGATACTGTCCAAGGGAGATATTGTTCAGAAGATCGAAATCATTCATCAGCCGCCTCCCGTCTGCTGCCTCCCAGAGCCAGTACAAGCTCATCGGGGGTTACCGGCAGGGGATTCAGATTCAAAGCCCCGCCGATTCTGGCCGACAGAGGAAGATCAAGTCCATACTCCCCGGGATTGGTGCTGCGGAAAAATTCTGCCGTACCGCCATCATAGACCAGCTCACCTTCCCGGAACACCAGGAGCCTGTTCGAAATTCTCAGGGCCTGCTCCACACTGTGAGTTACCGTCAGAAGGGTCAGTCCCTCTTTATGAAGATCCTGAAGAATGGCTTCCAGATTATCTGATGAGAGAGGGTCCAGTCCGGCTGTAGGTTCATCAAGAAGGAGGACCTCCGGCTTCATGGCCAGTACTCCCGCCAGTGCGGCCTTCCTCTTCTGACCGCCGCTCATGGCGCGCACAGGGCGGTCCTTAAACTCTTTGAAATCAAGGCCCACCTGCTCCAGGGCGCCCCAGACCCTGATGGAGAGCTCCCGTCCCTTTATCCCCATCTGCTGAGGACCGAAGGCTACATCGTCTCCCACAAGGGCGGCAAACAGCTGCTTCTCGGGCTGCTGCATCACCAGCCCCACCCGGCTTCTGAGGGCCTGAAGATCACACTTCCGGTCCAGGGGATTTTCTCCCAGTATCCTTATCTCCCCCGAATCAGGGAGAAGCAGGCTGTTCAGGGTCTGCATAAAGGTGGATTTTCCGGAACCCGTTGTGCCCATAAGGGCAACCGACTCCCCTCTTCTGAGGCTGAAGCTCACATTTTTCAGGGCCTGCACCGGTGAAGGGCCTTTGGCTCCGTAGGCCCGGCTTACGCCCTTCAGTTCCATAATCACATCTCCCGGAGTGACTGTCTCGCCAGCAGGTTCCACAGCACTGCGTCCTGAATCGACAGGGGATGAGGCCTTCAGGAGAGCGATCATCTCCTCTTCCTTCAATACTGCTTCACTGCCGGGAAAGACCGGACTGAGCCGATGTCCCAGAGACTGAAGAGAGGAAGGTTTCAGAGACCAGCTCTCCAGCCTGTCTATGGAATCCAGAAAGAGCCGTGGTGTGCCGAAACTGACCAGACGTCCCTCATGGAGTAGGAGAAGGTCCTGCGCACGGGATGCCTGCTCCATAAAGTGTGTAATTCTGATAATTGTATAGCCCCGGCTGTGAAGATCATCCAGGAGCCTGTTAAGCTGGTTCCGTCCTGCTGGGTTGAGCATGGACTCCGCCTCATCGAGAATAAGACAGCCCGTCCCCATTGCAAGAATTCCCGCCAGAGCCAGACGCTGCTGCTGCCCTGCGGAGAGCATATGAGTCTCCCTCTTTGCAAGGGGAGACAGGGAGTTGTCTTCCAGAGATTTGGCAACTCTCTCTCTGATTTCAGCACTGTCCAGTGCCAGATTCTCGGGGCCGAAGGCCGCATCTTCTCTGACAACGGTTGCCACGATCTGGGTGGAGGGATTCTGGAATACCAGTCCCGCACGGGTTCTGATATGCCTGTGGTTCTTTTTAAGAGAGGTTTCCTTTCCATCAACCACAACGGTCCCGGAATCAGGAGAGACAAGACCGGTAATCAGCCTTGTAAGGGTACTCTTACCCGAACCGTTCCCGCCTACAACGGCCAGGTGGCGTCCTTTCTCCAGGGAGAATGAGATATTTTGAAGAGCAGGCCTCTTCTGTCCCGGATAGCTGTAGCTTACATCCCTGAACTCAATAAAGGCCACGATCCGTCCTCCTGCACCTGGTGCGGATGGAGACGGAGGATTCTACTGTTGTTTTCATCTGTTTATCTGCCTCAACGTCCCGGTCCTTAAGCGGATCCAAGCGTACTGGTCACTTCAAAAATAGACATCAGAGACAATTATGTCAAGATTGACCGTTGACCATTGAGAAGTCCTTCCGTACAATTCAGATCCCGATAGGGGGTATAGGAAGAGGGGCACAGCTTGAACTGTCATGGCATTTACTTTTGAATTTCACCCCTCAGAAACATTACACTAAAAGCATTATTTCTAAAGATTTAAACATTGCCTCAGGGCAAAGGAGCCTTCATTGATGAAACTGCAGGACAAGGGTCTACTGATCCTGGACGGCGCATGCGGAACCAGCATTCAGAACATGGATCTTCCCGAGGAAGTATGGGAGGGCAAGGAGGGCTGCAACGAGCTTCTCTGTGTCACGGCACCCGAAAAAATGATAGAGATGCACCTCTCCTTCCTTGAGGCGGGAGCGGATATTATTGAAACCAACAGCTTCGGCGGCACATCCATTGTTCTGGGAGAGTATGATCTTCAGGACAGGGTTGAAGAGATAAACACGGCAGCCGTCAACTGTGCCAGGGAAGCTGTAAAGCGTCATGGTTCAGGCTGGGTGGCCGGCTCCATCGGCCCCGGAACAAAACTCCCCTCCCTGGGACATATAAGCGTGGAAGACCTGGCAGCGGCCTACAAGGAGCAGATAACTGCGCTGGTTAATGCCGGTGTGGACCTTCTGATTATGGAAACGGCCCAGGACATTCTTCAGCTGAAAACCGTTCTGATCACAGCCCGTGAGGTGATGGAAGAGAAGAAAATTGATCTCCCCATAATGATCTCCGTCACCATAGAGAGCACCGGAACCATGCTGGCGGGAACGGATATCGCCGCCGCTGCAGCGGTGATCGAACCCTTTAATGTCTTCTCCTTCGGTCTTAACTGCGCCACCGGCCCCGAGGACATGCTCAGCAGCATTCGCTGGCTCAGTCACAACTGGTCCGGTCGGATCTCCTGCCTTCCCAACCAGGGACTTCCGGAGATTGTGGACGGCAAGACCACCTATCCCATGAAGCCAGACGCCTACGCCTCGGAACTGAAGAGTTTTGTCTCCGAGTGGGGAGTCTCCCTGGCCGGTGGCTGCTGCGGCACCACCCCCGAACACATCGCTCAGCTTAAAAAAGAACTGACCGGAACAACACCCGCAACCAGAGAGGTAACATCATGAAAGCATCCATTGCCAGTCTCTATGAGTCGGTAGAACTGATACAGCCCATCAAACCCCTTATTATCGGAGAGCGCTGCAACGCCAACGGTTCCAAACGTTTCCGGGAGGCCCTTCTGGAAGACGATTACGATACCTGCCTGACCATTGCCCGGGAACAGGAAGCCGTGGGAGCCCATGTAATCGATGTCTGTACAGCCTATGCGGGACGGGATGAGATGAAGGATATGGAGACCCTGATCCCCACCTACTCCTCCTCCCTGAAGGTTCCCCTGATGATAGACTCCACAACCCCCGCGGTAATCGAGCGCTCCCTGCAGCTCTACCCCGGCCGGTGCATTGTCAACTCGATAAACCTGGAAGACGGCGGAGTAAACATCTACAAGGTCCTGAAACTGGTCAAGAAGTACGGCGCCGCCGTGGTGGCCCTGACCATCGACGAAAAGGGGATGGCCATGACCGCCCCTGAGAAGATATCTGTGGCCAAACGGATCTACAAGATTGCCGTTGACGAACTGGGACTCCGCCCACAGGACATCCTCTTCGACCCCCTCACATTCACCATCGGTGCGGGAGACGAAAACCTCAGGGATGCGGCCATCCAGACCATGGACGCCATCAAAGGGATCAAGGAGGAGCTCCCAGGAGTTCTGACCATGCTGGGACTGAGCAATATATCATTCGGTCTCTCCCCCGCATCAAGAAAAATCCTGAATGCTGTATTCCTCCACGAGGCTCTGGAGCACGGCCTTGATTCCTGTATCATCGACGCGGCCAAGATGATGCCCCTGGCCTCCATCTCCGAAGAGGACAGGGAGTACTGCTATGACCTCCTCTACGACAGGGTAAAAGATCCCGAAAAGTCCCCTCTCCTGCGGTTCATCGAACACTTCAGCACCGCCGTGGAAAGTAAAAACGACGGGGAGGATGAGAAGTGGAAGCCAATTGAGGCACAGCTCTATGACAAGGTGGTTACCGGTAACAGGGACGATCTTGAGGACATTCTGGACATGCTTCTCCAACGAAGATCCCCCATTGGAATTATCAACGATATTCTGGTTCCCGGAATGCGCCATGTGGGCGAACTCTTCGGCAAGGGTGAGATCCTCCTCCCCTTTGTCCTCCAGTCCGCCGAGACCATGAAGGCCTCTGTCCGCTACCTGGAGCCTCTGATGGAGAAGTCCGATGAGTCGGACCGTCTGAAGATCCTTCTGGCCACCGTACAGGGAGACGTTCACGATATCGGAAAGAACCTGGTGGACATCATCCTAAGCAACAACGGATACAAGGTTTACAATATCGGCATCAAGGTGCCCGCTGAGACCATTATCCAGAAGGCGAAGGAGTACGATGTTGATATTGTCGGCCTCAGCGGTCTGCTGGTAAAGTCGGCCATGGTGATGAGTGAAAGCATGAGCCAGTACGAAGAGGCGGGACTGAAGGTTCCCATCTTTCTGGGAGGCGCCGCCCTGACCCGTAAATTTGTGGCCGAGAGCTGTGTTCCCGGCTACACCCCCCCTGTTGTCTACAACCAGGACGCCTTCGATGCCCTGAAGAAGGTACGTGACTTCGAGGTCGGAGAGCTTAAGGCCACCACCTGGGAGGCTCCCAGCGACGCCAAGGTCGTAAAGCCCGGAGTCAAGGATGCCAGCATTATCCGGACCAACCCCGTCCCCGAAGCTCCCTTTCTGGGCGACAGAATTATCACAGACATTGATCTGGAAGAGGTTCTTGCCCTGATCAACAAGCAGGCCCTCTTCCGGGGGCGCTGGGGCTACCGCCGGGGCAAGATGACCGGTGAAGAGTATCAGGATCTTATCAGAACCAGGGTGGAGCCCCTCTATGAGGATTTCAGACGTCAGTTTCTCAAAGAGGGACTGATCGACGCCAAGGCGGCCTACGGCTACTTTGCCTGTGAGAGCCGGGAGAACCATCTTGTGATGTCCCACAACGGCAAGGAGTATGACTACGACTTCCCCAGACAGGCCGAAGCCCCCTTCCTCTGTCTGTCGGACTACTACAAGAGTGCCGAAGAGGGAGGCGATGTGGCCGGTCTCTTTGTGGTGACCATCGGAGAGGAGGTCTCCAAGCGGACCGCCGAGCTCTATGCCGCCGACGAGTACCACGACTACCTGATGCTCCACGCTTTCAGTGTCGAGGTGACAGACGCTCTGGCCGAGTACTGGCACAGACGAATGCGTCAGGAACTGGGGATTTCCGTCAATGAGCCGGAGAACATCCACGGCTATGTGACCCAGCAGTATCAGGGCTCCCGCTACGGTTTCGGCTACCCCTCGTGTCCCGATATTTCGGCCCACGGTCTGGTATTCGATATGCTGAAGCCCGAACGTATCGGTATCACCCTCACCGAGAACTATGAGATGGTTCCCGAGCAGAGCACATCGGCCCTGGTGGCCCACCATCCCCAGGCCAAGTATTTTGCAGTATAATTCATAGTATGAACCCACCGGTCTGACCGGTCAGACCGGGAAGCCCCTTCAGGAGGACAAAAGTGAAAAAGTACATCTGTATCAACTGCGGTTATATCTATGATCCCGAAGCGGGCGACCCCATGGGAGAGATTCCTCCGGGCACGGCCTTCGAGGATCTCCCCGACTCCTGGGTCTGCCCCCTGTGCTATACAACAAAGGATAACTTTGACCCTATAGACTGATGCACTGAGATGAAGGTCCGGCCGATTGTCCGGCCCCTCAGCTGTCCGGGCAGGGAGAGAGCCCTGCCGATCGATATTTCAAGGAGAAAATTTTGACACCCTTTCTAGACCGAATCAAAAAACAGCCCCTCGTCTTTGACGGAGCCATGGGAACCATGCTCTACACCAAGGGCATGTTTCTTAACCGCTGTTACGATGAGCTCAACCTGACAAGCCCCGATGTGGTGGGCGAGGTGCACAAGGCCTACAGCGCCGCAGGAGCGGACGTTCTTGAGACCAACACCTTCGGCGCCAACAGAATCAAGCTCAGCGAGCACGGTCTGGGTGACAAGGTGTCACAGATCAATATTGCCGCCGCACGCCTCGCCCGTGAGTGCAGTGACGGAGAACAGTACATCGCCGGGTCTATGGGTCCCTGCCTGAAATCAGGACAGATCCTGACAGCGGACAGGAAGGATGAGCTGAAAGAGGTATTCAGCGAACAGGCAGCCGCACTGAAGGAGGGAGGTGTAGACCTGATCCTCCTGGAAACCTTCAGCCACAGCGAGGAGCTTCTCACCGCAGCAGAAGCGGCAGCAGCAACGGGCCTTCCCGTCTGCGGCTCCTTTACCCTGACAGAGGAGGGATACACTCCCGGCGGAGAGAATCTTGAAACACTGATGCAGAAGCTCAATGCCTGCGATGCTCTCTCGGTACTGGGACTGAACTGCGGTACCGGCCCCTCCCACACCTACAACTGGGTGGAGCAGGCGGTGACCCTGACGGAAAAACCCCTGATCGCAATGCCCAATGCGGGATTCCCCAGGGAACAGGACGGCCGTATGGTCTATCTGACCAATCCCGAGTACTTCGCCAGCTACGCCCGCAAGTTTATCCAGCTTGGTGTCAGCGGAATCGGCGGCTGCTGCGGAACCACTCCCGAACATATCCTCAAGGCATCACGTGCGGTAAAGGCCACATCCCTGGTCAAGCAGCATGTGGATATAAAGTCTGTCCACAAGGATGAGATTGAGGTGGAACCGGTTCCACAGGAGAAGAAGTCCCGCCTGGCATGCCTTTTAAAGCAGGGCAAGATGGTCACCTCCGTAGAGCTGACGCCCCCCCGAAGCACCGACCTGACAAACTTTATAGGTAAGGCGAAAACCTGTGCCTACCACGGTGTGGATGCCATAAACATTCCCGACGGTCCCCGCGCCAGCGCCAGGGTCTCCCCGATGATAGCAGCCTCTGTTATCCAGAGAGAGGCGGGAATCGAAGCGGTTCTTCACTACACCTGCCGGGACCGGAACCTCCTGGGAATGCAGTCGGATATCCTGGGCTCAGTGGCCGCGGGGCTGAATAACTTTCTGGTTATCACCGGAGACCCTCCCAAGTCGGGAGACTACCCCGAGGTGACCGGAGTATTCGATGTGGATGCCATAGGTCTGACCCAGGTGGTCCACAACCTGAATATGGGACGGGATTTCGGAGGCAACCCCATCACTCCTCCCACGGCGATCTTCACCGGTGTGGGAGCCAATCCCTGCGCCGTATCACCTGAGCTGGAGATGGACCGCTACCGCCGGAAGATCGAAGCGGGGGCGGAGTTTGCCATCACCCAGCCGGTCTTCGACCCGGAAGCCCTGCTGAAGTTTATGGACAAGGCCTCGGAGTTCGGCAGCATACCTGTTATCGCCGGAGTCTGGCCTCTTGTAAGCTTCAAGAACGCCGAGTTTATGAGAAACGAGGTCCCCGGGGTGGAAGTACCCGATGAGGTGATGGACAGGATGAGCCGCTGCCAGACCAGAGAGGAAGGCATTGCCGAAGGAATCAGAATTGCAGTTGATATCTGCAGGACCATAGAGAAGGACGTTCAGGGCTTCCAGGTAAGTGCGCCCTTCGGAAAAGTTGAACTGGCATTAAAAGTACTTGGAATGGACACTGATAAATGAAAGACAAAATGAGAATCTTCTGCGGCAACTCCAACAGAGAGCTGAGTCAGGCAATTGTATCGGAACTGGGACTGAAACTGAGTCCCCTGAAGATTTCCCGATTCTCCAACGACAACCTCTCGGTACAGGTTCTCGATAATGTACGGGACAGGGACACCTTTTTCATTCAGTCCCTGACAACACCGGTAAACCTCCATCTGATGGAGATGCTGATTACCATGGACGCCCTGCGGAGCGCCTCAGCCGGCCGGATCACTGCGGTCATTCCCTATTACTCCTACGCCCGGTCCGACAAGAAGGATGCTCCCCGGATCTCCATTACGGCCCGTCTGATCGCCGACCTTCTGAAAACCGCCGGAGCCGACAGGGTTCTGACAATGGACCTTCACTCCGCCCAGGTTCACGGCTTTTTCAGCATGCCCGTAGACCATCTGACGGCGGTTCAGACAATTGCCGCCTACTTTTCCGCCAAGCCTGAAAAGGATGAGATGGTTGTAGTGGCCACCGATGCGGGAGGAGCCAAGCGTGCCGGTCTTTTTGCCCAGGCTCTGGACACACCCCTGGCCATCATCGACAAACGGCGGATCAGCGATACAGAGGTGACCCAGGGAGAGGTTGTGGGTAATGTGGCAGGAAAGGACGCGGTGATTTTTGATGATGAGATCGCCACAGGATCAACCATTATTGAGACCATCAAGACCCTGAAAAAGGCCGGGACAAGGCGGATCTATGTCAGCGCCGTCCACCCCGTTCTCTGCGGCAGTGCCGTGGCCAACCTTAAGGATGCGGAGATCGAGGAGCTGGTGGTAACCAATACGGTGGCCATTCCCGAAGAGAAACAGATGGAGAAGATGACCATCCTCTCCATTGCTCCACTGATGGCCGAGGCAATCAAAAGAATCCACACCGGCGAGAGTGTGGGCGCTCTTTTTTCCCAGTAAAAGTTAATTATATTCCGGCAGTTGGCGGAAGCAATCAGCCAGGTTCAGCCCGTCCGGTTCTGCTCCTGGTCAGCTCGTCCGGGTCAGCTGAACAAAAACCGTATGGGTCCGGCTGCCCCGGCTCGGCAGGGTCGGCTCGGTGGAGGTCAGCATATTGGCAGATCCTCCGGAATCCACGGTACTGGCTTCTCCGGTCAGCCTGGGCCAGAGTCCCTCATTGAGAGATACGGTCCCGGGAATAATCCCCGTGGTAATCTTCACAGGAACAGTTATCTCCCCGACCGAACTGAACAGCCGGGCAGTGCAGCCGTCTTCCAGCCCTCTCGCCCCGGCATCATCGGGATGGACCCAGAGACTGGTCTCCTCCCGGGAACGGAACCCCTCCACATTGGCGAACTGTGAGTGAATTCCCTGCAAAGGATGAGGGGTAATCAGATTCAGAGGATAATCGGGATCATCGGGAACAATACCTCTGTAGTGAGGCCAGGGGGCAAAACCGGTCTTTTCATACTCCCGGGAGGCAATCTCAATTCTTCCAGAGGGAGTTCCCAGAGGATGGGCATCGGGATCAGAAATAAAGTCGGAAAAGGCGATGCGGTCGCTCTCCTCTCCGATAAAAATTCCATCCTGTTTAAAAGCCTCGATATCGGGAATATCAGAGTCCTGCAGAAAACCGTCCAACCACTCCCGGGCGCTCTTTCCTCCCTCAGTATAGTTCTCAAAGAAGCCCAGGTGCCGGGACAGTTCAGAAAAGATCTCATAGTCCGTCAGCACACCGGCGGGAGGATCTACAGCCCTGGCCGAGTAAAGCAGAAAGTTACCGGCGGGAAAGACAATATCATCCCTCTCAAGAAAGGAAGCCACCGGAAATACAATGTCGCAGAGGGCCATTGTGGGAGTCATAAAGAAATCATGACCAATGACAAGTTCCAGATTCTGAAAGGCCCTGATATTCTTTGTGATGTCACTGCCCTGTGCGGCCAGGTTGCTGCCTGTCAGATAGGCCCCTTTGAACTTTCCTTCAAGCATATGGTCAGGCCATTCATATACGGGAATCACGGGGTCAGAATTATGGGGAACCGGTAGAAAACTGCACCGGGGACCGGGCATTCTGCCCCAGAAGAAACCGCCGGAACTGCCTCCGGACACTCCCACATTACCTGTAGCCACCTGCAGAGCTGCAGGCATCCGGACGTTTTCCTCGCCTCCGATGGCCCTCTGCAGGGAGAGTCCCGGGAGAAGAGCAGCCGGTTTTGTTCTACCGTAGAGATCGGCCAGCTTCTCAATAGTTTTAACGGGAATCCGGCAGAGTTCCGATGCCCACTCCGGACTCTTGGGAATACCGTCAGTCTCACCCATCACATAGGCCTTGAGTTCGGAAAAACCATGGCTGTAGCGGTCAATAAAGTCATGATCCTGAAGGCCGTTTCTGAATATATGGTAGAGAAGGGCTGCCATCAGAGCAAAATCTGTACCGGGTCGTATGGGAATCCACCAGGTTCCCAGGGACTTTGCGGTTCGGGTCTCACGGGGGTCGATTACCACAATGGGAATACCCCTTTTTTTTGCCTCCATTATTCTGGGAGTCATCTCGCAGCCCATGCGTGTGTCGAAGGCATTGTACCCCCACAGGATAATCAGCTCTGAGTGAGACAGATTACCCGCATCCATCCCGCAGAGTCTTGTACCGAAAAGATAGGGTATGGCAAAGAGAGCGGCATGGTTGCTGTAGTTCCCGCCGCAGCGTGTCGCCCCGCCCCATTGTGTCAGAAAACGTGAACTCAGATGGGAGTTATTGTGCAGGGCTCCGCGGCAGGAACCGCCGCTGGAGAGATCCAGCAGGGATGTACAGCCGTATTTCTCTTTAAAAGAGGCAAGCCGGGAAGCTGCAAGATCCAGGGCTTCGTCCCATGCGGCCTCCCGGAAGTCCCTGAGCGCCTCTTCTGCACTGGTCCAGCGCCTGGGACGCCCGTCAATCCTGATAAGAGGTTTTGTAAGACGGTCCGGATGCTGATCCATCTTCATGGCCTGAAAGCCCTTGCGGCATCCCTTCATATAGGGGGTTCCCAGGGGATTGTTTGTGATCCGAAGGACCCTGCCCTCATCCACCTGGGCAATCAGGGGACAGCCGCCCCCGCAGTCTTTATTACAGCTTACTGGTACTCTTTTCATGGGAGCTATTCTACCTTGCCCCGGCAGTGATGGGAAAGGTCTATCAGGGGGGGAATCCGGCACGGATCGCTTCCAGTTCGGCTCTGATCTCATTCTCCTTTTCTGGTTGAAGCATAAAAGCCTTCATTGCCTCTGATGCCGCATTGGAGATTCCGGGATCACAGGCTCTGTCAAAAAACGGGGATAGGTCATGAGCATCTGAAAGGAGACAGTAACCGGCCGCAAGAAAGGGGTCTTTCGGAGGCTTCAGATCATTCCTGGGAGATAGGGAAGTTCCCTTCATCAGCTCCTGTGCTTCCGGTCCGGCCATAAATTTCAGAAAAAGACGGGCCTCTTCCGGATGCTCTGCAGCGGAAGGGATATGGAGAGTCCCAGTGGGAGCCAGCTCGCTGACCCCGGCTTCAGGCGACAGGGCTGGAAAGGGGAAAAAGCCCATACTGTCCATCACACCCTCTTCCTCCAGGGGAACCTCAATAAAGCTGCCCATCAGACACATCGCCGCCTCCCCGCCGGTAAGCAGGTCCAGTGCATCAAACCAGGACAGCTCCTCGTGGGCCGAATGAAAATAACCCCTGCCGATAAAATCCCGCCACCGGGAGAAGACCGAGTCCAGCCGGTGATCAAGCCAGGAAATCCTGCCGGCAAGAAGGTCACGATGGAACTCATAACCATTTATCCGAAGGTTCAGATAATCAAACCACAGGGCCGCTGTCCACGGGAACTTTGTCCCCAGGGTAAAGGGAGTAATCCCCCTCTGCATCAGTCTGGAACAGAGGAGTTCCAGATCCTCCCAGGTCTCCGGCACTTCAAGCCCGGCCTCTTGAAAGAGGTCTTTTCTGTAATAGACTCCCCAGTGATAAAAGGCAAAAGGAATTCCATAGGGAATACCCCCCACTGACAGTCCCTCCCGTGATGAGGCCATTAGCTCATAGAGACCCTCTTCCTCCCAGATATCATCAAGACCGAGGAGTAGACCCATTCTTGCAGCCTCGGTCATTGCAAATCCATTTGACCAGATAAGGAGATCCGGAGAGTCAGCTGTCAGGAATGAGACTATCCTGCTCTCATAACTGCTGTGATCAAAGCTGCGGACGGTCACTTCAATATGGGGATACTCCTTCTCAAAGAGGGAGACCGCACGGGAAAGACTGCTGCGGGGAGATCCGGAACTGAGATTTGAATAGAGAAGCAGTTCTCCTGGACTCTCCTTATCTCCCGATGCGGACAGAAATGAAAGGGGCAGTAAAAGCAGGCTGAAAATCAGCAGGAGAGGGATGCGCGTCATCTGTAAACTCCTTCATTCTCTATTGTGGGATTACTGAACCCTGCTGTCAATAAAGTGAATAAGGTTTCACACAATGCATGATTTCGGGAATTTTGCGATAGTTAGTCTCTCAATTATCTGATACTTTATTGTTAAAATGAACATTAATGCTCTAAACTGTTAGGCATGGAGAGGAAATATGTTAGGTAGAAAGATAATAATCAGTATATCGGCGGTGCTGGCAGTGCTTCTTGCAGCCGGCGGTGTCATATTCTATTTCTATACAAGGGAAGCTGTTGTAATGCGCAGCCCCATGCTTGTTCAGGAAACCCCCATTATCACCTACCTTAATGGCGAGGTCTATCTGGCTGAAGAGGGAAGCGAAGAATGGACTGAACCGGAAGCCGGTCAGAAACTGAAGCAGGGAACCCTTCTGAAAACCGGAATTGACGGTGAGATAGATGTCCGGCTCTCCTCGGACACTCTCCTGAGAATGGATAACAACTCCCTGATGCTGCTGGAAAAATCGACTCTGAAAAACGTCAACATTACCCTGGAAGAGGGACGGCTTTACAGCCGTTTTCACAAGCTCTTCAAGGAACAGAACATTGTAGTTAATACTGGAACGGTTGTGGCAGGTGTGAGGGGAACAGACCTGGTTTTTGAGACCACCGTGGACGAGACGGTTGTCTATGCTCTTTCCGGAATAACCGAGATATACAATCCCGAATATCCCGATGAGAAGCTTCTCCTCTCCTTTCAGAGAAGCACCGTGGTAAAAGAGGGAGAAGCCCCCTCAGCCCCCAGACAGATGAATGCCGCAGACGTACAGGATTTCCAGAACACCATCAATGCCATACACGGTGATACTGTACTCCTTGTCACAAGGGCCATACAGTTTAAGGCTAACTCCCCACAGATACTGGACTCCTCGAAACCGGAACTGGAACGGCTCCAGGCCCAGATCGCGGATACCAAATACCGTATCCGGATCATCGGCCATACGGCTGATATTGGAGCCTCGGGGGCACAGCTGAGACTCTCCATGGAGAGGGCTCAGTCCATCAAGGACTACCTGGTGGAAAACGGAATTGCAGAAAGAAGACTCGAGGTGGCAGGATACGGCGGCTCCAAACCCATTGCCGACAATGAAAGCGATGAGGGCAAGGCCCGGAACCGCAGGGTTGAGTTTGTAATAATCGAGTAGACCTGTAATTAACCAGACTATAGTCAGGCCCACTGTTTTCAGTATAATCAAAGCATCCCGGATTCCTAAGGAAGAGCAATGTTTATACTGAAGAAATCAGACAACAGCGGAGAGTATAGAGTCAGTCCCGAAAAGATTATCTGCATCGGACGGAACTACCTTGAGCATGTGAAAGAGGGCAAACTCATTCACGGGGAGAGTGAGAATATTGAGGTTCCGAAAGAGCCCGTCATCTTCCCCAAATTTCCCAATGCCCTTATCCCCTCGGGAGCCGATATCATCATCCCGAAAATCATCGATGACTACGGCTTCGAAAATCCCCGGACCGACTACGAAGGGGAGCTGGCCATCCTTATCGGAAAGGACTGCAAACACGTCAGTGAGGAGGATGCCTACTCGGTAATCGAAGGCTTTACCTGTCTTCTCGATGTGAGCCAGCGGAACATTCAGAACGGCGACCGCTCGGGATGGTTCAGAGGGAAGTCCTTTGATACCTTTGCCCCCCTGGGGCCTGTTCTGGCTCCCATAGAGTCACTGAAAGATCCCCAGAATCTTAAGATTGAAACCAGGCTGAACGGAAAGACCGTTCAGAGCGCCAATACCAGCCAGATGATCTTTTCCATCAGAAGGCTGATTGCCTACCTGTCCCGGAACTTCACCCTGAAGAAGGGGGACATCATTGCTACCGGAACTCCCAGCGGTGTGGGGCCCCTCTCACCAGGAGATGTGGTAGAGGTTGAGATCGAAGGAATCGGAGTGCTGAAAAACCGGGTTGTAAAAGAAACCTTATAGCCGTCCCCCTCAAATAAAAAACCGCTCCTCCGGAATCCGGGTGGGAGCGGTTTTTGAAGTCGATTTTTGAGCACTCAGCCACCGGAACTCTGACGGGAGCCGAAGGAATCTTACTCCTCTGTCTCTTCCTTCTTCTTTGCTGTGGCCGCCTTCCAGGCATGGAGACCGAGGGAGACCCCGATAACCCCGTATACGACGAAGGAGCGGAAGAACTCACCGATCTGGGCGTCTCCGAAGAGCACCTTTCCCGCCGTGGGGGAAACGATAAACACCGAGTGGAAGAGAATAACACCCACAAGGGCCTGCCAGATATTGGCCTTGGTTACCGAAGCACCACCGATCAGGATCGCGGCGATGGAGAACATCCCCACCTGCATATGGGAGCCGTAGGTATTCATGGTACCGATATTCTGGAGGAAGATAATCTGCCCCCAGGAGGCGAATACTGTGGAAAGAATAACCGCGATGATTCTGGTCTGATCCACATTGATACCCGCAACAGAGGCGATGTGCTGGCTCCGGCCAATGGCCTTGAAGTCCTGTCCCAGCTTGGTCTTCATAATCAGAATATTGAAGAGACAGAGCCCCACAATCAGCAGCCATGTCACAACGGGCGCCTTGATATTGGCCAGCATTCTGAAGGTGGGAACCAACAGGATCACCAGACTGACCACTACAAGAATCATATTGGGAATCAGTGAAGCCACGGGAGTCTTGAATCCCCTCTTTCTGTTTCTGATAATCTTGAAGGCGATCAGTGCAAGAGCGGCGGCAATCAGCAGCTGCCAGACGTTGACCTGAAGAACATAGTCAAGGGCGTACTTCATCCCCTCGCCGTGTTTGGAGCCGAGGCTGATGGTGTTTCTAAGACCGATTCCATCGGGCTTCACCATGGGAGTTCCGGGCTTCATGGGAATCAGGGTTCCCACCAGGAAGAGAAATACAAACTGGTAGAGACCGTTGGCAAAGTAGCCGACGATCAGACCGGCAATCATCTCCTGTCCTTTGGTCTTGTTGAAGAGGACCCCTGTCTGCCACCCCAGAACCACCGCCACGGGAGTGGCGATAAGCACGGTGAGCAGAATACCGGGAATACCGGTGATTCCCCAGTAGGTCACCATAATCAGACCGAGCTGGCCGGCCATGGCCCCCACAACAATACCGAAGTTGAGTCCCACACCCGCCAGGATGGGGATAATCAGTGAGAGTACGAGGAAGGAGTTTCTTCCGATTCTCGAAACAAGCTCACGGACCATAAAGTGAAAGGGGAGGTCCGAAAGGATAACACCGATCACAGTCAGCACAGTGAAAATGATCACAACGATATTCTGACGGAGGATTTCCTTGATATCTTTTTTCTCCTGAAGGCGGAGCTGGGGCTTAATCTTATTTTCCATTGCTGTTCACCTTTGTCAGGGCATACAGGATAATTCCGTTCTGTACGACCATTCTGATTATTTCCGAGAGGTTTCCTTCGGGAAAAACCTCATTGGCCACGGGCAGGGCCACCGCCAGAAGTCCCTGAAAGAGGGTAACCCCGATGATTACATGTGAAACCTTTGCCCGCTGTGCAGTAGCACCGCCGATAAGAATCGAGGCAACCGCCGGGAAGGCCATCATCAGAGGGGCCAGGTAGAGCTGTACAAAGCCGAAGCTCTGGGAGTAGACAATAATTCCCACCGCACCAAGTACTGTGGAAAGGATATTGGCAACAATTCTGTTCCGGTCGATATTTACACCCGAAGCCTTTGCGAAGTTGGGATTCATCCCTCCCGCCAGAGTCTCTGTCCCCACCTTTGATTTGGTGAAGAGATAAACCAGAAAACAGGCACCGAAGAATGTCAGCAGCAGTCCCGTGGGGATATGAACACCGAAAATCTCAAAGGCAAGAAAGTCATTGAGGATCAGACCGTAGGAGTTGTCCAGGGGGAAAGTGTTTCTCAGTCCCTTACCCAGGGGCCACTTCATTGTTCCGCTCTGGAAGGGAAGAATGATCCAGAAGATACACATAGCCGATACGGCTGCAAAACCTGTATAGGTGGCGATGGTCATCTCCGCACCCTTAACCACATTCAGAAGACGGCCGTAGAAGTAACCGACAATAACCGCAAAGGGCAGTGAGATCAGTACGGCTCCCACAAGACCGGAAAAACCTGTCATTCCGATTTCCAGGCTGATTACAATACCCAGAAGCCCGGTGATAATTCCGATGGGCAGGGCGAAGTTGGGGCCCGTACCGGACTGGATGGAGGGAACCATGGCCAGAACCAGGATTCCGTACATTCCCATACGTTTGATTATATCGGTGATCTGCTGTGCCACCGGCAGACCGAGGGCTGCTCCCAAAAAGAAGACCCCCAGAAACAGAGAGGTAATAATCAGACGGGGCAGCCCGATTTTGTTCATAATTAAGTCTTTCATTTTTCCTCCTTCCCGGGGTCATCACTGATACCGGACATCAGGAGACCGTATTTGGCATCCGAGGCATCGGGGGGCAGGATTCCCGCAACCTTTCCTTCGGCAACAATGGCAATTCTGTCGGAGATGGTTCTAAGCTCGGCCAGTTCGGAGGAGGTGATAACAATGGTCATCCCCAGCTCCTTGTTCAGCCTTACCAGAACATCGAGAACCAGTTTTTTGGCTCCGATATCGATTCCTCTGGTGGGTTCAGAGATAAAGAGTATCCTGGGCTCCTGGGTCAGGGCCCGGGCGATGCAGACCTTCTGCTGGTTTCCTCCGGACAGACGTCCTGCATTCTGAAAGGGACCGGTACAGCGTATGTCAAAGTCCTTTATCATCTTCTCCGCATGGGATGTAATGGCCTTGCCGTCCTGCATCTTGAAGAGCTTGAAGTTTCTGATGAACTTCTCCTTCACCTTCAGGGCGGTAAAAACGGTGTTCAGGGCGATTGACTCATCGAGAATCAGTCCCACTCCCCGGCGGTCTTCGGAAACAAAGGCCACATCTTTTTTCAGCATTTCCAGGGTATCGTTCAGGGGGGCAGTCTCACCGTTGTAGCTGATCTCACCGGTGGTAGGATACATACCCATTACACCATTGGCGATACCGATCTTCCCCTGACCCGCCAGACCGCCGATACCGAGAATCTCTCCCTCATAGATGGAGAGGTCGATTCCCTTTACCAGCTCACCGGGCATGTTTACATGGAGGTTTTTCAGATCCATCAAAACCTTCCTGTCACCCTCTGAAGAACTCTTCTCCTTCTGATTCAGTTCGACCTTCCGGCCGACCATCAGCTCGGCAATCTCCTCCACACTGGTGTCGGAGGTCTTCTTGCAGGCCACCAGTTCACCGTCCCTGAGGATGGTTACCTCATCGGAGACCTCCATTACCTCGTCCAGACGGTGGGTAATAAAGAGGATGGCAATGCCTTCGGCAGCCAGCTTTTTCATGGTGGCCAGAAGGTTGTCCGCCTCACTCTCTGTGAGAACCGCGGTGGGTTCATCAAAAACCAGAATTTCCAGTCCGGTTTTATCTATCTCGCGGGCAATTTCAACAAACTGCATATGGCCGACGGGCAGACCCGCAACCTCCGCGTACTCTTCTATATTTATTTCAAGTTTATCCAGGGCCCTGCGGGCATCGGCATTCATGGTTTTTGTATCAATTGTTTTGAGCCGTTCACCCAGGACTTTGCTGACGGGATTGTGTTTGGTTACTTCCCTGTTCAGTTTGATGTTTTCTGTGATTGTAAATGAAGGAATCAGCATGAATTCCTGATGTACCATTCCGATATTGGCCTTCATGGCCTCTTTGGGGGATGTGATCTTTACGGGTTTGCCGTCGATCAGAATCTCACCGGAATAACCGCCGGTACTGTGAATCACTTCCATTCCGAAAAGGATATTCATAAGTGTGGACTTTCCGGCACCGTTTTCACCCAGCAGGCAGTGAATTTCGCCGGCTTTCAGACTCAGATCTACGCCTTTAAGAACCTTGTGTCCACCATAGTCCTTTTCTATATTCTTCATTTGGAGCAAGCAGTTGTCCAATTTGTATCTCCTGTTTTTGAGATGTAGTGAAAGGAGCGCCGGATGGCGCCCCTTTCTGTCTTGATTAAGACCTGTGCCTAATAACTGTTTTAATAAAGGTATTAGAAATTAGAAAGTGAGGTAGCTGGAAAGAACCATCTTGTAGTGGGGAAGTTCCGCACCACCGTCAACCAGGTTGGTTACTGTAACGCTTCCACCGCCGAATCCGTCGAGGTAGGAGGCAAAAGCCTTGTCCAGCTCAGCATCATCAACCTTGTCAAATCCGTTTTCGATCCAGTTGATGGCGTACTCGGCACCGGCTTCGATGAACATCATCGCTACGGGTACGGGCCATGTGGACAGACGTCCGGTCATGCCGGCTTCTGCAGTCTTCTGTGTGATCTGCTCGATGATGTAGGGGAAGTCTCCGGACTTGTCCTCGGGGATGCTTACTTCAAGAGCTGAAGGGAATCCGTGAGCGGGAGAGGGACAGCAGGGCTGTGAGAAGATAGCTCCCTCTTCAACAATTGCTTTGATCAGAGCGGGCTGCATGGCACAGTTAGTTCCGAAGAAAGTTGTGTCTTTTCCGTATCTTGCAACCATTCTGGGGACATCTTCCAGGATGAACTGCTGTGTTCCGGAAACACCGGCGTCACTTGTGGGGTCCGGAGCAGTAGCGTCAACGAACTGGATTCCCAGTCTTTCGGCATTTTCCTTGAAAAGGTCACGTCTGGCAGCCAGCATGGCGTAGGACATGTGTCTGGGGAAGGAGTAGTGTACGAAGGTCTTTGCACCCTGTGCGATTCCCTGCTCTACAACAGCACGTCCCATTCCCAGGTCATCAGACTGGAGAACGATGTCCGCTCTGGAAGCGATCATCTGGGGGTCTTCACCGGGAGTACCTACAATGATAAGAAGGTCATCTCTCATTTCCTTGATCTTGTCGATTCCGGCGGAAGTACCGGGGATTCCCTGACAGATAACAAGGGCTTTTACTGCGGGGTCCGCAGCCAGACCGGCGAGGTTGGCGATTACAGTTTCCTGCTCGTCCATAAACTTGTCGGGGTAGGTCTGAACGATAACTCTGTCAGCACCGTATTTTGCCTGTACGTTTTCGGCAGCGCGGTACTCCTCTTCGTTCTGGGCTACTGTACCGGTGAAGATTCCGATTTTCCAGTCGTCACTATCCTGCGCACCGTTAGCGAATACGCCGGAAACCAGTACTGCAGTCAAAAGAACAGCTGCAAGTGCTTTTTTCATCTCATTTCTCCTGATTAAAATAATAAGAAACAAATATTCATTAGTATTTACCTAATATATATTTATTCTTAGGAGGCAGAATAATATGAATGTCCTGTTTTTGGAAGATTTATTTTGAAAAAAATCTTTTTTTTAGGAATTTTATATATTTTATGTGTTGAAAAGTGATAATATTTGTTGAAAATCAGCTAATAATGATAATTTCATTCACTAAATTCACTATAATAAGACAGGAATGACAAAATGAAAAATATTTCAAAATCAATATTAACAGTAATCATCTTAGCGAACATGATTCATATTGTAAACGCCAATTCTTCTTTTACGATACCCCCTGCCCCGGGCAGCGCCCTCTTTTCACCCCTCCATATCAGTTCATCCTCAGCCTTGGAGATGGAGTTCCTTCCCCTTGTGACAGATCCCGTGACTGCACCGGAAACTCAGCTCTACGGAATCTGGTATCTCGAAGAACTGGAGACTACCGACACACAGATGCTGCAGCTGATGAACAGCGCAGGATACAGAATATCCCTGCAGGTAACAGAGGAGTATCTGCAGACCACTCTGAGCCTGGGAGGCGGTACATCCGAAAGGGTCTACCAGGACCCTCCCCTGAAGTATACAATTGAGGAGGGCATGATCCTTATGGAGAGTGACGATTTTGATGCTGCCCTCTCAGAGGGAAAGATAATCCTTGTACTTACGGGAATGGGTGAGGTCTACCGCTATACTTTTATTAGAGAACAGTTATAGGCCCCCCCTTGCCGATACGGACTGCCGCCGCTAGAATCATGAGTGGTCACTCACTCTTAATCTGAAAACAGGAATAGTATAATGAATCACCTTAGGACCCTGCTGATAAGTATGTTTGTCTTTTTTATAATCCTCCCGGTGGCCTCAATACCTTTTACAGAGAATCATCCGGAATATGACTTTATAACTGCTGAGGAGACTCCTCCACTCTCTTAATTCCCCTGGCATCAAGAACAACGGTATAGCTTCTGATAATCGGAAGCCCATCCCGATAGAGGGCGGCCAGAACAGGAATCCTATAGGTTCTTGAAACCTTTTCGGGAACAAGGGCATCCTCCCTCAGGGAGTAGACGGTCTCCCTGGCCTTATCCATCCTGCTCAGCCAGTCCTGGACATCAAGCCTCAGAATATCCGCCAGAGATGTAATATCCTCCTGACCTTCCAGCAGAACCCTTCCTTTTAATGAATTAACCTTCCTGTACTGAATAAGATACGTTCCCTCTTTAACTGCAGGAGCGCTTGCCAGAATTTCCGGAGGAAGCTCCCGGGATTCGGGAAAGCTGATCTGCTCCTTGAAGGAACCTCCCTTCCTGCCGCTACCCGGATTGATGAGTTTCTGTATACGGTCTGCATACCAGTTGGGTATGAAATGAAGGAAGAAGGCCCGAAGTCCATCCTTGACTCTGTCCTTCAGAATATAGGCTGTGACGGCAATCAGGGCCCATGCCAGACTACCCGCTTCAAAGAACTTCAAAGAGAGCACAGTGGCCAGAACAGCCAGGGACATGGCAGCAGCAGCGGCGACACCGAAGAAGATCTGAACCAGCCGGGCGATAAGGGTGCTGGACTCGGAGTTAATATAGAGAGTCTGCTGCCCCCACTTCTTGATCTCATGCTCCCGGAAGAGGGCCTCTTCCGTATTCCGGCCCACTTCATTACTGTTCTCTGAATAGATATAGCCGTGAATAAGCCTGTACTCCTGCTGCTGCCTGACATGTTTGATGCACTCCTTCATGCCGTTTTTAATAATTTTCTCACTCACCCCGGGAGACATGTTCTCCTTTTCATCCCGCCAGAGGGAGAGTGTGTGATAGACCCGCCCCGCGGCCTTTTCAATATGAAGACTTACACCCTCCCGGCAGACCTCAAAGGCCTCTTTTAACAGGGATGAGGAATCGGGATGCAGAAACTGAGGGGCAAAATCATCCAGAGCGGCCTGGATCTCCTTCATCTCCCCGGGAAAGGAGAGAAGCAGCTCTGCGGTCCCCCTTTCAGTCATACCCTTCAGGGAGTTATTGTGATGCTCCAGCAGATTCAAAAGGGCTCTGAGCTCCGAAACAAGGGCCCCGTCCTCGGCCAGATGGTAGTTTCCTGTCTTCTTGAAGATCTTCCTGATCCGGAAGAGAGGACTGCTGGGGCAGTTTTTTCTCAGTATCTGATTCAGAGGAATGGCGGGAGTCCTGTAGCGGCAGTAGATTTTCAGACCGCGGTAGAGATCCTCCACCCTCCTTGAATCCCCCTCCAGCTGAGAAGGAACAAAGAGACAGAGATAAAGGGAGAGCTTCTGCCTTCCCGGACTCAGGGGATAGGCAGCCGTCAATTCAAGCTGATGGTCACCGTGGGTCCTGAGATAAAGCTCCGTGTCGACGGCCAAAATCAGCTCCTGTAGACCTGAAAGGCATCGGGTTCAAAGCGGAGGTTGACCCGGTCTCCTGTTTGAAACTTCCGGGCATCCTTCGCACCCGTATTGGTGTGGATAACTGTCAGAAAGGTACCGTTAAACTCAATCTTGAACTCAGTGGTGGCTCCCAGATAGGAGATCAGCTCCATGGTTCCTGTAAAGCCGGTCTCCTCGTCGCAGATATCCATTGATTCGGGCTTCATGGCCAGGATCAGCTCCTCCCCTTCACCATAGCTCTCATCCGGTGACTTGGGCACCATGAGTGCCGTATCCTGTACTTCAACCTCCAGAGTATCGGCGCCGTCTTTACGGACTGTTACATTGATAAAGTTGGCATTTCCGATAAAATCGGCCACAAAGGGAGTCGCCGGAGCAGCATAGATCTCCTCGGGAGTACCGAACTGCTCCACCTTTCCCTGATTCATAACCACAATTCTGTCGCTCATACTCAGGGCCTCGGACTGGTCATGGGTCACATAGAGGGCGGTGATGCCCAGCATCTGCTGAACCCGCATAATCTCGCTTCTGGTCTGAATCCTCAGCTTGGCATCCAGGTTGGAGAGGGGCTCGTCAAAGAGCATGATCTGGGGCTTCAGAACCAGGGCACGGGCAAGGGCCACACGCTGCTGCTGTCCTCCCGACAGCTCTCCGGGATAGCGCTTCTCAAGTCCCGTCAGGTTGACCATCTGGCAGGCCTGGGCCACATCGTTCCGGATGGTATCCTTCGGAACCTTTCTCACCTTCAGTCCGTAGGCGATGTTCTCGAATATGGTCATATGGGGAAAGAGGGCATAGCTCTGGAAAACCATGGGCATGTTCCGGTCATAGGCCGCCACATTGTTGATATTCCTGCCTTCCAGCAGGATATCACCGCTGTTCTGAACCTCAAACCCCGCCACCATTCTCAAGGTTGTTGTCTTGCCGCAGCCCGAAGGTCCCAGAAGGGTAACGAACTCTCCCTTTTTTATCTTGAGGGAGACATTGTCCACAGCCCGGACCTGACCGCCCTGGCCGTCTTTAAAAATTTTGCTTACTCCGTTCAGAAGCAGATATGTATCAGACATGGTATTCTCCCTTATTTGGTTGTTCCGAAAATCTGTGACTGTTTCAGACCCGTCAGCCTCATAATCACCATAATCACTGCCAGCAGAACCACAATCAGCGCAAAGGACATAACTGACGCGACTCCCAGGCGCATAATCTCAGTCTGAGCCAGAACAAGAACGGTCATATGGTTCCATCTGGCGGAGACCAGGAAGATGATGGCCGAGAT
The DNA here is from genome assembly GCA_002408085.1 of Spirochaeta sp. UBA5339. Taxonomy (GTDB): domain Bacteria; phylum Spirochaetota; class Spirochaetia; order DSM-2461; family DSM-2461; genus Oceanispirochaeta. The sequence goes on from DHQL01000018.1 coordinate 324,927, forward strand.
GGCGGTCATGCTTCGGACAAAGGCGAAGGTGGCACCGGCAAAGAAGCTGGGCCGGATCAGAGGCAGAGTAATATTCCGGAAGGTATAGCTGCTGTCTCCCCCGAGGTTGGTGGAGGACTCCTCAATATCCGGAGAGATCTGCTTCAGGGCGGCGATGCCGCTCTCCACTCCGATGGGCACATTCCGGAACACATAGCAGGCAATCAGAATAAAGGCTGTCCCCGACAGCTTGAAGGGGGCCTTGTTGAAGGCAAGAATATAGCCGATACCCACACAGGTTCCCGGTATGGCATAGCTGAGCATGGAGAGAAACTCCATCAGATGCTTGCCGGGGAATTTCTTGCGCACCACAATATAGGCGATAACCATTCCCATAATGGCTGTAATGGGTGTGGAGATCAGGGCCAGGAAGAGGGTGTTTCTCATGGTCTTCAGCCCCACATCCCAGCTGTAGGAGAAGTGTTCCAGGGTAAAACTCCAGTTGATGCCCCAGAGCTTGATAAAGCTTCCCGAGATAATGGTGATGTAGAACATAAGCACAAAGGCGGAGAAGAGGAGGCAGAAGGCAAAGAGGATGTTTTTGACAACAGGTCCCACAACAACTACACCCCGCCGGGAGGACTTTCCCGTAATGGTGGTGTAGGTTTTGTTCTTCATAATGTACTTCTGGAAGAAGAACACCGCCACCGTGGGCACCAGCAGCAGAATGGCCAGTGCCGTTCCCCTGGCAAGGTTGCCCATACCGGTAAACTCCAGATAGGCCTGAACAGAGAGGACATCAAAGTCCCCACCCAGAATTATGGGATTACCGAAGTCCGTAAGAGAGCCCACAAAAACGATAAGCCAGGAGGCGAAGATTCCCGGCAGGCTCAATGGAAGGGTTACCGTAAAGAAGGCCCTTCCCTTCTTTGCGCCAAGGTTCATGGCGCAGGTATCAAGATCAGGGTCGATGCCCTGGAGTATTCCGGACAGGGTCATAAAGGCCATGGGAAACATCCCGATGGTCTGAACAATCACCAGTCCCCTGAGTCCGTAGAGTCCCGTCACATCCAGCTTCAGAAGGCCCGCTGTAATAAGACCGTTCCGTCCGAAGAGCAGGATCACCGACAGGGCGAACATAAAAGGGGGTGAAATAATGGGCAGGATGGCCATGGTATTGAAGAACTTCTTCCACCGGATTCCCGCACGAGTCAGGGAGAAGGCGAAAACATAACCTATAAAGGTGGATGTTGTAGCCACAATCACACCAAGAAGAACTGAGTTCCTGATGGCCTTTCTGTACCTCACATGGGTAAAGACATATTCGTAGACTTCCGATGTAAAACTGCCGTCCTTGGCAGTCAGACTCATTCTTGCCACCTCAAAGAGGGGATAGAGGATAAAGAGTCCCAGCAGAACAAGAAGAAAGAGTACCGCTGCCAGAAGGAGGGGCTCCCTGGTCAGCTGATAAAAGGGGTTGGGGGCTTTTAATGCCGGAGCATTTTTCGGGGATGACATAAGTCCTCCGGTTTGAGATTAAAGTACCGGACCGCCCGGTTTGAGACGGCCCGTTTCAAAGTGCAGCTTATTTTTTGGGTTCGGTTCTCTCTTCGCCGCCGATGACCTCATTCCACTTATCAACAAGTCTCTGCTTGTTGGCCGCGGACCAGACATCGTCCTGATCGATGGTATTTACCTGAGAGATGGGTACGGCACCCTTGGCAAGGGGAACATCCACAAAGGGAACTACAAAGCGGGAGGCGTAGATCTTTGCAGCGGTTTCACCCAGAGCCCAGTCGTAAAGGGTCTTGGCATTATCCAGTTCTCCCTCGGGACCGCCCTTGATCAGGGAGATGGAGGCAACCTCATAACCGGTTCCCTCTGCAGGAAAGGTGATATCCAGAGGATAGCCTGTATCCACCAGCTTAACACCGTCGTGGGCATAGCCGATGGCAATGGTTACTTCACCGATACTGGCGTTCTTGCCGGGTGCGGAACCGGAACGGGTGTACTGGGTAATATTTTTGTCCAGCTCTTTCATATATTCAAAGGCCCTGTCCTCTCCGAGGATCTGAACCATTGTGGCCAGAACATTGTAGGCTGTACCCGAGGAGCCGGGGTTTGCCATCTGAATATGTCCCTTGTACTCCGGTTTAATCAGATCTTCCCAGGAACGGGGAGCGGTGAGGCCGTACTTTTCAAGCATCTTTGTATTGCTTTCAAAACATAGGGGACCCGCATAGATTCCGGACCAGTAGTTTTCACTGTCTTTAAAGTTGGGGGGCATATTGGCTGCAGGGGAGTCATAGGGCATTGTAAGGCCCTTATCCTTGGCTTCGATATGGCCCAGACCGACTCCGCCGTACCAGATGCTGGCCTGGGGATTGGCCTGTTCAGCTTCCATTCTGGCAACACACTCTCCAGTTGAGAGCCTGACCCAGTCCACCTGGATTCCGGTCTCTTCGGTAAAGGCCTTGAACACCTCACGTGCCAGCTCTTCATCAAGGGTTGTATAGGCAGTCACCCTGTCCTTTTCACTCTGTCCCGAGGCCATGACAAATGTTCCTGCCAGAACCAGAATCAGCAAAGCAAACATCAGCTTTTTCACAATTGTTCCTCCATTCCCGCCTGAAGAAGCGGGATTTTTTCCTCCACAGATGTGAAGACCCTTTCATTTTCCCCCTGTAAAGAGCGGGGAACAAGAAACAATTCGGTAACAATGGTAACAGGAGAGTAACATTTCCCTCCTGTTCACTGCCTTAAGTCCTGAAGACGGTACCCCCTGCCCCATTCGTTATGCAGATACCGGGGGCTTCCCGGGTTCTCCTCGATCTTCTTCCTTATTCTGCCGATGGTCACTTTGACAATCTCGTTGCCCCCTTCCCAGTCATGGTAGTTCCAGACCCTCTCTATCAGCTCCTGCCAGGAGACGATCCCTCCCCGGGCGGCTGCCAGACAGGAGAGAAGGGAGAACTCCGTGGCCGTCAGATGGACCGGCTCCCCGGCAACCCTGATCTGCCTGCCGTCAAGGTCAATTTCAAGATCGCCGCAGCTGATGATATGGGGAGAGGCGGGACTACGGCGCAGCACCTTCTCCACCCGGAGGATCAGCTCCCGGTGATTGAAGGGTTTTGTTATATAGTCCTCGGCCCCGGACTCAAGGCCGCAGACAACATCCTCACCGTCCTCACGGCAGCTTAAGAAGATAACTGGCGGACAGGCCGGCTGCTTGCGAAGATTCCGGCAGAACTCAATTCCGCTGATTCCGGGAAGATTGATATCCAGAAGGATCAGATCATAGACCTCTTTCTCGACCATCAGACGTGCAAGCTCCGCAGAACCGGCGGCGGCCGTCAGATACCCTTCGTCCTGAAGGAGGTACTCCAGAAGTCCCGTCAGATGGGGTTCGTCGTCAACAATCAGTATCCTCTGCTTCATAGTTCCGCCCTCCCTGCTGTCTCAGCATCCCCTGACAGATCATCAGAGGCCTCTGCATCGGCCAATCCCGGATCGGGAAGTGTAAAGGAGAGTGTCGTCCCCACTCCCTTGGTGGAGGAGACATAAACTTCTCCCCCGTGCATTCTGACCACATCCCTTACAATGGTCAGACCAAGTCCGGCACCGTCCAGACGCTCCTCGTCCCGTCCCTGATAGAACTCCATAAAGATATGGGGCTTGTCGCCGCTCTCTATCCCCCGGCCGTTGTCGGCAACACAGACCACAAGACAGCTCTCATTGTCGTAAACCGAAACATCGATACGGCCGCCCCGATCCAGATGCTTTCCTGCATTGTGAATCAGATTGATCAGCACCTGGCCGATCCAGGTTGAGTCGATCATCACCTTCCGCAGAAGGTTGGGATAGGAGTAGCGGAGCTCTACTCCCCTCTCCTGAAGCCAGGGCTGCATCTCCCGGCAAACGGAACGGACAGTACTTCTCAGGTCAACGGGCTTTCTGGACAGACGGAACCCCGAGGAGTCGATCTTTACAGCCGCCAGAATGGTGTTGGTAAAACGGATAAGCCGGAGTACATTCTCCGATGCAGACTCCATCAGCTCTCTCTGCTTCCGGTTCAAAGGCCCCGGCCTCTCTTCCCGGAGCAGATCCACCGAGGTTCTCAGCACCGCCAGGGGAGTTCTCAGCTCATGGGTCATTGTGGAGAGTATCTCGTTCTTCCTCTTGATCCTTCCCTCCAGCAGCTCCATCTCCCTCAGATACCCGGCTTCCCTCCTGCGGAAAAACCGGTTCAGGAAAAAGAGAAGAAGAGAGAGTAAAAGAAGATTTACGGCGGCTCCCAGAAGAAAGAACATAGGGCCATTATACACCGGTATTTCCAAATCGGTCGGAGAAAGGTAAATTGACATTGCCGGCGCCTTTGATTATTTTTGATCTGATACATTTCTGAAACCAGATTCCGGAGGCAGTCCATTGAAACTCTTTAAAATCCCAGAAAATACAACCATTTCCCCCCTGGGTATGCCCAGATACAAAGAGGGCGGCCCTGAAGCGGTGCTTCTGATACACGGTTTCACCGGTATTGCCCAGGAGTTCTACTATCTTTTTGACCGCATTGCCGACGAGGGCTACACCGTTTCCCTCCCCCGCCTTCCGGGACACGGCACTAATATCCAGGACTTCAAGGCCTCCACCGCCGCGGACTGGCTGCGCCGGGTCACCGATGAGTACCTTCTTCTGAAGACCAGGTATGAGAAGATCCATGTGGCAGGCCTCTCCATGGGCGGCCTGCTGGCCCTGATTCTGGCTGAGGAGTTCACACCCGACTCTCTCACCGTTATGGCTCCCGCCATCAGCATAAGGAACAAGGGGGTCCACCTGTCCGCCTGGCTGAAGCATATTATCCCCCATGTAAAGGGGGACTGGACCCCGGAAAAGGAGAGGGATGAACTCCGCAGGGAACACGGAAAGGAGTACTGGACAAGGAATTACACGGGTAAAGTGGCGGAAATGATGAAATTACGCAAACGAGCCCTTAAAAACCTCTCCCATATAGATTCACGAATCTTGACTATTGTATCCGAAGGAGATAAAACGGTATCTCCCGACGCCCTGAACATTATAGAATCAGGGGTCAGAAGCAGCGTAAAAGAGCATCTTGTACTGAAAGAGAGCCCCCATGTTCTGGTCAACGGCTGCGACAAGGAAGAAGTAGCGGACCGCCTGATCGGCTGGTTCAAGCAGGAGTAACAAAACCATATCATGAAATATTTTGTACTGACCCTCGGCTGCCAGATGAACCTCTCCGATTCGGAGCGGCTTACAACTGTCTTTGCCAATATGGGTTTTCAGAGAACAGATAATGAAGAAGAGGCCGATATCCTGGGGATCGTCGCCTGTTCCGTAAGACAGAAGGCCATCGATAAGGTATACAGCCGTATCCATCTCTGGAACAAGTGGAAGAAGGACAGAAGCCTGATCACCTTTGTTACCGGATGTATTCTTGACGATGATAAAAAGAAATTCCTGAAGACCTTCGATCTGGTCTTTGGAACAAACGATATTGCGGGCTTGCCTGAGATGATAAGCCAGTACGGCATCGTCTCCCCCGGAGCCCTGATGAACCATCACGGTCAGAAGGAGTTCTGGGACATCGATCCCTCCTACGACTCCAACTATGAGGCCTTTATTCCCATCCAGAACGGATGCGACAAATTCTGTACCTACTGCGCCGTTCCCTATACAAGAGGAAGGGAGGTCTCCCGCCCCTCATCGGAGATTCTGGAGGAGCTGAAGAAGCTTGTGGCCGCCGGGTACAAGTCCATCACCCTCCTGGGACAGAATGTAAACTCCTATGGACTGGACAAGAAGGGAGAGGAGATCAGCTTTGCCCAGCTTCTGGAAGAGATAGGAAAGATCGGCGACGCCTCTGACCACCCTTTCTGGCTCTACTTTACCTCCCCCCACCCCCGGGATATGACCGAGGATGTGCTGGAGACCATGGCAAAGTACAGCTGCCTTGCCAAACAGATCCACCTGCCCCTGCAGTCAGGGGACAACGAGATCCTCAAGAAGATGAACCGGAACCACACCCTTGCCGAGTACAAGGTCATTGTAGACAACATCCGCCGCCTGCTGCCCGGGGCTACACTCTTTACGGACATCATCGTCGGCTTTACCGAAGAGACAGATGACAACTTTGAAAACACCCGCAGAGCCATGGAAGAGATCGGCTACAATATGGCCTATATCGCCACCTACTCCCCCCGCCCCGGAGCGGTCAGCTCCCGCTGGGACGACAAGGTGACCATGGAGGAGAAGAAGAGACGCCTTCACATCCTGTCGGATGTCTTTATACGGTCGGCCACCAGGTTCAACGAAGATCTTGTGGGACAGACAGTTCCCGTACTGGTAACAGGAAAGTCCCGGGACGGCAAGCGCTGGACCGGTCTGACCGAAGGTAAGATCAACATCCACTTCACCTCGGGCTCCGAGCTGAAGGTCGGAGAATTCTCAAAGGTAAAGGTTACTGAAAACACCGGAATATCCCTGGGCGGCGAGTACACCTCCTGAGAGATATCCCGTCTGCACCCGACGGTGTATAAGTCCTGATCTAATAGATAATCCCCGGAACTCCCCGGGGATTATTTTTTGGTGTACTTTATGGTTCATATCACCGATAATTGAGTTTAGATGGAAAAGAAACGTCTCAGAAATATCCTTGTGATCCTCTTTATTATCGCTCTTCTTATTCTTGCATTCTGGTACGGCAGCGGATATATCAAAGACCGCCGCAGCAGCCTGGAGGATCTGGAAGAGATCAGCGATCTGGATGATGTTCTGGCTATGGAGCCCGCCATTGAGGCCGAGCCCGCCCCGGAACCTGAAATGCCAGCCCCCGTACAGCTCCCCGAACCTCCCCTGGAGCCGGAACCTGTGAGCAAAATTGAGCGCTACAAGGTGGATGAGCACAGGGTCGTAAAGGGTGAGTCCTTCTCCCTTATTACCGGATACTACTGGGAGGATATCTTCCTCTGGCCCGATCTTTACATCCGCAACGATATGACCAGTGACGACCCTGATCTGATCTATCCCGATGAAATCATCGATATCTACAACCGTCTTGGTGTGGACGACAGCTTCTCCGACAGAGAGCTCTCTGAAATCCTGGAAGCCTATCTTGAGGTCTATGAGATCTACAAAAATCTTGGTGACAGAAAGAACAACTCCATCTGGAGCCTCCTCTGGTGCGCCGCCCGCTACGACCACGACTTCCTGGACAACTATGCCGACCGCATCGATCCCGCGGACCGGGCCATGGCACAGAAGTACATCGATGAGCAGGGCTTTCTGGACTAAAATCCCACTCAAATACAATTCAATCTGAAGATTCTCTTTATAAAGTAACACCTATTTAATAAAAAGTAGTTTAGTATGGTTTTGGCTGTTATTACTTTAATGCACGGTGGTATGATGCTCAGTCGGGTAGATTTATATCGGAAGATCCGGCTCGTGATGGTCTAAATTGGTATTCATATGTCAGTAATAATCCGTTGAAATTTACTGATCCTACTGGTCTTTATACTGATGAGAAGTCAATGAACTCGGGGGATGATTACAAACACTCTCAAGACGAATCAGTAGGAAGTGATAGCAAAGACAATTCAGGTAATAATGATCCTCCGAAGAAAGAAGAAGATCCTATAGAGCCAGAAAAGAAATGGTGGGAGAAAGGTATTTGGAAGAAATGGAAAGAAGTCAATGATCGTGAAAAACTAAGGGAAGCAATAAGGAAATTACCACTTGAAATGCAGAACGAATTAGAGAAGTTAGGTGTATTTGATGAGGATTTTACAGGAATTGTTTACGGAGGATATGGAATTTCCGGAACAGCTTTAATAGGTGTTACTAATGAATATGGGATAGCATATGAGTTTAGGAATGGAGAGCTGATTGTTGGTGAAGAATACCAATCTGCAAGTGTTGGATTTGTTCCAGATATTGGAGCAGGTGTATTTGGTGTAATCCCTAAAGGTCAGTGGAGTGACTTTCTTGGTATTGGAGGGGCCGCTAGTGCTGGTGCATCTAAGTATGTAGGACTGGCAATTGGTGTAATAACACCTAATAATGAAGTTGAAGGGAAAGAATTTTTTCTCAATGCAGGATACTCAAAACTGTCAGTAGATATAAATATGGGTTCTGTTACATATACTAGATTGAATGCTCCGTCACAAGCTAGCTCAATATTTATCCCTTATTCCAAGGGGAATAAAAAATGATTAGTATAATTAGCTTCTTGATAGTTTATACAGTATTGTTTTTGGTAGAGAACTTTATCTATTATTTTATTGTTACTCCGGCATTGAAAGGAATGAAAATACAACTAAGTGAAAAATTCTTTTATGAAAGTAAAGTCCATGAGAACCTTAAACTATACAGGAAAAAGTGTTCAACTCAAATGTTTAATTGGGCAGTTGTTCATGCCTTTTTTGTAATAATGAGAATAGCCTGTATATTCTTGTTCTTTCTTTATTTATTGATATAAAAAATCATAACACCACAGATAACTTGCAGCGCCAGCTGACAAGTTCATCTGTCTTGTTATGACTCCCCATAATTCATTCCTCCGGTTCTGGATTCACTGGAACCGGAAAGAATGAAATCCTGATCGTAACAATGTGGCTGTAACTGTCAGGCCTTTGGACTGCAGCTAAGCCATGTGTTACGAAGCCTATTACCTCCCGCTTATTTATTTTTTTTAAATCCAATAAATCCAAATGTTGAAGAATATCACTTCCGGTGTTAAGCTTAAGAAGACAGGTGGGAATTCCCACCCTTTGAGGTAATTATGAGTGTAGTGAAAGAATACGATACCAAACTGGATAGTAAGAACCGGTTCACGATCAGAATGGCAAAGTATGACCACTTTCACGTAACTGAATACGATGATGGTCATATTGAACTCAGTCCCCGGGTTCTCGTTGACCCCAATATGATATCTAAAAATACCCTCGGGATGATGGACCAGGCAATGGATAACTTCAACAAAGGGAAGGTATCTGCAGCGATTGATCTGTCTGAGTTTGATGAGGACTGATCTTGCAATTTGAAATACTAATGGGAGTTCCAGAGATGGAGCTCTTCTGGAATGATCTTGTTGGCAAGCATAGATCCGGAACATTGAGTAAGGATGAAACCCAGCTATTTAAGAAGCTGACAAAGGCTCTAAGGTATCTTTCACAGAACCCAAGGCACACAGGATTAAACTCTCATGATATTGATCCATTGTCCCGTCGTTATGGCGTGAAAGTCTGGGAATCTTATCTCGAAAATAATAAACCGGCGGCTGGTCGTATCTTCTGGGTATATGGACCGGATAACAGGCAAATAACTATTATCGGAATAGAACCCCATCCCGAGGACAAGAAGAAGGATGGATATGATAGAGTGAATCTTTCCGATTTGCCTGCTAAGAGTTAGCTCGAAAAAGGTCATCCAGTATTTTAAGGACGGCCTTTTTTGATTTGATCCCGATTAAGACTAAAATCAGTCATTAGCATAAAAATAACTCTGGGAAGCCCAGGATTTCCTTTTTGACATATCATTATTACGATAATTAAGAGGTGTAAATATGCCAGTTATCAGGCCGATATCAGATTTGAGAAATAATTTTTCCAGTATCTCAAAGATAATACATGCTGATGATGAACCAATCTTCCTTACAAAAAATGGTGTCGGAGACATGGTTGTCATGTCTATTGAACATTATGAAAAACAGCTTGCCAGGTTGGAATTGTATCAGAAACTCAATGAGGCACAGAAAGAGATTCACACCGGGGCAGTGGGCAAAGATGCACATGAGGTAATCAGGAATCTGATGGAAGAATGAGTTTTTCTACCTATAGAGTACTCATATACCCTACAGCAGAAAAAGATTTACTTGAAATAAAAAGCTATTTCAAAGAGGTACTGAAAATATCTCCAAATCATTTACTGGAAAGAATTGCACCAAAGAAAAAGCTTCCGGAGCAAAACCCTTACATTTTCTATTTAAACTTCAACGCCATGGTTGAACTTATCAGAAGGGTACATCACTCTCAAACTGAACAGCCTCACCGGTCCCGGGATCTGTAAATCCCAGAAGAGCAGCGTGAAGGGCCATCCTGTCTGCTTTTTCCGCTTCGGGAGTGCCGTAGAGAGTATCCCCGGAGATGGGACAGCCAGCCGTTTTCATATGGAGACGGAGCTGATGGGTCCGCCCTGTTTCGGGATAGAGCCTGATCCGCCAGATCCCCTCCCCCTCCGGGCCCAGAAGACGCCAGCGGGTGACAGAGAGCTTCCCCTGCTCCTCATCCACAATCTGCATGGGACGGTTGTCCACATCCAGCCTCTGGTGAAGACGGATCTCCCCCTCTTCCGGGTCAGCCTCACCGGCCTTTTCAGCAGAGGGTCTGCCGCAGATCAGGGCCTCATACTCCTTTCGTGTCTGACGCAGCTCAAACTGACGGCTTAAGGCCCTCTGGGCCTCTTTTGTCCGTGCCCAGACCATCAGACCAGAGGTGGCCTGGTCCAGACGGTGGACTGTATAGATTTCGGGGAATTCATTCAGAAGGCGGGCATAGAGGCAGTCGGCCTTGTCAGGGCCCTTTCCCGGAACAGAGAGAAGACCGGCCTCCTTGACCGTGATAATCCAACTGTCCCGGATTTCAAGAATCATAGATAGGCTCTCTAGAAGAGGAACTGCCTGATCAGTGTGCCCCATACCGCCGCCACAAGGACCAGTAGATAGAGGACAGAAAGGGGAACAGAGGGTTTTATGGCCTCGACTTCCTTGACATTGTTCTCACCCAGACGTTCGGGGGGAAAGAGTTCCATCAGTACAGTGTCAAGACTGCCTATAAAGTTGGCCGGAGAGATCTTTTTCCTTCCGTCCAGAATCTCCTCGAAGTAGTAGAACATCCTTGCCAGAAGACCTCCCAGTTTGCCGGGAAGCTTCAGAGAGGGGGTTACCGAAAAGAGGGAGAGGAAGACCAGACCGCAGAGGGTCAGTCCCTTGGTCACTCCCGTTGCCAGAGCACCCTGGGTAATGGTCAGAGGACCCCAGACCGCCAGTATCCGGCCCATGGGGGTCAGAAGATGGAAGAAGGTGATCGACGAGATCAGGATGATGAAGTACATAAACCTTATCTTCTTTCCCGCCAGTTTGGCTGTCAGGGCAAAGAGCAGCACCAGTAGTAACTTTGCCGCAACCGAGTCAATCATAAAATAGGGGGGTATCAGTGAGAGCCCGGTCCAGAAACGGAAGGAGGGACTCAGATACTTCCCGATATAGTCTGTCCGTTTTTTGCGGACCTTCTCTTTCTTTTTACGCGGACTCATCTGTCAGCCTCCTCTCTCATCATCTTCCACCACTGTGACTTGTCGGAAAATCTCTGAGCGAAGATTCCGATAAAGACACCGGATACAAGACCGATTCCCAGAAAGAGGGGAAGGATTCTCCAGGCCGAGGCGCCGAAGATAAAGGTGATGGACAGGAGGATCTGAGCCATATTGCTGGTCAGGGCTCCCATCACGGAGATGCCCAGAAAGGAGATTCTCTTCTTCAGTCCCTTGTAGCAGAGCCACATAACCAGGGCGCTGGCAAAGGAGCCTGCCGCGGAAAAGAGGAATACATAGGAGGCCAGGGTCCCGTTAACCAGGGCCTGTCCCAGAACCTTAAGTAGAACAAGAAGGAAGTAGGAAGGACCTGAAAGGATCTCCAGGGAGAGGATAACCGGAAGGTTGGCCAGTCCCAGACGCATAAAGGGGATGGGTCGGGGAAAGAGGTACTCGATTGTGGAGAGGAACATGCTGAAGGCTCCCAGCAGGGCTATCCGGTTCAGTTTTTTCTCAGTAAACACCTGCGTCCACCTCCTTGCCGTCATCAAATCCTCCAATGTAGATAAATACCTGGTTGGGCAGACAGGCCGCCCAGTCACCGCCCCGGCGGATCGGGGCCATCTGTACACAGAGGCCGTCGGCGCAGTCGGAGGAGTGAAAGTGGGCCTCCCCGTCTTTAATCTCAACAACTGAGTCCCCCACAGGACCGTGGAGTGTCACCATCTGGTCAATGGACAGTGGATATAAATACTGGGACTGTGAGTCCTCGATAATGACATAACCATCATCCTGATTAAGGCTGCGCCCGAAGGCTGTAAAGCCGAGAAATACGGCCAGTGAAAAAATCAGGGCAAGTATGTCGAAGAAGCGTAACTTCATCTGTAACAACATCCTTTAATCTTCTATGATACCCCTTGGGTATGGATAGTAAGTTAACACAATTCAAGGACAGCAGGGAATACCTGACCCTGCGTGATAATGATAAAGATTTTCTGAAGAAACTGTGCGGAAACTGGCGTTTTTCCTCACAGGAGATCCGTCAGATCATCCGGATAGCCAGGGATATTGAGACCTGGGACGAGGGCTCACTTGAAGAGATCTGGGGTGATCCCCTCCCCCTGAAACCCGGCGACAGGAACGAAAAGGAGAAGCGTTACGGCTCCCTTTTCAGAAAATGGGAGGAACTGAAGAACACCCCCAAATCCTACGGAAACTTCCGGCCTGAAAAGATCACTCAGCCTGCGGCCGGGTTCAGGGCCCTTGATGACGACAGGCAGATCCTCGGAGACTGCCCGGTGGCCTCACCGAAAACCCGTTGCTGCAATCTGAAGACCCTGGATGCCGTGGCGGGCTGCGGTTTTGACTGCTCCTACTGCTCCATCCAGTCCTTCTACACCGGAGGAACCATCCTCTTTCATAAAAACCTGGGAGAGAAGCTGAAGAACCTGCAGCTGGACCCGGAAAAGAGCTACCATATCGGGACGGGACAGTCTTCTGACTCCCTGATGTGGGGAAACAGGGACGGTCTGCTGGAAAACCTCTGCACCTTTGCCCGGAACAATCCCAATGTGATTCTCGAGCTGAAGACCAAGAGCGACAATATAGGTGAGCTTCTGAGGCTGGATGTACCGGCCAATATGCTCCTGACATGGTCATTGAACACTCAGACCGTAATCGATGCAGAAGAGAGGCTGACCGCAAGTCTGGAACGCCGTATTGCTGCGGCCCGGAAGGCGGCTGATGCGGGGCTGCCTGTGGGTTTCCACCTCCACCCCATGGTCTGGTATCAGAGCTGGGAAGAGGAGTATGGAGAGCTATGCGGCAGACTTCTTGAAAATTTCAGCCCCGAAGAGGTTGTTACAGTTTCACTGGGAACTCTGACCTTTATCAAACCGGTTCTGAAGAAGCTCAGGGAACGGCCCATCCGGAGTAAGATCCTTCAGATGCCCCTGGAGGAGGCCTCTGGAAAGTGGTCCTATCCCCTTGAAATCAAGGAGCAGCTTTTCTCTCTGGTCTATGGGCATTTACAGCCCTGGCACGATTCGGTCTATTTCTATATGTGCATGGAAGATCCCGCCCTGTGGAAGCCCGTATTCGGGAAAGCCTTTTCTGATAATGCTGATTTTGAAGAGGATATGCTCTATAATTACAACAAGAAAATCTCTGATATAGAATCAAGGAGAAAGTGATTATGAAGAAAAAGATAGTAATGATAGCCCTTGTAATGGTTATGATAGGTGCTGGAAGCGCCTTTGCAGGCGATCTGGATTTCCAGCTCGGTGCCGGTTACAACGGTATTTTCCCCAGTGAAGGCGACAGCCTTCCCATCGGTTTTACCGCATACGGCGGTGTGGGATACAAGTTTTTCCCCACCCTCTCCATCGGCGGTGAGTATGAGTTCGGCATGGCCTGGGGCGACAACAATATGAGCATTATGGAGCATCTTCCCAAGGCATACCTCAAGTTCAATGCCCTCAATGTTCTGACAGTATCAGGTCTGGCAGGTGTGGCTTTTCAGGATTTCAGATATGACGGAACCAAGATTGGTGATACTGAGACCTCCTTTACCGCAGGGGTCAGAGTAGCCGTTCTCTTTGCCTATGCCCAGTATATGGCCATATTCAACGAGGATGCCACTCAGTCCAGAATCAGTGTCGGAGTTACATTCAGCAAATAATGATGAATATCCTTCTGATCACCCCCCCCTTCTGCCAGCTTAATACACCATATCCGGGGACGGCCTTTCTGAAGGCCTGGCTCGAAAAAAAGGGTCACCGGGTGATCCAGGCGGATACAGGACTTGAAACCTATCTGCGTCTCTTCAGCCCTGATGGGCTGGAGACGGCCGTATTTACCCCTCCTGAAATCCAACAGGAGGATTTTTTTCGTAAAATAGACGGTAATGACTCACTGAAAAGGGTCTGGACCCTGAGACGGGAGTATAACTCCCGGATCGCTCCGGTCCTATCCTTTCTTCAGGGCCGGGACAGCACCCTCGCCACCCTTCTCTGCCGTCCGGGTTATCTTCCCGAAGGGGACCGTTTTCGGGACAGAGAAGCCGACGCCGATGAGCTCTACGGAAGCCTCGGCATCAGCGACCGGGCCCGGCTCCGTTGCACCCTCTTTCTGGAGGACCTGGCGGACTTCTACCGCCTGACCCGGGACGATGACTTCGGCTTCAGCCGCTACGCAGACCATCTGGCCATGTCTCCCCCCTCCTTCGACGGCCTCTACGCCAAGGCCCGGGAAGCAGGCTCCGATGTAAGCCGGATTCACAGGGAGATCCTGAAGGAGAAGATTGAAGCCTGCAATCCGCAGATTGTGGGATTTTCCGTACCCTTTCCCGGAAATATGCTGGAAGCCCTCAGAGGCGCCGCCTATATCAAAAAGAACTATCCCGGGATTCATCTGACCCTCGGCGGAGGCTATGTGAATACCGAACTCCGGGAGATCTCGGATATCAGGATAGCCGAGTTCTTTGACTCCCTGACCCTGGATGACGGGGAAGATACCCTGGAAGCCCTTGCGGGAGTTCTTGAGACCCGGTCTCTGGCCCCTGACCGCTCAGCCTCCGCAGCCTCCCCTGCCCTGGAGAGCCGGAAGGACCTGGTCCGGACATGGCTTCCTGTGGACGGCGGCTGGCAGTACTTTGCAGGCACCGAAAACCACCATATCCGTCACCGGGAGCGTCCGGCGCCCGACTACACGGGTCTTCCTCTGGACAGCTATCTCTCCCTGGTGGACCGGGAAAACCCGATGCACCGCCTCTGGAGCGAGGGCCCCTGGATCAAGATGATGCTGGCCCATGGCTGCTACTGGAAGCGCTGCGCCTTCTGCGATACATCCCTGGACTATATCGGCCGCTTTGATCCCGGAACCGCGTCTGTACTGGCCGACCAGATTGAAGAACTTATAGAGAAGACGGGCCTGAGAAGTTTTCACTTTGTGGACGAAGCCGCCCCGCCGGCCCTGCTGAAGGAGCTGGCCCTTGAACTGATCCGCCGTGATGTATTTATCAGCTGGTGGGCCAATATCCGCTTTGAGAAGAACTTTACCGCCCAGCTCTGCCGCCTTCTGGCCCGGTCCGGCTGCATCGCCGTCTCCGGAGGTCTTGAAGTGGCCTCTGACCGGCTCCTCGAGAAAATCGACAAGGGAGTTACGGTGCCCCAGGTAAGTCGGGTGGCCGCCTCCTTCCGAAAGGCGGATATTATGGTCCATGCCTATCTGATGTACGGCTTTCCCGGTCAGGATGCCCGGGAACTGATAGACTCACTGGATGTGGTCCGTCAGCTCTTCAGCTTCGGCCTGATCCAGTCAGCCTACTGGCACCACTTTGCCCTGACAGCCCACAGCCCCGTCGGCCGCCGTCCCGAAAAGTTCGGCGTCACCATAAAGGGCCCGGAACACGCGGGGTTTGCCCGGAACGATCTTCAATTTGATCAGAAGTCCGAGGACCTCGGTTCCTACGGCAAGGGACTCCGGACCTCACTCTACAACTATATGCGGGGTCAGGGATTAAACCTTCCCCTGAAGCACTGGTTCGACTTCAAAACACCATCGCCAAGGGTCTCCAAGTACCTTGTAAAGAACATTGTGCAGGGAGCTGAGGAGCTGGAACTGGGCGACCACAGCCGTCTTGTCTGGTGCGGTCCCCTTCCCGAAGAGGGACCCGGCGGCCTTCTGTTCCGGGGCGGGGACTACCAGGAAGAGATGGAGTGCAGCAGTGCAGAGAAGACCTTTATTCTGGAACTTCTGGAACGCTGCCGCCCCGAAGCCCCGGCCTTCTGTCTGACCGATCTGGACCGTCTGGCGGCGGACCACGGTATGGACAGCGATATCTGGCTGTCGGAAGGGCAGTTTCAGGAGCTGATGGGATATGAACTTATTGTTCTCTAAGCTGTCGGAGCTGAAAGCTCTCTTCGAGGGCAGCCGGGAGCTTTTTATCGCCGCAGGGGCCGTTTCACTGGTGACCTTTGCTGGGACCCTGATCCTCCTCCCCTTTCTGCTGATCCGAATTCCCGAAGACTACTTTATCGGTCCCCGCCATGCGGGAGCCGAGGCTGGAAGAGTTGAACGCATCCTCTTCCATACCATCAAGAACCTGCTGGGTGTCGTCTTTCTGGCCATGGGATTTATTATGCTCTTTATTCCGGGCCAGGGGCTTCTGACCATTATGGCGGGACTATGGATGCTGGATATCCCGGGAAAACGGAGAATGGAGATCCGCCTGATCCGGATTCACTCGGTCTACAAGGGGATCGATCTGATAAGGAAGAAGGCGGGACGGCCCTCACTCCTGCTGCCCGAAAAACCGGAATCTGGCGATAAGGACTAGTGGACCACCCTGTTCCGGCCGGCTTCCTTGGCCTTGTAGAGGGCTGAATCGGCCCTGGCAATCAAATCCTCCACGGCATTGTCCACGGGCTTGAACTCGGACACACCGATACTGACTGTAATCTCCAGTCCAGTCCTGACTATGGAATTCTCCTGAATGGCGGAGCGCAGCTTCTCTGCCGCTGTAATGGCATTGTCCACCGAAGTCTCCGGAAGGATAACGGCCATCTCCTCACCGCCGTAGCGGGCGGCGATATCGTTCATTCTAATATTGTCACTGATAATTGAGGCGATTTCGCTTAAGACCTGGTCCCCCTTCTGATGACCATGCACATCATTAACCTTCTTGAAGTGGTCGATGTCCAGAAGCAGAAGGCAGAAGGACTGACTGTAGCGCCTTGCCCGCTCAACCTCCCTGGAGATAACATCGTCAAAGTAGCGCCGGTTGTACAGAAGGGTCAGGCGGTCTATATGGGCCATCCGGGAGAGCTTCTCCTTGGACTGGTTGATAATATGCTTCAGTTCGAAGAGCTGGTTACGTATTGTCTCATCCTTGATGGACTGGAGTATACCGGCAATCTTGCTCTCCATCACCAGGGTCTCGGAGAGGAGGTTCTCTTCGGAGCGGACCGGTGCCGGTCCTTCATCGCTTAAGACCCGGTAGACGATAATAAAGGGGCCGATGGTAATTCTGTCCTCATCCTGAAGCTGATGCTCCTTAACCCGTCTGTAGTTAACCTGAATGCCGTTAGTGCTGTCCATGTCCCGGAGGATAACCTGATCCTCCTCTCTGACAATCTCGGCATGAACCCGTGAAACGGTTCTCTCTTCGAGAACCAGATCGCAGGAGCTGTCTCTCCCGATCCTGAGGATGCGGGGAGATTCGATAAGCATCTTCTTGTCCAGATAGAACAGATAGTGACGGGCCTGTGCGGCGTCTCCGGAAGGGTTTACCATACTCATAAAATAACTGTTAAAAGGGATTTTATCCAGAATTTTACCGGGAAGGCGGAAAATTCCGCCCCGGTTCCTCTGGAATAAGAGACTAGTCCTTGCCCGTAACAGCCTTGAAGCTGATATCCAGATCCTTCTCCTGCTCCAGCCTGTTAAGGCCCAGACGGATATCCTGAATAGAGACATTCAGAGGAACAATAACGCTGGCCTTCATACGGAACAGGGGGGCTCCGGTCCAGGGGGCATGGGCGGTTTCGGTCTCAAGGTTCTCAATATTGATTCCCTCCTGTCTGATAAAGCGGGTGACCGAATGGATCAGTCCGGGACCGTCCAGGGAGACGCAGGTCAGATTATAGGGAATACCGGTGATCTCATGATCAGGCCGGTCAGTGGGCTTCATCTCAATGCGGAGACCGGTTTTGGACTCCATTCCGTCAATATCACTCATAAGGCCGCTGATGGCCCGCTTTTCACCGGAAATCAGCATAATTATAGCGAATTCTCCGCCAAGCACCGACATCCGGCTTTCCCGGATATTTCCGTTTTTTTTCTCGATTTCTGCAGACAGATCATCCACAATACCAATTCTATCAGGTCCAACAGCCGTCAATACAGCCAGATTATTGTTCATAACTTCCTCCGAGCTCCTTTTTTATGCCTTTTAGAGAGGGCCCTTTAGAAATTTTCGTCCCCTCCCGGAATAAAATCCAGCACAATTTAACTGGAAATGAGATAATAAATCAATGATGATTTGTTGTAAGATATTTGAATATCCGGAGGGAGGCTCTTTCAATGAAGAAAATTGTGATCTTTACTCTATTAATGATCTTTCTGACACTGCCCCTTTGGGCCAATGACAGGCTTGAAGAGGATGGGTTTATCCTTGACTGGAAGACAGAGGGAAACCGTCTTTTAATCACTCTCAGTGCAGAGACAACCGGATGGATCGCCTTCGGCATCGGAGCCACTTCGGTTATGAAGGATGCCAACATTATCCTTCTCTGGGTTGATGATAATATGGGAATAGCCATGGGTGAGGACCACTTCGGTACGGGCCGCTTTGCACACAAGGCCGATATGGAGCTCGGGGGAAGTCAGGACATGCAGATCCTTTCGGGCCGGCAGACTGCCGACACAACCCGGGTCAGCTTTTCCATCCCCCTTGATTCGGGAGACGAATACGACGTTCCCCTCATTCGGGGAGAGACCTATCCCCTCCTCCTGGCATCAGGAAGAAATGACAATATTAAAAGCAAGCACAATAAAACCTGGGCCGGAGAGATCCTGATACGCTGATCTTCCCCGGCTCTCAGAGAGATTTTATGCCGAAGGCCAGAGAACGGGATCGGAGGCCATGCTCTCAAGAATGGAAGACCACTTCTTCAGCTCTTCACTTCCCTCTTCCAGGGAACTGAGAGGAAGGCCGGAGAGGTCTTCCATGGCGGAATACTCCTTCCACTGGGCTGCAAACTTTCGGATCATCATTCTGGGTGACATCTTTGCAGAGTCATAGATATGACCTGTGAGTCCTTCGGTATGAAGTATCCACAAAGGACCTCCGCCCTTCTCATACTCCAGTGCCGAGTAGAGGGCAAGCCAGGGAGCCCCCAGCCAGACAAGTCTTACAGAACCATGTGTATAGATTCTGTTTCCTGTCAGATAGTTCAGAACCTTGTGATACTGCAGGTCCGCCCAGATTTCCGATGTGTTTACCTGTTCCATTTGCGTCAGCATAACCGCCTCCTGAAAAATTCATCTCTGCATATAACTATGCAATTAGGATGCCAACAGGAATAGTGAAAGGAAAACAGGCATTATTGGGGTACCGGGACAGAAAGCCCCCACAATTTTGTATGAAATCGCCGGTTATCTACTCCCGGGTAACTTTCTGTCCAACTATCTACTCGGAATCCTCCCTGTCTTTTGCTGAACCTTCAGAAGGCTCTTCTCCAGACTCATCATGCCAGCGCGCCTTCATACGCCGTTTAAACTCATCCTTGAACTCATCAAGGTCTTCGTTATTGTGAAAATGACGCCCTCTTCCGGCACCTCTGTGTCCTGCCCCCCGGCGTCCGGGACCGGCTGCCCTGAAATGGGGATGTCTGCCGGGACCGCCATGGCCGCCCTTGAAGAGCAGATGACTCAGAAGAATCAGACCCCATGCCTGCCAGTAGCCGATCAGGGGTAGTCCGAAAACCTCCGGCATCAGCCAGTTCCAGAGCAGCATCAGCACCCAACCCATAACCAGGGCCAGAAGGGCAGCAAAAACCAGTGCTCCAAGGGCAAAGAGAATTCCTCTTCCCACAAATTTTACCTTAGTTACATCTCTCATAATGTTCCTCCAATGGTTGTTGTATTTTCCGTCCACTGCCGGGCATGGAAGTTAATAACTCTTCCCGAAGCCGTCAGCAGCAGAACTGTCAGCAGCACAAGTACTGCAGCGCTTATATAAAACTTAAGTGTTTCACTCTTCATTCATTTCCTCCCAGATATCACTGTATTCGTCCAGCGCCCCTGCCAATAGCCGAAGGGCCTCTCTCTTCCTGGACAGAAGAGTACCCATGGGAATATCCCACTCCTCAGACAGCTCCCTGAATGTGCGCCCCTCCAGAGTCTGAGCTGTAATAACCCGGCGGAGCTTCTCAGGAAGGGCTTCTACGGCCAGGTCCAGAGCTTCAAGCAAAGTCTCCATTAGAAACTGATCCTCCAGGTCCTGTCCCGGGCTGACCAGAAGGTCCAGCAAAGGAGTATCCTCAAGGGTCTCCCGGTCCAGACTCAGCAGACGCTGTCGGTCTCTCTTCCTGTACCAGTCAATTACCCGGTTGTGGGCTGCCCGGAAGAGCCAGGCTGTCTGATCCTCTACGGCGGCGAAAGTGTCCAGACGGTTCAGTACCGATTCATAGAGGTCCTGCAGAAGATCCTGAGACTCCTGCTGATCATCTGTTTTACTGAGAAACAGCCGGTATAGTGACTCCTGCTGCCTATGTAATATCTTCAGTACTGCCGCACTCATACTCATAAAGACGATTATACCCCGTTGTTTATTTATAATTATTTTAAAAAAATGTATAAAAGAGATCAGGGACCATTTTTAGATGGATTCCCCCGTATACAGGAGAGTAAAATGAGCAGTTTTGAAAATGTAACGGTGGATGTGGCCGCCAACATCTACTTTGACGGTAAGGTAACAAGCAGAAAGATCACATTTGCCGACGGAAGTTCCAAGACCCTGGGAATCATGATGCCCGGCGAGTATGAGTTCGGAACAGAGGCAAAGGAGCTGATGGAGATAA
Source organism: Spirochaeta sp. UBA5339 (assembly GCA_002408085.1). Lineage (GTDB taxonomy): Bacteria > Spirochaetota > Spirochaetia > DSM-2461 > DSM-2461 > Oceanispirochaeta. The sequence continues at coordinate 345,821 of DHQL01000018.1, forward strand.
CAAGCGGTGAGCTGAGCATTCTGATTGCCGGCGACAGTGACTGGCAGGAGATTACCGGAGGAATGTCCTTCAAGGTTCCCGCAAACTCATCCTTCAAACTGAAGGTGAACAAGGTTACCGACTACTGCTGTTCCTACGGCTGATTTTTATCGGGCCTTCAGTAACGGCCCCCCCGCCCTGGCAGGCCGGCTTCTGACACGACACCCCGGGAGGGCCGTTGCCCCTAGTGAGAAACCACCTTTAGTTGAGATCCCGATAGAGCTCCTGAAGTCTTTCCTTCTGCTCCTTATGGACTTCACCGCTGTCCTTGTTGATCTTAGCCATCAGATTCTGAATAAAACGGGAGTGCTCTTCAGGCATGTAGCGTCCTCCGGTATGTATTGTCAGAGAAGCATGCTGTCTGAGAGCCTCGGGGATGTTCTTCTCAAAGGGCCCTGCATATCCTTCGGTATCCAGTCCTCCCAGTACAAAGGCCAGCTTCTTTGCAAGAAGCCGGGAACAGTTCTTTGAGGCATATCGCCGCAGTTTCCCGGGAAGCCTTCCCGCATGAAAAGCACCGCAGAGAATTACGGCATCATAATCGCTGAGGTCTGCCCTGCTCCGGGATTTCAGATTCAGTAACCCCGCCGAAGAACCAAGTTCATTCTGTATATCCCCGGCGACCTCTTCCATATATCCTTTTGACGAATAATAGACAATCAGACTCTTCATATGTTCCCCCTTGTCCCATTGTAACACCGCACCTTATGTTTGGTGTTTTTTCCCCGGATTATTTTTCATCCTACCTGTTCAGAATGATATTGGTAGCCATTCTCTCCATTTTCATCTAATCTGTTTACTCACTTATACCCCTCAAGGAGACAGCTCGTGTTATTCACAAAAGCAAAATACAGACAGGCCCTCAACGATCTGGCCATGGGAGAGTATACTAAAGCCGAGGAGCTCTTCAGGAGAATTCTGAAATCGGCCCCCTCCACACAGGGAGCGGGACACAACCTTGCGGTCTGCCTGATGGCCCAGGAACGCTATGATGAGGCAGAGGAGTTCTTCCTCAGGGAGATTGAAGCCCTTGGGGAGTGCTTTTCCAGGTCCATAGCCCTGGGAGACCTCTACTTTACATGGGGAAAACGGAAGAGCGCTGAAGAGTGGTACGGTAAATCACTGGAGGAGTGCCCCGGCCCCACAATCAGACAGTTTCTGAAAAAACGGATTGTCCTGTGCAGGAGTGAAGAGAAGTTCGCCGATGCTATGGAGGGATTCAGTCTGATGAAACAGGGCAAGAGAGAGGTCGAAGCGGGAGAGTTTGACAAGGCGATCGAAAGCTTTGAACTCGCCTTTGAAAAGGACCCGACCCAGTACCAGAGCCTCAACGAAGCGGGAGTGCTGCTGATGAACCATAAAAAGGAGTACCGGAGAGCCAGGGAGCACTTTAAAACAGCTCTGAAGCTATCGGACCTTTCTCCCATAAGAAAAAACCTGGAGCTGGCGGAGAATATAATCAGTCTGGAAGAGAAGTAGGAACCCGGCCGGGATTTCAGCTCACCGGACTGTCAGATGTTAAGGGACTCTTTGATAAAGCGGACTTTATCATCCAGAGGCATATTGATATCCACATCAAGAGCCGATGCGGGTTCTTCCAGATCCCGGAACTGGCTCCTGAGCATATCAGCCTTCTGAAAGTGGTTCTTCCGCTGCAGCATCCGCTGATGGATTGTATCAAAATCACCCTTCAGATAGACCCAGACCGGCTTCTCTGCAAGCTCCTCTTCAATAAAGCTTCTGTATGATTCCTTCAGGGCGGAGCAGCTGAACACGGCGTCCTCACCCCTCTGCTGACACTCGGAGGCCTTCTTTCTGATAATATCCAGCCAGGGCCATCGGTCTTCATCCTCCAGAGGAATACCGTGGCTCATCTTGTCGATATTGGCCTGAGGATGAAAACTGTCCGCCTCGAAGTATTCGACTTTCAGATCTTTGGACAGGAGTTCTCCCAGGGTTGTTTTACCGCAGCCGCTGACTCCCATAATGATGATAATCACTGGTTATCCCCTTTAAAATTGCTTTTAAGCGCCCAGAGTCCCAGGGCGGGGTTGGAGATAAAGTAGATCTCCTCACCGTCATCCGTAGTATTCCATCCGTCCTTGAGAGTTCTGTAGTCATATTTGGCCGAGTAGCTGCCGAGGTCTCCCCAGGAGTAGCCGACGGACTCCACCTCTTCCCTGGTCAGTCCGCCGGGACAGTAGGTGATCTTAAAGCGGTCCTCCGAGGAGCCGTGAATCAGATGGGCCGCCACTGAAAGATTGTCCGCCATGTCGCTGTACTGATTTACAGCTTCCAGAACATAGGGGGTCCCCTTATACCCGAACTTTCTGATAATTCCGTCCATACCTTCATTCTCACCGAAACAGCGGATTCCGGGAGCCAGAACAATCAGCTCTCCTCCGTCGGCAAGGGCCATACGTGTACGGTAGATGCTTTTGTTGCCGAGCCAGGTACTTCTGAACTCATCAGGAGAGAGGTAGACCACCGCCTTTTTTACAGGCTTGTCCAGAAGGTTGATATTCAGTTCCTGAGAGAGCTCTGCCGCCGCCCTGTAACACTCATCATCATCTCCGGCGAAGAGTCCGTGAAGCCCGGTCTGCCCCAGAAGGTCCGGGGCTACCACCGTCAGCAAATAGACAATTGGCAGATCGGAGCAGAACTTTTCGGCTCCACGGTTAAAGAGCTTCCTCACCGGGGTATAGGCTCTGCCCATCACATCTTCCATATTGGCTACGGCGCCCAGGAAGTGGCTCTTGTCGATGGCCTCCTTGCCGCTGATGCCGACCATAATGTTTTTTGTATAGTTTGCCATTCCCGCAACTTCATGGGGAACAACCTGCCCTATTGAGAGTATCAGGTCCCAGGGTTCGTCAAGAAGAAGGCGATTGACCTGCACCGGCCAGTCGTAGTCCAGCTTTCCACCGGAGATCTCTTTCATCTCCTCTCCTGATATTCTTCCGAGCTCCGTCAGACCGTTCTGCCAGTCATGATCCCGGACCAGTTCAAGAGGCAGCTCTCCGAACATTTTCAGTTTTTCTGAATCGGTCATGGGGAAGTGGGTGCCCAGGGCCGGAAGGACAGCCTTGACCCTGTCCCCCAGCAGCCTCCAGCACATCTCGGTCAATAGTCCGGCTCCCGAATGGCTGCGTGTAAAATCCGGGGGAATAATCAGGACTCTTTCAGCATCGGGATACTGATCCAGTACAGACTTTATAACTTTTTTCAGGTTTTTCCGTTCGAGAACATTTCCAGCACGAGCTCTGGTTGAAAACAGCATATGGACCTCCCCGGCATGAAGCCTTTCCACTGTGGTATAAAGCCATTCCACTGTAATAATAGTATGTAATGCCTTTATGAAAAAGAATTTTCTCTCAATTGCACCATCAAGCCTCCATACGGCGGGGAAGCTTTACAATAAAAGTCGTCATACCGTTATTATCGTCAATATTGATGGTCCCGTTATGTCTCTTGAGAACAATATCCGAAGCGATACTCAGACCCAGACCGGTTCCCTTTTCTGCAGTTTTGGTAGTAAAGAAAGGCTCAAAGATCTTTTCCCGCAGTTCCGGATCAATAGGCATTCCTGTATTTCCAATCTCAAAGTAGACACATTTATCGTCATCCCGGGTCTTTATGGATATCCTTTTGTTATCACGGTCAGAGACTTCCGAAGCCTGTGCAGCATTGGTTAAAAGATTGAGAAAAACCTGTTTTATCTCATTTTCATTACACTCGATGCTGGCTACATTTCCGTAATTCCGGTCAATTTTAATATCAGGATCTATGGTGCCTCTGAGAATCTTGAGAGTATTCTCCAAACCCTCATTAATGTCGAAGGAAGAGTTCCTTTTTATCTTTTCATCCTTCCTGGAAAAAGCCAGAAGATTGTTTACCACATCAAGAATTCTGTTCATCCCCTCATTGCTGTCTGACAGTACATCTTTTGCTTCAACAAATTCATCATTAAACTCTCCGGAACTGCATCGATCTTCCAACTTTGTAATCAGTTTATAAAGATATCTGTGGTTACTCTTAAGAAAGCTGAGGGGATTTTTAATTTCATGGGCAACTCCTGCGGAGATTTGTCCGATGGAAGCGAGTTTTTCCTTGTGGATCAGCTGGATCTGTGTGCTGTTCAGGCGTTCAAATGTATCTTCCATCCTCTTTAGAAGGTCGATTTTTTCCTCATAGAGCCCGACAAGAAGAGAGATATCATTGATGATAATCAGTACTCCGTCTACTCCGCTCTGTCTGATATGAATCGGTTTAATATTGACAACACAGGTCCGGGTCATTTCCCCCTCACCAACAGATGTTTCAAATGTGCATTTTTTAAATTTGTAATGAGAACTGAGGGCATCCCACAGGGGAGTGACAGCACCAATGTTACTGCCGCGAACAGATTCACCGATATCAAAAAGATTAAGAGCAGCCGAATTGATATCAAGGATACGGTCCATTCTGTCAATAATAATGACTCCCTGATCCATTCCGTCAACAATCTGGTTCCTGGCATAGGGAATGATATCAAAGAAACGTCCCCAGAATATTCCGATAAAAAAAAGAACCCCCGAAACAGCCAGGGCAAGAGCTGTATAATCCTTATGAACAAAAACTGGAAGAGGAAGAAAATACATTGCATTAAACAGAGTGGGCAGCAGGCTGGCTATCAGAATGAGTGAGGCCTGCCCCTTTGCCAGATAGGTATTAATCCTTAAATATCGCACAATAAAGCAGGTTCCCACCAGTAAAAGAACATAGCTGTGAGCTCCGAATACCCAGAAGAAAAAACCGTAGTTCATATCCAGAGTGGAGAATCCCGAGTGATGGTTTATTATATGAGAAACATAAAAGAGTTCATGCAGGGGGTAGGTACAGACCAGAAAAATGGTTAATACAGGTACTAGTAAAATGTAGTATTTGATCCAGCCGAGCCTGCCTTTGGGGTTAACCAGAAATCCGGCAAAAACCACCCAGGATACGGGAATCAGGACATAAATAGATATTTCCAGCTTTGTCCAGATAAGCATCCATCTGCCGCTCTCTGCAATGACTTCAAGAATATTGAAGATCAGAAACAAAAGAGCCAGAATAAAATAGACAAGCAGTGATAGACCGAGTTTCTCATTTCTGTACTTCCAGATGGCTCCCAGTGTTATAAACAGAACAGTAACTGCGATTGGTGAACATACCATAAAGACTATATATTCCACGCCTTGATTGACTCCTAATAATGAATGACCTATACTCCCATCATGAAAGAAAATACTAGTGAATACATTTGCTTGATTGACGATGAGTACCAGGTAATAAAATCTCTGGTAAGAGAGTTAAAAGAGTATGCCGAAGAGAACAAAATTACAATCAGAATTTATCCTTCTCCCAATGAGTGTATGCAGGACCTTGCTCTGATAGGGGAAGAGACCTCTGTTATCATATCCGATCTGCGTATGCCCGGCATGAAAGGGAGTGATTTTTTTCTATCAGTCTGTGAAAAGTTTCCTGATATAGAACTCATTCTTCTCACAGCTTTTAATGATATTGATGATATAAAAAAGGCAATAAAGGCAAAAATCCGTTCACTTATTCTTAAACCCTGGGATGAAGATGACCTGCTGAACGAAATTGACAAAGCCAGGTCTATTTACCTTCTGAAAAAAGAGAAAATCAAAATACAGGAGATGCTGGATAAACAACTGGAGGTTGCCGGTGATTTTCAGAAATCTCTCCTGAACAGTCAAATTCCTGAAATAGAGAATGCAAAGATAGAACTCAGTTACCTGCCCTTCAAAATGATGAAGATGGGTGGAGACTATTACGATATCATAAAGCTCGATGATTCAAGGTTTATAGTGAACATAGGTGATGTTGTCGGCCACGGTGTAAAACCGGCCTTTGTTACGGCAATGCTGAAGGTACTGACTCTGTCCATTAACAGAAGAACAAAGGAAAGTATCTTTACTCCGGGACGGCTGCTGAGCCGGTTGAATACCCGGCTCTGTGCAATACTGCGGGATTCCGCAGAGGTACTTGTGACCTTTTCGAGCCTACTGATTGACACGGAAAGAAAGACCCTTACCATGGCAAATGCGGGTCATATGCCCATTTATGTCGTAAACAGAAGCAGCTGCAAGTCATACTCTAGTGAGGGCCCGGCCCTGGGATTCGGAACAAGTATTGATTACCAGGAGCTTGAAATTCCCCTCAATGAAGGTGATATCATCGTTATGTATACTGACGGACTTCTGGAATCCGAACAGTCTCATTCAAGAATACCGGCATCGGCAGTAGAACGCTTTCTTATCGATGCGGGCAAAAAAGAGAACTTCAATGAATCCGTTATCAACAGCTCCAGAACCCTGCGGGACATAGAGAACTTCCATGACGATGTGGCCCTGATTTCAATCCGGGTCTGACGGCATGGACGGGACTGCCCATTCGAAAAGGACAGTCCCGCAGGATTACTCGAAGCGTGTGCCGTTCACATAGAGAGTGTAGGCTCCGGTTTCAATACTTCCGGCCTGTCCTCTAAGGCTGTCGATGTAACTGTCCCCTGTAAGAACCCAGCGGCTGCCGGCATCCATTGCAAGGTCCACGGTACCTCCCTGATCCCCACTGTTGATGGTTCCGGTAAAGACAGAGCCCTCAGTAAGAGAGAGTTCCAGAGATGAGATCTCATCCACAATGATATCTCCCTTCAGAACCTGATCCTTGGTGAGCATATCACAGTTACCTCCGTTGGCTCCGACCTGTCCCCAGCCGTTTCTGGCATCGTTGCCGGACACCTTAAGAACAACACTGTTTGATAGTTCCAGATCTACAGATTTCAGGGTTATCGTACAGTCCGTATTGGTCACATAGAACATATCACCCACTCCGGAACTGAGGCTTCCCCCCTCCATGGTAAAGTGACTCTGTCCTGTTTCGGCATCTCCGGACATACTCTGATAGATCATCACATTCTGAAGATTCTCCACATTGTCCTTGATCATATTTCCCGAGACTGTGCAATCATAGAGGCTGACCGAGTTCTTACCCTCCACCACCACGGCCTCGGAGCCGCCGGCCTTGAGCACCGCATTTTTCACGGTGATGTCAGCAGTGCTGTATACGGCGGGAGAGCCGTTACCATTGGCCGTGTAGGTTCCGCCGTCAACAATCAGGGTTCCGCCGCCGCGGTCTGTTCTCAGGGCGGCAGATGACCCGCCCCGGGTTTCAATATCCGAATCATTAACGGTCATCGTACCGCCCCCTGTGACCATCACACCGCCGGAGCTGTTGCCGGTGGTTCTGATATAGGCCCTGTTAACCTCAACTTCCGTTCCCTCACCATAGGAGAAGATACCGTTTCCACCCCTTACAGAGGTGATAATTCTGCTGTCATTGATGATAACATCGGCACCGTTCAAGGCCAGTACAGCGGCATTGCTGCCGTAGAAGTTGCTGCTTTCACCGGCACCGGCTTGTCCTCCGCTCTTGGTGATTACCAGGTCTTCAAGAAGAACCTCTTCGCCCTCTATGCGGAGAACATTTTCCATATCTCCGGTGGATTCATAACTGCCCCCGGAAAGATCCTCGCTGATCAGATAAGCATAGCTGCCATGATCCACTTCCATGCTTCCTCCTCCGGGAGGGGCTCCGGGAGGCATACCTTCGGGGGGCTGACCTCCGGGGCTGCCTTCAGGCGGAGTTCCGCCGAAACCGCCGGGAGGAGGTCCCGGTCTTCCGTCCTGAGATCCGCCGAAGGCCATCTCTCCATCGCCTCCGGGAGGTGGGGGCATTCCTTCGGGAGCATCTCCCCTGTTTTCATCTTCCGTTGTCTGCCCGGAATCGGCTGTTTTATTTTCGGTACTGCTTTTAGACGCGCAGCCGGTACCGAAAAGCACCAATGCCAGAGCAAGCAGCAGAGTGTATTTAATTCTGTTCATAAGATTCACCATCCTTGCTGTTAGATTCATTTAAAAACAGACTAGCACCGGTGTTCTATTTTTATGTAAAGGGAAGGTAAAAGTTCTGTAACCAGTGTAAAATGCCCCCTGCCGGAGGCGCTGTGAAATATTCTTCATTTTTTGCATCAGACGACGGGGTCTTCTAAAATTGTAGATAATGACAGCAGATAAAAAACGGATAATATCCCTCAGATTCAAACTCTCCTTTGCCTTTTTCATTTCCGGCATGACCCTTCTTCTGATCCTTCGTTTCCTTGCTCCCGCATTGATTCACTGGGAATTTATTAAAGAGGCCCGGGAGTCCCATTACAGTGAATACAAAGAACTGATCTTACTCTATATAGGTGAAACCGGTACCTGGGGGACAGAAGAGTCAGCCCGGAGGTTCTTCGGTTTTCTGAACAGCCTCGGTCCGGATATCCCTCCGCCGGCGTCCCTTCCCCTGTTGGAAGATTCTCCGGAACCTCATTTGAGAGCAGGACGTCCCGGGGACAGAATAGGTCCTCAATTCAGCATAGGTATGGCCGATATGAACGGCTATACCCTGATCCCATTTAAGGGCTATGAACCGGGAGACTCCCTTTCTGATGAGGACCTGTTAAAGGGAGATCTTATTCATATAGATGGAACTCCTATGGCCTATGCCTTTCCCAACGGCTCTCCATCCATAACCGAAGAGAACCGCTTCCTGCTGGATAAGGTAAATTCAGTACTCAATCACGGTTTCATTATTGCCCTCTGCTTAGCACTGACATCCGGTCTGATACTGGGAACAAGTCTGTCCAGATCCCTGAGAAAACTGACGGATGCTGCGGAGAGTCTGAAGTCCGGCCTGGAGGGACAGCAGATTACTGATATAAAAACCAGAGACGAAATTGAAATTCTGGCTGATGTAATCAATGAGATGAGTCTTGAACTGGCCGATTCCCACAACAGGATTAAGGAGCTTGCCATCCGGGACGAACTGACCTCCCTCTATAACAGGCGTTTCTTCAACCACGAAATGGAGGTGATCTGTGCTAATTCCAGGAGGCACAACCATGAACTGACCATTGTTCTGGGAGATGTGGATTTCTTCAAGAAGGTCAATGATGACTACTCCCATCAGATTGGCGATGAAGTGCTCAGGGAGCTGGCCCGTCTGATTACAGAAGGGGTCAGGGAGGGGGACATTGTTGCACGGTATGGGGGAGAGGAGCTTATTCTGGCACTTCCGGAAACCGGGCTTGACGATGCCCATACCACAATAGAGAGAATAAGACTGTCCATCGAAAGCCATGACTGGGACAGAATTGCTCCGGATCTGAAAATCACAATGAGTTTCGGTATATGTTGCGAGAAGGCTCCCGAGAATTATGAGAAACTGGCTGCCAGGGCGGATGAGAATCTCTACACCGCCAAGAAAAACGGTCGGAACAGAAGTATATCCTCCCTCCTTTCCTGACAGTCGGTCAGTGAATTTGAGTTTTAATTGATTATCCAGTCAAAAATCTCTCCACAGACTTGTCTGACATGTTGAGCAAAAGATTTCTGACCGGTATACTTGCCTCCAAATCACAGAAAATCAGCAGGATAGATCCCTTGAAGAATACTCATATCGGAAGCAGTCCCCAGAGAAAGGACGCCCTTGCCAAGGTTACCGGCCGGGCAAAATACACAGCAGACATGGATATGCGCGGCATGCTCCATGGGAAAATTTTCCGCAGTACCATAGCCCACGGGCGGGTTACCAGTCTGGACTGCAGCCGGGCCGAAGCCCTCGAGGGAGTTGTCGCGGTTGTCACCTATGATGACTGCCGGGGAATCGTCTTTCCCACAGCCGGACACCCCTATGCCATTCCCCCCGCACGGAACGACAGGGCCGACCGGAACCTTCTGACCGACCGGATCAGACTCTACGGCGATGAAATAGCCGCCGTTGTTGCCGAAGATCCCGTCACCGCCGAAAAGGCCCTGGAACTGATCGAGGTGGAGTACGAGGAGTATCCCTTCTACCTTGATCCAGAGGATGCCGTTAAAGAGGATGCAGTGCATATCCACGATGGTGGAAATATTCTGGGTCAGAACTCACTGAGCCTTGGAGAGGAGGACCCGGAAGAGGTCTTCAAAGAGGCTGCCCATATTATCGAAGATATCTATGAGAGTCCCCAGGTTCAGCACTGCCATATGGAAAACCATATCTGCTACGCCTACAAGGATGACGCGGACCGGATCGTTGTCGTCTCATCCACACAGATCCCCCATATTGCCCGCCGGATCATGGCCCATGCCTTCTCCATGCCCTTCAGTAAATTCAGGGTTATCAAGCCTGTAATCGGCGGAGGATTCGGAAACAAGCAGGATGTGGTTCTGGAACCCCTCACCGCCTTTCTGACAATGAAGTGCTCGGGCCGTCCGGTTATGATCGACTTAAGCCGGGAGGAGTGCATGGCCTGGACCCGCAGCCGTCACGGTATGCGCCACTATATGAAGACCGGTGTGGACAGATCGGGCCGGATCATCGCAAAGACCCTGAAATCCTATGGAACCAACGGGGCCTACGCCTCCCACTGCCACTCGGTTGTGGCCAAACAGGGGGGAGACTTCCTCCGCCACTACCCCGCCTCCCGGGGCTCAAGCTTTCAGGGCTATACGGTCTACACAAACACAGCCACCGCCGGCGCCATGAGGGGATACGGAATACCCCAGATCAACTTTGCCGTTGAGTCCCATATGGACGATGTTGCCCGGGCCATCGGCATGGACCCTGTAGAGTTCAGAAAGATCAATGTAATCAAAGAGGGACAGGCCGATCCTGTTGGGAAGCTGAAACTCGACAGCTATGGTCTTTCCGCCTGTTTCGAAAAGGGCCTTGAATATATCGGCTGGGAGAAGAAGAGAGAACTCTACAAGGACCAGACCGGGGAGTTCCGCCGGGGAATCGGTTTTGCCAGCTTCGGCTATGCCACGGGAGTCTGGCCCATCAGCCAGGAGATCGCCGGCGCCCGGATCACCATGAACCAGGACGGCACCGTACAGCTTCAGGTGGGAGCCACCGAGCTGGGTCAGGGTTCCACCACCGTCTTCTGCCAGATGGCCGCCGAGACACTGGGGATCTCCTACGAGATGGTAAATCTGAACTCAACAACCGATACGGATATGGACCCCTTCGATACCGGAGCCTACGCCTCCCGTCAGACCTTCGTCACCGGTAATGCGGTTCATGAGGCAGCGGTGCAGCTTAAAGCAAAGGTGCTGGCCCGGGCCGCCGCGAGACTGGAAAGAGAGGCTGACAGCCTTGATATCCGGGATGCGAGGATTGTGGAGGCAGAGAGCGGCGCCGATCTGATCGGCCTCGATGAGATCGCCCTTGACTCCTACTACCACCTCCCCGACAGCGGTGTTATGACCGCCGATGTGAGCACTCAGACCAAGACCAATCCCCAGTCCTGGGGCGTTACGGTGGCAGAGGTTGAGGTGGATATGCAGACCGGAAAGGTAAAGGTCCTTGATATCTGCAATATCCATGACTGCGGCCGGGTTCTCAATCCCCTGCTGGCGGAAGGCCAGGTACAGGGCGGTATGAGCATGAGCCTGGGCTTCGGTCTCTCTGAGATCATGCTCTACGACCCCAATACAGGAAGGCCCCTGAACAACAACCTTCTGGACTACAAGCTGCCCACCTCCATGGATACCCCCGAGCTGGGTGTGAAGTTTACTCCGGTACACGAGAACTCCGCTGCCTACGGCAGCAAGTCCCTGGGCGAGCCCCCGGCAATATCTCCGGCTTCGGCTGTCAGAAACGCCGTACTCCATGCTTCGGGAGTGGGAATCAACAGTCTTCCCATAAATCCCCAGAAACTCTTTGAAGCCTTCAAGAAGGCGGATGTACTGAATAAGGAAACCATCAATGTATGATATAAGCAGCTACCTGAACGCGGGCAGCACTGATGAGGCTCTTGAGCTTCTGCAGAACAGACCTGAAGCCAGAATTATCGCCGGAGGCACAGACATTCTGATCCGACTGAGAGAGGGTAAACACAGGGGTGCGGCCCTTGTGGATATCAGCGGAATCGAGGATCTGAGCCGGGTCTGGCTAGATGCGGATAACACCCTTCATATCGGTCCCCTTCAGAGTTTCCGGGCTCTGGAGAGAAACGAACTGATCAAAGACCTCCTTCCCGGACTGGCTGCTGCCGCCTCTGTTGTGGGAGGTCCCCAGGTCCGCGCAGCCGCAACAATCGGCGGTAATATCTGCAACGGAGCCACCTCCGCCGACAGCGCCTCCACCCTCTTCTGCGCCAATGCCGAACTGGTTCTGACCTCCCCCGGCGGGGAGCGTATCGTGGAGATCGCCGATTTCTATAAGGGTCCCGGTAAGGTTGACCTGAAGGCGGGAGAACTTCTTACTGACATCATCGTCCAGGAGAAAGACTACAGAGGTTTTACCGGACACTATATGAAGTTCAGCCAGCGGGAAGCCATGGACATCGCCACCCTGGGCTGCGCCGTGATGGTCCGGACCTCAGAGGAGATTCTGGAAGAGGTACGCATCGCCTACGGCGTTGCCGGCCCCACTCCCCGCCGCTGCCCGGAAGCCGAAATGGCGCTGAAGGGAACCCCCTTAAACAGGGAAAACCTCGACCTCTTTGCTGAACTTGTAAAGAAGGAGCTTCTGACCAGAGACTCCTGGAGAGGGAGCAAGGAGTACCGGGACCATCTGGCGGGAGTACTGGCCAGACGGGGACTGGCAAAACTGACAGGACAGGGAGATTGCGATCATGACACAGAGAATTGAGTTTACCCTCAACGGAAAAAAACTGACCGTTGATATCAATATAAAAGAGTCTCTTCTGGAGGTGCTCAGGGACCGTCTGCATATGACCAGCGTCAAGCAGGGATGCGGTGTCGGTGAGTGCGGTGCCTGCGCCGTACTGATCGACGGAGTCAGCATGAATTCCTGCATCTACCCCGGCCCCAGGGCACACGGAAAGGAGATCCGCACCACCGAAGGCCTGGCCGACGGCGAGGATCTCTCTGTGATGCAGCGGAGTTTTATCGAAGCGGGAGCGGTGCAGTGCGGTTTTTGTACACCCGGCCTGCTGATGACTGCAACGGAACTGAAGGAGAGCGGAAAGAGCTACAGCCGCGAGGAGATCCGCCGCGAGATTTCAGGACACCTCTGCCGCTGTACGGGATATCACAAGATTGTGGATGCCGTTGAGAAAGGGCTGAAGGAGTAGTACAGCGCCAGGCTCCGGTTTGCGGGCCTGGCTATCACCACCTGAAGGCTACAGACAGTTTACCCAGAATGTAGTCGTCAAAAATAACCTTTCCAGGCTGCCCTGCCATGGCCGAACAGACATGAAGGGGCAGCAGGTGCTCCTCCCGGGGGTGACAGTACCGGGCGTGAGGCGCCTTGTTCCAGGCCCCGAGCCTTTCCCTCCGTTCCTGTGGGGTGAGGGATGAGGCGCAGCACTCAATCAGCCAGTCCTGAAACTCATTGTTCCCAACATCTTCATCTTCCGTGGGGTCCCATCCGAAGGCCGCCATATTATGAAATGAGAAGCCGGAGCCCACAACCAGTATATTCTGCTTCAGTAGAGGAGCCAGGGCCTCACCCATGGCCAGATGATCCTCGGCTTTGAGCCCCCGGACCAGTGAGAGCTGGGTCACGGGAATTCCCGCATCGGGAAAGAGAAGCTTAAGAGGAATAAAGACACCGTGGTCAAGTCCCCTCTCCTCCTCGGCTCTGGTCCCGATCCCCTTCTTCTCAAGGAGATCCATGACCTGAGTGGCAAGTGAGGGATTCCCCGGTGCAGGATAGTTGATGCTGTAGCTCTCTTCCGGAAAGCCGTAGTAGTCATAAAGGAGGGGAGGATTCGGTGATGAGATAACCGTTGGAACGGCCTCCTCCCAGTGGGCGCTGATCACAAGGATGCCCTCGGGTTTATCCAGCTCCGGACCGAGTTTTGCAAGGAAACCAACCATCTTTTTGTGTGCCGGGTCCCCCAGAAGTGGAAGAGGTCCGCCTCCATGGGATATATAAATCATGCTGCCCAAAATTAACCTCCAAAACCGGTCACTGACCGGTCTGTCTTTTGAAAGTATAGTAGGGTCATGTTATATTTTACAAATCAAAGCCCAAGGAAGATATGTGAAAAAAGCAGTTGTTATCGGAGAGATCCTTGTCGAGATCATGGCGGACAGGACTGATCAGTCCTTTCTTGAAGCGGGAAGCTTTCAGGGCCCCTACCCCAGCGGCGCCCCTGCCATATTCATCGATCAGCTTGCCAAAATGAAGGTTCCCTCGGCCATTCTGTCGGGAGTGGGAGAGGACGACTTTGGAACCCTCTGTCTGAACAGACTGAAAGAGGATGGAGTGGATACCTCTCTTGTTAAGCGAGTAAGGGAGAAGGCAACGGGAGTCGCCTTTGTCCGGTATAACTCCGACGGTTCAAGGAACTTTATCTACCATATAGACAACGCCGCCTGCGGAACCACCACCAGGGCCGACCTGGCCTCCCTGAACTACGAGAGCATCGGCACCTTTCATATTATGGGCTCCTCCATCTTCAACAGGGAGATGTACGAGGTCCACCGGCAGGTTCTGAGGGATCTTCCAAAGGAGTGTACCATCAGCTTCGACCCCAATGTACGTCCCGAGATTCTGCAGAAGGACCCTCTTCTTTCGGAGCTGATGCAGGAGTTCTTCGGACGCAGTGCCCTGGTCTTCATTACCGAGGAAGAGCTGGAGTTTCTGACATCCGCGGACTCACTGAAAGAGTCTCTGGAGATCTGTTTTGATAAGGGTATTGAAACGGTTGTTCTGAAGCGGGGAGAAGAGGGAGCCTCCCTGTACACCAGGGATAAAGAGTTCCATCAGCCCCCTTTGAAGGTTGAGGCCGTCGACCCCACGGGAGCAGGAGACACCTTTGCCGGCGCCTTTCTGGGAGCCTGGCTGAAAGAGTGGCCTCTTGAGAACTGCCTGAAGGCGGCCAATGCCGCCGGAGCCTCGGCTGTGTCAAAGCGGGGCCCCATGGAGGGAACCATCTCCCTCGATAAAATAGAAGAGGCCCTCAGACCAGGATTCTGACCTGAACCTCGGTCAGATACTTTGCAGGATCGCTTGCCACAAACTGATCAATCAGGTTGAGGTTCACCGAAAAGTCATCCAGTGTCAAACCGAGACTCTCTCCCTCACGGTAGATCCGCCTGGATGTGCGGGAGATCTCTGAATAGGGTCCTTCATGATAGGTGCAGAGATACTCACCCTCCTCCACCTCCTCCACCTCAAGAGCAGGTGTATCCGGCAGGGGGCTGTCATCGGTTATAAGGGCACCGAACTCCTTCTTCTTTCCCCTGTAGAAGACAATGGTGGGGTAGAAGTAGAAGTCGTTGCTGCTGTAGAGGATATCTTCGCTGCCGATGGGGATGTAGCGGCGGACGGGAAAGGTCTTTCTGACAATGGCGCCCCGGTCTTCAATCTCCGTCCTGTCGTGGACATAGCGAATCTTCCGCTGGATCACATCATTCATTCTGGAGAGCTCATACCACTGTTTCATAATAAGGTCGGACTGATGCTTCAGATGCTCCAGGGTGCCGTTCAGGTCCCGGCCGTCCATATACTCCCTGATGTCCTTCAGGGAGTACCCCAGTTTTTTAAGATAACTGATGGAGGCCAGCTTGTAGATCTGATCGAAGCGGTACTGGCGGTAGTTGTTCTCCACATCCCTCTTTTCCGGAACAAAGAGACCGATGGACTCGTAGTACCGGAGGGTCTGTACATTGAGGTTGAACATTCTGCTGAGGTCTCCGATGGAGAGCCACTCTTTCATCTCTATCCTTCCCGGAACAGCCAGCCTTGAGCCCGCTGATAATCTGATGATCGGATCATATCAGCGTGATTTTCTTAAGACAAGTCCTTAAACTGCCGGGAAAAAGGAGTTACCCCCGTTTTGTTCGGATAAAGGGTATTCCCAGGGCCGCAGGGTCCTTGCTCTTGCCGATGGAGAAGAGCATAACCACCACGGTGATCAGATAGGGAAACATGATAAAGACCTGAGAGGGGATGGTGGAACCCATTGTCTGAACCCGGAACTGCAGGGCCTCTGCGGAGCCGAGAAGAAGAGAGGCCAGCAGAATACCCATGGGATTGCGGCGTCCCAGAATGACAACAACCAGGGCAATATACCCCTTGCCAGAGGTAAGGTTCTCCATAAAGAATCCCAGAAGTCCCAGAGTCAGATAGGAGCCGGCAATACCGCCGAAGATGCCGTTCATGGCGGCGCTGAAGTATCTTGTTCTGTATACAGATAGACCGGCGCTGTCCGCCGCCCGGGGATGCTCCCCCACTCCGTGCATCTGAAGTCCCCAGTCGGTTCTGTAGAAGAGAAACCAGCTTGCGGCAACGGCAAAGAGGAGGAAGTAGACAAAGCCGTCCTGATTGAAAAGGACCGGTCCGATCAGGGGAATATCCGACAGAAGGGGAATCGCAATTCTGCCGACCACGGGACATTCAGGAAGCTGAGTGGACCGGCCGAAAACGACCAGAAAGAGGTAACTTGTCAGCCCCATGGAGAGAAAGTTCAGTGCCAGACCGGCAATGGTCTGATCCGCTCTAAGATGGATGCTCAAAAAGGCATGGATCATACTCATCAGAAGTCCCCCGAGAATGCCCGCGGCCAGTCCCAGAGCGATGCTTCCGGTCAGAAAGGCTGCGATAAAGCTGAAGAAGGCGCCGCTCAGCATAATTCCCTCAAGACCGATATTCAGAACACCACAGCGCTCACTGTAGGTCTCCCCCAGTCCGGCAATGGCCAGGGGAGTTCCCATTCTGATGGCCGCCGCCAGAAAACTCTCGGCAGCCGAAATAATCTCTACACTCATGACTCGCTCCTTTCATTCAGTCTGATCAGGATCTGCTCCTTTGCCAGGATCAGGAGGACCAGGGCTCCCATAATGATCCAGGAGATGGACGAGGGAACCCCCGCCTGTCTCTGCATGGCCGACGAGCCCACATGGAGGGCCGAGATTCCCAGGGAAGAGATAATAATCCAGAAGGGATGGTTCTTCCCCAGAAGGGCGATAATGATGGCCAGGTAGCCGAAGTTGGGGGTAATGCCGTCCATCAGCTTGAAGTGAAGGCCCATAACCTCCCCTGCTCCGGCCAGTCCCGCCAGGCCTCCGCTGATCAGGGCCGCCGCCAGCAGATGGACATAGACGGAGATGCCCGTGCATTTTGCGGCCCGGGGGTTCTCTCCCACCGCTCTCAGGCGGAAGCCGAAGGCCGTCTTCCAGAGGATGATGTAGACCAGAATGGCCGCTCCCAGAGCCAGAAAGAGGCCGCCGTGAAGGCGTGTGGGAAAGAGCAGAGATGAGAACTTCATGGCATCGGGGATCTCGGGGCTCATGGGCAGGGCGTAGGAGGGGTCCTTCAGCACGGTCCTCACCAGAATTCCCGTCAGATTGATGGCGATGTAGTTGAACATGATGGTCATAATCACCTCTGAGAGACCGAACCGGGCCTTCAGAAATCCCGGGATCAGTGACCACCCCCCTGCAGCCAGAAAGGCAGCGGTGAGAACAAGAGGTATCATCAGAAAGGGAGGAAGCCCCGGAAGGGCCATTCCCGCGGCGGTGGCAGCGCAGGCTCCCATATAGATCTGTCCCTCGGCGCCTATATTGAAGAACCCCGTGCGGAATCCCACGGAGACACCCAGGGCGGCCAGAGTCAGGGGAATGGCCCGGACAAAGACCTCGGACAGGCCGTAGACGGAACCGAATATGGATATGAAGAAGGCAGAGAGGGCTTGACTCTGACTGCTCCCCACCGCCGATATCATTATAAAACTCAGGGCGATCATAATGAGCAGAAGCAGCAGATTACCCAGAGTGTTTTTCAGTATATTTTTCACGGGTTCATTCCTTCGCCGGCCATCAGGCGGCCGATCTGCAGGGTATCGATCTTTTCACTGTTCTCCATGGAGGGGGACAGGTGGCCCTCGAAGATAACCGAGATTCTGTCGGAGAGGCTGAGGATCTCATTCAGGTCCGTTGAGATCAGCAGGATAGCGGCGCCCCGGGCCCTGTGCTCCAGCAGCTTCTCTCTGATAAACTCGGCAGCTCCGATATCAAGGCCCCGGTTGGGCTGAAAGGCGATGATCAGACCGGGATCACAGGCAAACTCACGGGCCAGAATCAGCTTCTGCTGGTTTCCGCCGGAAAGGAGGCCGATCTTCTGGTCCGGACCGGTGCACTTGATTTCATAGTCAGTGATGATCTTCTCTACCTCGGCACGGCTCCTCTTCTTTCCCAGAAAGCCCCGGCGGCTGTGGCTCTTTCTGAGCCTTGTGTTGAGGAGGTAGTTCTCCTGCAGAGACATATCCAGTACAAGGGAGTCATGGTGGCGGTCGTCGGAGATATAGGCCACCCCGGCCCCGTAGCGGGCGGCAGCCTTCAGGTCCGTCAGATCCCGTCCGTCCAGGCGGATGCTGCCGGCATCGGTCTTTCTGATTCCGGCAATGCACTCGGCAAGCTCCTTCTGGCCGTTGCCGTCGACACCGGCGATCCCGAGGATCTCACCGGGTCTGATTTCAAGGGAGAGCTCTTCCAGCCTGCTCCGCCCCTTCTCCCGGCAGCAGATCTTCTCAAGATGGAGCCCGTCCCATGGTCTCTCCCCGCCGCCGGCCTCTTCGGCCCCGCAGGCCCTTCGGGCTCCGGTGGGTTCAGGAAGTGAGACGGTTTTCAGTTCCCTGCCGATCATCAGACGGGAGAGTTCCTTCCCTTCGGTGTCAGCGGTGGCGCGCTCGGCTACCTTCCGCCCGGCCCTCAGCACAGAGATTCTGTCTGTAACTGCCATAATCTCGGGGATTCTGTGGGTAATCAGAATAACGCTGTGGCCCTCGGCCTTCAGCTGTCTCAGGATAACGAAAAGGTTCTCCGTCTCACCGGGGGTCAGCACGGCGGTGGGCTCATCGAGGATAAGGAGTTCCGCATCACGGTAGAGGAGCTTCATAATCTCCACCCTCTGCTGTTCTCCCACAGAGAGGTCCCGGACAAGGGCATCTGGATTCACATCCAGGCCATACCGGCCGGAGAGCACCCTGATTTTTCTGTCCACAGCGGCCCTGTCGGTAAGGGGGTAGCCCGGAGACTTGAGCCCCATGGTGATGTTCTGGGAGACCGTCATGGTGGGAACGAGCATAAAGTGCTGATGTACCATTCCGATTCCCGCAGCCAGGGCCTCACGGGGAGTGGAGAAGCCGGCCTCCTCCCCCTTCCAGAAGATCTCGCCATGGTCCTTTGGATAGATGCCGTAGAGGATGTTCATCAGAGTGGTCTTACCCGCTCCGTTCTCCCCCAGAAGGGCATGGATCTCCCCTTTCTCCAGCAGCAGATCCACATCTTCATTGGCCGCCTTGCCGTAAAATGATTTTGTTATGTTTCGCATCTCCAAAAGAGCCAAATCGGAACCTCATACGCATTATTGATTGGATTGAGCCGGCTGCCGGAAAGTCTCCGGTGCCGGCTGTAGATTGCAGCAGGGCCGCCACCCTTTACAGGCAGCGGCCCCTCTTATGCCTTTTTTGCCTTTTCAGGGCTGAATCTTAGTTGGTTCTGGTTTCAACCAGGGGAACTTCAAACTCACCGGAGGTGATCTTTGCTTCCAGATCGGCAATCTTCGCCTTGATATCCGCGGACAACTCAGCATCAAAGCCGTTGTAGGAGCTGATGCCCACAATGCCCGTATCCATACCCAGGTTGAATACGCCGCCTTCGAAGGTTCCGTCCATAACGGCCTTGACGGCAGTCTTTACAAGAACGGGAACGCTGTAGATGGTGCTGCATACTACGGTTTCAGGAGCGATAAAGTTCTGATCGAAGGAGTCACCGGTGGCCAGAAGACCTCTCTCCTCGGCTGCCTTGATGGTACCAGTTCCCGCCTGGTTGGCGGAGTGGGAGAGAACATCGGCGCCCTGATCGGCCATGGCCAGAGCCGCTTCCTTACCGAGATTTACATCTGTAAAGGAACCGATGTAGACGTCGTATACGGTGATATCGGGATTAACTGATCTTGCACCGAGCTTGTAGGCTTCCAGAATCTTGATAATTGAGGGCTGCTCGAAACCGCCGACGATTCCGATCTTTCCGGTTTTGCTTACAGAGGCGGCAAGAACACCCATCAGGTATCCGGCCTCTTCACAGGCCATTACATAGGAGGCGGCATTGTCTGAAGAGGAACCGCCTTCGATGGCCAGGAATTTTGTATTGGGGAAACGGGCGCCCACACGGACTGCGGGATCGCCGTACTGGTAACCGTGACCTATAACAAGGTCGTAGCCTCTGGAGGCGTAGTCTGTAAAGGCCGCTTCACTGTCTGCAACACCCACATTTTCGGTGTAGGCTGTCTCGATACCGAACTCGGCTTCCGCCTCTTCCAGTCCCTGAAGGGCAACGGCATTCCATCCCTGGTCGTTGGCGGGACCGGAAAGAATCAAGGCTACCTTAAGGGGTCTGTCTCCGCTTTCCGCGGCGTCATCGGCGCCCATGGCAAAGGCTGAAAAACTGAAGGCCGTGAGGACCATCACTGTCATAATCATTTTCTTCATACTAAATCTCCTTATAGGCTGAGGCTTTGCTGCGGATTGCCGCGTCACAGGCCTCTTCCGCCTGTCTGTACATTTTCTGTTCGTCCATGGACTGCATTTCACCGTCCCTGAAGACAACCTTTCCGTTGATCATTGTCAGATCCACGGGGCCCGTCACTCCGGCACGGGCCAGTAGGTTGGCGGGATCGTGGCTGGCACCGGCCAGCTCCATCCTCTCGGAGTTGATCATAAAGAGGTCCGCACCCTTTCCGGGTTCAAGAGATCCCAGATCCTTACGTCCCAGAAGATCGGCGCCGTCCTTTGTGGCCAGCTTCAGCATTCTGTAGGGAGAGGGACTGCCTCCCCGCTGTTTGCTGTGGTAGCACTGCATCAGATAACTCATCCGCAGGGCGTCCAGCAGATTGGCGCTGTCGTTTGTGGCGGAACCGTCGCATCCCAGTCCCAGGCGAACGCCCTTTCTGTCCAGTTCGGGAATATTCAGGATGGGGAAACCGCCCAGGGTTGCAGGTGAGGGACAGTGGCTGATTCCTGTTCCCGAGGCGGCCATCTTGCTGTACTCGTCGTCGGTAAGTTCCCAGCAGTGGGCGTAGAATACATCGGGACCGGCAAATCCGATCTCTTCACACCAGTCAAGGGTTCTCATTCCCCAGCGTTCCTTCATCATCTCGCTCTCACCCTCTCCAAGGTGGGTATGGAGCATTACGCCCTTGTCCCGGGCCAGGCTGATGGACTCGGTAAAGGTCTCCTTGTAGCAGTTAACCGGCTGGCAGGGAGAGACAACAATCTGCTTCATGCTGAAGTCGGAGGAGTCATGGTAGAGACCAATCAGCCTCTCACAGTCTTTGATAAATTCATCGGTGGTCTCAAGCATCTCGGGGGGAATGGTGCTCCCCTCTTTCCGGGGCAGGGTATTGCATCCCCGACCGGCGTGGTAGCGGATACCCAGAAGCTCGGAAGCCTCAAACTGGCGGTCAACCAGCTCCTTTATCGTTGTATTGGGGTAGCAGTACTGATGATCGAAGGCTGAAGTACAGCCGTGCTTGATCAGGTCCGTCATGGCGGTCATGGATGAGTAGTAAACCGCATCGGAGTCGATCATCTTGAAGATCTCATAGATATCGTTAAGCCACTCGATCACCGTGATGTTGGGATAATCGATGGGCATCAGGTTTCTGACAAATGTCTGAAAGTAGTGGTTGTGTGTATCAACCAGGCCGGGATAGACAAACATGCCGTCCCCGCGGATAACTTCGGCGCCGGGAACCTCAAGATCCTTTCCGATCTCCTTGATCATGGAGCCTTCGATCAGGATGTCCGAATCTCTGTAGATCCGGTCTTCCCCGTCGCAGGTCACTATGGCTCTGGCGTTCTTTATGACTGTCTGTTTCATAGCATTCATTCCTCTTGTCAGACATCTTAAAGCCTATAGTTACTATAGGCTCAAGGGAGAGGCATGAAAAAAATGTGTAGATTGGATGGTAAGCAGGGATCTGACAGTTTTACAGGAGTAGAATTCCTGTAATCAGCTCCGCTGCCAGGAATAATCCATCTGCCGTGCCGTCTTCAGGGCCAGCTCTTTCCCGGCCAGTTCACTGACCAGATACAGGCTCATATCGATACCCGCGGAAATTCCCGCAGAACTGACAAACTTACCGTTCCTGACCCAGCGGCGGTCTTCAAGAACTTCAATTTCAGGATGGAAAGCCCTCAGATCGGAACAGTCCTCCCAGTGGGTAATCATCGGACCGGTACCCGCCAGACCTGTCTCAGCCAGCAGAAAGGCTCCGGTGCAGACAGAGGCTGTGAGCGATGATTTTTCGGCGGCCTGTTTCAGCCAGCTGATCACCCGGGGTTTGGTGAGTTCCCTGTTATGAATGCCTCCGGAGATAATAAGGAGATCAGCCTGAGGGGCTTCGGCCATGGAATAGTGAGGATGAACCTGAAAGTCTCCCCTGGCCCTGACGGTGCCGCCGGTCTCTGAAACAAGATAGATGTTCCACTCCCCTCTCTCAAGGCGTTTGGCCACATTGAAAACTTCGAAGGGTCCCGAGAAGTCCAGAACCTCGGCGTCATCATAGATATATATGGCAATATTCAATATTAACCTCCATGCGGGGGGCTGTTTTTCGAAACAATCATTCAGATAGAACCTATGCCCTCCTACCCCTGGCCCTTGGCAGAAAACTCACCGGCCTCAAGACAGAATACCCTGACACCCTTTACCATGGCGGGGGCAAACACAGGGGCACCCTTAAAGCCGTACTTCTTCATTATAAGCTTCAGGGCCCGGGTTTTCTCATCTGCATCGAGAAGTTCCGTGATCTCTCCGCTGCCCATCAGACTTCTGTACTTCATTCCCCACTCACAGGGGTTCTCATCTGTAGTAAGGATGTGATCAAGGTCAATCTGAAACCCCGCCTGTCCGTCAGCTTCAATAAGGTCAAGCTTCCGTCCCTCCCGCGCGGAGTGGAAGTAGAACTTCAGGGAATCATCCCACTCTGAAGCGAAGTTCAGAGGGACAATATAGGGGGCTCCTTCCGTATTCAGTGCGATTCTGAAGACCTCTGCCATGTCAATAATCTCTTCAATATCTTCACGGACTGTTATTGCCCGGTCTTTTCTACGCATAACCGACCTCCTGTGATGCAGATAAACTGCATCTGTTCTGGAAGAGTACCCTGTTTACGATTAGACTTTCAATAAGTTTGGAAATTCCGGAAAACAACAATTGACATACTTGTATGGTAGTGTACAATACAGAGGTAAATTGAGCCGGTAAAGGCTCTTAATCAGCAGATATCCCATGGGAGGATGAAAATATGAAGATGAGTTTAAGATGGTTCGGTACGGGCCACGACAGTGTAACACTTAAGCAGATCAGACAGATCCCCGGTGTGGAAGGTGTCATTACAACCCTTTACGACACAGTACCCGGTGAAGCCTGGGAGACCGATCAGATCAAGGCGATCAACAAGGAAGTAAAGGACTCAGGACTTAAGATCCTGGGTATCGAGTCCGTAAATATCTCCGACGAGATCAAGTCAGCGGCTCCCGACAGAGACAGACATATTGAAAACTACATTACCACCCTGAAGAGACTCTCCGCCGAGGGCATCGACATGGTTTGCTATAACTTTATGCCCGTATTTGACTGGACCCGCTCGGATCTGGCCAAAATGCGTCCCGACGGTTCAACCGTACTGGCCTACAACCAGGAGAAGGTTGATGCCATCCACCCCAATGAGATGTTTAAGAACATCGACGACGATTCAAACGGCTTTGTCATGCCCGGCTGGGAACCCGAGAGAATGCAGAAGATCGAGTCCCTCTTCCATATGTATGAGAGCATCGACAACGACACTCTTTTTGCCAACCTGAAGTACTTTCTGGAAGCAATTATGCCCACCTGTGAAAAGTACGGTGTCAAGATGGCCATTCATATCGACGACCCCGTATGGAGTGTTTACGGTCTGCCCAGAATCATCAAGAACAAGATGGACCTGAACCGCCTGATCACCGAGGTCCCCTCCGAGTACAACGGAATCACCCTTTGTACCGGTTCACTGAGCTCCAACCCCGAAAACAACATCCCCGAGATTATCCGCTCCGTAAAGGGAAGAGTACACTTTGCCCATGTCAGGAACACAAAGCACACGGCTCCCGGAATCTTCGAAGAGTCGGCCCACCTCTCATCCGACGGTTCCCTGGACATGTACGAGATAATGAAGGCCTTCTACGAAACAGGCTTTGACGGCCCCGTCCGTCCCGACCACGGCCGGGCCATATGGGACGAGGTATCCATGCCCGGTTACGGACTCTACGACAGAGCCCTGGGTGCACAGTATCTTCTGGGACTTCTGGAAGCCATCAAGAAAGGCAGCAGATAAAAATTGGGGGAAACAATGAATCTGACAGTTCAGGAACTGAAAGCCAAAGAGAAATGGACAGGGTACACCCTGCCCGAATTCGATATTGAGAAGGTCTGGAAACAGAGCATTGAAACTCCGAAGTGGATTCACTTCGGTGCCGGAAACATCTTCCGCGCCTTCGTGGCCCTTCTGCAGCAGCGTCTTCTGAATGAGGGCCTCGCGGACACGGGAATCGCCGTATGCGAAACCTTCGACGGTGAGATTATCGAAAAGGCCTACCGCCCCTTCGACAACCTCTCTCTCGCGGTTACCCTGAAAGGCTCAGGGGATATTCAGAAAGAGGTTGTTGCCAGCCTCAGCGAATCTCTGATTCCTGCGGAAGACTACACACGGATGAAGAAGATCCTTACTTACGAAGGTCTTCAGATCCTCAGCCTCACCATCACCGAGAAGGGATACGCCCTGAAGAACGGTGCCGGCGAGTACTTCCCCTGGGTCAAGCCCGACTTCGACAGCTTTGACGCCCAGCCTGTGAGCACCATTGGTATTATCACCAGACTCCTCCACGAGCGCTTCCTCGCGGGAGCCGCTCCCCTGGCTCTGGTGAGTATGGACAACTGCAGCCACAACGGAACCCTTCTGCAGGGGGCGGTACTTGAGTACGCCGAGAGCTGGAAGGCTTCCGGCTGGGTGGATCAGGCTTTCGTTGACTACCTGAAGAACGAGGAGAAAATCTCCTTCAACTGGAGCATGATCGACAAGATCACTCCCCGCCCCTCGGACCTGGTTCTGGAGAACCTTAAGAAGGACGGCCTTGAGGGAATGGATCTGATCCAGACCTCAAAGAACAGCTTTGTGGCAGGATTCGTAAACGCCGAAGAGTCACAGTACCTGGCCATTGAGGACAAGTTCCCTAACGGCAGACCTCCCCTTGAAAAGGCGGGAGTCCTCTTTTCCGACAGAGAGACCATCGACAGAATCGAAAAGATGAAGGTCTGTACCTGCCTCAACCCCCTTCACACTGTACTGGCTGTCTACGGATGCCTGATGGGTTATGACTCCATCTCAGGTGAGATGAAGGACCCCCTTCTGAAAGGGTTTATTGAAAAACTGGGATACGGTGAGGGCATGCCCGTGGTTGTAGATCCCGGTATTATGAATGCAGAGGATTTTATCAGGGACAGCATAGAAGTGCGCTTCCCCAACCCCTTTGTTCCTGATACCCCCCAGAGAATCGCCACGGACACATCCAAAAAGATCCCCGTCCGCTTCGGTGAGACCATGAAGGCCTATATTGAGAAGGGAGAGAAGGATCTTTCCTTCCTGAACTACATACCCCTCTTTCTGGCCGGATGGCTCCGCTACCTGATGGCAGTGGATGATGAAGGCAAAAGCTTCGAACCCAGTCCCGACCCCAACCTGGAAATGGCTCAGGCCTATGTCAGCTCCTTTGAGCTGGGATACACCGGTGAGGTTCATAATAAGGTAAAGGAACTTCTTTCCAATAAAGAGATTTTCGCAATCGACCTTTATGAGTATAATCTCGGAGAAAAGGTGGAAAACTACTTCAGGGAACTGATTGCCGGCCCCGGCGCCGTCAGAAGGACCCTGGAAAAATACATTTCCTGACAGGAAGGCAGCTATGCGTAAAAAAGGAGAGGGCAAACAGAGCACCAGTAATCAGGTTTATGAGATCCTGCGCAGGAATATCATGAATCTGACCCTGGTTCCCGGAACCCCCATGAGTGAAAAGGATATCTCTGAAAAGATGAAGGTCAGCAGGACTCCCGTCCGCGAGGCCTTTATCCGCCTCTCCAATGAAGCCCTGGTCAGTGTCTTTCCTCAGAAAGGGAGCTTTGTCTCCCGGATCGATCTGGACAGGGTCAGGGAGGAGCGTTTCCTGAGAGAGTCTCTGGAAACCTCCGTCCTGGCGCAGCTGATCCGGAATCCCGAACCCCTCCCCTTGAGAGAGGTGAAACAGAACCTTGAGGACCAGGATGCCGCTTTGAACCGCGAGGACAAGGCGGGTTTCCTGGAACTGGATGAGGAGTTTCACGCCCTTCTCTTTGACCTGGCCGACCAGCCTCTCTGCTTCTCTGTTATGAAGAGTTTCTCAAGTCACTATCGCCGTATCCGCTATCTCTCCATGTCCGTCAGCGGGGTTTCCCGTTCCAACTATGACCAGCATGTGGAGCTTGTCAGAATGATTGAGGCAAAGGATATAAGCCGGGCGGAATCGGAGATGAAGCACCATCTGGGAAAACTGGATGATGAGAAGGAGATCCTCTTGAGACAGTATCCCGATTACTTTATGGAGAGAGAGCTCTCTGTCGATGATCCATTTTCAATAAACAGATAACCATTCCATAGCCGGATATTTCATCTGATTCCGGCTAGAACCCAAAAGCATTTTCCTTTTTTTACATATTACTTCTTGATTCTTTGCCTCATTACACTCGATAATACTACTATTACTATATACTTACTAGTAATTAAACTGGCACGATGGACAGTGATAAATGGAGGGAGTTATGAAGTACGAGGACATTGCAAAACTGATTGGCGGTACACCTCTTGTTCGTCTGAACAGTATCTACTCCGGAGAGAACAGGATCTATCTTAAGCTTGAAGGGCAGAATCCGGGAGGCTCCGTAAAAGACCGCCCTGCCCTCCAGATGATAAGAGATGCCGAGTCCCGGGGTGATATAAAACCCGGAGATACTCTGATTGAAGCGACCAGCGGCAATACGGGCATCGCTCTGGCCATGGTTGCCGGACTCAGGGGTATGAAAATGATCCTGATCATGCCCGAGCATATGAGCCGTGAGAGAGTGGATACCATGAAGGCCTACGGTGCGGAAATAGTTCTGACATCCCGTGACAAAGGTATGGAGGGAGCCATCGACAGGGCCAGGGAGATGGAAAATGCCGGTGAGGGGATTATTCTCAACCAGTTTGCCAACCCTTCCAACCCCCTTGCCCACTACCTGAGTACAGGTCCGGAAATATGGAATGATACAGAAGGGACCGTAACCCATTTTGTTGCTTCCACCGGTTCTACAGGAACAATTATGGGTGTATCCCGGTTTCTGAAAGAGAAAAACCGGGACATTGAGATTGTAGCCGCCCGTCCCGACTTCAGAGGCGGAATTCCGGGTATTCGTGCATGGTCTGAGGCCTATCTGCCTGCTATTTTTGAGGAAGAGAGGATTGATCGGAAGATTGAAGTATCCCGGGCTGATGCTGTAATGACCATGAAGAGGCTTGCCTCGGAAGAGGGCATATTCAGCGGGATATCAAGCGGAGGGAATGTCTTCACCGCTCTGCAGGTAGCACATGAGCTGGATGAAAGTGGTGTGAAAGATGCCGTTATAGTAACAGTCCAGTGCGACCGGGGTGATCGCTATCTGACCACTGGAGTCTACGGCTGAACCCAGGTCAGCCGGTAAGGAGGAAAAAATGAAAATTACATTGAAACGAAAAAATGAAGCAGTCCTTTTCACTGCGGCCAATTCAGAGGGGAATGAAGTTATGATTGACGGCTCACCAACCATAGGAGGTGTCAATGGGGGATTCAGACCCATGGAACTCCTCCTGGCGGCAGCCGCCTCCTGCTCGGTTATGGACATTGTCAGCATATTGAAGAAGCAGCGCCAGAACCTGGTACATATTGAGATAGATTCAGAGGGAGACCGTTCTGAAGAGGGTGATTTAAAACCCTTTACCTCGATTCATCTTCACTACCGGATCTACGGGGATGTAAAAGAGTCCCGGGCAGAGAAAGCCGTGAGCCTTTCCGTTGAAAAGTACTGCTCTGTGATTGCATCCCTGGGCAGCTCTGTAAAGGTCAGCAGCAGCTTTGAGATTCTGCCCGCTGAAGCAGCCAGGAGGGATAATGAGTAAGAAAGATAATATCCCAAGAGAATACAGGGGAGACACGGCGGCTATCAGAGCCCAGATGAAGAGAAGCGGGCACAGGGAACACTCCCAGCCGGTCTACCTGACCTCCAGCTTTGTCTTCGAATCTGCTGAGCAGGCCAGAGACACCTTTACGGGAGAGCTTGAGGGTCAGATCTACTCCAGATACAACAACCCGGGCACCGACGAGTTTATTGAGAAACTCTGTCTACTGGAGGGAACTGAGGACGGACTGTCCACCTCATCGGGAATGGCCGCCATCTTCGGTGCCCTGGCGTCCCTTCTCCGCTCGGGAGATCATATAGTGGCCTCACGCTCCATCTTCGGCTCCACCCTTCAGATTATCAGTAATATACTCCCCCGCTGGGGTATAAGCTTCAGCTATGTGGATTCCCGGGACTTCAGACAGTGGGAAGAGGCTCTTCGCCCGGAAACAAAGATGGTATTTCTGGAAACTCCTTCTAATCCCTGCCTTGATATAATTGATCTCGAGAAACTCTCGGAGCTGACAAAGACCAGGGGAATCATATTGGCTGTAGACAATACCTTTGCAACCCCCGTCCTTCAGAATCCCGCCCGTCTGGGAGCAGACCTTGTCATTCATTCGGCCACAAAATTCATTGACGGTCAGGGACGGGTTCTGGGAGGTGCCATCCTGGGACCGGAAAATCTGATTGAGGAGGCCCGTTTTTTTACAAGGCAGACAGGTCCCGCCCTCTCCCCCTTTAACGGCTGGGTACTCTCGAAAAGTCTGGAAACCCTCTCTCTGAGGATGGACCGGCACTGCAGCTCTGCACGGACTGTTGCAGATCATCTGGAATCCCGGAGAAAGATAAATTATGTTCTCTACCCGGAGCTGGACAGCCACTTCAACAGAGAGATTGCGGAAAAGCAGATGAAGAAGGGAGGCGGACTTGTTTCCTTTGAGGTCCCCGGGGGCAGCAGAGGAGCCATGGACTTTCTGAACCGTCTGAAGATGATCTCCATCAGCTCCAATCTGGGAGACTCCCGTTCCATCGCCACCCATCCGGCAACAACCACCCATGCCCGGCTGACAGAAGAAGAGAGGGCAGCCGTAGGGGTGACCCCGGGTCTGATCCGGCTCTCTGTCGGACTGGAAGAGATTGAGGATATTCTGGAGGACATTGATCAGGCCCTGTGATCTTCTTTAAATTCTACTGATAAGTCCGATGTGCTATAATCCTCATCGTAATGAAGATTGACCGCCTCCTCTCCATCATCGTCTATCTCCTGAACCACGAACTGGTCAGCGCCAGAAAACTGGCGGAGCGCTTTGGTGTCAGTACCCGCACCATTATCCGGGATATGGAGACCATCGATCTTGCGGGAATACCGGTAATCAGTGTCCAGGGTCCCGATGGCGGCTACGGCATAGCCGGCAGCTATAAGATGGACCGGCAGCTGATGAGCGGCGACGACCTCTGCCATATTGTGACGGCCCTGCAGAGCCTTTCCGACTCCATGGGAGACAGGGAGATGGACGGAACCCTTGAGAAGATGAAGGGACTCCTGCCGTCCCGGGAGAGCGATCTGCTGGATCAGCGCAGTGAAAGAATCAGCATTGACTTATCCCTTCTTGGAGGAGATCCCCGGCAGAAGGAGACCTTCCGCCTTATCAGGGATGCCCTTGATGCAAACCGCCTTCTCAAAATCAGCTATACAAGCAATAAGCTGGAAAACACCAGCCGGATCGTGGAGCCCCTGACCGTCGCCTTCAAGTGGCGGTCCTGGTACCTCTACGGCTGGTGCCGGCAGCGGGAGGACTACCGCCTCTTCCGTCTCTCCAGGATCAAGGAGGCGGAGATCCTTCCGGAACGGTTCCGCCGCCGTGAAAAGAGCTTCGGTGAGTTTATTGAGGGCTATGAAAAGGAGCAGGGCATTCCGGTATGTGAAGTGATCCTTGAGTTTTCAAAGGAGATCAGGGCCCTGGTGGAGGAGTACTACAGCCCCGAAGAGTACCGGGAGGGTGCAGAGGGCAGCCTGATCACGACGGTCAGAATGCCCGAGGATGGCTGGCTCTACGGCTTTATCCTCTCCTACGGCCCCCATGTCACCGTCCTTGAGCCGGAACATATCCGCATAAAACTGGCCTCCATGGCCCGACAGATATCAATCAAATATAAGTAGAAGAGGATCAGAAATGAGACATTACACATTGATTTTTATAGTTGCCGTTTTTTGTGCTTCAGGGTTATTTGCTGAGAATCCCGAGTCTTTATCATTCAATCATGAAGTTCTCATCGGCCCCACTCAAATGGATCTTAATTATCAGGCAAAAAAGGAATATTTACGTGCCGATGAAAAATTAAATGAATACTACGGTTTAATTAACGAGCTATATTCTGGAAATCCGGTTTTTCTTGAGAAACTTCAAAAGGCCCAAAGATTATGGATTCAATTCAGGGATGCTGAAATCGAGTCTATCTTCCCGGAGATTGTCAGTGGTCAGAATATCTACGGCAGCTCATATCCAATGTGTTATTTCATTGAGCTTTCCAATATCACATGGAAACGTGTGATTGAACTGAAAAGTTTTATTTCCCGAACTGACGGTGATGTATGCAATGGAGTCCGAGGGATATACAACATTGAAGATCTCATTCTTCAATAAGTATTTCTAGCAATTATTCTTTTTTTCCTGAACCATGACATACAGCTGTCATATACCTCCTTCTACAATGCAGATAAAGAGCGGCGGAATCCGGTCTGGCAAGACTACGCAAGCATCCGGCCCGCTGCAGAAACCGGGCCTTCCAGTGCCCAAAACTGAAGGAGATAAGTATGGAAATCAAGGAAGTAAAGCAGCAGAACACCCTGCAGGTAAGACAGACAACACCTGTCTCAAAACTGTCGGAGCTCATGGGTTCAGTCTACCCGGAAATTGCGGCCTATGTGGCAAAAAAGGGCATCACCCTGGCGGGTCCTCCCTACGCCATGTACTACAACATGGATATGGAGGCCCTTGATGTGGAGGTCGGTTTTCCCATAGCCTCCGCCGATTCCGGAGAGGGACGTCTGAAGCCGGGAACCCTGCCGGCAGGAAGAATCGCTTCAGGCCTTCACACCGGGAGCTATGAGAGCATCGGGGACAGCTACAACGCCCTGACCGCCTATGTGCAGGAGCAGAAGCTCGAACCCACCGGCCTCTGCTATGAGTTCTATCTCAATGATCCCGGCGAGGTAAAACCCGAGGAGCTGCAGACTCAGATCTGTTTTGTTCTGAAATAATATATCCGTCAGCCCGGGTTCAGTTCCGGGTTGACTTGGTCATTCCCGATATATTACTCTTAACCTTTAAAGTTAACCCGCATTCACCATATACCGTAACCCTGCCCTTTCAGGACCCGTTAAAGAAAACTTGACTAACAGGAGGCCCTTATGCCAAAGGGAGTGAAAGAATCATGGGACAGAATGTCCGCCTACTATGACCCCTTCACAAAGAAATACACCAGAATCTACACAGCAATTGTGGAGGATATGAAAACCAGGATGGACCCGGAAAAGAAGCTTCTGGAAATCGGTACCGCCACAGGCATCCTTTCCCTGATGCTTGCGGATCATATGAGGGAGATCAGGGCAGTGGACTACTCCGATAAAATGATTTACATCGCCAGAGAGAAGGCAGTCAAAGAGCAGAAATCCAATATTTCATTTGAAGTGGAAGATGTTTTCTCACTGCCCTATGAAGAGGGCAGCTTCGATTATATACTCATCGCCAATGTGCTGCATATCATACCGGAGCCCGTCAGGGCTCTGAAAGAAATGTCAAGGGTATTGAAACCCGGAGGAATCCTTTTCGCCCCCACCTTTACCCATAAGGAGAGCAGAAAAGCGGCGTTTTTTTCCTTTTTTGCCGGTTTTATTGGATTCAAGGCCTACAGCAAATGGACTCCTGAAGGATACGGGTCTTTTCTTGAAGAAAACGGCTTCCATATTCTTCACCGCCAGGTTTTCAATTCTTCTTTCCCTGAAGCCTATATGGTATGCACAAAATAATTCAATTTATTCTCCTTAACGTATTGACTTATATTTCTAATTACTCCATCTATTGCTAGACTGTAAAATGGCTCCGGAACGACCGTTCCGGCCCCTTCAGGAGGTTGTGAAATATATGAGTAACGACAGCGTTTGGAACAGCTGGGACGTCCGCAAATCATCGGACCTCTACGGCATTCCCGAGTGGGGTGCGGGGTACTACGGCATCAATGATGACGGTGAGCTCTGCATTCAGACAAAGATTGGAAAGAACACCATCTCCATTCCCTTTAATGAGATTATCTCGGGCATCAACGACCGGGGTATGGACCTGCCGGTTCTCCTCCGGATCGAGAACTTTCTGGACTCCCAGATCTCAAGGCTCAATGAGTCCTTCCGGAAGGCCATTAAGAGTCAGGACTATAAAAACGAATACAGGGGAATCTTCCCCATCAAAGTAAACCAGCAGGAGCAGGTGCTCCATGAGATCACCCGTTTCGGCGCCGCCTACCACCACGGTCTGGAGGCCGGAAGCAAGGCGGAGCTGATCGCCGCCCTGGCGGTAATGGAGGACAAGGAGTCCTGCCTGATCTGCAACGGCTACAAGGACGAGGAATTTATCGACCTGGCCCTCCAGTCTACCCGTATGGGATATAAGGTTTTCCTTGTACTGGAGATGCCCGGCGAGCTGGATCTGGTCTTAAAAAGAAGTGAAGCTCTTGGTGTGGAACCTCTGTTGGGAGTCCGGTTCAAGGTATCCGCCCGGGCCGGAGGCCACTGGAGCGAATCCGGCGGCGACCGCAGTCTCTTCGGCCTCTCCAGCACCCAGATTATTCAGGTGGTGGACCGCCTGAAGGAAGCGGGAAAGCTGGACTGTCTGAAGCTTCTCCACTTTCACCTTGGCTCCCAGATTCCCAATATCAGAGACATCCGACAGTCGGTACTGGAAGCGGCACGTCTCTACGGAGGCCTTGTGAGCGAGGGAGCGGCCATGGGCTACTTCGATATGGGCGGCGGTCTTGCCGTGGACTACGACGGTACCCAGACCAACTACACCCACAGCCGTAACTACTCCATGGACGAGTACACCAACGACATTATCGATGTACTTCTCTCGGTGTTCAACGAGGAGGAGGTGCCCCACCCGGTACTCCTCTCCGAGTCGGGCCGTGCCACGGTAGCCTACTACTCGGTCCTTCTGGTAAACGTGCTGGATGTGGCCAAGTTCGAGGCGGCCCCCATCCCCGAAACCCTGCCCGAGGACTCACCCGAGCTGATTCAGAATATGCAGGGTATTCTAAAAGACATGACCCAGCGGAACCTGCAGGAGAGCTTCAACGACGCCGTCTTCTACCGGGACCAGATGCGCCAGCTCTTCCAGTACGGACAGGTGACCCTGCGGCAGCGCTCTCTCTGCGAGAACCTCTACCTGAGTGTGATCCAGAAGATAAGAGAGCAGATGGATCGGATGAAGAAGCTTCCCCCCGGGCTTGACCAGCTGGATGATAACCTGACGGACATCTACTACGCCAACTTCAGCCTCTTCCAGTCCCTGCCCGACGTCTGGGCCATCGACCAGATCTTCCCGGTAATGCCTCTGACCAGACTGAAGGAGGAGCCGAAACGCAGGGGTATAATCGCGGATATTACCTGCGACTGCGACGGCCAGATCAACAACTTTATCAGCCGGAAGGATCTGGAGCGGAGTCTCCCCCTTCACGAACTGAAGGACGATGAAGAGTACTACCTCGGGTTCTTCCTGGTGGGAGCCTATCAGGAGACCCTGGGAGACCTGCACAACCTCTTCGGCGACACCAATGTGGTGAGCATCCGTATCCATGAGGACGGGAGCTTCGATATAACAAGAGAGCTTGAGGGCGATTCCATCGCCGATGTATTAAGCTATGTAGAGTACGATCCCAAGGTTCTGCTTGAGAAATTCCGGCAGAAGGCGGAGCGTGCCGTTAAAGACGGGCTGATCAGCCCCAAAGAGAGACAACAGATCGTAGGGGGCTTCGATACGGGCCTGAGAGGATATACCTATTACGAGAGGGAGAATTATTGATGAGTAAAGTAGTGATCATCGGAGCCGGCGGTGTCGGTTCGGTAGTGGCCCAGAAGTGCGGTCAGCTGCCTGAAGTTTTTACAGAGATTGTTCTGGCCAGCCGGACAAAGAGCAAGTGCGACGCCATCGCAGAGCTGATCGGCCGTCCCGTTGTCACCGAGCAGGTGGACGCCGACAATGTTCCCGAGCTGACAGCATTGCTGAAAAAGCACAAACCCGATCTGGTGATCAATGTGGCCCTGCCCTACCAGGACCTTCATATTATGGACGCCTGTCTTGAGGCGGGAGTCAACTATCTCGACACAGCCAACTACGAGCCTCTGGACACGGCGAAGTTCGAGTACAAGTGGCAGTGGGAGTATCAGGAGCGCTTTAAGGAGAAGGGTCTGATGGCCCTGCTTGGAAGCGGATTCGATCCCGGTGTGACCAATGTCTTTACAGCCTACCTGAACAAGCACTACTTTGATGAGATTCAGGAGCTGAATATTATCGATGTAAACGGCGGCGATCACGGCCAGCCCTTCGCTACCAACTTCAACCCCGAGATCAATATCCGGGAGATCACCGCCGAGTGCCGCCACTGGGAGGACGGGAAGTTTGTCGAGACTCCCGCCATGAGCGAGAAGCAGTCCTTTACCTGTCCCGAAGAGGTGGGAACCTACAACATCTACCGGATGTATCACGAGGAGCTGGAGTCCCTGACCCTCCACTTCCCCACCCTGAAAAAGGCGCAGTTCTGGATGAGCTTCGGCGACTCCTACCTGAAGCACCTGGAGGTTCTTCAGAACGTCGGCATGACCAGAATCGATCCTGTACTGTTCGAAGGAAAGGAGATTGTCCCCATCCAGTTCCTGAAGGCCCTCCTTCCCGATCCCGGCAGCCTCGGTCCCCTGACAAAGGGAAATACCTGCATCGGCTGTGTGGTCAAGGGAATCAAGGACGGAAAGGAACTGACAAAATACGTCTACAATATCTGCAGCCATGAGGCCTCCTATGAAGAGGTGAAGAGCCAGGCCATCAGCTACACCACCGGTGTGCCCGCCATGATCGGTGCCAAGATGATGCTGGAAGGCAAGTGGGCCGGCAGCGGCGTCTTCAATATGGAACAGATGGACCCGGACCCCTTTATGGATGATCTCAACAAATACGGACTGCCATGGAAAGCCGTTACCCTTTAGGACTGGACCTCACAGGTCTGGACAGCCCCTCCTTTGTGGTGGACGCGGCACTTCTTGAAAAGAACGCGGCTGTTATGAAGGAGGTGGGAGAGGCCTCGGGGGCACAGATTCTGCTGGCCCTCAAGGGCTTTTCCATGTACTCCTCCTTTCCTCTCCTGAAGCCCTATCTTCAGGGAACCTGCGCCAGCGGCATCAATGAGGCTCGCCTGGGGAAGGAGGAGATGGGCCTGCAGGTTCACAGCTACAGCCCCGCCTACAGTGAGAAAACACTCAGGGCCATGCTGGAGATCTCGGATCACCTGATCTTCAACAGCCCCGGCCAGTGGGAGCGCTTTGCCGGGCTGCGCCGGGAATTTGCCGACAGGGTCTCCTTTGGACTGAGATTCAATCCCTCCCACTCGGAGACGGAAACTGCCATCTACGACCCCTCGGCCCCCAAGTCCCGCCTGGGCACCATTGCCGATGAGCTGCCAGAGGGCTTTCTGACGGAACAGGGTGTGGAGGGACTCCATGTGCACAACCTCTGTGAAAAGGACTCCCCCTCCCTCCTTAGGACATGGGAGGCCGTGGAGAGGGTCTTTTCCGGCTCCCGCCGCGGGGAGCTTGAAGGTCTGAAGTGGATCAACCTGGGCGGCGGCCACCATATCACCCGCCCCGGCTATCAGAAGGATATTCTTATTGATCTGGTCCGGAGAATCCGAAAGGACTACAAAGTGGAGGTCTATCTGGAGCCCGGCGAGGCCTGGGCCCTGAACGCCGGCTACCTGGTGGCCACGGTTCTGGATATCCACAAAAACAGGGGCAACCTGGCCATTCTGGACACATCGGCCAGCTGCCATATGCCCGATGTACTGGAGATGCCCTACCGGCCACATATTCTGGGCTCCGGCGAGGAGGGAGAGAAGGCCCATACCTACCGCCTGGGTGGAGTAACCTGTCTGGCGGGAGATGTGATCGGAGACTACAGCTTCGACGAGCCCCTTGAGGTGGGGGACCGTCTGGTCTTCACGGACATGGCCATCTACTCCATGGTCAAGACAACAACATTCAACGGCGTGAATCTGCCGTCCATCTACCTCTCCGACTCCCGGACCGGTGAACACAAACTGATCAGGCGTTTCGGCTATGAGGACTTCAGGAGCCGCCTGTGAACCACTTCCTTTCCTCAGAGATAGCAAACTATGAAAAAGAGAAGGCCCTCTTCCACGTCATCCCCGCCCCCATGGAGATGAGCGTCAGCTATGGAAGCGGTACCGCCGAGGGTCCCCGGGCCCTGCTGGAGGCCTCCGACCAGCTGGAGATCTGGGACGGCCGGAGCATTCCCTGCGATGAGGGGATCTGCACATTTCCTCCTGTCGAAGCCGGCGATGCTCCGGGCTTTATAGCAGCCATCAAAAACAGAGCGGCCGAGTCTCTGGCCCTGAATGGAATTCCTGTTCTGATCGGAGGAGAGCACAGCGTCACCCTCGGCGCCGCACAGGCGGTGTTTGAGAAGTACGGAAAAAACGTGGGTCTGATTCATATCGACGCCCACGCCGACCTGAGGCATAACTATGAGGGAAATCCCTACAGCCACGCCTCGGTAATCCGCAAGGTCCATGAGCTGACCGGCTGGCCCACGGTGCAGATCGGCATCCGTGCGTACTGCGAAGAGGAGCATGATTATCAGATTGAACAGGAAATCCGCTGCATCACCGGAGCCGAGGCGGCCCGGAAGGATCTGCAGCACCTTGATCTGCCCGCCGGATTTCCGGAGAAGATCTATCTCAGCTTCGATGCCGACGGCCTGGACAGCTCCATCATGCCCGCCACGGGAACCCCGGTGCCAGGAGGCCTTGGCTGGTATCAGACCATGAATATTATTGAGTCAGTGGCATCCCGCCGCTCCATCATAGGATTCGACTTTGTGGAGCTGGCACCGGAACCCCATCTGAGGTTCTGCGATTTCACCGCCGCCCAGGCTGTGTACAATATTATGGGGATGATTCAGAGGGCCCGTCGCCGGACAGACTGAAGGGCCCCGGATTAGTCACTGAAGATCTCCGAACCGCCCCCGGAAGGCTTGATCTATTAGCCGATACTAACATAGTATGCCTTCAATGGAACTCAGGCAGCTGGAATACTTCCTGGCGGTGGCCGAAACGGGAAGTTTCAACAAATCATCCAAGATTCTCTATACCACTCAGCCCAATGTAAGCAAGGTAATCAAAGTTCTGGAAGCCGATCTGGGAGTTTCCCTCTTTGAACGGAACAGCAAGGGAGTGGTTCTCACCCCCACCGGTGAGAAGATGTACGACTATGCCCGGAACATTCTGCAGAATGCAAATGCCATTCAGAAGATTGCCCGCCTTGGAGCCGCCGAAAAGTTCAGCATATCATCCTTTCCCAGCATGATGGTAGCAGGAGTTTTCCGCCGATTCTATCTGGAACGGATCGACAGCAACCGGACTCAGGCGGAGTTTCTTGAGGGGACCGCTGAAACAATCATGGATAATGTAAGCTGCGGGAAATCCCAGATCGGTATTCTTTACTACAACCATAACAGGGATGCCATTTTTCACCATATACTGGGCCATAAGAATCTTGAATTCCACCTCCTTGAAAGGTGCAGGCTCTGTCTCTATGTGGGAAAGAGCAGTCCCTTGTACGGTGCCGACAGGATCACACAGTCTCAACTGCAGTCTATCAAATATATCCAGCTCCCCAAGGACTTCTTTTCGGTGGACCATGATCTGAACATGGTCAGTGTGGGACAGATTCAAATGAACAATCTCTTCCATGCAGTTACCACAAACAGCGACAATCTCCTTGCAGACTTCCTGAAAACCACAGATACCGCCTATCTGGGCCTCTACCTGATAAACGACAATTACCGTATTCCCGACCTTTCGGTTGTGGAGGTCGAGGGATTTGAAAGGGACCTCAGCCTGGGTTATGTAAAGAAAAAGGATCACTCCCTCCCCGGGGAGACGGAAGTTTTCATCTCCTATGTGCAAACAATGATAAAAAACAGCAGGAAATAGTCTCCTGCTATAACAGTCTGTTATAACGGCCCTATCATAAACTCACAGTTCCTCAATAAAACTAATTGTGTTAGACTCGCCTATGTTAACAAGGGTTAATTCAATCCTGTTGCAGAACACAGAAGGAAACATAAATGAAAATATTTACTGCCCTGACCCTGGCGGCCCTGATTTTTACAGGCTGCTCCAGTGAAAGCGGCTCTGAAACATCAGAGCCCAGAACCAATGACAGACTAACCTTTGTCAACTACCGGGACATCCGGGACCTCAATCCCCATCTCTATGCGGGTGAAATGTACGCCCAGGAGATTCTCTTTGAACGCCTGGTCGTCCTGACAGCCGACGGCTATGCCCCCAGTCTGGCGGAAAGCTGGGAAATTTCAGAGGACGGTCTGGTCTACACCTTTAAAATAAGAGAGGGAGTCACCTTCCACGACGGTGAAAAACTCGATGCCTTTGCGGTTGAGAAGAACTTTGACGCCCTTATAGAAAACAAGGCCCGCCACACCTGGTTGGAGATGATGAGACTCCTGGTCAGCGCCGAAGCCCTGGATGAGAACACCTTTCAGATTACCATGGAAGCTCCCTACTACCCCATGCTCACCGAGCTGGCTGTAACCCGACCCTTCGCCATTATGTCCCCTGCCGCCATGAAAGACGGCTCCACAAAGGACGGAGTGGAAGCGTATATCGGAACCGGTCCCTACAAGCTGGACAGTTATGTAACCGACGAGTATGCCATTTTTACGGCATACGAAGATTACTGGGGCGGTGCACCTGCCATAAAAGAGATCTATGTAAAGGTAATCCCCGACAACCAGACCAGGATTCTGGCCCTGGAGAATGGAGAGATCGATCTGATCTACGGTAAGAACATGCTCGATGCCGATGCCATCAACAAGTACAGCAGCAGCGACCGTTTTGAGGTAGCCCTGTCGGAGCCCACTTCCACCCGTCACATCCTGCTGAACACACAGAATGAAATCCTTCAGGACATCAATGTCAGAATGGCCATCCAGCATGCCACAAATAAAGAGGCCATCTCCCAGGGTATCTTCTACGGTCTGGAAAAGCCCGCGGATGCCCTCTACTCCCCCACCGTCCCCTACTGCAACGTCCCTCTGACGGCCTATGACTTCAATATGGACAAAGCAGAGGAGTATCTGGAAGCGGGAGGCTGGATTCTGGAGGGAGATACCAGAGTCAAGGAAGGCAGGGCCCTGGAGCTGACACTGCGCTACAACAGCGACAGCGTTACCGAAAAGTCCATCGCCGAATACCTTCAGTCCGAATACAGGAAAATAGGCATCTCCTTAAGCATTCTTGGGGAGGAGGAGCAGTCCTACAGGGACAATATGAAGTCCGGAGCCTTCGATCTGGTCTTCAACATCTCCTGGGGAATGCCCTATGACCCCCAGTCCTCTCTGGCAGCCATGCTGGAACGGGTCTACGGAGACTATGAGGCTCAGCTGGGTATCGAAGCAAAGCCCGAAATTGACAAAGCGATTCACCATATCCTGACCAGTGTGGATGAAGCAGAAAGACAGGAACTCTACAACTTTGTATTAAGAGAGCTTCACTACAGCGCCTGCTACCTCCCCCTCACCTATGAGAGCAACAAGGCCCTCTATGTCAAGGAGCTGAAGAACGTTGGATTCACACAGTCCCAGTATGAAGTCCCTTTCGAGAAGATGAACTTCTAAGGGATCGGTTAAGAGCAGACGGAGAGTCCCGGAAGGGGTTCTCCGTTTTCGGCGTTTACAGCCCTACAAAGGAGAACCGGGTCTCCGATCCCGGCCGAGTGAAAAAATGAAGTACTATATTATCAAGAGAGTGATGGCCACATTCCCCCTTCTTCTGGGCATCTCTTTTCTCTGTTTTATATTTATCAACCTCATCCCCTCAGACCCGGCGGAGGTGGCCCTGCGCCTGAGTCAGGTGCCCATTGTGACAGATGAGCTTCTGGCCCAGGTCAGAGCGGATATGGGACTGGATAAACCATTTCTGATGCGTTACCTGCACTGGCTGGGGGACACTGTGAGACTGGACTTTGGCCACAGCTATACCAATCCCTCAAGGACGGTGCTGGGAGAACTGGCCCGGAGCCTGCCCAACACCCTGATTCTGGCCTCCCTCTCTCTCG
This sequence comes from Spirochaeta sp. UBA5339, assembly GCA_002408085.1. GTDB lineage: Bacteria > Spirochaetota > Spirochaetia > DSM-2461 > DSM-2461 > Oceanispirochaeta. The sequence continues at coordinate 386,594 of DHQL01000018.1, forward strand.
TTCTGGTTATTGCCCTGAGCATTCCCATCGGGTTTCTCTCGGCGGTCTACAAGGACAGCCTCTTCGACCGGATTATGCGGGGATTCGTCTTTATGACCACAGCCATGCCCTCCTACTGGATCGGCCTGATCTTTATGTGGTTCTTCGCCATCAAGCTGCGGCTCTTTCCCATCAGCGGCAACACAAGCCTGAGCCACTTTCTCCTCCCTGCCTTTACGGTGGCCCTCTCCTATATATCCATCTACATCAGGCTGATCAGGAACAATATGCTCCTCAATATGGGGCAGGACTATGTTCTCTATGCACAGGTAAGGGGTCTGAAGGACGGAATGATCCTGACAAGACATGTACTGAAGAACTCCCTCCAGTCCTGCATAACCGCCATCGGCATGAGTATTCCCCAGCTGATTTCGGGAACCATCGTGGTGGAGAATCTTTTTGCAATCAACGGCCTGGGGCGGCTCTGTATCGCCTCCATCTTCAACCGCGACTATCCGGTAATCCAGGCCTATGTCCTCTTTATGGGAGTTCTCTTCATCCTCTTCAATCTTGTTTTCGATATCATCCAGATGGCGGCGGACCCCCGACTGCGGAAGGAGTCCTGAAGTGATTAAACAGTTTTTCCAGAGCAGGCTCTCCATCGCCTGTCTTGTGATCATCCTGCTCTTTACTCTTGCGGGAATTTTTGCCCCCTATATTGCCCCCAATGATCCCTATGAGACGGATCTGATGAACAAGTTTTCCTCCTACACCCGGGAACATCCTCTTGGTACAGACCAGCTGGGACGCTGCGTCTTAAGCCGGCTGATCCACGGGATAAGACCGACCCTCTTCCTCTCCCTTCTGGCCATGGCGGGAACCATCACTCTGGGTCTTGTGATGGGAATTCTTGCGGGATACTTCCGGGGATGGGTGGACGAGGTGATTATGAGGGTTGTCGATGTAATGCTCTCCTTCCCCTCCCAGATTATGATCCTTGCAGTGGTGGCCCTTCTGGGGATCGATATCCGCAATGTGATCCTGGCCAACATCTTCGTAAAGTGGGCCTGGTACGCCCGGATGATCCGGACCACGGTGATCCAGTACACAGGAAAGAATTTTGTCCTCTTTTCAAAGAGTATCGGTTCCGGTTCCCCCTACATACTGACTCGTCACCTTCTGCCCTGTATCGCCTCAGAGCTGGTTGTTCTGGCCACCCTGGATACGGGATGGACCATCCTGAACATCTCCACCCTCTCCTTTCTGGGACTGGGGGTTCAGGCCCCCACCCCCGAGTGGGGTGCCATGCTTAACGAGGCCAAGAATGTGGTAACAAGCAATCCCGGCCAGATGGTGGCGCCGGGTGTGGCCATTGTGATCCTGATCGCCGCCTTTAATATGCTGGGGGACTGTATGCGGGACGCCATGGACCCCAGGGAGGTGAGAAATTGACCAGTGATAACAGAGTCCTTCAGGTGGAGAACCTGACGGTCCGCTATAAGAACAGAAAAAGAATCACAACCCTGGTGGACGACCTCTCCTTCCATGTGGACAGGGGCGAGTGTCTGGGCATACTGGGAGAGAGCGGCAGCGGCAAAAGCATGAGCAGCAAGGCCATTATGGGCATCCTCCCGCCCCGGCAGTTTGATGTGACCGGAAGCGCCCGGTTCCACACAGGCAGCGAAGAGCCCACGGACCTTCTCCGCATAAAAAAGGAGGAGAGAAGAGCCGTCAGGGGCCGGAAGATCACCATGATCCTCCAGAATCCCATGGCCTGTTTCGATCCCCTCTTCCCCATGGGCACCCAGATGGCTGAGACTGTGAGGGAAAATACTGAGACCCCCGTAAAAGAGATCCGGGGGCTCTGCCAGCAGGTCCTGAAGGATATGCAGATCCGTTCCCCCGAAGAGGTTCTTCTCAAGTATCCCCACCAGCTCAGCGGAGGAATGCTTCAGCGCATAATGATCGGTCTGGCCCTGGTGACAAAGCCCGACCTGATTATTGCCGACGAGCCCACCACCGCCATCGATTCGATCACCCAGTTTGAGATTATCGGTGAGCTGCTGAAGATCAAGGAACAGGGTACGGCCATGATTTTTATCTCCCACGACCTGGGTGTTGTAAACCGCATGGCCAACAGGGTTATCGTCATGCACAGGGCAAAGTCCCTGCAGCAGGGAACCCTGGCTGAGATAATCCAGAATCCCGGGGATGAGTATACCAGGCAGCTGGTCAACAGCCGCCTCACCCTGGTAGATCAGTTCAACTCCTTTCTCCGGGAGCCGGGAGTGAGCGCATGATAATGAAGGCAGAAGATATCAGAATCAGCTTCCGAAAGGAGAGACAGCTCTTCCGGAGGGAGCGTCAGGAGATCCTCCACGGCGTCTCCCTTAATCTGAAGCAGGGCGAGTGCCTGGGATTGGTGGGTGAGAGCGGCAGCGGCAAGAGCACCCTGGCTAAGGTCCTATGCGGCCTGAACCGTCCGGACTCGGGGTCTGTTGAGATAGGAGGACTCTCCCTCTACGGCGGAGACAGGCAGGAGCGTCAGAGCCTTCGCCATGAAATCGGGATTGTCTTTCAGGAGTATACCTCATCGGTCAATCCCTACTTCCATATTGAAACGGTGATCGAAGAGTCTCTCAGGGCCTGCGGAAAAACAAAAAAACGCAAAAGCGAGTGGGACGATCTGATCGACTCCCTGCTGACCAGGGTCGGTCTGCCCCTGAGCTACAGAAAAAAATACCCCCACGAACTGAGCGGAGGGGAACTGCAACGGGTCTGCATCGCCCGGACCCTGGCTCTGGAGCCCCGGATCATCGTCTTTGATGAGGCCGTCAGCTCCCTTGACGGGGCGACCCAGGTGATTGTAATGGACCTTCTGAATGAGATTCAGAAGGATCTGGGGCTCTCCTATATCTTTATCACCCATGACCTGACCACCATCACCTATATGTGCGACAGGGTCACCTTTCTAAAGGACGGCCTGGTTGTGGAAGAACTGGAGAATCTTGACGAACTGAAGGATCTGAAAAATCCCTATGCCCGGAAACTGATCGAATCGGTTCTCTGCCTTGATGCCTGAGCCCTGTCAAAGGCTCCAAAAAATTATAAACAGGAATAGAAATGCAGAAACAACTCGGGTACAGAGAGTACCTCTCCCTGGCAATACCCTTTATCATATCAACCATTACCCAGCCTCTTCTGGGAGCCGTGGACACCGCCGTTCTGGGCCGTCTGGATGACGCCTCCTTTATGGGGGGAGTGGCCATCGCCACAGTGATCTTCAACACCATGTACTGGCTTCTGGGATTCCTCCGGGTCAGCACCTCGGGCTTTGCCGCCCAGTCCCTGGGAACAGAGAAGAGAGAGGATGAGTACTTCTCCTTCTTCCGCCCCCTGATGATGGCCCTCTTCTTCGGTCTGGGCATCGTGATCCTCCAGTACCCCCTGCGTGAGGCGGCACTTCTGATCTACAAACCCGCCGTGGACATCAGGGTCAGCGTCCTGGAGTACTACAATATCCTTGTCTGGGGAGCCCCCTTTGTGCTGATCGGCTATGTAAATATCGGCTGGCTTATGGGCCGCAAGTATGTGAAGGAGACCCTCTTCCTGCAGGTCTCCTCCAATGTGCTGAATATTCTGCTGAACCTGATCTTTGTGATCTCCCTGGAATGGGGCGTCTTCGGTGTTGCTGCGGCCACCCTTATCTCCCAGGGCTACGGATTCCTTCTGGGAATTATCATTGTCAACCACAAACTGAAGCTGAGAGGTGTGGCGGCCTATAGACAGGATCTCCTCTCAAAACAGTCCTTCCGGGAGATAGTCAGCGTCAACAGCGACCTCTTTATAAGGACCCTCTGCCTTCTCACCATGACCAATATCTTTGTAGCCACAGGAGGACGCTTCGGCAAAAATGTCCTGGCGGCCAATGCGGTGCTCTTTCAGATCCAGTACATCTTCGCCTATTTCTACGACGGCCTGGCCAACGCCTCCAGCGTCTATGCCGGACGGGCCAAGGGTCAGAAAGACATCGGCGAGTACAGAAAGCTGATGAAGATATCCAACCACTGCCTTCTGGCGGTGACCGTGGTGATTACCCTGATCCTCTTCTTCTTTATGAGGCACCTTGTATCGGTATTCACCAATATCGACGAGGTTCTGGTCATAGCTCTGGAGTACAGCCGATGGATGGTGATCTTCCCGGCCCTGATCGCCGTGGGACTGGTCTACTACGGCATGTTTACCGGTACAAGCTGCACAGCCCCGGTGCGGAACTCCATGGTGATCGCCCTGGCGGTCTTTCTGGGAGCCTACTTTCTGCTGGTGCCCTCCATGGGGAACAACGGACTGTGGATCGCCTTTCTGGGATTCTGCCTCTTCAGGAGTCTGGGTCTCTGGTTCTACAGGGAGGCTCCGGCAAGGGGATTTAAAGAGATTTCCGGGACCGCTTAATAGGTAAAACGCCCCTTCACCCAGATATTGGAGACGTCTTTATAGGCGCCGTATTCACCGTCATTCTCCGGGCCCGGCAGATAGAGTACGACTCCCCCCAGCAGGTGAAAGGCGTCTGTAAAAGCGTAGTCCGCCTGATAGAAGCTGTAGCTGTCATAGTCTCCCAGATTAAGAATGCCCATAACAGACAGCTCCAGGCACTCTCGCAGCAGGCTTTTGGACAGGCTCAGGGAGACAGACTGTGTTCTTTGATCCCGGCCGATGGAGTCTCCATGGCCCAGAACCCAATCTTCAAAGTACTGCCCCGTCAGGCTCCAGCCGCCCCCGGGGTTCCAGTCCAGTCCCCCCAGGATCTTGAGGCCGTCTCTGACATGGTAGTTTGAATCATCGGCGCTGTCCCTGAACCTCTGATTCCCCGTAAAGGCTCCTTCGGCTCTGAAAACGAAGGATGCGAAGGGAACCGCCGCATCCATGCCCCCCATCCAGATCCGGTAGTATTCGGGATTCAGGGTCAGGGTTGATCCGTCCAGACTGCTTTCATACCAGGGGGTGTCGTTCCAGCCGGAGAACCCGCAGAAGGAGAAGTCTCCCCAGGGCAGGAAAAAGGAGATCCTGCCGCCGAACTCGCTGTCTTTCAGACGAGAAGGTTTTGTTCCGTCATTGAACTGGTAGGTCAGGCCCGAAGAGCTCGGGTAGAGAGCCTCTCTCAAGGGGTTGTCAGGAGAAACAGGCAGCTGAGCCGGAGTAAACAGGGGAATCCAGATGGTCTCCACTGTCCAGAATGTGCCGAAGGCCCTGCCCTTCAGGGCAATCACCGGCAGACGGGTATCCTCATACTCCTCACCCGAAAAACCGGTGTAATCCTTGGGGGATACTATATCGGTGATTTCAACGCCGTCGGCCTTTCCCCAGACCACAATCTGCCTGCCCCCTCTGATATCAAAACTGCTGCCGGCATACTCAATAAAGGCTTCCTTCAGGGCAATTTCCGATTCCAGGGGATCTTTTTCACTGTACCTGGCCTCCAGGGTGGTCATAAGATAGAAGTTTCCGTTGTACAGCTCCAGCTCCGGCCGGAACCTGGCCCAGGAGGCAAGGATATCTCCCGTCAGCCCCACCGTGGAGAGGGTATCCACAAAACCGGAAAAGTAGATCTCCGTCTCGGCGCTGAGTTCGCCCGCGGCAATCAGGATCAACAGTACAAGAGTACAAAGTCGCTTCAACGGATTCTCCCCCTTTCAAGGGTGGCCACACTGAAAAAGTTGTCATCCACCTCTATGTTGTATCTCATATCCCCCATGGTGAGGATGGTTTTGTGCTCCTTGAGGAGATTGTCCATGACCATGGTTCCAGCGGTCCAGATGCCGTCAATCTGAGTGATATCCGAGATTGTGAGAATCTTCATCAGGTTCTGCTGACGGTCGTAGAATTCAACCTTCACCGCCATATGAATGTCCTGACGTATCCAGCTGATCCTTCGTGAGTACATCTCTCCCGATTCCAGGGGCCGGGACTCGATAACCCAGCACTTTTCACCATCCAGAACCTCTTCCCTGACCAGTGTATGACTGTCCTCATAGACCTCCCTGTCTCCCATATCGTCATAGGTGAAATCGGTACCCATAAAATAGTCGTTTCGGGAGGAACCGGAGATCCGTCTCGATTTCTTCAGAGCCGGAAGGTAGAGCCAGGTATCATCATCCTTACCCATCTCTTCATAACTGTAGGAGAGATACCCTACTCCCTTTACATCAGCGGGTCTCTGGAAAACCATAACCGTCTTTTCCGAGTCCCCATAGTCCCGGGAATAGGAGATCAGCTCCCTGACCCTTTCATTCCCCCGTTTGTTAATCAACTGTATTGTGGTCCGGCTGCTGCTGGAGTCTCCCGTATACCGCTCGTCGGCCATCCTCATAATCTCTTCTCCCGACTGGGAGAAAGCGGCAGAGGTGATAAACAGCAGCATCGCCGGTATCAGGTAATTCATCTTTATTCTTCTCTTCATTTTGTATCTCCTGGGATTATTTCATTCTGCTTCAAGGACCAGGGGCATATCACCCTGATCCGGCTCTGACTCCTCCCCAAAGGGTTTTGTGTAGTAGATCAGCACCGGAGTAATCAGATAGTCCGCCAGCAGCGCCGCCGCAAGGCCTATGGGCCCGAGGAGTCCGACGTTGCGCATGGTCTGTATGGGGGAGAGGATATAGGCTCCGAATGAGAAAAAGAGGATAACCGTGGTCATTGCCAGGGTCACCCCCACCGAGGCAAAAGCCTCTATCACAGCCTGTCTGTAGTTTCCGCACAGTTCAAACTCATATTTGATCTGATTGATGAAGTGAATTGTGTCATCAACGGCGATTCCCAAGAGCATGGGCATTATGATCATGGTCATCATATCAAGCTGCAGGCCGAAGTACCCCATAATGCCTCCGATGATAATAACGGGGGTGATATTTGGTATCAGACCGATAAGCCCTGTTTTCACACTGCTGAATACCAGAGCCAGAAGTAAGGCTATGATAAAGAGGGCCGTCATAAAGGATTTCAGTTCCCCTATGACCACCCGGCTGTTCATTTCGGCAAAGCGCACGGCACCGCCCACAACAGCGACTTCCGCGTCGGGAAAGTACTCTGCAGCCAGGGCCTGTATCTGATGCAGTTCGCCGGCAATCTGTTCCGCGTCGAACCGGGGCAGTTCAACCTGCGCCCGGAGGACGGTGTACTCCTCATCCACCCATTTATAAGTACCCGTTCCCCCGGACATCTCATAGAGAAACAGAAGCTGGGAGATCAGATCCCTGTCATCGGGAACCCTGTAGAACTCCTCACGGTCGCCGTTGAGGGTCTGATTCATATCCTTGATAATATCAAGCAGGGAAAAGATCTTGGGGACTCCGTCCTTTTTCTTGGTCATGGGAAAGGCTCCGACCGTTTCAAGCATGGAGTCCAGCTTTTTCAGAACCTCAGGATCTTTTACCGCGTCAGGCTCATCGAAGGTAACGGTGATGTTGTAGTTCAGATAGGACCCCAGCTGCGAGTTGGCTATGGAGTAGACCCGTCTGATATAGTCCACCTTCATTCCCATAAACTCAAACATGTCGATGTTTACGGAGATAAAGAAGGCTCCAGGCAGAGAGAGGACCAGAAGGACGGCAAAGGCAATGCTCACACCCTGTCCTCTGTCCAGAATTCCCCTGCCGGCCCGTCTGAAAAAGGCTTCGGATTTAGGAGTTCTGACACAGGTATCAACAGCCTTGTCCCTGCCGAAACTGAAGAAGATGGGTATCAGAATAATCACATAAAGATATACAGCAAAAACAACCGCCGCGCAGGTCACACCGAGCCATCTGACAGGAGGCATCCTGATAATGGTGAAGGAGAGCATGGACCCCATGGTGGTGAACACCGTAAAGAGGATGGGCCATCCGGTTTTTTCGACGGCATGAACAATAGACTCCTTCCGTTTTCCCGTTGCCCGGAAGGCCGCCTTGAAGGCGTTCACCAGGTGCACAGAGTAACCCACAGAGAGGGCCATACCCAGAATCAAGGGGAGGGTCATCAATGTCGAATCTATACCGATATCAAGCCATCCCATAAACCCGAATACCAGCATCAGCCCCCCCAGGGTGGTGAAGGTCGGAACCACAACCCCTCTGAAGGACCTCAGAAACAGGATAAGCAGCACCAGCATCACCCCGAATCCGGAAGCCACCCTCAGGGAGGCTTCCCGTCCCATAAAGTGCTTCTCTTCTGTCTCCGTATAGGGCATACCCGCGGCTTTGATGGTGTATTTTGAACTCGCCCATTTCGGGTCCGTAATAACCCTAATGGCCGCCTCACCTGCTTCGTACATGGGGTCCAGCTCGGGATCGGGCCAGTCCTCCTGTTTCGGGTACTCCCTCAGGGAGAAACTGATCCAGGTTTCCGTGGCATCCGAAGAAACCAGCTTGTTCACCACTGATTTTCTGGACAGAACAAAATCCTGAATGGCCTTCAGTTCATCCCTGTCCGAGGGGATAACATCCCCCACAGGATTGATAACGGCCATCCCCTCATCATTGCCCAAAGAGAGCTCCAGCTCTGTAAGAGATGTGACCTCATCGGTATAGGGAACCTTGTCCAGGACTTCATTTCCCAGATCCCTGATCATGGTGAGTACTTCAAAATCAAACACATTATCCGCCTCCACCAGAATCCCGATGGTGTCATTATTGCCGAAACGTTCTTCAAAACGGTCGGTCTGCTGCTGAATCAGCTCCTTGTCGTCAAACCAGGATGAGTTCGAACTCTCAATCCTTACACGGCCCAGTCCCAGCACCCCAATAACCGTCAGTCCCAGGATGGACAATAAAACAGGCACCCTGAAACGAATCTGCTTTTCCGCCATATCCCTGAAAAAGCGGTTTATCCGTATTAATTCCACAAACTTCTCCGGTTTTAAGCCCTGTTACCAACTTGTTCAATAATCACTGATTTATCTATAATATTGTTAACCTGGGCTAATTTTATAAGACCACTTTAATATTCTTGACTGCCTGGGACTACCGAAATCGGGATTAATTGCAGGGGGATGAAAACATGCAGAGTGAAACAGTAGAAAATATGGATACTCTTTTGGACTGCCTACAGGGAACCATGAACTATCCCTCTGCAGGGCGTGATTCTTTTACCCTCCGGATCAATACAGAGGCGGTAAAAGGCTGTTTCCGGGAGATCAGGATCGGAGATGAACTGTCTCTGAGCTATCTTGATGTAATAACAGGAGACTCTCCCTTCAATTTTGAAAGTCCGATACACTCCCCGGCGGTAGTGGAGGCAGGGTTCGCCCTGAGCGGGCATGTTGACTTCTCCCTGGCAGGACACCGTCAGGATATGGGAAATTTTCCCGGACAGGGCTACCTCAGCTGCGGCGGGGGAGATGCAAAAACAAAGGTATCCATCCCCTCCGGGCAGCATCTCCGGCAGATGGAGATCAGATACACTCCCCGCTCCTTTGGAGACTACGCCTGTTACGGCAATATGGTTCTGCCCGATAAGATGCTGAAACGCCTGGACAGCGAAAAGGAGGGTTTTGAAAAGTGCACCTGCATTCTTGCCCCCCGGCTGATGTCAAAGGCCCGGCAGATATGCTCTTTAATAGATTGCTCCCGGGAGTCAGCCCTACTGCTGGAAGATCTCTGCCTGACGACGACAAGGGAACTGAGCGACGTGATCACAAAAAGAGCAGGGACCTCCCAGGTCTACCTCTCATCAGCGGATATAGAGAGAGTACGGGAAGCCTACGCCCTGTTGGAGGGTTCCCTTGAAGATCCTCCGGGGCTGAAAGAACTGGCCTCGCTTGTCAATCTGAACGACTTTAAGCTCAAGAAGGGGTTCCGCCAGGCCTATGGCACCACGGTGCATCAGTGCCTGATCTCAATGCGCCTTGAACGGGCAAAGGACCTGATCCGGGAGGAGGGTTGTACTGTGTCCGAGGCCGCCTCGATGGTGGGATTCTCCAATCTGGGAGATTTCAGCATGGCCTTTAAGAAGCGTTACGGCGTATCCCCCTGCACAGTGAGAGCCCCGGTAAAAGCACTGAAATAAATAATCGAGAACTCATAGTTTACCATTCTCCCTTTTCATTAAAATTCTATCAATCCAAGACCTGAGAACTGGACGCTGATCGATATTCCAAAAAGCTCATCCTTTTAAAATATTAGTCATTTCTAATTTATGTAGCTTGACAAAACATCAGTGTTAACTACCATTAACAGTGATTTATTCCCACGTTTCAGGAGGAAACAGTATGTCTTCAAAGCAAAAATTCATCCTAAGCCGGTTCACACCCTATATGGGGAAGAAGAAGGTCCTTATGCCGCTGGCTCTGTTTTTGTCGGGCATTTCAGCAGCCCTGAATATCCTGCCCTATGTCTTTGTGTGGATCATTATCCGGCAGATTCTGGGTTCAGCAGGATCCCTTACACTGGCAGACATCAGGGTCTACGCCTGGGGCGCCTTTGCCGCGGCCTTTGGCGGAGTTCTTTTCTACTTCTGCGCCCTTATGTCCTCCCATCTGGCGGCCTTCCGTGTGGAGGTGGGACTCCAGAAGGCGGGAATGGAAAAAATACGCTCAATGCCATTGGGCTACTTCGACAACCAGGCCAGCGGTAAGATCAGAAAGATCATCAACGATGGTGCCGGAACCACCCACTCCTTCCTGGCCCATCAGATGCCCGATATAGCCGGGAGTATTGTCTCTCCCCTGATCCTCCTCTTCCTTACGTTTTTTGTGGACTGGAGAATGGGTATAGCCTCTCTTATTCCCATTGTTATCGGTTTCTCAACCATGGGATTTATGATGAACGAGCAGGGCATGAATTTCCAGAAAAAATATTTAAACTCAATGGAGGAGATGAGCTCTGAGTCGGTGGAGTATATACGGGGTATTCCCGTGGTAAAAACCTTCGGTCAAACCGTGTACAGCTTCACCCGCTTCCATGACAGCATACTCCGGTACAAGGAGATGGTCCTGGCCTACACCCTGCTCTGGAGAAAGCCCATGTCCTTCTACACGGTGGTTATGGAATCCGCCGCATTCTTCCTGACGCCCCTGGCAGTTCTTATGATTGGCCGCTCGGGCGGCGCTGCCGCCATACTGGCGGACTTTATCTTCTATCTCCTTATAGCGCCGATATTTGCCCAGGTTCTGATGAGATCCATGTACTTTCGGCAGAATTCCATGATTGCCTCTCAGGCCCTGGACAGAATAGAGAGTCTCACAGACTACCCCCGAATGAAGTACAGCGATATACCTGCGGACAATCCCGCAGACAGTCTTGAGTTTAAAGATGTCCGTTTCTCCTATGACGGTGCGAACAAAGCCGCCGCCGACGGCGTCAGTTTCAGGGTCAATGAGGGTGAAACCGTGGCCCTTGTGGGAGCTTCGGGAGGAGGGAAAACCACCCTGGCCAGACTGGCTGCCCGGTTCTGGGATACCGATGAGGGAGAGGTCCTTATTGGCGGTATCAATGTTAAAGAGATACCCAAAGACGAGCTTATGGACAGGATCTCTTTTGTATTCCAGAGCACGAAACTCTTCAAGGGGACCCTCAGGGAAAACATCCTCTTCGGCAAAGAGGGTGTGACCCCGGAAGAGATAGAAAGAGCTCTGGTACTCTCCCGGTCAAAGGAGATTATAGACGGCCTGAAAGACGGACTGGACACGGTTATTGGTTCCAGAGGGACCTACCTGTCCGGCGGAGAGCAGCAGAGAATAGCTCTGGCACGGGCTCTTGTGAAAGACGCTCCTGTGATCCTTCTGGATGAAGCCACAGCCTTCGCGGACCCCGAAAACGAGCACCTGATTCAGGAGGCCCTGAGAGAACTCAGCCGGGGTAAAACCACCCTTATGATCGCCCACCGGCTCACCACAGTTCAGAATGCTGACCGTATTCTGGTGGTGAATAACGGAAAGATTGCCGAATCGGGAACCCATGATGCACTGCTTGCCCAGAGAGGCCTGTACAGCGGAATGTGGGATGAGTATCAGAAATCCATTGCCTGGAAGGTCGCGGCCAGAGAGACCGTGACATTAGGAGAGTAAAATGATCAAGTTTTTTCAAAATCTTTATGCCATGTCCGAAAAAGGGGCCAAAGACTTCCTTATGTCCATCTTCCTGACCTCCCTTCTCTATCTCAGTTTTATGCTGCCCGTAATTCTGGGATTCAGTTTCATTGACCAGTATCTTGTCCCCCTGCTGACGGGAGGAACCATGCCGGACCCCGCGATTCTCCCCTACCTGCTGATGTCCCTGGTCTTCTTCATCGTCATGTTTGTCTTTGCCTATATTCAGTATGACTCAACCTATACACGGATCTATGGTGAGAGTTCCAGGCGGCGAATCAGTCTTGCCGAAACCCTTCGCAAACTGCCCCTGGCCTTCTTCGGCAAGAAGGATATCGCGGATCTTAGTTCCACGATAATGGAGGACGCCACCCAGATTGAACAGCTCTTCTCCCATACAGTACCCCAGCTCTATGCTTCTATCATTAACGTGCTGATCATCACGGTGATGCTCTTCTTCTACAACTGGAAGATGGCCCTGGCGGTATTCTGGGTACTCCCCGCTGCGGCCCTGGTGTTTTTTCTGTCCTCGGCCTTTCAGGCAAGGGAGCATAAGAAGCTCTACCGGGTCAAGCGGGATATTTCTGACAATATTCAGGAGGAGCTGGACCTTGTTCACGAGATCAAAGCCTACAACAGGGAGGAGTATTTCGCATCCCGCCTGAACAGTGCTCTCGACAGTTTTGAAAAGAAGATGATCAAGGGAGAACTCCTTCTGGGAGCCTTTATCAATATGTCCTATGTAGTCCTGAAACTGGGGCTCCCCACTGTTATAATCGCCGGAGCCTATCTTCTCAGCGCGGGAAAGCTCAGTGTATTCTCCTACATTGCCTTTCTGGTGATCACCTCAAGAATCTATGTGCCCGTTATGTCCGCCTTTGACAACTTCGCCGCCCTGATTTATCTCAATGTCCGTATCCGCCGCATGAGGGAGATGGATAATATGCCCCGTCAGGAGGGAAGCAGGGAGTTTTCCCCCGAAAACTTTGATATTGAGTTTTCAGATGTGAACTTCTCCTACCTGGAAGATGTTCAAACCCTCCACAACGTCAGCTTTACAGCCAGACAGGGTGAGGTAACCGCTCTGGTCGGGCCTTCAGGAGGAGGAAAGAGCACGGTTGCCAGACTATCTGCCCGATTCTGGGACATTGACTCGGGAAAGATAACCCTGGGAGGAGAGGATATTTCCAGGATAGACCCGGAAACCCTGCTCCAGTACTACTCTGTGGTCTTCCAGGATGTAACCCTCTTCAACACCACCATAATGGAAAATATCCGTCTGGGTCGAAAGGATGCCACAGACGAAGAGGTACTCGAGGCGGCCCGGATGGCCTGTTGCGATAACTTTGTTCAGAGCCTGCCTCTGGGTTACGAGACCATGATCGGAGAGAACGGAGAGAAACTCTCAGGCGGTGAGAGGCAGAGGATTTCCATAGCCCGGGCCATGCTGAAAAATGCTCCCATTATCCTGCTGGATGAAGCTACCGCCTCCCTGGATGCTGAGAACGAGAGCCTGATACAGAAGGCCCTGAGCGAACTGATCAGGGAGAAAACCGTACTTATTATTGCCCACAGAATGAGAACCGTGTCCGGGGCGGATAAGATCGTGGTCCTCAAGGAGGGCCGGATTGCCGAAACGGGGGCCCCCGATGAACTGCAGAAGCAGAACGGTATATTCGCTGCCATGGTGAGGGCCCAGTTCATGAGCCCCTAAACACTGAAGGCCGGACAGATGTATCTCCCCTCGATTATGAATGGGAAGTAGCAGATAACTGGGTTCAGCAGCCGGCTTTTTCAGAGTTTTGTCCACATTCAGAGCTCCTGTTCCAGAAGCAGGAAGCTCAATGGTCTCTGTCCCACTGAGGGAGTGATTTGGAAACAAATCTTCAATAGACCGCTTTACAGGACAGTCAGAAAATCAGTAAGAACTAGACAGGATTTCCCTGAACTTTTGTACTATCATTTATTCCACATTAAGACCCAAGGAGAAATTGATGGAAATGACCCTCACAACCCCGGCCCTGCTCTTCCCGGCCATATCACTGCTGCTTCTGGCCTATACCAACCGCTACCTGACCATTGCCGGCCTGATCCGGGACCTCTGTGACCGCTACCGCAATGACAAGTATGTGACCGGACAGATTGAAAATCTCCGCAGGCGGATCTACCTGATTCGGAATATGCAGATTCTCGGTGTCACTGCCTTCTTCCTCTGTGTGGTATCCATGCTCTTTCTCTTCTTCTCCCTCACCCTCTTCGGTGAGATCAGCTTCGCCGCCAGCCTGATCTGTCTGCTCTTCTCTCTGGCCCTCTCTCTCCGGGAGATCAGTATCTCTGTGGGAGCTCTGGACCTGCAGCTTCACAGCTGTGAAGATTAAAGAAGAAACATCAGAAAGCTTTCTTTTCCAATCGTTAGAATCTCCGAATATTTTCCTTTAGCCTTGTTTTCGCTTGACTCTTCCCATCTCCGGCAATAATATCAATAGTTATCGAAATACCCCCCCGGAGAAAGAATGAACAAACACAGAGTCTTTGTACTGACAGATATCGAGAATGAGCCCGATGATGCCATGTCCATGGTCCGCTTTCTGACCTATGCCAATCACTTTGATATTGAGGGTCTTGTGGCCACGACCTCAATTCACCTGCAGGATAGAACCGCAGCCTGGAGAATCCGGGATATTGTCGGAGCCTATACCGAGGTCAGGGACAACCTTGAAAAACATGAAGCCGGATATCCCGAGGGAGATGCTCTTATGGCCCTTGTAAAGGAAGGGCTTCCCCTGTACGGGATGGAAGGTGTGGGAGAAGGGAAGGACTCTGAAGGATCGGAACTGCTGATCAGGGCCCTGAACAGGGAGGACGAGCGTCCCCTGTGGGTTCTTGTATGGGGCGGTCCCAGCGTACTGGCCCAGGCCCTCTGGAAGATCCGGAATGAGAGAAGTCCCGAAGAACTTGAATCCGCCGTTAAAAAGCTCCGGGTCTACACGATCTCCGACCAGGACGACTCGGCTCCCTGGATGAGAAAGACCTTCCCGGAGCTCTTCTATATTGCCAGTCCCGGATTTCATGCGGGAGGCGCCTACCATATGGCAACATGGAGCGGCATAAGCGGAGACAGGTTCCATGGACGCTTTCCCGGGGCGGACTTCAGTATCGTGGACAACCCCTGGCTGGCAGAGCATATCCAGTCCAAGGGTCCCTTAGGGAAACAGTATCCCTCATCCAAATTTCTGATGGAGGGGGACACACCCACATTCCTCTACCTGATCAATAACGGACTGGGTGACTCGGAGCACCCTGAGTGGGGCAGCTGGGGCGGCCGCTACGAATACTACCTGCCCCCAACAAAAAAATGGTTTTCTGAGCCCGAAACAAGGGCCTTCTACAGCGATGCGGAAGATGAGGTGATGGGTGTGGACGGCCAGTGGTACACCACAAACAAGACAACAATCTGGCGGTGGAGGGAAGCCTTTCAGAATGACTTTGCCGCACGCATGGACTGGACCGTTAAATCTGTGGAAGAGGCCAACCATCCGCCGGTTCCCGTGCTGGATCATCCAGCCCATCTTGAAGCCCGCCCGGGTGAGACAGTTGAACTGAGTGCCGCCGGCTCCTGGGACCCCGACGGGGATGACCTCTCTTTCAAGTGGTTCTACTACGGCGAGGCGGGAACATTTTCCGTATCCAAGGCCCTTACAGGGAATCCCATAGAGATTGAAGACTCTGACAAGGCAAAAGCCAGGTTCACTGTGCCCACAGAAAGAGTATTCCGCAATGGAACAATTCATATCATTCTTGCTGTTACAGACAAGGGACAACCTCCCCTGACCAGATATAAAAGAGTCATAATCAGAGTGGAATAAAAGGGGGGGGGAAGGTTGCCGGCCTGCCTGTAGTACAATTTTATTACTGCAAGCCGGCAATCCTGATCAGTCTGGACCAGGACTTGGATTTTGCTCTAGTTCAGTGCGGCTTCCAGATCCTGCAGCATATATCCGAAGGCTCTGATACCACCCTCAGCGGTATACCAGATACCGGGATTTCCCAGATACACAAGATTTCCGTTCTGATACACTGATGTAGAACGAACCAGCTCATTCTCCATAATATCCCTGGCCGGTTTTACACCGTTGGTTCCAATGGCGGCATCCCTGTCCAGAATGAATACATAGTCGGGGTCCCTGTCCACAAGGAACTCAAAGGAGACTTCATTTCCGTGAGAGGGAGCATTGGATGCGGTCGACTGACTGGCGGGTGCTCCCCCTTCGGGACGGGAGCCTCCTTCGGAACGGGAACCACTACGCCGGGCAGCCATGGAACTGGCCATCTCCACACCCACATTGGTAAATCCGATCTCATTACCAATGATCGAGCATCTGCCGTTATCTCCAAGAACATTGAATCCACCCATGGTACACATACCGATAATGGCAGTTTTGCCTGCAGCCAGCTCCCTAAGCTCCCCAATCTGTTTTTCATAGTGAGCCATCATATCGGCAGCCTCGGCTTCCATACTGAAAATTGAAGCGATGGTGGCAGCATTCTTTTTTACCGTTTCATAGAGACCGGCTTCAGTAGCTGTTTCAAGAAAAACAACGGGCGCGATTTCACTTAAGGCATCGTAGGAAGGGGCTAAACGTCCGCCGATGAAAATAACATCGGGATTGGATCTCATAACCGCTTCCAGATCAGCCTCTTTAACGGTTCCCAGCTTTGCAAGACTGGAATCATCAGAGTATTTTCTCAGGTAATCAATACTTGTAGAGGCCGTTCCGACAACCCGGTCTCCCATGCCCAGAGCATCAATAATATCCAGTGAAGCCATATCGAGAATGGCAACCCGCCGAGGATTTTTGGGAATAGTCAGAGAGATCACCTCTCTGGCCCCGTTATAGCTTTCGATGCTAATTGTTTCGCCTGCTGCCGGGGGTGTGTCTGTCTGACCAGAACCAAAGGCGGGTATTACTGCTGTAAGTGTCATAAGTGCCGTTAAAACTGTATATCTGATTCTCATACTTGTTTACTCCTGTTTAGATAATTCTGTTTAATAATAAATTGAGAGAGGTTTGCCCTCGATCTCCATTATTTCAAAATCCACATTATAGATTTCGTAGAGGTTCTCCTTGGTCATGACCTCATTTACCGTGCCGATCTTCTCTATCTTCCCTCCTACAAAAGCGCATATATAGTCCGAGTAAAAGGCCGCATAGTTGATTTCATGCAAAACCAGCACAACCGTTTTCCCCAGCTCATCACATAGTTTTCTTACCATCTTCATCATGTTGGAAGCATGGTATATATCCAGATTGTTGGTTGGCTCATCAAGGAGGACATAATCAGTGTCCTGGGCTATGACCATGGCGATATAGGCCCGCTGCCGCTGTCCTCCCGAAAGTTCATCGATAAAGCAATGCTCCATCTCTTCAAGCTCCATATACTTTATGGAACGGTCGATGATGGCCTGATCCTCCTCATTCAGATGACTCCCTGAATAGGGGAATCGTCCGAAGGCTACCAGCTCACGAACAGTCAGTCTCATCTGAATGGAATTCTGCTGGGTCAGTATGGCCAGGCGCTTGGAGAGCTCCCTGTCCTTCCACCGTGATATATCTTTTCCGTCAAAATCGATGATTCCCGCGTCCCTGGCGATAAGCCGGGAAATCATGCCCATGACAGTTGATTTCCCGGCGCCGTTGGGTCCGATAAGAGAGAGGATCTTCCCCTGTGGAATTTCAAAGTTTGCGGAATCTACAACCACATTCTCATCATATTTTTTCGTTAAGTTTCTTATTTTCATGTTCTTACGCCTTCTTCTGAGTTAATAACAGATATAAAAAGTAGAGACCTCCGGCCACGGTGATAAACACACTGATGGGGATATTGTAGGCAAAGATCTGCTGAACCATAATTTCACCGCCAATGAGCATCATCATTCCAAAGAGAGCAGATCCCATAATCAGATAGCTGTGCTTATAGGTTTTGAAAAACTTCCGGGACAGATTGGCCGTAATCAATCCCATAAAGGCCAGTGGGCCGACCATAGCCGTGGCTATGGCAATATACAATGTTACTCCCAGAAGCAGACGCCGGATGCTGCGGTTGTAATCGACCCCGAGATTGATAGCCTGATCCTTTCCCAGAGCTATAATGTCCAGCAGGGCGATATCACGGCGCAGAAAGATCATTACCCCGGCAAGGAGGACAACAGCAGCCCATATTATCTGAGAATTCATGTTACTGAAGCTGGCAACAAGGGTTGCCAGGAGGGCATCATAGTCATTGGGATCCATAACCCTTGTCATAACACTCTGAAGGCTGCCGAAGAGAGAACTCATAACCGTTCCGATCAACAGGACATAGAGGATATTATGTTTGGTCTTCCGGAAAAGGAAATCATAGATAAAGGTACCGATCAGGCCCATGAGCAGGATATCCACCCCAAAGGCAAGCCTGCGGTTCAGTACCAGTATGCTGCCGGTTCCGGCAAAAAAGACCACCGCCGTATGGAGCATGGTATAAAGAGCATCCATCCCCAGAAGACAGGGCGTAACAATGGTATTGTTTACCAGGGTCTGAAAAACGATGGCGGCACTGCCTATGGCAAAGGACACAATAAACATGGTGATAAGTTTCGGAGTCCTTATTCTCATGGAGTAATGAAAAAAACGGGTGTTTCCAAAGTCAACATTAATCAGCATGTATGAAATGGCAGCTGCTGCAACCAGGATGGATAAAACTGCAATTTTCCGTCCCTGTTCTTTCTGAAGAATCATGTTGTTGCCTCCCCTCTTTGTCTGACCCGCCTTATGGCTCTGTTACCGTGTTTCAGCCTGTAAAAGAGAAGACCTATAAACAGGACGCTGCCCACAACTCCCACAATAAGCTCAATGGGCAGTTCAAAGGGAGCAATCAATACCCGGCCGACCATATCGCAGGCTACAACGAAGAGAGAACCGAATAGGGCTACATCAAAGAGAGTTCCCTTAATATTATCTCCCTTATACATGGCGACAACGTTGGGAACGATCAGGCCGATGTAGGAAATAGACCCTACAACCACCACAATGGACGCCGTTATAACCGCTGCTATAGTCAGTCCCGTAAACAGAACCCCCTTGTAATGAACTCCCAGGTTTTTGGAGAAATCTTTCCCCATACCCACGATATTGAAATAACTGGAAAACATAAAAGCGATGATCACCAGGGGGACTACCAGATAGACTATTTCGTAACGCCCCCGGATAACCGAGGAAAAGTGTCCCGTCAGCCATGAGGTAAGGGCCTGGGTCATTTCGAATTTAAAGGCCAGGAAGGTCGTGATTCCCGAGATGATATTTCCGAACATGATCCCCACCAGAGGCACCATCACCACATCCTTGAACTGGATCTTCATAATAAAGAAGACAAAAGTCCAGGTGCCCAGAATGGCAAAAAGAAAGGCGAAGAGGGCACGGCCCCACAGGGTGGAAGCGGGCATAAAAAGCATGGCAAGCAGAATACCCAGCTGAGAAGACGAAATGGTGGCCCCTGTTGTGGGGGATACAAACTTATTGGCGCACAGCTGCTGCATTATCAGTCCCGCCACGCTCATGCCGGTCCCTGTGCATAATAGTGCCAGAAGCCGGGGCACCCTGGAGGCAAAGAAGATCAGAACTGTCTCCTGATCACCTGAGAACAGGGATGCCGGTGTCACATCTATGACCCCGACAAAAAGAGAGGTAAAGGAGAGGATCACCAGTACCGGAAGCAGAGCAAGGGTTAAAGTGTGATTCTTAATAAATGAAATCATATTATTCCTTAATTTTGAGATTTAAAAACCGGTTTATTTATATTGATATTTTTTCAGGAAATTGAGATCAGACGGCTTTTTAAATAGCCTAAATCCTCCAGCTGTTTTACGGTGCGGTATACAGTTGCCAGACTGATGTTCTCATCTATTTTTCCGGCTAAAATACACAACTCTTTACAATTGGATTCCGGGTACATAAGAATCGTTGAGATAACCAGCTTTTTTTGTCTGGTAATGCGGTAACCCTGGCTTCTCAGGGATTCATGAATCTTCTGATATTTCTCTTCAATACTCTCGGACATTGGGGAACCTCTATTTTTTTATAGCAAAGAAATTAACACCTTTTCATTGTTACAGCACAAAGTCAAAAACTCTAACATTGTTAGCATAATTTAACTTAATTAGTATTAACAATAATGTGTTATATATCAATTTCTAATGAGTGTCTAGCTCGGGCTATATAGCATCTGTATCCAGTTATATCGTTTTATTAGGTTTATCTCACTAAATTAGTCTTATTTGATAAAAATTCTCAATAAGCCCCGGTTTTCTGGCTTTTTTTTCAGAAAACATATAGATCTTTTTAAAAAAAACACACAGGAGTTAGCAATGGCTAATAACTATAGAAAATTGATTACATCCCTGGGATTAATCTCCCTGCTGCTTATGCCGGTGTTTGCCCAGGATGCAGCTTCTTCTGAGGATGTATCTTCACCTGCTGAAGAGACATCCTCGTCTGACTATATTATTGTTGTTACGGCGGATAAGGTGGAACAGAACCTCGATGATACCGTCGAATCTGTTCAGGTTCTGACTAAAGAGGAGATCGAACAGTCCGGGGCCCACACTCTCTCTGAAGCCCTCAACTCGATTCCGGGCCTCAGCTATACGGGAAGATCAATAGGGAGCTCAGAACCCTTTCAGATGAACGGCTTTTCCGATGAATATGTTAAAATTCTTGTAGACGGCATTGCCATTGCTGCAGGTGATTCCTCGGATGTTCTGTCTCAGATATCCATGTACAATGTTGAACAGATTGAGGTTATGTACGGTTCTTCCTCGGCCCTCTACGGATCCGATGCTATTGCCGGGGTTATCAACATTATTACCAAAAAGACCGGGGAAAACACTCTGAACTTTACCATCGGCCAGGAAGCGGGCAGTAACGGACAGTTTACCGGTGACGCCGGTATCTCCTACAGGGGGGATGTATTCCGTACAGAGGCTTCTGTGGGATACAACTATAACAGCGGAAACTATGAAGATGCCGTATACCCCGATACAGGAGAAGAGTATAGAGAATACTCCATAGCTCAGTCCCTGAAGTACAACGTCAGGGGACTTATGGGCTGGCAGTTTGCCGAAGGCAGTGATATCAGCATTTCCGGAAACTATGCTTCCACTGAACTGGAAGATTTCAAGAGTACCGACAATAAACCATCCTATTATAACAGAAACTATGACTCCCTCAGCGGTACGATGAACTTTAACGTTGCCCTGGGGCAACGGCAGAGCATCGGAGGCTTCTTTTCCGCCCGTAACTACAATACTGTCAGCAAAGACAAGTACTTTGACGGAAGTTATGACGATGAAAGCTCTACGGTATTTGGCGATTATGAGGCGGAGATCCGCTATCAGAACGATCTGAGCGCCAGTCACAACCTTCTGGCAGGGATCAATACAATCTATTCCACATATGAAGATGCCGATGATAATTACTCTTCCCTCTACACCAGTCTGTTTGCTCAGGATATGATGAGCTTCGGCAGACTGCAGCTGATTCCCGGTGCCCGTATGATGATCTCTATCCCCGTGGATGACTCTGAAATGGCCGAAGACGAAGAGCTAAGCTTCAACCTGACCCCCAAGCTGAGTGCCCGGTTCGACGTGAACGATACTGTTATTCTGCGTGCCTCCGCCGGTATGGGATATAGAGTCCCCACCTTTACCCAGAAGTACAACAGTTTCTGGAAAGCCTATGGTAACCCGGACTTGAGACCCGAAACCTCCTATACAGCCACTCTGGGTACCGACATCAAGCCTGTGAAAGGGCTGACACTCACAGCAAACGGTTACTTCACCTACCTGGAAGATATGATCGAGAGAGTAAGATACGATGAAGAAGACGGAAGCTGGTACCGGATTTATGAAAATATCGGTGAAGTTATCTCTACAGGCTACAACCTGCAGGGAAATTATAACTCAGGAAACTGGAATACCTCCCTCTCCTACAACTACCTTTTTATGCGGTCCATCGAAGAGGGTGAGCTTGTTGAACTGACCGGTAAAGTTCCTCACCAGGTCAAGGGATCTGTTGCCTACACAATCCCCTGCAGCAAAACAACATACAGCTTAAATGCCACATGGTATGCCCCGTCAGTCAGAAATGTTGACGAGGAGACTAAGTCCCCTGACTATCTTATTGCCAATATAAGAGTGGAACAGCCCCTGCTTGAGGACAGACTGTCCATCTATGGAGGAGTAAAAAACCTTCTGAACAACTTCTCTTTTACCAATGGAGAGGATGATGAAAGTATGGAAGATGCCTTCGGAACCAGCGATGGAGTGGTTGTATATGTTGGAGCCAGATACCAGTATTGATAATTAGCGTGCAATCACCTGCAAGACATTGTCTTTAAATCAAGGGAGCTCACATCCAGGTGTGAGTTTCCACATATCCAACCAATTTAATATTGCTCATATTTAATCAAATAATATGGAGAGACTATGACTGTTTTTGAATATATCAGGATGGGGGGAGCCATCAACTGGATTCTCTTCGTAGCCTTTCTGGCAACTTTCTTTCTTGCCTTTGAGCGAATCATATACTTTATCAGAACAGCAGGAGTAAAGAATCATCACTCCCAGAGTGCCAGAATGCGCCGCATCTCAAACACAACAGCCGGTATGCCCGAAAAAATCAGAAATGAAATACTGGAACGGCACGGGGCTCTTCTGAACAGAGAGATGGAGAAGGGAATCTGGCTGATCAGTTTTTTCTCCGCCTCCTCCCCCTCCCTGGGACTTCTGGGAACAGTTCTCGGTCTGATCAGAGCCTTTCAGGATATGGCCGCCACAGGAGCCTCCGGCAGCATCCAGGACTTCTCGGCAG